>CAWAPF010000001.1:0-175000 GCA_963783895.1 uncultured Trueperaceae bacterium
TCCCTGGACGTCGCTGAGGGTCTCGGAGGCCCAACGCTGCTCGAATCGGAATCCATCCGGTACCTGCTTCTGCCAGTGCAGGACGCGTGAGAAGACGGTCTACGCCAGGGCCAGTTCGTCGGTTCCATTCAGACGTTCGCCTGGCTCCTACGGTGCGGCGTGCAGCAACTCCGTGCCCCCTCTCCCTACCTGGCGCCTGCAACGCTTTGAAACGAGAGAATAGTCGTCTGAGCGCTCGCGCGTTTGCGTTGGGAGTTGACGGTTCGATGCCAAAGCCGAAAGAATGGTCGCAAAAACGCTGTGCTGCACGTAAAAACTAGGTAATCGGCACTACCGCTGGTGAGCGAGCGATGATTCTTCGGTAGGTGGTCAACGGGTCGTTCCGCGCTGTCGTTGCGGCAGGATGGCCGGGGCGCCTGGTTCGGTGTTGGGCGCCCCGGCCGCGATGGGTCACTGGCCGAGCAGCACGGATACGCCGCCGATGGTGGCGGTGGCGAGGTCGAGTTTGCCGTCGCCGTTGAGGTCGCCGATCGCCACGGGAATCGGACCGCCGCCGGTGGGGTAGTTGGTGGCGGTGTTGAAGGTGCCGTCGCCGTTGCCGAGGAGAACGCTGACGGTGTTGTCGACGGCGTTGGCGGTGGCGAGATCGGGTTTTCCATCGCCGTTGAGGTCGCCGATCGCGACGGAGCCCACACCGTTGACGGGGTAGTTGGTGGCGGTGTTGAAGGTGCCGTTGCCGTTGCCGAGGAGAACGCTGACGGTTTGGCTGCCGGAGTTGGCGATGGTGAGGTCTGGATTGCCGTCGCCGTTGAGGTCGCCGATCGCCACGGAGCTCGGGTAGCGGCCGGTGGGGTAGTTGGTGGCGGTGTTGAAGGTGCCGTTGCCGTTGCCGAGGAGAACGCTGACGGTGTTGCCGCCGAAGTTGGAGGTGGCGAGATCGGGTTTTCCGTCGCCGTTGAGGTCGCCGATCGCCACGGAGATCGGACCGCCGCCAGTGGGGTAGTTGGTGGCGGTGTTGAAGGTGCCGTTGCCGTTGCCGAGGAGAACGCTGACGGTGTTGTCGCCGATGTTGGCGGTGGCGACATCGGGTTTTCCATCGCCGTTGAGGTCGCCGATCGCGACGGAGGCCACACCGTTGACGGGGTAGTTGGTGGCGGTGTTGAAGGTGCCGTCGCCGTTGCCCAGGAGGATGGATGCGCCGTCGTTGGATCTGTTGGCGGTGGCGAGGTCGGGTTTTCCGTCGCCGTTGAGGTCGCCGATCGCCACGGAGTTCGGGTAGCGGCCGGTGGGGTAGTTGGTGGCGGTGTTGAGGGTGCCGTCGCCGTTGCCGAGCAGGACGCTGACGGTGTTGCCTCCGGGGTTGGCGGCTGCGAGGTCGGGTTTGCCGTCGCCGTTGAGGTCGCCGATCGCTACGGAGTTCGGGTGGTTGCCGGTGGGGTAGGTGGCGGCGGTGTTGAAGGTGCCGGTGGCGGTGCTGGATAGTACGAGGGTTAGGGGAGTGGTGTGGGCGATGCCGTTGCCGGTGGCGTTGAGGATGTAGGTGTGGGTGCCTGCTGGGAGGCTGCTGGCTGCTGTGAGCCTGATGGGGATGGCGGTGCTCTGTCCCGCAGCTAGCGTCACGGTCGTTGGGCTGATGCTGGCGCCGCCGGCGACGTTTCCGCTGCGGTTCTCGAGGGTCAGGCTGAGGGTACCGCTGAAGCTGTTCTGTGGGGCGAGGAGGAGGGTGGTGGTGGCGTTGCCGGCGAGGCCGGTGGTGAGGGTGGCGGGTGATGCGGCGAGGCTGAAGTCGGGGACTGGGGTGGGTTGGACGGTCACGTTGAGGGGCAGGCTGGCGTTGGCTCCGCCGCCGTTGGCTTGCAGCAGCAGGGGGTAGCTGCCTGTCGCTACCGTGCTGGCTACGTGCACGGTGATGCTGGCCAGGGTGGGTTGTGTGTCGGTGACGGTGACGGTGGCGGGGGTGAGGGTGAGGCCGGTGGGGGTGTTTCCTTGGCTGTCTACCAGGGAGAGGGTAATGGTACCGGCGAAGCCGTTCTGCGGCGCGACGACCACGGTGGTGGTGGCGTGGCCACCGGGCGTGGTCGGGAGCGTGAGGGGGCTGGCGGCGAAGCTGAAGTCTGGGGTGGGGTTGGGGTCGACCGTGACGCTTAGCGGGAGGCTGGTGCTGACGCTGCTACTGCTCGCCTCGAGGAGGAGTGGGTAGCTTCCCGCGGAGACGGTGCTGGCTGCGTGGAGGGTGATGCCGCTTAGGTTGGGTTGGGTGCCTTGGAGGGTGAGAGTGGTGGGGGTGAGGGCGAAGCCGCTTGCGGCTTTGCCCTGGGTGTCGACGAGCGTGAGGTCGAGCGTTCCGGTGAACCCGCCCTTGGGGACTGCCGAGAGCGCGAGGGAGGAGCTGTTGCCGGGCTGTACGGTGATGGATGCGTTGGCGAGCTGCAGGTCGATGCTGGTGGATGGTTGGGTGCAGGCTGCCAGCGTCAGGGCCAGGGCGAGCGTAGAGAGAGCTAGGACGATGGTACGAGAGCGGTGCATGGAGGCCTCCCCTGGCGCACTTTTTCGGTTCCACGATGCGCGGAAGTGCCATCCTAACCTAGATGGAATGGCCTCCATTTTGGAGCCTGGGGCGGTTGGCGCGGGTAGGTTCGTCGAGCTTGGGGCTGCGGACGCCGTTACCCTTGGTGGTGACGGCTTGATGCTAGGCCCGGAAGAATGTTCGCAGAAACCTGGTGTAGAACGTAAGAACTAGGCACTCGGCACTACCGCTGGTAAGCGATGATTCTTCTGCGGGTGGTCAAGGTGTCGCCCTGGGCAGTGTCCCTGATGCGTGCTTCCCGGCAACCGCCTAGGGGGTTTGGGTGTTCGGGCGCCAAGGATGCTCTGCCTCGTCAGCCACAAGCAAGCGATTGTCGAAGACGTATGCGCGAGCCAGTGTCCTACAGCCAGCCGCGCTCGAGGGCGATGCGTGCAGCCTCCACACGGTTGGCCGCGCCGAGCTTGCTGATCGCTTCGGACAGGTAGTTGCGCACGGTGCCCTCGGTGAGGCCGAGTTCGGCGGCGATCTGAGCGCCGGTGCGGCCCTGTCCCGCCAGCCGGAGCACCTGGCGCTCGCGAAGGGTGAGGGGGTCGGGCTCGCCCCAGGCTTCGGCAGCAAGCTTCGGGTCGACCACCGTGCCGCCGGCATGGACGCGCCGGATGGCTTCCGCGAGCTCGTCGGCTTGCGCGGCCTTCAGAAGGTAGGCGTTTGCGCCTGCGTCGAGGGCCTGGCGTAGGTAGCCGGGTCGCGCGAAGGTCGTCAGCACCACAACTCTGACGGCGAGGTTCCGGGTTCGCACGGCCGCTGCGAGCTCGAGCCCAGTCATGCCGGGCATCTCGATGTCGGTGACGAGGACATCAGGACGAAGCTCGGTGACGGCTTCCAGCGCAGCAGTGCCGTCGGCGGCCTGCGCCACGACCTGGATGTCCCCTTCGTACTCGAGGAGCGCGGCGAGCGCTCCGAGGACCATGGCCTGGTCTTCTGCCAACACCACGCGGATCATGATTCGATTCCTCTGCCTGCGATCGGGCGTCGCTCGCGAGGCTGCTCCTGGATCAGGTCGGCGAGCGGCACAGAGATGTCGAGGGTGAACCCTCCGGCGGGTCCGGGGCCTGCGTTGAAGTTGCCGTTAGCGGCCGCAACCCGTTCGGCCAACCCAGTGAGGCCGTTGCCCGGGGCGGCCTTGGGCCCACCGTTGCCATCATCGCTCACGCGCAAGTGAACGCCACGGTCGTCGCGACCGACGGTGATCTCGCAGCGGCGGGCCTGGGCATGGCGCACGACATTGGTGACGGCTTCACGCAGGGCCCATCCGAAGAGCTGGTCGAGCGCCTCGGGCGGAGTGCCACCGCTGGTTCGCACGACCGCTGTCACGCCGGCGGCGGCCAGCGTCGATCGCGCATGGTCGAGCTCGTATCGAAACCCTTGTTGGCGATACCCGGTCACCGCCTCGCGCACTTCGGTGAGGGCGTCGCGGGCGATTCTCTCGACATCGGCGACCTCCTGTGCCGCCCGCTCGGGCTGACTGCGGCCGAGCTTCCTGGCAACCTCGCTCTTGAGCGCGATGAGCGATAGCGTATGGCCGAGAAGATCGTGCAGGTCCCTCGCGAAGCGGAGCCGCTCGTTGGCGACGGCTAGCCGCGCGACTTCATCCTGGGCGCTTCGAAGCTCCGAGACGAGCCTTCGGGTGTTGACGAACGCCAGCATCAGGCCACCGATGGCGGCCGCTGCGATGGCGCTCATGGCGGCATCCTCGACAGGTTCCTGAAGGAGGAGGGCCTGGACGAACAGGAATGCCACGACGAGGCTGATGCCGATGATCGCGGGACGTTGCGGCAGCCTGATGGTCAGCAGGATCGCAACGTAGAAGGACAGCACGATCCAACTCCTACCGTAGAGGAAGGGCAAGGCGATGGCGAGCGCGGCCATGCTTGCCAGGCAACCTGCGGCGAGCTGATTTCCGCGTCTGGTTCGCATCAGGCTGCCTGCGAACGCTCCGAAGTAGGCGGCTGCGAAGAGAAGCAGGAGTGTGCCGGCGATGGCGATGGTCGCACCTCGCCGATGCGTGACGATGTCGATGAAAGGGTAGGCGAGGAACAAGATCCCCAGGACGCGACCGTAGAGACCGTTGCGGCTGGTCAGCGGCTGGGCAACGGTCTCCGCGGTTCGGGGTTCACCCGGGTTCATGATTGGACGGTACCTCTGTGGTAGGCAAGCACACCAGTGGCGCAAAGCCCGATCGTCCAGGCTGCGAGCACGGCGATGGCGAGGGTGCTGGGGGCGTGGCCGTTGGCGATGTCCCAGCCGAGTTCCGCGTAGCGGTTCGATGGAAGGATGGCTGCGATGTGCGCCATGGTCTTGGGGAGCACCTGGAGCGGGATGAAGATGCCGCCGAAGATGTTGAGGAAGAACATCGAGCCGGTGACCAGGGGCTGCGACGTGTCGACGTTGCCGGCGGAGCCGATGAGCACGCCGAGTGCGGCGAAGGGGAGCGATCCGAGCCAGCTTGCCAGCAGTAGCGCGAGCCATTGCCACGCCTGGAGGGTGACCCCTTGGGTTAGCGCTCCGAAGAGGTAGATGAGAGTGACGGCCGGGAGCGTGAGCGTCATCGAGGCGAGCGTCTTGGCGGCTACGACCGACCAGGCGGACAGCGGCGTGATGTTGAGTTGGCGGAGCCAGCCGCTCCGGCGTTCCTCGGCGAGGCGTGCGCCGGTTGCGTTCAGCGCCGCGGAGGTGGCTCCGAAGACGGCCATGCTGACCATGAGGTACTTGCCGATGGCGATGCCGTCGAATCCTCCCGAGCTCTTGAAGATGCTGGCGTCGACCAGGAACAGGGCGAGGGGAACGGCAACAGTGAAGATTGCGAAGCGCGGTTCGCGAAGAATGCGCTGAGCTTCGAGCCTGGTGTAGCGGAGCATGGCTCTCATGTCTCATACCTCCTCAGGCGGCGTCGGCCGTTAGCGACAGGAACGCCTCTTCCAGGTTGGCGCCGTCGACTTCGAGGTCGCGGATACGCAGTCCCGATGCGTACAGCGCGTGGAGCGTTTCGTCCGGATCGCTGGTGCGCAAGAGCGCCACATCGTCTCGGATCTCTACCGTTGTGACGCCTGCCAGCTCGTGCAGGCTGGCGGCAGGCTGGCTTCCCAGCGTGAAGCGGACGGCGCGGGTGCCGGTCGTTGCCTTGATCTGCGCGGCCGTACCGTCGGCGATGACATGACCGTGGTCGATGACGACGATGCGGTCGGCGTTGTCATCTGCTTCTGAGGTAGTGGGTCGCGAACAGGATGGTGTGGCCTTGTGCGGCGTATGCGCGCATGCTGGCCCAGAAGGCACGCCGGGAGGAGGCGTCCATCGCGGCGGTGGGTTCGTCGAGTACGAGTAGATGCGGCTGACCGGCGATTGCGAGGGCGAAACGCACGCGTTCGGCCTGACCGCCGGAGAGCTTGTCGGTGCGGCGATCCACCAGCTCGGTGAGGTCGGCGAGCCGCAAGATCTCGTCGAGTCCGAGCGGGTCCGGGTACAGGCGCCGGATGAAGTCGATCAGCTCGCGAACCTTGAGGCCGGGTACGAGGTCCCCCTCCTGCAGCATGGCACCGATCAGACCCTCCCTTACGGCATCTTGGGGGGTAAGGCCGAATACTTCGATGCTGCCCGCATCCGGGATGGCGAGACCGAGCAGCATGCTGATGGTCGTGCTCTTGCCGGCGCCGTTTGGACCGAGCAGCGCGACGCTCTGACCCCTTTCCATGGACAGGTCGAGGGAGTTGACGGCGCGGATAGCGCCGTACTGCTTGACCACGGAAGAGAACTGGATCGCGTTCATGCGCCCACTCTCTCACCAGGGAACGGCGGCCACCAGTGCGGTTCGTGAGGATGAGGTGCTGACGTTTGTCATTCGAAGCATGCCAACGGAAGCCCATCGATGCGCTGCAGCGCGTCCGGAGGCGCCACCAGCATCGTCGGCACCGTGCCGGGCTCACCGTGGCAGAACGGTTACGCCGAGAGCTTCCACGCTCGCCGGGCGATCCTTCTTCGACGGGAACTCAGCGTCGGACGGCGCGAGTTCCCGAGGAGGCGCACCTCAGCGGTCGCCACATGCTAAAATCGTCTTGCCCATATGGGCTGACCGAAGAGGAGGCTCCGTGGCGACTCAGCGTGGCTACAGGATATCGAGAACCGAGACGCCTGAGATGCGTGCCCGCGAGATCACGGTGAGGATCCTCGGTTTGCCGAAGGAACATGATGCAGAGGTCGTGATCCGCGCGGTTGGCAAGGGTTTCGCGAGCGCGTCGGTTTCCCGGCTTGCGGAGTACATCAGCGTTCCGGAGGGCGAGGTACTGGAGGCTGTTGACATCTCGCGGAGTACGTTCAGCCGGAGGAAGAAGGCCAAGCGGCTGACGACTGAAGAGAGCGACAGGGTTTACCGGCTCACAAGGTTGCTTGGGAGAGCGGTGGCTGTGCTCGGCGACGAGGCCGAGGCGCGCCAGTGGATGCGCACTCCCAAGCGTGCGCTCGGGAACGTGAGCCCGTTGATCATGGCGAGAACGGATGCGGGCGTCCAGGAGGTGGAGGATCTCTTGGGCCGCATCGAGTTCGGCATTCCGTCCTGATGGTGGAGTGGTAGATCACGTCGAGCCGACATGCCGGTTCGGCCTTCGGGGGTGAGGGCGCCGCCCATAGCCCTGGGCGTTGGAATCATCGTGGCCGGCGTGTGGTCTATGCGAGTGATACGCCGGCGCTAGCAGCGTTGGAGATCCTTGCGAATGCGGAGACGGCCTCGGCGCTCGAGGGTCGCCTTGCTATCCGGGCGGCGCTTCCGGATGATGCGGTCTACGTGCTGCCCGCCGAAGACCTGCCTGCAAACTGGGATGCGAACCCGATCGGCCCTGGCACGCGTGATGTTGGTGAGGCCTGGCGCGTGGATGGCGTTTTCTTGGCGTTGGCCGTCCCGAGCGCCGTGATGCCACTTCAGCAGAATATCGTCATGAATCCGGGGCATCCTGACTTCGAATTCTTGGAAGTCGATGATGCGATTCCGATCCGGTTCGATCCCCGCCTGACCGCCTTCGCAAGCCGTTAGGCGGGTCCTCTGGAGTTGCGCCGGCCGTTGCCAGCTCGAGGTCGTAGCGTGCCTGGAGGTTGAACCAGAAGCGTTCGGTGGTGCCGAAGTAGCGGGCGAAACGTAGGGCGGTGTCGGCGATGATGGCCCGCTTGCCGTGGGCGATCTCGTTGATGCGCCGGGTTGGCACGGAGATGTTCTTGGCCAGGCGGTATTGCGTGATGTGCATCGGCTCGAGAGACTCCTCCAGGAGCATCTCGCCGGGGTGGATGGGTGCGTTCGTTCTTGCGTCGGAGATCATGGTTTCTCCTGGGGGTAGTCGGTGATCTCGACGGCGTGAGCGTTGCCACCTTTCCGCGAAGCAGACAAATCCTGGGTAACGCGCGCGCTCATGGCCGAGCGCGGCAACACGGTTCGCGAGTCATGCGCCACGGAAGGCGCCGGCTCCCGCCTGGCAGCCGGCCCCAGGCCAGCCGCCCCCGGGATCAAGACTTCTGCGGTCGGCCGCCGACGGTCGACGTGGTGTTTGGCCGGCGGCGTCCGCCCCGCACCCTAGAAGGCGGCCAGGCTGAATCGAATGCCGACCAGAAGGAGTACTACCGCTACGGCGAGCGCGGTAGCCTTCATCAGCTTGGGGCTCCAGATCAGATCGGTGAGCCGCGCGAACAGTGAGATTCCGGCCCAGGCCGCGAGGGCGGTCTCCACTTCGGGAACGCTGTAACCGTTCAGCGCGAGTTGGGTCAAGCCTGCGCCGAGAGCGGCGCCGATCGTACCGAAGGTCGCGATGGCGTACGCGACCGGCCAATGGTGGCCAAGAGCTCGGTTGTAGAGCGGGACCGTGAACGGCTTGCCGCCCGCCGAGATGAGCCCGGTAAGGGCGCCGGCGCCGAGGGCAATCGGCAGGATCCAGCCTGGGTGCCCGGCACTTGGGCGGGCCGGTCGCGGCTTCACCACTGCGAGACGGACCGCCATCGCAATGGCATAGAGGCCGAGCCCGCCGAGCAGGACCTTGCCTGCGAGGCCAAGCCCCCATGCCCATCCCAGGGCTCCTCCCGCGAATCCCGCGACCACGGCCGCCCAGCCTTCCCAGGACGGGAAGCGGGCGAACTCCCCCCAGATCCAACCTTCGCGCCGCACGAGTCCGTGGGAGAGCGAGGCGAGGAGCAAGACCATGACGTTCAACGCGATGGCCTCCCTGATCGCCAGGTGGCCCAGCGTGAGCAGAATGATGACGAAGAAGACCCGGTCGATCCAGATGCGGAGGGCAGAGGTGACGAAGCCGACGACCACCGCGGCGATGAGCACAACGGTCCAAGGAACCAACATGGGCTACCTCACTTCGAAGATTTGTGAAGGGGGTGGGACGGACGGTATGGGTTCGCAACCGCGCGGGCCCGGGGGGGCATGGATGTAGGGCCTTGGTTCTGGCGGTCGCGCCCCCGCCCCTTGAGCCTTGGCGTGGCCGCAAGCCGCTTGGGCCCACGGCTCCGGTCGCGACCAGGAGATCCTGCGGTGCGGGCAGCTCTTGGCGCTCTTGCGCTCCACGTACCCCTCCAATGAAGGTTCCGACCCTGGTCTCGCAACAGTCGCAGGACCACCCGGACCTTCTGGTGTACGGCAACCCCGTTCAAGCTACCTCCTCTGTGGCGTGCCGTTGCCTCCTCTTGCGGCGGTACGTCGCTCGCAAGCGGACCGCCCACCCGGGGAGGGGGCTCCACCCCATCGGAATCGCTGGCCTACGGACCTGGCGTCGGCCGGTCCCGAACGATCAGGATGATACGGCCAGTTCGACGGAGCGTCCAGAGACGTTTTCTGGTTTGGCTGGACGGTCGCGATCTCCCCCCCGGGCGCTTGACGGCACGGCCGCTCACGATTAATATGAATTGAACGGTCAGTTAGTTCTCTGACCGAAGGAGGTACGCGATGAAGACTTGGTCACGCTGGCAAGACTGGACGAACCTGATCCTGGGAGCTTGGCTGTTCGTGTCGCCGTGGTTGATCGGTGTCGCAGGTAGTGCCTCCGCCGCGTGGAACGCTTGGATCCTCGGGCTGGTGGTGATGGCGTTCGCGTTGTGGGCGCTGGCCGCGCCCGGCTCGCGTGGCGCTCAGTGGTGGCTGGTGATCTCGGCGGCGTGGGTCTTCCTCGCGCCGTGGCTGCTGGGCTTCGCGGGCGCGGCCTCCGCCGCGTGGAATGCCTGGATCGTCGGTGTGGTCATCGCGCTTGGTGCGATCGTGGCCTTGGCGGCCATCGGCGGCGCCAAGGGAACCGCGACGCCGGCATGAGCGGGTTCGCGACGTCGTGGCAGTTCGACGTCGGCGTCCGCGTCGGGGCTGAAACGGAACGAGTGGTGAAGGCGGGTCTGGGGGTGCGCTCCAAGGAGCGCGCCCCCAGCCGCTTCGCTCCCTGCTCGAGCGATGGGTCTCGCGACGGGCTGAACGGAGCGGCGCGACGGTGAGGCGTGGCGGAGACGAAGCGAAGGAAGGGACGCGCCGTAAGGCCCTGGCGTCCGGGAAGCGCCCGCTCGGTCGGAGGCCGAAGGAAGCCGGGGGCGGAGCGGGGACGCGCGCCGCCATCCTGGATGCGGCGATGGAGCTGTTCGCCGAACGCGGATTCGACGGCAGCCCGATCGCCAGCATCGCGCGTTCCGCGGGCGTGGCGACGGGCCTCATCTTCCATTACTTCGGCGCCAAGGAGGGTCTGCTCGAGGCGCTCATCGATGAACGCACGGCCTTTCCGCGGTTGAGCGCGACCATCGACGGCATCGCCGCGAGCGATCCCCGGCCCGACGCTTACGAGCTGCTGCGGCGGGTGGGCACCAGCATCTACCCGATGGCGAGGCATTCGGCCCCGATGCTGCGCATCATGGTGCGGGAGATCCTTCAGCGCGAGCAGGTGCGGGCGCACTGGAACGACACGCGCGAGCGCGCCTTCGCCGACCTCGGGCGGGCCCTGAGCGAAGCGGCAGGTCAGAGGATCGAGCCCGACATCGCGCAGGCCGTGGCCCGGACCTTCCTCGACGCGGTCCTGTTCGAAGCGCTCTTCGGGCCCGACGTCGACGCGGACGCGCTGATCACGGCCATCACCGGGACCGTGAACCTGCCGGAGTTGGACCGCCCAGCCGGGGCGGACCGCTAGAGAGGTGGCGCCGTCATGACCGCAGAGCTGGCACTTCCAGAGGCCGTCGATCGAGGCATCCGGCCCCCGGTACGCTTCCGGACCCGCAGGGTCGGACCGGCGGACCGGCTGGGGGTCGCCCTGGGTGGCGGTGGCGCGCGCGGTCTCGCGCACGTGGGCGTCCTCCAGGTCCTCCAAGAAGCCGGTATCGCCATCGACGCCATCGCAGGGGCCTCCATCGGCGCCATCGTCGGGGGTCTGTACGCCGCCGACCCTGGCATCGTGGATGCGCCCGCTCGCCTGGCCGAGCTCCTTTCGGAGGCTCCGGGCAACCCCTGGCGGCCAGGTTCGTTCCGGCAGCGGGCCGCCGGCCTGGTCGAAGCCGCAAGCTACCTGGAACACGATCTCTTAGGTCTGGGGCGCGACTCCGGCATGCGCTTGGAGCGCCATCTCGATGCCATCGTGGCGCAACGCGCCATCGAGGAGCTCGCCACGCCGTTCGCTGCCACGGCCGCCGACCTGCTGACCGGCGAGCTCGTGGTGTTGCGAGAGGGCAACCTTGCCAGGGCCCTCCATGCCAGCGCCGCCTTGCCTGGCGTCTTCACGCCCGTTCCCTGGGGATCGCGTTGGCTCATCGATGGGGGTGTCGTCAGCAACGTCCCGGTTCGCGTCACCCGCTCGCTCGGAGCGGATGTCGTGATGGCCGTCAGCGTCACGTCGCCGCTGGAGCCGGTCATGCCCCGGACCGGCCTCGGACTCCTGCTCCGCGCCAACGCCATCACCGCCCACCAACTCCAGATGGAGGAGCTCGACGAGGCCGACATCCGGCTCGTCGTTCCCGTTCCGCCCGAGATCGGCATCTTCGACTTCGACCAACTCGAGCGACTCATTGCGATCGGCCGCTCGGCTGCCGAGGCGTTCCTTCCGCAGCTCCAGCGAAGCACGGAGCGGCTCGAGGTTGCCGGCACATGACGCTGGAGGCGCCAACGGACTAGCGCGGCCGCGCGTTTGGCTCGTGAACCTCCCCGCCATGCGCGGCGCAGCCTTCGAGCGTTAGCTCCCGCACGAAGCCGTCGAGCTCGTTCGCGTCCCGGAACGCGCCTCTTGACGGCCCTCGGGCTCGGCAGTACGCTACAAGCATGGTTGCATCAACAGCCGTTGAAACAGCGTTCATTGAATCGGCTCCCGGGGATACCGCCGAAACCCTCGCGAGCGCCTTCAAGGCCCTCGGCGACCCCACCCGCCTGCGCATCCTGGCGGTACTGGCGGACGGCACGCATTGCGTGTGCGAGATCCAGGAGGCGGTCGACGTGCCCGGCAACCTGCTCTCCCACCACCTCAAGGTGCTGCGGGAGGCGGGCCTGATCGACGGGGAACGACGCGGCCGCTGGATCGACTACAGCCTGAACGCCGCGGCCCTCGGGCGTTTGGCGGGGGCCCTTCCGCCCGACCCGGCCCGGCTCGGGCTCGACCTCTCGACCTGCGTGGACGCCTGCGCCCGGGACGGGGTGGGGGAATGAAGGCCACGGCGTCGGCGCCCGGCGTCGGCGCCTTCCCGGTGGTCCGGCTCGGTCTGGCCGCGGTGGTGTGGGTCGGCGCTCTACCTCGCCAACGGCCCCGTCTTCGACTGGCTGGTGTACGACGCGCTCGGCCTGGCCCCGTCGACCCGGGCGGGCGACGCGGTGCACTTCTTCCTGTTCGACACGGTGAAGATCGTGCTGTTGCTGGCCGGCATCATCTTCATCGTGACCGTCCTCCGCAGCTTCTTCAGTGTCGAACGCACCCGCGCGCTGCTGGGGGGCCGCCGCGAGGGCGCTGGCAACGCGCTGGCGGCCGGCCTCGGCGTGGTCACACCGTTCTGCTCATGCAGCGCCGTGCCCGCGTTCATCGGCTTCGTGGCGGCCGGCGTTCCGCTCGGCGTCACCCTGTCGTTCCTCATCGCCAGTCCGATGGTCAACGAGATCGCGCTGGTGATGCTCTTCGGCATGTTCGGCTGGGGCATCGCCGTGCTCTACCTCGTCAGCGGCTTGACGCTGGCGGTCCTGGCCGGCATGGTGCTCGGTCGCCTCCACCTCGAGAGGTGGGTCGAGCCGTTCGTGTTCGAGACGCGCCTCGGGGGGCAGGTGCTCGACCCCAGCCGCCAGCTCACCTGGGGAGAGCGCCTTCAGATGGGGACCGAGGAGGTCAAGACCATCCTCGGCAAGATCTGGCCCTACCTGCTGGTGGGCATCGGCCTGGGCGCCGCCATCCACGGTTGGGTGCCGCAGAGCTTCTTCCTCAAGTACGCCGGTCCCAGCCAGCCGCTGGCCGTGCCGGTGGCGGTGCTGCTGGGTATCCCCCTCTACTCCAACGCCGCCGGCATCCTGCCGCTGGTCGAGGCGCTGCATGCCAAGGGCCTCGCGATGGGCACCACGCTGGCGTTCATGATGGCGGTCGTGGCGTTGTCGCTGCCGGAGATGATCATCCTCCGGCGCGTGCTCAAGCCTCGCCTCATCGCCCTCTACGTCGCCGTGGTGGGTACTGGCATCCTCGCCACCGGCTTCCTCTTCAACGCTGTTCTCTAGCAGACCCATGCGCCGCCCCATTCCGGGCGGGAACAGGAGACGCACGCCATGACCATCAAAGTCCTAGGTTCCGGTTGCCCCAACTGCCAGCGGCTGGAAGCCAACGTCCGGCTCGTGCTGGAGCACAAGGGCATCGAGGCTGACGTCGAGAAGGTGACCGACTACGCCGCCATCCTTGCGTACGGCGTCATGTCCACGCCCGCCCTGGTCATCGACGAGCAGGTGGTGCTGGCGGGGCGGGTGCCGAGCCCGCAGCAGCTCGAAGGCTTCCTGGCCAGGCCATGAGCGACGTGCCGACCACGGGTCAGCGCTACGAGGCCCACGTCGAGCGGAGTCGCGACGGCCTGCACGCGCGCGCCACCATCCGGCAGTTCACGCTGGACACGGGGGCCCACCGGGGTGACCCGGACGCCGGGCCGAACGCCGTCGAGACCCTGCTCACGGCCATCGGCACCTGCCTGCTCACGGGTCTCGGGATGGTCTCGGAGGCCAGCAAGGTCGACGTGCGCGCCGCCTCCGTGGACCTTACCGCCACCCGGCAGGACCGCCCCCCGAGCATCACCGGGGTCGACTACGTGCTCCGTGTCGACAGCCCCGCATCCGACGATCGGATCGCCCGCCTGATCGAGCTGACCGAGCGGAACAGCACGGTCCTCGGCTCGTTGCGAGGCGGCAGCTTCCCCATCCGTGGGCGTTGGGAGCGCTCGCCCTCGTCCGCGACCTGAGTCGTGTGACGGGGACGTCGCCGGGCACCGATTGCACGGGCGCGCGCGCCGGGCACGTGCCGGCTCCAGGAGACGGACACCGATGAACCAGCCAACCGCCGTGGCTCGTGGGCTCACAGCTCGGGACCGCTTCCTCACCGTCTGGATCTTCGCGGCCATGGCCGCGGGCATCGGGCTGGGCGCGTTGGTGCCCGGCGTGGAGGACCTGTTGCAGCGCGTGCAGGTCGGGGCCACCAACGTGCCCATCGCCATCGGGCTGATTCTGATGATGTATCCGCCGCTGGCGAAGGTGCGCTACGAGCGGCTCCCCAGAGCGTTCGGGAACGTCCGGGTGCTGGCACTGTCCCTGGTGCAGAACTGGGTCATCGGGCCGCTGCTGATGTTCGGCCTGGCGCTGCTGTTCCTGCGTGACCGGCCCGAGTACATGGTGGGGTTGATACTGATCGGGGTGGCGCGGTGCATCGCCATGGTGATCGTGTGGAACGACCTGGCGAGCGGTGACCGGGAGTATGCGGCCGGGCTGGTGGCCCTCAACAGCCTCTTTCAAGTCCTGTTCTACGGCGTCTACGCATACCTGTTCGCGACCCTTCTCCCGACCTGGCTCGGGCTGCAGGGGCATGTCGTGGCGATCTCCATGGGTGAGGTGGCGCGCGCGGTGCTGCTGTACCTGGGGGTGCCGTTCGCATTGGGCGTGTTGAGTCGCGTGGTGCTGATCCCCGTGAAGGGTCGCGCCTGGTACGAGGAGCGCTTCCTGCCCGTGATCGGCCCCATCACGCTGGTCGCGCTGCTGTTCACCATCGTCGTGATGTTCAGCCTCAAGGGCGGGCTCATCCTGAGCATCCCGCTGGACGTGCTGCGCATCGCCCTGCCGCTGGTGCTGTACTTCGTCATCATGTTCCTGGTCAGCTTCTGGATGGGTCGGCGTTTCGGTGCCGATGGCGCCGTGACCACCACGCTGGCGTTCACAGCCGCCAGCAACAACTTCGAGCTGGCGATCGCAGTGGCGATCGCGGTATTCGGCATCGGCTCGGCGGTGGCGTTCACGGCCGTCATCGGCCCGCTGGTCGAGGTGCCGGTGATGATCGGGCTGGTCAACGTAGCGCTGGCGCTTCGTCGGCGCTGGTTCGGACCCACGGACGTCCCGGTCGGCGCCTCGGTTCGGCCTTCGCGGGGGTCGGCCGCGGCTCCCCGGCGGGAGGGCGAGTGAGGCGCCTGCTGGTGCTCTGCACCCACAACAGCGCCCGCAGCCAGATGATGGAGGGGTGGCTGCGCCACCACGTCCGGGAGGCCGGGCTCGAGCTCGAGGTGTGGTCGGCCGGCACGGAGAAGACCAGGGTGAAGGAGGACGCCGTGATTGTGATGGCGGAGGTTGGTGTCGATCTCGGCGCCCATACCAGCAAGACGCTGTTCGAGGTCCCCACTCCGTGGGCCTTCGATGTGGTGCTCACGGTGTGCGATGACGCCAACGAGGCATGCCCGGCCTACCCGGCGCGCACCACGCGTCGGCACGTGAGCGTGCCCGATCCGAGCGGCCTGGACCTCGACGCCTGGCGGAGGGTGAGGGACGGCATCGAGCGCATGAGTCGACGGCTCGTCGAGGCGCTCGCCCGCGGAAGCGTCCCGAGCGACGCCGAGCTCGCCGCCGAACTCGTCACCGAGGGATAGGTGCCGGCCGTGACCCGGACCAGCGTGCTCTTCCTGTGCACCGGCAACAGCGCCCGCGGCCAGATGGCGGAGGCCTTCCTCCGGCGCCTGGCCGACAGTCGCTTCGAGGCGTTCAGCGCCGGACTTGAGCCCAGAGGCATCCACCCACTGACGCGCCGCGTCATGGACGTAATCGACCTCGACCTCCGGGGTCAACGCAGCAAGAGCGTCAAGGAGTACCTGGGCCGCCGCTCCTTCCACCACGTCATCACCGTCTGCGAGCGTGCCGAGCGGAACTGCCCCACGACCTTCCCCGGGCATCCCGCCCGACACCATTGGAGCTTCCCCGATCCCTCCGCCGCGCCTGGGACCGAGGCCGAACGCCTGGTGGTGTTCCGCGACGTGCGCGATGCGGTGCGCGCACGAGTTACCGAGTTGGTCCAGGATCCGTGAAGGCCACGGCTTTCATGGCGCCGCGGCCAGATCGCACGCTGTCGTTCTGCATGGCCTGTTGCCCACAGCCAGGTGGCAGCGCGCGGGTCGAGACGAGCGTGGCAACGAATGTTGCGCGGCGATTGCTGACCGGAGGGCGGCGTGACTGTGAGCGTGACCGGAAGCGAGCCTCGTTCTTGCGGCGGCCGTTGTGGAGCGACGCGTGACCGCCGAAGGTATGTCGTAGGACACTCGTGTAGAACGTAAACAATGGATCTCTGCCTCTACCGCCCGTAGGTCAGCGATGATTCGTCGGCAGGTCGTCAACAGGTCGCCCTGAGTGGTGTTCTTACCGATCGCTTCAGGCCGTGGGACTCACTGCAGCGGTGGGGCTGGTGTTCCGGAGAGGAGAGCGAGGACGTTGGCGGCCACGCGTTGCGTGAAGGGGGTGGCAGTGGTGCCGATGTCCTCGCGGTTGTAGAGGACGACAAGGGCCCGATCGTGTGCGGGTTGGAACGCTACGAACGATGTGAATCCGCCCGTACCGCCGTCGTGCCAGTACATACCGTTGGCCTCCTGGTAGAGCCAGTCCATGCCGACCTTCATGCCTGTCGGGCCGTCGGCCCGGAGCTCGTGGGTCATGGAGATGGCCCTGCTCAGCGTCTCTGCCGGCCCTGGCTGCGCGCCGGTGGAGATGGATGTGGGGTGCAGTTGAGCGGCGAGGTAGGTGAGGAGGTCCCCGGCATTCGATCGTAGGGCCCCGGCGCCTGCGAGTGCGTCGAACGTCCAGGAGGGTACGGGTGCGTTGGCGGCATCGTGTCCTTGGATAAGGTGTGGCTTCTCGTTCGTTGGGAGGTCGACGGCCGTGCTGGTCATGTGGAGGGGCGTGGTGATCTGGTCCTCGATGAGTTGGGCGTAGGGTTCGCCTGCGTGGCGGGCGAGCGCGAAGCCGAGCAGGCCGTAGCCGAGGTTGCTGTAGAGGTACGTCGGTGTCTGTGGGAGCGCCACGCCATGTTGTTGGAGGAATGCGTAGAGCTCCTTCGGGGCCGTAGCTGGCATAAGGGTTGGCGGGGCTGGCGTTCGCCTTGAGGTTCGAGGGAAGGCGGGGGAGGCCGGAGTGCTGGGTGGCGAGGTCGAGCAGGGTGATCTCGGGGCCAGCGGGCTTGGTGACGGTGCCGGACGGGCAGCAGTGTGCGGATGGGGTCGTTCAGCGTGACCTTGTGTTGCGCGACCATCTGGGCGAGGACCAGGCCGGTGAAGGTCTTGGTGACGGAGCCGATCTCGAAGATGGAGTCGGGGTCGGCGGCACCATAGGCGAAGAGGCGTCGCTGGCCGTCTTGGTAGACGCCGATGACGATGCCGATGCCGGCCGAGGCGTTCAAGACGGGCTTGCCGATCACGGGTTGGAACTCCCGATCGAGAGCGGCCTTGAGCTGGTCGAGGAGTACGGGAGGCTGTGCAGGCCTCGGCTCTGGTGGCTACCGGTGGTTGGGCACCATCTGGTTGCCGTTGCAGCGTGAGGGTCAGGGACCGGCCCTGCGTCCAGGTGCCGTCGATACTGTTGCCGTTGGCGATCGAGCCTGCCGGTGTAGCTGCCATTGATGGCGGGCACCTCGAAGCTGAAGGTGTCGCCTTGAAGGGTGACCGCGGTGCAGGGGATCGGTGAGGCGCCCTGGTCGAGGCTGAGGAGGGTGGCGGTGAGGCCGCCGCTCGGGTCCTTCGTGACCTCGAGCCAGATGCGGAGCGATGTCTGACCTACGACGAGGTTGCCTTCCCATGCCCCTACCACGCTACGCTCAGCGGCGCTCTGGCCCACGGCGAACGACAGCAGGGCTCCCACGCCCATGAGGGTCAGCGTCAGGTGCTTCAGCGTCTTCATCGAGGCCCCCTTCATCTCCGTTGGGCGCACTACCGGGCCGGGCCTGGGGCGTAGTACATGGTACCGGTTCGTATGGTTGAGAGTCATCGGCAGGTTGCCCGCCATGCGCACGAACGCTCTGCGGCGTGGAGTTGTGCAGGTGTCGTGGACGCCGTTGCGCTTGGTGCCGGGCCCCTCTGCCGCCGATACTCGTGTCAGCAACGCTGAGGTTGTCGAAAGGGCGATCGTCGAGCGGTCGGTTGGCTGTCCACTTGGGATGACCGTGGACCTTGACCCTGCCCCGATCGTTCACGAGCCAGGCTCATTCGCGCAAGACGTGTCAATGGCACCTGTATAGAACATAAGACCTGTATAGAACATAGGAACTGAGACATCGGTACTACCGCTGGTAGCGCGTGGTTGCGCGGTGGCCCTTCGTCAGGCGTGCGCGGTCAAGGTGATGGTGGTGCGGTGAGGAATTGGAGGAGGGCTTGCTCGTCGGTCAGGTCGCCGTAGAGGACGGTGATGGCTTGGCCTTGGGTTTCCCAGAGGAGGGCGGGTGAGGCATAGATGCCGAACTCGAGGGCGGCTCGCGGGTGCGTGAGGAGGTCGATCTCGTCGGCGTGGAGGCCTTCGGCGTCCAGGCTTCGAAGAGCTTCGTTGAGCCTGTCTCGTGCTCGTTGGGATCGCGGTGAGGTTCCGGTGATGAGGAGGACGAGACGGGAACTCAGTTGTGGGGGTGCGCCCATGTTGGTTTGGTCCCCGTTCGTCGGAGGTGGGAGCGTCATGGCTCGTCGCTTGGTTCGATCGGTTGCTCGTCGGGTCGGGTTGCTCGACTTTGCCCTCTTCTTCGCTCTGTGACGATGGTTTCCATCTGGTTGATGGTCTGTCGTTCGGCTTCGGCGTCTTCGTCTTCCTCGGCTTTGAGGACGTCTTGCAGGCGCTTCTGTTCTGCAGTCAGTTCTTGAAGCCTGGCTTCCGTTGCGTCGAGCTGGCTTTCGAGGCTGCGTCGTTTCTGTCGGCGTTCTCGTTGGGTGCGGCGCTGCTGGTCTGCGTCCTGGCTCTCGGCGTAGAGGCGTGCGGTTCCCATGAGGACTTCGCTGCCGAGGTGGTAGACGTCGGCAAGGTCGATCCCTTCGCTTGAGAGCAGGAGTTCGCGCACCTGGTTGGAGTGGCGGGTTCCGCGGGACTTCACGATGGAGAGGGCGCGGTTGCGTTCGCCTCCGATGATGCTGTAGTCCAGTGCGATCCAGGTGTCGGCGAGGGTCGAGGTGTGGCTGACGGTCTCGTCGGCGCGGTTGACACCGTGGTGGAGGAGCGATGTGAGGATGGTGGTGACGCCGTTGGCGCGCGTGGTGGTGAGGATCTGTTCGATGCTCAGGTAGGCGTTGTCGCTTTCGGTCGTCTTGAACAGGGCGGAGACGGGGTCGATGACGAGGACTTTCGGTTGCATGTCGTGGATGAGGTTCTGGAGTGCGAGGACGTGTTCTTCCGCGACGGATGTCCAGGCTGGGACGGCGTGGAAGGTCAGGGTGTGGCTGTCGACGTAGGGTTGGAGGTCGAGGCCGATGGAGGTGGCGTCGCGGATGATGACGTCGGCGGGTTCGTCGTAGCTGACGAACAGCGCGTGCTCGCTGCGTTTCGCGGCTTCGGCGACGAAGTGGAGCGCGAGGTTGGTCTTCGCGGTGCCTGGCGATCCCGAGATCAGGGTGGTGGAGCCTACGTAGACGCCGCCGCCGAGGATGTCGTCGAGGCGGGGGATCCCGGTGGACATGCGTTGGTGGGAGGCCGGTTGGTGTCGGGTTGGCGTGTAGGTGTGGTAGGGGAGATGGAATCCGGCGCCGTCGAGGATGATGGGGATGTCGTTGGTGGCGTGGGCGGATCCACGGTACTTGAGGATGCGCAGCCGCCGGATGAGATGGCGGTGCTCGACTTCGCCCGTGAGTTGGATGACGGTGGGGAGAGCGTATTTTGCTGCTTCGACGTAGTCGGAGCCGGTGAGTTGGGGGCTGGGCGGTTTGCCCGTCAGGATGGTCGTGACGTTGTTCCTGTGGCTCCAGTCCTGGATGTTGCGGACCTGTTGGACGGCCGTGCTGGTGTCGTGTTCGTAGGCGAGGAGCTGGTCGATGCCGTCGAGCACGAGCCAGGTGGGGTGGTCCGGTTCTGTGATGGTGGGGACCACGTTGAGGAGGGCCTCGACGTCGAAGGTTCCGGAGGAGGCTGCGTTGGCTGGGGGGCGGGCGTCGAGGAGGTGGAGGTGGGGGTTCTTGGAGAGGGTGTGGCCCCAATCGAACGATGCGGCGTTGGCGGTGAGTTGTTCGATGGGTTCTTCGAAGGTGATGAAGACGGTAGGTTCGTGTCGTTCCGCGGCCTGCGCCGCGATCTGCAGGCTGAGGTTGGTCTTCCCGGAGCCGGGTGGGCCGATGAGGAGGGTGGCGCCGGCGTTGGGCAGGCCGCCGTTGGTGGCGTTGTCGAAGCCTGGCAGGCCGGTGGCGCGTTTGGATTGGTGGCCTGGTGTCGTCATGGTTCGCCGCGTCGTCTGGAGGGGGTCTGTGAGGCAGGGGTCATCGTGATTCGGGGATGGGAAGGGTCGTGTGTTCTTGGAGTAGCCACCGGAAGTCCTCCTCCTGGAGTGGGATGCTGAAGTAGAAGCCTTGCCCCTGGGGGCATCGGAGCGCGATGAGCTCGTCTCGTTGCGCAAGTGTTTCGATGCCTTCTGCGATGGCTTCGGCGCCCAGGCTGGTGGCGAGCTGGATGCTGGTCTGGACGACGGTGTGGCTGTAGTCGTCGGTGAGCATGTCCTTGATGAAGGCGTAGTCGATCTTGAGAGCGTCGAAATGGAAATTCTTGAGGTAGGAGAGGGAGCTGTAGCCCTTGCCGAAGTCGTCGAGCGCGAGGTGTATGCCGAGGTCGTGGAGTTCGTCGAGTTGGGAGCGCAAGACGGATACTTCGGTGACGAACACGGATTCGGTGACCTCGAGCGTGAGGCTCGCTGGGGAGATGCCGTGGCGCTCGATGGCGTTTCGTACTTCGGTGACGAGGGTTCCGGTGCGGAACTGTTCGACGGAGACGTTGACGGCGATGCGTACGATGTCGAGCCCTTCGTCCTGCCAGCGTCGTAGGGCGGCGCAGGCTTCGTTGAGCACCCAGGTTCCGATGGGTGTGATGAGTCCGCTCTGTTCGGCAGCGGCGATGAAGGTCCCTGGGGCGAGGAGGCCGCGTTGGGGGTGGTTCCAGCGGATGAGGGCTTCTGCGGCGGTGAGGGAGTCCGTGGTGAGGTCGACCTTGGGTTGGTAATGGAGTTGGAACTCGTCGTTCTCGAGCGCCGTGCGGAGTTCTTTGGTGAGTTGGGTCCGTTCGCGGGTTCTCTGGTCGAGGTCGCTCGTGTAGTAAGCGTCATGGATGACGGGATCCTTGGCGATGCTGTAGAGAGCCAGTTCTGCCTCTCTCAAGAGATCCGTGGCCTGTCGCTCGTCGGATGCCAGGTGCGTGATGCCGATGTGGAACGAGAGCGCTAGGGGTGCGCCTTCAACGAGATAGGGCGTGGCGGAGACGGCCTCCTCGACGCGCGCGATCATGGCGTCTGGGTGGCCGTCCCGGGGTTGGTCGAGGAGGATGAAGGCGGCGAAGGTATCGCCGTCGGCGCGGCTGAGGATGGCGTCGGCGCTGAGATGGTCTCGCAGTCTGCTCGCGATGGACTGGAGAACGGCGTCCCCGCCCGCGAAGCCGTGAGCGTCGTTGACGCTCTGGAAGCCGTCGATGTCCATGAGGAGCACGACGCCGTTTTCAGGCCAGCCGTTGGACTGGATGAACGTGTCGATCTCACGGATGAAGCCGTTCCGGTTGGCGAGTCCGGTGAGCGAGTCTGTGAAGGCCATCTTCGCTAGACGGTCGCGGGCTTCTCTCTCTTCAGTGACGTCGAGGTGCATGACGACGGCGCCGACGCCTTCCGGGCCCGGGTTCCTGGTGGCGTTCGTCACCAATCGATACCATCGGGCGCCGGCGGAGCCAGGGCACGGGTACTCGACGGAGAAGCTGTCTGCGTCCTCGGTGAGCACCTCATGGATGCCGTTCCGGATGGCCATGATTTCGGGTTCGTCCTTGGCGGCTACCTCGCAGATGGCGAGGTAGTTGCTGCCGATCCCGTAGCTGGGGTCGCGGCTGCCGTTGGCGGCTCCATACGCCCGCCATCGCTCGTTGACGTCGACGACGGTGCCTTCGTGGTCGAGGACCGCGATGTTGGCGGGTAGCGAGTTGATCAGGGTTCTGCTGGCGGTGAGGGCCTCGTCGAGGTCGAGGTTGGCGGTGTGGATGTCGGACAGGAGGCCCTCGCGTTGGAAGGCGAGACTGAGTTGGTGGGCCATGGCTTCGGCGAAGACCCGCGCTTCGTGGTCGAGGTCGAGGGGCTCCCGCGTGAAGAGTTCGAGGGCGCCTTCGAGGCGCGTGGCGCTGGTGAGCGAGACGGCGAGGCAGCCGCGCATGTCGATCTTGCGGAGGTAGGTGGTGTCGTTCTCGGTTTCGGTGCGCGTGTCGTGGACGGTGACGGGCTTGCGCGTGCGCGCGGCTTCGCCGGCCATGCCGCGGCCGATGGGGATGGTAAGTGCGGTGTCGGCGATGTGCCGGCTGCCTACGAGTCGAAGTTGACGGTGGCTATCGTCGAGCCGGAAGACCGCGACGCCGTCGATGTGGAGTTCGTTGGTCAGTGCGTCCAGGACGGTCTCGACGATGCTGCTGATGGGGGCGTCGAGGAGGATGGCGGCGTCGAGGTGGTGGATGGCTTCGAAGCGCGAGAGTTGGCGTTCGAGTCGGCGGTTGAGGCCGTCGACCCGTTGCTGGGCGCGGGCGCGTTCGGTGATGTCACGGACGATGCCTTCCACCGCTACCAGGTTCCCGTTGTCGTCGTAGATGGGGCGGCTGTGCTGTTCGGTGTGGACGATGCTCCCGTCGCGGTGGGTGAAGCGCGCGGTGGAGAGCATGGGCCGCCCCTGGAGCGTGGTTTGCATGAGGTCGAGGCGGTCGTCGGGGTGGAAGACCGAGTAGAAGAGGTCGGGGTTGGCGTAGTGCTCTTCGGGCGTGTAGCCGGTGAGGGCGAAAGCGGCGGGGCTGACGTAATCGAAGCCGAGGTCGGGGTGGACGCGGAATCGGAAGACGACGTCGACGGCGTTGTCGGCGAGCATGCGGTAGCGTTCCTCGCTGGCGAGGAGGTCGCGTTGGGCCTTGAGGCTTGCGGTGATGTCTTGCGCGACGACCAGCCGCGCCGGCGTTCCGCGGAACGTGAGGGAGTAGGTGGTGATGTCGACGTCGATGGCGGTGCCGTCCTTGAGCGTGTGGACCCAGACCCCTTCGTTGCCGTCTCGGTGGTCGGGTCGGTTCTCGAGGTACGTCAGGAGCCTGGGCCTGTCTTCGGCGGGCCGGATGTCGGTAAGGTCCATGGCGAGGAACTCGTCCTCGCTGTAGCCGTAGAGCCCCACCATGGCGTCGTTGACGGCGAGGAAGGCGAACGTGGTGGCGTCGTAGACGTACATCGGGAAGGGGTTGCGCTCGAACAGCTTGCGAAAGGAGTCTTCGCTCTCCCGGAGGGCTTGTTCGGAAGCGCGGCGCGCGGTGACGTCCTGCTTGATCGCGATGTAGTGGCTGATGGTTGCTGTGCCGTCGCGAACGGGCGTGATGGTCAGCTCTTCTTGGTAGAGGCTGCCGTCCTTGCGGCGGTTCGTGAGCTCGCCGTGCCACGGGCGCCCTGCCGTGATGGTTTCCCACAGCTCGCGGTAGTAGCGCTCGTCGTGCGCTCCTGACTTCAGCAGGCTGGGCTTGCGCCCGATCGCCTCGTGTTGCTCGTAGCCGGTCATGGCCGTGAAGGCCGGGTTGACCCACTCGATGGTGCCGTTGGGGTCGGTGATGACGATGGCGTTCGCGGCCGCTTCCAGCGCAGCTGCCTGGAGCGTCACCTTAGCGGCGGAGCCGGTGAGGGCGCCGCGGAGCCTTCGCTCCGTGCTCACGTCCCGAACGACGATGCTGGAGCGCTGCTGGCCGGCGGCGTCCGTGAAGATCGCGGAGGAAACATTCGCCGGGAACGTCGTGCCGTCCTGGCGACGCAGGGTAAGCTCCCCTCGCGCCAGACCGGTCCGCTCGCGTTCTTCGATGTACGTATGGACCGACGCATCGTTGGGGTCGACGACGTCGACACGGTTCCATCTCGTGAGGTCGTCGGAAGGGTGGCCCAACATCGCGCGCATGGCCGGGTTGGCGAGGATCACGTCGCCGGCTGCCGTCGCCAGGATCATCCCGTCCAGGCTGGCGTCGATCAGCGAGCGGTAGGACAGTTCGGACGCCGCGAGCGCGACTTCGGCTTCGTGCCTGGTCGTGGTATCCCGGCCGATACCGTACGCGACCTTCTCGTCATCGTCGACCTGGATGCTCCACTGGATCCAGCGGGTGCTGCCGTCGCGATGGACGAAGCGCTTCTCGAACCCGTGCAGGAACTCGTCTTGGACCGCGTCCCGTGCCGCAGCGTCCGCGCGATCCCCGTCGTTGCCTTCGAGGAACGTGCCGAGGTGCCGGCCGACCACCTCGCCCGGGTCGCGCCCCAGAAGCGATGTCCAGGCCTGGTTGGCGTAGCGGACCACACCATCCAGGTCGACGACCACGCACAGGTCCTCCGACAGTTCGAAGAACCGCCGAACGATGCCAACGAGCCCGGCGTCGTCAACGGCGCCAGATGTCGCTTCCTCCGCACCGGTACCGAGCCGAGTATGGCGTTTCGTTCGCGCGTTCCTTTGGGCCATCGCCCCAGGCGTCCTCTCGCGGACCCATGCAGCGAACGATGATGGGATGAGGACAGGAGACGAGTGCGTCGTCCACAACCACAATGGGTGCAGGGTCGCTACCGGCCAACCCTGGTTCAGTACAGCATGCGCACTCTTACGAGGCTATGACATGTGTCCCAGAAGGCGGAGCGGTAGCCTTCCGGAGCGGGGAGCAAGGGAGCGCCTGGGGTTGGTTCCGGTTCGTCGATGCGGTCGTACCCGGGTGCAACTCCGCCGGAACCGTGGCGCGAAGTTCGTGCGAGACGAAAGGACCAGCGTCACCTGCGTTCGGGCAGTCCCGTGGGTGGGAGTATCCTCGCCTTGGTGGGTGGAGAATGACACGACCGGTCGTTCGCGTGCTCTTCGTTGTGGCCATGATCATCGTTATCGTCAGTATGGATGTCCTGTTCTTCAGGCATCGATTCGTGGAACGGTTGCTCGTGAACATCGGCATCGTCCTGGTGTTCGCGGCCTTCTATCTGAGGTTTTTGAGGCAGCGGTAGGTCGGGCCGATCGCGGCCCGTCATGCGGCGAAGCCGCCTCGGGGCTTGCGACTTGCGCCAGCGCCTGGGACGCCGGGTCGAACCGAGGCAGGACTCCGGGGTACCCTGGCCGGGATGTACGGCTCGTACCTCGAGCTTTGCGGACGGATTTGCAGCGTTGGCACCGACTGACGGACGTTCCGCTCGTTGGCGCGCTGTGAGTCTCGCTCCAAGCGTGCTCTGGGCACGCGAGGACACTGTGGTGATCGACTTGAGTGGACAGGGCGCGTGACGAGCGCGACAGAGGCGCGACAGAGGACGGAGTGACATGATTCCATCGATTGATCTGAAAGACGGCCACAAGATTCCGCAGTTGGGTTTCGGGGTGTTTCAGATCCCTGCTCCCGAGACGGCCCGTGCGGTGTCGCAGGCCTTGGAGGTTGGTTACCGCCACATCGATACTGCCGAGATGTACGGGAACGAGCGGGGGGTCGGTGAAGCGATCCGCGTTTCCGGTGTGCCGCGTGGTGACGTCTATGTGACGAGCAAGCTGAACAACGGGTTCCATCGGCCCGATGACGCTCGACGGGCGTTCGACAGGACGCTCGGTGATCTCGGTTTCGAGTACGTGGATCTGTTCCTCATCCATTGGCCCTTGCCGGGTCTCTATGACGGTGATTTCGTGTCCACGTGGCGCACGTTGGAGGAGTTCAAGCGTGATGGGCGCGCGCGGTCCATCGGGGTGTCGAATTTCCAGGTTGCGCATCTCGAGCGGTTGGCTGCGGAGGCGGATAAGGTGCCGGCGGTGAACCAGATCGAGGTCCATCCGTTCTTCGTCAATGATGAGGTCCGGGCCTACGGGCGGGAGCACGGCATCGTGACGGAAGCCTGGTCGCCCATCGCGCAGGGGGGCGTTCTGGGAGATCCGACGGTTGGTGGCGTCGCCGGTCGGGTGGGTCGGACGCCTGCGCAGGTCGTGCTTCGTTGGCACATCCAGCGCGGGGACGTGGTGTTTCCGAAGACCGTGACGCCCTCACGGATGCGTGAGAATTTCGAGCTCTTCGACTTCGAGCTCGACGGTGCGGCGATGGAGGCGTTGAGCGGGTTGGATCGTGGTGAGCCCGGCCGCACGGGTCCCAATCCAGATGAGTTCAACTACGTTCCTGACTGATTCCCATGCGGTCGAGCCGCAGGTATCGGGGGATCGACCGAGATGGTCTGCCGCGGTCCCGAGGAGGCTCTCCCGTCTCCCTGATGGCCTGTCTTGGTCACCCGACATGAGGGAACGGCGCGGATTCCGTACCGTCTGAAGCCCGTTCCTTCGTTCCGGGCTGGCCTGTGGACATGGTTCGCGTTCCATGCGTGCGTTCTACGCGCGTGCTGTGTCCCGTCTCTTGACACGGGGCCAGTCCGGCGCTATTGTTCCGGCGGAATAAAGGCAAAGGGGCAGAATATATATTCTGCCGTTGAGATTGGGAGCACATCGAGCCGTCGTGGCGCGTTCGTGCGAAGGCGATCTGGGGCTCGTTGAAGGGATGTCGGCATGGCTGAGTCCGCTACAGGTACGAAGAAGTCCGCGTTGCGCTTCGGGGCTGGCCTCTGGATGTTCGGGCAGTTCATCGATCGCTACGCCACCAACGCCTACGGTCCCCAGGTGGGCGTATTGGAGGCCATCGAACGGGCTGGTGAGGTGGGCGACCTCGACGCGCTCGACATCAACTTCCCGTTCGACGAGGGGGTGTCGACGGCGGATGTCGCGGCCGCGCTCGAGCGCGCGAACCTCCGGGCACACGCCATCACACCGATCATCTACGACCGCACGTTCACGCGCGGTTCGTTCACACACCCGGATCCGGACGTCCGCAAGCGGGCGATCGCCTTGAGCAAGGACGCGATCCCGGTCGCCCGGGAGCTTGGTGCGAAGTACGTGAAGTTCTGGCCTGGACAAGATGGCTTCGACTACCCGTTCCAGGTGAACTACGCCGATCTCTGGGATCTGGCTGTGAACGGCGTGGCCGAGGTGGCTCGCAGTGCGGCGGACGTGCAGTTCGCGATCGAGTACAAGGTCAAGGAGCCGCGGACCCACCTCTTCTGGAGCAACGCGGCGACGACCTTGCTGGCGATCGAAGCGATGGGGCTCGACAACATCGGCATCGTGATGGATCTCGGACACTCGCTCTTCGCCAAGGAAGCCCCCGCCGCAGCCCTGCGCCTGGTGAACAGCCGCTCGCGGCTGACCAGCATCGAGCTCAACGACAACTGGCGGGAATGGGACGACGACCTCGCAGTGGGCTCGGTGCATCTGCTGGAGACGATCGAGTTCTTGATCGAGGTCCGTCGCATCGGGTGGAGCGATGTGCTCCTTCTCGACCAGTTCCCCTTCCGGGAGGATCCGGTGCGGGCGGCGCGATCGAGCATCCGTACCTTGCGCCGGTTGGACGCCGTGATCGATGCCATGGATGTCGATGCACTGCGAGCCGCGCAACAGCGGCAGGATGCGATGGAAGCCCAGGAGATCGTCATGTCCGCGCTCATGGGGGAATGAGGATGAGCAGAGTGACGGAGTCTGCTCGGGGAACGCTGGTCGCGGAGGACCTGCGGAGGCTGGCTTATGACCTCCGGATCCGCGACCTGCAGATGATCCACGAGGCCGGCCTGGGGCATACGGGTGGCGACATGTCTGCGATGGACATCCTCACGGTGCTGTATTTCCGCGTCTTGAAGGTCGATCCCGCGAATCCCACCAACCCTGATCGCGACCGTTTCGTCATGAGCAAGGGGCACTGCTCGGGTGCGCTGTACACGACCCTCGCGCATGCGGGCTTCTTCCCCAAGGATGAACTCGCGAGCTACATGAAGCCCTTGTCTCGACTGAACGGACATCCGGATCGGACGAAGGTGCCTGGCGTCGAGACGAACACGGGGCCGCTCGGACACGGGTTGCCCGTGGCGTTGGGCATGGCACTTGGCGCGAAGCTGCAGAAGAAGGCGTGGCGGACGTTCGTCCTCACCGGCGACGGCGAGTTGCAGGAGGGGAGCAACTGGGAAGCTGCCATGAATGCAGCGCAGCATGGGCTCGACAACCTGACGTTGATCGTCGACCGCAACCGGTTTCAGCAGGGGGATGCGGTAGCCAACACCGTGGGCTTGGAGCCCCTGGCCGACAAGTTCGCGGCATTCGGCTGGGCCGTTAGGGAGGTCGATGGACACGACTTCGAGGCCTTGATCTCCTTGCTCAGCGGGACGCCGGTGACGGCCGGCAAGCCTACCGCGGTCATCGCGCACACGCACAAGGGTCGCGGCGTGTCCTTCATGGAGGATCAGGCCGGCTGGCACCATCGAGTCCCCACCGATGAGGAACTGGAGAGGGCCGTTCAGGAGCTGAAGGAAGGGCGGGATGCGCATGTTGCATGACTGCCGACTGGCCTTCGCGGAGAGTCTCGAGGCGCTGGCGAAGCAGCGCGAGGACATCGTCGCGGTGGTCAACGATTCGATCGGGTCGAGCAAGTTGGGTGGGTTCCGCAGTGCCTTCCCTGACAGACTGTTCAACGTCGGCATCGCGGAGCAGACGCTGGTCGGCACGGGTGCCGGCCTCGCCAACGCTGGCTTGATCCCCTTCGTGTCTTCGGCGTCCTGCTTCCTTACGGCGCGTGCCCTCGAACAGATCAAGGCCGATGTCGCCTACTCGAACACGAACGTGAAGTTGGTTGGCATGAGCAGCGGCATGGCCTATGGCGCGTTGGGGCCGACGCACCACTCCATCGAAGACTTCGCGTGGCTGCGCGCCATCGCGAACCTCGCAGTAGTGGCTCCGGCCGATCCCGAGGAGACACGGCAGGCGGTGAGGGCTGCGGCCGAGCTCCAGGGCCCGATCTTCCTTCGGATCAGCCGCATGGGCGTACCGGAGGTACACGGACCGGACTACCGCTTCGAAATCGGCAAGGCGGCTCTGCTCCGAGAAGGCGCCGACGTCACCCTGATCGCCAATGGGGTCATGGTGCACAGGGCGCTCGAAGCGGCCGACCGGCTTGTCGGCCGCGGCATCGAGGCCCGCGTGCTCAACATGGCGACCGTCCGCCCCATCGATCGTGAGGCGATCGTGGCCGCCGCCAAGGAGACCGGGGGCATCGTCACGGCCGAAGAGCACACGGTGTTCGGCGGCCTGGGGAGCGCCGTTGCGGAGGTCGTTGTGCAGGAGGCGCCGGTCCCCATGCGGATGGTCGGCGTGCCTGGCGTGTTCGCGCCGACGGGGGAGCCGGCGTTTCTGTTCGAGCACTTCGGCCTGACGTCCGAGAACATCGCCGACAAGGCCGAGGAACTGGCACGGACCCATGCCTAGCAAGCCCTATGTGCTCGCCATCGATCAGGGCTCGACCAACACGAAGGCGTTGTTGGTGAGCGTCGATGGGGAGTTGCAGGGCGTGAGCTCGGCGAGTCTGGCTTCGTGCTACCCGCACTCCGGCTGGGTCGAGCACGACGCCGAGGAGCTCTGGCGGAGCGTGCGCTCAACCGTCGAGCAGACGTTGGCCAAGGTGCGCGACGCGGACATCCGGGCGATCGGCATCACCAACCAACGAGAGTCCGTGGTCGCCTGGGAGCGCGAGACCGGCGAACCGGTCGGGCCGGTGGTCAGTTGGCAGTGTCGACGTACGGCGGATCGCTGCGACCGGCTTCGGGCGAGCGCCGACGCCGAGGTCGTTCGCCACAAGACAGGGTTGCCCATCGACCCAACGTTCTCGGCCACGAAGATGGCGTGGCTCCTGGACCACGTTCCCGATGGACTCCGGCGGGCACGCGCCGGCGAGCTGTGTCTGGGAACCGTCGATGCATGGCTCCTGTGGAGGCTGACGGGCGGGTTGGTCTTCGCTACGGACGCAGGCAATGCATCCCGCACGCAACTGTTCGATCTGGCGTCGCTCGCATGGGACTCCGAGCTGCTCGATCTGTTCGGCATTCCAAGGATGGCGTTGCCCGAGGTCCGGCCTAGCTCGGGCATCTTCGGTGAGACCGCGGGGGAAGGAGGCATGCCCGGTGGCGTGCCCATCGCTGCCGTGGTTGCCGATTCGCACGCGGCCTTGTTCGGCCATCTGGCGTCGGATCCGCGCGCTGTGAAGGCGACGTATGGGACGGGCTCCTCGTTGATGGGGGCCGTGTCGGATGCGCCGAAGGAAACACCGTCCCTAGCGACGACAGTGGCATGGTCACACCCGGAGGCCGCCTATGCGCTCGAGGGCAACATCACGTCGAGCGGCGCGGCCATCGAGTGGATGGTGAAGCTGCTCGGAGTCGAGAGCGCGGACGCCCTCTCTGGGTTGGCGGGGGGCGAGCTTCGCGGCGAAGAGGTGGTGTTCGTTCCGGCGTTCAACGGTCTGGGAGCTCCGTATTGGGACAGCTCGGCGCGAGGGCTCTTCGCCGGCATCACGCAGGGGACGGGTCGCGAACAGCTGGCTCGGTCTGCGCTCGAGGCTGTCGCATTCCAGATCGCCGACGTCTTCGACGCATTCAGGGCAGCCGGAGGTGGAACGCGGCTCTTGACCGACGGCGGTGCCAGCCGGTCCGATGTGCTCATGCAGTTCCAGGCCGATGTCCTGGGTGTTCCTGTCGTGCGGAGTAATTCCCAGCACCTGTCGGCCCTCGGGGCAGCCTTTCTGGCGGGGCTGGAGGTAGGCATGTGGCCATCGGCCGATAGCCTGCGCGCCCTTCCGAGTTCCACGGACGAGTTCGAGCCACGTTGGAGCGCACAACGCAGGAGCGATGCACGGCAGCGTTGGCGGGTCGGCGTGGAAACAGCGATCCATCACGGGAGGAGGGGCCGCGGGTCCGCGGAGTGATATGGCACGACCGGAAGAACTTCGTCTTTGGGCGCGAGTGGCGAGTCTGTACCACGAGCACAAGCTCAAGCAGACCGAGGTTGCGAAACGGCTCGGGTTGTCGCAGGCGTCGGTATCGCGAGCGCTCCGCCGGGCCGAAGAAGAAGGCATCGTGCGCATCACCGTGTCGACTCCCGCGGGGACCTTCCCCGACCTGGAGGATGCGGTCCGCGACCGCTACGGGTTGCACGAGGTGATCGTGGTGGATCCCGGCCATAACGAACGAGAGATGCTACGGAACCTCGGTTCCGCTGCCGCGTTCTACGTCGAGTCCACCCTCGATCGCAACGAAGTCATCGGTATCTCGTCGTGGAGCGAGACCCTTCTCGCCATGACGCGGGCGCTGCACCCGTCCGGCCGTCCGTCAGGCGGTCGTGTGCTTCAGATCCTTGGCGGGGTAGGCAACCCGGTGGGCGAGACGCATGCGTCGCAGTTGACGCGGGAACTCGCAGAGCCTCTCCACGCAGACGTCACGATGCTTCCCGCGCCCGGGATCGTCGGGTCTGGCGCGACGAGAGAAGTGATGCTGGCTGATCCCTACGTGGCCCAGGCGATCCGGATGTTCTCCGAGGTCACGCTCGCGCTGGTGGGGATCGGGGCCATCACGCCGTCCAAGCTGCTGGCGAGTAGCGGCAACGTCTTCACGGCCGGGGAACTCGACCAGCTGCGGGAGAAGGGGGCGGTCGGAGACATCTGCCTCCGCTTCTTCGACGCGGAGGGCGTGCCGGTGATGTCGGAAGTGCAGGAGAGAGTGATCAGCATGGAGCTCGAACAACTACGTAAGGTTCGCCGTTCCGTGGGTATCGCGGGCGGAGCGAGGAAGCTCGAGGCGATCGCGGGCGCCGCGCGAGGGCGTTGGATCAACGTCTTGATCACCGATGCGGTGACGGCGGCCGCCCTGGCGGGCGTGGGCGTTGACGCGCCTGGCGCCGCGGACGAAGTCGTTGCGCGCGTTGGATCGGAGAGTTGACATGGGTCGGTCGAAGGTAGGTCGGGAGTACGGGTACGCGTTCGGGTGGCGGCGCAGCGCCAAGTTCCTGGGCTTGCTTCTGCTCGCGATGCTGGTGCTCACATCGTGCAAGCTCGTGTCGGTGCGCAAGGTCGATCCTTCCACGGGAAAGGTCATCTACGAGCAAGTGCAAGCGGTGAATAGCTCCGCGACGAACCAGAAGTTCAATCTTAGCAACTTCAATGCGACGATTACGTGGCCTCGATCTGGACATCCAAGGTTGTGCCCACCGTGGATTCTCAGGCGGTGGATCTGGCCAAGCTGGTGGCGGCGCTGAAGCAGGACCAGAACGCCGCGTCGAGCAAGTATGGCGTGTCTGCGGGGACATCGGTTCCCTATGCCTTCGACGTCCACGTTGTGGGCGTCGTCAAGAGCGTGGATACCTCGACGCCCGTCGGGGTGATCAAGCTCGACGTCCCCGGGGTGTCGTCCGCCGTCGAGATTGCGGTGGGGCCGCTGGTCCTCGGTACAGCGCTCAGGGACTCGATGCCGTTCATCTCTCTGAACGACTTCACCAACCAGGTGCAGTATGCCAATGTGTCGCAGGCATTGAACAAGAAGGCGCTCTCGGTGGCGTTCCAAGAGGCGTCGCCCAAGAGCCTCGAAGGGAAGAAAGTGGAGTTCTGGGGCGCCTTCGCGCTTCAGTCTCTGGATACCATCACGATCACGCCGGTTCGCGTGAAGGTCGAGGGGTGAGGTCGTGGCGGCCGACGCATCCGCAGTGCCCGCTCCTGAGGCGACCAAGGCGGTCATGCGCGCAACCGCGATCCGCAAGGTCTTTCCCGGTACCGTGGCGTTGGACGGTGTGGACTTCGAGGTGCATGAGGGCAAGGTGAACGTGCTGGTCGGGGAGAACGGCGCCGGCAAGTCGACCCTGATGAAGATCCTGGCCGGCATCGAGGCCGCTACCTCGGGTCGGCTCGAGCTGAACGGCGCACCGCTGAACCTCCATGGTCCCCGCGACGCCATGACCAACGGCATCGGCATCGTTCACCAAGAGCTGAATCTGTTCCCGAACCTCAGCATCGCCGAGAATATTTTCGTCGGGCACGAGTTGGCCACGCCGTTCGGAGCCGTGCGGTTCGCCGATCAGGACCGTGTTGCCCGTGAGGCGCTGGCCCGTCTCCATCAGGACATCGACGTCCATACGCTCGTCCAGGACTTGAGTATCGGCAAGCAACAGATCGTGGAGATCGCGAAGGTGCTGTCGCAGGATGTGCGTGTCCTCATCCTGGACGAACCCACGTCGTCGCTCAGCGAGGCCGAAGTGGAGACCCTGTTCGGCGTGCTGGCCGAGCTCAAGCGCCAGCGTGTGTCGATCGTCTACATCTCCCACCGCCTCGAGGAGGTGTTGGAGATCGGCGACACCTTCACGGTCTTGCGCGACGGTCGGCTGGTCGCACGCAAGGACGACCGGAACGTGAACCTGTCTTGGATCGTGGAGCGGATGGTCGGTCAGCTCGTGGACGAGGAGTTCCCGAAGAGCCCGCACACGCCCGGCGACGACGTGCTCATCGTTGAGGATCTCACGGTGCCCCGCCCGTTCGGTGGGTACCTGCTTCATGGAGTCTCGCTCCGGGCTCGAGCCGGAGAGGTGATCGGTCTGTATGGGCTCATGGGTGCAGGACGGACGGAGTTGTTCGAGACGCTCGTCGGCCTGCGGAGGCCGAGCAGTGGCTCGATCTCCCTCGCCGGCAAGGCGCTGCCGTCGAGCCATACGGTCAGTGATCGACTCTCCCTAGGGCTCGCGCTCGTGCCCGAGAACCGGCAGCTCCAGGGGCTGGTGCAGGACCGCTCGGTGGGGGAGAACGTTGTACTGGCCAATCTGCGCAAGTACGCCAGTTTCGGATGGCTCGCCGGGTCGGCTATGCGCCGTGACATCCACAAGTCCGTCGAGGATCTGTCCATCAAGGTACCGACCCCCGACACGCTGGTCTCGGCCCTGAGCGGTGGGAACGAACAGAAGGTCGTGTTCGCCAAGAACCTTCTGACGGAGCCTCGGGTGCTGTTGCTGGACGAGCCGACGCGGGGCATCGATGTGAAGGCCAAGAGGGAGATCTTCGAGATCGTGGACGGGCTTGCGGGGGAAGGCTACGCGGTCCTGTTCGCGTCCTCGGAGCTCAAGGAGATCATGGAGCTGCCGATCGAGTTCCGGTGTTTCGAGGTCGGATCACCGCGGATCTGCCGAGAGACGAGTTGACGGAGGAGAAGCTCGTGCAGGCGTCGCAGGTCCACCGAACTGGGCAGCGGGAGGTTGCGTGATGGCGAAGCAGGTGCTCTCGAAGGCCGGTTCCTCGAAAGGGATGCAGGGTCGTGCGTCCCTACGGCTGATTCTGCTGCGCCTTCGGGCCTATGTCGCCCTCGTGCTCCTGGTGGTTCTCTTCTCGATCACAGCGCCAAGCTTCCTGACGACGCGGAACCTTGTCATTGTGGCCGAGCAGGTCGCCGTCTTCGCCATCCTAGGCGTCGGCGAGACCTTCGTCATCCTCGCTGCAGGCATCGATCTCTCGGTGGGATCGCTCACCGGGCTCGCCGCCATGCTTGCGGGCGCCTTGATCTCCCAGGGGCTGCGGGTGCCCGGGTTGCACGTCGCACTGTTCTTCAACGTCTGGATCGTTGGCCTGATCACGCTCTTCGTCGGAGCGCTGGTTGGCGTGCTCAACGGCTTCTTTATCACGCGCCTGCGGGTGACACCGTTCATCCAGACCCTTGGCATGCTCTACGTGGCGCGCGGGGCGGCCGAGCTGATCTCCAACGGCGCCACCTACGGGGACCTGACGGGGCGCGCGTCGCTCGGCAACACAGGCTTCCTTGCGCTCGGTACGGCTCGGTTCCTCGATCTTCCCGTGTCGGTCTGGATCATGGCGTTGGTGGCAGTCCTGGCAGCGCTGCTGGCAGGACGCACCGTCTTCGGCCGCCAGGTGTATGCCGTCGGAGGCAACGAGCCGGCCGCGCAGCTCTCCGGCGTTCGCGTGGACCGCGTCAAGGTTCTCACGTACGCGATCTCCGGCATGTGCGCGGCCCTGGCCGGCCTCATCATCGCTTCCAGGCTGGGAGCCGCCGATCCGGCAACGGGGACGACCTATGAATTGAACGCAATCGCCGTGGTCGTGCTTGGCGGCACCTCTCTGTTCGGCGGCGTCGGCACGGTCGGCGGCAGCATCATCGGTGGATCCGTGCTCGGGGTGCTTTGGAACGGAATGGTCCTTCTAGGGGTCTCCGACTTCTGGCAGATCGTCATCACCGGTGGCCGTATCATCCTGGCGGTTGTGATCGATCAACTTCAACGGCGCGCCGAACGCGCTGCAGCCAGAGGGGGTGATCGGATTGGAATCATCTCGTCGCGCGTTCTCGTGCATGACGCAGGATCGAACTTGTTGGTCGTTTGAGACCAGGGAGGAAAGAGCATGAATCAACGAGCCAAGCCCATGTCCCGCATCGCACTCTTTGCACTCGTGGTGTTCGGGTTGTTCGCCCTCGCCGCTGGCCAGGCCTTCGCGCAGAGCAGCTCGGACAACTCCGGCAAGCTCATCGTCGTGATCACCCCCTCGCACAGCAACCAGTTCTTCAAGGCGGAAGCCGACGCCGCGGTCGCCAAGGCCAAGGAACTCGGCTACCAGACAGGAACTCTCTGGTCCACAACGACGACCCGAGCGTCCAACTCCAGGAAGTCGAAACGGCCATCTCGAGCAACGCCGCGGCCATCGTGATGGACAACGCGGGAGCCGATGCGTCGATCGCTGCAGTGAAGAAGGCGGAAGCGGCCAACATTCCCGTGTTCCTCATCGACCGGGAGATCAACGCGAACGGGATCGCCCAGGCCCAGATCGTGTCGAACAACTACCAGTGCGCAACGTCGGCAGGGACCGAGTTCGCGAAGCTCGTCAACGACAAGGGCAACTACGTGGAGCTGGTGGGCCGCTCGACCGACACCAACGCCCAGACGCGTTCCAAGGGCTTCCATAGCGTGCTGGACCAGATCCCGGCGCTCAAGATGGTGGCCCAGCAGTCTGCCAACTGGGATCAGACGCAGGCCTACAACACCATGCAGTCGATCATCCAGGCGCACCCTGATATCGTGGGGGTCGTTTCGGGTAACGACACCATGGCTCTTGGGGCCGCCGCCGCGCTCAAGAACGCGAACATGAACAATGTCGTGGTCGTGGGCATCGACGGGAACCCGGATGTCGTGAAGCAGATCGCGGACGGTGGAATCATCAAGGCCACGGGCCTCCAGCAGGCCACCAAGATGGCGCAGCTGGCCGTGGAAGAGGCCAACACGTTCATCCACTCGGGCAGCACCGGCAAGCCCGAGAAGCAGCAGGTCGAGTGCGTGCTCGTCACCCAGCAGAACGCTGATCAGGTCTTGCCCGGTGGCTTCGGGATGAAGTAGGGGTTCTTTTCGCTAGATCGAGAGTAGGGGCCCGTTCGCGGGCCCCTACTTCTTGAATGCCCCGGTCGGCGGGGCGCGGCCTGTGGGTCGGTCGACGGCATGGGCAGAGCTTCGCGAGCCAGCCCATCGGGTCATGTCGAGGGATGGGCCTACGCGTGCTGCTGACGGTAGGCGATGAGGTCCTCGATCGTGCCTACCTTCAGGCCGTGGTGCTCAGCGAACATGAGGATCGCTGGCAAGCGCATCATCGTCCCGTCATCGTGCATGACTTCCGAGATCGCAGCAGCAGGTTCGAGACCTGCAAGCCTGCAAAGGTCGACAGCGGCTTCGGTATGTCCGTCGCGGCCAAGCACGCCGTCGTTGTGCGCCCGCAAGGGGAACACGTGTCCGGGTCGAGCCATCGTGTCGCTGTTGGCGTCGTGGTCGACGGAACTTCGAATCGTATGGGCCCTGTCTCTCGCCGAGATCCCGGTGCTTTCGAGATCGGCGGCCTCGATGGAGACCGTGAACGGCGTACCGCGGCTGGAAGTGTTGTGCTCGACCATCGGCGGCAAGTCGAGTCGGTCGGCTCTCGTGTTGCTCATGGGAAGACAGACGATGCCGCCCGAGTACCGGATGATGAATGCCAGCTTCTCGGTCGTGGTGTGCTGCGCGGCAAGGATGAAGTCGCCTTCGTTCTCCCGCGACTCATCATCAACCATGATGACGATCCGCCCCTGACGGATCTCCTCGATGATCTCCGGAGTCGATGCGAGGGCGGAGGTCCGGCGCTCAGATGCTACTTGTCTTGACACTGGCATACCTGCCTAGCCATGGGATCTTGGGGAACGAGCCCGCCATGCGATCTTACGCCGTGGAACGCCGCAGAGCGGAGGAGTGCCCGCGAAGCGCGAGCATCTCCAGTCTCCTGGTAGCCCGCGAGCAGAGCGTCCCAGACGGGCGCATACCTGGCGGTTCCGTTCGGTGTCTTGGGGGTGGCGGCGTCCTCGATCACGCTGGCATGGGCCCGTGGGCTTGCCGCGTGGGTGACGAAGAGGGAGCCCATGTGGGAGGTGGCGAGACCGTCATCGACGTTCACACCCGATGCGGACGGGTCGAAGCCGAGCGCGATGAGATTCGCTCGGATCGCAAGGTAGTAGCCGTCCTCGGTGCTGACGAACAGCTTCATCCGGCTCTTGCCTGTCGCCCACCGTCTGTCGGCGGTGATCCATCGCGCCGGTCGGTACGGTGCGTGGATGCTGCCGTCGACCGGGCCGGAGAGGAGGATGACGCCCCTGAGCGGCTCGTGCTTCGCTGTCCAGAGGGCGTGACCGGCGCCCTGCGAGAACCCCGCCATCAACACACGGGCCCAGTCGATCCGGCCGGCGCGAAGATAGGCGTTCCAGCCCTCTGCCGGGAATGCCGCGGACAGGTACGGCAGGGCGAGACGCAGTCGACCGAGGATGGCATCGTCCTTGGAGACCTGGACGACGGGGGAGGTGTCGACGCCTTCGATCATCTCCTGTCGTACGCGAAGGTAGCAGGCCAGGTCGTCACGGCACAGGCTGCCGACCGAGGTCGCGTCGGGGTAGTCGAGCACGATGACGTGGAAGCCCTGGCGCAGGGCCTCCTCGGCGAAGAGCACGTAGCCTGAAGGGGCGCTTCCGGTTCCCCAAGGAGAACGAGTACGGCGTCTCGCGGGGGCGCGGCTCGGTCGATCCCCGCGTAGCCGACCCGGTTGGGGTCGCTGGCTGCGGGATCGACCCGGGCGTTTTGCAGCACGTGGATGGTCGAGGCTAGCCCCGCAGCGAATGCGCAGGTCGCGAGCATGATGCAGGCCATGAGGCTTGTCGACCTCGTGAGCGGGCTCGAGGGACCAAGCCGGTCTGGGGTCCCCGCTCAAGGAGCGCCGGGCCCAGGTGTCCGTGGTTGTCGTGTTGGGAGCGGGCTACTCGACGATGATCTTGCCGTACATGCCGTCTTGCGCGTGGCCGGGGACCTGGCATACGTAGTAGTAGGTCCCTGGGGTCGTGGCGCGGAACTGCATGGTGCCGGCGGCGTAGCTGGCGCCCTGGAGGTTCTCGTCGCTGCGCGCAGAGAGGGGTGGAATGCCGTTGCGCATGCCGCCTCCCATCATGGGCATGGCCATGGTTGGGTAGGGGGGTGGGGTGCGGGTGATGACGAGGCCGTGGGGCATGTCGGTGCCGTAGTCCATGTTGACGAGTTTCAGGGTCACGTTCGCGCCGTGTGGGAGCTCGATGGTGGGATTGACCAGCCCGGCGATCTCGAAGGTGGTGTCGGGTTTGTCGGGTTGGACGGCGATGACGTTCATGGTGACGTTCGTGCCGTTGTAGCTGACGGTGTTGGAGGCAGCGTCGATGGTAGCGCCCTGGGAGCTGTCCCGGATCATGGCGCGGGCGGCGTCGAAGCCGAGAGTCTGGATGCCTTGTCCGCGGTACCCCTGGCCCATCATGCCGTAGCCGTGCATGCCGTAGTCTCCGCCGGCCCCGCTCATCATGCCGGGCCCGCAACCGCCGCGGTATCCGGCGCTGGGCGTGCCGCCCATGCCCCGCTGTGCGAGCGAGGCGCCGATGAGGACGGCCCCGGCGAGGAGGACCGCAGCGGTGAGTGCGGTGCGCTGGCGCGCGGTCATGCGAGGCCCTCCTTTCGGCGGTCGAACTCTTCCTTGTCGATTTCGCCGCGGGCGTAGCGTTCGCGGAGGATCTGCAGGGCGGGGTCCGTGCTCGGGCGGGTGGCGGAGGTGGCCGCGTCGTGGTGCGACTCTCGGGGGCGTCCGGTGTCGAGGGCTCGCCAGAGGTAGACGATGCCAAGGACGACGAGAGCGAGGAAGAGGAGTGTGCCGATCCAGCCGAAGCCGCCCCAGGTTCCCATGCCGTAACCGAATCCCATCATGCTGACGCTCCTTCGTGGGCGCGCTGCCCGTGCCGTGCCGGGCGGGTGTGCTGGTGGTACCGGTCGGCAGGCTCCGAGGCGGGCGTGCGTTTGGTGTGGGTCCGCGGAAAGAGACGGGCGCAGAGATAGATGGCGACGGTGATGATCAGCGCGAGCGCGATGAGGTACGGCAACTGCGGGCCTCCTTCCCCGGCATCACGAGTTCAGGGTACGGAGGGAGTGTTCAGCTTCGATAAAGGTCGTCGGGGGTGAAGGCTGCCGAGGGTGAGGGTGCGAGCACGACCCCTGGCGAGCCGGAGCGATGATCCTTCGGCCCGGGGTCGAGTTCTATCCCCTTTCGGCGTGTTGTAGTTGGCCTCTGGAAGCTGCCAGGATCACCCTGGAGGTTCGGGAACGCGTCCGCAAGGTACGAGAGACACCGTCACGTGGATGCGCGGTTCTCGCCTCGAGCGTGGCTCGTTCCCGAGCTGTGGCGTCGCCGGCGCCCCGCGCTCGAAGCCTTGGCGGCGTACATGGCTCGGTCGGCTACCGCCAGCAGGGCTTCGATGGTGACGCCGTCGGCGGGGTAGTGGGCAACGCCGAAGCTGGCCTGGATGATGATGGGCATGCCGTCGATGATGGGTGGCTGCGCGAGGCTCCTTCGGTAGGCCGTCACGATCCGCGCGCTGTCCTGCACTGTGACGTTGTTCAGCAGGACGACGAACTCGTCGCCTCCGAGGCGGGCCAGCAAGTCGCTCTCGCGTGTCAATCGTCGCAGGCGAGTGCCCACGCGGCCTAGCACTACGTCTCCCACTGCGTGGCCGTGCTGGTCGTTGATGCCTTTGAAGTTGTCGATGTCGAGGAAGATGAGGGTGGGATGCCAGTCGTGTCGCTTGGCGAGCGCCAGCATGTGCGCGGCTTCGAGCAGGAAGTAGCGTCGGTTGGCGAGCCCGGTGAGAGCATCGTTGTTGGCGCGGTCCAGCAGGTCGGCCTCTTGCACCTTCTGCGAGGTGATGTCCCGCTGAGCGACCAGGGCTCCCCGTTGCCCGTCGGTCAGGGGCGTGGCGTTCAGTAGGAGCCAGCGAACGCGGGATTCGTGCGCTTCGAGATACTCGATAGCGAAGCGAGGCAGTTTGCCCTGGAGCACGCTGTCGATACCTTCCAGGATCCGGTCCACGGCGCTTGCGGAGACGCCATGTTCGGACTGGAATGCCTCCCGGACGTGGCGACCGACGAGGTCGTGCGGATCGGTCGGAGCGTTCTGGTCGGTCTGCCAGACGCTGTTGGTCGCTACGATGGTCCCGTCACCGCTGAGGATGGCGATCTGCTCGGTCATGGCGTTGAGGGCAGCCTGTAGGGAGACCTGCTCATGCATCGTGATCGGTGCTCCTCCCTGTGTGTTCGGAGCCTGCGCGTGGTGGGGTGGATCGATGCCGCTGAGATGGTGCCGGGTCGGGCTCGGGGGCAAGCGCGGCGAGGCGTTCCCCGATCGGAGTGCGCTCTAGCCTGGGTTCTCCGGGCTGGGGCGTCGCTCTCGGCCCCCGTGCCGTGCGGGTGCGCTGCGATACGAGAGAGGTGGTGGGCTCGCGGTCCGTCTCGGGGGGTCGAGCAGGTCGTGCCGTCGTGCGCTCGCGAGCCCGTGTCCTCAGGCTAGTGCCATGGCGGCGGGGCGGGTAGATTCCGCTGGGCCAGTATCGGTGGGGTTGCGACCCTCGTTGGCCTCGGGTTCCCGCTTTGAATGCGGCGGCGCGTGCCGGGTCGGGACACTGGGCGACCCCGAGCTGAGTGGGAGGACTCCGCTCGGGGTCGCAGGGGATGGGGCCTTTCCGTCCGGCTACACGCGCCGGCCCTGGAAGGCGCGGATGATCAGGAGGAGTACTCCGATGCCTAGGAGGACGTAGATGACGCCCCCGAAGGTGGTCGAGGTGATGAGCCCTAGGAGCCACAGGATGATCAGGATGACCGCGATGGTGATGAGCATGTCGATTCTCTCCTTGCCATGGCGAGGCTTCGAGACGTTTGCTGCTATGGGAGTTCGGCCCTCGGGAGATCGGCCACGTCTTCCTGGTTGATGTTGAAGGTGCCCCAAGTGGTTCGGATGATGATCTTCCGGGAGGTGTTGATGGGGTGGCTTATCAGCGTTCCTTCGAGCTCGTCGCCCTTCTCGAGGTACCAGGGCCCGAGGTGGATCTTGATCGCCAACGAGGGTCGCAGGAGAACCAGATGATGGGGAGCCGGGTCGGTCGCACCGGCCGCGAGACCGTGCCAGACCGTCGGCGGAGTACCAGGCTCAGCGAGCTGCTGCGTCGGTGCGCGGTGCGCTGGGATCCCCATGCTCGTCGCCTCCCCACTGGTTGTGCTCCCTGGATGCGCCGTCGTTGGGCGTGTGATGCGTGGCCGATGGGCGGCTGCTCCCCAAGCGCCCACGGGTGGGGCGCGCTTTCCCTATTCGCGGACGCCAGGGTTCTTGCTATCGAGGCTAGGCCCGCGACGAACGGCAGACTAGAGGCGTGGTGGCTATCCGGGGTGGGGTCGTGACCTCAGGACTGGCGACGGGTGTTCGTTCGAGGCGGCGTCCTGATGTGGCTGCAGCGTAGGCGGTGACCGTGCCGCCGGTCGTTGGCACGAACGTCAGCCAGGTGCCGAACGTCCGGGGCAGGGGAGGCGTGTCACGTGAGGGGCCCGAAGGGCGGCCCCCGATGATAATGGGGGATGGAGGCGAAGGCACCTCCCATCCCAAGCTGTAGGCAGGAGAACGGCCATGTCGAGGTGCAAGAGAAGCGACGAGCTCGAAGTGCATCACAAGCGGCGTGGCAAGGGTAACCGCCTGTCCAACGCGACAGTATTGTGTCGGCCTTGCCTCGAGAAGACGCCCTTCTACGGCCTGTCAGGCCCGAGCCCCGAGCCCTTCACGGAGACGACGAGACGGCAGGCGATGGAACGGGCAGGCAACCGCTGCCAGTGCACGAGCTCACGTGACTGTCATTGACGCGGCGCAACGGGGGGTCTCGACTGCCGTTGCGAGACCGTTCGCCGCGGCGTAGGCGATGGGTACGATGATCGTTGCGGCCCCTGGTTTGACCTCGGCATCGAGCGGCGTGTGGCCGAGCGGTTCGCCGTCGATCTGTACCTCCAGTGGGGGTGTGGCGGTGATGCGGATATGTGACGCTGAGAAGGTGGTGATGCCGCGGTCGTTTCTCACGTGCCGGGAGAACACTTGGTACGCTAACCGGGCCAGCCCGCCGGCGCTTGCGGCAGACACGACGGCCAGGTCGAGCAAGCCGTCGTGCGGGTTGACGCTGCGACCGAAGTCGATGCCGAGGCCGGGGAACGCGCCGACATTGAAGATCATGACCGTGTGCGCGTGGAACGATCGCTGCACCCCGTCGATCTCGAGATCGACCCGTGAGCGCTTCAACGTGAAGAGGTTCTTCACACCGGACGCCACATACGCGAACCGTCCCAGCCTGTCCTTGCTGGCACGGGGCGCATCCCCGATGAGTTGCGCGTCCCACCCCGCACCCGCCACCAACGCGAAGTAGCGATCCTGCTTCGGCAGGTATCCGACGTCCAGCGCCACCGCTACGCCCGTCATCGCCGTCTCGAGGGCCGCCTCCGGGTCGGGACCTATGCCGAATGCGCGGGCCAGTAGATCGGCCGTGCCTCCTGGGATGATCGCGAGCGGGACGGCGCGCTCGTTGGCGATCAGTCCGCTCATCGCCTCCATGACGGTCCCATCGCCCCCGCCCGCGATCACCAGGTCGGCCGCGCTGTCGCGGCTCCATTCGAAGGCGTCCCCGCTCTTCTCGGTCAGGCGCACCTCGTAGGTCGCGTCCGTTCGCGCGAGTCTCGCGTCGACGAGCTGGCGCAACGCCTCGTGTCCGCCCCCTCCAGCCACCGGGTTCACGATGACCAGTACATTCCTAGCTTCGCTCACGATGTCCACCATAATGCGATGCGTAGCCTGTGTGGGCTCCGAAAGGCCGACGCGCATCCCACGTAGGTTCCTAGGTCATGACCAGATTCATGATCGCCTGCAATTCATCGTGAGCCAGCGACTTCGTGTTGATCTCGCTGTCGTTCCGCGCTCTCGAGACCTGGACGACCGCCTCGTCGTACACGACCCAGAAGGCATCTTCGCCATTCAACCGCGCGTTTTGAACCGCCAGGTACAGGGGCCTTAGCCGGTCCGCGATACTCGTGCACAGGGAAGCAGCTGCCGGGTCCATCAGGCTCGCCGACCCTGGAAGACGCGCACCAGCAGTAGCACTACGGCAACGATCAGGAGGATATAGATCACTCCGCCGAGGGTCGTCGACGTAACGAGCCCCAGGATCCAGAGGATGATCAAGACGACCGCGATCCCTACCAGCATGGTGTGTCTCCTCGCTCGCGCCGAGGCGCGCTAGAACGCATGTCCGCAATGGGCTGGAGCGTGTCCTGCTCTTCTACCTCCGTCGCCCGCTGCAGGTGTGACGTGAGGGGTGCGGCGCGAACCTCAACATAGGAGCCTCGCTCGGGGTCGACCAGATGTCGGTGTACTCTTCGGGTTGGGGTCAGGACCTTCCCTCGTGCTCGTGACTGCGTTCGACCGGGAGTGCCGCGCGGTTTAGGATGGCCGCATGACTGATCGCGATCCCGCCGTTCCCGCCCATAGCGACCGTGCGGGGACCGGTGTCCGTGGCCTCGACACCATCCTCGATGGTGGCCTTCCGCGCGAGTGGATCTACCTGGTGAAGGGTGCACCTGGTACGGGTAAGACCACGTTGGGACTCCAGTTCCTGATCGAGGGGGTTCGATCGGGTGAGCGGGTGCTGTACGTGACGCTGTCGCATACGGAGCGGGAGCTTCGGGAGATCGCTCGTTCCCATGGCTGGTCGCTCGACGGCGTACCGATCTACGAATTCTCGGCCCGACAGGCGGCTGAGCGTCTGTCGGCCGATCAGACGGTGTTCCGCACGGACGAGGTGGAGCTCGGGGAGACGATCGACAGCATCCTGGCGGCCGTGGGTGAAGTCCAGCCGGAGCGGCTGGTGTTCGATCCGGTCGAGCAGATCCGCCAGCTCACCGCGAGCCCGCTCCGATATCGCAGGCAGCTCCTGCTGCTCAAACAAGCCCTCAGCGATCTCCCGTGCACCAGCCTGTTCCTGACCGGCCTCTTGCCGGAGGGGGAGTCGGAGCTCGAGAGCCTGGTCCACGGCATCATCGCGCTCCAGCGGTGGTCGCCGGCGTACGGTCCGACCAGGCGGCAGTTGGAGATGGTCAAAGGACGCGGCATGGTCTACGAAGCGGGTTACCACAGTTTCCGAATCCGTACGGGTGGGTTGGAGGTGCATCCGCGCCTCGATACGTTGAGCTCGACCGACCGTGTCAGCGCTAGCGCGTTGGAGAGCGGCGTGGGGGAACTCGATACCCTGCTTGGCGGTGGGCTCGAAGGAGGTACTGCGTGTCTCATCCTTGGGCCGACCGGCACCGGCAAGAGTTCCATCGCAAGCCTCTACGCGTTCGCTGCTGCCGAGCGAGGCGACAGGTCGGCGATCTTCCTCTTCGACGAGCGTCCCGAGAGTCTCCTGCGACGAGCCGAAGGCCTGTCCATGGGGCTCCGGTCCCAGGTCGACGCCGGTCTCGTGCGCCTGCGGCGGATCAACACGGGCGAGCTGTCCCCCGGAGAGTTCGCCCACATGGTGCGCCAGGCCGTCGAGGAGGACGGGGCCAAGCTCGTGGTGATCGACAGCCTGACCGGATACCTCAACGCCATGCAGGAGGACCTGCTCGTCACCCAGTTGCACGAGCTCATCGCCTACCTGAGCAATCGTGGGGTGTTGACGCTGCTGCTCATGGCGCAGGGCGGGATGCTGGGTAGCGACGAGATCATGCCGCTCGACATCAGCTACCTGGCCGATACCGTGCTGCTCCTTCGCCATTTCGAGACCGAGGGTCGCCTGCGACGAGCGATCTCCGTCATCAAGAAGCGCCACGGCGCTCATGAGACGACCATCCGCGAGCTCAGCTTGAATGCGACTGGCATCCATGTGGGTGCCCCGCTCGTTGGCTTCCGCAACGTGTTGAGCGGGACCCCGGTTCTCGATCCGAACCAGCCCTTCGCTGCGTCGGAGCCGGAACCTGTCGACGAGGCGCCCGGCGCCGACCCGGGCACGCGCGACAGCGGCAAGGATGAGCGCTAGCCCGCACGAATACCGCGTCCTCGTGTTGGCCCCGATCGGCAGGGACGCCAGCCTGATGGGCGACGTCCTGTCACAGGCGGGACTGCTGAACGTGCCCTGCCAAGACGCCGCGGAACTTCGCCGTAGGCTGGGCGAGGGGTGTGGTGCGGTGGTGCTGACCGCGGAGGCCCTCACTGGGCGGACGATGGACATCCTGCAACGTGCGGATGAGACACAACCTACCTGGTCGGACCTGCCTCTCGTCCTGCTGGTCGATTCACCCTGGGTCGGCCCGGATGCGCTGGTCGACAGCGGCACCACGACGGTGCTCTTCCGTCCCGTCCATCCCTCGAGCCTCGTCACGGTGGTGCGTGCTGCGCTCAGGGCGCGAAGACGGCAGTTCCAGGTGCGGGACCTGCTGGCCAGGCAGGAGCGCATCTCCCAGGATCTCGAGGCACGCGTGGCCGAGCGCACCGCCGAGCTCCAGGCGTCTCACGATGCCGTGGTGGCCGAGCAGGCGCAGATTGCGGCCATCTTGGGCAGCATCTCCGACGGCTTCGCTGCGATCGATCGCGACGATCGGTTGACCTTTCTGAACCTGATGGGCGAGGAGTTGATCGCGCAGCTGACGGGGAAGGCGCCGGCGGACCTGATCGGCATGTCGGTGTGGGACATCTTTCCTGGGGCGCGGGACAGCTCTCTCGCGCGTCGCTACCGAGAGGCCCTGGCGAGTCACGATCCCGTTACCTTCGAGACTCACGTGCCTTCGCTCAACGCCTGGCTCCAGGCGCGGGCGTATTCGACGGGCGAGGGAGGTCTGACCATCTACATGGAGGACATCACCGAGCGCAAGCGGAGCGAAGAGGAGCTCATGCACGCCGTGCAGGAGGTGATGACCGACACCGCGTGGTTCAGCCGGTCACTGCTCGAGAAGATCGCTCAGATCCGGGGGAAGGCGCGCGGGGACGAGGCGAGTGGTGCGGCGGTGGCCATGCTCACCGCCCGCGAGCGGCAGGTTCTGGAGCGCATGGCATCAGGACGGGACAATGGCAGCATCGCAGCCGAGCTGACGATCAAGGAACAGACCGTACGCAACTACATCACCCGCATCTACGAGAAGCTGGGGCTCCATTCGCGCGCCGATGCCATCGTGTGGGCCAGGGAGCGGGGCTTGGCTGGGAAATGAAGTCCGACTGACAGACGCGTCCCTACTGGTGTTGCCTCGTGCCTGGTTCGCCGATCCCGAGATCTTCCGTTCGCCGTTCCATGCCCCACGCATCCATCGAGAGACGCGCTTCGCGGAAGGTTACGAGGCGGCGCTGTTTCTCGTCCCACAGCGTCAGGGCGGGTGTCTTGAGGCTTTCGGGAAGGGTGAGGGTGGAGACGGTCTGGAGGATGGGGTTCTCGTCGTGGCACTTCTGGAGGTTGTAGTTGGGGATGCGCGGGCTGAGGTGGTGGATGTGGTGGAAGCCGATATTGCCGGTGAACCACTGCAGCACGCGCGGGAGTTCGTAGTAGGAGCTGCCGTGCGTGGCGGCGAGAGTGCAGTCCCACGCAGGCCGACTCCCCGGTCCGCCAGCTAAAGTCGGCCCTACAACGGGAAGCGCTGCAGAACGATGGAGTTGATGGGCGGCGCGATCGCGAACAGGAAGAGGGGGTGGCGGAACACGCGGTAGATCACCCGCTTCCACCAGGGCGCCGCCGCATACTCCTGCACGGTCATGGTCCAGATGTCGCCGATTCCGCGCTCCTCGAGCTCGGCGTGGTGCGCGTGGTGGATCGCGTGGGTCTTGCGCCGGAACCGGTAGGGCACCATCGTCAGCACGCCACTGACCGAGCCGACGAGGTCGTTGGCCCGTCTGGATTTGAAGAAGGAGCCATGCCCGCAATCGTGCTGGATGATGAAGATGCGCACCAGGAAGCCGGCCGCGGGGATGGCCAGCAGAAGCGTGAGCCCGTAGGCCACACCTAGCGATAGGACCATCAGACCCACCGTCAGGACCAGACCTCCGAAGGAGTTCGCGATCTGCCAGATGCTCCTCCTCAGGTCAGGCTGCTGGTACTTCTTGACGAGCCCACTCCACCCAGCGAAATCGGATGCGGAAATCGTGGTCTTGTCCATGAGGCTCCCCGTACGTCACCTCTTGTGGGTGGCCAGCGCCGCCTCGCCCAACCCGTCCCGGTCGAGCAACACGATGCTCCCGTAGGAGGGGCGGATCAGCCCTTCCCCCTTGAGCTCGGTGATGATCTTGGAGACGCTCTCGCGCGTGCTCGCCGTTCCCTCTGCGATGAGCTCGTGCGTGGCTGCCACATATGCCTGCCCGTTGGCATCGGTGCCTGCCAAGGGGGTCTTTGCGAGCAGAAGAAGGTAGTGGGCCACGCGGGAGCGCAGGTTTCCGGTCTGCAGATGGTACTCGTAATCCATCAACCTTCGCATCTGGTCCGAGAGGGACTGGGTGATGGGTATCAGATGTCCGGCCTGGATCCGCTCGGGGTCGATGGCGTCGATGCTCACCGTCGTCAGCGCTTCGGCGACCTCGTTCCGTTTACCCGCCGTCAGGGCTTCCTCCCCGAAGAAGTCTCCGGGGATGAGGTGGCGCACGGTCAACGTGCGGCCCTCGGGGGTCATGCGGGCGATCCGGATGAGGCCGTCGCGGACGCGGAACACCGAGTGCGCAGGATCGCCGTTCAGGTAGAGGGTCTCGCGGCGCTCGAGGCGGATCGTCAGACTGAAGGGGTCGGGCGTGCGGTCGGCCCACCCCGGTTTGCCGGAAACGCCCCTCCCGGCTCCGTCAAGAGGTTCCAACGTCTCGTTCCGGTCAGGCCAATCCAACTCAACGGTCAAGATTCCGTCTCCTGCGCTGGACCCGAACGCGGACGCGTGTGCGCCAACGCGGCCGCCCGGTCAGGCGCCGAGCCGGGAGGTACGGAAACCCGTCCTGGCCCGCGTGGCCCGGTGCGCCGGCCGCGCCCACCTTCGTTCGGTGGTCGTCGACCTGGCGGGCGGCCGAGGGCAGAGCCGGCCTCATGGCATGACCAGGTTCATGATGCGCTGGAGCACATCGCGGGAGAAGAACTGCGTCTTCGCTTCGGTCATGTGGCGGGCCTCCGCAACGAGCGTCACCGCCTCGTGGTAGAGGACGCCGAACGCGTCGATGCCCGTACCCGGCTGGTTCACCAGTTCCTGATAGCGCGGCCTCAACTTGTCTGCGATCTGTTGGCTGAGCGTGATCGCTGCCTGGTCCATCGTTCCTCGTTCCTCGCCCTCGACGACGCTGCAGGAGCCACTCCGAGCCCGTCGGGCGGAATGCCGCCGCGCTGCACGGAATCGACCTGGAGCCACACCAACGCGCTTGCGCGCGCGTGTACCATGCTGGCTCCCTACAGGGCATCCTAGCGGGGTCGCCCGGTGGCGCCCAGAGGCACGGACCCCAGCCCTTCTGAGGCTGCCGCCCTTCCCAGGGCCCATGGGCAGGGTCGCTCGTGCTTCGTAGGATTCCGCTCACGCGCCGCGTGGGGTCGGCTCACGCCGCCCACTCCCGCCTTGGTCGTTCGGAGCGTGCCCCCGGACTAGGGTGCGATGGCTTCGGAATCGCCCAGCCGAACGATCACGGCATGTGCACGAGCATCGTCACGCAAGGGCACGCAACGTGTCGGCTGCGTGTGGCCGTCGACCGTGACCGTCTCTACGCCGCGGGCGACACGGTGGGGGTTCTCCACCCGAATCCTGTAGGAGCTCGCGCCGTATCGGTAGTCCACCTCGAACGCGTCCCAGTCGGGGGGTATGCACGGTTGGATGTCGAGGACGTCGGCGCGGCGCCGTAGGCCGAGGATCGCCTCGATACCCAGGCGGTACATCCAGCCAGCCGAGCCCGTGTACCAACTCCACCCGCCGCGCCCGACGTGCGGCTCAACGCCGTACACGTCCGCGGCGATCACGTACGGTTCGACCTTGTAGCGTCGGGCGGCCTCGGGTGTGTTGGCGTGCCGAATAGGGTTGAGCAGGTCGAACAGGCGGTGAGCGCCGGCTCCGTCGCCGAGCTCCGCGAAGGCCCACGCGCTCCAGATCGCAGCGTGCGTGTACTGGCCGCCGTTCTCGCGAACGCCGGGTAGGTAGCCCTTGATGTAGCCGGGGTCCATCGAGCCGTCGTCGAACGGTGGGGTGAGCAGCAGCACGATGCCGTCATCCGGGCGCACCAGGTGCTCGGTCACCGACGCCATCGCTCGCGCCGAACGTGCAGGATCGCCGGCTCCCGAGAGCACCGACCAGGACTGAGCGATGGAGTCGATCCTGGCCTCGTCGTTCGCGTGCGAACCGAGCGGGGTGCCATCATCGAAGAAGGCCCGCAGGTACCAGTTGCCGTCCCATGCATGCGCCTCCACCGCCGTGCGGTAGGCGTCTGCCTGGCGTCGGTAGCGCTCCGCGCGGGCCGTGTCGGCACGGTCGTCGCACACGGGTGCGAATCGCCGCAGAGTCGCGATGAGGAACCAGGCGAGCCATACGCTCTCTCCGGCCCCGCCGATCCCGACCCGGTTCATGCCGTCATTCCAGTCGCCGCCGCCCATGAGCGGTAGGCCGTGCCGACCCACGGTGCAGGCTCGGTCCAGCGCTCGGCAGGCATGTTCGTACAGGCTGAACGCGTCTTCGGTCTCCGCGGCTCGGTCGTAGCGGTCGTGTTCCTCGGGTCCGAGTGGAGGGGCCCGCAGGAACGGCACTTTCTCGTCCAGGACAGTGGTGTCGCCCGTATGATCGAGATAGCGCTCGATCACGAACGGGAGCCAGGCGAGGTCGTCGGAGATGCGAGTCCGGACGCCGTGGGTCCCACCCGGATGCCACCAGTGAAGGACGTCGCCCTCCTCGAACTGATGACGAGCCGACCGCAGGATCTGGGCCCGTGCCAGCTCAGGGGCGGCGTGCAGCACGGCCATGACGTCCTGCAACTGGTCGCGGAAGCCGATGGCACCGCCGGCCTGGTAGAACGCCGTGCGGCCCCACAACCGGCAGGCGATCGTCTGGTAGGGCAGCCAGCGGTTGAGCATCGCGTCCATCGCGGGATCAGGCGTGCGCACGCGGATAGTGCCGAGGCGTTCGTCCCACGCGCGCTGCAGCTCCGTTCCGGCGGCGTCGAGTCGGGCGGGGTCACGGTACCGACGGATCAGGTCCCGGGCCGCGGCGCGATCTTCGCCTGCGCCGATCAGGAAGAACACCTCATCGCTGCCGTTCGCGGGAAGGTCGACGTGGATCTGTAGGGCTGCGCAGGGATCCCTTCCCGCTTCGACACGCCCGGAAAGGCCAACCCGCGTCAGTGCGGCCGGTCGGCCCACGCTCCCCTCCCGACCGAGGAACTCCTCCCGGTCCGTGGTGAGTCCGTGCGGGACACGGCTGGCGACCAGGAAGGCCAGCTGGGAAGGGAAGGCCGGGCTGTAAGGGTTGCGGGCCAGAAGTGCCTCGAGTTCGCCGTCGTACTCCGGGATCACAAAGGCCTGCGTCCCCTCGCGGGTACTGCCTAGCACCCATTCGGCGTAGTAGGTGACGGTGAGCCGCCGCGGGCGCTGCAGGAGGTTTTCGAGTCGGAGCCGTACCACCTTGACTGGCGCGTCGTTCACGACGAACAGCTGCAGGTGCTGATCGAGGTCGTGGCTGCGGTGGTCGAAGCGGGTGGAACCGGCAGCGTGGTGCACGTGGTACGGCGCGCCTCCGGGGATGGGCTGGGGCGTCGGTGTCCACACCTCGGCGGTCTCCTCGTCGCGCAGGTAGAGGACCTCGCCACTGGGATCGACCACTGGATCGTTGGACCAGGGCGTGAGGTGGTTCTCTCCGCCGTCGACCGCCCAACTGGTGCTCGATCCCGTTTCGCTCACGAGGCAGCCGAAGTCGGGATTGGCCAGCACGTTGATCCATGGTGCCGGTGTCGGGGTTCCGTCTTGAAGGATCCGGTATTCGCGGGCCTCCTCGACGAATCCGCCGAGGGCGTTGTCGAAATCCAGGGCCTCCGACGGCAGCAGCGGTGCCACCGCTTCGGCCGGGTCCGTGGTGCTGCGGGTTGCCATCAACGCAGGCAGGCGGGTCTCGCTCCGGTCGCGGGCCAGGGCCAACGCCCCCTCGAGGGGAACGCCGGCGCCTATCACCACCTGTGCCACGGTAAGGAGGAAGTCCCTTCGCGTGTCGTCCATTCGACTCGTTCCCAGCACGAAGATGCCGGCACGTTGATCGAGCCAGGCGTCGTTGCCGCCGACCTGCACCAGAGCCCTGATGCGCCCCTGCATGGTCTGCTGGTAGCCCTCGTCCCGCTCGTTGAGAAGGACCAGCTCCGTCATGAACCCCTGTTCGCGCCAGTAGCGGTGCGCCTTCAGCAGCAGGCCGACCAGGTCGAGGTCTTCGGGCTCGCGTACGCGGACGAGCACCATGGGGTGGTCGCCGGAGATCCCGTAGCCCCACAGAGCCTGCTGGCCTTCGTGATTCTCGCGCAGCACCCGCGCTGGGGCACGCATCGAGTGGTTCGGGTAGAAGAGGTGGGAACGGAGGTGTTCGACGGTCCACCAGTCCATTCCCTCGAGCTTGAGCTGCTCCAGGACCGTTACCTGGTGTGCGCGGGCCTCGCGGAACGTCGCCTCGATCGAATCCCAGCGATCGAAGCGCTTCGCGGCCGCGAGCAACGTCGCCTCCGCGTCGCCTGCCAGCGTGAGGAAGGCGAGCCGAACGGTGGCGCCGGGACGAATGACGAACGACGCGCGAAGCGCGTACACCGGATCGAGAACCGCGCCGGTGGTTCCTGACAGCGCCTCGGCCCTTAGGGCCGCGGGATGCTCCGCGCCGCCGTGCCGGCCGAGGAAGCGGGAGCGATCACTCTCGTACTCCACGCTCTCGGGTGGGCCGGCCTCGACGACCAGCCGGTGCAGCAGCAGGTGGGCTGGTTCGTTCTCGTCGCGCGGCCTGCGGCGGAACAGGAGACCGTGGGCCTCCGGGAGCCAGCGGCTCTCGACGAACAGTCCACCGAAGGCAGGGTGCCGGAGGTCGGCGGCGCGCGGAGCGAGCACCACTTCCCCGTAGCTCGTGATCGCCAGGCGGCGCGGCCCGTCGCCCTGGTTCGTGACGGTGAGGCGGCGAACCTCGGCGTCCTCGTTGGGGGCGACGGTCACGTCGAGGTGTGTGACGATTCCGTTGACGCCTCGTGTGAACTCCGCGGCGTGTGGATGGAAGGACACCGTCTCGTGCTGGCCATCCGCGCCGGTTGGTTGCCGGGTCGCGGACCAGAGCTGTCCCGACTCGAGGTCTTGCAGGTACATCCATGTCCCGCACGCGTCCCGGGTCGCGTCGGCCCGCCAGCGGGTGAGATCCAATCCCGCCCAGCGGGAGCCACCGCCGCCGGCATTGCTGATGAAGGCGGTGTAGCGGCCGTTGGAGAGGACGTTCACCAGGGGCACCCGCGTCCGTATCGGGACCTGGCGCGGAGCCACGTGCACCGGCTCGGGGGCCGGCCGCCGTGCAGCGGGTCTCTCCTCGCCCCGGTCCTGCTGGAGCGCCGGCACGCCGACCGCTGCCTCGTACAGGAGCATCTCGTTGCTTTGGATGCGCACGTCGGCGTGGAAGCGGTCGACGAACCTCGGTCCATCGAGAACGGCACAGAGGCCGAGCAGGGACATCCCGTGGTGATGCGCCATGAACGAGCGAACCACCATGTCCTGGCGGCCTAGTGGCAGGTGCGCGGGCGTGTAGTCGATGGCCTCGTAGAAGCCGTAGCGTCCGACGCCGCCGGCCTCGGCGAGTCGTTGGAGGTTTCGGAGGGATTCCTGCTGCGCGAAGGGGAGCGCCATCAGGGTTGCGTAGGGAGCGATGACACGCGCATCCGTTGCCGTGCGGGAGAGGGCAAGGTCGGGTACACCGAACGCCCGGTATTGATAGTTCTCATGTACGTCGGTCCGGGCATATCCGGACTCCGACACGCCCCACGGGATCTTGTGCGCCATGCCGAAGGCGATCTGGCGCTGCACGGCCGATCGGCTCGCGCGGCCGAGGAGACTGTCGTGTGGCGTGCGCATCACGAGCGATGGCATCAGGTACTCGAACATGGTGCCGCTCCACGACTGCAGCACGGGCTGCCCGCCAGCGAGCGCGAAGGGCCGGCCCAGATGGACCCAGTGCTCCTGGCGCACGCGCCCCAGCGCGATGGCGATGAAACTGCCGATCCTCGCCTCGGAGGCCAGCAGGTTGTAGGCATGCTCGTCCGTCCGGCCCGTGTCCACGTCGAAACCGATGTGGAAGACCTTGCGTCGCGGGTCGTAGAGCGTCTCGAAGTCGGCCTCGCGGAGGTAGCGCTCGGCCTCGTCCGCGACGTTGTGCACCGCGCTGCGGACGTCGGAAAGCGCTGCTTGGGCCGCGATCACGGCGCGGCGCAGAAGGTCCTCGCTGCGCGCATCGTCTCCGGCCTCCTGGTGCCCTTCGCGGTGAGGCGCGTCCCCCACGGACCGGAGGATGCGAGCGTAGATGTCGTCGAGCTCGGCGAAGGTCGGCGAGGCCGGCCAAGCGGGTGCGTGACCGGCAAACCCGGGCTTGCGTGTGCCCAGCGCCAACCACGGGAGGAACAGGTCGCGTTCGCGTCGCATGCTCTCGGTATGGCCATGCAGGCGTCCGGACCACGTTGCGATCTCCTCGAGGACTTCGCGGTCGACGTGGGGTGCGGTCTTACGCACGAGCTCGAGCACCAGCGCGTCCAAGGTCGGCAGGTCCTCGGCGAGGAGACGGTCGATCGTGTCGGACCAGCGCTCCGGCGCCTCCTCCAGCGCCTCGACCTTCGTTCGTAGGTCGGCGAGACCGGATTCGACCGCCGACGTGTCGGCCCGCAGCGAACGTGTATTCTCTTCGAGCAGGTCCAGCAAGACGAGCACGCCATCGAACAACGAGCTGTCCACGGGCCGCCGTTCCAGGATCTCCAGGCAGCCGTGCTTCACGATCACCAGACAGGCCAGGAAGTTGCCGCTGTCTACGAAGGACACGTACCGCGGAGGCAGCGCCTGTAGCGTCTGCGTGTCGTACCAGTTGACCAGGTGGCCACGCGAGCGCTCGAGCGTTGCCATCGACGCGAAGGTGTTACCGACCCGATGAAGGGCCGTGCGGGCGTCGAGGAAGCCCAGATCGTGCGCGGCGAGCGTGGACGTCAACAACAGTCCGATGTTGGTGGGAGAGGTGCGGTGCGCGATCACGCCGCGCGGCGCTTCCTGGAAGTGGTCCGGGGGTAGCCAGTGGTCGCCTGGACCCACGAACCGCTCGAAGTAGAACCAGGTGCGCCGCGCAATGGTCGCGAGCCAACGCTTCTGCTCGCTCTGCAGGGGCGGATCGGCACGCTCGACGGTGCGTCCCGATCGGTAGGCGAGGGCGGGGGCGCCGAGCCACGCCAGGAGGAGCGGCACGGCGAACGGCAGCGCAGCGGGTCGACTCCAGCCCACCAGCGCGGCGAGGGCAACGGCCGCCAGCGGCGCGATCGCCATCTCGCGCCAGGTGTCCAGGGGCCTGTCGCGCAGCTCGATGTCCCGAGCGGTGCGAGCCGCGTCGTGCCATGACAGCAGGTGCCGTCGCGACACGATCAGGCGCCACAGCGTGAGGCTGATCGCCGAGATGGAGACGGCAGCGGTGGCCGGGAGGAAAGCGAGGTCGGCGAGCCAGCGGCGCGCTTCGCCGACCCAGGTCGACGTTCCCCGTTCCTGGCGTCGGAGCGAGCGCGTCAGGCCAGCGAGGCGGCCCAACAGGAAGGGAACCACGGACACGCCTAGAACGAGCAGCGTCCATGCCCACGTCGGGCCGGGGACAAGGGTCCAGACCAGAGCGAGCGACAGCGCCAGAGAGGGCGCCGACAGGCTGCGGAGCAGGTTCTGGAGGATCAACCATCGCGTCAGCCATGGCAGGGGATTGGCGTTGCGGCCACCGCCGGGCGCCGGAACGCTACGGCCCAGCCAGGGGAGCAACTGCCAGTCGCCCCGCACCCACCGGTGGAGGCGGCGCGCGTAGGAGAGGTATGTGGTGGGGTAGCTCTCCAGCACGACGACGTCGCTTACGAGGCCGGCCCGGCCCAACCCACCCTCGAACAGGTCGTGACTCAGGATGCTGTTCTCTGGCACCCTCCCGCGGTCGACCCGTGTGACCGCAGCAACGTCGTAGATGCCCTTCCCGACGAAGATCCCGTCACCGAACAGATCCATGTACGGATCCGACACCGCTCGGGCGTACAGGTCGACACCGGCGCTGCCCGCGAACACGCGGCTGAAGGGGCTGCGCGCCCCATGCGTGGGAAGGATGTCGACGCGAGGTTGCAGGACCGTATAGCCCCGTGCCAGCGAGCCATCTTCCCCGAAGCGAGGCCGCACGAGAGGATGGGCCAGGGTGCCGGCGAGGCGGGCGGCGGCGCCCGGCGGTAGCACGGTGTCGGTATCGAGCGTGATGACGAAGGCGTAGCCGGCCGGGCCGTCGCCCGTCGCGCCTTTCGGAAGAACGAAACTGCCGCGCTCGCCGTGATCGAGCCAGGCGTTCAACTCGACGAGCTTGCCGCGCTTGCGCTCCCACCCCATCCAACACCCCTCGGACGGGTTCCAGCGCCGTTCACGGTGCATGACGTAGAAGCGCGTGTCGGGATGGCGCGCGCGGAGGGTCTCCAGGTGCCTGTCGAGCGCCGCGAGCAGCGGGCCGTCTTCCGGCAGGACCCGCTCGGGTGCGTCCGCGAAGTCCGTCAGGACCACGAAGCCTATGTTGGCGTCCCGGTTGCCGACGGCGTGGCGTTCGAGCTGCGCAAAGAGGAACTGAACATCGCGTTCCGACGAGACTAGCGAGGGGATCGCGACGAGGGTCCGGGCGGTGTCCGGCACGCCGTCCGAGAAGTCCATTTTCGGGAGCATCCTCGGCGGGAGCAGGTGCGTGATCACGTAGTGCACCAGGACCTCGGCCGCGGCGGTAGCAGGGGCGAAGAGGGCGATGAGCAGCAGAGGGAGGGACGCCCGCGCGCCGTTCCACGCCGCCAGCAGCGCGGCGCTCGCCAGGATGACGCCGGTGATCGTGGCGATGGCGGTGAGGTAGAAAGGCGCCCGACTACGGCGAGCCCAGCCGCGGAAGGTCCCGCCGAGGCCCACGCGGACACCGAGCCGCCTCTCGAGCATGCTGCGCCCCTGCCCGTACAGAAGCGTGCCCACGTGTTCGGTGTCGGCCGCCTCGCCGGCGATGCGCACGGCCTCGGCAGCGACGTCAGCCTCGGAGCGTCCGCTTCGCCGTGCGACGGCCTCGACGATCCGGCGATAAGCATCGCGCGTCGCGAGGTCCATCTGGGCATACAAGCCGGCGGGATCGCCACGCAGGCAACGTTCGATGACGCTGAGCGACTCGACGAACTCCGTCCAGTCCTGCTGGTCGATCACGTGCAGGCCTTGCACGATTTCGGCGATCGTTCGCTCGTCCCCAGCGATCTCGGAATGCGCGAGAAGCTCCCGTTCCGCCGTTTCCACGAGGCGCTCGAGCGAGGCGACACGGAGCAGGGCGGGCAGGGCCCACAGCTCGGCCAGCGTGAGGGGAGCGATGCGCTGGTAGGCATCGACGAAGTCTTCGAGCACGGTGATCTGCATGCGCCCACGGAGACGGTCCAGGAACGCCTCGATCAGTTCCATGATGCGAAGCGGAGTCTCGGCGCCCCGCCTTACGCACGGAAGTACCCGGTAGAAGGCATCGGACACGTCTTCGCTCGCCTGCCGCAGGGTACGGAGCACGAGATAGTCGTTGTCGAGCAGCCAGCGTTGGCCGCTGGTGACCAGCCGTTCATCACTCGGCAATCGTCCGTACAGCGAGCGAACCCGCTCCCGGATGCGGTCGATGCGGCGATGCATGTTGCGTGGCGACCCGCGACAGGGCGCCAGAGTGTGTATCGCGGCGAGCGCTTCGGCGTGCTGCGTCAGCGTCTCGATATCGACAGGTGGTACCGGGGGACCTTCGGTCACGAGTGCCCGGCTTGCTCATGGGCCGCCAGACGGGCCGGGCTGGCCTCGATCTCCTCGCGCGGACGGTCCTGCACGACCAGCATCGGCCGACCGCCGTACAGGAGGAACTTCTCCGTGATCTCCCCGAACGGGCGCCGCGTGCTGCCGGTGGCGCCATGGGCGCTCATCACGATCAGATCGACGTCTTCTTGACCGGCGAGCTCCTCGAGCGCAGCGGCCGGATCGTCACCGGCGAGGACGTGAATGCGCACTTGGCGGCCGGCGTTCGCGAGATCTCGGCCCAGTTCGTTTAGGTACGCCGAGGCGTGTCGGCGAACGAGACTGCCAAGGCCGTCGACGATCGCTTGTTCGTCCTCGGTGAGCGGGAGCCGATGGGGTACCTCGGGAGGTCGCACGACGTGACCGAGGAGCAGCGCCGCGCCGTGCTTGTCGGCGATGCGATGGACGATGGGGAGCACGCATTCGGCCCGTCGCGAGCCGTCGAGCGGGACGAGCACTTTCTCGAATCGCGCGTCACCGTCGTCTCGCGGCCCTTCGATGAACGCCCGAACCAGGAGCAGAGACACGTGAACCCCGAGAGCCGTCTTGTGGGCCACCGCACCGAGCTCGGCCCCCGTTACTCCGGTCCGCCCGTGACTGGCGAGCGCGACGAGGTCGACGCCCTCCCTGTGGACCTGTTCGATGATGGAGGTTGCCGGGTTCCCCTCGAAAATCCGGACGTCCGCGGTGAGGCCTCTTTGCTCCAGGCGCTTGGCGACGCCGGCCAGATACGAGGCCGCAGCGTCCTGGTGCAGTTGCCATGCGACCGGATCGGTCGGCTGCTCGTGCCCGGCCGTCGTCGGGATCTCGAGCACGCGCAGCAGCGAGACCCGTGCGCCCGTGAGCAAGGCGATGGCCGTGACGTGAGGCAAGACGCACTCGGCAGCCAGCGACTCGTCCAGCGGGACCAGGATGTGCTCGAACATGGTGCTCCTCCGGCCGCGCCAGGCTCCCCATCCCGCCTTTGCGTGGCGGCCTCTGGGACGGGCACCGTTGGGACAACGCGGATTGTGAAGCCACGTCGGGCTCGGGGAGCGCGCAATCCAATGTTACTTCGCCGCCGGCGGCGTGGCCGCCCTGGCCGCACATCACGGTCCTCGAGAGCTGCGGCGGGCGCGTTGCGGCAACAGCGGCGCTACCGAACCTGGAGATGCACGGGCCTCACGCTCATGGGCTGCGGCTGCCGCCTGGTGACCGCGGTCCGCGTCAAGGCGAGGTGGAGCGCGAGGTTGTCGCCGGTGCTACTCCGGATGCATCGGGCGGGACCGCATACGCGAGCGCCGTGCCAGACCGGCCGGATGAGCGGGTCGAGCATGCCTTGTTTGCCGGACGCCTCGTAGATGGTGGCGGCTCCGTACCGAGCCAGTTCCGAGTGTGGTTCTCGCACCTCGTGCCTCCTACGCTGCCCGCCAGTGGGAACGGGAGATGGTACGCGTGGACGGCGGGGAGGGTGGGCGCCGCGATGCGGAGCCGGCTCAGGTGCGTAGGACCTATCGCTTCACGTCCCCCAGGCGAGCGCGCAGGAGGGCCTTGCCGGGCCAGCCCTTGCCCTCGTTGTCGAGGTAGCGGCGACACGCCATGACCGGTGGTCCATCGTAGCCTTCGAGGTCGCGCCCTTCGATCCGGATCGTGGGGGATCCCGCGAATCCCTTGCGCTCGTTCGCGTCGAGGTGATCCAGGTTGCGCAGGCGCACGTTGGCGTTCAGATCGAGCTCGACGAGCATGCTGCCGAGCTCGTCCCAGGCTGTGCGCCAGGAGGGGCAGTCGTCGATGAAGATGAGCTCGATGTCTACCATGGCCACAGCCTAGGACGCGGGGCAGGGGATCGACGTTCGATCGACGCATCGGCGGCAGCCGAGGTCGAGGGTGTGGAGCGCGGGTTCGGCGATGGGTGCCACTGGGCTCGAGGTTCACCGCCACGCGGCTACGCGGGGCCGGAACACGGCATACGGACCCGACGCGGAGTACGCTGGAAACCCAGATGGAACTAGCCAAGGTGATTCAGGGTGGCATGGGAGTGGCGGTCTCCGACTGGCGTCTGGCCCGTGCCGTGTCGTCGCGGGGGCAGCTCGGTGTCGTTTCGGCGACCGGCATCGACACGGTCCTGGTCAGGCGCCTTCAAGACGGCGATCCGGAAGGTGTCATCCGAAGGGCGATGGCAGCGTTCCCGTTCCAGGATCTCGTGGGGTCGGTGCTACGTCAGTACTTCCTTCCCGACGGTCGCGCTCCGGGTGCACGCTACAAGCGGGCACCGAGGCCGAGCGTCGCGGGACGCGGCCAACGACTACAGCAGGCACTCACGATGCTCGGGGCCTACGTCGAGGTCTTTCTGGCCAAGGAAGGGCATTCCGGTAGGGTCGGCGTCAATCTGCTCACGAAGATCCAATTGCCGAATCTGGCTTCGCTCTATGGGTCGATGCTTGCCGGCGTGGATTACGTGCTGATGGGTGCCGGCATCCCGCGGGAGATTCCCGGCGCCCTGGATCGGCTGGCGCAGCACTTGCCGGCGTCGCTCAGGCTCGATGTGAGCCGCCCGGACCAGGGTGAGCGCCCCTCCGCGGAAGCCCCAACGGCGGACTTCGTTCCGGCGGAGTTCGGTGCCGACGGGCGCGGGGCGCTGAAGCGCCCGGATTTCCTTCCGATCGTGGCTTCGCACGCTCTCGCCGGCGTTCTGCAGAAGAAGGCCACGGGTTCGATCGAGGGCTTCGTCGTGGAGGGGCCCACCGCGGGAGGCCACAATGCGCCGCCGCGTGGGAAGGGCATCTTCGACGAGGCGGGACAACCGGTCTACGGCGAGCGCGATGTCGTCGATCTCGATAAGATGCGTGACCTCGGCGTTCCCTTCTGGTTGGCGGGAGGGTATGGCTCGCACGAAGGACTGCAAGAAGCCCTCGCACAGGGTGCTGCCGGCATCCAGGTAGGAACGCTGTTCGCCTACTGCCGCGAATCCGGGATCGCGACGGCGTTGAAGGAGCGGGTCCTCGAGCAAGCTGTTGCGGGTCGAGTCACGGTCCGTACCGATCCGCGTGCGTCCCCAACCGGTTTTCCCTTCAAGGTGGTCACGCTGCCGGGTAGTGCCTCCGACGAGGACGTCTACGGCGCGCGGGGACGTGTGTGCGACCTGGGCTATCTGCGGGAGGTGTACCAGACGGACGAGGGGGGTGTCGGGTACCGCTGCGCAGCCGAACCGGTGGAGGATTACGTCGGCAAGGGGGGCGACGCTGCCGATACGGTGGGAAGAAAGTGCCTTTGCAATGCCCTCCTGGCCAACGTGGGAGCAGGCCAATCCAGGAAGGGCGGTTCCAGCGAGCCGCCGCTGCTGACGAGCGGTGACGATTTCTCCTCGGTCGCGCGCATGGTAGGTCCTGGACGGTCCTCATACACGGCCGGAGACGTGCTGGCCTATCTCCTGGGCGATCAGGACGCGTGACGCTGCTGGTCGCTGCGCTTGTCGGCGGAACTGTTGCAACCACGATGTCGTCCCCCACCGTAGCGGTCCGTCAGCGCGCGGCGAGGAAGTCGAGCACGCGTTGCGTCAGGAGGGCGGTCGCCTCCGGGTCGTATGACGGCAGGGAGTTGTCGGCGAAGTAGTGCTGGTCGCCAGGGTAGAGGAACAGCTCTGCATCCTCGGCATCTTCGACGAGCGCCCGCGCTGCGTCGAGGTCGCCTTCCCCGACGAAGATGGGATCGGCGTCCATACCGTGCACCTGGACGGGTACGCCCTTGGGCCAGGACGCCCCGAACTCCGTGGTCGGAACGCATGCATAGCAGAGGAGAGCCCCCCGCGCTCCGGTGCGTGTCTGGGCCAGCTTCTGCCCCACGACCACACCCAGGGAGAAGCCAGCGTAGATGAGTCCGGTGGGGAGCCCCTCCACCGCCCGTTCACCGCGCACGATCACCTCGGCGAAGCCTAGCTCATGGACGAAGCGCATGCCTTGTTCGAGGCTGTCGAAGGTGTTGCCGTCGAACAGGTCGGGCGTGCGCACGGTGTGCCCGGCGCGGCGCAGGGTGTCGGCGAACGCGACGACGCCGGAAGTCAGGCCCTGCGCGTGGTGGAACAGTACGACCTCGGCCACCTCGATGCTCCTCCCCGCGGCTCGATGGGAGCCGCCGATGCAGTGTGCTGCTGCGATCGCTCAGTCTATCCAAACGCAAGGGCGTCCAACTCGCTGCCTCGTCCGTGTCGGCGACAGCGGTTGGCCGGCTCGGCCCGCTACCCTCCACCCCGCGGTCCGGCCTAGAACGCAACGATGCGGTCGGCTTCCACGACCCACCGCGCCAGCTCGTTCAGGATGAGCAGGACGGTCATGCCGGCAACCTTGCCTGCTGTGTGCTGCAGCATCAGGGCCTTCCGCCCCGCGGGCCGCCGCCGTCGCGGTCAGAATCCCTCCCCGGTCAGGGCAGTGGACGGCCCGCCGCCCGGTAGATGGCGTACCAGTCCTCACGCGTGAGCTGCACGTCGGCCGCACGGCAGCAGTCGCGCAGTCGTTCGACGTTCGTGGTGCCGACCACGGGCTGCATGTGAGCAGGGTGGCGCAGCAGCCAGGCGATGGCGAGCGTGGTGGTGCTTACGCCGTGGCGCTCGGCGACCTGGTCGAGCGTGGCGTTGAGTTCGGGGTAGGCGTCGCTCCCCAGGAACACGCCCTCGAAGAAGCCGTACTGGAAGGGGGACCACGGCTGGATGGTGATGTCGTGGAGGCGGCAGTAGTCGAGGACATGACCGTCTCGGTCGAGCGCGGCCTCGTTCTGCATGTTCACGTTGAAGCCGCTCTCGATCATGGTGGCGTTGGTGATGCTGAGCTGGAGCTGGTTCGCGACCAGCGGCTGTCGCACGGATCTTCTTCAGGAGCTCGATCTGTCCGGGGTGCTGGTTGCTCACGCCGAAGTGGCGGACCTTGCCCTCCCGCTCGAGCTCGTCGAACGCCTTGGCGACCTCGTCGGGCTCCATCAAGGTGTCCGGCCGGTGCAGCAACAGGACATCGAGGTAGTCGGTGCGCAGGCGCTTCAGGATGCCGTCGACCGACGCCAGGATGTGTTCCTTGGAGAAGTCGAACATGCCCTCCCGGATGCCGCACTTGGACTGCAGGAGTATCTCGTCCCGGGCGTGGCCGGCCCTGGCGAGCGCCCCGGCGAAGATCTCCTCGCAGGCACCGTTGCCGTAGATGTCGGCATGATCGAAGAAGTTCGCCCCCTGCTCGAGGGCGGCGTCCACGAACCGATCGGCCTCCCGGTCGTCCAACGTGTCGAGGCGCATGCATCCCACGGCCACCACCGGCACATCGACGTCACTGCTTCCCAGCTTCATGGTGCGCACGCTTCCGCCCTCCTCCGCACCCGCCTCGCACGTGCGCGGGTGCTCACGGCAGGATAGCGGACCTGGGGCGGCCCGCAATCGCGGGCCGCCCCAGGTGCGGCGCCTCCGTGCGCCGAGCCGCGACGCGCGACGCCGCCTGCTCGAACGCCGGGCCGAGGGTCACTTCACGATCTTGATCGTGCCGACCATCTGGTGCGAGGTGTAGTGCTGCCCCTTCTGTTCGAAGCAGGCGTAGTGCCAGGTCCCCACCTTGTCCGGGACCTTGAAGCTGATGGTCACGTGGGCCTGCCCGCCGCTCACCTTGTTGGCCTGCTGGAGCGCCACGGCACCGGGCTGCGACGTGCCGCCGGGCGACGGGTTCTTCATCATCACGCCCTGCGCGTTGCTGAAGCTCACCTGGCTGTCGCTGCTCAGAAGGGTGTCGCTCCAGCCCTTGGGGAAACTCTTGCCGAAGCTGCTCTTGACCATGTTGAGAGGCTTCTTGCCCATCATGAACATGTGCGCGTCCTTCGGCGAGGTGTTCTTGACGGTCAGGACCACGGTGTCGCCGACGTGCCAGGTCATCTGGTCCGGCTTGTAGGTGTAGTCGGACTCGGTGATGGTGTAGTGCTCCGTCTTGCCCCCGGACGAACTCTGGGCGAAGGCCAGCGGCAACGCGAACGAAGCGAGGATCACGAGCAGGAGCGACGGTGAGCGTGTGAGACGGTGGAAGATGCGAGTCAACATGCGAGCTCTCCCTTCACGAGGGACGTAGCGAATGCAGTCAAGATGCGTGTGGGACGGCGCGCGTGCCTTCCGGCGCCGCCTTCACGCGGCATCCTAGGGGCGGTCCGGCGCTCGGTACGTTGGGTCCATTACGAACGCGGCCCTCGGCCGCACCCCGTCGACCCCTGGTACCATCGTCTGGAACGGAGGTTCGGCGCGCTCGGCCCGCGCCTGACGGTTCGGCCGAACCATCCACCACAGGGCGGCACGGCACGCCGGGATCGGCTCCGGTGGCGCCGGTTCCCGGAAGGAGCGAGCGATGGGCGACGAGCGATACGACGTGGTGGTCGTGGGCGGAGGCTCAGCCGGCTCGGCGATCGCGAACCGACTGAGCGCGGATGCGTCCACGAGCGTTCTCGTCCTGGAGGCCGGCCGAGCGGACTGGCCGTGGGACGTGTTCATCCACATGCCGGCGGCGCTGCCCTTCCCGATCGGGAATCCACGCTACGACTGGCGGTACGAGTCCGACCCGGAACCGCACATGGGTGGGCGGCGCGTGTACCACGCGCGCGGCAAGGTGCTTGGAGGTTCCTCGAGCATCAACGGCATGATCTTCCAGCGCGGCAACCCGATGGATTACGACCGCTGGGCGCAAACGCCGGGAATGGAGGCGTGGGACTACGCTCACTGCCTTCCGTACTTCAAGCGGATGGAGACGTGTCTGGCGGGCGCCGACGAATGGCGCGGAGGGGAAGGGCCGCTGATCCTGGAACGCGGCCCGGCCACCAACCCGCTCTTCGGCGCCTTCTTCGAGGCCGTGCAGCAGGCCGGCTATCCGCTCACCGACGACGTCAACGGCTACCGGCAGGAGGGCTTCGCGCCCTTCGACCGCAACATCCACCGCGGACGGCGTTGGTCGGCGTCGAAGGCCTACCTCGATCCGGTCCGCCGCCGGCCGAACCTGGAGATCCGCACGCGCGCCTTCGTCACCCGCATCCTCTTCGACGGCGCGCGTGCCACCGGCGTCGAGTACGAGCACGGCGGTCAGCTCCGGCGCGTCGACGCGGGCGAGGTGATCCTCAGCGGCGGGTCCATCAACACGCCGCAACTCCTGCAGCTCTCGGGCGTCGGCCCGGCGGAGCACCTGCGCTCTCTGGGGATGACTCCGGTGGCCGATCTGCCAGGCGTGGGGCAGAACCTGCAGGACCATCTCGAGGTCTACATCCAGTACGCCTCCAAGCAGCCGGTCTCGGTCGCACCCTGGTTGAAGTGGTGGCGGCGACCATGGGTGGGCTTCCAGTGGCTGTTCTTCAGGAGCGGTGCGGGCGCCAGCAATCACTTCGAGGGCGGCGGCTTCGTGCGCTCGAACGAGGAGGTGGACTGGCCCAACCTGATGTTCCACTTCCTGCCGCTCGCCATCCGTTACGACGGCAGCTCGCCCGCGTCCGGCCACGGCTACCAGGTGCATGTCGGCCCCATGTTCTCCGACGTGCGCGGCGAGCTGAAGATCGTGTCGGCCGACCCGCACGTCAAGCCCTCGATGCGCTTCAACTACCTGTCCACCCCCAACGATCAGCGCGAGTGGCTGGAGGCGGTGCGCACGGCCCGCCACATCCTCACGCAGCCGGCCTTCGAGCCGTACAACGCCGGCGAGTTGTCGCCGGGACCGTCGGTCGAGACCGACGAGGAGATCCTCGCCTGGGTCGCACGCGACGCGGAGACGGCGCTGCACCCCTGCGGCACCGCCAGGATGGGAACGGACGCGATGGCCGTGGTGGACCCCTCCACCATGAAGGTCCACGGCCTCGAGGGCCTGCGGGTGGTGGACGCCTCCGTCATGCCGATCATCACCAACGGCAACATCTATGCGCCGGTGATGATGATCGCCGAGAAGGCGGCCGACCTGATCCGCGGAGACACGCCGCTCCCGCCGAGCGACGCGCCGGTCTACCGGCACCGGGAGGCGCCGCACACTTGACGCCTCGCGCAACGCCCCAGCGCGGAGGCATGCACCGGCACGCTTCTACGCAGCGAGGTCGCCTGGCGACACGCCTCAGGAGCCGGTGACCTCCAAGGCGGCGAGCTTCGCTCGCGACTGGAGCAGACGCGGGTAGAGCCGCGCGAGCTTCCCCGCGTCGGCGGCCCTCGACGCCTTGAGCAGCTCGCCCTCGAGCTCGGCCACCTCGAGGCGCGCGTAGTAGTCGAGCATCTCCTTGAGGTGGGCGAGCACGACCCGGCCGGTGAGGATGGGATGGTTGTTGGTGACATTGGCGTCGGGGTACAGGAGGCCGTGCTCCAACTCCACCTCGAGACCCTGCTGGAAGGCTTCGGACGAGATCTCCAGGGCCTCGGCTCCGATGACCTGACGGATCGCCTCGGCCTCCTCCGGATCGACGTGGGTGCCGGTCCGGTCGGTCCAGTCGCTGATCCCGAGATCGCGAGAGGCCTTGCGAACGTCCTCGACCGTGACGAAGTCGCTGATATCCATACTTCCTCCCCATCGGCCGCCGCTCGGCGGCAACGTAGCGTGAGTGTCTGCATAGCTGCGCGTTCGCGAACCTCAGGGTTCGGTGTGCATGTAGACGCCGAACGTTCCGGGCCCGACGTGCGTCGCGACGGACGTTCCGATGGCGCGGATGGCCCCGCCCGCGAACGTCAGGCCGCTGTCGCGTAGGGCCTGCGCCAGGCGCTCGACGTCCACCACGTTCTGCACGTGCATGAAGGTCAAGGTGAGCGTGCCGGCGTGCTCCCGTACGAAGGCCTGCACGTGCCGGACGATCTCGCGGATGGCGGCGGCCCTGCCGCGCACGGTCGTCACCGGCACGGCGCCGGCGCCTTCGTGCGTGAGGATGGGCGTGACGCGCAGCAGACCGCCCAACAGCGCGCTGGCGCGGCCGATGCGCCCGCCGCGGCGGAGGTGCTCGAGGCTCGTGACGGCGAACAGCGCCTTGAGCGTGTCCCGGATGGGCTCGATCCTCTCGAGGACGGTGGTCAGATCCACCCCTTCGTTGCGGAGCTGCGCGGCTTTGCGGACCACATCGCCATGGCCCGCCGTGGTCGCGCGCGTGTCGAAGACGGTCACCGGCAGCGGCGCTCCGTCGGCCGCGCGGCAGGCCGAGGCGTAGGTTCCCGAGAGCTCCGAGCTCAGGGTGAGACAGAGCACCTGCTCGGCGCCGCGGTCCGCCGCCCCCTTGAAGACCTCGAGGAAGGCGTCCGGTGTCACCTGGCTGGTGCTGGGCAGGTCGGCGCCGGCCGCGATCCCGGCCAGGATGTCCGCGGTCGTGATGTCGATACCGTCGAGGTAGGTCTTGCCCTGGAACTCCACGTGCAGCGGCACGAGGAGGACATCGAGGTCGCTGGCTTCGGCGCCCGTCAGGTCGCAGGTGCTGTCGGCCACGATGGCGAGAGTTCGCAGGCCGGGCCGTGCATGAGCGGTCATCGCGCCACCTCCACGGACTCAGCGTACGCGCCCGCGGGTCGATCGCGCCGTGCTCGTGGTGGGATGCTCGGTGACCCCTCGAGGAAGACAGGCGGCCGGCGCGTCGACAGGCCGAACCCGCCCTCGCGGGAGCGAGTTCGTTCGGCCTGAAGTCCTGATGGAGGGTTGCTCCACCGCCGCAGTCCCTTGCCGGCCAGGGTGCGGGCGGTGGTGCCCAATGACTACGCCTCCAGCCTAGTCCGTCCTCTTCCGGACCGCCGTGAAAAGCGCCCGCCCAGGCGAAGGCCATCACTGTCGGCGTCGAACCGGACGTCGAGAGGATCCGGCCCCGCCAGAGCAGGACATGGGGAGGGTCATCGCCGGCGAGGTGACGGTGAAGCTCGGCGAGCCGAGCCGCGCCCGCATGACCCGGCGGGACGCCCGTCCCTGACGGCCGCGCGAGGGCGTGCCATGATGACGGTGGCGTTTACCCGAGCCCTCTCCATGCTGGAAGGGTCGCCATGCTCTCGTACGACGTGACCATCATCGGCGGAGGCGTCATCGGCTGCGCCATCGCCCGCGAGCTCGGCCGTTACCGCCTGCGGGTCTTGCTGCTGGAGCGTGCCGTAGAGGTGGGCTTCGGGACCAGCAAGGCCAACAGCGGCATCATCCATGCAGGTCATCACAGCGATCCGGCCTCCCTCAAGGGCCGGCTGGAGTGGGAGGGGAACAAGCGCTGGCCCGCGCTGGCCGAGGCGCTGGGGTTCGGCTTCCGTCGCATCGGGGAGTTGACGGTGGCCTTCGACGAAGACGACCGTCGCACGCTCCGGCAACTGCTCGAGCAGGGGGAGGGCAAGGGCGTTCCCGGGCTCGAGCTGTGGCCTGCCGCGCGGGTTCGCAACGAGGAGCCGCACCTCTCCGAAGACATCGTGGAGGCGCTCCACGCCCCCACCGCCGCCGTCGTCAATCCCTACGAGGCCTGCTTCGCGCTGGCGGAGAGCGCCGTGCGCAACGGCGTCGAGCTGGCATGCGCGGAGCCGGTGAAGGCCATCGACCGGGATCCTGACGGCCTGTACCTCCACACGCCTGCGCGGACCGTGCGGAGTCGCTTCGTGGTCAATGCCGCAGGCCTCTTCGCCGACCGCGTGGCGGAGATGGCGGGCGCCGAGCCGTTCACGCTGCGGGCCCGTAAGGGCGAGGAGTACCTGCTCGACAAGCGGCTCGTCGGCATGGTGAAGCGGCTGGTCTTCCCCTGCCCGACGCTGCACTCGAAGGGGATCCTGGTCATCCCCACCTTCGACGGCACCCTGATGGTCGGGCCCACCGCGCACATGACCGACAAGGACGACCTGAGCACAACGGAGCGAGGGGCCGAGGAGGCGTTCGCAGGCGCACGCCGGCTGGTGCCCGGTATCAGCGAGCGCGACTGCATCGCGCAGTTCGCGGGCCTGCGGGCGGTGCTGGAAGGCGAAGACTTCCTCATCGGTCCGACGCAGGTGCCGGGCTTCCTGAACGTGGCCGGCATCCAGTCGCCCGGCCTGACGGCGGCACCGGCCATCGCCGAGCAGGTGGCGGACTTGCTGGCCGCCGAAGGGCTGGCGCTCGAGCCGAGCGACGCCTTCGTCGAGGGGGTGGACGCACCGGTGCACGTGGCCGATCTCGAACGGGAGGCGCTGGCTGCACTGGCCGCGAGCGACGCTCGCTACGCCCGCATCGCCTGCCGCTGCGAGAACGTGACCGAAGGGGAGGTGCTGGACGCGGTGGCGCGCGGTGCGCGTACCTTGGACGGCTTGAAGTTCCGTACCCGCGTAGGGATGGGGCGCTGCCAGGGCGGTTTCTGCACCTGGCGTTGCCTGTCGCTGCTCTCCGAGGCGACAGGCACGCCGATCCCCGCCCTCACCAAGCGCGGGGGCGGTTCCTGGATCGCGTGCGAGCGGGGCGACCCGGTGACGGGGGAGGTGGGCCATGATTAGCGCCCGTCCCCGCCACCTGCGGCCGGCGTACGACGTGCTGGTGGTGGGCGGTGGCCCCGCAGGCATGGCGGCTGCCCTGGGCGCGCGCGAAGCGGGAGCGGAGCGCGTGCTGATGGTGGACCGCGAGCCGGAGGCAGGCGGCATCCTCAATCAGTGCATCCACAACGGCTTCGGCCTGCACCACTTCAAGGAGGAGCTCACCGGTCCCGAGTACGCGCAGCGCTTCCTGGAGCAGGTGCTCGAGCACGATGTCGACGTTCTGACCGATGCCTATGTGCTCGATATCGACGGCGACCGGCGTACGGCCCTGATGTCGCCCGAGCACGGCGTGCGCGATGTGGCCGCACGGTCCGTGGTGCTCGCGATGGGCGCACGCGAGCGGACCCGGGGCGCGGTGCGCATCCCGGGGCAGCGGCCGGCCGGCGTGATGACCGCGGGCTTCGCGCAGAAGCTCGTCAACCAGGCCGGGTACCTGCCTGGACGGCACGTCGTGGTGCTGGGCTCCGGCGACATCGGCCTGATCATGGCCAGACGGCTGGTGCTGGAAGGAGCCGAGGTGCTGGGGGTCTTCGAGATCCTGCCGCACGTCAACGGCCTTTCGCGGAACGTGGTGCAGTGCCTCCACGACTTCGACATCCCGCTCCACCTGTCGACCACGGTGACCCGCATCCACGGCCGTGAGCGGGTGGAGGGCGTCCGTGTCGCACCGGTCGACGAGGCCTTCAGGCCGCTGCCGGAGCGCGGCTGGGAGGTGCCGTGTGACACGCTCCTGCTCTCGATCGGGCTGATCCCGGAGAACGAGCTCTCGCGCCGGCTGCGTCTTCGGCTCGATCCGGTCACCACCGGTCCGGTCGTGACGAGCGGCATGGAGACCTCGCGTGACGGGGTGTTCGCCTGCGGCAACGTCGTGCACATCCACGATCTGGTCGACTTCGTCACCCAGGAGTCGCTGCTGGCGGGTCGCAGCGCCGGCGCTTTCGCGCTGGGAGCTCCGGCCGCGCCCGACAACGTGCGGCTGGTGCCGGGTGAGAACGTGCACTCCTGCGTACCGCACACCATCACCACGGACCGCGAGCATGTCGTCTACCTGCGCGTGAGCCGTTCGCTCAAGCCCTGCACCCTGCGGCTGGGGGAGGTCTACCAGCGCCCGTTGCGCTACGTCGTGCCGGGCGAGACGGTGATGCTCAAGGTGCGGCCGCGTTTCCTGGAAGCGTTCCACGGCGATACCTTGCGCGTCGACGTGGTTCCGCGCGAGGAGGGAGAGACATGAGCGCCGCCCGCGAGCGCAGCGAGTACCTGTGCATCGGTTGCCCGCTGGGCTGCCGGCTCGAGGTCGAGGAGGACGCGAGCGGCGAGGTCGAGGTGCGCGGCAACTCGTGCAAGCGCGGCCTGGAGTTCGCGCGGCAGGAACACACCGACCCTCGCCGCATGGTGGCCACCACGGTGCGCGTGGAGGGTGGGCGCTGGCCGCGTCTGCCGGTCCGGACGCGCGAAGCGGTGCCCAAGGCCCAGGTCCTGCCGCTGTGTCGGGCGCTTCACGGGATCACGCTGGCGGCGCCAGTGGCGATGGGTACGGTCGTCCTTTCGGACGCGCTGGGTACCGGTGTCGACGTCGTCGCCAGCCGGGACATGCCGGCGCAAGACTGACGCCGCCCAACAGAGCGTGCCTCAGGCCGCGCGCTCCGCCGGGCCCCGGAACTGCGCCTGGTACAGCTCTGCGTAGGCCCCACCCGAGGCGATCAGCGTGTCGTGGGTGCCCTGCTCCACGATGCGGCCGTCCTCCATCACCAGGATGACGTCGGCGTCGCGGATGGTGGAGAGCCGGTGCGCGATGACGAAGCTGGTGCGGTTCCCGCGCAGCGCGTTCATCGCCTCCTGCACCAGGAGCTCGGTGCGGGTGTCGACCGAGCTGGTCGCCTCGTCGAGGATCAGTAGGGGCGGGTCGGCCAGGAACGCCCGCGCGATGGTGATGAGCTGCTTCTCGCCGGCGCTGACCGTGCCGCCCTCGTCATCGATGATGGTGTCGTACCCCTGGGGGAGGCTGTGCACGAAGCGGTCGACGAACGCCGCTCGTGCGGCCGCCAGGATCTCCTCCTCGCTGGCCTCCGGCCGGCCGTACGCGATGTTCTCGCGGATGGTGCCGCGGAACAGCCAGGTGTCCTGCAGGACCATCCCGATGCGGGAGCGCAGGTCGTCGCGCCGCACCTCGGTGATGTCGATGCCGTCGATGGTGATGCGCCCTGCATCGAGCTCGTAGAAGCGCATCAGCAGGTTGACGAGCGTGGTCTTGCCCGCGCCGGTGGGCCCCACGATCGCCACGGTCTGGCCCGGCTCGGCGGTCAACGACAGGTCCTCGATGAGGGGGCGGTCGGGGTCGTAGCGGAAGCCGACGTGCTCGAAGCGCACGTGCCCGCGCGGCACGGCGGGCAGGGTCGCGCCCGCCGCCTCGGGCCGTTGCTCTTCGGCGTCGAGCAGCTCGAACACCCGCTCCGCCGAGGCGACGCCCGACTGCAGCAGGTTCACCATCGAGGCCACCTGCGTCACGGGCTGCGTGAAGCGTCGAGAGTACTGGATGAAGGCCTGCACGTCCCCCAGGCTGATGGTCCCGCTGGCGACCTTGAGGCCCCCCAGCACCGCGATGGCGGCGTAGTTGAGGTTGCCGATGAACATGGTGACGGGCATGATCAGGCCGGACAGGAACTGCGCCCGGAAGCTGGCCTGGTAGAGAGCCTCGTTCTCGACCTCGAACGCTTCCTGGACGTCGTTCTGGCGCCCGAAGACCTTCACCAGGGCGTGCCCCGTGTAGGCCTCCTCGACCTGTGCGTTGAGGGTGCCGGTGCGCCGCCACTGCGCGATGAACTGTTTCCCCGAGCGGCGCATGATGAGCCCGGCCAGCACCATGGTGAGCGGGATGGTGATCAGAGCCACCAGCGCCAGCAGCGGCGAGATGGCGATCATCATGATCACCACGAAGACGATGGTGAGGAGCGAGGTCAGGAGCTGGCTCATCGTCTGCTGCAGGCTTTGCGACACGTTGTCGATGTCGTTGGTGACCCGGCTGAGAAGCTCGCCGCGTGGCTGACGGTCGAAGTAGGCCAGCGGCAGATGGTTGAGCTTGTCCTCGACCTGCTCGCGCATGCGGTACACCGTGGCCTGCACCACGTCGTTGAGCACGTAGCCCTGGAGGAACTGCAGCGCGACCGAGCCGAGATAGATGGTCAGCACCAGCAGCAGCACGTGCCCGAGCGCGGTGAAGTCCACGCCGCGGCCGGGGACCAGATCGATGCCGGACAGCAGGTCGGCCATCTTGCCCTGGCCGGCGGCGCGCGCGGCGGCGATGGCCTGCGCCTTGGTCATGCCGGCGGGCAGGCGCTGGCCGATCACGCCGGCGAAGAGCAGGTCGGTGGCGCGGCCCAGCACGCGCGGGCCGATCGCGGTGAGGGCTACGGCGAGTATGGCGGTCAGCACTACGGCGACCACCCGCACGCGTTCCGGACGCAGGCGACCCGCCAGTCGGCGGAGTGACGGCCCGAAGTCCTGCGCCTTCTGTCCGACCATGCCGGGCGGCCCGTGGCCGGGGCCGCCTCCGACGCGCACCCGTTCGGTGGACTTCATGACCTTCGGGGCGCCGCCGGGTTGCGCGGGCGAAGGGTGGGAGCCGGGCGGCCGCCTCATGCGGCGGCCTGCCGTTGCGACTCGACGATCTCGCGGTAGGTCTCGGAGGAGGCCAGCAGTTCGTCGTGACTCCCGCGCCCCACCACGCGGCCGTCCTCGAGCACGACGATCTGGTCGGCGTCGATGATGGTCGCCACGCGCTGAGCCACGATCACCACCGTGGCGTGGCGCGTCACGGGCTCTAGGGCATGGCGCAAACGCGCGTCGGTCGCGACGTCGAGCGCCGAGAAGGAGTCGTCGAAGAGGTAGACCTCGGGGTTGCGGATGAGGGCGCGCGCGATGGCTAGGCGCTGCCGCTGGCCGCCGGACACGTTGTTGCCGCCCTGGGCGATGGGCGCCTCGAGTCCGCCGTCCATGGCCTCGACGAAATCCTTCGCCTGGGCGATCTCGAGGGCGCGCCACATCTCGTCCTCGCTGGCGTCGGGCTTGCCGAAGTGCAGGTTGCTGGCCACCGTTCCGGTGAACAGGTATGCCTTCTGGGGCACCAGCCCGATGCGCGACCACAGCGCCTCGGGCTCGTAGTCGCGGACGTCGATGCCGTCGACGAGAACGCTGCCCTCGGTGGCGTCGAAGAGGCGGGGGATGAGGTGGAGCAGCGTGGTCTTGCCCGCCCCGGTGGAGCCGATGATCGCGACCGTCTGGCCCGGCGGGGCGTCGAGGTCGACGCCCGTCAGGACGGGATGGCTGGCGCCCGGGTACTGGAAGCCCACGGCGCTGAGCTGGAGGTGGCCGCGTTCGGGCGCCAGCGAGGCGCCGTGGGCGGGGGGGACCACGGTTGGCTCGGTCGCGAGCGCTTCGCCGATGCGGTCGGCCGACACCGCCGCGCGCGGCAGGATCACGAGCATGAACGTCGACATCATCACGGCCATCAGGATCTGCATGAGGTAGCTCAGGAAGGCCGTCATGGAGCCGATCTCCATCGCTCCGGAGGCGACGCGAAGGCCCCCGAACCACAGCACGGCGACGCTGGAGACGTTGGTCACCAGCATCACCAGTGGGAACATCAACGCCATCCAGCGTCCGACGTAGAGCGTGACGTCGGTGAGCTCGGTGTTGGCCCGGTCGAACCGCGCACGTTCGACGGGCTCGCGCACGAAAGCCCGGATCACGCGGATGCCGCCGATCTGTTCGCGCAGGACCTCGTTGATGCGGTCGATGCGTTTCTGCATGCTCCGGAACCCGGGCACCATGCGCGAGATGACGAAGCCCACCAGCCCGGCCAGCACGGGCACCGCCACCGCCACCAGCCAGGCCAGCCCGACGTCCTGGCGTAGCGCCATGATCACGCCGCCCACCATCATGATGGGCGCGACGATCAGCATCGTGAACGCCATCATCAGCATCATCTGGACCTGCTGCACGTCGTTGGTGCTGCGCGTGAGGAGCGAGGGCGCTCCGAAGCGGGCGAGCTCCCGGCTGGAGAACTCCCCGACTCGGTGGAACACGCCCGAGCGCAGGTCGCGGCCGAACGCCATGGCCGTCCGCGCGCCGAGGTAGACGGCTCCGATCGTGCAGACGATCTGCAGCAGCGAGACCGCCAGCATCCAGCCGCCCTCGCGCACGATGTAGCCGGTGTCCCCGGTGACGACGCCGTTGTCGATGATGGCCGCGTTGATGCTCGGCAGGGTGAGGGAGGCGAGCGTACCTACGAGCTGCAACGCGACGATGGCCGCGATCGCCCAGCGGTAGGGGCGGGTGAACCTATTCAGCAGCTTCAGAAGCATCGGACGTCTCCCGGCGTCGGTCGAAGGGCTCCTCCGCATCGTCGGCCCCGTCGCCTTCCTCGGCCAGCTCACGGGTGGCCCTGTTGAGCGCGTTGAGGCCGTTCCGGAGCTGCGTCAGCTCGTCGTCGTCGAGTCGAGCGAGACTGCGCTGCAGTCCCGCTCGACTGCGGCTCAGCTTCTCCAGCATCACCTTGCCCTCGGGGGCCAGTTCGACGAGCACCACGCGCCGGTCGCGCTCGTCTCGAACCCGTCGCACCAGGCCGCGTTCGGCCATGCGCCGGAGCATCCCGGTGGCGCTGGCGGGCGACACGCCCAAGGAGCGCGCCAGAGCCCCCACGCGTTGGGGCCCGTCGGCCTGCAGCCGCACCAGTACCTGGAGATGACCCATGCTGGCGACGTCGCGGCGGATCCGGTGGAGGCCGCGCATGCCCCGCTCGCGCATGGCCGTGAAGGCGTCGACGACTTCCTCGATCAGGCGGTCCTTCGCCTCGGCGCCATTCGTTTGTGCCGCGTTGATAGTTCGCACGACGTTAAACATAGGGCCGGAGGGCCCCGTTGTCAACCTCGGTTGTCAACTCCGGTTGTCAACCCCGGACCGGCGGGACCCGCACGCGGCAGGGACCTCAGACGATTGGGACGCCGCAGTGTCCGTGTCACCGGCAGGATGTGCGCTCACACCTGGCGCGCGTCGGCTGCGACTGCGGCCGCCTGACGCCGGCCTACGGCTCGAGGTTCCGCAGCCAGGCTGCGAGCACGTCACGTCCGGTGAGGACGTCGTTGGCGGTGAGCGGTAGCGGCACGTCCAGCGGCAGGGCATCACCGCGGCTGATCGCTGGCCGGGTGAAGCGCTTGTACGACACGGTGAACGGCAGGCCCAGCACCGGCGTGCGGAACGACAGGATGTCGCCATAGCCGCCGGGCTCGGCACCCATCGGTTCGCCGGCCACGCGCGCCAGCCCGTTGTCGCTCAGGATGGTGGCGATCATCCCGGCCGAGCTGAAGGTGGCGCCGTTCGTCAGCACGATCAGCGACCCCGTGAAGATCGGCGGGGAGGGCGGCACGGCCGTGAGGGCGCCGGGCTCCTGCATCACCAGCAGCTCGCCGTCGGTGGACGAGGCACCTGCGATCAGGGCCTGACGGGTGGTGCCACGCTGGTCGACGACCGCCTGCGAGGGTCGGACGATTTCGCCGTAGTTGTGGACGGCACGCGCCGGCAGGTGTTGCAGCCACGGTGTGGCTACGTTGGAGTTGCCGCCGCCATCGAACTGAAGGTCGAGCACGATGCGGCGTAGGCCGCGATCGTGCACCGCCTGGAAGAAGGCGTCTACCGCGTCACGATACGCGGGCGAATCGACGCACGAGAGCAACCAGAACAGGCCCGTGCCCGACGCCTCGTCGATGCGCCACAGGTAGGTGCTGCCGCGAGCCCAGTCCTCGCCGAGGCCTACCGCGCGCTGCAGGCGCGCTTGGAGAGGCGCCGTGCGACCCCGCACGGCGGCGAACGGGACCAGCGGGACGCGGGCTCGGGTCGCGGTCCCGTCGCTGCCGCGCACGGTGATCTCGACGCCGTCAGCGTCGCTCGCGTCGACCAGGCCGAGCCATCGGAGGACCGGTTCGGCCCCGATCATCTGGGCGCTGCGGTAGCGCACCCAGCCGGCGGGCCCGGGGACGAGCGCGGCCATGCGCTGCTGCAGGGTGTCGGGCGTCAGGGTCCCCAGCCGGACCACGCGGGTCACATCGGGAAGATCGAGGTCCGAGCCGTCGAGCGGGGAGACCAGCAACGCGTCCGAGGTGGCGAAGAACATCAGCGGGAGCACGCGTTGGGCCGCTGCCTGGGGGGCCGCGGTGGTGTGCGCGTCGCCCAGCGACGCGAGCAGGCGCTGCAGCGCCACGGCGACCGCGTCGGCGCTGGGATGGTCCCCGAGGCCGGCCTGTTGCTCGGCGAGGGCGCGTTCGAAGGCGGCTCTGGCGGCCGGCCGGGTCAGGGCCGGATGAACCTCCAGCACACGATCGGCGGCGTAGCGCAGCTCCGCGCGCGCCGGCGCAGGGTCGAGCGGACCGGCCGCGGTGGGCGCGGACTGGGCCCCGGCGAGCGGGAGCAACAGGGTCAGGACCGAGATCGCGGCCAGGACCCGCCGAGCCGGACTCGGGATGCGGTTCACGTGCATGGGGCGCCTCCTCGTCGCGCGGTGTTCGAGATCAGCCTCGTGGATTCGGCCGGCGTCCGTGTCCTGGACAGCATCGACCGCTCTCGTGGGAGAAATGCGGACGCGGCCCGTGGCCCCGGCGGCGGGGGCGCGGGACGTTCGGCCCTTGGGACGCTTCGCGTGCGCCCCCCACACTGCCAGCGAAGCTTCTGGAAGGCGGGACGGTACCGATGGCGACGACGGGGATGGACACGGACCGGACACATGCGAGGGCCCGTGAGCGTGGGCTCCTGACGGCCGAACGCGGCACCGGATCCGCGTTCGGGATCGGCGCGATCGTCCTGGGACTGGGTACGGCGTTGGTGGCGCTGCTCGGCCCGCTGGGAGTGGGCGTGATCCGCTACCACGCGTCGGCGGGGGCGGTGAACCAGATCCTGGGCGGCGACGTTGCAGGACTGCTGCTCGTAGCCCCGGCCGCGATCGTCGCGGGCGTCCTGGCGCTGCGGCGGAACCCGGCGGGGCCGGTGCTGGCGCTCGGGCCCGCCGCCTACGTCCTGTACACGGAAGTCCAACTCGCTCTGGGCGGGGACTTCGTGCGCTACCCGGGCAACAGCGAGCGCTTCTTCCTGCTGTTCCTCGCCCTGTTCGTGCTCGCCGGGGCGCTCCTGGTGAGCGCCTGGACGGGCCTCGACGCCGCACGGCTGCCGGCGTTCTCGCGCCGCTTCACGCGCTTCGTGGCGGGCTTCTTGCTGGTGATCGCCGCCTTCCTGGCCGTCGGGCTGCACCTGCCCGGACTGATCGCTTCGTTCGCGGCGCAGTCGCCGGGGGGCGCGAGCCTGCCGGACCCCGCCGTGTTCTGGCTGGTGAAGTTCATGGACCTGGGCGTGATCGTCCCGGTGCTGGTGGCGGTCGCCGTCGGTCTGCTGCAGCAGCGGGGCTGGGCGTACAAGGCGATGACCGCCGTCGTCGGCTGGATCGCGTGCCTGGGCTCTGCCGTGGCGGGCATGGCGATCGTGATGCAGGTGACCGGAGACCCCGAGGCCGCGATCGGGAACGTGGTGGCCTTCGGTCTGTTCGCGGCGGTAGGGCTGGTGATCGCCGTCGGCGTGTACCGTCCGCTGTTCGGTGTGCGCTAGGTCCGGCGGTGCAACGCCAGCCAGCGCGCGTCCGCCAGCACCACCGAGGCCTCCCGTTGGCGTGACGGAACGGTCCAGTAGCGACGCAGGAGGCGCTCTGCGTCGGCTTCGGCCAGGAGCGAGAAGCCGTGGCGCTGGTAGAAGCGCAGGGCCCAGACGGCGGCGCGCCAGGTACCGACGAGCATCGGACGTTCCGTGCGCTCCCGGAGGTAGGTGAGCAGGGCGGTCCCGTGCCCGCGTCGCTGTTGCGCCGGGAGGACGTAGGCGTGTCGGATCAGGGCGACATCGCCCACGAGCTGCAACCCCATCGCCGCGACGACGCGCCCGGCCTGCTCGAGCAGCCAGAACCTCACGTCGTCATCGATCTCCCGAACGAGGTCGTCGAGCGGCATGTAGGGCTCGTGCCAGCAGTCGGGCGGGATCACGCCGCGGTAGGCAGCGGCGGCCTCCTCGATGAGGGCGGCGACAGCGCCGCTCTCATCGGGTCGGGCTCGGCGGATCTGGGAGGGGATCGTCACGGCGGGGTGCCGCCTTCCAGGGCTCCTCAGTCGCAGACCCGTGGTGGGGACGGCCGCTGACGAGGGCGTGATGCCCGATTCTAGCGGGCCCGGGCGCCGGGCTCGTGGCGCAACAGCGCCGAACGCGACGCTTCCTAATCGCGGCTCATCGTCCCCCCGTAGCATGGAGCACGTGAAGATCGTCCAGGGGCTCCTGCTGCTGGCGCTCACGGCGGTGCTGTCCCTGGCGGCCCTTCTCGGGTCGTCGGCGCTGCACTGGGCGCAGAACCTGCCGTCGCTCGCGCCGGTGGAGGCCCTCCAGTACACCTCGAACTCCACCGTGTTCGCCCGTGACGGCACGCGTATCGGCACCCTGGTGCCTGCGATCGGTAAGAGCAAGGAACCGGTCAACCGCGTTCCGGTCACGCTGCGCCAGGTCTCGCCTGCGGCCCTGGAGGCGCTGGTGGCGTCCGAGGACGACCAGTTCTTCCGCGAGTACGGCTTCAGCCCGTCCGGCATCGCCAAGGCCGTCTACCAGGAACTCATCGGACGGTCCAGGCGCGGTGGCTCGACCATCACCACCGAGCTCGTGAAGAACACCGTGCTGCGCAACATCGCCGACGAGCGTTCGCTGAACCGCAAGGTCAAGGAGTTCCTGCTCGCCGTCGAGCTGGAGCAGCGCCTGACCAAGCGCGAGATCTTGCAGCGCTACGTCAACGTGGTGTTCTGGGGCGGCAACGTCTACGGCATCCGGGAGGCGTCGCAGGCCTACTTCGGTCTCGATCCGATCCAGCTCAACCTGGCGCAGGGCCTCTACCTGGCGGTCCTGGTGCCGGCGCCGAACGCCATGCATGGCGATTTCACCGCTGCGCGCACCGGCATGAAGACGGTGCTCGACAAGATGGTGCGCCGGGGGACGATCTCGGAAGCGGCCGCCCAGCGGGCGTGGGACTACCGGCTCGAGCCGCGAGGCTGGAAGGTCGCCTACGACGGCCACGGCAACGTCGTGAAGGCCACGCGCACCGGCTCGGCCGTGAAGGTGGCATCGAGCATCGACACCGGTCTCTCCCGCGGCGTCATGCTGGCGGTCCGCGACTGGCTGGTGAAGCGCTACGGTGCGAGCGTGGTGTTCGGTAGCGGCGGGCTGAACGTCTACACCACCATCGACGTGCAGGCGCAGAAGGCTGCGATGGCAGCCAGCCGCGAGACCCAGGTGCCCGGCGGCGCGCAGATGGCCATCGTGGGCATCGATCCCAAGAGCGGCGGGGTACTGGCGATGGTGGGGCAGAAGCTGGGGGCGGGCCGCAAGCAGCAGGACTTCAACCGCGCCATCCAGGCCTACCGGCAACCCGGTTCTTCGTTCAAGCCCATCGTCTATGCCACGGGCATCCAGAAGGGTGCGCTGAATCAGGCCAGCATCCTGGTCGACGACCCCACCACCTTCAAGGTCAACGGCAAGCCCGACTACACGCCCAAGGAGTGGGACCAGTCCTACGAGGGGTACGAGACGGCGCGGCTGGCACTCGACCGGAGCCGCAACATCCCGGCGGTGAAGGCGCTGCAGGAGGCCACGGCGCAGGCGGTGGCGGCGAAGGCGACGATGCTTGGTTACGACGTCAAGCCCTACCTGGGCATGGCGCTCGGCAGCTTCGTCGTCACACCCATGCAACATGCCGCGGCGATCGCGGCCTTCGCCAACGGCGGTGTGTACACCGCGCCCTACTTCGTTCGCAAGGTGGTCGACGCCAGCGGCCACGTCCTCTACCAGGCACACCCGCGCCGCACGCGGGTGTGGAGTCCGCAGACCGCCTACATCGTTCTGGACATGATGCACGGCACGGTCGAGGATCGAAAGCCCTACTGGGCGCTGTCCTGGCGTGCGAACGTGCCGGGGCGTTGGATCGCGGGCAAGACCGGGACCACCGACAAGGAGCGCGACATCTGGTTCGTGGGCGCCACGCCGGGTCTGGTCGCCACCGTGTGGATCGGCAACGATGACGACACGCCCATGCCCAGGCATATGACGTTGGCCGACGGTAGCAGCCAGCTGGTGACCAGCTCGCAGCAACCCATCTACGCGTTCAACCGATTCGTGAGCGCAGCGTTGCGGGGGCATTCGAGCGATCCGAACGGATTCCCGGTGCCGGCGGGCATCGTCTTCCGCCCCATCGATCTGAAGACGGGGGCGCCCGATCCGGCCGGCACCAAGGCCGCGTTCCGATCCGGCCCTTCGCTGAGCGGCCACTCCCTGCTCGGGGGTGGAACGCTGCGCGTCGCGGTGGACGAAGCGACCGGCCTGCGCGCGACGGCCGCGACGCCTCCCGACCGGATCCGGGTGATCTCGGTCGACCCCAAGAACGTCGATCAGCTCTTCCCGACGAACGGTGCGGCCGGATCCGCCGCGCGTTCCGCGGCGGCGTCCACGACCGGCACAACGTCGCGATCGGCGACCGGTTCCGCAGGGCACGGCTCGGGCACGGCGCCCGCAGGGCCCTAGCGCTCTTCGCGCCGGGACATTCGACTCTGCGGCGGCTCCGAGGGGCGTGTTGTGCTCGGGGCGTGGAAACCCGAGCCCCACGATCAGGATTGTTCTTCGCGCAGGGCGGGCGGAAGGGCGCCCGCAGGAACCGGTCCCGAGGCCCCACGTGCCGCTGACGACGCGGCGCACGCCGCGGCGCACCCCGCCTCCGCGGCGAGCGGGACGGCTTGGCGCGCTGTTGGCGGTCATGGGCCCCGGCCTGGTGGTGATGCTGGCCGACACCGACGCCGGCAGCGTCGTGACGGCGGCGCAGAGCGGCGCCACCTGGGGGTACGACCTGCTGTGGTTGCAGGTGGCCCTCGTGCCCATCCTGTTCATCGTCCAGGAGCTGACGGTGCGGCTCGGCACGGTCACCGGTCAGGGCCACGGCGAGCTCATCCGACGCTACTTCGGCAAGCGCTGGGCGTGGTTCTCGGTCGGGACGTTGGCGCTGGCCGGCGTCGGTGCGCTCTGCACGGAGTTCGTGGGCGTGGCGGGGGCCGGCGAGGTGTTCGGCGTGTCTCCCTACCTCAGCGTCGGCACCGCCGTTGTCGGGCTGGCCGTGGTCGCCGCGCGGGGCACCTACCGCCGCGTCGAGGTGGTGGCCGCCGCCGTCGGGAGTCTGGAGCTGCTGTACGTGCTGGTGGCGTGGCAGGCACATCCGTCACCGGGACTGTTCCTCGTGGACCTGCAGCGCCTTCCCTGGAGCCACGGCCCCTACCTCTACCTCATCGCCGCCAACATCGGCGCCGTGATCATGCCCTGGATGATTTTCTACCAGCAGTCCGCAGTGGTCGAGAAGGGGCTCACGGAACGCGACCTGCCGGCGGCGCGCATCGACACGGCCGTCGGCGCCGTGCTCACGCAGGTCATCATGGCGGCCGTGCTGGTGAGCACGGCCGCCACCCTGCACGGGGGCGCGGGAGCCGCCGGCTCGGCTCTGGGGACGGTGCCGGAGATCGCCGGCGCGCTCACGCCGCTGCTCGGGCCCACCTACGGCGCGGTGCTGTTCGCGCTGGGGATGCTCGGCGCGTCCCTGGTGGCCGCGCTGGTGGTCTCCCTGGCGGTCGCTTGGGGGCTGGGTGAGGTCGCCGGCTACCGGCACTCGCTGGCCCACCCCGCCGGCGAGGCACCCTGGTTCTACGGCATCTACCTGATCGCCATCGTCGGGAGCGCGGCCCTGGTGCTGTCCGGCGTGAACCTGGTGCGCCTCAGCATCGGCGTGCAGGTGATGAACGCGCTGTTGCTCCCCGTCGTGCTCGGCTTCCTGTTCCTGCTGGCCCGTCGCGCGCTGCCGGGCGAGCATCGCCTGCGCGGCATCCCGGCCTTGACCGTGGCCCTGGTGCTGGTGCTCACCACCGCGTTCGGCGTGGTGTCCGCCGGCCTCGCGTTCTGAGCCACGGCACGTGAGGTCGCCGGGGGCCGTTGCTCGCAGCATCGTCCGGTAGGCTTCGACCTCGCAACCGCTACTCTGGGCAGTATGGGCATCGGTCCGGGCCCGTGCCGCGAACGGCGGCAACGGGAGTGTGCCGACGGGCTCGGAGGGGCGGGAACGATGTTCAAGCGAATCTGGAAGATCGCGGCGAGCCGCGGTGCGCGGCTGCTCGTGACAGCCGCGGTGGTGGCGTTGTTCTTGGCGGCGTGCACCGCCTCGCAGCCGGCGCCTGCCGTTGGCCAAGGTATGCCCGGTTTCTGGCTGGGGCTGTGGCAGGGCGTCATCGCGCCGATCACCTTCGTGGTGAGCCTGTTCGTCGACGGCGTGCGGATCTACGCCTATCCGAACATCGGCCGTTGGTACGACTTCGGTTTCATGCTCGGCATCGGAGGGTTCACGGGCGGCCTCTTCGCAGGCTCGCGGCGGCGGCGCTGAGGCCGTCGCGCGCTCGAGCGCGCGCGCCGGCTCAGTAGGTCTCGTTCACGATCCACGGCGTGGCCACGTGCCACGACGCGCCGGTGCCCGCGCCGTTGGCGTCGCCTACGTGCTGGTCCTTGGCGTAGGTGTACAGGGGATGGCCGCTGATGGCGAGCTGACTTCCGCCGTTGGGCCCGCTCAACGTGCTCATGAACAGCGTCGAGTTGCTGGGTCCCGTGGGCGTCCCCGAGCCGACCGTGTACGGTTTCCAGTCGTTGAGGCAGGAGCCGCTACAGTTCGACGTGTCGGCGGTGTCGTCGGTGGAGTAGTAGAGCGTCAGGCCCTGCGGGGTGGCCAGGACCTGCTGCATCTCGCCGTTGAAGAACGCCTGCGCGAGAGCGATGACGTTGCCCGAGGGGTTGGGGTTGGGAGCGGTCCCGGCCTGTGCACCCGAACTCGAGCCCGCGGCCGACGAGCCGGAGCTATGTCCGGAGCCGTTCGACCCCTGGGCGAACGCAACGACGCCCAGCGTGCCGAGCGCGAGGACGAGAAGGACGTACGCGATGGATCGGATGCGCGTTGTGTGCATGGGAGCCTCCCTGACGGCCGGCGCGTGTCGGAGCCGGCGCTCTGGAACGCAACGTCGAGCGGATCGCAACGGCGCCCGGCCGTTCCCGGCGCCGGACCGCTCCTGGCTCGACGATAGGCGCCCTCGTGGAAGCGTGTGTATGCCGCGAGACCGGTGCGGGCCCCAAGTGCGGCCGAGCGCCCCGAAGGCGAGGCGGGCTCCGAAGGAGCGGTGGGACCAGCTGCCGGCGCCCCTCAGGGCCGAAGGACGATCTTGCCCAGCGTGTGACGGCGCTCCAGCTCACGGTAGGCGTCGCGGACCTCGTCGAGAGGATAGACCCGCGCGATCGGCACCTCGAGATCGCCCGCGGCGATCATGGCGGCCAGCTCGGCGAGCACCTCCGCGCTGGCGGCGCGCGCCGTGCCCTCGGTCTTGACGCCGTACCTCTCCCCGGCAGCGAAGTTCGCGATGGTGTCGATGCGGTCCGGTGCCACGCCGAGTTCGAGGGCGAGTTCCACGTAGTCCGCCCCGAAGGCGTCGATGAAGGCATCGACCCGGCCGCCGGCCGCCTCTCGGATGCGGTCCGCCACGCCGTCGCCGTAGGTCACCGGCACAGCGCCGTGGTCGGCCAGCCAGGCGTGATGGGGCGGGCTCGCCAGCGCGATCACCTTCGCGCCCGCCCGGCGTGCGAGCTGGACCGCCAGCGTGCCGACCCCACCGGCGGCGGCCGACAGCACCACGGTGTCACCGGGGTGCGGGGACACGGCGCGGACGGCCGCGTAGGCGGTGGTGCCCGCCACGAAGAGCGCTCCGGCGGCCTCCCAGGACACCTCGGGCGGTTTGGGCACGAGCTTGTCGGCCTCGGCCGCCACCAGCTCGGCGTGGCTCGAGCGGTCGTGGCTGAAGCCGAGAACCTCGTCTCCCACCGCGAAGGCGTCGACCCCCTCGCCGAGCTCCTCGACGACGCCGGCGAGGTCGCTCCCCTCGCCGGACGGGAACGTCGCCGGGAAACGGTGCGCCATGCGGCCCTCGCGGATGGCGGCCTCACCGGGGTTGATGCCGGCCGCCTTCACCCGCACCAGCACCCTGCCGGGGGGTGGCGGCCGGCGCTCCACCTCCACCACCTGCAAGACGTCGATCCCTCCGTACTCGTTGAAACGGACGGCGCGTGGCATGGATCACCTCTTCCGTGGCATCGGTTGCTCGTGGCGTCGCACTGCGGTCGCTTCGGTCCCTCACCGCTTCGGTTTCCCGTACTCGCGGTCGGATCCCGTGAAGCGGCGTGCGTCGCCTCCGAAGGCTGCGTCGAGGATAGCGTCGGCGTCGCTTCGCGGGTGTTCAGGTGCGGGTGTTGAGGTGCGGGTGTTCGGGCCCGGGTGTTCGGGCGCGGGTGTTCGGGCGATCGCCGAGCTGCGGTCGCGGCCGCGCGGTGCCTGCCGCCACTCCCTGCCGCCACTCCCTGCGTGGGCACGACCCCGCGTCCGGCGGACGACGCCTGACGGCATGGGGGCGGTCGGTGCGGCGCCACGACAGAGCACGACCCCGGCGACCGGAACTCCGGTCGCCGGGGTCGTGGCGTTGCGATGCGCTGGGCTCAGTCGAACGACGACGCCCGACCGACCTCGACGTGCCGTTCGCCTTCGCCGACGTAGAGCTGGCGAGGACGAGAGATGCGCTGCTCGGAGTCCAGCAGGCCCTCCTGCCACTGGGCCAGCCAGCCGGGCATGCGGCCGATGGCGAACAGGACCGGGAACATCTCGACGGGGAAGCCCATCGTCTGGTAGATGATGCCCGAGTAGAAGTCGACGTTCGGGTAGAGCTTGTGCGAGACGAAGTACTCGTCCTCGAGCGCGATGCGCTCCAGCTCGAGGGCGACGTCGAGCAAGCGGGTTGCGCCCCGTCACTTCGAAGACCTCGTCCGCGACGCTCTTGATGATCTTGGCGCGCGGGTCGAAGTTCTTGTAGACGCGGTGCCCGAAACCCATCAGGCGGAACTCGCCCTGCTTGACGCGCTCGATGTAGGCGGGGACGTTCTCGACCGAGCCGATGTCGTTCAGCATCCGCAGGACCTTCTCGTTGGCCCCGCCGTGGAGCGGCCCGTAGAGCGCGGCCGAGGCCGCCGCAGCTGCCGAGTACGGGTCGGCCTGCGAGCTTCCCACGACGCGCATGGTGCTGGCCGAGCAGTTCTGCTCGTGGTCGGCGTGGAGGATGAAGAGCACGTCGAGCGCATGCTCGAACACGGGATTGGGCCGGTACTTCAGTTCGGTGGCCTTCCACATCATGTTGAGGAAGTTGCCGGGGTAGCTCAGGTCGTTGTCGGGGTAGGCGATCGGCAGGCCCGTGGCGTGCCGGTAGGCGAAGGCCGCCAGCGTCGGCATCTTGGCGATCAGCCGGATGATCTGCGTCCGACGCTGCTCCGTGTCGAAGAGGTCCTTGGCGTCCGGATAGAACGTGGAGAGCGCGCCGAGGGTGCTGACCAGCATGCCCATCGGGTGGGCGTCGTGGTGGAAGCCGTCGATGAACGTCTTGATGTTCTCGTGGATGAAGGTGTGATGGGTGATGTCGTGCGACCAGCCCTCGAGTTCGGCCTTGTCGGGGAGCTCGCCGTAGAGCAGCAGGTACGCGACCTCCAGGAAGGAGCTCTCCACCGCGAGTTCCTCGATGGGGTAGCCGCGGTAGCGGAGGATGCCCTTCTCGCCGTCGATGAAGGTGATCGCGCTGCGGCAACTGGCCGTGTTCAGGAAGGCAGGATCGTAGGACAGCAATCCGAAGTCGTCGTCCGAGGTCTTGATCTGCCGCAACGCGGTCGCCGGGATGGCGCCATCGCTGATCGGGATCTCGTAGGTGCGTTCCGTCCGCGTGTCGGTGACCTTCAGGAGCCCGTCCTTGTTGGATCCGTCCATGCTTCCTCGCCCGTCCTTTCTGCCCGAGGCGCGTCCATCGCCCACCTCGTGCTCGTTCGGCCCGTCCGGCGGGGCGCTCGTGGTTGGTTCGCGCGGGGCCGCGGTCGAACGCCGATCGGTCCGCCCGTTCCGGCCCCGGCCTTCGCGGGCGGAGATTCCAGGGAAGGTGCACCTGGGACCCGTCGCGCGGGGGACCGTCCATCCGGTCACGCCGGGCTGATCGGTGTCACTACCCATCCAGGGTATGTCGGTGCTCGAAAACGGTCCCAGGGGCAAATATCCCGACCGGGCCGATTCCGTGCAGGACAGCGTCATGGTGGCGTGGAACAGAGCTGGGACTCGAGGCGTTGCCCATCCACCGCCCGGGGGTAGGGGTCGAAAGCCCTCGACCGTTCGCCGCATTGGAAGGGGCGTCGCGTGCGAGGCTTCCCCGTGACCTCGCACGCGGCTACGGCCCGACCGGTGCTGTCGCCTCGGGGACGCCGCGCGCACGAACGATGGGCCGACCGCTGCCGGGATCACGGCGGGCGACCTGGGCGCGTCGAAGCGGCAGCAGGTGCAACGCGGGGGCGTCGCGCTCCCCGAAGGCAACGCCAATCAGCACCGAACGAGCGGCGTCCTGGACATCTGGCGCGTTGCTCGGTGATGCGCGGGGACATGTGTCCGTAGCGGGGTGTCCTGGCTTCCGGCTACCATTCGGCCAGCGCCCGAGCCAGACGTGACCCCCAGAAGTGACCCGAAGACCTCCGAGGGGCCGCCCTGGCCGAGGGGAGAGCCCTCCGGGGCCGCCCGGGTAACTGGACGACCTGCCGAGTGAGCAAAGGGACCGCAATGCGGTCCCTCGTTTCATGGTGAGGGGGGGGTCGCGCCGCATGGGGCGGCGCGTGCGTCCCGCCGCACCGTTCCGCCGCGGACGGGAGGCCCCATGGCCCAGAGCCGACGGAATCGCGGTCCCAGCCGACGCACGGTCCTGAAGGGGATCGTGCTGGGAACAGGGAGCCTGGTGCTGGGGAGGTTCCAATGGCTCCCGGAGGCACGCGCCCAGGAAAGCTTGCAGCCGACCTGGGACCCCGCCAACTACGACTACACGGCCTGGGAGGACCTTTACCGCAAGCGATGGGTTTTCGGAGCGGCTGGGCGTAGCACGCACTCGGTCAACTGCACCGGAAGCTGCAGCTGGAAGGTCCTGGTCAAGAACGGCGTGGTGTGGCGCGACGAGCAGGCCGCCGACTACCCCGCCATCGGGCCCGACCTGCCCGACTACAACCCGCGCGGCTGCCAGAAGGGGGCCTGCGCGTCGGACTACCAGTACGGGCGGCAGCGCGTGAAGTACCCGCTGAAGCGCGTCGGGGAGCGCGGCGAGGGGCGGTGGCAGCGGCTCAGTTGGGACCAGGCGCTCACCGAGATCGCGGACCGCACGCTCGACATCATCCAGCAATACGGGCCCGAGTACCTGCACGCCTTCACGCCGATCCCGGCGATGAGCCCGGTGTCCTATGCCTCCGGTTCGCGGCTGATGAACCTCCTGGGCGGGGTGTCTTTCACCTTCTACGACTGGTACTGCGACCTTCCGCCCGGGGAGCCGATCACCTGGGGCGTTCAGACGGACAGCGCCGAGTCCGCCGATTGGACGAACAGCCGTTACATCATCACCTGGGGCTCGAACGTCAACGCCACCCGCATCCCGGACGCGCAGATGCTCCAGAAGGCGCGCCTCCGCCGCGGGGCCAAGGTCGTGATGATCGGTACCGAGTACAACCCGACGAGCGTCCATGCCGATCAGTTCGTGCCGGTACGGCCGGGCAGCGACCTGGCGGTCGCGCTCGCCATGGACCATGTGATCCTGAGCGAGGGGCTCTACGACGTCGCCTACGTCAAGGAACAGACCGACCTCCCGTTCCTGGTGCGTGAAGACGATGGCCGCTTCCTGCGCGCGGTCGACCTCGATCCGGGCACGGCGAACGCCGAGGGCGACGACGGGGGCGGCTTCTTCCTGTGGGACCGGAGCCGCGGTCTCACGGCCGTACCGAAGGACCGGCTCGCCCTCGGTGATCTCGATCCCGTGCTCGATGTCCACCAGGAAGTGCAGACGGCCGCGGGGACGGTGCGTGTCACGACGGTCTTCGCCTTGTTGCAGCGCGAGCTGGCGGACAAGACGCCGGAATGGGCGCAGCGGCAGAGCGGGTTGAACGCCGAGACCATCGGCACGCTTGCCCGCGAGTTCGCCACCACGCGGCCCGCGATGATCATCCACGGGAACGGCGTGAACCAGTGGTATCACAACGACCTCGCGAACCGGGCGATGATCCTGATGGCGGCGCTGACCGGCAACGTAGGCAAGCCCGGGGGCGGGTTCAACCACTACGTGGGGCAGGAGAAGATCTGGCCGGTGGCGGGTTGGAAGGCGCTGGCTTACCCCGGCCCGCAGCGATTCCAGAACACGACCCTCTGGACCTACTGGCACAGCGAGATGCAAGACGTCGATCCACTCTGGCCCGAGCTCAAGCCCTACCTTGAGACGGCCGTCGCGAAGGGCTGGATGCCGCTGTGGCCCAACGGGCTCGAGGGCGAGCCCAAGGCGCTGTTCACATGGCGGGCCAACTGGCTGAACCAGGCCAAGGGCAACTTGCGCGTTCTGGACAAGCTGATCCCCAAGCTGGAGCTCATCGTGGCGCTCGACTTCCGCATGTCCTCCACCGACCTCTACGCCGACTACGTGCTGCCGGCCGCCACCTGGGCCGAGAAGTTCGACCTCAGCTCCACCGACCTCACGTCCTTCCTCATCCCGTTCACGCCGGTCGTCGCCCCCTTCGCGGAGGCCAAGACCGACTGGCAGGCCTTCCGAGCGCTCGCCGCGACGATCGAACGGCGCGCCAAAGAGCGCGGTGTCACCGCCTACGACGACGTCATCGACGGCACCACGATCCACCGCGACCTGGGCACGCTTCATGACCAGTTCACCGACGGCGGCAAGCTGCGGCTCGACAAGGACGCCGCGCAGTTCATCCTGGACGGCTCCGAAGAGACCAAGGGGTACCGCTTCGACGACCTCGTCACCCGCCCCCGCCGTTTCAAGGCCACGAGCGAGCACTGGACCAGCGATCTCGAACAGGGGAAGGCCTACGCGCCTTTCCAGCGCTACGTGAAGGACAAGCGCCCGTGGCCGACGCTGACCGGACGGCAGCAGTTCTACATCGACGCTCCCTGGTATCAGGAGCTGGGCGTGGCGCTGCCGACCTTCAAGCCGCCGCTCGAGCTCAGCAAGCACCCTCTGCGCTTCAGCACCCCCCACTACCGGCACACCATCCATTCGAGCTGGGCCATCGACCTGACACTCCAGCGCCTGCAGTGGGGCGAGCCGTTCGTGTACCTCAACCCCGACGACGCCGGGACGCGTGCCATCGAGGATCACGACTGGGTGAGGGTGTTCAACGACAACGGCTCGACACGCGTTCGGGCGCGGATCCATCCCGCGGTGACACCCGGTCAGGCGCTGCTCTACCAGGGCTCGGAGATGGTGCAGTTCGAGGGCCGCCGCAACTTCCAGGCGCCGATCTCCATCCACATCAACCCGACCCAGTTGGTGCGCTACGGCCACCTCCAGTTCAAGCCCAACTACTGGGGTCCCACCGGGGCCAACCGCGACACCCGCGTCGACGTCGAGAAGGCGTGAGGAGGAGGGCATGCCCGTCCCCAAACTCAACAAGGACGATCTATTGAGGAGCGAGCATCAGCTCGGGATGGTCCTCGACCTGAACAAGTGCATCGGCTGCCAGACCTGCACGGTGGCGTGCAAGACGCTGTGGACCCGCGACGCCGGTCAGGAGGCGATGTACTGGATGAACGTGGAGACCCGGCCCGGCGCCGGCTATCCACGGGGCGTCGTGGCCCCCAACGGGGGGTGGACGCCGGACGGCCGGCAGGGGGTCCGCGGCCGCCTCCCCACCGCCGAGGACTACGGCACGACCTACCGTTTCAACGACCAGGAGGCGCTGTTCGCGCCGGGACAGGCTCGCTTCGCGCCCGACACGGAGCCGCGCTGGGGGGTCAACTGGGACGAGGACAAGGGCGCCGGTGAGTACCCGAACACGTACCTGTTCTACTTGCCACGGCTGTGCAACCACTGCACGCACCCGGCCTGCGTGGCGGCCTGCCCCCGCAACGCCCTGTACAAGCGCAACCGGGACGGCATCGTGCTGCTCGACCAGGAGCGCTGCCACGGCTACCGGTTCTGCGTGGAGGCTTGCCCCTACAAGAAGATCTACTGGAACCACGTGGCCAAGGTGTCGCAGAAGTGCATCTTCTGCTACCCGCGGATCGATGAGGGCATCCCCACGGCCTGCAGCACCCAGTGCGTCGGCCAGGTGCGCTTCGTGGGACTGGTGGACGACCCGAAGAGCCCGCTCTACGACCTGATCCATACCTGGAAGGTGGCGCTGCCGTTGCTCCCCGGGCACGGCACCCAGCCGAACGTCTACTACGTGCCGCCGACGGCGCCCGAGGCCGTCGATGCCGAAGGGAGGCCCACGGGCGAGCGCCGCATCCCCCTGAGCTACCTCGCGCAGCTCTTCGGTGACGGCGTGGGGGCGGCGTTGGACACGCTCGAGGGCGAGCTCGGCAAGCTGCGCCGCGGCGAGGCTTCCGAGCTGATGCGGCTTCTCACCGTGGACCGCTACCAGGACCTGTTCACGTTGCCGACCGCTCCGAGCAACGACACCTGGTTCGGCGCCTTCGCCGCTCCGGGTGGCACGCCCGCCCACGTGCCCTCCGAGACGGAGCCGTGACATGCAGGCGAACCGTGTGTCCGTCGACCGTACGGCGCTGCTCGACCCTTCGAATACCGCGTGGAGCGGGGCGCCCGCACAGGTGTTGCAGCTCGTGAAGGCGCCGCTCCCGATGCAACCCAGCCCCTGGATGCAGGGCGCGTTCCAGGACCTCACCTGGGGCGATCTGGCACGCGCTGAGCTGCGGCTCGTCCACAACGGCGAGGTCCTCGCGGCACGGGTGTCGTGGGCCGTGCCCGAGAGCGCCGAGCGATCGCTGGGCGCCAACGAGTTCCCGGACGCCTGCGCCGTGATGTTCCCCTTCGTTCGGGACGCCTCGATCTTCATGGGGGCGGAGAACGCATGGGTCAACATGTGGCTCTGGCGCGCGGACGGCCACGGGCCCTTCGCGGTGACCGCCGCCGGCATCGGCACCTCTCAGCGCGTCGACGACGGCGCCCTCGTGGCCTCCGGCGCCTATCGTGACGGCGCCTGGGAGGTGGTGTTGATGCGAGCACTCGACCCCGGCAACGGCCGCGACCACGTGCCATTGCGGCCCGGCACACGCTGGCAGGTGTCGCTGGCCCTGTGGCACGGCGCGCGTGCCGAACGAGCCGGGATCAAGTCGTTCAGCCCGACCTGGACCGAGTTGGAGATCGCCGGATGAGTCGGGGCGCCCTGCCGGGTCCTCCCGATCCGCGCGCGCTCCTCTACCTCGGCTACGCGCGCCTGCTGGGATTTCCCGATGCGCCGCTGGCGGCCGGCGTCCAGAGCGGCACCGTTGCGGTCGAGGTGGCGGCGCTCCACCGGGCCGCCAGGCTCGCGCCTCCCGGGACGGATCTGCTGCGGGACGTACGGGGCGGGCTCGAGCCCGACTACATCGCCGCGTTCGAGGTCGGCGTTCCGGAGCCGCCGGTGCCGCTCTACGAGAGCGCCTATCGGGCCGACGACAAGGCGAGTCGGCTGAGTGTGCTGGAGGATCTCGTCCGCTTCTACGAGTTCTTCGACCTGGACCTGGGCGAAGCCCCGAGTGAGGCGCCCGACCATCTCACCGTCGAGCTCGAGTTCATGGCGGCGCTGGCGCAGATGGAGGCGTTGGCTGCCGGCGAGGGCGCGGCCCGCGCCCCCTTCCGGCTGGCCCAGCGCGACTTCCTCGATCGCCACCTGCTCGGGTTCCTGCGACGCATCTGCGCGCGCGCCCTACCCGACGGGTTCTACGCCGGGGCGCTCCACGCCCTGAGGCGCGCCGCCGAGCAGGACCGCGCGGCGCTCACGGCCGAGGTCTGGGACGGGGACGCATCGGCAGACGCCTGACCGGGTCGGGTGTGCAAGGTGGAAGGCGGGTTGCGGGTGTCCGGCACGGCACATGGGGTCCGCCGCTGACCTCCACGCCCCGTGTCCGTCGCATCGCCGACGATCGCGCGAGGAGATCGCTTTCAGCCGTTCCCCGCCAGGGTAGCCCCCAGCTCGTCATCGGTCGGCGCCGAGCCAGCGGCGGCGTGCTCGACGAGCAGCCGGCTCATGCGCTCCAGCGCGTCCCGCGTGTGTCGCCAGGTGGCCACGTCCCGGCCGCTGGGGTCGGGCACGCTCACGTGCCGGCGTACGGTCCGCGCAGGGTAGGCGGGACAGGCCTCGTTGGCGTCGTCGCAGACGGTGAGTACGAGGTCGAACGCCCAGGGGTCGGGGATCTCGTGAAGGGTCTTGCTGGTGTGGGTGGTGAGGTCGATGTCGGCCTCGGCCATGACGGCGATAGCGTCGGGCTTCACGCGCGTGCTCTCGGTGCCCGCGGACCAGACCTCGAGATCGAGGCCGGCGTCCCGGGCGTGCCTTCGGATCCAGCCCTCCATCATCTGGCTGCGGGCGCTGTTGTGGGTGCAGAGCACGAGCAGGCGCGTCACTTCGTTCCCTTCCCGTTCCCTCCTGCGTTCGAAGGCGAGCTCCGTGGCGTGGGCGCGGCGCGGGTGTCTCGTTCGGAGGGGGGAGACGGCGCATCGGTCGTTGCGCGCGGTTCCGGGAACCAGCGTCGTTGGAGTCGGAACGCGACGTTCACGAGCGCGATCATGACGGGAACCTCGATGAGGGGGCCGATCACGGTGGTGAAGGCTACGGCCGAGCCGATGCCGAACACGGCGATGGCGACGGCGATGGCGAGCTCGAAGTTGTTGCTGGCGGCGGTGAAGGCGAGGGTGGTGGTGACCGCGCCGTTGGCGCCGAACCGCCGACCCATCCAGAAGCTGAGCAGGAACATGATCACGAAGTAGAGGGCGAGCGGAGCAGCGATGCGAAGCACGTCGAAGGGGATGGTGAGGATGAGGCCGCCCTTGAGGCTGAACATGACCACGATGGTGAACAGGAGCGCGATCATGGTGATGGGGGCGATCATGGGAACGAAGCGCTCCTCGTACCAGCTGCGTCCCTTGGCGGGGATGAGCACGACGCGGCTGAGCACGCCCGCCGCGAAGGGCACGCCCAGGTACAGTAGGACGGCGCGTGCCACCTCTCCCATGGGGACGGCGATGATGTGCGCCTGCAGGCCGAGCCAGGCGGGGAGCAGGGTCGCGAAGAGGTAGGCGTAGGCGCCGTAGAACAGGACCTGGAAGACACTGTTGAGGGCGACCAGGCCGGCGGCGTACTCGCGGTCGCCGGCGGCGAGGTCGTTCCAGACGATGACCATGGCGATGCAGCGGGCGAGCCCGATGAGGATGAGGCCGACCATGTACTCGGGGCGGTCGCGGAGGAAGAGCAGGGCCAGCGCGAACATCAGCACGGGCCCGACGATCCAGTTCTGCACCAGCGACAGCGCCAGCACGCGGAGGTTGCCGAAGACGGCGGGCAGGCGCTCGTAGCGCACCTTCGCCAGCGGCGGGAACATCATGAGGATGAGCCCGATGGCGATGGGCACGTTGGTGGCGCCGACCTGGACGCGTTGCAGGGCGCTCTCGATACCGGGAACGAGCGCGCCCAGCGCGATGCCGGCGGCCATGGCCGCGAAGATCCAGAGGGTGAGGAAGCGGTCGCGCGCCGAGAGCCGCGAGGGGACGGCGTTCCGACGGCTCATGGACGCGTCCATCGTTCCGGTCTCGGGCGCGCGGCGCAACCGTCGTCGGCTGCCGTGCACCGCTGCGAGGGGTTCACCGGGCCGGGCGGGTCGTGGCCGTCACGGTCGGGTCAGGATGCCTTCGAGTTGCTGTGGGGAGGGGACGCGGCCGGCCAGGACGACCTTCTCGTCGATGACGAGGGCGGGCGTGGAGCTGACGCCGTAGGCGAGGATGTCGGCGTAGTCGGTGACCTTCTCGACGTCCGCCTGGATGCCCCTGGCATCGAGGACGAGGCGGACGTTGGCTTCGAGGCGCTTGCAGTTGGGGCAACCGGATCCGAGGACTTTGATGGTCATGCTGTGAGCCTCCTGCTCGTGGGATGGGCGGCGGCATGCCGCCGAAGGTCAGAGGATGGCGTTGAAGAGGAAGCCGGTGGCGAGGATCCCCGTACCTACCACGGCCACGTAGACGGCGATGAGCCGGGGCTTGAGCACGCGCCGCAGGATGATCATCTCGGGAAGCGACAGAGCGACGACCGCCATCATGAACGCGAGGGTGGTACCCATGGCGAGCCCCTTCGCGTGGAGCGCTTCGACCAGCGGCAGGATGCCAGCGGCGTTGGAGTACAACGGGATGCCCAGCAGGACTGCCACGGGTACGGCGAGGGGCTGGCCGGGGCCGGCGTAGTGGAGGAAGAAGCTCTGTGGCACCCAGCCGTGGATGGCGGCGCCCAACCCGATGCCGACCAGCAGGTAGGGCCAGATCTTGGCGAGGATGGTCCTCACCTCTTCGATGCCCATCTGCACGCGCTCGGGCCAGGTGAGTTGGCGGCTGGGGTCGAGGACCTGCCCCCCGAGGCGGGTCTCGAAGACGAACGGTTCGACCCACTTCTCCAGGTGGAGCCGACCCAGGATCATGCCGGCGACGACGGCCAGGATCAGGCCGCTGGCGAGGTAGAGCGCGGCGACGGTCCAACCGAACATGCCGAAGAGCATGACGAGGGCGATCTCGTTGACCATGGGGCTGGCGATGAGGAAGGACAGCGTCACACCGAGTGGGACGCCGGCGGCGACGAAGCCGATGAAGGCGGGTACGGCGCTGCACGAGCAGAAGGGCGTCACGACGCCGAGGCCGGCGGCCAGCGCGTTGCCTGCCCCCTCTCGCCGGCCGCCCAGCAGGGCGCGCGTCCGCTCGACGCTGAAGAAGCTCCGCAGCACGGTCACGGCGAAGATGATCGCGACCAACAGCAGCACGAGCTTCACGCTGTCGAACAGGAAGAAGTGCACGGCGTCGGCGAGGCGCGTGCCTTCGGACAGGCCGAGGCCGTGGTAGACGAGCCAGTCGAAGACCGGGCCGTTGGCCGCGTAGAGCAGCGACCACGCCAGCGCGGCTCCGCCGAGAGCGAGCGGGAGCGGCAGCGGCCGGCGGTGCTCCATGCGTGCCCTCATCCGGATACTCCCTCGCGGGCGCAGGCGTCGGCACAGTCGGCCATCGTCAGGCCGAAGGCTGCGGGGTCGGGCGGGAGGGAGCCCTGCAGGCGCCGCAGTGCCGCCGGCACCAGGCAGTAGTCGATCCAGCGGCCACGTCGCGAGCCTTCGATGAGTCCCGCCTCGCGGAGCACCTTGAGGTGGTGCGAGAGCAGGTTGGGCGCGATGTCGATGACCTCCTGGATCTCGCACACGCAGTGGCTGCCATCGGTGAGGGTGGCGAGGATACGCAGCCGGGTGGGGTCCCCGAGCGCCTTGAAGCCGAGGGCGAGCCCCTCTGCTAGTTCAAGGGATGTTGAATCAATCATGCTTGAAGTATAGCGCTCGGGGCTCCCGGGGTGCAAGCTTCAGATGCGGTCGCGGTAGCGGTCGATGAGGTCGTCGAGCGCCTCGCGCAGAAGGCTCGCTTCCGTGCGGCCCTCGGCCGCGGAGAGCTTCGCGAGCCGGCCCAGGCTGGCCTTGCTGTAGTAGTTGCTCTTGAGCACCATCCGCTCCTCGACGTGGATGGCGACGCGGCCGCGTCCGTCGCGCTTGGCGCGCAGCAGCGCCGTGTCGGCGGCGCGCACGAGGTCGGCGCGGTCGTCGACGTGGGCGGGATGGGTGGCCAATCCGACGGAGAGGCTGATCGCGGCGGGGGTCTCGTCGGGACGTGGCTGGGCCAGGTGGGCGCGCACCTCGTCCATGAGGATGAGCGCGCTCTCAGCGGTGTGATCGGGGAAGATCGCGGCGTACTCGTCGCCGCCGATGCGGGCGACCGATGTCTCGGCGGGGAGGCTCCCCAGCAGGGCGCGCTCCACGCGGCGCAGGACGGTGTCGCCGGTCGCGGTGCCGTGGCTCTGGTTGATGGCGGCGAAGTGGTCGAGGTCGACCAGGGCCAGGGTGACGGGACCCGAGGTCGGGGCGTCGGCGAGGGCCTCTTCGAAGCCGGGGCGGTCGAGGAGTTGGGTTGGCATGAGGTTCCCCCTTCAAGATGTACTACTCTCTACGTATATAGGTTGAAAGTATCGTTGTCAAGCATGCGTGCACGCTGCTTCGCCGCCTGCGGGCGCCGGGAAGGGCGAACATGGGGGATGTCGTCGTGAAGGGGAACACCGGGCCGGATCCACGCTCCCAGGAGGACATCGTCGCTCGCGGGGCCGCGGCCGCCGTCCTCAGGCGAAGATCTCCTCGAAGAGCAGGCCCAGCCCCAGCGCGTCGAACGGATAGGTGCGGCCTTCTTCTCCGGCACGCCGTTCCCAGCGCGCGGCGTCGTGCGACCTTCGCAGATAGGCCACCACCCGGACCTGCCGGTCGTCGAGGGGCTCGAGCGTCACCCGGACGGTGGCACCCGACGCGAGCCGTCGCTCCACCGTTCGGCTCGGGTCGAACAGGCTGGGCTGGGCCCCGACGACGTGAACCACGTGTCGAGTCTATCGCGCCGGCCCGCGACGCGGCGGCCGCCGTCCTCGAGGGCGGTTGTCCCTTGTCGGCATGCCTCAGGCCGTGCATCGTGCGGCGACGGCACCGGAGGCGTCCGCGTGCCCTGCGGTCGGGCCGGGAGGGTCGGCAGCGTGTTCGGAAGGGAGCCGGCATGAGGGCGAACCTGCACTTGGGGTGGCCGAGGGGCGCACTCGAGGGCGCCACGCGGGATCGTGTACGGAGGTGGCTGCGCTGGGTGGCGGCCGCCCTGTCGCTGGCCAACGCCGCGGTGTACGGCCTGATCGGGGCTGGCGCGGTGCGCGTGGTGGAGGGCGCGCCGGGGGAAGGACCGCCGCTCGTCGTGTTCGGCGTGCTGGCGGGCGGGGCCTTCCTGCTCGGCGCGGTGCTACTGATGAGCTTCGACCGCCGGGTGCTGTGGGTGATCGGTGCCGCCTTCCAGGCGTTCGCGATCGCCGCTTACTTCAACGTGGCGCCGCAACGCGTGCCCCCCTACGAGGTCTGGGGCCTGTCACTGAAGGCGGCCCAGTTGGTGTTGCTCGCGCTGCTGCTGGTTCTGGGTCTCACGCGCGCGAGATCGCCGTCGTAGCGGCGTTCGGTCGACGCGATGGAGGCCCGGAAGGGCTGGTGGTGGCGGCGGAGCTCCGCCTCGGGCAGGTCGGGTCGCTCGCGGCGGACGCGTTCCATCGCGGCGGCGTGAACGGGAAGGCGTCGCCGGCCGGCGGGAGACGGACCTCCTGGAGGAGCGGGCTCCGAGCGTAGCAGGTGCCGGTTCTCCGTTGCCTGGCGAGGCGTGCCGCTATCCTGGTGGCATCATCGGAGATCGGGGAGGTCCATGACGAAGTCCAGGATGGAGGCGTTCAGCGACGGGGTCATCGCGATCGTCATCACCGTGATGGTGCTGGAGTTGAGCGTGCCGGAGGGCGCCAGCTGGCGCGCCCTCGGGGGCGTCGTGCCCTCGCTTCTGACCTACGTGCTGAGCTTCGCGTACCTCGGCATCTACTGGAACAACCACCATCACCTGCTGCAGGCCGTCGAGCGTATCGATGGGAGGGTGTTGTGGGCCAACATGCACCTGCTGTTCTGGCTGTCGCTGGTCCCGTTCGTGACCGCCTGGATGGGCGAGAACCATTTCGCGCCGGCGCCGACGACCGCCTACGGCGCGGTCCTGCTCCTGGCGGCGGCGGCGTACTACCTGTTGCAACAACGGCTCATCGCCGCCAACGGTCCCGACTCCCGCTTGCGCCGGGCGCTCGGCCCGGACCTCAAGGGCCGGCTATCGCCGGTCCTGTACGCCGCGGCCATCGTGGGCTCGCTCGCCGGGGCGCGCTGGCTGGCGGACGCCATCTACGTCCTGGTGGCGCTGATGTGGCTCGTGCCCGATCGCCGGATCGAGAGCAGCCTGGCCGAACGATGAGCGCGGGCGTCGAAGCCCCGCCAAGGCCGCGGTGCCGGCGCGGGTCGTTCGACGTCGCCCGGGGCCTACAATGGCGCCATGCCGTGCTCCTACGCCGGTCGGTCCCGTGGAGGGGGCCGGCGGGATGCTCGCGCCTTTCGGGGTGCGCGTCTGATGCGCCTCGCCCTCTTCATCCCCTGCTACGTGGACACCCTGTTCCCGCAGGCAGGGCAGGCCACGGTGCGGGTGCTGGAGCGGCTGGGTCACGAGCTCCACTTCCCCGAGGAACAGACCTGCTGCGGGCAGATGCACGTCAACACCGGCTACCAGCGCGAAGCGATCCCACTGGTGCGAAACTTCGTGCGCGCCTTCGGTGCCCATGACCACGTGGTGGCCCCATCGGCGAGCTGCGTCGGCGAGGTGCGTGAGATCTACCCGCGGCTGGCGCGGCTGGCGCGCGACCCCGCGTTGATCGACGCCGTCGACGCGCTGGTGCCGCGGGTGCACGAGCTCACCTCGTTCCTGGTCGAGGAGCTCGGCGTGGAGGACGTCGGCGCCTACTTCCCGCACCGCGTGACGTTCCACCCCACCTGTCACTCGCAACGGGTGCTGCACATCGGCGACGCTCCCCAACGGCTCCTGCGACGGGTGCGCGGCATCGACCTGGTGCCGTTGGCGGACGCGACGGAATGCTGCGGCTTCGGCGGCACCTTCTCCGTGAAGAACGCCGACACCTCGAGCGCGATGCTGGCCTCGAAGGTGGCCCGCGTTCTGGACACCGGCGCCGAGGTGTGCGCGGCGGCGGACAACTCCTGCCTCATGCACATCGGGGGAGCGCTGCACCGTCAGCGGACCGGTGTGCGGACCATGCACGTGGCGGAGATCCTGGCCTCGACCGAGGCGCGCCCCTGGGGGCCGGCGTGAGCGGCGGAACGCCTCGGTCCCGGCCGTTCGCGGAGGCGGCGCGTGAGGCGTTGCAGGACACCCAGTTGCGTCGCAACCTCGGCAAGGCGACATCGGCGATCCGCGAGAAGCGCAGGCTTGCGACCGAGGAGCTGCCCGACTGGGAGGAGCTCCGCGAGGCAGGCCGTGCGATCAAGGCGCAGACCCTGGCGCACCTCGATCACTACCTGATGCGGCTCGAGCAGAACGTCCTCGCCCGCGGCGGCCAGGTGCACTGGGCGCGCGACGCCGCCGAGGCCAACGCCATCGTCCAGGAGCTGGTGACGGCCACGGGCGCACGCGAGGCCATCAAGGTCAAGTCCCTCACCACCGACGAGATCGGCCTCAACGACGCCCTGGCTTCGATCGGCGTCCACGCCATCGAGACCGACCTCGCGGAGCTGATCGTGCAGCTCGCGCACGAGCCCTCCTCGCATATCCTCGTTCCCGCCATCCACAAGAACCGGGCCGAGATCCGCGCGCTGTTCCTGCGGTCGATGGGCCTGAAGCCCGACGAGCTGTCGGACGCGCCCGCCGACCTGGCCGCTGCCGCCCGGCGCTTCCTGCGCGGCAAGTTCCTCACCGCCACGGTGGGGATCAGCGGGGCGAACTTCGCGGTGGCCGAGACGGGCGCGGTGTGCGTGGTGGAGTCCGAGGGCAACGGGCGCATGTGCACCACCCTCCCGGAGACGCTGATCACCGTGATGGGCATCGAGAAGGTGGTGCCCAGCTGGCGCGCCATGGAGGTGTTCCTGCAGTCGCTGCCGCGCTCCAGCACCGCCGAGCGCATGAACCCCTACACCTCCTTCTGGACCGGCGTGCGATCCGGTGACGGCCCGCAGGCGTTCCACCTGGTGCTGCTGGACAACGGACGCAGCGACGTGCTGGCGTCGGAGGACCGGCGCCAGACCCTCCAGTGCATCCGCTGCAGCGCCTGCCTCAACATCTGCCCGGTCTACGCGCGGGTCGGGGGGCACGCCTACGGCTCGCACTACCCGGGGCCGATCGGCTCCATCCTCTCGCCCCAGCTCGTCGACACGCCCGAAGCCGACACGCTGCCCTTCGCCTCGACCCTGTGCGGCGCCTGCTACGAGGTCTGTCCGGTCAAGATCGACATCCCCAGCGTTCTGCTCGACCTGCGGTTCCGTGCGGTGGAGCGCCGGCGTGCGCGCCGCGGACGGCTCGCCGCGCTCGACACCGAGGACGGCGCCATGCGGCTGGCGGCCGGCGTCTTCGCGGAGCCGCACCGCTACCGCTGGATGCAGCGCTGGGCCCGGCTGGTCCAGCGCCCCTTCGTCAAGGACGGTTACGTCGAACGACTCCCGGGCTACCTGGGCGGCTGGACCCGGACCCGCGACCTGCGGGCGGTGGCGCGCAGGACCTTCCGGGAGTGGTGGCGCGAGCGGGAGGACGACGCGTGAGCAGCCGGGACGTCGTGCTGCGTCGCGTGCGCGCGGCGCTGGGCCGGAACGGAGGCGCGGACGAACAGGAGGTCGCGTTCCAGGAGGCGGCCGTGGACGACGCCGCCGGCTATCGGCGCCACGGCCAGCTCGGGCCCGAGGCCCTGGTCGATCTCTTCGCCGAGCGTGCCGGCGAGTACCGGGTCGAGGTCCGCCAGGTCGCGTCCACCGGCGTGGCCGAGGCCATCGCGGCCGAGCTGGACGCCTGCGGGGTGCGCTCGGCCGCGGCGCCTGCCGACCTGCCCGAAGCGTGGCGGGTCCCGAACGTGCGCTGGGTGACCGACGGGCTCGACGGTGTCCGGCTCGATACCGGCACGGTCGATGGCTGTGACGCCGTGGTCACCGGCTGCGCCCTGGCGATCGCCGAGACGGGGACGATCCTGTTCGACGGCGGCGCCCGGCAGGGACGGCGCCTGCTCACGCTGCTCCCCGACGTCCACGTGTGCGTGGTCGCGCGCGAGCAGATCGTGCAGACCGTCGCGGAGGCGGTGGCGGCAAGCAGCGAGGCGGCCCGTAGGGGCGCGCCGATCACGCTGGTCTCGGGGCCCTCCGCGACCTCCGACATCGAGCTCGAGCGTGTCGAGGGCGTGCACGGGCCGCGCACGCTGATCGTGCTGCTGGTGGCCTAGCCCCTGCCGTCGACGCCGATCGGCCCGGCGCGCGAGGCCCGTCCGAGGCCCAGCACCAGCGCGAGCAGGAGCGCCGAGGCGAGCGTCCCGACCAGCCCCATGCCGCGGTAGCCCGCAACCGCGAACAGCAGCCCGCCGGCCAGGCTGGCCACGGCCGCCATGCCGCTCATCATCAGGTCGTTGACGCCCTGCATACGGCCCTTCTCGGCGGGCGCCAGGCGGTCGGCGAGGAGGGCCGAGCCGGCCACGAAGCACAGGTTCCATCCCAGCCCCAGGAGGAAGAGCGCGAGCACCAGCGACGGGACGTGGTCGGAGATCGGGGCGAGGGCGCAAGCGACGGCCAGCGTGGCTGCCCCGGCGGTCACCGTCGCGTACCGTCCGAAACGGTCGGCCAGCCAGCCGCTGGCGATCGACGGTGCGTACATGCCGAAGCTGTGGACGCTGAACACGAGGGAGATGCCGCCCAGGCCGATCCCCGCCAGCTCCATGTGGAGGGACGTGAGGCCCATCATCATCACCATCACGGCGTGCGCCACGATGACGGACGCCATCGCGACGACGATGCCCGGGTCGCGCAGCATCGATCGCCAGGGGCGCGCCGGGCCCGTGCCGCCGGGATGCGGGTGGTCGCGCTCGATCCTCTCGCCCAGCGTCTTGGGGTCGGGTCGCAGGAAGACCAGCAAGGCGAGGGCGGCGAGCGCGTACAGGAGCAGGGTGACGGCGTAGGGTCCGGCCAGGGAAGACCCCGTCAGGGCGTGGCCGATCGTGCCGGTGGGCGCCACCAGCGAGGGCCCCAGCACCGCCCCGACGGTGCCCCCCAGCACGACCCACGCCACGGCGCGGCCGCGCCGTGCGGGAGGGTGCGCCTCGGCAGCGGCGAAGCGCCCCAGGCGCACGGCCGCCGATCCGGAGCCCATGGCGATGATGGCCACGACCAGCAGCGGGAAGCTGTTTGTGATCACCGCCAGGGTAGCGCCGGCGGCGCCGAGCGCCCCCGTCAGCAGCCCCAACCCGAGCCCGTTCCGGCGCCCCAGGCGATCGCTCGCCAGCGACCAGATGAGCGCCGCCACGGCCGCGCCGAGCTGGAAGACGCCGGCGGGGACCCCGGCCAGCGACGTGCGGCCGCTGATCTGCGCGCCCGCGATGGAGGCGACCGTCGCCGTCGCGAGGACGCCCGCGGAACCCAGCGCCTGGGCGGCGAACAGCGTCCAGGTGATGCGCGTCCTGGCGCGCGCGTCGGTTGGGAGGGCCATGACGACCCAGCCTACCCGAGCCCGATGCTCGGTGCGTGATCGATGGGGTGCTAGTCTGCGCCGTCCTCGGCGGCCGTCAGCAGGATGGGTCGAACCGTGTGAGCGGCGGCCACCGGGCCGTCAGCCGCGTGCGGGTGGCCTTCGTCGACGGGGTGCGGTCGGGGGTGCCGTTCGGTGTCGACCGGACAGCGCTCTGGCTGCCAGAGGTCGGTGTCGTAGCGTCCTCGGCTGCGCGCCAGCCCTCGCCGGATCTCTTCGAAGAACGCCCGCGCGAGGTGGGTGACGGCGGCACGGGTGACACGCAAGCCCTCGGCGCCGGCCCAGCGGAGCTCGTCGCTGCCGCACAGCGAGGTGGTATCGGCCTTGGTGATGGGCGCACGGTTGCGGACTGCTTGCGACGTGTCGCCGCTCGCTCGGGCGCCCTCACGGAGCTCGGCGAGCGCTGCGGAGGCGGCCGCCAGGTGATCCCGGACCGTGCGGTAGGTCGCTTCATCGATGAGGCCGCGATCGTGCTTCAGCTCGTTGAGCCCCTGAGCCACGCGGTAGGTGGTGGTGGCGATGTCGTCGCGCGTCATCGCCTCCGTCTCGAAGGAGAGCGTGTCGGCCCAGGTGGGCTCGAGGAGGGCGCGCCGGTACTCCTCGAGGCTCTGGTAGCGGAGCCGGTACCCCAGCGATGGGTCCTCGAACGCGCGGCTCCCCGGGTCGAGGAACGGCGCGAGCGGCGCGACGTAGAACTGCAGACGCCGGTCGTTGCCGAAACGCTCGGCCAGCCGGTCGCAGAAGGCCACCGTCTCCAGAGCGTTCTCGGGCGTCTGGTGAGGGAGGCCCACCATGAAGAACAAGTCGAGCTTGCGGCAACCGTGCGCCAGGGCCCCTTCGATGGTGCTCTCCAGTGCCTCGTTGGGGTAGGGGAACTTGCCGTTGACGCGCCGGATCTCCTCGTCGGCCGACTCGAGGGTGATCTCGAGGCTCCAGGCCGCGGCGGAGCGTTCGACGAGGTCGAAGAACTCGTCGCCTGCCGGGAAGAACAGCTCGAACACGAGCTCGTTGGGGAGCGCGGCGTCGGTCAACAGCTCGAAGATGCGGCGCGCACGGGGAGCTCCGCCGATGCGCGGATCGTGGACCATGAAGATGGGCGACCGGGAGAAGCTGCTGATCGTTCGCATGTCCGCCACCAGGCGTTCGGGCGACCGGTAGGCGGGCCGGCGCCGATTGGAGGTGATGGCGTAGGCGCTGCGCGAGCCGCCGCAGATGGCGCAATCGAGGGTGCATCCGCGCGAGTTGAGCACCATCGTGGTCGGGTGCCGGATCCACTCGAGGTAGGGCACCACGTCCGCCAGGTCGCGGTACTTGAGCACCGAGCGCAGCACGTAGGCGTATGCGGGCACATCGATGCCGTCGAGATCGGCGGGCACGAACGAGAGCGGGTTCACGTGGACGCGTCCCTCGTCGTCGCGGTAGGTCAGGTTCTCCACCGCATCCAGCGGTGTGCCCTCGCGCAGCGCCGCTAGGAGCTGGCGGGCGGGCTCCTCGGTCGAGTCGCCCCGCAGCACGTAGTCGACGGCGGGGTTCTCGGCGAGCTCCCGGTGGAAGTAGCTGGCCGAGAGGCCGCCCATCAGGACCGCGGCGTCCGGGTGGAGGCGCTTGATGAGCTCGGCCACTGCCAGGGCGCCCTGTGCGTGCGGCAGCCAGTGCAGGTCGATGCCGAAGATCGGGGCCCGCAGCCGCCGCAGGTGGGCTTCGGCGTCGAACGTCGGGGGACTGCAGCATGCGGTAGGCGAGGTTGACGATGCGAACGTTGTAGTGGTTGCGTTCCAGGTACGCAGCGATGCTGGTGAGCCCCACCGGATACATCTCGAACTGGCCCGTCGACGGCACCACGTCGGCGAAGGGGCCCTGCAGGAGGGTCTTGGTACGGAAGTCGAAGATCGAGGGCGCGTGCACGAGCACCAGGTCGGTCGCGAACGCCGCTCTGGCCCCGGACCCGACCAGGCGCGGACGCAAGGAGGGTGCGGACCGGGTGGGGGCGGACCGGGTGGCTGCGGGCGCCGGACGCTGCCGTGGGGGGGAGGGCTCCATCGATGCCAGCGTTTCACTTCGGAACGGCTCTTCCCAGGGGCAAAGGTCTCGGTTCCGTTCTGCGACGCAGCCGACCGGCCGTGATCGCCGTGGGGCCGAAGGCAGCGGGGGCGTTTGCCTCTTGGCAGGCGTCCCGCCACACCGCACAGTGGCAGCGGAAGGAGGGGACGATGGATCACAGGACACCGTCCGCCACGGGGCACCACGTGCTGGTGAGCTACGCGAGCAAGTACGGCTCCACCGAGGCGATCGCCGAGGCCATCGGCCGCTCGTTGCGCGAGGAGGGCCTGACAGTCGACGTCGCGCGTTGCAAGGACGTCAAGGATCTCGCCCCCTACACCGCCGTCGTGATGGGGAGCGCCGTGTATGTGGGCCGGTGGCGTCGCGAGGCGGCCGACCTGCTGCGGCAGGGCGAAGCCCAGCTCGCGCGGGTTCCGGTGTGGCTGTTCTCGAGCGGCCCGACCGGCGAAGGCGAGGCCGAGGAGCTCCTCAAGGGATGGCACTTCCCCAGCGCGCTCGAGGGCGTCGCCGAACGCATCGGTCCGCGCGACATCGCCGTGTTCCACGGTGCCCTCGACCGCAGCAAGCTCAACCCCTTCGACGCCTTCATCGTCCGGAACGTCAAGGCGCCCGTCGGCGACTTCCGCGATCTCGACGCCGTGGCTGCATGGGCGCGCAGCATCGGTGCGGAGCTGCAACAGGAGCGCATGCTGGCCGGCGTCTGACGCGCACGGCCGGGGGCGCCGCGCACTCCACCTAGGCCCCCTCGGTAGGATCGCCCTCCTCTGAGCGCACGGCGGCCGCGCCCCGTGCCCACGCCAGTAGCGGAGCGAGCGTGAGACGCTCGGGCGCGTCGCGGGGCCCGGCCGAGGGGGCGAGCGCTTCCGCGAGGCCGGCCATCACCGCCTCGTCGATGCGTCGATGCGCGGTCGTGCAGGCGTGCCAGCGCGCCCCCGCCACCGTCTCGTCCGGGACCTCCGTGATCACGGTCAGCAGCGGGGCGAAGGCATCGTCGTCGGCGTCGTCCGGCGCCGCCACGGTCTCCCAGAACGGAAGCCCCCGCGCGAAGCGGAAGGGCGTCGAGGCCAGTGGACGGTAGCGAGACGAGCGTGCAACCTGGCTGCGCGTGAGTTCGGAGACGTCCCGTTCGGCGGCAAGGGCCTTCGCCACGCGCTCCCGGAGGGCGGCGATCAGCGCCTGCGCCGGCGCGGTCGGTGCGTGGCGAACCGTCAGGATGGTGAGGTGCCCCACCGGCAGCGACCAGTTGGCGAAGCCCGCCGGCACGTAGCCGGTCTGCGGCCTGACCCACTCGTGGGCGGGATAGCCATGGTTGTTGAGGTGCACGACGGGGCGCCAACGCCGCCAGGCATCGCGTCGCTGCGCGCTCTCGCCGATGAGGCGGCCGTCCAGCTCGGGATCGGTCTGAAGGTCCGCGCCGTAGGCGGTGTAGCGGGCGGCATGGTGCATGTGGTTGGGCGCCAGGCTGCACAGCGCGGCATGCAGGCGCGCCCCGTCCGGGTTCTCGAGCGGGTGCACGACGAGGTTGAAAGCACGCATGAGGTCGGGGCGTTCCAGCTCGGCGGTCAGTAGCGCCAGCACCGCCTGGGTGCTCGTCGGCTCGTTCGCATGCTGCCGAGCGGAGATCAGCACACTCGGCTTCCAGCGCGCGCGCCGCGCGCGCGAGACGTCGGGGCCCGCGGGGTGGCCCGTCTCCAGCGCGACCAGCGGTTGCCCGAGGACGCTCTCATGGGCCACGCGCAGGTGCACCTCGGGATGCCGGGCAGCGAGGTGCCGTGCGTAGCGCACGACCTCGTGGGGGTGGAGGGGCCGGTCGGGGAGTGGAACCGGTGGCCGCTTGGGTTCGTTGCCGTCGATGGGGAAGGGAGAAACGCGTCGCTCGCGGTCGTTCGCGCGCAACGTCAGCGCCAGGCCACCGGGCATGGGCGGGAGCCCGCTGCTCGGCCCCCCACGCCAGCCGCTCCAGGGCGGCGTCGGCGTCGTCCGGGGCGCCAGCGACCTCCAGGACGAGGGCAATGGGTGCACGGCCCCGCCCCTCGAGCTCGATACAGCGGAGGTCCACGTCGAGGGCCCGGGCCTGGAGGGGGCGCCCGCCAGCCGCGCACGCGGTCACCGCCTCGGTGCCCGGCGCACGCGCCAGCACCTGGACGCGGGTCGCCTCGCCCGGGGTCGCGTGGCAGAAAGGCAGGATGCGTGCCGGCGCGAGGTGGCGCGGCCCGTGCTCCGGGCGGACGGCGGCGTAGGCCTCGAGGACGCCGAAATAGATCTCCTCGTGGAGTCCCTCCAGAACACTGTCCGTCTCGTGATCGAGGTCGAGCCGGTCGTCGGGCTCACTGACGTGCAAGACGACGGCGATCTCGTGGAGGAAGGGCGGTTCCCGCCCCTGCGCCTCCCGGGCCAGCGCCGGGAACACGTCGCGTGCGAGGAACGACCAGGCCTCGTCACGGTCGGTGGACACGAGCGTCTCGGCGTGGATGCGGCCGCCGGCGACGGCCCGCACCGCGGCCGTGGTGGAGAGCGCCGGCTCGCCCGCAAGACGCGGGGACGGGGAGGTCGGCGGGGCCAGTACGGCTTCGTCCACCAAGCGACCGGAAGCGTCGAGCGCGCGCGCCCGGTAGCGAGGAGGGCCGGCGGCATCGTCGAGGAGGAGCCGCAACTCGAGGCCGGGGCGCGAACGCTCCAGCAGCTCCGCGCCCGGATACAACTCGCGTAACCAGCGCTCGGACGTGCCGTAGCGTTCCTCCTGGCGTTCGACCAGGACTTCCAGCACGGCGGCCGCCGACGGCAATGCGGGAACGACCTCCTCCACGAGCCAGTGGAGGGCGGGCTTGTAGGCGTGTCGTACGAGCACGCGATCGGGCGCGCGCCCGGTGGAGGCCATGCGGGCGGCCAGCCGCTCCGCCAGGCGTTGGCGCACCGGCAGCCTCTCGGAGGCGTAGACCTCCAGCTCGAAGGGGCCGTCGGGGAGCGTCCAGCGTCGCCGCGGCGTCGAGCAGGCGGTCGCCTTCCCAGGGTGCGGCATGGCTCCAGCTCCGGACCTTCCCGTCGCGCGCGCTGTTGTGCACCGGCGCCCCCAGTCGGAGGGGCGCGTCGGCGCCCGGGTAGGGGAGCGCGTACGCCCGAGCCGGCTCGGTGACGGCGAGGGAGGCGGCTGCGGCCAGGCGGCCGGAGCGGGTCTCGAGCCGCAGGAAGCGTCGCAGATCGCGTTCGAGCTCGTCGAGCGACGACCCCTCGGGCAAGCGCGGGAACGCCCGTGCCACGTAGCTGCAGGCGGCTCGGACGGCGCGCGTATCGGCACCGACGACCTCGATCCCATCGGCGCGGTTCCCGCGGGCCACGCGCACCGCCCACGTGCCCGGCTCGAGGGTGGGGTCGATGCCGACGCGGACGCCCGCGTCCAACGCGTCTGCGGTCATCGGAACGGCCGGCTCGAGCGCGACCGTGGCCAGCCGCGCGGCCACCTCCAGGGCCTCCGGGATGCCCGCCGCGCTGTGGAAGCCGCCGACGAAGCGCTGCGGGAACTCGGGCGGACCGGAGTAGAGGCCGCCGCCGGCGAGCGCGCCCCCCAGCGAGAGCGGCGACTGAGTGCCGTCCGGTACCTCGCCGGGATCGCCGCCCCGCGACGGGTGCGGTGGCCCGCCGGGCGGAGGTGCCCACAGGAGCGCGAGCGCCCGCGCCGCGGCCCGCAAGGACGGACCGTTTTCGGCCGCGAGCAACAACCCGTCCGCGGAAAGGACCGCGCACGCACCGGGCGCCAGCGCCCGCGACGCGTCGTCGGCGAGGCCGGAGGAGGTGACCGGGAGCGGCCCGCCGGGCGGGCGCACACCGAAGAAGAGTGCCGGCCGCGTGGTCTCCCAGGCGCGGGTCGTCACCTGCAGCCGTAGCGCGCGGGACGCCAGCGCTCCCAGGAGCTCGGCCGCCGCCGCTACGGCGGCGTCCACGGCGGCGTCCACGGCGGCGTCCACGCCGGCATCGGCGCCGCCCGTGCCGATCCAGGCTTCACCCACGAGCGCGTCCGCGAAGCCGTCTCCGTCGAGGTCGGCGAGGAGCGTGGCGCGCGGGTCGAGGTCCGTGCTCACCCGTTCATCCTGGGATCGAGGGTGTCGCGCAGCCAGTCGCCCAGAAGGTTGAAGCCCAGCACGGTCACGGTGATCGCCAGGCCGGGGAACGTCGACACCCACCAGGCCCGCTCGATGTAGTTGCGGCCGTCGGCCAGCATGCCTCCCCACGAAGGGATGGTGGGGTCGACGCCAAGGCCGAGGAACGTGAGGCCGGCCTCGAGCAGGATGTTGTTGGCGACGCCGAGGGTGGCCAGCACGGTGACGGGAGTGAGTGCGTTGAGCAGCACGTGCCGCACCAGGATGCGGCCGTGGCTGGCCCCCAGACTGGTGGCCGCCTGCACGTAGTCGGTCTCCCGGATCGACAGCACCTGGCCGCGCACGATGCGCGCGTACTGCACCCACTGGGCGAAGGCCATCACCAGCACGAGCTTCCACAGCCCGGGTCCGATGACGGCGATGACGGTGATGGCGAGCAGGATGAAGGGGAAGGCGAGCTGGATGTCGGCGAGCCGCATGAGCACGGTGTCCAGCAGGCCGCCGAAGTAGCCGGCCAGCAGGCCGATAACGGTGCCGATGATCGACGCGGCCGCCACCGAGGCGACTCCCACGACCAGCGAGATGCGCGCCCCGAAGATGATGCGCGACAGGATGTCGCGTCCGATCGCGTCGGCACCGAGGAGATAGTCCGGTTGGAACGGGGTGGCGAGGCGTGCACGAAGGTCGGCGACGGTGGGCTGGTGCGGGGCCAGGGCGGGCGCGAACACGGCGCAGGCCGCGATGAGCAGCACGATCGCCGCTCCCAGCAGGAAGCTCGGGTCGGCCAGTGCCTTCTTCATGCGTACCGGATCCGGGGGTCGAGCAGCGCGTAGCTCAGGTCGACGAGGAGGTTGATGGCGGCGATGAAGATGGCGAGCACCGTGATGGTGCCCTGCAGCATGGGATAGTCCCGGAAAGAGATGGCGTTGAGGGCCAGCGAGCCCAGTCCCGGCCAGGCGAAGACCTGCTCGACGATAACGACGCCGCCGAGCAGGGCGCCGAACTGCAGGCCGATGAAGGTGATGACAGGGATCAGCGCGGTCCTCAGCGCGTGGCGATAGAGCACGCGCTGCTCGGTGATGCCCTTGGCGCGCGCGGTGGTCACATATTGCTCGCCCAGCACGTCCAGCAGTGAGCTCCGAACCAGGCGGGTGGTGGTGCTGGCCAGGATCAGTCCGAGCGTCAGGCTGGGGAGCACCAGACTACCCGCCCCCGCGAAACCGGACGGCGGGAACCACCGCAGCCGCACCGCGAAGATGAGGATCAGCATGATCCCGAGCCAGAAGTTGGGGAACGAAAGGCCGAGCAGGCTGAACACGCGAATGGCGAGGTCGCTCGAGCTGCCGTGCCGGCGCGCCGCCAGCACGCCCAGGGGTACGGCCAGGATCAGCGAGATCGCCAGTGCCGCGAACGCCAGCGACAGGGTGGCGGGGAAGCGGTGGGCTACCGCTTCGGCGACCGGCTGACCGCTGCGGAACGAAGTGCCCAGGTCGCCGCGGACCAGGCCGGCCAGGAACGACGCGTACTGCGTCAGGAACGGTTTGTCGGTGCCTAGCGCCTTGCGGATGGTGGCGAGCTGCTCGGTGGTCGGTGCGCTGGCGCCCTGGAACATCGCCACCGCCGGGTCGCCACTCAGGCGGATGGTGAAGGAGACGAACAGGGTGATGCCGATCAGGACGAAGATCGACTGGAACAGGCGTTGGATGAGGTAACGCAACATGCCTGTCCGCCTCCTTCTTCAGGCCGTCAGTTGCTGACGGACACGTTGGTGAGGTCGTTCCGATCGTCGGCCGGGGCCACGAAGCCCTGGACCCGGTCGGCCACGCCCCACAGGTTCTTGGACTGGTAGAGCGGCAGGTCGATCAGGTCCTCGTGTTCGATCTGCGCGATCTGTTGGAGGATCTGCTCGCGCTGGCTCTGGTCGTAGGTGGCGCGTTCCTGCTCGAGCAGGGCGTCCAGCTTGGAATTGCTGTAGCAGGGGTTCCAGAACTGCTTGGTGTGGTAAAGCAGGTACGCCGTGTTGTCGAAGTCGAGCGTCCAGCCGCCCCACCCGCTGTAGTACAGGTTGCCAACGGTGTTCTTGGGGACCAGCTCGTTGTAGTAGGTGTTGGTCTCGTGGCTCGCGATGGTGGGCTTCAGGCCGACCGCCTGGAGCTCCGAGGCGATGACCTGCGCGACCTCACGGAAGGTCGCGTCGGTGGCCGTGATGTCGATCCCGATGGGGGTGCCGGAGGCGACGCCCGCTTCGCTCAGCAGCTTCTTGGAGAGCTCCGGATCGTAGCTGTACGACGTGATGTTCGGGTCGTAGCCGAGCGACATCGAGGACTGGAAGCTGGCGATCGGGATGCCGTACCCCTGCAGGATGCTGTCGATGATCCCCTGGGAGTCCACGGCGTGGGCGATCGCTTCGCGGACCTTGATGTTGTCGGTGGGGGCCAGGCAGAAGTTGAAGCGCAGCGCGTTCACGGTCGGACTGCCCACCGCCTCGAGCTTCACGCCCTGGGTCTTGGAGACGGTGTCGGCCAGGCTGATGGGGACGCCCTGGACGATGTCGGCCCGCCCCGCCTGGAGCTCGGCCACCCGTGTCGAAGGCTCCGGGATGAAGCGGAAGATCACCTTGGCCACCTTGGGGGCGCCGCCCCAGTAATCGGGGTTGGCGACCAGGGTCAGGTGGTCGTCGGGCACGTACTCGGTCACCTTGAACGGGCCGGTGCCGATCGGCATCTTGTTGAAGGTCTCGGGGGGATTGTCCGTGACGTACTTGGGCGGCACGATCATGGCGCCGTAACCGGCGAGCTTGGTGATGAGCACCGGGTCGGGCGACTTCATCACGAAGTCCACCGTCGAGTCGTCGACCACCTCGACGTGATCGATGCTGGTGTAGTTGGCCTGCTGCGGTCCCTTGGCGCCCTCCGGCCCGAGGAGCCGATCGAACGTGAACTTCACGGCCGCAGCGTTGAAGGGCTCGCCGTCCTGGAACGTCACGCCCTGGCGAAGGTGGAAGCGGAGCCGGGTGTTGCTGGCGTCGGTCCATTCCCAGCTCGTGGCCAGGCCGGGCCCGATCTTCATGTTCAGGTCGCGGTGGACCAGCCCGTCGAAGATGTTCGAGCCGATCATGCCCCACGCCAGGTAGAAGGTGTCGATCGGATCCCAGCTCTGGGGATCCTGCTGTTGCGCGATGGTGAGCGTGCCGCTGGGTTGAGCGAAGGCCCAGCCCAACACCACGGCGGCGACGAGCGCCAGTACGGTTCTCTTCATGCGTCCTCCCTAGACGGTTGCGGGGCAGCCACGGGCGTGCACTCCCTCAGCCAGGACTGCCAGTCCCACACGCTCTTGCGATTCTCGATGATCTGGTGGCTATCCACCTCCTTCACGCCCTCCAACTCCGATAGCCTGTGGGCGAGGAACCGATGCAATGCGTCGGCGTCCGCGTGCAGCGACTCCACCACGATGGTGGTTCCGCCGAGGCTGACGCCCACGTAACGCACCTCCGGCATCGCCTCGAGCGCGTCGGCAACGGCGTCGGCCCTGGGGGCGGCGACGCGGACCAGGCTCACGGCATCGATGGGGATGCCGAGCTTGAGCGGGTCACCGGTCGCGACGATGGCGATGGCGCCCGACGCCAGGATCTTGCGGGTGCGCAGCCGAACGGTGCTCTCAGGAAGGCCGAGACGCCGGGCGATGGCGCTGAACGGCATCCTGCCGTCGCTCTGGAGCGCAGCCAGGATGTCCAGATCGGTGGCATCGAAGGGGTCCTCGAAGGGCGTCGCCATGTTGTCCCGTCCCAAGATTGGTCGAATCCGCGTGAATGCTCGCAGTATCTACCGGAATCCGCAAGCAGTCAAGCATGTGTATGCGGATTCCGCAACACAGCTCCCTGATCGCTGCGCGTGCAGCGACGGGACGGGATGGGCGTTCAGCGCAGCCCGATCACGACTCCGTTCTCGTCTACCCGCATGTGGCGGGCCGCGGGGTCCCGCGGCAGACCCGGCATGGTCATGATGCGACCCATCAGCGCCACCAGGTACCCGGCCCCCACCGCCGGACGCACCTCGCTGACCGTGAGGGTCATCCCCTCGACCAGGCCGCCCGCCTTGGGGTCATCCGAGAACGACAGGTGCGTCTTGGCGATGCACACGGGAAGGCGATCCAGGCCCGCGCCTTCCAGCGCTTCGAGGTCGCGGCAGGCCGCGTCGCTCAGGACGACGTCTCCCGCGCCGTAGACGGTGCGCGCCACGGCGTTCACCTTCGCCTGGAACGGGGCGTCCTCCCGGTAGAGGAAGCGGGGCTCGCCGGGCTCGTCGCCCATCTCGTCGAGCGCCTCCAGCACGACCGAGGCGAGGTCTTCGGCGCCGGCGCCTCCGTCGGCGAAGGCGCTGATGCGCGCGCAGCGGACGCCGAGGCTGGCGGCGTGACGTTCGAGCAGCGCGAGGTCGGCCTCCGCGTCCCCTTCGAAGACGTTGACGGCCACCACAGCCTGGAGCCCGAAGGCGCGCACGCTGGCGAGTTGCCGGTCGAGGTGCCTGAGGCCCCGCGTGAGATCGCCGTCGCCGTGGGACGCCAACGCCCGCACCGTCGCGACCATCACCACCAGGTGCGGCCACAATCCTGCCTGGCGCGCCTTGAGGTGCAGGAACTTCTCGCCGCCCAGGTCGAAACCGAAGCCGGCCTCGGTCACCACCACGTCGGCGTGCCGCAGCGCGAGACGCGTGCCCAGGACGCTGGAGCAGCCGTGCGCGATGTTGCCGAAGGGTCCGGTGTGGACGATGGCGGGTGAGCCTTCGCCGGTCTGCACGAGGTTGGGGCGCAGCGCCTCGCGCAGCACCACCAGCATGGCGTCGGTCGCGCCCAGCTCTTCGACGGTGACGGGCTCGCCGTTCTCACGCCAGCCGACCACAGTGCGGGCCAGACGGACACGCAGGTCCTGCAGCGATTCGGCGAGCGCGAGCACGGCCATGATCTCACTGGCGGCGGTGATGTCGAAACGGGTGTTGCGCTCGGCGCGCCGACCGGCCGCCACCAGCACGCTCCGGAGGGCCCGATCGTCGACATCGAGCACCCGTGGCCACGTGACGTGCGCGGGATCGAGCCCGCGGGCCTGGCCGAAGTGGAGGTCGCTGTCGATCATCGCGGCCAGCAAGTTGTGGGCGCTCGTGATGGCGTGCAGATCTCCGGTGAAGTGCAGGTTGATGTCGTCCGATGGCTCGACCCGGGCCCTGCCGCCGCCGGTGCCGCCCCCTTTGGCGCCGAACAGCGGGCCCAGCGAGGGCTCCCGGAGGCAAACCGCGCCGGCTGCGCCGAGCCGCCTCAGGCCGTCGGTGAGGCCGACGCTGACGGTGGTCTTGCCTTCGCCTGGGGGGGTGGGCATGATCGCGCTGACCAGCACCAGCCTGGCGGGCCGACCGGAGCGCCCGCCGTCGACGGTTGGGTCGATCTTGGCTTTGTGGAGGCCGTAGGGGGTGACGCTGCCGGGTTCGAGATCGAGATCGCGTGCAACGTCGACGATGGGACGTAGCGATGAAGGTTCCACGGTTGCCGCTAGCCTAGGACGTTCGTCGTCGCGCGTGCCAGTGCGAACGTCCCGGCCAGGGGGCGGGCTCGGGATGCCGGAGGGCTTGCGCGCGGAGGCGCCAGGCCTCAGACTGGCGGAAACGTTCGCGATCGGTCGTTCGAGTGGGCATCGTGTCGTTCCCATGCCAGGCACCGATGGGCGCGTGCGGGAGCCCGACTCGGAGAGGAGTCGAGGATGAGCGGCGTACGGGTGTTGGTCGGCACGCGCAAGGGCGCGTTCATCCTGCAGGCGGACGGCGAGCGCGACCGGTGGGAGGTGCAGGGCCCGCTCTTCCCCGGCTGGGAGATCTACCATCTCAAAGGGTCGCCGGTCGATCCGAACCGCATCTACGCGGCGCAGAACACCGGCTGGTTCGGCCAGCTCATCCAGCGGTCGGACGACGGCGGCGCGACCTGGACGCCGGTCGGCAACGAGTTCGCCTACCAGGGGGTTCCGGGCACCCACCAGTGGTACGACGGCACGGCGCACCCGTGGGAGTTCAAGCGGGTGTGGCACCTCGAACCTGCGCTCGACGACGCCGACACGGTCTATGCCGGGGTCGAAGACGCGGCGCTGTTCCGGTCCACCGATGGCGGGTCGAGCTGGCACGAGCTCCCCGGGTTGCGGCAGCATGGCTCGGGCGCTCAATGGCAGCCGGGCGCGGGCGGGATGTGCCTGCACACCATCGTGCTCGATCCCAGCCGACCCGAACGCATGTTCATCGCCATCTCGGCCGCGGGCGTGTTCCGCACCGACGACGGCGGTGCCACCTGGCACGCCATGAACCGCGGGCTCCGGTCCGAAGGGAACCTGCCCGATCCCGAGGCCGACGTCGGGCACTGTGTGCACCGCATCGCATTGCATCCGTCGCGTCCCGACGTGCTCTTCATGCAGAAGCACTGGGACGTCATGCGCAGCGATGACGGGGGCGGGTCGTGGACGGAGGTGAGCGGCGACCTCCCGAGCGATTTCGGGTTCCCCATCCAGGTGCACGCCCACGAGCCGGAGACGATCTACGTCGTGCCGATCAAGAGCGACTCGGAGCACTACCCGCCCGAGGGCAAGTTGCGGGTGTACCGCAGCCGCACCGGCGGCAACGAATGGGAGGCGCTCACGAACGGTCTGCCGCAGGAGAACTGCTACGTGAACGTGCTGCGCGACGCCATGTCGGTCGATCGGCTCGAGCCCTGCGGCGTCTACTTCGGGACCACCGGCGGACAGGTGTATGCGTCGGCCGACGACGGCGACCACTGGACGCCGATCGTGCGCGACCTGCCGGCCGTGCTGTCGGTCGAGGTCCAGACGCTGCCATGACGGTGGACGGAACGCCCCGGCAGAGCGCGATGCACGGTGATCCCGAAGCCGCCGTGCGGCTGCGGGTCGTGCTGCCCGAGCACCTCCGGACCCTGGCCGACGTCCACGGCGAGGTCGCGCTCGAGGTGTGCCCACCGTTGACCATCGGGGCCGTGCTGGACGCGCTCGAGGTGCGCCATCCGGTGCTGCGCGGCACCATCCTCGAGCACGCCAGCCGCCGGCGAAGGGCCTTCGTCCGCTTCTTCGCCGACGGACGCGATCTCTCTCACGACAGCATGGAGACCGAGCTCCCCGACGCCGTCGCACGCGGCGATGAGCCGTTCGTGGTGGTGGGGGCCATGGCGGGCGGTTAGGGGCGTCGCGGCTATACTCGCGCCGGAGGCTTCATGACGGACGACCCGCGCTACCCCATCGGCCGCTACGCCCCGCCCGAGACGATCGACGCCGCGACCCGCACAGCCTGGATCGGGGCCGTGGTGGAGGCCCCCGCCAGACTGCGGCTGGCCGTCGCCGGCCTCGACGACGCGCAGCTCGACACGCCCTACCGCGAGGGTGGCTGGAGCGTTCGGCAGGTGGTGCACCACCTGCCCGAAAGCCACCTCCACACCTACCTGCGCTTCAAATGGGCGCTCGCCGAGGACACGCCGGCGGTGGCCGCGTACGACCAGGCCGCCTGGGCGGCGCTCCCCGACAGCGTGCACGGGGCGGTGGAGCCGGCCCTGGCCCTCCTCGACGCCCTGCACGCCCGCTGGGTCCAGCTGCTCCGCGGCATGGACGACGCGGCCTTCGCGCGCGCCTACGTCAACCCCCGCAACGGCAGCGAACGCACGCTCGGCTGGACCTTGGGCCTCTACGCCTGGCACGGCGAGCATCACGTGGCCCAGATCCTGGCGTTACGTGAGCGTCGCGGCTGGTGAGCGCCGGAGCGCCGTCGGGCGGCGCGCAGCTCGAGCGCTCGGTCTACCGAGTGTCGCAGATGGACTGTGCTGCGGAGGAGGCGCTGGTCCGCGCCAGGCTGGAGGGGCTAGCGCCGGTGCGCGCGCTCGACTTCGACCTCGCGGCCCGCGAGGTCGCCGTCTTCCACGACGGCAGTCCCGATGCCATCGCGAGGGCGCTGGCGGAGCTGCGGCTCGGCGCGACCCTGCTGCGCTCGGAGCCTGCGGACAACTTCGAGGTTGGTCGGCCCGTCCAGTCGAGCGTGCTTCGCGCGGTGCTGGCCATCAACGCGCTGTTCTTCGTGCTCGAAGCCGTCTTCGGCCTGCTGGGTCGCTCGATGGGTCTGCTGGCCGATAGCCTGGACATGCTGGCGGACGCCTTCGTCTACGGCCTCAGCCTGGCCGTCGTGCAGGGGGCCATCCAGACCAAGAAGCGCATCGCACGTCTGAGCGGCTACGCGCAGCTCGCCCTGGCCGCGCTGGGCTTCCTCGAGGTGCTGCGCCGCGCCGCAGGTTCCGAGGGGCGGCCGGACGACGTCACCATGATCGTCGTCGCTGCCCTCGCGCTGGGAGCCAACGTCTGGACGCTCGCGCTCCTGACGCGCGCGAAGAGCGCCGAGGCCCACATGCGCGCCAGCGTCGTGTTCACGAGCAACGACGTCATCATCAACGTCGGGGTCATCGCAGCGGGTGTCCTGGTGGGCCTCACCGGCTCCGGGATCCCCGATCTGGTCATCGGTGCGGTCGTCTTCATCGTGGTGGCGCGCGGCGCCTTCCGGATCCTGGCGCTCGCGCGCTGAGCTCCGTCACGCCGTCGACCCCACCCGGCGCTACCGCGGATGTGCGGTCCACCCGGCGGGGAGCGCCCCCCGCGGCGCCGATGAGAGACATTTCTCATCCGAGCTTTGGTATCTTTGGCCTCGCGTGTCGACTGGGACGGTGCTCGCGTTCATCGCAGCGCCGCGTGGAAGGAACTTCATGGCTTCATCGTTCGTGCGTCGTGCTTTCATCATCGCAGCGTTGGTCCTGGGGGTAGCGCCGTGGGTCGCGGGAGCGGCGGCGTTCGCCGCCCAGCCCATGGACACGGGCACGGGCTACGGCACGATGGTCGAACAGGCGGCGCGCACGCTCGGAGGCAGCCCGGTGGCTTGCGACGGGCTGCTCGACGCCCATACGCCTTCGACGGCCCAGGCGTACTGCGTTCGCGTGCCGGAGTCGATGTTCGGTTACTTCGAGATGGGCGTCCACGGCCGTCTCTACGAGTACCTGGCACGCGGCACGCTTCGCGTCGCGCGCACCTGGGCCAGCGTAGGGAACGTGTTGCGCGTCGTCTACGACCTCCAGGGCGGCTCCTTGACGGTCGAGCGCGAGCGCGTCGGCGGCAAGCTCTACGGCGTCTTCCTGTTCCAGACGCACGCCGGCTACGCTTCGGCTTCCGCCCCCGGCCACCCCTGAGCGAGATCGCGGCGCCGGCTGCGGCGCACGTGCCCAACATCGGACACGCCGCTGGCTCCACTTCGGGAGCACAATGGACCCCGGACGGGAGTGGTCCGGGGGAGGGGAACGCGTGCGAACGTTCGGTGTCGTACGGGCTGGTCGTCTGCGCGGGCGGCCGCACCGCGCCGTGTTCGGGTGGCTGCTGCTTTCGCTTGTCGTCACTGCGCAGGCCGCCGGCACGGCGGACCCGGAACGGGCCATCGCCGACGGCCGCTACGTCGAGGCCTACCACGCGGCCAGCGCGGTGGACACCGCGGCGAGCCAGACCCTCGCCGCCCGCGCCGCCGCCGACTACGCCGTCTACGGCTCGCTGGACGCGAGCGAGCACGACACCTGGCTGCGTCATGCCCGCGACGCGGCGGAGCGCGCCACCGAGCTCGATCCGAACGACGCCGAAGCCTACGTCCAGCTCGCCCGTGCCAAAGGGGAATCGGCCCGCCGATCAAGCGTGTTCGAGAATCTGCAGCTCGTCGGGGAGCTGAAGGATCTGTTCGACCGGGCGCTGAGCCTCGCACCTGACAACGCGGATGCGCTGGTGGGCCTGGCGATGTGGAACCTGGAACTCAGCCAGCGTGGCGTGGGTTGGATGTTCGGGGCGAGCCGGGATCGGGTGGTGCCACTGCTCGAGAAGGCGATCGCGGCAGCCCCGAAGCAGGTCAATCTGCGCGTCGAGTACGCCACAGCCCTGCGGGCCCTCGGAGAGGACGGAGCCGCGGCCCAGCAGCTTCGCGAGGCGTTGGCCCTGCCCGCCCAGACGGCGGCCGATCGCTACGAGCAGAAACGCGCGGCCGCCATGCTGCAACGCTGAGCGTTCACGAGCGGGGGTCCGGGTGGTTACCCCTTCACGCCGGAGCCGACGATCCCCTGCACGTAGTAGCGTTGCAGCGGCAGCAGGAGCAGTAGCGGGACGAGCGCCGCGAGCGACGAGGCCGCGAAGATCTGCGTCCACTGCGTGCTGTGCTGTTGTTGCAGGTTGGCGAGGGCGATCTGCAGGACCATGACCTTCTGCGAGTGCACGGCGATCAGCGGCCACAGGAACGACTCCCATTGGAAGACGAACAGCAGCAGGCCCGCTGCGATCGTCACGGGGAGGGACAGCGGCACGTACAACCGGAGCAGGATGGTGAGCCAGCCGGCGCCGTCGATCCACGCCGCTTCCTTGATCTCGCGGGGTACCTCGGCGAAGAATTGCCGGAACAGGAAGATGGCGATCCCGTTGCTCACCGCGGGCGCGATGAGAGCGCCGTAGCTGTCGAGCATGCCGAGCGACCCCACCACCCGGTAGAGCGGGATGGCGAGCGCCTCGGTGGGCACCATGGCCGAGATCAGCACCGCTGCGAACAGGAGCCGCTTGCCGCGGAAGGTCATCACTGCGAAGGCGAACCCGGCCAGACCGTTGACCACGATGCCTGCCGCGACCGTCGCGAACGCCACGAAGGCCGTGTTGAACAGCACGCGCCCGAAGGCGTGGTCCTGGAACAGGGCGATGTACGCGGCGAGCGTTGGGTGCGTGGGCCACAGGGCGCGGAGGTCGAAGGGCGTCAGGTGGCGGAAGATGTCGTCGAGCGGCGTCACGGAACCCACCAGCGCCCACCACAGAGGCACGACGAAGAACGCGGCGACCGCCGCGTACAGCAGGGCCAGGGCTGCCCTCGATAGCCACTGCAGCGCTCGCGTCACGACCGCCCCGCCCCGCTGTCGAACAGCCGGAACTGCCACGCCACCACGCCGAGCAGCAGCGCCAGCAGGACCGTCACGATGGCGAGCGCCTGACCCATGTCGCCGAAGGCGAACCCGACCCTGTAGGCCTGGTACATGAGCACGTTGGTGGCGCCCGACGGCCCGCCGCGGGTGAGGAGGTACATGGGCACGAACATCACGAAGTTGATGATGGTATCGGCGACAAGGACGAACAGAAGCGGTCGGCGCAGGAGCGGCAAGGTGACGCGCGTGAAGCGTTGAAGCCTGCCCGCGCCGTCGATGGCAGCCGCCTCCTGGAGCTCCGCGGGGATGCCCTGCAGGCCCGCCAGCACGAACACCATCCAGTAGCTCACGCCCTTCCAGTTGGCGATCAGGATGATGCTCCAGAGGGCCTGGCCCGCGCTGGTGTAGAAGGGCTGCTGGGGAAGCCCCAGCAACGCGAGCAAGGCGTTGACGAAGCCACCGTTGGGATCGAGCATGAGGCGCCACAGGAGGGTGGCGACCGGCAGCGAGACTCCGATCGGCACCAGCACCAGGAGGCGGTAGAGCTTCATGCCTCGCGAGGCGCGGTCGACCATCAACGCCAGCGCGAGGGCCAGCGCCACCTGCATCGGGTTGATGACGAGGTTCAGCTTCAGCGTCACCCACAGCGAGGTCCAGAACACCGGATCGCCGACCAGGGCGGCGAAGTTGGCGAGCCCCACGAACGCCGTCCTGGGCCCGTGGGAGGTGAAGACCTCGCGGTAGAAGGCGCCACCGACCGCTTCCAGGACGGGGTAGACCCGGAAGAGCGCGAGCCCTGCCAGGGCCGGCAGCAGGAACAGGAAAGCGACCCGCTCCTCTTGCCGGCGGGGATGGGGGCGACGACCCCGTCGATCAGCCGGTGTGGCCACCGTCCGAGCCTCCGCCCCTCACTGGAAGCGCTTCAGGTAGGGGTCGATCTGCCGGACGGCGCCGTCGAGCGCCTGCCGGGGGTCCGCGCCGTTGCGGATGTCGCTGAACGCGCTGTCGAAGATGTTGTGGAGCTGCAGGTAGGCCGGGGTCTTGGGCCGCACCACGGCGGTGGTGCGGGACTGGTAGACCCCGAGCAGGTAGGCGTCGTCGGGGAAAGCGGTATAGGCTTTGCCGTTGCGGATGGTGTCGAGCACGCTCTGTTGCGGCGGAAAGTGGCCGTACGACGTGAACCACAGCGCGGCCCCCTCCTCGGAAGTCAGGAAGCGGATGAACGCGGCCGCCTCTGCCTTGTGCTCCGAGTAGGCCGCCACCCCGAGATACCAGCCTCCCGTAGGTGTGGCGACCGTGCCGCCGGCGAAGGCGGGGTAGGGCGCGATCCCGAAGTCGATGCCGGAGCTCTTGAACTTCGCGAGCTGCCAGGCACCGCCGGCGTAGAGCGCGACCTTGCCTTCGGCGAAGAGGTCGGCCGTCTGCGGGTAGGGGACACCCTTGGGGCTCACCTGCGAGCCGTTGAAGAGATCGCCGTACCAGGTCGCGGCCTTCCGCCACGCCGGGCCGTTGAGGTAGCCGGCGACCGTCGTGCCGTCGGGACTCAGGATGGTCCCTCCCAGCGAAAGACCCAGCGGCTGCAACTGGTAGAGCTCGTCGGGCTGGCCGAAGGTGAAACCCCACACGCGGGTCGCGCCGCCGGAGCGGATCGTGAGCTGCTTCGCTGCCGCCACCACCTGCTCCCAGGTCCAGCGCTGCTGCTCCGCCAGCGTCGCGATGTCGGTGTACGACACCGTCTTGCCGGGCACGAGGCCGTCCGGCGGGGTGACGCCCGCGTTCTGGAAGAGCGTGCGGTTGTAGTACAGCAGCTGGATGGAGCTGTCCTGCGGAGCCGCCATCAGGTGACCGTTCACCCTGCCGGCGTCGAGGGCGGGTCGAACCCAGGTGTTCGCGAGCTGCTGGGCCGTGAAGGTTCCGTCCAAGGGAGCCAGGTACCCGAGTGCGGTGTACGCGGCCACCACCGGTTGATCCACGAGCAGCACATCGATGCCGCTGTCGTGCGCGCGCATCCTGACCTGCGTGGTCTGGAACAGGTCCCCGAAGGAGTAGCCCTGCATCTTCACGCAGACGCCCGGATGCTGCTTCTCGAACGCCTGGATGACCGGCTGCATGCCGCTGTCGAACTCCGAGAGCGTCAGATAGTGGAGGGTGGTGGCGCAGGTGGACTGCGCGGCCGCGGTTCCCGGGAGAGCCAGGCCGGCCAGCGCCAGTGCAACGACGGTCAGACGGACGAGTCTGGACCACCGACGCGGGCGCGGCGCGGCGACGAGCGCGCCCTTTCCGGAGGCCGCGGACGATCCGCGGGTGCGTGGTTCGGTGCGTGCACCGTCGATCGTTGCCATGCCGGGACGTTCCATGTTGCCTCTCTCCTGGCGCTCCGGCCCGAACCCTCGAGGTGGTTCGAACGTCGCAGGCCGTACTCGAGGGTGCGGCGGTATGCCCCCCGGTACCGTGTGCCAAGGTACCAGAGTGCGGGCGTGGCGACGGGGCGTCCGTTGCATGAGCGCCCCGAGACGAAGCGTGTGTGGGGCGATACCCCCGTCGCCACGGAAGGCGATAACGTCGGACCGTGGCGCCACGGGCCCCGGCATCCGCCGGCCCCCGAGCTCGCCCCCCGATCTCCCTGCTTCACCCGATCCCGTACCTTGAGGAGAGCGCATGACCGATCGTTCCGATTCCACGACCAACATCCCCAGGCTCCATGTCGTCGTGGCAAGCACGCGTCCCGGCCGGGTGGGGCTGCCGGTGGGTGAGTGGTTCTATCACCGCGCCGTGGAGCATGGTGGCTTCGAGGTCGAGTTGGTCGACCTGGCCGAGGTCGATCTGCCCTTCTTCGACGAGCCCCAGCACCCCCGCTTGCGGCGCTACCAACACCAGCACACCAAGACCTGGAGCGCGCGCGTCGAACGTGCAGACGCGTTCGTGTTCGTGACGCCCGAGTACAACTTCGGTTTCACCGCCCCCCTGAAGAACGCGATCGACTTCCTCCACCGGGAGTGGGCGTACAAGCCCGCCGGGATCGTGAGCTACGGCGGCGTGGCAGCCGGAACGCGCGCCGCCCAGATGCTGAAGCAGGTGCTCACCACCCTGAAGATGACGCCGATGGTCGAGGCCGTGTCGATCCCGTTCGTGAAGCAGTTCCTCGATGAGGACGGGCGGATCCGGGCCAACGAGACGATGGAGCAGGCGGCGGACGCCATGCTCGACGAGCTGGCGCGTTGGGAGCGCTCGCTCCGGCCGCTGCGAAGCGAGGTCGTCGAGGCGTCCTGACCCGCCCGACGTTTCAGCCGGGGGCGGGTGCGACCGCGAGCACGTCCGGGTCGTTCATCGCCCAGGCCGGGTAGGGCTCGTGCCTCAGGAAGCGGACGGCGTAGAGCGCGGCCAGCTTCCCGTAGCGACCTCCCCGCCCCGCATCGAGAGCGTACAGGAACGCCACCTGGGCGACGTCCGCCAGGCGTGCCAGCAGGTCCTTGCCGAACCACTGCGCCTGAAGCGCGTCGAGGCCGGTGAGCGATGCCAGGGCGTCGTCGAGAACCTGCGTGGCCAGGTGCGCTTCGGGCGTCGCCGCCGCGCCGAGGAGCCCACGCATGGCGTCGGCGAAGGGGAGATGGGCGCCCTTCTTGTCCATCACCTCGAGCAGGTCGAGGGCCTGGATGTTGCTCGGTCCCTCCCAGATGGGCGTGATCAGGGCCTCGCGGTGCCAGCGCGCCACGGCGTACTCCTCCAGAAAGCCGAGCCCCCCGAACAGCTCCATGGCGAGCCGCGTCACCTCCGCGGCATGATCGGCCGTGCGGTTCTTCGCGAGGTGTCCGAGCAGGCGCGCGTGATGGTAGTCGCCCGAGTACGGCGGGCGCTCGTGCCAGGCGCGATCGAAGGCGTCGACAGCCTGGAATGCCAGGACAAGCCCGCCTGCCTGGCGAACCGCGATGTCGACGAGGTCGCGCCGGACGAGGGGGTGCTCGAGCAGGGGTCGTCCGAACGCCCGGCGTCTGCGCACCCGCTCCTCGACCTCCTGCGCTGCCTTGCGCGCGATACCCATGCTGGCGACGGCGTTCGCGAGGCGTGAGACGGTGAGGGTCTCGAGCGTGTAGTAGATGCCCTCGTCGGCGCGCCCGATCCGCTCCGCACGGCTGCCCTCGAGCTCGACCTCGCCGGAAGGAACGGCCCGTGTGGCGCTCTTGTCCTTGAGCCGCCGGACATGGAAGTTGAGGGCGCCCGCTGCGTCGAGACGGGGAACCAGGAACAGCGCAAGCCCCTTGGGGCCAGCCGGCGCCCCCTCCGGCCGCGCGGTGACGACGGCGACGTCGGTCAGGCCCGCGCCGCTCGCGAAGTACTTGTCCCCGCCCTCGAGACGCCAGCCGTCGCCGTCGCGGCGGGCCACCGTGCGGTTGGAACCGAGGTCGCTGCCGCCCTGGTTCTCGGTCATCCAGGTGGCGCCGTAGACGTCCAGGCCGAGGAGCGCCTGCTTCAGATCGTCGTGCTCGGGCGCATACTTGTGGAGTGCGTACGCCGTCTGCAGCGTGATGGTGAGGATGCAGTACAGGCCGGGGTCGGCAAGCAGGTAGCCCAGGGCGAAGTGGTGGTGCCAGCTCCCGGCCTCGAACGGCGGCCGCATCATCGGCGCCAGCTTCGGCATCAACGCGCGCTGCGCCGGACTGAGGCGGACGCGATCGATGCGGTTGCCGTCGAGGTCGTGGCTGACCAGCACCGGCTGCGCACCGTGATCGACGTGGTAGGCGACCTCGTAGGCCTCGCCGTTGGCGAGGGCGCCGAACGCAGCGAGGGCCTCCTCGTGCTCGGCCATCGCCGGCCAGACGCCGCGCAAGACCGCCTTCAGGTCGGGGTCGCTACGCCAAGCGTTGGTGCCGTACGCGTAGGACTGGAACTCCATGGCTGCCTCCTGCCGTTGCTGGATTGTAGAGCGGCAAGCCGTGGTGGCGACCGGTTGTCCCGTGGCGCGCTGCGTCGGGTCCGGCAGGGGAGCGTGCGGTCGGCGCCGGGACCACGCCGGGACGAACGCCCCTTATTGCCTCGCCCACCCGAAGGGCGAGCCGTAGGGGGACGGATCTCAGCCCAACCAGGGCACGGGGACCTGCAGGTGGTAGAACAGCGCGATCGCGATCCCGACGGAGAAGAGCTGGTGGAACGGTACCAGCACGCCGGGACGTTCGGCCGACGCGTTGATCGCCTGGAAGGTCAGGAAGCCGAGCCCGACCTGCGCCAGGAGGAAGAGCAGCGCCACGTTGTTGGTCGGCGTCTCGTAGGCGAGGGTCAACAGGAACAGAAGAACGGCCAGGCCGTGAACCACCCACACCCATTGTGCCAGTGAACGGGGCCAGGTGAAGACGCCGATGGCCTTCCCGAACCCCCGTTGCCCCGTCACCATGCCGCCCATGAAGATCACCAACAGGAACGAGTGGAGGGGGATCCCGGTCTCGAGGTAGAACCCGAGCCCCGGGCCGTGGGTCAGCATCAAGAGGTAGGTGAACAGCGTCGAGTAGGCGAGGAGACCGTGGAGACCCTGAAGGGGGGAGGGCGCCTTCCCGGCCAGGACGAAGAGCGTCGCCATGCCGAGTAGCGCTGTGAACACGATGAGTCCGAGGCCGGTCCAGGCCAGGCCCCCGGGGCGCAGCGCCAGAATGGCGAGCGCGTTGAGGCCGAGCAGGGTCGCGATGATCCGGTGCCATGCCTCGGGATCGCCCCCGAACGCCAGAGCCACGATGTTGCGCGTGTAGGGCCAACGCGTGCCGAGCGACAGGCCGTAGCCGTAGCCTTCGACCATGCCGCCGACCACGATCAGGCCGGCGGCCAGGACCACCTGGACGAGGATGAGCCCGTATGCCATCGACGCACAGCCTACCGTGACCCGCGCCTCGCCGGCGCGGATGCGCCGGGGCGGATGCGAACGGCGGCCGTGCGAGTGTCAGGCAGGAGCGGCGTACTCCAGCTGGTCCACGAGACGATCCAGGGCATCGAAGCCGTGCACGCGCGCGATCTCGACCGGGCTGCGATTCTTGAGGTCGGCGTCGGGCGTGTCCAGGAAACGGCGGATGCGCGCCTCGTCGTGATCGAAGACAGACGTCAGGCGCCGCACCACGAACGAAGCGAGGTGCGCACTTTCCCGCACCCGCTTCGCCGGCGCGAGATAGCCCAAGAGGCGTCGCTGCAAGCGCTGTTCAGTCTCCGGCCGATCGATCTGTTCCATCGAACTCGCCTCCACAAGTCGAGGCTAGGGGGCGGCGGTGAGTTCGCCATGACATGACGACGAGAGCGTCCTCATGCCGTCCCCGGCGGCCGACCGGGCGTTCGCGGTTCGTTCATACAACCTCCCCCCAACCTTCCCGCGGCAGGGCCTACGCTGCGGGCGAGATCGGGGCCCTCGAAGCAATCTCCGGCCCCCGAAGGAGACCACCATGACCCGGAACCGCACCCTCGCCCTCAGCCTCGTGATCGGCGCCGCGCTCGTCGCCTCCATGGCGCTTGCCTACGGCCCCCGCAACGCTCAACGCTCCGCCGGCCCGCAGGGCCCTGCGAACGTCGACCGCGGCCCGGTGGCAGGCATGCAGGCTGCGACCCACGCCGATCTCGCCGCTCTGCTCGGGATCGGCGAGGACGCGCTGGTCGCCGAGCGTCAGAGCGGGAAGACGGTCGCCGATCTGCTGGTCGAGCACGGCTTGACCACGGCCGACGCCAGCGCAACGCTCGTCGCCCAGCGTGACGCACGCATCGACGCCGCGGTTGCCGCGGGCACGCTCGACGCCCGGCGCGCCGATGTGATGAAGAGCCGCACGCCCGACGCCATCGCAGCCATGCTCACCCGTGAGCTCGGCCCGCGCGCCGGCAGCATGGTCGGGCCCTCGGCCGGGAACCGGAACCCGACCCCCATGGGCGCGCGGGCGCAGCGCGGCGCCGGCCAGGCTTGGCAGGCCGGGAACCGTGGCGGTCCCGGCATGGGCATCCATCAGCCCGGCTACCGCTTCAACCTTCCCAACAACTGACCCGACGCCCTCCTCCCATCTGGTTGCCTGCCCGGGGTACCGCCTCCCCCCGGGCAGGCGATCGTGTCAGGGGAGCGCAGAAGGGTCGCCGCCGGTGCGCAGGCCCGGCAGGTCGGCGGCCAGCCGGCGCGCGTAGGCGGGCTCGTGGTCCCAGCACGAGGCCACCTCCCAGGCGCGCAGCGCCGCTTCGGCCGCCTCCCAGCCCGGGCGGGGGCGGCCGCCGAGCGCGATGGACAGCGCCACCTCATCGAGGATCGAGGCGTCCACGCGGGCCTCGTCCCAATCGACCAGTGCCACGGCGCCTTCCGGCGTCACCAGGATGTTCTCGCGCTGCAAGTCGCCGTGGACGACCGAGCACGGGGCGTCGGCGAGGCGCGCCCAGGCCGCCGTGCACACGTCAGCCACCTCGTGGGGCATGCCGTCGAGCTCGATGTCGCCGCGGCTGTGGCGTTCGACCATGGCCGCGCTCGATGCGAAGCCGGGGCGTTGGGTCGTCCCTCGGGTGGCGTCGTGGAAGCCGCGCAGGAGCGTCCGAAGTCGGGCGAGGCTGCGGGCGTCGGCGGGGCGCCCATCGATGAACCGTTCCAAGGTGATCCCGTCCTCGACCAGGTTCCCGGCCCGGCTGCGCACCGGTTCCGGGGTCACCAGCCCGGCCTCGCGAGCCTGGACGTGCACCGTCTCGAGCCAGCTCAGTGCCTCGCCGCCGCGTCGCGTCCCCTTGGCGACGAGCGTCTCGCCGGCGCGTTCGACCAGCAGAACGGGGTTGCGGTTCCCTCCCTGCAGCTCGCGCACGACGCGGAGGTCGCCCCAGGCCGTCGTGCGCTCGAGGCGTTCGTGCAAGCTGCGCGCCGACAACGCCACGCGTGCCTGGCGTTCGTTCGGTTCGTTGCCCCCCACCACGTTCCTCGGTCGTCCTACTCGTGGGGCGGCGAGCCCGGTCGCGCTGGGCTTCGGCGCCGGTGTTCGAGGCGGGCCGACGTTGGGGCGAACGCGACCGCGTCGGCGTTGAGCGGGATGCTGACCGACGGCGTGCCGATGCCGAACCCCTGAAGGTGGGTGATGCCGAGGTCCTTGAGTTGCTGGCGGGCGGTCGGATCCTCGACGCCCTCCGCCACCACGATGCCGAAGTGCTCGAGGGCGTCCGCCACGAGATCGATGGCGCGCCGGTGGTAGGTGCCGCCGAGGAGCGCGGGCAGCAGGCTTCGATCGAGCTTGACGCCGTCGATCGGCGCGCCCTTGCGGAAGCGGTGGTCGAGGTCGTCGAAGGTTATGTCGTCGAGAAGGACGATCCCGCAATGCTCGCGCACACCTTCGAGCCCCTGCCAGTAGGCGTCGAGATTGCGGATCTGCTGCTCGGTGAGCTCGACGACGAGGCGCTGCTGCAGCTCGGGTTTGAGGCTGCGCAGGGCGTGTACGGCAGCTGGCTGCGTCACCTGGGCGGGGCTCAGGTTGATGCTCAGGCGCGCCCCGGGCGAAGCGAGCAGCGCCTCCGCGGCGCGCGTAACGGTGAAGCGCGTGAAGGCCTCGCTGCGGGTGGGAGCGAGCCAGTAGGGAAGGACATCGAGGGGTCCACGCACCGTGCCGTCCGGAAGCTGCCAGCGCACCAGCGCCTCGTACCAATGCACGATGCCGTCCCCTGCCGATTCGATCGGCTGGAACTGATAGTGGAGATCCTGCAGGCGGGGGTAGCGAATGTGGATGGGGTCGTACTTCATGACGGTGGCGATCCCGCCTCCCCCAGGGAACGATGCGCCCCGCGAGCGAACGCCGCGGGGCGCGAAACAGATGGATGGGGCGCTGCGCCCCGTGCCACAAGCTCAGCCCGCGTCGTAGCTGCCGGACTGACTCCCCGAGTCGGCCAGCGTCATGCTCTGGTGAGCGATGGTCACGCCACCGGCGGCCGAGCCGAGCAGGACGAGCGCGAGGATGGTGCTGCGGATGATCTTCTTGAGCGTGGGCACGGGGTCCTCCTTGGGTTCCCTCTTGCTGGTTTCCCCTTGGGTCTCCTCTGTCTCTGACCCTCTTACGGCTTGGAGCGTACGGGTGGGGGCGCTTCAACCCCGCTTCAACCCCGCCCGCTGGGGTTGAAGCGGGCGTGGAGCGCTCCGCGGCCTACCGTGCGGGTCGAGAAGAGGAGGCAGGTATGACGCGAGAAGAAGCCCTCCAGCGGCTGGATGGTACGTGGTCGTTCGATGTCGTCGGGGACCAGGTTCTGATCCGAGAGTTGAGTCTGCTGTCGGCCGTCGACGCGATCCGTCGCGAGCGGTCGGTGGCGGGACAGCGCCTCCCCGCGTCCGCGGCGTCGTTCGAGGGGGCGGCCGCTTCCGGCGATTGAGCGCGGGCAGCGATCGCGGCCGTCGGTCGTGATCGTCGATCGCGGCGCCCGGGCGTGGCCGCATCCGCTGCACGCACGTTCCGGTGTAGAGGGGGGCAGCGGGCAGGCTCCCCGCTCATGACCGCTCGGACGCTCGGGGCACGCGCAGCGCAGCCTTCACGGCGGGACGCGCGGGAGCTCGCGCCCGGGCCGGTATGCTCTTGATGTGTGGCTGAAGCGTCAGCTCGATCGCATCGTCGCCAGCGACCGGCCGGTGGCGTTGCTCGGCGGCGAGTCGTACGGCGTTCCCTTCCTCATCGACGCGCTACGTGAGCGGGGACCGCTGGCCTGGGTCACGTTGTCCCGGCGTGCGCGCGACGACGTGGTGGCACAGGGCAACGCCCTGGCGAACGCGCTGAACCAACAGCTCGGCGAGTCGCTCCTGTCGCACGCCTTGCCCTACCGGGCCCACCTGCGATCGTTGCGCCAGTACCGCCACGATCTTCAACCGCTGTGGATCGCCGTGTCCGGCGCCGATGTCGCGCCCGCCTTCGCGGGTGAGCTGATCCAGCTCGCCGACTTCGGCTACCGCGTGCTGCTGGGGTTCGAGACGGATGGGCCGCCGGAGATGGATGGGCTCGATCGCTGCCTGGTACTGGGCGTGCCCGAGCTCGCCGTGACCCGCGAGGATGCAGCGATGATCGCTCCCGCTGGCCTCTCTACCGCTGAGCTCGAGGCCGTTCAACGCGAGACCGGGGGGCGGTTCACGGAGTTCCTGACGCTCACCCACGAACGGGCCCAGCTCCCGCGCTTCCCGATCCCGACCCCCCTGGGGCCGGTGCTGCCGCAGCGTCGGGCCGAAGCCGTCGACGTGCCGCTGGCGGTGCTGGCGCTGCAGCGCGAGGGTCGCCCGGTCGACGCTCTCGAGTTGGCCGTGCGGGCCGCGCCCGAGATGGTGGAGGACCTGCTGCGCAAGGCGGGCCCCGCCTATCAGGACGAGGGTGAGCTGCCGAGGTTGCACCTGCTCCTTTCGAGCCTGCCGCAGCCCTACCGATCTCTGGAGCGCGTTCTGGAGTGGCGTTTCCTGGCCTCGTTCGCGACCAACGAGTGGCGCACCCTGGTCGAAGAGGTCGACGCCCACCTGGAGGCGTTCACGGCGCCCGAGCTTCGCGCACGGCGCGCGGGCACGCTTCCGCGCGAGACCGGGTTCCCGCTGGCCGAGGCCGCCGTGCAGGCGCGGCGCACGCCGCTGACGCTCTGGCAGTACGGGCGCATGCATCCCGACGCGCAACGGGCGGTCGAGGTGCTCAAGGAGAGCGTGCGCCTGGCGGAACAGACCGGCACGCCGTACGAGGTGGCACGGGGCGCCGGCGTCCTGGGGGACCGGCTGGTGCATCTCGGGCAGTTCCAGCGCGGCCGCTCCTGGGCGGAGTACGCCCTGCAGGTGTTCGACCAGAACGGGTTGCGAGACGGCGCGCGCCGCCTGACGCTGTTCAACAACCTGGCGGTGGCCCGCATCCTCAGCGGGGACCTGGCGGGCCTGCGGCGTGGGCTCGAGGATGGGCAGGCCGCCATCGAAGGGAGCCTTCCCGAGCTCGCCGCGACCTTCCGCAGCACGCTCGCCTGGTACGAGCAGGCCAGCGGTCGACCGGACGAGGCGCTCGAGCTCATGCGGGCCACCTTCGAGGGCAGCCCGCGCCGCTTCCGGACACGCTTCGGCTACCAGCTCGTGCGCTGCCTCAACGAGTTCGGACGCTACGAGGAGGCGGCCCGGGTCGCGGAAGTCGCCGCGGAGCTTAGCGGCGACGCCTCGACGCATGCCGGTCAGCTCGGGGTGCTTGCAAGAGGCATGGTGGGCGCGGTCAAGGGCGACGCGCCCGCGATCGACGACCTGCTCGGCGTCGTGATCGACGGTTCCCTCCCCGCCGAGCAGCGCCTGACGGCGGCGCTCCACGGCCTGCTGGTCGACCCCGCGGGCTGGCACCGCTACCCGCCCGACGTCGTCGAAGCGCTCCGGGGCCTCGACGGCGTCGCGCTGCGCGTGCTCAGCGGGCCCGCGTCGCTCTTCCAGGGTGTCTGGGACACGCTCGTACCGGTGCGAGCGGAGTTGCGCCTGGAGTTCCTCGGGCGCGTCTCCTGCCGCCTGGGCGGCAAGGAGATCGGTCTGGCGCCGCGTATGGCGGAGACCGCGTTGGCGCTGGCGCTCCACCCCGACGGTATGACGCGCGAGGAACTCAACGCCTTCCTGGCGCCCGACGGCACCGCCGGGCTATCCCCGGGCGGCATGCGGGCCACGCTCACCCGCTTGCGGGCGCTGCTACCCGTCAGCGAGGCGCCCTACCGGTTCGCCGTGGCGTACACGGCCGACATCCTGCAGGCGCGGCGTCACCTCCTCGAGAAGCGCGTTCGCGAGGCTGTCACGCTGCTGCGTGGGCCGCTCCTTCCCGAGAGCGAAGCGTTCGGCGTCGAGGAGCAGCGCTGGATCCTGGAGGAGGAGCTCCGGCAGGCCGTCCTCGAAGCTGCCGATCCGGACGCCCTCTTCGACCTCGCCGACCGGCTTCAGGACGACCTCGAGCTGTGGGAAGCCGCGGTCGGCGCGCTCCCGCCGGGCGATCCCCGCAGGGCCCTGGCCCGCGCGCGTCTGCACCGCGGCCGGAGCGACCAGGTGGCGCCAGCACGGGAGCCGGCCCAGGGCTGAGGCCTCGAACGTCTGTCCGGAACGGCCTTCCCCGAAATTGCTCATCGCGTATCGTGGAAAACGTTAAACTACGCGCCAGGCCCGAAATCCGCCTTGTAGGCCCGCTACGGGTGACGGGCGAAGGAAACTCCCATTCGGAGGTGACATGAGAAAGTCGCTCTTACTCCTCGTAGCCGGGGTCGCGCTGTCGTTCGGCGCTGCGTTCGCCGCCAGCGGCACGGTCAGCGTTGCGATGTCCGGGAATGCCATCACGCTCAACCCCGGGGACACCAACGGCAACCTCGATTTCACGATCCAGCGCCCCATCTACGAAGGCCTGGTCGGCTTCGACAAGGACGGCAAGCTCGTTCCCGAGCTGGCCACCTCCTGGACGGCCAGCTCGGACGCGACGGTGTTCACGTTCGATCTGCGCAAGGGTGTGACCTTCCAGGACGGTACGCCGTTCAACGCCGAGGCCGTGAAGACCTACTTCGACTGGGTCATCGATCCCGCCAACCACTTCGTGCGCGAGAGCCTGTACAACGTCATCAAGTCGATCGACGTGGTGTCGGAGTACCAGGTCAAGTTCACGCTTTCGAAGCCCTTCGGTGCGATGCTCTTCACGTTCGCGCACCCTGCCGGGCGCATCGTGAGCCCCGCCGCGATCAAGAAGTACGGCAAGGACGTGGCGAAGCACCCCGTCGGTACCGGCCCCTTCGAGTTCGTGAGCTGGACGCCGGGCCAGAAGGTCGTTCTGAAGGCCAACCCCAACTACTGGGGTGACGCGCCCAAGGTCGCCAACCTGCAGTTCCTGTTCGTCCCCAACGCCGCGACGCGCGTGGCCATGCTGCAGAGCGGCGAGGCGCAGTTCATCGAGGACCTCCCGCCGCAGCTCGTCGACCCCATCAAGGCCGACAGCAACCTGAAGGTCAGCGCCCAGCCGAGCATCTACGTGCGCTACATGGCGATGAACACCCAGGCCAAGCCGTTCAACGACCAGCGCGTGCGCCAGGCGCTGAACTACGCGGTGGACAAGAAGACCATCGTCGACGTCATCACCAAGGGCTACGGCACCGAGCTGACCGCTCCGATCGCCGAGCAGGTGACGGGCTACGCGAAGCAGACGCCGTACGCCTACAATCCCGAGAAGGCCAAGCAGTTGCTGGCCGAGGCCGGCTATCCCAACGGCTTCACCTTCACCATCGACTCGCTCAACAGCACGAGCTACCAGCAGATCGACCAGGTGCTGCAGCAGATGTTCGCGAAGGTGGGCGTGACCGCCAAGATCAACCCGATGGAGAGCGGTACCTTCTCCAGCACGGTGTTCGCGCCGTTCGACAAGACCACCCTCCAGGCAGTCGTCATCGGCTGGTCCCCGTCGACCGGTGATGCAGACTGGGGCCTGCGGCCGCTGTTCGACAAGGCCTCCTGGCCGCCCGATCTGTACAACCTGGCGTTCTACGACAACCCCAACGTCAACAAGCTGATCGCAGACGGCCTCAGCACGGCCAATCAGGACATCCGCAACCAGGCCTACGCCGCCGCCGAGAAGACCATCTGGAACGATGCTCCCTGGGTCTTCCTGTACAGCCCCTACAACATCGCGGGCATCTCCGCGAAGTTGAACGGCGTCTTCTACATGCCCGACGGCACGGTCGACGCCCGGGCGGCCAGCCTGCAGTAAGTTCCCGACGTTCTGGGAGCCGGCCCGCTACGGCTGGCCGGCTCCCGCTTCGTCAGATCTCATCTATCATGTGGCGCTATCTGATCCGCCGACTGCTCGAGCTCATCCCGACGCTGATCGGTGTCTCGATCGCGGTCTTTCTCTTCATCCATGCCATCCCGGGCGACCCCGCACGGCTGGCTGCGGGACAGGACGCTTCGCTCGCCGACGTCCAGGCGATGCGGGTGCGCCTGGGGCTCAACCACAGTTTGCCGGTCCAGTACCTGTACTTCCTCCGGAATGCCGCTCACGGCGATTTCGGGCTCTCCTATCGCCAGCAGGTGCCGGTGCTGCAGGTGGTGCGCGAGCACTTCCTGCCCACCCTGCTGCTTTCGACGAGCGCCATCGTCATCGCGTTCGTCTTCGGCTTGCTGTCGGGGGTGATGGCGGCGACGCGCCGGAACTCCTGGTTCGATCTGGTGATCACGGGGCTCTCCGCCACCGGCATCAGCATCCCATCGTTCTTCCTCGGGATCCTGCTCATCTATCTGTTCGCCGTCGATCTTCACTGGTTCCCGGTGACCGGGAGCGTGAGCCTGCGCGGGCTCGTGCTGCCCTCGGTGAGCCTCGCCCTGGCGCCGCTCGCCACCATCGCGCGCTTCGTGCGCTCGAGCTTCCTGGAGGTCTCGGGCGAGGACTTCGTGCGCACCGCCAGCGCCAAGGGGCTGGGCTATGCCGCCGTCACCTACAAGCACGCGCTGCGCAACGCCCTGATCCCCGTGGTGACGATGACCGGGCTCCAGTTCGGCTTCTTGCTGGGCGGAGCGGTCGTCATCGAAACGGTGTTCAACTTCACGGGCCTGGGCTGGCTTCTGATCCAGTCGATCGGCTTTCGCGACTACGCCGTACTCCAGGTCCTTCTGCTGCTCTTCGCGCTGGAGTTCATGTTGGTGAACCTGCTGGTCGACGTAACGTATGGTGCGCTGGACCCGAGGATCCGCTATGACTAGCGCAGCGTCCACCGCTCCTGCCCGCGATAGCCGGGGTCGCGACCTTTGGCGGCGCTTCCGCCGCCATCGCAGCGGCATGGCGGGCCTCGCGCTGACCGTCGTGTTCGTGCTGATGGCGATCTTCGGTCACCTGTTGGCGCCCTACGATCCGGCGCAGGCCGACTACCTGCACCTCAACGCTCCGCTCTCGGCTACGCACTGGCTGGGCACCGACAACTACGGCCGCGACATCTTCAGCAGGACGCTGGTCGGGGCGCGCTATTCGCTCAGCATCGGCGTCCTGGCGACGGCCTTCAGCGCGCTGATCGGCAGCCTGTGGGGGCTGCTCGCCGGCTACCTGAGTGGCTGGTTCGATACGCTCTCGGGGCGTGTCATCGACATCATGCTGGCCTTCCCGGGCCTGCTCCTGGCGATCGGCATCATCGCGATCGCCGGGCCCGGGTTTCGCAACGTGATCCTCGCCACCACCATCTTCGGCATCCCGATCTTCGCGCGCCTGGTCCGCGGGTCGGCGCTGGCGCTCAAGGAGCGCGCTTACGTGGAGGCGAGCCAGGCGCTGGCGGCGAGCTCCGCGCGCATCATGTTCCGGCACGTGTTGCCCAACATCCTGGCGCCGATCCTGGTGTACATCACGTTGCGCGTCGGCACCGTCATCCTCATCGCGGCGTCGCTGTCGTTCCTGGGCCTCGGGGTCCAGCCGCCGACACCCGAGTGGGGGGCCATGCTCAGCGAGGCTCAGCTCTACCTGGCCATCGACCCCATCATGGCGATCGCGCCCGGCGTGGCGATCAGCCTTGCGGTGCTGGGCTTCAATCTGCTGGGCGACGGTCTGCGCGACGTGCTGGACCCGCGCATCCGCTGACCTGGACGGCATCACGGCCCGAAGCGGCATCGTGGTAGCGCGTCGGGGGCATCAGCGGGTGTATTCATCGGAGCCCGGAGCAGGCTCCAGCCGCCGGTGCGATCGTTGCCGTCGGAAAGGAACGGGCACCTGCATCGCCGGCAAGTCGGGCTGCGGCGTCGTTAGCGGGACGGGTTGCGACTCCCAGTCCGCGCCGGGCTCATGGCGACGGGAACGGAGGACAGCGAGGCTCGCTACCGTGACCAGCGCCAGCAACTCCAGGGCGATCAAGGGGAGGCGGGCGGTGCCGCCGAGGGGTGCGGCCACGGAGTGGCTAGGAGCCGCGTGGCCCGGAGCCGCGTGGCGCGTAGCCGGGTCGGTCGGCACGGGGGCGACCGGGCCGGGCCTTCCCGCTCCGGGGGCCCCTGCTCGGTGGACGTCCGCTTCCCGGGCGCCCGTACCGGCAACGCCGCCGCCGGACCCGGCCCCGGAGGCGGGGGCCGCGATGCGGGCGCCCGCATCGGAGAGCGCCCGTGGGATCTTGAAGGCCGGGCCGGAGAGCGCGAAGGTGTCCGAAGGGGCGTTCAGGCGAGGGTTGAAAGGTTCCAACGTGCCGATCGTAGCGCCGTCGGGCGCGATGTAGCTGGGATCGGCGCCGGCTCTCAAGAGCGCGTCGACGATGGCGGGCGTGCCGTCGCGTGCCGCGAACAGCAGCGGCGTCCAGCCGCGCTGGGTGATGTGGTTCGGGTCGGCGCCGCCGCGCAGCAGCGCTCGCACGGCGTCCAGATTGCGGCTGTCGACGGCCATGACGAGGGGGGTGCGGCTGCGGGCGTCGACCGGGTCGGCGCCGTGGCAGGCGATGGCGGTGGCCATGGCCGCGTAGGCAGCGGGAGCGAGCGAGGTCCAGGCGCGCGTCGTCGAACAGGGCTTCGGTCCTGAGGCAAGCCACGTTGAAGGCGCTCTGCCGGTCGAAGGCGAAGCTGAGCGTCGCCGCGATGGCACCCGGCGACGCGCGGCTCCTGTCGAGCCGCAGCTGATACGAGGTGTCGCCCACGACGAACGCGAGGGAAGACGGCGCTCCCTGCCGGTCGATCGAAGCGGCGCCAGGCAACGCGCGTACGAAGGTCAGGACATCGGCGTAGGCGCTGCGCATGCCCGAGGTTCGTGGGATCAACACGCAGGTGCGCGCCGCCTGGTGGAACGGGCAATCCAGGTAGGTCGCCGTCGGAGCGAACTGCGCTTCCAGCGCAGGCGCGACCCTGGCGGCATCGAGCGCGTGGGCCAGCGGTGCGAGCGCCAGGAGCATGGTGAACAGTGCGCGGTGTGCGATTCTTCGATGATGCATGAAGGGCCTGCCCACAACGAGGTTAGGCCGTCCAGGCCGCGCAGGTTGTGAGTACCTTCCCTTCTTCCGCTCGGTTGACCATCGATACCCAGTGGGGCTATGGTTGCGTGCATACCGAGTTGCGCTACAGTTTTGCAATACCGAGGAGGTAGGGCATGAAGTTACGAGGATGGATCTTGCTGGTGGGAGGCGTCGTCGCGGGGTCCGCCGTGGCGGCCGGGCTGACGCTGCAGGCGAAGCCGATCACGATGGCGGCGTCGGGCTACGCGGTCCCCGAGGTGTCGTCGGTGGCCAACGGTCAGACCACCCCGCTCAAGAGCGAGGGGCCGGGCTCCGAGGCCGGCGATTGGAGCTTCAAGCCGGCGCACACGGTCACGGAAGCGGGTAGCGAGGGCGAGGTCAAGGGCGTAGCCACCTTCTTCTCCGGGCCGAACTTCAAGCCTGCCTTCCCGAACATCCTGCTTCCGAACGCCGACAGCGGTACCACGACGGTCACCCTGGGCTACCAGAGCAGCACCGTCGATGTCCCGGTCACGGTGACGCCCGCCCCCGCGCCGGACGTGAAGAACGGCAAGCAGCTCTACGACCAGAACTGCGCCATGTGCCACGGCGCCACGGCCCAGGGCCAGGGCGACTTCCCCAACCTCACGTACACTGACGCCGGCATCGGCGGCTGGTCGGTGTCCCAGTTCAACCGCTCCGTGCGCGTCGGAGTCGACGACGTCGGCGCCACCTTGGAGCAGACCATGCCGCGCTGGCAGGCCAACGGCTTCAAGACCGACTTCGGTCATCCGCCGTCGGCGCAGGAGGTCAGCGACATCTTCGGGTACCTCAAGACGCTGCAGTAGGCGTCGGTTCCCATCGGAACGCAGGGAAGCTCCGCGGCCGCGATCGGCCGCGGAGCTTTCCGTGGCCCCCTACTCGAGGTGCGGCCGGGGAAGCAGAAGGGTCAGCACGGCGGTGGCGAGCGTGAACAGGAAGACGACCAGGTAGACCCTGTGAAGGCCTATCGACAGGCTGCCGCGGAGCGCGTCCATCACCGGCGCTGCCGCCGGCGGCCGCGGAGCCTCGCTCCAGCAGGTTCTGCACGCTGTCCACCGACACTTTGCCCTCCAGGCCGTGCTGCGCGATGCTGCGACGCAGGCTGAGGTTGAGCGTTCCGCCCAGGAGCGCCGCCCCCATGGCGTTGCCCAGGATGCGCATGAACATGTTCGTGGCGGTAGCGACGCCGCGCCGGGCCCAGTCCACACTGCTCTGGATGGCGACGATGAAGGTGGTCGAGAGGAAGCCCATGCCGACCCCCATGAACAGCGATGAGACGCTCGCCCACAGCGGGCCCAGCGACGGGCGCATCAGGATGAACAGCACGCCGGCGAGCAGGCCGGAGGCCCCGCCGATGCGGGCGGTCGCGCGCGCACCGAGCGGAACCAACAGCCTCCCGGCCAGAACCGACGCGATGGGCCAGCCGATCGACATGCTCGTCAGGGTGAAGCCGGCGATGAGCGGGGAGCGGCCCATGATGCCCTGCACGTAGGTCGGCAGGTAGGTGATCAGTCCGATCATCATCACGCCGGACGTCAGGGTGGCCAGATTGGACCGGGCGATGAGCGGGTCGCGCCACTGCGCCAGATCGATCATCGGTTCGGAGGCGCGCCGCTCGTTGTACAGGAACGCCCCGAGGCCGAGCAGGGATACGGCAAGCAGCACGCTCAGGCGGGTCGGGCTCCACTGCCCTGCTTCGGTGAGCACCAGCATGAGCGCGGCCATCGCCACCAGGAACAGGCCTGCGCCGAGGCCGTCGATGCGATGTCGGCGCATCTGCACGTCCTCGTGCAGGAACAGGGTCACCCCGAGGATGGCGAGCAGCCCGAACGGCACGTTGAGCCAGAAGATCCAGGACCAGTGCGCGTACTGGACGATCAGACCGCCGACCAGCGGCCCCACCACCGCGGACACGCCCCAGACGCTGGAGAGGTAGCCCTGCACGCGGGCGCGTTCGCGCAGCGCGAAGAGATCGCCGGCCAGGGTGGTGACCGTAGGGTAGACGGCGCCCGCGCCCAGCCCCTGGACGAAGCGGAAGGCCACCAGCGTAACCATCGAAGGCGCCAGCCCGCACAGCACCGAGCCCACCAGGAACACCACCACGCCTCCGATGAAGACGGGCTTGCGGCCGTAGAGGTCGGCCAGCTTCCCGAACATCGGGGTCGTGATCGCCTGCATCAGCAGGAAGGCCGAGAAGACCCAGCTGTACAGCGCGAATCCCCCGAGACTCGCCGCGATGCTGGGCATGGCCGTGGCGACGATCGTGCCTTCGATCGCCGCCATGAACATCGCCAGGACCAGCGCAGCGAGCACCCAGGAGCGACGCGTCGGCCGCCCCTGTGGGGGAGCGTCGGGGGGACCGGCCTCCACGTTCACGCGGTGTGCCGCATGGCCTCCACCGGCTCGATGCGGGTGGCCAGTAGCGCCGGCCAGAGCGCAGCCGCGATCGCCGTCACCAACGCGAAGATCAGGGCGAACGTAACCTGGCCAACGGTCACGCTCGGGTACAGGACGGGGGAGATCCCGAGCGCAGCGTAGAGACCCTCGAATCCGGGCAGCGTGAAGCCGGGCGCCAGGGCCGCTACGGCGCCCAAGCCGGCGGCCAGCCCTACGGCCGCTCCGGTCAGGCACAGCAGCACACTCTCGCTCAGGATCATGAGCAGCACCTGCCTTCCCTCGGCGCCGAGCGCGATGACCAGGCCGAACTCGCGCACGCGTTCGATGAGGCTGAGATAGACGGTGTTCAGGACCAGCAGCCCGGCCAGGACGTAGAAGATCAGGGACATACCGTACAGGATAGGGTTCATCACCTTCACCAGACCCAGAAGCGTGGGATCGAGCTCACGCCACGTCTCGACTGTGTACTCGGGGCCCAGCGCTTGCTCGAGGCGATCGGCGGCGGCGTTGACGACGCTCTCCGAGCGCATATCGTGGAGGGTGGGGAAGTGGAGCTCGAAGCGTCCGACGGCGTCCGGGGCGGCGAGCTCTTGGGCGGCGGCGAGCGAGAGGTACGCCGTGCCGGCCTCGGCGGTGGGGTCGTCGAGGTGGACGAGGCCGCGCACACGGTAGAGCGCGGCGCCGATCCCCTCGGTGCCCGGGGCGTACACCGACACCTCGTCGCCGATGCCGACGTGGAGAGCGTCGGCGAGCGCGACGCCGAGCACGACGTCGCGCAGATCGCCCGGCGGCACCAGGCTGCCCGCGACCAGCGTCCGCCCGCTGCCGCTCTCACCCAGGGCCGACGGCCGGTCCTCGCCGAGGACGGCGGTTCCGCGCGAGCGCGACGTACTCCCAACCAGCGCGGGCACCTGCAGGACACCGAAGGCGACGGCGTCGGGCGCCGCCTGGGCGATGGTGCTCTGCAGCGCGTCGGCGGGCCTGAGCAGGCGGTCTCGGAGGTCGACGAGGTCGCGGTAGCCGGCGACGTGCACCTGCAGGTGCCCGGCGCGCTGCGTCACGTCCTGGTAGAAGGAGTTGGTGAGCGCACCGCCCATGCTGTAGAAGAGGATCGAGATCAGCACCACCAACGCGACCGCCGCGGCGGTGGTGAGGCTGCGCCGCCGCTGGCGCCAGAGGTTGCGCCACGCCAGGCTCAGCACGGGGCGCCTCCCAGCTTCCCGAAGACCCGGACGGCGCTCACGGCGCCCGTAGGGCCTCGGCGGGCTGCAGCCGCCTGAGCCGGCGGGCGGGGGCCAGCGCCGCGAACAGCGCCGCCAGGACGATGGTGATGGCGGCCCAACCGAGGTAGGCGACCGACGTGGCGAAGTAGATCTCGTCGCCCAGCGCGACGTCCTTGAGGATATTGCCGTAGAAGGACATGATGACCGGCCCGACCAGGTTCACCTGGCTCAGCAGGAAGTCGATGCCGTAACCGAGCACCGCGCCGGCGACCAGACCGAGCGCGGCGGTGAAGGTCGCCTCGAGCGTCACCATCCAGGCGAGGCTGCCCTGGTAGAGGCCCAGCGAGGCGGCCACCCCGAACTCGCGCGTACGCTCGAACACGCTCACCACCACGGTGCTGAGGACCGTGACCGCCGCGAAGATCGAGAAGATCAGCGCCATCGGGATCATCGAGCGGCGCTTGGCCTCGATGCCGCTCATGAGGCCCGACAGCATGTCCTGAACGCTGTACGCTCGCACGCCTGGGGGCAGGACGCCGTTGCGGTCGAGGAGCGTGGCGGTGGGCCGTTCGGAGCGGTAGGGAACGTCCAGGGCCAGGCCGGTGGCCGTGGTCACACCGGTGAGCTGGCGGGCGTCGTCGATGTCGATCAACACCGTCGAGCGGTCCACGAACGTGATGCCCGAGCGCACGAGACCGACCACCCGCAGCCCCAGCGCCTGCGGCCCGGCCAGCGACTGGGCATCCACGACCAGGCGCTCGCCCACGCGCACATCGAGCTGCCGGGCCAGTTCGCTGCCAAGCACCATCTCACCCGGCCCGGTGAGCATCCGACCGGCCCCGATGGCGGAGGGGACGTTGCTCACCTTGGCTTCCTGTTGCGGCTCCACGCCGCGGACCTGCGCTCCCAGGGCGGTGTAGGGCGAGCGCAGCAGCCCCGGGAAGGTGAGGCGTGCCGCGACGGCGTCAACACGGGGCTGGCGAGCGACCTTGGAGCGGAAGTCGAGCCCGGGTAGGGCGTTCTGAGGATCGGGATCTGCGCGGTAGGCCGTGCTCGTGATCAGCACCGGAGCGCTGGCGTAGCGCCCCTGGCTGCTCAGCAGGGAGGCGACGAAGCCGTCGTAGAAGCCCCAGAAGAGGATGATCGCGAGGGTGGCGTAGGCCACCACGACGAGCAACAGCAACGTGCGGCTGCGGTGCCTCCACAGGTTGCGCCACGCGAGTCGGGCCACCGAGTACGCCACGCACACCCCTCCGGTCGCCGGCACGGCGTGCGGCGACCGACACCATGGTAGCGCCTTCGTCGCGCGCTGTACGGGTCGACTGTCCTGGTGGACGCCGCAGGGCGGGGGACCTTCAGGCCTCGCGGGCCACGAACCAGGTCGCCAGGCGCGCCACGTCCTCCTGCGTAAGGTTGTGGCCGGTGTCCAGGACGGCTTCCTCCACGGAGGCTCCGGCGCGCCCCAGCAGCGCGGGAAGGCCGTGCCCGGCAGCTCGGTAGGGGTCGTTCCTACCGAGCAACACCAGCACCTTGGTGCCGCGCAGGTCCGGCGTCGGCGGGCGCTCGAACGGTTGTACGGCCCTCAGCAGCGCGAGCGCGCCGAACGCGGAGGGGTCCAGGAGTTGAGTTGCCAGGGCGATGTTGGCGCCGTTGGAGTAGCCGAGCGCGGTGCGCGGCAGGTCTGCGGCGGCGTAGTGCGCCGCAGCGGACTCGACGAACCGGGCGAGCGCCTCGGCCTCCGACGCGAGATGCTCCTGGTCGTAACGGAGCGCGTCGAAGCGGCGGAAGTAACGCGTTACGCCCTCCTCGCTCGAGCGTCCGCGCACGCCGACGAGGAGGTGATCGGGGGCCACCACGCGCCCCAGGTCCAGCAGGCTGGTCTCGTCGCCACCGGTGCCGTGCAACAGGAAGAGCACGCCGCGGGCGGGGCCGCGCGCCGGGTCGTGAACGGTGTGGACCCAGTCAGCGAGGATGCCGTCGGCGGCGGCGCCGCCCGGACCGCTCATGGCTGCGTCCCTTGCCGGTGCCGCTCGGGTAGCGTCCCCCGCGGGCGTCGAGGTGTTGCGATGCGCGTCGCGGCGACCGCACTCACGCCAGCGGCCTCAGGTTCGCTTCGATGTCGGCACGGCGTGACTCCAGGAACGGGGGCAGCGCGAGGCCCTCGCCCAGCGCTCCGAGGGGTTCGTCGACGTCGAAACCCGGCCCGTCGGTGGCGATCTCGAAGAGGATCCCGTTGGGCTCCCGGAAGTACAGGCTCCGGAAGTAGAAGCGGTCCACCTGGCCGCTGTTGGGGATGCGAAAGGCGTTCAGCCGCTCCAGCCAGGCCCGGTGCCGCTCGTCGTCGGCGGTGCGGAAAGCGACGTGGTGGACGCCTCCGGCACCGGGACGTGCCGGCGGAAGATCGGGTTGCACCGCCAGGTGGACCTCCGCTCCCGGGCCGCCGTCTCCCATGGCGGCGACCAGCACCTCGTGACCGCTGGCCAGTGAGTAGCTGCGGACGAGCTCCATCCCCAGCACCTCGACCAGCACCGTGGCGGTGGGACGGGGATCGGGAACGCTCAGGGTGATCGGCCCCAGCCCCCGGATCTGCCGCTCGGCCGGCACGGGGCTCGCCTGCCAGGGGTGGGCTTCGCCCGTGCCGCCGTCGTCGATGAGGGCCAGGCGCTGGCCCTCGGGGTCGTCGAAGGCGAGCGTCGGGCGGCCGTCGATGTCGCTCGGGTCCTCGACGGTGGCTCCCGCTGCGCGCATCCGGCTCGCCCACCAGTGGAGCGCCTCGGCCCCACCGGCCACCCGCAGGCCGGTGCGGGCGATGCTGTGTGTGCCGCGGCGTTCCGGCGCCGCCATGGACCAGTCGAAGAAGGTCATGTCGGTGCCTGGCGAGCCCAGATTGTCGGCGTAGAAGAGGTGGTAGGCCCGGACGTCGTCCTGGTTCACCGTCTTCTTCACCAGGCGCATGCCCAGCGTGTCACGGTAGAACGCCAGGTTGTCCCGGGCCCGGGCGGTCACCGCCGTGAGGTGATGGATCCCGTGGAGCGTCGGTGCCTCGGACATGGCGACACTGTACGGGGGTGGGGCCCGATGTCCGGGGCTCCGGGCTACAGCGTCGCCGCGCCGTCTCCCAGATCCGGCGTGCAACGGTATCCTTGACGAACTCCATGGTTCGTCTCCTTGCGCTGTTCGGCGCCGTCACCATCTCCTTCTCGGCCATCCTGGTCCGTCTCGCCGACCTCTCGCCCTCGACGATGGCCTTCTTCCGGCCGGCGTACGCGCTGCCCGTCCTGCTGGTGCTCGCGTTGGCCTCACGACGGCACGATCCGCGCGGCCCCGCCCTCCGGGGGGCCACGGTGGCGGCCGGAACGCTGATGGGCCTGGCCTTCGTGTTCTGGAACTACGCCATCGCCGACATCGGTGCCGGTGCGGCCACCGTGCTGAGCAACACGCAGGTCGTGTTCGTGGGCGTTGCCGCCTGGCTGCTGTTCCGCGAGCGTCCCACCAGGGCCGCCCTGGTGGCCGTGCCGCTGGTGTTCGCCGGTGTGGCCCTCACCTCGGGCCTCGGGTTGGAGGGGGCCTACGGTCGGGCGCCCGTGATCGGCGCCCTCTGGGCGCTCGCCAACGCCAGCGTGTACGCCTCGTTCCTGCTGCTGTTCCGGGCGTTGAACCGTGGGCGCGGTCTGCCCGCGGGAGTGCTCTTCGACGCCTCCCTGGGCGCTGCGCTCGCAACCCTCGCGACCGGGCTCCTCACCGACCCCGGTTTCTCGTTGGCCTTCACGTGGCCGGCCCACGGCTGGCTGATCGCGCTGGCGCTCGGGCCGCAGGTGGTGGGCTGGCTGCTGATCTTGACCGCCTTGCCCCGCTTGCCAGCGCTCGAGACGTCGGTGACGCTGCTGGCGCAACCGATGCTGACCGTCGTCTGGGGCCGCCTGCTGTTCGCCGAGCGCCTGTCCTGGGTCCAGGCGGGAGGGGTCGCCCTGGTACTGGGGGGCATCCTGGCGCTGAGCCTGGCCGGAACCGTGCGCCGACGCGCCCCGGCGCGTGCCTCGGACGGTGCGTGAGGGTCGGCAACGCGTCATGGCGGGAGTGCCTGCCGGAGCCCCTCTCATGGGCCGATCTGCTAGCGTTGGCAGCATGACGCTTCTCCGACGACTCTCCCCGCTGCTGCTGGCGGCCCTCCTTCTCTCGGGTTGCGCTCCGGCGACGACGGGATCCTCACCAGGTGCGCCCTACCCGATCCAGAGCGCCGCCATCGTCGCGCAACCGGGGAGTACGGTGTACGTGGAGACGCACTACACCTTCGACGACTTCGGTATCGATCCCACCAAGGTGACGGGCGCCATGTGGGTGCCCAGCGGCTACAACGCCGAGTCGGCGGTCATCACCACCAAGTTCTCGCTCGACCAGGTCCGCGTCCCCGCGGGCTGGAGCCTCAAGCTGGTGCAGGTGCAGGCCACCCACACCACGGTGGCGGGACCGAAGAGCTTCTCCAAGAGCACCGACAAGTACACCCTCGATGTGCTGCTGGCGCTCACCCCGAAGGAGGGGGCCGTGGCGGGCCCCTATCACCTCAACGCCACGCTGACCTATCAGAAGAAGAGCAAGCCCCTCCGGGTCGACCTGCACGTGGGCTGACGCTCGACATCCTGTTGGCGTCAACGCGCCGTCGGGCGCTATAGAGCGGCTTCCTCGCGAGCGATTCCGCTGATCAGCCAGCAGTCGAGGCGCGCGCCTTGCCGCGCGCGAGCGAGCGCCAGCGTGAAGCGCGCCTGGGTCCCGCCTCGGCCCGCGATGCGGACGTCGGCGCGCGCCGCGTCACCGCGCCGCTCGAAGCGTTCGACGACCGCCGAGACGTGACCCAGCAGGGGCGCGTTCAGGGTGTTGTGGAGTGCGCGCGCGAAGGCCTGGCGGTCGCCGACGGCAGCGCGCATCCGATCGGAGGCGAAGGCGAACGTCACCGCGACGCCATGGTCCGGTTGCGGACGGTCGTTGTCGGCCAAGGCGCTCAGGACGACCTCGAGCACCCGTCGCGCGTCCATCTGGGGCGAGGGTTCGTTCGCCGTGGGCCGAGAGCGGGTTCGGTGCACGGTCCCTTCTACCGCGGCGTGCGTGGGCGCTGCAACGCAGTTCGTTTCCCCTGCGGTCAGGTCCGGGATGCCAGGGCGTCCCTGCTGAAGCTTCGTAGACCCGCGCCCAGCAACACCAGATCAACGACCACCAGGCCGGCACCCAGCACGAGGGCTGCCCACGGGCTCGTCGGCCCGCTCCTCAAGGCCGAACTCGGCGAGCAGCGCACCGGCGCGCGCGCGGGCCGCGCTGGCGGTCAGCCCGAAGATGCGGCCGAACAGCTCGAGCGTCTCCCTCGCGCGCAGGCGCTCGTCGAGAGCGGGTGTTTCCGCGAGGACGCCGCTGCGGGAGCGCAATGCCGGACCGTCGCGGCCGGGAGCGAGTCCCAGCACCGCGGCGCTCCCTGCGCTCGGCTTCAGGACCCCGTTGAGCAACCGGACGGCGGTGGTCTTCCCGGCGCCGTTGTGCCCCAAGAGCCCGAACACCTCGCCCCGGCGAACCTCGAGATCGAGCCCCGAGAGAGCGCGGACTTCGTCGGGCCCGTGCCCGAAGCGGCGGCCGAGGCCACGCGTGGAGATGACGAGGGAGCCCACGGCCGGGGAGCGCTCAGTGTGGGAGCGCCATGGAGATGAACTTGGTCTCCAGGTACTCGTCGATGCCCCAGGGGCCGCCTTCGCGGCCGAGGCCGGACTGCTTGACGCCGCCGAACGGGGCGTAAGGCACGCTGGGGACGCCGTCGTTGACGCCGACGATGCCGTACTCGAGGGCTTCGGAGACCCGGAAGGCGCGGCTGAGGTCGTTGGTGTAGATGTAGGCGGCGAGCCCGTACGGGGTGTCGTTGGCGGCGCGCACCGCCTCCTCTTCATGCTCGAAGGTGAGGATGGGGCTGACCGGTCCGAAGGTCTCCTCCTGCATGAGTTGCATGTCGGCGGTGACGCCTAGGAGCACGGTGGGGGCGAAGTAGAGCCCTTGCAGGGCGCTCCCGCCCGTGGCGATCCGGGCTCCCTTGGCGATCGCGTCCTGGACGTGCTGCTGCACCTTGTTCAGGCCGGCGGCGTCGACCAGCGGACCGATGTCGGTGGCGTCCTGGAGCGGGTCGCCCACCACCAGCTCGTTGGTGGCGGCCACGTAGCGCTCCACGAAGGCGTCCTGGATGCCTGACTGCACGTAGATGCGGTTGGTGCACACGCAGGTCTGGCCGGCGTTGCGGTACTTGCAGGCGACGACCTGCTCGACGGCGCGCTCCAGGTCGGCGTCGTCGAACACCAGATAGGGTGCGTGGCCGCCGAGTTCCAGCGAGAGCTTCTTGATGGTCTGGGCGGACTTGCCGTAGAGGATGCGGCCGACCTCGGTGGAGCCGGTGAAGGTGAGCTTGCGGATGCGCGGGTCCTCCATCAGCGCGTCGGAGACCGGCACCGGGTCGTTGGCGGGCAGTACCTGCAGGGTGCCGGCGGGGCCGCCGGCGCGCTCCCACAGCTCGCCCAGCAGCAATGCCGACAGCGGCGTCTGCTCGGCGGGCTTGAGCACGAAGGTGCAGCCGGCCGCCAGGGCGGGCGCGGCCTTGCGCGTGACCATCGCCAGCGGGAAGTTCCAGGGGGTGACGCCGAACACCGGGCCGACCGGTTGCCGGATGGCCATCAGGCGCTTGTTGGGCGCGTGAGAGGGGAAGGTCGTGCCGTAGACGCGCTTGGCCTCCTCGGCGTACCAGCGCACGAAGCCCGCGGCGTAGGCGACCTCGCCGCGCGCCTCCTTGAGCGGCTTGCCCATCTCGTGGCTCATGGTGCGCGCCAGGCGCTCCTGGTCGGCCATCATGGCGTCGTGCCAGCGCATGAGCACGTCGGAGCGCTCGAAGGCGCTCACCTGCCGCCAGCTCAGGAAGGCGTCCCAGGCGACTCGCGCGGCGGCGCGGCCCTCCTCGGCGCCGCAGTCGGCGACCTCGGCCACGGCCTCTCCGGTGGCGGGATTGGTGACGGTGTAGGTCACGCCGGAGTCCTGCCAGCGGTCGGTCAGGAAGCGACGTTCGACGTTTTGGAGCGGTTCCATGGGTCAGTCTAGCAACGGGGGAAGCGGTCTACGCGTGCCGTGGCGTCGTGCCGCGCCGGCCTCGTGCTCAGGCGGGCGCGGGCCGCGGCCAGATCGCGCCGGCGGTTGCCGGCGCCCCGGCGATCAGGTCGTCGACGATCTTGGCGCTCGAGAGCACGCCGGGGATGCCTGCCCCGGGATGCGTCCCCGCCCCCACGAAGTAAAGGCCGTGGACGTCCTCGCTGCGGTTGTGGGGGCGGAACCACGCCGATTGGGTGAGGGTCGGCTCGAAGCTGAACGCCGATCCCTGGAAGGCGTTCAGCGTTCCCTGGAAGTGCAGTGGATCGATCCAGCGCTCGGTCACGAGGTGCTTCGATAGCCCGGGCAGGTAGCGCTCTTCGAGGAAGCGCATGATGGCGTCCCGGTAGGGCCGGGCCTGGGTTCGCCAGTCGATGCCCGAGGCGAGGTTCGGGACCGGCGAGAGCACGTAGAAGCTCTCGTGACCGGGAGGCGCCAGCGACGGGTCGGTGGCGGTCGGCATATGGAGGTAGAGGCTGAAGTCCTTCGGAAGCCGGCCGTCGTTGCGGAAGATGTCCCTCAGCAGGCCGCGGTAACGCTCCCCCAACAGGATGTTGTGGTGCGCCAGCGGGCCGTCCGCGTAGCGGCGATCGGTGCCGAAGTAGATCACGAAGAGGCTCATGGCGTAACGCATGCGCTCCAGGCGCCGGTCGGTGTACTTACGGCGGTAGCGCGGGTCCACCAGCTTGCGGTAGGTGAAGGCGACGTCGGCGTTGCTCACCACCGCGTCGGCCTCGAACACCCGGCCGTCGGCCAGGCGCACGCCGGTCGCTCGCGGACCCCGCGCGGTGGGCTTCACGAGGATCTCGGCCACGTCGGCCTCCGTATGGATGCTGCCGCCCAGATCGCCGACCAGCCGCGCCAGGCCGTCGACCAGCGCACCGGTGCCGCCCATGGCGTACCAGACGCCCCATGCGCGTTCGAGGTAGTGGATCATGGCGTAGATCGACGGTGTGTCGAAGGGGTTCCCCCCGACCAGCAGCGGATGGAAGCTGAACACCTGGCGCAGGAAGGGGTCTTTGACGAACTGCGAGATGTAGCGGTAGACGCTCTTGTACGACTGCAGCCGGATCAGGTCGGGAGCGACGCGCAGCATGTCCCAGACCGTATCGAACGGCTTGTCGGCCAGCTCTTCGAAACCCTTGCGGTAGATCTTGCCGGCATTCTCCACGAACGTCCGGTAGCCCTCCTTGTCGTCCGGGGCCACCTTGTCGATCTCGGAGAGCACGAAGGCCTCGTCGCCGTTGTAGTCGAACCGGCGCCCGGTGTCGTCGAAGATCCGGTAGTAGGGATCGCAGCGCACCAGCTCCAGGTAGTCCTCGCGGCGTCGGCCGGCCTTCTCGAAGATGGCGTCGATGAGCTGGGGAGCGGTGATGATGGTGGGCCCGCCGTCGAACGTGAAGCCGTCCTGACGGTAGACGTAGGCGCGCCCGCCGAGGGCGTCGCGACGCTCGAGCACCGTCACCTGGTGTCCGGAAGCGGCGAGCCGGGCGGCGGCGCCCAGGCCTCCGAGGCCCGCGCCGATGACGACGACACGCTTGCTTGCAGGCTTGCTCACGTGTTGCAGCGTAGGTGGGCCGCGCCTCCCGCGCCTGGAGCCCGGCCACAGTTCGGCGCTCGGAGGCCGGTGCGCACCGGCCACCGCCGCTTTCGGGTGTCGGTTATCGAGTGTCGGTGTCGAGCTCCAGGCGCCAGAGGTCTTCGGGACGCTCGCGGCGACGGACCAGTCGCACCACCGGCGCTTCGCTGGGCCGCGCGACACGGCCATTCTCGGCGGGCTGCATGGCGCCGTGGTCGACCACGACCTCGGCCGGCCGCAGGCTGGAGGCGTAGTTCGAGGCCATCGCGAAGCCGTAGGCGCCAGCTTGCTCCACGGCGAGCAGGTCTCCGGGTGCCACGGGCGGCAGGCGAAGGGCGCGACCCAGGCGGTCGGCGTTCTCGCATAGCGGACCGTCCAGATCGCTGAGGGAACCGTCGGGCGCCTCTGCAAGGCCTGCTCCGGTCGGGTCGGGCGACGCCACCACGCGGACCGGGTGCTCCGCGCCGTAGAGCGCAGGCCGCAGCAGGTCCGCCATGCCGGCGTCCGCGATGACGTGGCGGCGGGGACCCTCCGGCTTGACGTGGAGCACGCGCGTGAGGAGCGTGCCGGCTTCGGCTACCAGCCAGCGTCCCGGCTCGAGCACCAGCGTCGCCCCCAGCGCCCGGGCGAGGTCGCCGGCCCGCGCGCCGAACGCCGTCAGCGGCACCTCGGGCACGGCGAAGCCGCCACCGAGATCGACCAGCTCGAGCCCCGGCAGGGCCTGATAGAGCGGCGCCAGGACCGCCTCGATCCCGTCGTAGAGGCCGGCGTCACGGATCATCGAGCCGGCGTGAACGTGGAAGCCGGCGAGACGCCCGGTTGCGCGCACCTCACGCGCCAGCGCCAGCGCGGCCCCGGGCGGGAGGCCGAATTTCGAGGTCGCCGCCCCGGTGGCCAGGTGCTCGTGGGTGCCTGGGTCCAGCGCGGGGTTGACCCGCACAAGGAAGCGCGTCGCCTCGCTCCCAGCGGCTTGCCAGGCCCGCCACGTGCCGCGGGAGTCGAGGCTCGCGAGGCCCACACCGAGCTCGGACGCGCGCCCGACCAGGGCCGCGTCCTGGCCGGGCCCGCCAACCAGCACGTCGCTCGGTGCGATGCCTGCGCGCACCGCGCGTTCGAGCTCGCCGAGGGTGATGACCTCGGCGCCCATGCCGAGGTCCGCCAGGGCGCGCAGCACCGCGCCGCTCGGATTGGCCTTGACCGCGTACAGCAGCCGGGCGGTGGGGAAGGCCGCGCGCAGCGCGTGCCGCTGGCGTCGCACGCTCGCGAGGTCGTAGACGTAGGTGGGGGTCCCGAAGCGCTCGGCGATGGTGCGTAAGAGAGCGTCGTTCATGCGGGTAGCTGAGGCTAGCACGGCCTCGAGCCGGGCGTCGGCCCCACGGCGGGGAGGGTGCGCCCCGGACAGCTATGCTGTGCCCCATGAACAGACAGATCCGGCGCGAGCAGGCCAAGCAGGACAAGAAGGCTCAGAAGGAGAAGCAACGGAAGAGGGCCTCTCGTCGCGCTCGCGTCCAGAACGTACGTCGTCGTCGCACCAGCGAACGCAAGGAGGGCGGAAGGCCCGCGGGCGGGAGCGCGAGCCCGAAGGCCTCGGGAGGCCAGCGCCAGCGCCTGCCCGGGCGCTTCTCCGGCGTCCTGATGATCGCGACGGTGTTCTTCATCGTGCTGCAGGCAGCCGTTCCTGCCAAGGACATGACCACGTTGAACAGCGTCACCGGAGCGGGGTTCTTCGTGCTCTTCGGCTACTTCTCGCTGCTCTACCTGGAGCGGCGCGGCGGCGGTCGGGCGCTGCTCATGACCGTGGTGTCGGGTGCGCTGCTGGCCGTGGGCGTGTCGATCGCCCGACTGGTGGAGCCTGCGCTCACCATGGACTGGCTGATGATGGGGCTGGCGGTGCCCGGTGTGGTCGCCGGCGCCTACCTCGGTCGTCTGGTCTTCTACAACAGCCCCGCCTAGCCGCGCCGTGGTGGAGCCTGCTCACGCCGAGCCCGTCACCGCCATCATCGGCGCCATGGACGAGGAACTCGAGGCGCTGCTCGCCGATCTGCAGGAGCGGCGAGAAGGGCGCCTCGGCCCCTTCGTGGTTCACCTAGGTCGCCTCGAGGGCCGGGCGGTGGCGCTGGCGCGCTGCGGCGTCGGCAAGGTCAACGCGGCGGCTCTGACCCAGGCGGTGCTCACGCTCGGCGCGGCGCGCGTGCTGTTCACGGGCGTCGCCGGGGCCGTGCGACCCGGACTCCGGGTCGGTGACCTGGTGATCTCGAAGGACGCGGTGCAGCACGATCTCGATGTGCGCCCCCTGGGCTACCGCCTGGGGCAGGTGCCGGGGGAGGCGTGGAGCTGGACCGCGGACGCCCACCTGGCGGAGCTGGCGCTGGCCGCCGCCAGCGAGCTCGAGGGTGTCCGTGCGGTGCTCGGGAGGGTGGCGTCGGGCGACGTCTTCGTCGCGGATCCGGCGCGCGTCGCGGCGCTGCGCGAGACGTTCGACGCCGATTGCGCCGAGATGGAGGGCGCCGCCACGGCGCAGGTGTGCGCCAAGTGGGGCGTGCCGTTCGTCATCATCCGGAGCATCAGCGATACCGCCGACCACGACGCGCAGGAGGATTTTCGCTCCTTCACGCCCCTGGCGGCGGCACGAGCCAAACAGGTGGTGCGCGGCATCCTGCGCCGGCTGTCCTAAGCCGCGTGCACCCGCGCTCGCTCGGGCCGTAGCCTGCCCCGTCAGGCGACCATGCGATGGGAGCGTACAATAGGGGCCCGAAGCCGGTGCCGGCCCCCCGGGCCGGTGCACGCATGCACCGCCTCGATGCAGTGCGGCGCCACGCGCTGGGCGCCACCTCGAGAGAGGACATCACGACGATGACGGACGTATTGGACGAACTCCTCAACCTCGACCGGTCGCAGCTCGAACCCGACGAGCTCCGGCAGCTCAACGAGACCGAGTTGCGCGAGTGGCTCGAGTCGCTCGACTACGTGCTGGCCAGCGGCGGCGCTGACCGCGTCAAGGACATCCTTCAGAAGCTGGAGCAGCACGCCTACAAGCACGGCGTGCCGATCCCCTACAACGCGACCACCCCGTACATCAACACCATCGGCGTGGACGAGCAGCCGGAGTACCCCGGCGACATGGAGATCGAGGAGCGGATCACCAACCTGATCCGCTGGAACGCCATGGCCATGGTGGTCCGGGCCAACAAGTACTCGGCGGGCATCGGCGGCCACATCGCCACCTACGCGTCCGCCGCAACCCTGTACGAGGTGGGGTTCAACCACTTCTTCCACGGTCCGAAGGCGGGCGCCGACGCCGACCTGGTGTACTTCCAGGGCCACGCCAGCCCCGGGTTCTACGCGCGCTCCTTCCTGGAGGGGCGCTTCCCGGTGGAGGCCATGCGCAACTTCCGGCGCGAGCTGCAGGACGAGCCGGGCCTGTCCTCCTACCCGCACCCGTGGCTGATGCCCGACTACTGGTCCTTCCCGACGGTCTCGATGGGGATCGGGCCGCTGGCGTCGATCTACCAGGCGCGCTTCCGGCGCTACCTCGAGGACCGCGGGCTGCTGCCCAAGGGCGAGGGGCGCGTGTGGGCGTTCGTCGGCGACGGCGAGACCGACGAGGTGGAGACGCTGGGCGCGATCCGGGTGGCGGCGCGCAACAAGCTCGACAACCTCATCTGGGTCGTCAACTGCAACCTGCAGCGTCTCGACGGCCCGGTGTACGGCAACGGCAAGATCATCCAGGAGCTCGAGGGCATCTTCCGGGGCGCGGGCTGGAACGTCATCAAGGTGGCGTGGGGCAGCAAGTGGGACGAGCTGCTGGCGCGCGACCACGACGGTACGCTGGCCCGGCGGTTCGAGGAGATGGTCGACGGTGAGTCGCAACGCTACGCCGCGTTCGGAGCGCCGGAGCTTCGCGACCGGTTCTTCAACACCCCCGAGCTGAAGAAGCTCATCGAGGACTGGACCGACGAAGACATCGCTCAGCTCAATCGCGGCGGGCACGATCCCGTGAAGATCTACGCCGCGTTCCAGCGGGCCGTGCAGCATCAGGGGTCGCCGACCGCCATCCTGTTCCGCACCGTCAAGGGCTACGGCATGGGCGAGGCCGGCGAGGCGCAGAACGTCACGCATCAACAGAAGAAGCTCGACGTGGAGCAGATGAAAGCGTTCCGCGACCGCTTCGAGCTGCCGGTCAGCGACGAGGAGATCACGCACTACCCGTTCTTCCGGCCGGAGGAGGACAGCCCCGAGCTGACCTACCTGCTCGAGCGCCGTGAGGAGCTGGGAGGCTTCCTGCCCGCCCGTTCGCGGAAGTCCGAGCCTCTCGACCCGCCGTCGGCCGACGCCTTCGAGGAGTTCATGCAGGGCACCGAGGGTCGCGAGGTGTCGACGACGATGGCTTTCGTCAGCATCCTGCGCAACCTGCTGCGCGACGAGACCTGGGGCAAGCTGGTGGTGCCGATCGTGCCCGACGAGGCGCGGACCTTCGGCATGGAGGCGCTGTTCCGGCAGATCGGTATCTACTCCAACGTCGGTCAGCTGTACGAGCCGGTCGATCGGGAGAACCTGCTGTACTACAAGGAATCGCACGACGGGCAGATCCTCGAGGAGGGCATCACCGAGGCCGGCTCCATGGCGTCGTTCCTGGCTGCCGGGACCGCCTACGCGAACTACGGCGTCAACACCGTCCCCTTCTTCATCTATTACTCGATGTTCGGCTTCCAGCGCATCGGCGACATGATCTGGGCCGCCGGCGACAGCCGCGCGCGAGGGTTCCTGGTCGGCGGAACGGCCGGCCGCACCACCCTTGCCGGTGAAGGTCTGCAGCACCAGGACGGGCACTCCCACGTGCTCGCCTATCCCGTGCCCAACCTGCTGGCCTACGACCCCAGCTTCGCCTACGAGATCGCCGTCATCGTGCGCGAGGGCCTTCGCAGGATGTACCAGCAGCAGGACGATGTCTTCTACTACCTGACGGTCGGCAACGAGAACTACGCCCAACCTGCGGCTCCCGAGCACCTTAGTCGCGAGGCGCTGGAGGAGGGTGTCATCAAGGGGCTCTACCTCTTCCGCCCGACGGGTCGCAAGCGCAGCAAGCTGCACGCGCAGCTTCTCGGAAGCGGCTCCATCATGAACGAGGTGCTCGAGGCGGCGCGCATCCTGGAGGACGACTACAAGGTCGCCACCGACGTCTGGAGCGTGACGTCGTACAAAGCGCTGCACGTCGAGGCGCTCGAGGTCGAGCGCCGCAACCGGCTCCACCCGGACGAGGAGCCGCTCGTGCCATTCGTCGCGCGCCAGCTCTCGGGTGTCAAGGGCGTGTTGGTGGCCGCCTCGGACTACATGAAGATCCTGCCTGACGCCCTCGCGCGTCACCTTCCGAAGGGCATCGTGGCGCTCGGAACCGACGGTTTCGGCCGCAGCGAGGCCCGCGAGGAGCTCCGCGACTTCTTCGAGGTCGATGCCAAGCAGATCGTGCTTGCGACGCTCCAGGCGCTGGCCCAGGAGGGGTCGCTGAAGCCTGAGGAGGTCGCGAAGGCGCTTGAGGAGCTGGGCATCGATCCGGACAAGCCGAACCCCTACGTCGACTGAGGATCTGGAAAGGAAGCGCGCGTGGCAACGGAAGTCAAACTGCCCGAGGTGGGAGAAGGCATCGAGTCCGGTACCGTCGTGGGCGTACTGGTCAGCGTCGGTGACGAGGTCAAGCGGGACCAGCCGTTGATCGAGCTGGAGACCGACAAGGCCGTGGTCGAGGTTCCGTCGTCGGCGGACGGGGTCGTGCAATCGATCAACGTCAAGGAGAACCAGGAAGCGAAGGTCGGGCAGGTGATCGTCACGCTCGATGCCGCCGGCACGGCCCCGTCCGCCGAATCCGGGGCGCATGCATCGAAGGCGCCGAAGTCGGAGGCGCCCACCTCGGAGGCGTCCACCACGGAGGCGCCCTCCGAACCGGCGCCGTCGAAAGCGCCCAGCAGCGAACCGTCGGCGCCGTCGACTTCGCCGGCGGCCCAGCCGACCAAGCGGCAGCCGGCCCCGCGTTCGACGGCGACCGCTGCCGACGGTTCCGGCCTGGTGCCGGCTGCCCCGTCGGTGCGGCGCCTGGCGCGCGAGCTCGGGGTGGACATCCAGCAGGTCCAGGGCAGCGGGATCCTGGGACGGATCTCGGCCACCGACGTGCGCACCGCCGCCGAGGGCGGCGCGCCCGCTACGGCCGTGGCGGCGCCGGTGCAGCTTCCCGACTTCAGCCGCTGGGGCGAAGTCGAGCGCAAGGCGATGAGCGGTATCCGCAAGGCAACGGTGCGGACCATGGCCGGTGCCTGGTCGTCCGTTCCGATGGTGACGCAGTTCGACAAGGCCGACAGTACCGAGTTCGAACGTCTGCGGCAGCGCTACAAGCCGCAGGCAGAGGCCATGGGCGCGAAGCTGACGCCGACGGCCATGCTGCTCAAGGTGGTCGCGGCGGCACTGAAACGCTTCCCGGACTTCAACGCCAGCATCGACACCGCGAGCCAGGAGATCGTCTACAAGCACTACATCAACGTGGGTGTCGCTGTGGACACCGAGGCGGGCCTGCTGGTTCCCGTGATCAAGGACGCCGACCGCAAGAACGTGCTCGAGCTCGCCCAGGAGCTCGGTGAACTCGCCGAGAAGGCGCGCAACCGCAAGCTCACCCCCGACGACATGCAGGGGGGCAACTTCAGCGTGTCGAACCTCGGCGGCATCGGTGGTACAGGCTTCACGCCGATCGTCAACCCGCCGGAGGTAGCGATCCTGGGGGTGTCGCGCTCGGCGCACGAGCCGGTCTACAACCAGGCGACCGGTCAGTTCGACGCCCGGCTGATGATGCCGTTGTCGGTCACCTACGACCACCGGCTCATCGACGGTGCCGCCGCGGCGCGCTTCCTGCGCTGGATCTGTACGGCCATCGAAGAGCCGTTCCTGATGGCGCTGGAGGGCTGAGTCGGGGGCGGAGCGGGAGGGCGCGCCGCCCGTCGGCGGCGCGCCGAAGCGCTCGAGTCACGTCTGCAGCGCGCAAAACTCAACCGACTCTCATGGGGCCGCGTGGTACCATGGCCCGGTATGTCGGCTGTGATGGGTGCCCCGCAGGGCGCACGTGAGGGCGCCGGGCGGCTCGAGCTCCGGGCCACGGGCCTCACCAAGCGCTACGGCGGCCGCCGGGTCGTGGATGGTGTGGACATCCGTCTCCGACGCGGTGAGATCGTCGCGTTGCTGGGACCCAACGGCGCCGGCAAGACCACCAGCTTCTACATGATGGTCGGGTTCGTCCGACCCAACGCGGGTTCCATCCGCCTCGGGGACCAGGACGTGACGCGCTGGCCGATGCACCGCCGTGCCCGTCAGGGCCTCGGTTATCTGGCGCAGGAGCCCAGCGCCTTCCGGAAGCTGAGCGTCGAGGACAACCTGCTGGCCATCCTGGAGTTCCAGGGTCTGAGCCGGGGCGAGCAGGAGCGGCGTGCCCACGAGCTGCTCGACGAGTTCCACCTCCGGCCGCTGGCGCGTCGGCGTGCCAACACGCTCTCCGGCGGAGAGCGGCGGAGGCTCGAGATCGCGCGCAGCCTTACCATCGAGCCCGACTTCATCCTCCTCGACGAGCCCTTCACGGGCGTCGATCCCAAGTCCATCCGCGAGATCCAGGTGTTGATCGCGGAGCTGCGCGAGCGCCGCGGCCTGGGCGTCCTGCTCACCGACCACAGCGTGCGCGAGACGCTCGCCATCGCCGACCGCGTCTACCTGATGTTCGACGGTCGGGTTCGGTTCGACGGCACGCCCCAGGAATTCGCGAGCGACGCCGACGTCCGGAACTACTACCTCGGCGCCGACTTCCAGATCTGAGGCGCGGGCGGACATGCGGCGTCCTCCGGTGATCCCCAGCCCGAACCGGGGCGTCTGAATGGCGTACCTGGTGGGACTGGTGCTCCTGCTGGCGACGTTGGCCGGCATCATCGCCTACCTGGGCGACCGGCTCGGCACGGTGGTCGGGCGGCGGCGCCTCAGCCTGTTCGGTGCACGGCCGCGGCGCAGCGGACAGATCGTCGGGGTCGTGGTGGGCATCGTCATCATGCTGACCACCCTGACGGTGCTCGCGCTGGCCTTCCAGAACGCCACCCAGACGCTCGTCAATGCGCAACGCACGGCCGACGAGCTGCAGCGCCTGCGCGCGCAGGAGAAGGTCCAGCAGGACAAGGTCAACGAGCTGAACAAGCAGCTCGACAGCCTCAAGAACGAGCTGGCCCAGGCGCAGCAGACGATCCAGGACGCCCAGACGCAGCGCGACGCCGCCCTGCAAGAGCGTGATCAGGCACGCCAGGAACGCGACAAGCTGCAGGCGCAGCGCGCGCAGCTCCAGGACCAGGTGGACCAGCTCAGTCAGCAGATGACGGACGTGAACGCGCAGCTCAGCCAGGCGCAGGCCAAGCTGACGAGCACCCAGGGCGATTTGCAGACGGCCCAGCTGGCGCAGGCCGAGGCCGTCAAGGCACGCGACCAGGCGCAGGCCGACGCCGCGCAGGCAAAGCGGGACGCACAGCGGCTGCAGCAGGAGGTGGCCTCCGCGCGGAACCAGCTCGACGACGCCAATCAGCGCCTCGACGCGCTCCAGGGCAAGCTCTCCGACACGGAGAAGCGTTTGACCGACGCAGACAAGCAGCTCAAGGCGGCGCAGGCGGGGCTCGACAAGGCGCAGGCGGCCCAGGCGCAGGCGGAGTCGGCACGCGACCAGGCCCTCCAGCAGCGCGATCAGGCTCTGCAACAGGCCACCGCTCTGCAGCAGCAGACGAAGCATCTCACCGGCCAGGTGGGGCAGCTCCAGGGTGAGGTCGCGGACCTGCAGCAGCAGCAGAAGCAACTCCAGGGGCAGGCCAGCGCCCTCAAGCAGCAGAACCAGGAGCTGCAGGCGCGGAACCAGGGCCTCTCGCAGGAGAATGCCCGCTTCGTGCAGCAGAACCAGCTCCTCAGCGAGCAGAAGGACCAGCTCCAGAAGCAGATCGAGCAGCAGAACCAGAAGGTGCAGAATCTGCAGGGGCAGCTCCAGACGCTCAACAGCCGCCTCGAGGAGCAGGCGCGCAAGCTCAACGAGGTCAGCGCCGAGTACAACCGGGCCACCAGCGGCGACGTGACGTTCCAGAAGGACGAACTCATCTACGCCGGTCCGATCTACGCGCAGGACCCCGCCACCATCAAGGACGAGTTGACCAAGTTCATCGCGTCGGCCACTACCTACGTGGCGCGCCGCGGGGTCGAGAAGTTGCGCGTGACGCCCGAACAGTTCAACAGCCTGGTCGATGTCATCGCTCAGACGCCGGGATCCGACCTGGTGCGCCTCATCTCACCGCGCAACCAGTTCAGCTCCACCGTCGACGTCACCATCGAGGCCATCGAGAACACCAAGCTCTTCGACAAGGGGCAGCTCGTCGTGAGCCGGCAGATCCACCTCGGCTCGGCCGATCTCCCCGCCAGCCAGGACGAGGTCCGCAACGCCCTGACGCAGCTCAAGGGGGACGCCGTGCGCAAGCTGCGGCGCGCCGGGCTGGACGAGATGCAGGTCCCCAACTTCGGCCCGGTCACCGACGACATCTTCACGAGCTTGCTGTTGCGCCTGCACGGCCCGGTGACCATCGGGCTGGTCGCCACGGACGACATCTACCGATCCGGTCCGGCGAAGCTGGAGCTGCAGGTCCTCTACTGAGCTAAGGCGCGCCGCCGGCGCGCGACCGCGCCACGAAGGCCACCCGCCTACCGTCGGGGTCGCGCGCGGTGAACGCGACGCCCGCGCCCCCTTCACCCGGCGGAACGTCGACCTCGACGCTGAGCGCGCGCAACCGGTGGACCAGGGCCGCGGGGTCGTCGCAATGGAAGGTCAGGCGCAGGTCGCGTTCGTCTCGCAGGGCGCCGTCGTGCTGGCGGAACTCCAGCGACGTGCCGCCGACGCGCACGACCAGCCGGCTCGTCTCCTCGACGGCGAGCGAGAGACCGAGGTCGCGCACGTAGAAGTCGCGCGTGGCCGTCAGGTCCTGCGCCGCCAGGCTCATCACCAGGGCGGTCGGCGGTTTGGCGGAGGGCGCTCCCGGACGCATGCCCCGTCCTACCACGGTGGGCGCGCGACGCTGCGCCGGCTCGTCCCGCGGTCTAAGCTGGAGACGTGGATGAGTCGACGAGAATCCTGGTGGCCGACGACGTCGAAGGGCAGCGGCTCGTGCTCGACATGCTGCTCAGCGCCGACGGGCACATCGTCGACACGGTGGAGGACGGGCGTGCCGCGCTCGACTACCTGAAGACCACGACGCCGGACCTGGTGATCCTGGACGTCGCCATGCCCTACATGTCGGGCATCGACATCTGTCATCGCATGAAGCGGATCCCGCGCCTGAAGGACGTTCCCGTGATCATCCTGACGGCGCTCAAAGACGAGCACACCCGGGAGATGGCGCGCTTCGCCCGTGCGGACGCCATCGTCACCAAGCCGCTCGAGGGCAAGGACTTCCGGGCCGCCGTGCGCGATCTGCTGGCGGCCGCACGCTCCGCCGGAAGCTAGCGGTCGACGCAGCCCTCATCCCCGGCGCTGCCGCATCGCCTCGAACAGCAACACCGAGCCGGCCACCCCTACGTTGAGGCTGTCCGCCGCGCGCGAGCGCATCGGGATGCGAACCTGCTGCTCGGCGGCGTCGAGCCAGGTGGCGCCCAGGCCGGCGTGCTCCGACCCCAGCACGATGGCGACGCCGCCGCGGTAGTCGGCGTCCCAGTGGGCGCGATCGGCGTGCGGCGTGGAGGCGATCACGCGCAGGTCCGCAGCGCGCAGCCAGGCCAGCGCCTCGGTCGATGCCGCGCCCACTACCGGGAGGGCGAACACGCTGCCCATGCTGGCGCGGATCACGTTGGGGTTCCGAAGGTCGGTCCCCTGGCCGGTGACCAGTACCCCGTCGACTCCCGCGGCGTCGGCCGTTCTCAGCAGGGCGCCGACGTTGCCCGGCTTCTCGATGCCGTCGAGCACGAGCACCAGCGGATCCGGCGGGAGGGACAGCTGCTCGAGCCCGCGCGCGGGCTCGAGCGCGACGAGGGCGACCCCGTCCGGATGTTGGCGCAGGCTCAGGCGCCGGAAGGCGTCGGGGGAGAGCTCGATCACGTCGGCGCCCCGTGCAGAAGCGGCCTCCTGTAGGGCTTCGGCCGCCTCGCGGTGGCCGGCCGGCCACAGATCCGGGGCGAGCAGGAGCCACACGAGCGGGAGCCCCGCCTCCGCGGCGCGCTCCGCTTCGCGCAGTCCTTCGACGAGGGTCCGCCCTGTGCGGTCCCGCTCCCGCCGGGCCTTGAGGGCGGCCACCTCCTTCACCAGGGGGTTGCGGGCGCTGTCGATGCGGCGGACGGGCGACATGCGGCATTGTAACGACGCCGCCTCCTCGGCGCTGATGCGGTGAGGAGGGGGCTCGGGCCGGTAGACTCGCGTCATGGAGTCGCTCATCGACGCCGGAACGCTGCTGCGCAGGCTCGACGACCCGGGCCTGCGCATCCTCGACGCACGCTTCGAACTGCTGGACCCGCCCGCGGGCCGGCGCATGTACCGGGAGGGGCACCTGCCGGGCGCCGTGTTCGTCGACCTCGACGAGGACCTGGCGGCGCCCGCTGCGCGGCACGGCGGTCGGCACCCGCTGCCCGACATGGGCGCCTTCGCCCGCAAGCTCGGCGAGCGCGGGGTGGGCGACGACCACGAGGTCGTGGTCTACGACCAAGGCGGCACCATGTTCGCGGCGCGCGCCTGGTGGCTCCTGCGCTACGCCGGCCACGACCGGGTGCGGGTCCTTGACGGCGGCTATCGTGCCTACCGGGAGGCGGGAGGAGCGGTCAGCCGCGAGCTCCCTTTGCACGAGCGCGCGACGCTGTCGCTGCGCCTCCGGCAAGAGATGGTCGTCGACCGGGCGGGGTTGCGTGGGGCGCTCCATGATCCGCAGTGGTGCATCCTCGATGTGCGCTCGCCGGAGCGCTACCGCGGGGAGACCGAGCCGATCGATCCCAAGGCCGGGCATATCCCCTCGGCGCTCAACCGCCCCTACGAGTGCACGCTGACCGAGCGCGGGCGCTTCGCCGAGCCTGACGCGCTGAGGGAGCAGTTCGCGGTGGCCGCCGGCCGCTCCGAGGTGGTCGGCTACTGTGGGTCGGGGGTCAGTGCGGCGCACGCCATCCTCGCCATGGAGCTGGCCGGTATCCCCGGCGCCCGGCTGTACCCGGGATCGTGGAGCGACTGGTGCAGCTACGAGGACTTGCCCGTGGCGCTGGGTGACGAGGAGTCTGGCTAGGCCACGCCGGGCAGGGTCCATGGGGGCGCTAAGATGAGAGGCCACGGATGACCGAGGTCGAGCACAGCGAGCGCTGGGACCGGATCTGGGCGGGTTTCTTCCGAAACCTGCCGCACGGGATGGTGGTGTTCCAGGCGGTTCGCAACGATGCGGGGCGGCTGCGCGACTTCGTGTGGGTGGACGTCAATCCGGTTGCTGCCGGCATCCTGCGCGTAGCCCCGACGGACCTGATCGGCCAGCGGCTGCGCGCCGTCTACCCCGACCACCTGGATCCGCGCCTGTTGCGGCGGCTGGCGTCGGCGCTGCACGGGCGCCGCCCGCGCGAGTTCGAGTACGCGGTTCCCACGGCGCCGTTCCGGCCGCAGCGGCCCGGCGCCGGAGCACAGACTGAGGCGGTCGCGGGCGAAGCGCCGCCCGCCTGGTGGTACGCGGTGACGGTCGTGCCGGCCGACGAGGATCACGTGGTGGTGCTGTTCCGCTCCATCACCGATTACAAGGACGTGCTGCGTCAGGCCGTCGAGTTGATGAACCACGACGACCTGACCGGGCTGGCCAACCGGCGTCACATGAAGTCGCGGTTCTGGGTGTGGCGCAAGCGGCGTGTGCGCATGGCGATCATCTACTTCGACCTCAACGGCTTCAAGACGGTGAACGACAGGCACGGGCACGAGGCCGGCGATCAGGTGCTGGGGGTCATCGGGCAGCGCCTGAAGCAGAACGTGCGTCCCGGCGAGATGGTGGCACGTATCGGCGGAGACGAGTTCGCGGTGCTGCTGGGCGAAGCCGAAGTGGGCACCCTCGATCGCGTGGCAGAGCGCCTGATCCAGTCGGTGGAGGAGCCCATCCACCTCGCCGACTACACGGTGCAGCTCAGCGCCAGTGTGGGTGCCGCCCTCTACCCGGACGACGCCGAGTCCTTCGAAGCCCTTCTCGGTCGCGCCGACGAGCGCATGTACCAGCACAAGCGGGAGTACCGCGCCGCGCAGGGCCAGGGTTGATCCCTTCGGACCCTCACCCGGAGCTTGCGCCGCCCCGTCACCGTCGGGCCGGACGGGTTCCGAGGGCGATGCTATCCTCGGTGGCATGAACATCGTCGTGATGGGAGCCGGCGCGGTCGGCGGCTATTTCGGTGCGCGTCTGGCCGAGGCGGGGCACCGGGTCGCCCTGGTGGCGCGGGGGGCGCACCTTCGGGCGCTCCAGGAGGGTGGGCTGCGCCTGCGCAGCACGCTGGGGGACGCGCACGTGCGGGGCGTGGCGGCCGTGGAGGACCCGCGGGACGTCGCGCCGGACGTCCGCCCGGTGGACGTCGTGCTGTTCACGGTGAAGGCGCAGGACAGCGCGTCCGCCGCCGAGCGGATCGCCCCGCTCATGACCGCGGGCACCCGCGTGCTCACGCTTCAGAACGGCGTCGACGGGGTGGAGGTGCTCCGGCAGCGTTTCGGGGACGAGCACGTCCTGGCGGGTGTCGCGTATATCGAGGCGCTGATCGGGGCGCCGGGCGAGATCGTCCACAAGAGCCCGTTCGCGCGCGTCGTGTTCGGCCCTCTCGGGGCGCGCGATCCCCGTGCCGAAGACCTCGCCGGCGCGTTCCGGGAGGCCGGTGTGGAGGTCACCCTGGAGGCCGACCCGATGGTCGCGGTGTGGCGCAAGTGGCTGCTCATCTGCGCGTTCAGCGGGCTGACCGCGCTGACGCGCAAGCCCATCGGCGAGATCGTGGAGCGACGCGAGACGCGCGAGCTCCTCAGGCGTGCCATGGAGGAGATCGCCGCCCTCGCCGCGGCGCGCGGCGTGGTGCTTCCCGGTGACGCCGTCAACGGCGCCATGACGTTCGCGCGCGAGACGGCCGAACCCACCATGACCTCGTCGCTGGCGCAGGATCTGGCCGCCGGCAAGCGCCTGGAGCTCGAAGCGCTCAACGGCGCCGCGTCCCGCATGGGCCGCGAGCTCGGTGTTCCGACACCGGTCAACGACTTCGTCTACGCCGCGCTGGTCCTGCATAGCCAAGGAGCGGCGTGAGCGACGTCCGGTGCGCCTGGGCCGGGAACGATCCGCGGATGCGCCGCTATCACGACCAGGAGTGGGGCGTTCCCGTCCACGACGATCGTCACTGGTTCGAGATGCTGGTGCTGGAGAGCTTCCAGGCGGGGTTGAGCTGGCGCACCATCCTCCACAAGCGCGATGCCTTCCGCGACGCCTTCGCCGGCTTCGACCCAGTCAGGGTCGCGCGCTTCACGGAGGCCGACGTGAGCCGCCTGCTCGCGGACCCCGGCATCGTGCGCAACAGCGCCAAGGTTCGTGCGACCGTATCCAATGCCCAGGCCTTCCTGCGCGTTCAGGAGGCGTTCGGGAGCTTCGACGCCTTCGCCTGGGAAGCGGTCGGGGGCGCCCCCGTCGTCGGCCGTCGCAAGACGCAGGCGGACGTGCCCGCAGTGACGGAAGCGTCCGCCACGCTGGCCCGGGACCTGAAGCGGCGCGGTTTCCGGTTCGTGGGGCCCACCGTGGCCTACGCCTTCATGCAGGCGACCGGCCTGGTCAACGACCACACGCTGGACTGTTTCCGCTACGCCGAGCTGGTGCCTTGAGGGGCGCATCGCGCGGGCCGTGGCCGCTGCTATCATGGCCGCGTCCATGAGCGACGACGCCCGCCGCGGTTACACCATGTTCGCCCGGTTGTTCCTGATCGTCGGAGCGGCGTTCGCCTTGCTGGCTCTGCTGCAGGCGTCGGGCGCCATCCACCTGTTCAACGGCGACCCTCTCGGGGTGGCGCTGATCGTGCTGATCATCGGAGTGCTGCTCGAGTGGACGGTGCGAACCGCGCCACCCCCCGGCGGGGCTGCTTCCGAGGAGGTGCTTGGCGAGGATGCGCTTGGCGAGGGAGCGGTTGGCGAGGACGTGGCCGACGAGGGCGCGAGCGACGATGTGCCGTCCGACGGGCGGGGCGCCGGGGAGCGGGGGAACGGCGAGCGGCGGGTCGATGAGCCGGCGGTCGCCGGTCGCGGCGTCGATCCACCCGCGCGCGACCGAGGCTAGCGGCGGCCGCGCGCGGGTCCATGCGGCTCAGGGCCGGCTCAGGGTGAACGTCAGGGTGTGGGTCGTGGCGGTGGCGGCGGGCGTATCCACGCTGAACGTCAGGGGGATGTCCTTCCAGCCTCCGGTAGGCGGCTGCGTCTTGAACTTCGCAGTGGGATCGAGCGAGTGGCAGCCTGCCAGGCTCGCGTACGTAGTGCAGACCTGCAGAGTCGGGGCGGCGTGGCTCCCGTCCTCGATCGTCAGGACCCATTGGGTGTTCGCGAAGACCTTGACGGTCATGCTTCCCGGGTTCACCAGCGTGCCGTCGAAGGTGCCGTCGACGCTGCCGCCGACGGTCACGTCGAGGGTCTGCGAATCGCTCGCCGTGCCCTGATCGATGCTCAGGCGCAGCACGCTGGGGATGCGCACGGTTACGGTGTTCCGGGCGGTGGCCTGAGCTCCGGCCACGCCGGAGAGCAGCATCCAGCCGAACAGCAACGTCAGAGCGGTCGTGCCAGTGCGGCGCATCCGTCGTCCCCCTTCGTCGACGGATGCAACCGGGGGAGCGCTGGCGCCCGCGAGCGTGGGCCGTCCGGCCCACACATGCGGTACCAGGTCCGGCCGGTTGCATCACTGGCTCCCCGAGTCCCTTGATGCCCATGTTGGGAGTCTCGGCTCATAGCCTCCGAACCCTTCGGTCGAGGGGCCGTGCAGCGCGCCCAACAAAGAAAGCGCCACATCGACCTGACGATGGGCGCTTGACGGGCGGGTCACGAGCATGCGGCACGATGATGCCGCCGAAGACGTGAGGCCGGTTGCGCTACTAGCTCCACTCGATCCAAGCGCCCACATGCAGATCGAGCTTCAACGCTTCCTCACCGGCAGCTTAGCGTTCCGGACTTACGGAACTCTTACACCGACCGGACGCGGACCCGTGATCGTCGCGCCCGGGAAGGGCCCGAGGACGGGGACCAGCGCCCCACCCTAGCGCTCGGTAGGCGTCGCTCCCCGACGCGCGTCACGTCAGCGGCCCGCACTCTGAGCCCGCCGGCACGCGCGTTGCGGGGTTCTGCGCGGGGCGGCTACAGTAGCGAGATGCGAGTCTCCATCGAGCTGGTTCCCCGCAACGCCGACGCGCTCGACGACCAGCTGCGGGAGATGACGGGCGCGTTCCCCGGTGTGGACACCGTCAACCTCCCCGACATCGTTCGTTTCGACGTGCGGAGCTGGGAGGGTTGCGACGCGGTCCGCCGTTACGTGCCGCACGCCATTCCGCACCTGCGGGCGATCGACGTCGACCTCGACGCGCCGCTGCGGTCGGGCCCCTGGCTCGGGGAGGGGGGCCTCGACGAGGTGCTGGTGATCTCCGGGGATGCTCCGAGCGACATGAGCAGGCCGGTGTACGGCTCGAGCCCCGTCGAGGTCATCCGCAAGGTCAAGCGCGAACACCCCGGGGTGAGGGTGTACGCCGCGCTCGACCCCTACCGGCAGGGCTTCGTGCGCGAGCGGGGCTACGCGCTGCAGAAGCTCGAAGCCGGCGCCGACGGCCTGTTCACGCAGCCCTTCTTCGACGTTCGACTGCTCGAGGTCTGGGCAGACCTGATGATCGACGTGCCCGTGTTCTGGGGCTTCACGAGCGTGGTGGGGGAGCGTTCGGCGCGCTACTGGAAGACCCGCAACGGGGTGGTGTTCCCGCGCGACTTCGAGCCCAGCCTCGCCTGGAGCCGGCGGCTCGCCCGTGAGGCGCTGGCCTTCGCCCGTGAGCGGGATGCGAGCCTCTACTTCATGCCCATCCGGGTCGGTCCGCGCGCCTACCTCGAGGGGATCCTCGACGGTCCGGACGCGTTGACCGAGGGGACATCTCGGCAGGGATGACGCGGTCGCCGGCAACCCGCCTGGCCGGGCGCGCGGCGCGAGCTGCGGCGCGGCCTGACGACCCTCCCGGGCGGGCGCGGCTGGGGGGAGAGCGCGCTGTGGGCGCTGCTGTTCGCCATGGCGGTCGCGCCGGTCGCGATGGCGGGTGGGCTGATCTCGCTCGATGCCCGTGACGGCGCGGCGACCCTGCGCACGTTGCTGCTTCCCTTCCTGACGCCTGCGCTGCTCGAGGAGGGACTGTTCCGCGGCCTGCTGCTGCCGCACCCCGCGACCCCCGGTGTGACGCGGATACGCCGCGCGGGCTGGTGGACGGGATCGCTGTTGGCCTACGTGGCCGCCCATCCGCTGGCCGCGGGTCTGTGGCGGCCGAGCGCCCGTGGAGTGTTCGATGCCCCTGACTTCCTGGTCGCTGCGGCGCTGCTCGGCCTCTCGGCCACGGCGCTCTACCAGCGCACCGGCTCGCTGTGGCCGGGGGTGCTGCTCCACGGCGCGGTCGTGGCGACGTGGCTGAACCTGGGAGGGGCTGCGCTGCTGATGCCGGCGAGTTGAGGCGCGTTCAGGAGGGTACGGCGGGGTCGTAGGCCAACGCCGGCGCCAGCCAGCGTTCGGCTTCCGCCCGGGTCCACCCTTTGCGCCGGGCGTAGTCCGCGACCTGGTCCTCGGTGAGCTTGCCGACGGCGAAGTAGCGGGCCGCGGGGTGGGCGAGGTAGAGCCCAGAAACGGACGCCGTGGGAAGCATCGCCAGCGACTCCGTGAGCCGCATGCCCGCAACGTCTCCGGCGTCGAGCAACGTGAAGAGCGTGCGCTTCTCGGTGTGGTCGGGCTGGGCCGGGTAGCCGGCGGCCGGGCGGATGCCGCGGTAGCGCTCACGCAGCAGCTCGTTGGGGCTCAGGTCCTCGTCGGGAGCGTAGCCCCAGAGCTCCTTGCGGACGCGCTCATGGAGACGTTCGGCCAGGGCCTCGGCCAGCCGGTCGGCCAGCGCCTTGACCAGGATGGCGTGGTAGTCGTCGTGGTCCCGCTCGAAGCCTTCGACCAGAGCGTCGCTGCCGTGGCCGGCGGTGAGCGCGAACCCGCCGACCCAGTCGGCCGTGCCCCGCGGAGCGACGTAGTCGGCGATCGACAGGTTCGGCTCGCCTTCGCGCTTGTGCGTCTGCTGGCGCAGGCCGTGGAACACCGCCCGCACCGCGGTGCGCTCCTCGTCGGTGTAGATCTCGATGTCGTCGCCCACGCGGTTCGCCGGCCACAGTCCCACGACACCGCGGGCCCCGAGCAGCTTCCTCTCCACGAGGGTGGCGAGCAGGGCCTGGGCGTCGGCGAAGAGCGAGCGCGCCTCGCGGCCCTGGACCGGGTCGTCGAGCACCTCCGGGAAACGCCCCTTCATCTCCCAGGCGTGGAAGAACGGGCCCCAGTCGATGCTCCGGGTCAGCTCCTCGAGAGGGTAGTCCTCGAAGCGGGTGATACCGGGCCGGAGTGGAGGCAGGATACGCGCCTCGGCCTCGTCGAAGGGGAGCGCGTTGGCGCGGGCCTCGGCCAGCGACAGCAGGCGGCGCGAGGCGCTGCGCTCGGCGTGCTGACGCCGGAGCCGGGCGTAGTGCTCCTCAACCTCGGCGCGTTGTGCCGGGGCCTCGCGCGCATCGAGCGCCCGCGCCGCCACCGACACCGCGCGTGAAGCGTCCGGGACGTGCACGGTGATGCCGCCCTCGAAGGCCGGCGCGATCTTCACAGCGGTGTGGATGCGGGAGGTGGTAGCCCCGCCGATGAGCAGGGGGAGCTGCACTCCCTCGCGCGTGAGCACGCGCGCCACGTGCACCATCTCGTCCAGAGAGGGGGTGATGAGGCCCGACAGGCCGACGGCGTCGATCCGACGCTCGCGGATCGTCTCGAGGATCCGCTCTGCGCTCACCATCACCCCCAGGTCGATCACCTCGAACCCGTTGCAGCCCAGCACCACCCCCACGATGTTCTTGCCGATGTCGTGGACGTCGCCCTTGACGGTCGCGAGCAGGATCCGGCCCGCGTTCCGCGCCTCCTGTTGCTCCTCCTCCAGGTAGGGGGTCAGGTACGCCACCGCGCGCTTCATCACGCGCGCGCTCTTGACGACCTGCGGCAGGAACATCTTGCCGGCGCCGAAGAGGTCGCCCACGACGTTCATGCCGTCCATCAAGGGGCCCTCGATGACCGCCAGGGGAGACCGCAGCTCGAGGCGGGCGGCCTCGGCGTCCTCCTCGACGTAGTCCGCGACGCCACGGACCAGCGCGTGGCGCAGGCGTTCCGCCACCGGAGCCTCGCGCCAGGCCAGCGTCTTCGTCTCCGCCCGGGGCCCGCTCTCGAGCGTCTGCGCGTAGCTCAGCAGGCGCTCGGTGGCGCCTTCGGCGCGGGCGAAGAGGACGTCCTCGACGAGCTCGAGCAGCTCCGGCGGCACCTCCTCGTAGATCTCGAGCATGGCGGGATTGACGATCGCCATGTCCATGCCCGCCGCGCGGCCGTGGTAGAGGAAGGCCGCGTGCATGGCCTCGCGCACCGTACGGTTGCCGCGGAACGAGAAGCTCACGTTGGAGACCCCACCGGAAACGAGCACCCCGGGCAGGTGGGCCTTGACCCAACGCACCGCCCGCAGGTAGTCCACGGCGTAGCGGTCGTGTTCGGCCATGCCGGTGGCGACGGTGAGGATGTTGGGATCGCAGATGATGTCGTGCGCTTCGAACCCCACCTCGTCGACCAGGATGCGGTAGGAGCGCTCCAGGATGGCGATGCGCCGCTCGAAGGTGTCGGCCTGCCCGCTCTCGTCGAACGCCATCACCAGAACGGCGGCCCCGAACCGGCGGCAGATCTCGGCCCGCCGGCGGAACTCCTCTGCGCCGTCCTTGAGCGAGATGGAGTTGACGACCCCCTTGCCCTGGAGGTGCTTGAGACCCTCCTCCAGAACACGGAAGTCCGAGGAATCGAGCATCACGGGCACGCGCGCGATGTCGGGCTCCGAGGCGATCAGGTCGAGGAAGGTGGCCATGGCGCGCACGCTGTCGAGCAGCCCTTCGTCCATGTTGACGTCGAGCATCAGGGCCCCGCCTTCGACCTGGTCGCGGGCCACCGCGAGGGCGGTATCGAAGTCGCCCTCGCGCACGAGGCGCGCGAAGCGGCGGGAGCCCGACACGTTGGTGCGCTCCCCCACGTTGATGAAGGTGCCGGGGGTACGCAGGGTCAGCCGTTCCAGTCCGGCGAAGCGGGCGTGCGGGTTGCGCGCCGGCAGGCGGCGGGGCGCGTGGCGCGCTGCGGCGTCGGCGAACACGCGGATGTGCTCGGGGGTGGTGCCGCAGCAGCCGCCGATGATGTTCACCCAGCCCTGGGCCAGGAAGCGCTCCATCACGGCGATCATCTCGTCCGGCCCCTCGTCGTACTCGCCGAAGGCGTTGGGGAGGCCGGCGTTGGGATAGGCCAGCGTGAAGCGGTCGGTGAGGTCCGAGAGTTCCTCGACGTGGGGGGCCAGGCCGCTCGGACCCAGCGAGCAGTTGAGGCCGAAGGCGAGGGGCGCGGCGTGCTCGAGCGAGATGACGAACGCCTCCAACGTCTGTCCCGACAGGGTGCGGCCGCTGGCGTCGACGATGGTTCCGGAGACGATGACAGGCAAGCGCACGCCCCGCTCCGCGAACACGCGGTCGGCGGCGACCAGTGCGGCCTTGGCATTGAGCGTGTCGAACACCGTCTCGACCAGCAGCAGGTCGGCGCCGCCGTCGAGCAGGCCGCGGACCTGCTCGGCGTAGGCGGCTTCGAGCTCGTCGAAGGTGATGGCGCGGTAGCCGGGCCGCTCGACGTCGGGGGACAGGCTCGCGGTGCGGTTGGTGGGGCCGATCGAGCCCGCCACGAAGCGCGGGCGCGCCTCGGTGGCATAGCGGTCGGCGGCTTCTCGCGCCAGGCGCGCGCCGGCCTCGTTGATGGCATGGATGTGCGGCTGCAGCGCGTACTCGGACAGCCCCACGGGCGTGGCGTTGAAGGTGTTGGTCTCGATGATGTCGGCGCCGGCCTCGAGGTAGGCCTCGTGGATCCGACGGATGGCGTCGGGCTGCGTGAGGCAGAGCACGTCGTGGGCGCCCTGCAGGGGCTTCGGGTGGCCGGCGAAGCGCTCGCCCCGATAGTCGCCCTCGTCCAGCCGCAGGCGCTGGATCATGGTGCCCATGGCGCCGTCCAGGACCAGGATGCGCTCGCTCATGAGCTGCTCGAGCGCGACCTTCGAGCGTGGCACGCTCACTCGACGTCCCGCCGGAGAAGCGTCCAGGCCAGCCACACGCCGAACACCACGAAGTAGCCCGCCATGACCGCGGCCGCATGTGGCAGCGTCAGCCCCTGACCGAGGAGATTCCCGATCGGTCCCAGGTCGGCGTTCTGCGGTGCGCCCGTCGACTGCAGGAAGGCGCCGAGCGGGTGCCGAGCGGGCGCGTAGAGGTTGGCGGAGAAGAAGTAGTGGGGCAGCGCCTGCCACGCCTGTTGCAGCTTCAGTGCCTGGAACACTGCGTTGAAGCGGGTGAGCGGCTGGAGCTGGGCCAGCGTGTTGAGGATGGTGTAGAGGCCCTCGAGCAGGGCGGGCAAGAAGATGACCATGATGATGCCGAGCGTGCCGCTCCGGACCAGGAACACCAGCAGGTAGGCCAGCGCCAGCGCCGCCAGCAGGTGGAGCCACTGCAGCGCGAACAGACCGGCCACCTGCCCCCAGGGACCGCCGAAGGTGGTGGGGAGGAAGAGGGTACCGGCCGCGCCCGCCAGCGTCGAGACCACCAGGGCGCCGGCCAGCAGCAGCGCCAGAAGCGCCATGCCGGCCGCCAGCTTGCCGGCCAGCACCGCCAGCCGCGCCGGTTGCACCGCCAGCGTCGTCTTCCACATGTGCTGGCTGCGCTCCTCGCCGATGAACATGCCGGCGAACAGCGCCACGGCGATGATGTACGCCGTCGGGCTCATCAGCGCGGGTGCCATCAGGGCCAGGCGCGCGAGGCCGAACGGGGAGGCGAAGCCCTGCAGCACCTGAGCGATGGTGCCGTCCTGATTGGCGAACGAGGCGCCCAGGTTGCGGTCGAGCACGGTCGCGGTGATCAGCGCCACGACCGGTAGAAGCACCCAGTAGAGCGCAGCCAGCACGTAGAAACGACGCTTGCGGAAGGCCTTGAAGAGCTCGGCGCGGAGGACGTTGAGGGTGGCGCTCATCAGGACGGCCGCCCCTCGGCGCCGACCAGGCGCAGGTAGGCGTCCTCGAGCGTCGTCGCCTCGCGGCGCGCCTCCAGGACCTCGATTCCGGCGGTCGACAAGCGTCCCACCAGGCCGGGGGCGTGGTCGCTCGGCACGGCCACGATCGCGCCGCGCGCGCCGTGAGGCGTGGGCTCGAGCCCGAGGTCGCGGAGCGCCGCCAGCAGCGCCTCCTGGTCGGTGGCCTCGATCTCGTAGCGGACGCTTCTGGCGTCCGCGGCGGAGAGCAGTCCTTCGAGCGGGCCGTCGAAGCGGAGGCTGCCGCGATCGATGGCGAGGATGCGCTCGACCAGCTTCTCGATCTCGGCCAGGATGTGGCTCGAGACCAGCACGGTCACGCCCTCGGCCGCCACCTGCCGGAGCGACTCGCGGACCTCCGCGATGCCGGCGGGATCGAGGCCGTTGGTGGGCTCGTCGAGCAGCAAGACGCGCGGCTTCCACAGCAGCGCGCGTGCCAGCGCCAGCCGCTGACGCATCCCCTGCGAGTAGGCGCGCACCCGCTTGTCCGCCGCCTTCTCCATGCGCACGAAGTCCAGGACCTCGTCGATCCTCCGTTCGGGCACCCCGCCGTGCAGGATGGCGGCGTGCCGCAGGTTGCCGCGGCCGCTCAGGTAGGGGTAGAAGCTCGGCTCCTCGATCATGGTGCCGACCTGGCGCAGCTCCGGCCCCGGGACGGCGCCGCCCAGGACGCTGCAGGCCCCGCCGCTGGGGCGCACCAGCCCGGCCAGCATGCGCAGCGTGGTGGTCTTGCCGGCACCGTTGGGTCCCAGGAAGCCGACGATCTCGCCGGCCTGGATCTCGAAGCTGACCCCGTCGACGGCCTTGGTGCGGCCGTAGCGTTTGGTGAGTGCCGTTGCGGCGATGGCGATGCTCAAAGCTGCCTCCGTGGCCCGCGGGGCTTGCGCTCACGGCGGCGTCCCAGCGGGGTCCAGACTCCAGTGTACGCGCTCGGGCGTTCACCTCACGGAGGGACCCGGGCCCTTCAGGCGGGCAAGGGAGGTGCGTGGTGCGGGCCCGCTCGGCCTTGAGCGTTCGTTCATCCGGACGTCGTCTGTGACTCGCGCACATGCTGCCGGCGAGGCGGGTGTCTAGCGTGAAGATCGAGGGTTACGGCCCTGTGAGGCGATGCTCACGCCTAAGGAGGGCCGCCCCGAGCGTTGGGGGGGTTGGGAGGTTGTTGATGCGACGACGCATGCCGCTACTTGTCGTCACCGCGATCCTGCTCGCCCTTGCTCTGGCCGCCTGCGGGGGGGCCACGAACGGCACCGGAGCCGGCGCTGGCACCTGGGGAACGGCGATCTGGGGCCAGGCGACCTGGGGCCCGTGATCGCGCGCCCGAACCTCGACGAGGCCCGCTAGACGAGGCCCGCTAGACGAGGCCCGCTAGACGAGGCCCGAGCGAGCCTCGCGGAACCGCCATCCCTTGGGAGGGGAAGAACCCTATGAAGCGACCGCAACTCCGAACCGTACTCCTGGCCATCACCGCCCTCGGCCTGCTTGTCTGGGGCGCCGCCGTCACGATTCCCAACAGCTTCGCCGACGGCGACGTCATCAGCGCAGCCAAGATGAACGCCAACTTCGCGGCCGTCAAGGCGGCGGTCGACACCAACGAGAGCGCCGTGGCGAGTTTGCAGACTGCCCAACCGGGCGCCGCGCAGGTGCTTGGAACCACTGCCGTGACGAGCGTGGGCACGACCCTCTCGAGCGTGTTGAGCCTCGACGTGACCGCGCCCGCCGCTGGCTACGTGGTGGTCACCGCCGCAGGCGAGGCGCAGCTGATCCACACGTCGGGAACCGCCACCAACATCGACGAGCTCGGGATCGGGCCGAGCGCCACATCGCTCCCGACGATCGATCAGGTCGATATCCAGATGCCCAGTGCGGCGGCCAGCGGCATCTACGACCAGGCCTTCAGCGTGACCCGCGTCTTCCCGGTGAGCGCCGGTACCACGACCTTCTACCTCGATGCGGTGAAAAGCGCAGGGGGCTCGATCAACCTCAACAATATGCGCATGACAGCGATCTACCTGCCGACCGCCGCCGGAACCGTGGCGACGACGGGTTTGCAGGCCGCTGGGCTCGGCGCGGAAGCGGGTCCCCACTAGCAACCGGTGGCGACGGCCTCCGTGTCAGCCTCCGTGTGAGCCTCCGTGTGAGCCTCGGTGGGCGCCAACGCGGCCCTGGCAAGTGAGGGCTCACTCTGCCCCGGCCGCCCGTTCCATGAGCGCGCGCAAAGCGGCGTCGACCTGCTCGCCTGCGAAGACCACCCGGTACACCGCGCTGGAGATGGGCATCTCGACGCCCATCTCCAGGCGCATGCGGTGAACGGCAAGCGTGGTGGGGATCCCCTCGGCGGTCAGACCGCTGGCCTCGATCTCGGTGAGGGTGGCGCCCCGGGCGAGCCGCTCGCCGGCGAGGCGATTGCGTGATTGCGCGCTGACGCAGGTGGCCACCAGATCACCCACCCCGGCGAGCCCGTAGAAGGTTCGGGGATCGCCGCCCAGCAGCGTCCCGAGGCGCACGATCTCGGCAAGGCCGCGCGCGATCAGCGCGGCCTTGCTGTTGTCCCCGAGGCCGAGCCCGTCGCTCATGCCGGCGGCGAGCGCGATGACGTTCTTGATCGCGCCGGCGATCTCCACGCCGATGAGGTCGCGGCTGGTGTAGACGCGCAGCGGGCCGCCGGTGAGGAGCGCCTGAACCCGCTGCGCCAGCAAGGCGTCGTCGCTGGCAACGGTGGTGGCCGCCGGCTTGCGGGCGGCGATCTCGGCCGCCAGGTTGGGGCCCGACAGGACGGCCACGGGCGTGCCGGGACGCTCCTCGGCGACGACCTCGCTCAGGCGCAGGAAGCGCTCCGCCTCGATGCCCTTGGCGGCGAGAAGCACAGGGAGAACGCCTGCTTCGGAACGTGGCAGGTCGCGTACGAGCCCGCGTACCGCGCGGCTCGGCACCGCGACCACCGCCAGCTCGGCCCTGTCCGTGGCCTCTGGGAGATCTGCGGTCGCGCGCACGCCGTCGGGGAGCGGAAAGCCGGGAAGGTAGGCGGGGTTCTCGCGTCGGGCCCGGAGCAGGTCGGCGTGCTCGGGCCGGCGCGTCCACAGCGCCACGTCGGCGCCGGACTCCGCGAAGAGCGCGGCCAGCACAGTACCCCAGGCGCCGCCTCCCAACACCGCCACCTTGGCGGCTCGGGATGGCGTGTGGGACATGCCGACAGCCTAGCAGGGGTGGTAGGATCGCACTCGGCGCGGGCGAGTGCCAATCGGACGGCCGCTGCCTGTTCGATGCCGAAACGCGTGGAGGACGCATGCCAACGTACGTCTACAAGAACCTGACCACCGGGGACACGTTCGAGGTCCGCCAGCCCATCACCGAGCCTGCGCTCACCGAGCATCCTGAGACCGGCGATCCGGTGAAACGCGTGGTGCAACCCGTGGGCATCGCCTTCAAGGGCTCGGGCTTCTACGTCAACGACAGCCGTGGCTCGGGGAGTTCCAAGGCCAGGAGCGTCGCGGAGAAGGGCAAGAGCGGCACGGAGAGCACGCCGAAGCCGGCGGCGACGACGCCGAGCGCCTCGAACGACTAGATCGACCCCCGCGCAGGGCTGTGGGACCGGCGTGGCGCGAGCCACGCCGTTGTCTTGGGACGTGCACCCCGAACCGCTGCGCGCCGAGCCCCTCAGCCCCCGGGCCGCGTGGCGAAGCGCACCTCGAACATCCGGGGCCACAACTTGCCTGTTACGAAGAAGTGCCTGTTCTGGGGATCGTAGGCGATGCCGTTCAGAACGGCATCGGCGTTGTCGAGGCCGGGCATGTCACG
>CAWAPF010000001.1:180000-212577 GCA_963783895.1 uncultured Trueperaceae bacterium
GCAACCGTGCTTCCGTGCCGACGGACATGCAGGCGAGTCAGGCGGGTCAGTCCTTCAGGCGGGTCAGTCCTTCAGCCGCGCCAGGCGCACCAGGCGCGTCAGGGGAAGCCGCGGCAGCATCGTCCAGGCACGGCGGTGACTCCGTGCGACAGCCTCCGTGCGGCTCAGCAGCTCGTCGAGCAAGGGCCGCGGCAGGTTGAGGGCCGGGGTCAACCGGACGGTGCGGAAGCTGTTGAGCGACACGCAGGCGTGGACGCCTCCGAGATGGAGCGCCCGCAGGCCGAGCACGCCGGCGAGTTGTTGCAGGGTGTCGTCGTCGAAAGGCAGCAGCCGGCGGGTTCCGAAGGGCAGCTTGCCGATGACGGGCCGGAGCTTGATCCCGAACAGCATGCCCGCGCCGCGCACCTCCTCGATGAAGTGGGGGTAGCGCGCCTGGATGGCGCGCAGACGCTCGAGGGCGTAGCGCCCGTCCTCGCGCGCCTTCGCCACCAGGCGCTCCTCCCGGATGAGTTCGAGCGAACGGAGGCCCACGGCCATCGCCAGCGATCCGCCGGCGAAGGTGGACGAATGGTTCTTGCTCCCGAACCCCGCCAGCATCGCGCGGTAGACCTCGTTGCGGGCGATGGTGGCGCCCACCGGCACGAGACCGGCGCCGAGCGGCTTGGCGAGCGTCACGATGTCGGGCTCGAGGCCGCCGTCGAGGCTGGCGAACCAGGCTCCGGTGCGACCGAGCCCGGTCTGGATCTCGTCGGCGATGACCAGGACCCCGTGGCGGCGCGCCGCCTCGCCCAGACCCGCCAGGAAACCGGACGGCGGCGTGATGACGCCGCCCTCGCCCTGCACGGGCTCGACCACGATGCCGGCGACATCGTCGCCGTGGCGGCGGAGGGCCGTCTCCAGGGCGTCCAGGTCGCCGTAGGGGAGGGTGATGGTCTTCGGCGAAAGGGGCAGGTACGGGGTCTGGTAGTCGCGTTGGGGGTGAGGGCAAGAGCGCCGTGGGTCTTGCCGTGGTAGGCGGAGGCGAAGTTGATGAAGCGGGAGGCGCGAGGGCGCGCCGCGCGCGCCATCTTGATGGCGGCTTCGATCGCCTCGGCCCCGCTGTTGGCGAAGACGACGCGGCTGTCGGCATGGCTGGGCGCGAAGGCGGCCAGCAACGCCACCAGGTTCGCCTCGAGGGCGGCCCGCCAGGTGCTGGCCGACTGTTGCGGTAAGGCGAGCTCGCGGTTGCGCTCGGTGAAGGCGCGGACGAAGTCGAGCACAGGAGGATAGCTCTCGCCGAACGGCAGCGCCGCGTAGCCGGCGGCGTGGATCAGGTGCCGTCCCTTCTCGTCGCGGATCTCCCACGGCGTCTCGACCCGGAAGGGTCCGGCGACCCCCAGGGTCTCCAGGATGGCGATGAGGTCGCCGTTGCCGTAACGCTCCTCGAGGGCGACGGTGTCGCCGGCGGGGCGTCCGTCCAGGAGGTCGGCCGTGCCGTACGGCAGGACGGGATCGGTGATGTCCTCTCGTCGGGCGAGCGTCATTGCAGGGGCTGGCTCGTCTTGTTGCCGGCGCTGTCCTCCACCACCACCGCACCGCCCTTCTGGGCCGGTACGTCCACCGAGAACGGCACGTCCGGTCCCGGCGTGAAGGCCAGGGGCTGGCCATCGATGGTGATGCTCGCCACGCGATTGTTGTCCTTCGCCTCGCCTTCGACGTGGATCTGCCCGCTGCCGGCCGAGCCCACCTTGCTGAGCTTGACCGTGGGCGGAGTGTTGTCGATGGTCAGGTGATAATCCAGCGTCGAGGTGCGGCCGTTGACGTCGGCGACCACGATGTGTGTGGTGACCTCGCCGTCCTGAAGGCCGCCCACGGAGAAGCGGAAGCGGATGAGTCGTTTGCCGCGTTCGCCCGCGTAGGCGGCGTTCTGAAGCACGTCGGTGCCGTTGATCTTGATCGAGGCCACACCGAAGTCGTCCATAGCGTAGCCGGTGATGGTGAGGTTGTCGGCGGTGCGGGTGGTGCCGCTCTTGGGATCGCTGATCCCCACGATCGGCGTGGTCGAGTCGCCGCGACCCATGCAACCGGCCAGCAGAGGGACGAGCGCAGCCGTAGCGGCGAAGAACGCGAGCGCACGGCGCAGCTGCCGGGCGCGCGGGCGGCGCGCAGCTGTGGAAGCGGCCGGTGTCGTGGACGGGTGCATCGAACCGAAGTCTATCCTACCGGCGCGCACGTTGCCGGCCGGTGGCGGACGAGTAAGGAACCCATGGGCCTCAGCATGGCAGGCCCGGAAGAGCCCTTCGTGAGCGTCTCCCTCATCCGGTCTCATGCGATGTACCGCATGCACTTTGGTAAACTGCGAAGACCGTCCGACCGGGGGCGCCAATGCCCTGAGCGAAAGGAGGCGTGGCGAGGCAACTTCGCGATCATCATCAGACCTCGTCGAGCCGCGCAAGGTCGCGGGCGACGGAGCTACGTTGAACACCACGATGTGGGAGGAACATGAAACGAATTCTCATTCTACTTGCCGTTGCGCTGATGGCCGGTGCTGTCTTCGCGCAGACGGCGCAGAACACGCTGGTCGAGGACAAGTTCGGCTCGATCGATACGCTCGACCCGGCGCAGTCCTACGACACGTCGTCGAGCCTGGTCATCCAGAACATCTACCAGACGCTCTACGCCTACAAGGGCTCGAGCGCCGGCGAGTTCACTCCCTCGCTCGCCACCGACTACAAGGTGTCCAGCGACGGCGGCACGTTCACCTTCACGCTGCGTAAGGGCGTCACCTTCCATAACGGCGATCCCTTCACCTGCGCCGACGTCGCCTACTCGATCAAGCGCGCGGTCATCACCAACAACCCGCAGTCGGGCGACTGGATCCTGGCCGGGCCTCTCAGCGGCTACACCGCGGACGCCACCACCGCCCTGGGCAAGGACGCGACCGACGCTGATTACCACAAGTACTTCCAGACGGTCGACAACAGCGTCACCTGCCCGGATCCGTACACCGCGGTCTTCCACCTGGCGCAGCCGAGCCCGACCTTCTTCGCGCGCCTGCTCTTCGGCGCGGCCTCGATCATCGACAAGAAGTGGGCGATCGAGAACGGTCAGTGGGACGGCACCGAAGCCACCTGGAAGAAGTGGATCGGTTACGACCTGCACAACAACTCCTACCTCCAGGACCACATGAACGGCACCGGCCCCTACCAGATGGTGCAGTGGGTGCCCGGGCAGAAGTTCGTGGCCAAGGCCTACGACGGCTACTGGGGCGACAAGCCGGCCATCAAGAACGTCCTGATCAACCGCGACAGTGAAGTGTCGACCCGCATCCTGAATCTGCAGAAGGGCAACGCCGACTACATCGACCTCGGCGCCCGCTCCGACGTCAAGCAGGTCGAGGGCGCGCAGGGCGTGAAGATCTGGAACCTCGACGGCAAGCTCGGCTGGTCCGAAGCCGCCGTGGACGCCATCTTCTTGAACGAGCAGATCAAGGCCGACAACAACCCCAACATCGGCTCCGGCAAGCTCGACGGCAACGGCGTTCCGCCGGACTTCTTCGCCAACAAGGACGTCCGCCTGTGCTTCAACTACGCCTTCGACCGCCAGGCGTACGGCCAGCAGGTGCTGCTGGGCATGGGCCTGCAGCTCACGATGGCGCTGCCGAAGTCCTTCCTCGGCTACGACCCCAACATCCCCGAGTACAACCTCGACCTCGAGAAGGCCGCCCAGCACTGTAAGGCCGCCTTCGACGGCAAGCTCTGGCAGGACGGCTTCAAGATCACGCTGCTCTACAACACGGGCAACACCTCGCGCCAGACGGCGCTGGAGATCCTGAAGTCGAACCTCGAGTACATCAACCCGAAGTTCAACGTCACCGTTCGCGGCGTCGCCTGGCCGGACTTCATCAAGCAGGCCAGCGAGAGCACCATGGCGGCCTACGCCCTCGGTTGGGGCGCCGACTACGCCGACCCGGACAACTTCATCACGACCTTCTACGCCAAGGGCGGCTACTACGCCGACCAGTACCACTTCTCCAACCCTCAGATCAACCAGCTCAACGAGCAGGCGCGCACCGAGACCAACCCCGACGCCCGCAAGCTCATGTACAGCCAGATCGGCAACCTGGCACACGACCTGTCGCCGATCATCCTCGTCCCGCGGGCCTACCCGATCCTCGTGACGAGCACGTCGCTCAAGGGTGTGTACTACAACCCCATGATCGGCAACGGCGAGTTCCTCTGGAGCAAGGTCTCCAAGTAGGACACTGATCCTGTCGCTGCGAAGGGGGCGGCCGCGAGGCCGCCCCTGCCGCGGCTATGAGGTGACACGCACTTGCTAACCTTTATCGTTCGACGCGTTCTATTCTTGCCGGTCGTCTTTCTTGGAGTCACACTCCTGATCGTGCTCCTGATGCAGCTCCTCAGCCCGGCCGAGCGGGCGGCGACCTTCATCACCTCGCCCGCCCAGCTCCAGAACATCGACGCCATCATCGCCAAGTACGGTCTCGACAAGCCCTGGTACAGCCAGTACTGGCGCTGGATCGATTCGGCTGCCCACGGCAACCTGGGATATTCCACCGTCGCCCGGACCACCGTGGTGAAGGCCATCGCGACGCGCTTCCCGCGCACCGTGACGCTGGCTCTGGCCGCGCTCTTCCCGATCGTGGGGGTGGGCATCTGGCTGGGTACGGCGGCCGCGCTGAACCGCGACAAGGTGGTCGACCAGATCACCCGTGTGCTGGCCATCGTAGGCTGGTCGCTGCCCACGTTCGTGCTCGGTATCTGGCTGTTGGTGATCTTCTACGGCGGCCTCAACTGGTTCCAGCCGGGGATCCTGACGACGGGGGATTCGATCCGGTTGTCGAACCTCACAGCCAACGGAGCCTTCCACGACTACACCGGTTTCCTTATCCTCGATTCGATCTTCAACGGCCGCTTCGGTATCTTCCTGGACGTCGTCTGGCACCTCGTTCTCCCCGTCATCACGCTGTCGGCGGTGACGAGCGCCCAGATCATGCGCGTCATGCGCTCGTCGCTGCTCGACGCGCTCGGACAGGACTACGTTCGCACCGCCCGCTCCAAGGGCCTCTCCGAGCACGTGGTCAACACCAAGCACGCCCGGCGCAACGCCCTGATCCCCGTCCTGACGGTCTCGGGGTTCACGATCATCTTGTTGTTCAACGGCGTGGTCATCACCGAGACGATCTTCTCCTACCCCGGGATGGGTCAGTGGTTCGCCGCGGCGGCCACCCAGCTCGATTACGCGTCGGTGCTCGGCGGCGCGGTGTTCACCGCCATGATCGTGGTGCTGGCGAACCTGGTCGTCGACGTCCTCTATGCCCTGGTCGATCCCCGGATCCGGTACGACTGATGAGCACCTCCGTCGAACGAACCGGCCGGACCGAGGACGGGCTGTTGCCCGATGCGCAGCGCGGTTTCTGGCGCTCGAAGGCCTTCAAGCGCTTCCGCCGCAACCCGCTGGCGATCACGGGCACGGTGCTGGTGATCTTCTACATCCTGGTGGCCGTCTTCGCACCGCAACTGACCTACTTCCAGCTCAAGACCATCCGCAACACCTGCGTGCGCGACCTGGGGCTGGGCTTCGGTGAGACGCACAAGATCGTCGAGCCCTGGACCCCGGTGTTCTGGCGCGCCATCGTGGCTCCGCCGTCGACGTGCTTCACCATCCCGCGGGCGAGCTACTCCGCGGTTCCCACGCCGCCGAGCGGCAAGCTCTGGCTGGGCGCCACCAGTGGCGGCTACGACCTCTACTACGGGCTGGTGTGGGGGACCCGCTCGGCGTTCTACGTCGGCATCCTGGTGGTGGGCTTCGGGGTCCTGTTCGGGGCCCTGGTGGGGTCGATCGCCGGCTACACCGGCGGCTGGCTCGACAACGCGATCATGCGCTTCGTCGACGTGGTGCTGTCGATGCCCAGCCTGGTCATCGCCATCGTCATCGTGACCATCCTGGGGCAGGGGCTCACCCACGTCATGATCGCGATCGCGGCGGTGCAATGGGCGCCCTATTCGCGCATCCTTCGTGGCGACATCATGGCGATCAAGGAGCGGGACTTCATCGACGGAGCCCGCGCCCTGGGGGCGCGAGGGCCGAGGGTGGTGCTGAGGCACATCCTGCCCAACTCGCTGGGGCCCTTGCTGGTCATCGCCAGCCTCGACATCGGCGCCATCGTGCTGACCGCGGCGGCCCTGAGCTTCTTGGGACTCGGAGCGCCTGTGGGCTACGCGGACTGGGGGCAGATGATCAGCTTCGCCCGCGACTGGATCAAGGGACCTCCCGGGCAGCCGTTGGCCTACTGGTTCGTGTCCGCCTGGCCCGGCCTCGTCATCGTGATCTTCGTGCTCGGCTGGAACCTGCTCGGCGACGCGGTGCGCGACGTGCTCGACGTGCGCAGCTAGCGGGCGCTCGCCCCCGACCGGACGTCGCGCGGTCCGCACCCCTCGGGGTGCGGACCGCGTTCTCTCGGGGGCACCGCCCGTGCGCCGGTTCAGGGCGTGATGGCGAGGTCGTTCGGGGCGCCGGTCAGGCTGGCGTCCGGCGGCATGGCACCGTTCAGCGCCAGCAGGAAGGCCGTGAGCTGCACGTACGTCGCGTCGTCGAACTTGCCGGGATCGTAGCGGGGCATCTTCTGCTTGAGGAAGTGGAACAGCGCCGACGGCGTCGGGTATTCCTGGAGCAGGTCCGTTCCCCGCAGGGCAGGCGGGTTCCCGATCGAGAAGCTGTTCTTGGCCGTGATCTGCGTCTCGGCCCAGAGCGCCGGGTTGGCGGGCCGGTGGCAGCGCTCGCACGCACGGTGGTCGGGGATGAACGCCATCCTGGCCTCGGTGTAGCCCTTGCCCGTCGGCCCGTGGCAGGTGGCGCAGACGATGTGGAAGGTGTCGGAGCCGGCCCTCACCTGCTCGCTCGCATGGGCGAGCAGCGTCTGGAGCAGCGGGTAGTGCGTCGGCGAGGGCATCGCTCCCGGCGACGGCATGCCGGCGTAGTCGTTGGGGCTCAGCCACACTTCGGAGAACGCGCTCAGCAACACCACGATGGGGACGAGGGCCAGTACCAGGCCCAGGCGCCTCAGCACCGCGGCGAGCCTGGCAGGGGCCGGCGCCCGGCGCGCGGCCTGAACGATCGTTGGGCCCCGCCATGCCGCCCGGCGGGGCCCAACGATCTAGTTGTGCTTGTCGTCGTCTTCGCTGTCGGACTCGGGCGCGGGGGCCCCGTCGTCGTGGGGCTCGTCGGCAGGGGCGGTGTCCTCGCGCGCCGTGTCCTCGCGCGCCGTGCCTTCAGTTGCCGTGTCCTCGGGCGCCGTGTCCTCGACGCTGGCGTCCGCCACGGTCGCCTCCGCCACGGTCGCCTCCGGCACCGTGGCCTCCTTGACGGCCGCGGGCGCGGTAGCAGCGGACGTGGCGGGAGGCGTCGTTCCGGCCGGAGCCGTGCTCGCCGGAGCCGTGCTCGCGGGCGACGCCTGGCGGGCCGAGCGGTCACCCTGCAACACCCGGACCACGAAGTAGATCAGCCCGGCCACGATAGCGACCGGCACGATGAACCGGAGCAACCACCAGATCAGCCCTGCCAGGAACTTGAGCAGAAGACCGACCCATCCCAGGACCCAGCCGCCGAGCCACAGCACGCCTGTGCCGATGAGCAGGGCGATCAGCCCGAAGACCACCAGTTCGACGACTTCCTGCAGCGAGCGCTTCATGCGGGCAGTATAGCAGGGAGGCCCGACGGCTCCCGGAGGAAAGCGCGCGTGCGCGGGCGATAGCGGCGCGTCGGCGGTGCACGGACGGCACCGGTAGACTGGTCGGATGAAGCTCGACACCCGACTCGAACGGATGGTCCACGGCGGGGCGGCCCTCACCCGGACAGAGGACGGCCGCGTAGCGCTGGTGCGCGGCGGCCTCCCCGGAGAACGGGTGCGGGCCGAGGTGGAGGCCGTCAAGGGTGTCCTGCAAGGCTACGTCACCGAGGTGCTGGAGGCGAGCCCCGACCGGGTCGAGGCGCCGAACCACCCGGGCCTCGATTACGGCTTCATCGCCTACGAGCGCCAGCTCGAGCTCAAGCGCGAGGTGGTCGGCGACGCCCTTCGGCGCGCCGGCGCCGGGGAGCGGGAGGTGCCTCCGGTGCGTCCGTCGCCCCAAACCTGGGGCTACCGCAGCGCGGTGCAGCCGGCGGTGAGCCGCCGCGGCCTGGGCTACCGCCGCGGCGGCTCACATCAGGTGGTGGCGGTCGACGTCGACCCCGTGGCCAACGAGGCGGTGCAGGATGCTTGGCAGGTGCTCGCGGGGCGCCTGGAAGATCTGCGCGGCGTGCGTGAGGTGGCGCTGCGCGGCAACGACGACGGCGAGGCCCTGGCCGCATTGGTGACGACGCTGCCCGAGCGCGAACTGGTGCCGCTGGCCCACGAGCTCGTCCGCCGTGGGATCCGCGGTGTCGGCCACGCGCCATTCGACCCGCGCGGGCGCTTCCGCCGCGGCAGCTCGCGGCTGGCCGGGGCCAGGACCCTGCGGCAACGTTTCGGCGACGTCGATCTCAGCGTCGGCGCCACGGCCTTCGCCCAGCCCAACGCTCATGCCGCCGGCGAGCTCTACCGGGAGCTGGTGCGCTGGGTGCCGGCCGGACGGCACGCCTGGGACCTCTTCGCCGGCGGCGGCGCCATCGCCTTCCACCTCGCGCAGCGCTTCGAGACCGTGACCGCGGTCGAGATCGACCGCTCGGCCGTCGCTCGCGGCGAGCGTGACGCCGAGCGCCTGGGCCTGAGCGGCGTGCGCTTCCTGCGCGCCGACGCGCGGCGCGCCCCGCTGCCCGGCGACGCCGAACTCGTGGCCGTCGATCCGCCCCGCGCGGGCCTGTCGGCCGAGGTGCGCGGCGCCATCGTCGAGAGCCCGGCGCCACGGCTTCTCTACGTGTCGTGCGACCCGGCGACCTGGGCCCGGGACGTGGCGGCCTTCGAGCAGGCGGGGCTCCGCCTCGTACGGTTCGAACCCTTCGACTTCTACCCGCACACGCACCACGTCGAGCTGCTGTCGCTGTTCGAGCGCTGAGGACGGGGGTATGCTGCGGCCCATGCTGGCGCGCCGCATCATCCCCTGTCTCGACGTCGCCGCGGGCCGGGTCACACGCGGGCAGCAGTTCGGTCGGGCCGAACGCGGCGAGCTCGCGGACGTCGGCGATCCGGTCGAGCTGGCCCTCGCCTACAACGCGCAGGGCGCGGACGAGCTGGTGTTCTACGACATCACGGCCACCGCCGAGGGGCGCGGCGCCATCCTCGAGGTGGCGACCCGCACCGCCGAACAGTGCTTCATGCCGCTCACCATAGGTGGAGGGGTGCGCACGCTGGGCGACTTCCGAGCGCTGTTCCTGGCCGGTGCCGACAAGGTGTCTGTCAACTCGGGTGCGGTGGCCCGGCCCGACGTGCTGCGCGAGGCGGCCGACCACTACGGCAGCCAGGCGGTGGTGCTGTCGATCGACGCCAAGCGCACGGCCGCCGGTCTCGAGGTCTACGTGGCGGGCGGCCGCAAGGCCACCGGCCTGGACGCGGTGGCTTGGGCCGTGCGCGGGCAGGAGCTCGGGGCGGGGGAGATCGTCCTGAACAGCATCGATGCCGACGGGATGAAGACCGGATTCGACGTCGAGGCGACGCGGGCGGTGGCGCGCGCGGTCGACATCCCGGTGGTGGCCTCGGGCGGCGCCGGCCGCGCCGAGCACCTGCGCGATGTGCTGCTTCAGGGCGAGGCGGATGCCGCCCTGGCCGCCGGCATCTTCCACCGCGGCGAGGTGAGCGTCGACGATGTCAAGCGCGTGTGCGCCGAGGCCGGGTTGGTCGTGCGGCGCGTCTGAGCCGAGGTCCGGTCGTCCGTGCCGCGCGTGTGAGCTCGAGCGCGGCGCGCCGCCGGCGAGGATGAGGAGGAGTCCGTGAGCGACGAGCGCCCCCACCTGGAGACCCTGGCGGTGCACGCCGGCAGCGAGCCCGACCCCGCGACCGGGGCCGTGACGCCGCCCATCCACCTCAGTACCACCTTCCGGCGCGACGCCGACGGCGCGTACCCTTTGGGGTTCGTCTACACCCGCAGCGCCAACCCCAACCGGCAGGCGCTGGAGACGGCGCTGGCCGCACTCCAGGGCGGGGTCGAGGCGGCGGCGTTCAGCTCCGGCTCGGCGGCCGCCGCGGCTGTGCTGCGTTCGGTCCGCCCCGGCGACCACGTGCTGCTGCCGGTCGAGCTCTACCACGGCATCCGCAAGCTGGTGGACGGCGCGCTCGTCCCGTGGGGGCTGGCCGTGGACTACGTGGACCTCACCGACGTCGACGCGCTGCGCCGCGCCTGGCGACCGGAGACGAGGCTCGTCTGGGTGGAGACGCCCTCCAACCCGCTGCTGAGCATCACCGATCTGGGCGCGGTGAGCGAGATCGCGCACGCTCGGGGCGCGCGGGTGGCGGTGGACGCCACCTGGACTCCGCCCGGCGTGGCCGACCCGTTCGCGTTCGGCGCGGACCTGGTGGTGCATGCCACCACCAAGTACCTGTCGGGCCACAGCGACGTGCTCGGCGGCGCGGTGGTCAGCGCGCGCGCTGACCTGGCGTGGGAGCGGATCCGTTTCCTCCAGCAGCACGAGGGCGCGGTGCCGAGCCCGTTCGATTGCTGGCTGGCGCACCGGGGGCTGCGCACGCTGCCCTACCGCATGCGCGGTCATGGTGAAGGGGCGGCGCAGGTCGCGGCGTTCCTGGCGGACCGGCCGGAGGTGGCGCGCGTGCACTATCCGGGCCTGCCGAGCCACCCCGGGCACGCGCTGGCGGCCCTGCAGATGATCGGGTTCGGCGGCATGCTGTCGTTCCGCGTGCGTGGAGGGGAGGCGGCCGCCATGGCGGCCGCGGCCCGCGTGCGGCTGTTCACGCGCGCCACCAGCCTCGGCGGCGTGGAGAGCCTGATCGAGCACCGCGCCTCCATCGAGGGACCGGGAACGACGACGCCGGACGACCTGCTGAGGGTGTCGGTGGGGCTCGAGCATCCCGACGACCTGATCGCGGACCTGGCGCAGGCGCTGGCCGGCTGACCCTACCGGGCGCCGCGGCCCCGCGCCGTAGACTGGTCGGCATGACGTTTCCGCGTTTCCGTTTCGACGACGACGGTCTGCTACCCGTCATCGCGCAGGACGCCTCGTCGGGCGAGGTCCTGATGCTCGCGTACGCCGATGCCGAGGCCGTCGAGGCCACCCTCGCGACCCGCCAGGCGCACTACCACAGCCGCTCGCGCGGTGAGCTGTGGCGCAAGGGTGAGACCAGCGGTCACGTGCAGCGCATCGTCGAGGTGCGCTACGACTGCGACGAGGACGCACTGCTCTACCGCGTGGAGCAGACCGGCCCGGCGTGCCACACAGGGAACCGGAGCTGCTTCTACCGCAGCGTGGCGACGGCCGACGCCGCGAGCGACGCCGCCGACGCGCCGACGGCCGGGAAGGCCGCCGCCGCGAGCGCATCCACCGAGGAGGGGGCCTCCCTCGGCGACGTGCTGGCGCTCCTTCAGCGGGTGGTGGGTGAACGCCTGAGGGATCTGCCCGAGGGCAGCTACGTGCGGCGGCTCCACGAGCGCGGGCTCGGCTACGTGGCGCAGAAGGTGGTCGAAGAGGCGGGCGAGAGCATCGTGGCGGCGCTCGAGCACAAGAACGATGAGCTGGTCGCCGAGGCGGCCGATCTGCTGTTCCACCTGACAGTGCTCCTGAACGAGCGCGGGCTGACGCTGGACGACGTCGCCGGCGAGCTTTCGAAGCGCCACCGCGACGCCCCGCGGCGCACCTGAACGCCGCGCGGGACGCGGGAGCGTCGGTGCGACCGCGCGTCCGGTGCCGAGCGCCCGCCGCGGCGGGCGTGACAAAGGCACCCGCCGGCTGGCACAATGCAGGTCATGGCGTCCTCGAAGAAGACGACGGGGCCGCGGGCGAGACGCCCAGCGGCCGGGAGCAGCAGTGTCGACATGGAACGCGCTCTGGTGCTCGACACCGTCCGCGTGACCGAACAGGCGGCCATCGCTGCCAGCCGGGTGGCCGGCAAGGGTGACGCCGACCTGGTCGACCAGGCAGGGACCGATGCGATGCGTCGCGTGCTCAACGAGCTCGACATCGACGGTGAGATCGTCATCGGCGAGGGCGAGCGCGACGAGGCCCCCATGCTGTTCATCGGGGAGCGGCTCGGCCGCGCCGGCGACGGCGCGTGGCCGGTCGACATCGCGGTGGACCCGGTGGAGGGCACGAACATCACAGCGCGCATGGTCGCCAACTCGGTGGCGGTGATCGCGCTGGCCGAGCACGGCGGCCTGTTCCACGCCCCCGACACCTACATGCAGAAGCTGGTGGTGGGCCCGCCGGCCGCCGGCACGGTCGACCTGTCATGGCCGGTGGCCGCCAACCTGCGTTCGGTGGCGCTGTCGCTCGACCGCGCCGTGGACGACCTGACCGTGGTCATCCTCGACCGGCCGCGCCACGCCGAGCTCATCCAGGAGGTCCGCGATGCCGGCGCCCGGGTGAAGCTCATCGGTGACGGCGACGTCATCGCCGCGCTCTCGGCGGCCGTGCGCGGCACCGGCGTGCACGCGGTGATGGGGACCGGCGGGGCGCCGGAGGGGGTGCTGGCGGCCGCTGCCCTGAAGTGCCTGGGCGGCGAGATCCAGGGCCGCTTCCGGCCCCGCAACGATGACGAGAAGGCGCGCCTGGAGGCCATGGGGGCGTCGGTGGAGAAGGTCTACCGCACCGACGACCTGGCGCCGGGCAAGACGATCGTGTTCAGCGCGAGCGGCATCACCGACGGCGATCTGTTGCGGGGCGTCAAGTTCTTCAAGAACGGTGCCCGTACCCACAGTGTGACCATGGGTCTGCAGTCGCGCGTCATCCGCTTCAGCGACGCCGTCCACCTGCTGGGCGACGGCGCCCGGGTCACCATTCAGGTCTGAGACGATTCCCCGGAGGGGGCACCGCATGGATCCCGCACGGCAACCCCTGCGGCTGGACGGCGTGGTCGAGAGCCGGCGCTCGGACATCGAGCTCCGTTTCCCGCGCGGCGAGGACGTGCGGGCGGACGCGGCGGCGGCGCTGGTCGAGGTGCTGAGGCCGGTGGTGGGGCGCTACCTGGGGGTCGCCTGGCAGGGGCCGGTGCGGCTCGAGCTGCTCGAGAAGCCGCGCGTCAGCGGCGCCAATCCCGTCACGGGCACGTTGCGCCACGCCTTGCGAGGGTTCGACGAGCGGTCGCCGCGCTCGGCCGGGGCGCTCAGCTACGAACTCGGCCGGATCCTGTTCTACCGGGCCTCGGTTGAGGACGCCTTCCCGGGAGCGGGGCCGCGCCACCCCGACTGGTTGTTGGAGGCGGCGCTGCTGCCGCTGCGTCACATCTGGGACGACCGTGCCACCTGGATCGACGCGGTGGCCGAGCAGGTTGCGCTGTTCCGCTGGCGCAAGCCGTTCGCGGAGCCGTTGCTGCGCGACATGCGGCGTCTCAACCCGCGCCAGCGCGTGGTGGCGTCCGCGCAGTGCCTGCTCCGCGGCCAGACGATCGCGCGGCACCATCCGGACTGGGTGCGCCTGTGGCGTGCGCAGCTGGCCGCGATCGCCGAGCTCGACGGCGAGCAGGCGCTTCAGCGGGTCACGGCGACATCGCCGGCGGACTGGGAGGAGCGCTTCGCCGCGGACCTGAGGAACGCCGCCGACACGCTGAGGGACACGCCGACGAGCAGCTGGTAGGCCTTCCGTCCGGCGCGAGATTCAGAGCTTGGCGTCGCGGCGGGGCGTCGTCTCCTGCATGGTGCGCTTTCCGATGGGGGTGAGGGCCCACTCGAGGAAGCGCTGCAGCGCCCGCCCGCGGTGACTGACCCGCCCTTTGGCGTCGCCGTCGGCTTCGGCGAAGGTCTTGCTGAGCTCGGGGCTGAAGAACACGGGATCGTAACCGAAGCCGCCTTCGCCGCGCGGCCCCTCCAGGATCTCGCCACGGCATTCCCCGACGAAGCTCTTCACTTCGCCTCCGGGGGTGGCCAGGACCACGGTGCTCACGAAACTGGCACCGCGGGCTCCGCGCGGAACGTCGCGCATCTTCTGGAGCAGGTACGCGACACGCTCCCCGTCCCGCAGCTTGCCCCCGAAGCGCGCCGAGTAGACCCCCGGAGCGCCGTCGAGCACGTCGACCTCCAGGCCGGAGTCGTCCGCCAGGGCGGGCATGCCGCTCTGCAGGGCAGCGTAGCCGGCCTTGAGCAGGGCGTTCTCCTCGTAGCTCGCGCCGGTCTCCTCGGGAAAACGTCGGATACCGGCCTCCTCGGCAGACAGCAGCTCGACGTCCAGGCGCCCCAGGGCGCGCCGGAACTCGCGCAGCTTGCCGGCATTGCCGGTGGCGATGACGATGCGCAGGCGGCTCACGAGAGCTGCGGCCTCACGATCTCCACGACGCGTTGCGCGGCACGAACGCCGTTCGCGACCAGAGTGACGTAGGTCTCGGCAGGGATCGGACGTTCCTCGCCACCACCCTGCACCTCCACCACGTCCCCCCCGCCTGTCGCGATGACGTTGAGGTCGACCTCGGCCTGCACGTCCTCACTGTACTGGAGGTCGACAAGGGCGGCGCCGTCGACGAGCCCTACGCTCACCGCAGCGAGTTCGTGTTTGAGCGGCCACTCGGAGAGCGCGCCGTCGAACACCAGCCGGCTCGCGGCGTGATGCAGGGCGGCGTAGCCGGCCGTGATTCCGGCGCAGCGGGTGCCTCCGTCGGCCTGGAGCACGTCGACGTCGACGATGAGGGTCTTGTTGCGGAACATCTCCAGGTCGACGATGCTGCGCAGAGCGCGGCCGATCAGCCGCTGGATCTCCTGCGTCCGGCCGCCGGCGTAGAGCCGTTCGCGCTGGCTCCGCTCCTGCGTGCTGCGCGGCAGCAGCGCGTACTCGGCCGTGAGCCAGCCGTTCTTGGCGCGCCGGCCGCGCAGGTGGGGCGGCAGGCGGTTGTCGATGGTGACCGTTGCAAGGACTACGGTATGTCCCCACTCGACCAGCGCCGAGCCCTCGGCATAGCGGTTGAAGCCGGGGGTGACGGTGATCGGACGCAGCTCGTCGGAACGTCGTTCGGTTCGCATGGGGACGCCGCCTCAGCCGGGTGCGGGCTCGAGCGCATCGAGGACGACGCGTTCGGCGGGCCCCATGGGGCCGCCCAGGACGTGGGCGGTGTGCAGATAGGTGTCGACGTCACCGGTGACCAGGTGATGGATGGTGCCCTCGGCGCCGGCCGGAGCCGCCAGGCCGGTACGGCGCAGGTCGCGCGCCACCACGGCCGCGGTCGACTCCGCCGAGTCGACCAGCGTCACGCCCTCCCCGAGCACCGCCTGCAGCGTTGCTCGGAGGGCGGGGTAGTGGGTGCAGCCGAGGATGACGGTGTCGACGGCGGGTCGCGAGGCCAGGTAGTGCTCTGCCACGAGCGTCGCGATGTCGGAGTCGGAGATGCCCTCCTCGACGATGGGGACGAACAGCGGACAGGCCTTGCCCCAGGTGGACGCGCCCGCCGCTTCCAGGCGGTCCTGGTAGACGCGGGTGTCGATGGTGCCGACGGTGCCGAGCACGCCGACGTGCCCGGAGCGCGTAGCCGCCAGGGCGGCCTGGACCCCCGGGTCGACCACGCCCCAAACGGGAACGGGCAGCTCGTCCGCGAGTTCCGGCAGGCTCGCGGCCGAGGCGGTGTTGCAGGCCACCACGATGCCCTTCACGCCGCGGCGGAGGAGCTCGCGGCTGATCTGCCGGGCGAAGCCGCGCACCATGTCGAGCGGTTTCGATCCGTAGGGGACGCGGGCTGTGTCGCCGAGATAGAGAAGGGACTCGTTCGGGAGCGCCCGTTGCAGGGCGCTCAGGACCGTCAGCCCACCGACCCCGGAATCGAACACGCCGAGGGGCTGCTTGGCGAGGTCCGGCACGGGCGTAGCTTACCACTCGCGTTCCCGTGGGGACGTGGACAATCCCGCGTGGTCGACGCCGTAGGGGCCGCGGGCCTCACGGCAGCATCTCGACGTAGTAGGCGGAGCCGGCGGGGAAGACGCGGGTGCCGCCGCGACCCCGCTGGCGCAGGAAGAGGAAGGTGCGGGCGCACTGCACGTTGGTGAAAGGCCCGACGACGCAGCCTCGCTCGCCGCTCCAGGCGGCCGGAGGAACGGCGGCGGCGGCGTGAACGCCGCGTTCATCGCGTATCCAGACACGCTCGTGTGGACCCATGAGGACGGCTCCTCTCTCTGGCGCCGGTTTCAGCGCTCGTTTCGACACCGCCAGCCTAGCCGGGTGGCGTGAGACCGGCGTAGGACGTGCATGACGAGGGTGAGACCGACCGTGTCGCTCGCGACTAGATACCCACCAGGGGTATGTGATAGCGTGGCTCCGGATAGCTTGGATGGAAGGGAGCCACGCATGGCTTTTCTCGATGAAGACATCCGGAGTCAGGTCCGGGACGCACTGAGCGGTCTCCAGAACGACGTGGAGATGATCGTCTACAAGGGCGGTCAGGTCGTCGTGCCCGGGCAGGAACCGGTGGGAGAACAGGAAGCGACGGTCCAGCTCCTCAAGGAGGTCGCGGAGCTCAACGAGCACGTCGAGGTGATCGAGCGCAACCTCGGCGCCGACGACGAGGCCAAGGCGCTCGGCATCACGCGGGCGCCGACGACGCTGTTCCGGCGCAAGGGCACGACACGCAGCAACATGCGCTTCCTGGGGATCCCCAGCGGCTACGAGTTCACCACCCTGCTCGAGACCCTGTTGATGCTGGGCGGCGGTGAGCTCGAGCTCACGCCCACGTTGGAGAGCGTCAAGGAGATCGGCGACGCCATCAACCTGCAGACCTTCGTGACGCCGACCTGCCCCTACTGCCCGCGAGCGGTCCTCACCGCCTTCCGGTTCGCCCTGGTGAACGACCGCATCGTCGCCGAGGGGATCGAGGCGAACGAGTTCCCCACCCTGTCGCAGCAGCATCGCATCTCGGGCGTGCCCGACACCATCGTCACGGGGGCCAACGCCACCCGCGTGCTGGGCGCGCAGCCCGAGCATGCCTTCGCCGAGGCTCTCAAGCAGGTGAGCGAGGGAGCCACCGCTCAGGCCTGAACGGACGCCACCGACGGCGACGCCGAGAGGATCTTCCCTCGAGGCACGCAGCGCGCCCCCGGACAACGATCCGGGGGCGCGCTGCGTGAAGCGGGACGCGGTCTTGTCGGGGGAGGGGGAGTGTGCCGGAATCGTGGGGGGCGATCCCGGCACCGTACGACCGTATCCGAGGCGCGGCCTCTGGAGAAGGCCCGTTTCTCGGATATCGGGAGCGCGTGCTTCGATCGGGGGGCGGGGGCGTCGTCGCGGCTCGGTCCTCGCCTCGGTGGTCGGGGACGCCTTCCCGCGATCCCACCACGACGAACGGCCGCTCCGCGGACGGGCCTGTGGCAGCCGGCCTACGAAGCGCGGTGTCCGCGCAGTGCTCGTGGTGCGGTCGTTCGCGGTGCCGCCCGGCGGCGGTACAGTTGGCGGAGAGGGCGGGATTCGAACCCGCGAGGCAGGGAATGCCCACCTACACGCTTTCCAGGCGTGCTCCTTCAACCACTCGGACACCTCTCCGTCCCGTCGGTGGCATCGACGAGTCTATCAGGCGCCACCGGGGCGGTCAACGAGGGGCCCGTCAACGAAGGGCCCGTCCCGGAAGGGTGCGCAACACGACATCGCCCGACCGACCGGGGCACCTACAATCAGGTTGCGCAGGAGGAGTGAGCATGCTGAATGACCGAGTCGTACTACTCACCAGTGAAGAGGCCGTGGAAGCCTTCCTCGGCCGCTTTCCATCGAGCGTCATCTTCAAGGCAGGGACCTGCCACAAGACCATGCAGGGCTTCGGCCATCTCGAGGACCGGCTGGCCGGTCGCGAGGACCTGATGTGCGGCGTCATCCGGGTGGTGGAGGCGCGTCCCGCCAGCAACCTGGTGGCGGAGAAGACGGGCCTCCGGCATGAGTCGCCGCAGGTCATCCTGTTCAAGGACGGCGCCCCCGTGTTCGAGGCCAACAACTGGGGCATCACGCCGGAAGCGCTGGTCGAGGGTTTCGAGCGCGTTCCCGAGGGCGCGCCCGTCACGACCGAGTCCGGCAGCGCCGGCACCAGTCTGAAGCCCTACCTCGACGTGCTGGAGCAGTACCTGACGGGCGTCATCGACGAGCGTCAGTTCGAGGCGATGTACACGCAGATGTTCCGTGACGACGACGCCCTGCGCTCGCGCGCGGAGGTGGAGGCGCTCAACAGCATCTTCGGGGATGTCGACCAGCACATGAACATGCACCTGATGATGGCCGGCAAGGCGGACAACGCCAAGCTGCGCATGAGGGCCCAGGCGGCGTACGACCAGCTCCGGGAACTGGCGCAGGCGCCTGCCTGACGTCGTCGACCCCGCGAGAACGAGTAGGCAATTCGAGGATTCCGGCCGTGCCCCTGGGCGCGGCCGGAACGTTAGGAGCGTCCGGGCGGCAGGCGCATGCCGGGCAGCTCGCCCCGCAGCGCCTGCAGGTAGCGGCGGCGGCCTTGCTCCACCGCCTCACGGGCGCCCTGCGCGATGCGCCCACCTTCGAACGCCCCGTAGATCCGGTCGAAGGCGAGGGGCAAGACCGCGTCGGCCACGGCGTCCACCTCCCAGGCGGGGAGCGGAAGGTGGTTCGGGAACGAGTACATGAAGCCCACCACGCCCCGATCCGGGGTGACCTGCAGGATGTCGCCGGACAGCACCACCCCGGCGCCCCCGGCTCCGGCCGCCCAGTGCAGGACGGTGCCGCCCGGGAAGTGCCCGCCGGCGCGCACCAGCGCGACGCCCTCGAGCAGGTGCTGCCGGTCGCCTTCCCAGGATCTTAGTCGCGCGTGCGGGTCGACGACCCATTCGCTGTCGGCTCCGTGGAGGTAGACGGGCGCGTCGAAGGCCTCGGCCCAGAGGCGCTGGGAGCCGTAGTAGTGGGGGTGGCTGATGGCGATGGCATCGATGCCGCCAAGGGCGCGCACCGCCTCGACGGTGCTGCGGTCGAGGAGGGTGATGCAGTCCCACAGCACGTTCCCTGCGGGCGTCTGTACCAGCAGCGCGCGCTGACCGATGCCCACGCGAGGTTCGCTGTGGATCGCGTAGAGGCCGGGCTCGAGCCGATCGACGGTGTTGCGGTGACGCGAGGCCAGCTCCACCTGCGTGGTCCAGCGCTGGCCCGCCTCGGGCACGTACTGGCGCACGTCCTGGCAGACGGGACAGGCGCCCGGCGGCGCTTCGCCTGCCGGGAAGAGTGTGCCGCAGGTAGCGCAGATGAAGGCGGTGCTGCCGCTCACGAGCGAAGACTCCTGGGACCGGACATGCGGGACCTCCTCATCCCTCATTGTGCTGCTTCGGCGCCCCGGCGGGGCAGCAGCAGTTGCGCGTCCCCGAACTCGTGCCACAGGTAGCCGGTCCGACCGGCACAGGGTAGGCCTCGCGGTCGCGCTCGTGCTGCAGGGAGCGGAAGAGCGTCTCGGTCGAGGGGGCGTGTTCCAGGGGCATGGCTGCACCTCCGAAGAGGAAGTATCGTGGACGCGCCGGGAACGGCGCCTCGGCGGAGCGTTGCAGGATCGCCTGCGACCAAGGTCGCAGGCCGCTCGCGAGAGAGGGGACGAACATGGATCGCTTGCACGGACGGGTCGCGGTGGTCACGGGCAGCACGCGTGGGCTCGGCTTCGCGATCGCGAGGGCGTTCGTGCGCGAGGGCGCCCACGTGGTGGTGAGTTCGCGTACCGTGAAGTCCGTCGATGACGCCGTCGCCACGCTGGGGCCCGACCTGGTCGAGGGCGTGGTGGCCGACATGGCGCACAAGGAGGACCACGAAGCGCTGCTGACCACGGCACTCGAGCGCTTCGGGCGGCTGGATGTGTGGGTCAACAACGCCGGCGTCTCCGGCATCTACGGTCCGACGCCGGCCATCCCCGACGACGACTTCCTGCGCGTGCTCGACACCAACGTCCGCGGCGTCTATTTCGGCTCGATGGTGGCGAGTCGCCACTTCCTGGCGCACGACGGCGGCAAGCTCATCAACATCCTCGGCAGGGGCGAGCGCGGCCCGGTCCCCAACCAGAACGCCTACGCGTCGTCCAAGACCTGGGTGCGGTCGTTCACGCTGGCGCTCGCTCGTGAGACGCGGGGGCACGGCATCGGCGTGTTCGCCTTCAACCCCGGCCTGATGCTCACCGACCTGGTCGGGGAGGTGCGCGCCGTGCGCGGGTTCGAGGCCAGGATGCGGCCGTTCTCGACCGTCCTGAGGCTGTGGGGCGAGGATCCGGCGGTGCCCGCGGAGACCGTCGTCGATCTGGCGTCGACCGCGACCGACGGCAAGACCGGCCTCACGCGCAGCATGCTGACCCCGCGGCGGATGCTGGCCGGCGTGGTCCGCGATCTGGGCCGGCGGCTGCGTCGCGAGCCCCCTCCCGCCATCACCCTGGAAGTAGAGACCGCCGATCCGGTCGTACCCATGGACCCCGCACGGCAGTGAAACCGCCGCGAGATTGAGGATGCCGACCGGTCCGTGACGTCCCGGATCGGGTGCCGGCTGTCGGACAAGCACCGACGGCGCCTGTCCAGGAGGGACCGACGACAGTACCGGCGGTAGCGGTCTAGCGTTGGGGCATGGACCCGATGCCGAGGATCGAAGCGGACCGTGTCCGACCGCTCTACGGGCGGGGAACGAACGGTCGGCGAGCGTCCGGGTCGGCGTCGCTTCGTGCCCGGGTGGCGCTGGCGAACCTGGCCTTGCTGGCGCTCCTGGGGATCCTGAACCCCGGCGCGCGCGCCGCCGGCGCGGACATGGTGCTGTTCTGGGGGGAGGGGTGCCCGCATTGCGAGGCGGCCAAGCCGTTCTTGGAGGGGCTGACGGCCGATGAGCGGGTCACGCTGCGCAGCTTCGAGATCTACGGCGACGAGGGGAACCGCCGGCTCTTCGCGGCCGCCGGCCGCTCGTTCGGCTTCGAGGCCGGCTCGGTGCCCACCATCCTGGTCGGGGACGAGGTCTACATCGGCTTCTCCGACACCGTGGCACGACGCGTGGAGGCACGGGTGGCCGCCTGCCTGGAGCGCGGCTGCCCCGATCCGTGGCTACGTGTGGCCGAGGCCGCGGGGCTGTCGACCGCGACGCCGGCAGCACCGTCCGCAGCGCCGTCTGCGGTGCCCGCCCTCCCGCAGGCCGGTGGATCCGACGCCGTGGCCCCGGCCGGGCTCGAACCTCTCCGGCTGCCTCTGGTCGGCCCGGTCATGCTGGCGGGCCGCTCGGAGCTGGCGACGACCGCCCTGATCGCCTTCGTCGACGGCTTCAACCCGTGCTCGCTGTGGGTGCTGTCGCTGCTGCTGGCCGTGGTGATCAACACGCGGTCGCGCCGCAAGGTGCTGCTCGTCGGCACGACCTTCCTGGTGGTCGCGGCGGGTGTGTACGCGCTGATGTTGACGGGCCTGGTCAATCTGCTGGCACTGGTGTCGGTGCTGCCCTGGGTGCGCGTCGGCGTCGCGCTGATCGCACTGGCCTTCGCACTCGTCAACCTCAAGGACTACTTCTGGTGGGGTCGAGGCCCCTCCCTGACCATCCCGGAAGCGAGCAAGCCCGGCATCTACCGGGGCATCCGGGGGGTGATGGCGCGTGAGCGCAGCACTGCGGCCATGCTCGGCGCCACCGCGGCCATGGCGGCCGGCGTGACGCTCTTCGAGTTGCCCTGCACGGTGGGCTTCCCCATGGTGTGGGCCGGCCTGATCGCGCAGTGGAAGCCGGGCGCGGCGGCGTTCGGGGGACTGCTGCTGGTCTACCTGCTGGTGTTCCTCATCGACGAGCTGGTGCTGTTCGGTGCCGCGGTGGCGACGCTGCGCGCCACGCGGCTCGAGGAACGGCAGGGCCGGCTGCTCAAGCTGGTGGGCGGCATGGTGATGCTGTTCCTGGCCGCGGTCATGGTGCTGAGGCCCGACTGGATGAACGAGCTGCTGCCCGCAACGCTGGTGGTGGTGTCGGCGCTGCTGGTGGCCGGCGTCGTCCACCTGGTGGTGCGCCTGGCCGGGCGGCGCGGCGGGATGCCGCGGGGCGCCGCTACAGCGGGGCTGGATCGTCGAAGTCCGGGTCGCGCTTCGAGCGCAACGAAGCCACGCCCTCCCGTACGTCGGGGCCGGTGAACCCCAGGAACTCCAGGGCGAGGCTGGTGTCGAAGGTGGGCCCCGCCAGCCGGTACCAGTTGTTGAGCGCGTACTTGGTCCAGCGTACGGCGCTGGCGCTGCCGGCGCGCAGGCGGCGTGCCACCGCCATGGCAGAATCGTCGAGCTCGGAGGCGTCGACGCAGAGGCTGACAAGGCCGAGCCGCTCGGCCTCCTCGCCCGACATCGGCTCGCACGTCAACAGGTAGTACTTCGCCTTCGCCATCCCGATCAGCAGGGGCCATACCGCGGCGGCGTGATCGCCGGCCGCCACCCCCAGACGCGTGTGCCCGTCGATGATGCGGGCGTCCCGCGCGGCGATCGACACGTCCGCGAGCAGGCCGGCCACCAGACCCGCTCCCACGGCCGGGCCGTGGAGGGCGGAGACCACCGGCTTGCTGCAGTCGATGAGGTTGCGAACCAGGTCGCGCGCCTCCTTCCAGACCCGCACCCGCGTGCTCCAGTCGTCGGCGATGCGCTCGACCATGTCCAGATCGCCGCCCGCCGAGAACCCGGCGCCCGCACCGCGCAGGACCGCGACGTCGACGTCGTCGGCGGCGTCGACGTCGCGCCAGATCTCGACCAGTTCGCGGTGCATCGTCTCGTCAGCGGCGTTGAGCCGTTCCGGGCGGTTCATGGTGATGAGGAGGATGCCCTCCTCGGGCCGCGTCACCTGCAGGCGTTGGTATCGATCGAAGGACATGGTCCCCCTCCCGTCGTTGGGGCTTGCTTCCAGGCTACCCGTGACGGCGGCGGCTGCGTGGCCTCAGAAGTCGGACTCGTCGCGCCTGGGATCCGATCGCAGGAAGCGCTCGAAGGCGTCGTCGGGGCTGCTCGTATGGCGGGTCACCCGGGCCTTGGCCCCGCGGACGTCGTCGTTGCTGGGGCGCATGGCGGCATCGGGTGGGGGCGCCCGGCGCTCGCGTGCGGCGGGGACGGCTATGGCGCCGCCATGGTCGTTCAGGGTGAGTGCGGCCCAGATCGTCAGACTCGCCGCGATCACCAGCAGGAATGCCGAGGAGGAGCATGACCACGAGTGCCGACACCCCCCCAGGATAGTCCAGCGCCTCATGAAGGACAACGCGGGGCGGCGCGGGGCCTCGCTCAGGCGCCCTCGGGCGGTTCCTGCAGGAGGCGGCAGAGGAGGTCGTCGTCGACGTTCCCGCCGGAGATCACCAGCACGGTGGGGCCGGCGAGCGAGGCCGGGCCCGTCGCCGGTGCCAGCCAGGAGGCGTTCGAGCGCGGCCAGTGTCAACGCTCCGGTCGGCTCCACCACCAGCCGGGCGCGTCGCGGGTACCAGGCGGCGGCCCGGCGGATCTCCACCTCGCGCACCGTTTGAACGCCGGCCAGGTGACGGCGCAGGATGCGGAAGTTGAGCTCGCCGATGCTCTGCGTGCGCACGCCGTCGGCCACCGTGCGGGTCACCTCCTCGGCGGGCCAGGCGATGCGTTCGCCCGCCAGCAGCGAAGCGCGGGCGTCGGCCGCGAGCTCCGGTTCGACCCCGATGACGCGCGCGCCGGGGGCGCGCTGCGCCAGTGCCAACGCCACCCCGGACGACAGGCCCCCGCCGCCGATCGGTACCAGCACGTTGGCGACGTCCGGGAGGTCCTCGGCGATCTCGAGTCCGACGGTGCCCTGGCCGGCCACGATCCAGGGGTGGTCGTAGGGGGGGACCAGGGTTGCGCCTGAGGCCCGGGCGATCCTCTCCGCCGTCTCGTGCCGCGATGCCTGCGTGTTCGCGCAACGCACCACCTCAGCCCCGAGCGCGCGGGTGCCCTCGACCTTGACGCGGGGTGCGCCCTCGGGGATCACGATGGTGGCGCTCACCCCGAAATGGCGCGCGGCGAACGCCACCCCTTGCGCATGGTTCCCGCTGGAGTGCGTGACGACCCCGCGCGCGCGGGTCTTCTCGGGCAGCGAGGCGAGGAAGTTCAGCGCGCCCCGCAGCTTGAACGATCCTGTGCGCTGCAGGTTCTCCGGCTTGGCGTACACGGCGCCCCCGCCCGGTCCCTGGGCGTCGAGTCGGAGCAGGGGCGTGCGTAGCGCGGCCTGCGCGACGTGGTCCTGGGCGCGCTCGAGGTCGGCGAGGGTGGGGAATGCAGGGGTCGCGGCGGGGCTCATCCCATCAGTCTGCCACGGCGCGGCCGCGGGCGCGCTTCGGGCGCGGAACTCCGTGCCTTCGCGGGCCGTCGCGTACGCCGAACGCCGGCCATGACGCTGCCAGGGTGCATGGTCTTGACGAATCTCGCATAACTGCGTATAATGCATTCACATTAGGAGAACGGCGGGCGCCCGAGAGGCGCCTCTTCTTTTGGTCTGCGTTTTGGTCTGCGAGGCCTGTGCGGGCGTGACGATCAGGCGTGAGGGTCAGCCATCGTGCTGGGCCAGGAAGGCCTCGAGCTCGTCGCGTGAAGGCAGCGCGGGGATGGCGCCCCGTCGTGTGGTGGTGAGCGCCGCGTAGGCGTTGGCGCGCCGCAGTGCGGCAACGAGCGCGTCACGCGTCTTCTCCAGGCCGTCGTTCTGCAACACGCTGGCGAGCAGCGCCGCGGTGAAGGCGTCGCCCGCACCGGTGGTGTCGACGGTGTCGACCCGGAAACCGGCTACCTCCCCTTCGCCCTGACGTGTGAGGTACCAGGCGCCCGCGTCGCCGCGCGTGACCACCAACAACCGCAGCGCCTCGTGGCGCAGCGTCCGCGCCGCCGCCATGTCGCGCGCGCCGGTGAGGAACTCGAGCTCATCCTCGCTGATCTTCACGACCTGAGCACGTCGCCACACACTCCGGATGCCCTCCCGCGCAGCCTCCGGCGACGGCCACAGGGGAAGCCGCAGGTTGGCGTCGTACGACACCCACAGTCCGTGCTCCGCCGCCAGGTCGAGCGCGCGCAGCGTGGCGCTGCGCGAGGTCTCCTGGATCAGGCTGATGCTGCCGACATGCAACATCGAGGCGCGTGCCACGTAGTCCTCGCTCACCTCTTCGGGACGATGCCGCATGTCCGCGCTCGGGTGTCGGTAGAACAGGAAGTCACGTTCGCCCGAGCTCGTGAGCGACACGAATGCGAGCGCCGTGCGCGCCTGGGTGTCGAAGCCGACCTGGCTGACGTCCACCCCGTTGTCGCTGAGGACGCCGGTCAGGAAGTGCCCGAAGGGATCGTCGCCCACCTTCCCCATGAACCCCGTATCGATGCCCAGCCGCGCGAGCCCCACGGCCACGTTGGCGGGTGCGCCGCCGGGGGCCTTGACGAACGCCCGCGCGTCGGCCAGCGAACGACCGTTCTCCTCCGGCACGAAATCGATGAGCAGCTCTCCCAGGGCGATGGCCTGCGGTGAAGCGGTCATGGCGCAAGGGTACCGCAGCCCGCCGGCCTCCCCCCACACCGACGGGCGGGGCGTCGTGTGGGAGGGGCCCTTCGCAAAGACCCCGTGTTACAACGGACGACGCATGAAGGAGGTCCCATGCGCGGCGGAGGCGACCCTGCTCGCCGCGCGAACCGACCATGCCTAGGCACGATCCTTCGCCGGCCGCCCCCAGGGCAGCCGGCACCCGTCCCCCACGGCCATGTTCATCCGAGGATCGCCGTGCGTTCCTGCGGGCGCGGAGCCGTCGCGCGGGTCCGCGTCTCCGGCGAGGCGGGAACGACGAGGATGGGGGGCGATGCGGCGCACATGCGAGAGGCGCCGGAGTGAGGCCATGATGCACATCGAAGAGCACCTGAACAGCGCCAGCCTCGAGTACGTCGAGGAGCTCTACGAGCGGTACCTTCAGGACCCCGACGGCGTCCCCGAGCCGTGGCGCAGCACCTTCGCCGAGCTGCCGGCCGACGGCCTGGCGGAGCGGCGGCGGCTGGGCCCGAGCTTCGTTCCCCGCAGTCTGTTCGACCCGCCCGGCACGGCCTCGGCGATGCAGCTCGACCGGGCGGGGAGCGACGCCGCCACGGTGCAGCAACGCATCGAGCGTCTGGTGCGCAACTATCGTGTGCGGGGCCACCGCCTGGCCGATCTGAGCCCGCTGTCGCGCGACCCGTTCGAGGCGCCGGAGCTCGACGCCGCCTACTACGGCTTCGGCGAAGCGGATATGGCGCGGCCGGTGCTGGAGAGCACCTTCCCGTCGGCCTCCACGCTCGGCGAGGTCATCGAGGCGCTGAAGGAGACCTACACCCGCAGCATCGGTGCGCAGTTCATGCACATCGACAGCCTCGAAGTCAGGCAGTGGCTTCAGGAGCGCATGGAGGCCAACCGCAACCGCCTGGCGCTGAGTCGCGAACGGCAGCTCCGCATCCTGACCAAGCTCACCGACGCGGTGATCTTCGAGGACTTCATCCAGAAGAAGTACGTCGGCGCCAAGAGCTTCTCGCTGGAGGGCGGCGAGACGTTGATCCCGCTACTGGATCAGGCCATCGAGAAGGCGGGCAGCCAGGGCGTGCGCGAGATCGTGCTGGGCATGGCGCACCGAGGCCGCCTCAACGTGCTGGCCAACATCCTGGGCAAGAACCCCCGCACCATCTTCCGGGAGTTCGAGGACAAGGATCCCGAGATGCACCGCGGCCGCGGCGACGTCAAGTACCACCTCGGCTACAGCAACGACTGGACCACCGAGGCCGGGCAGACCATCCACCTGTCGCTGGCGTTCAACCCGTCCCACCTGGAGTACGTCGATCCCGTCGTCCTCGGACGCGTGCGGGCGAAGCAGGACCGGGTGGAGGACAAGCGGCGCGAATCCGTGCTGCCGATCCTGGTGCACGGCGACGCCGCCTTCATCGGCGAAGGCGTGGTGCAGGAGAGTCTCAACCTGTCGGGCCTGGTGGGCTATCGGGTTGGCGGCGCACTCCACATCATCGTCAACAACCAGGTCGGGTTCACGACCGGACCGCGCCAGGGGCGCACTTCGACGTACGCCAGCGACATCGCGAAGATGTTGCAGAGCCCGATCTTCCACGTCAACGGCGAGGACCCCGAGGCCGTGGCGCAGGTGATCGAGCTCGCCATGGACTTCCGGCGCGAGTTCAAACGCGACGTGGTCGTCGACATGTACTGCTACCGGCGCCAGGGTCACAACGAGTCGGACGAGCCGTCGTTCACTCAACCGGTGATGTACGGCAAGATCAAGCGCCGCGACAGCGTGCGCGATGGCTACCTCGAGCGCCTGCTGACGCTCGACGAAGTCACGCGCGATGAGGCGGACCAGATCGCCGAGGCCCGTCGCGAGCACCTCGAGCACGAGCTCTCGGTCGCCCGCAGCGAGGACTTCAAGCCGCACTACTCGGCGTTCGAGGGGGTGTGGGCCCCCTACAGCGACGAGGTGGACGCCGAGGTGGCGGAGCCAGAGACGGGCGTGGACGCCGACCAGCTCGCAGCGCTGTTGCGCTCGCTCACCGAGGTTCCCGAGGACTTCAAGCTCAACAACAAGATCCGTCGCGCGCTTCAGACACGCGTCGCCATGGCCGACGGCGATCAGCCTCTCGACTGGTCGGCCGCCGAAGCACTGGCGTTCGCGACCCTCGTCGAGGAAGGCGTGAAGGTGCGTCTGACCGGCCAGGACAGCGAGCGCGGCACCTTCAGCCAGCGTCACTCGGTGTTCCACGATGCCGACGACGGACACGAGTACGCGCCCCTCCAGCACGTCGGAGATACGCCCGTGTTGTTCGAGGTGCATAACAGCCCGCTGTCGGAGGCCGGCGTGCTCGGCTTCGAGTACGGCTACAGCCTCGACACGCCCGAGGCGCTGGTGCTGTGGGAGGCGCAGTTCGGAGACTTCGCGAACTCGGCCCAGGTGATCGTCGACCAGTTCATCGCTTCGGCCGAGGACAAGTGGAAGCGTCTGTCCGGTCTGGTGATGCTCCTTCCGCACGGCATGGAGGGGCAGGGCCCCGAGCACTCCAGTGCACGGCTCGAGCGCTACCTGCAGCTCTGCGCCGAGGACAACCTGCAGGTCGTCTACCCCACGACGCCGGCGCAGGTGTTCCACCTGCTGCGCCGCCAGGTGGTCCGGCCGCTGCGCAAACCGCTGATCGTGATGACCCCCAAGAGCCTGCTGCGCCACCCCCGGGCGGTCTCTCCGCTGGCCGACCTGGCCACCGGCCGCTTCCGGCGCATCCTGCACGACGACGTCGTCGAGCCCGACAAGGTCACGCGCGTGCTGATGGCGAGCGGCAAGATCGGCTACGAGCTGATGGCGGCGCGCGAGGAGCGAGCGCGCGACGACGTAGCGATCCTGCGCGTCGAGCAGCTCTACCCGCTGGCGGACTCAACGGTGGCGGCGGCGCTCGAGGGTTTCCCCGAGAGCGCGCCGGTCCTGTGGGTCCAGGAAGAGCCCGAGAACATGGGCGCGTGGCGCTTCCTGCGGGTAAAGTGGGGCGACCGGCTGCACGGACGCCCCTTCGTCGGCGTCACCCGGCCGGCTTCGGCGAGCCCCGCCACGGGCTCCGGAGCCGCACACAAGCTGGAGCAGGCCGAGGTCATCCGCGCCGCTTTCGAGATGGACGTCCAGGGCTGAAGAGGCCCGGCACCGTGAGGAGCGATACGTCATGCCTGTAGACCTGAAGGTGCCCTCCGTGGGCGAGTCGATCACCGAGGTGTTCATCGGTAGCTGGCTCAAGCGGGAAGGGGAGGCCGTCGAGAAGGACGAGCCCCTCGTCGAGGTCGAGACCGACAAGGCGACGCTCGAGGTCCCCGCCGCGGTGTCCGGCGTTCTCAGCGAGGTGCTGAAGAAGGAGGGGGAGTCCGCCGAGGTGGGCGAGGTCATCGCCCGCATCGAGGAGGGTGCGGCGCCGAGCGCGGGTGCGGGCGACGGGAAGGCCGCGGAGCGCCAGGAGGCGGCCGCTTCCGCCGAGTCCGCCCCCGCCCAGCCAGCCGCGGGCCAGGCGTCCGCTAGCACGACGACCCCTCCCCCCGAGGCGCGTGCGGCCGCCGGCGACGAGGGCCCCATCGTCATGCCGGCCGCCCAGCGGCTGCTCGACGAGCATGACCTGGCGGCGGGCGATGTGCCCGCCAGCGGGCCCGGCGGGCGTCTGCTGAAGGAGGACGTGCAGCGCTTCGTGGCGGAGCGCGAACGCAAGGCGGCCGAACGGGGCCGCGTGCCCGAGGCCGCGGCCGGCGCCGGAGCAGCACTGCAGGGCGCGTACGAGCGGCAAGAGGAAACGGTGCCGATGAGCCCGCTCCGCCGCCGCATCGCCGAGAGGCTGGTGGAGGCGCAGCAGATCGCGGCGTTGCTCACCACCTTCAACGAGGTCGACATGAGCGCGGTGATGGCACTGCGCAAGGAGTACCGCGACGTCTTCGAGAAGCGCTACGAGGTGCGTCTGGGCTTCATGTCGTTCTTCGTCAAGGCCGCCATCGACGCGCTCAAGCGCTTCCCGCAACTCAACGCCGAGATCCGCGACGGGGCGATCGTCTACAAGAACTACTACGACATCGGCGTTGCCGTCTCCAGCAAGAAGGGGCTGGTCGTGCCGGTGGTGCGCAACGCCGAGCGGCGCAGCTTCGCGGAGCTGGAGAGCGTCATCGGCGACTTCGGCAAGCGCGCCGGCGAGAACAAGCTCACCCCCGAGGAACTGCAGGGGGGCACCTTCACCATCAGCAACGGCGGGGTGTTCGGCTCGCTGATGTCCACCCCCATCGTGAACCCGCCGCAGTCGGGCGTGCTCGGCATGCACAGCATCCAGGAGCGACCGGTGGCGGTGAACGGCCAGGTGGAGATCCGCCCGATGATGTACCTGGCCCTCACGTACGACCACCGCATCGTCGACGGGCGCGAGGCGGTCACCTTCCTCAAGCGCATCAAGGAGGCCATCGAGAGCCCGGCGCGCATGTTGCTGGAGGTCTGAAGCATGCCCAAGCACGACATCGTCATCATCGGTGCAGGGCCCGGCGGCTACGTCGCCGCCCTGCGAGGCGCACAGCTCGGCTTCGACGTCGCCGTGGTGGAGAAGGACGAGGCGCTCGGCGGCACCTGCGTGCGCGTCGGCTGCATCCCAAGCAAGGCGCTGCTGGAATCGAGCGAGCGCTACCTGGAGGCGCGCGAACACCTCGCCGAGCACGGCGTGGAGGTCAAGGAGGTCGGCCTCGATCTCGGGACCATGCTCCAGCGCAAGACCCGGGTCGTTAAGCAGAACACCGACGGGGTCGCCTTCCTGTTCAAGAAGAACGGGATCACGCGCTACCAGGGCACCGGCGAGCTGGCCGGCGGTCGCAAGGTGACGGTACACGGCGAAGACGGCGACGAGGAGCTGGAGGCGCAACACATCGTGCTCGCCACGGGCTCCGTGCCCTCCTCGCTGCCCGGGGTGGACTTCGACGGCGGCGCGGTGGTGAGCAGTACCGAAGCGCTCGACTTCCCGTCGGTGCCCAAGCGCCTGATCGTCATCGGGGCCGGGTACATCGGGCTCGAGCTGGGCTCGGTGTGGTCGCGCCTCGGCGCCGAGGTGACCGTGCTGGAGTACTTCGACCGCATCCTGCCGGGCATGGACCTGGAGACCGCCAAGGAGGCCCTCAAGGTCTTCCAACGTCAGGGGCTGGCCTTCCGGCTCGGCGCGCGCGTGACCGGCGCGAAGGTGTCGGGTCGCGGCGGCAGCCGCAAGGTCACCGTCGAGATCGAAGGGGGCGAGCCGGTCGAGGCGGAGCGCGTGCTGGTCGCCGTCGGCCGCCGGCCTGCCACGCAGGGGCTCGGCCTCGAGAACGCGGGCGTCGAACTCGACGAGCGGGGGCGGGTGCGGGTCGAGGACGGCTTCCGCACCTCGGCCGAGGGCATCTACGCGATCGGCGACCTCATCGAGGGCCCCATGCTCGCGCACAAGGCCGAGGAGGACGGCGTGGCCCTCATGGAGCGCCTCGCCGGCGGCCCCGGCCACGTCGACTACGATCTGGTGCCGGGCGTCGTCTACACCGACCCCGAGATCGCCACGGTGGGGCGCAGCGAGGAACGCCTGAAGGAGGACGGGGTGCCCTACCGCAAGGGGGTGTTCCCCTTCACGGCCAACGGGCGCGCCCGGGCGCTCGGCAAGACCGGGGGGCGCGTGAAGATCCTCGCCCACGAGGAGACCGACCGTGTCCTCGGCGTGCATATCCTGGGTGCGCGCGCGGGCGACCTCATCGCCGAGGCGGTGGCGGCCATGACCTTCGGTGCCAGCGCCGAGGACCTGGCGCGCACCGTTCACGCGCACCCGACGCTGTCGGAGGTCGTCAAGGAAGCAGCGCTGGCCGTCGACGGCCGTGCGCTGCACATGTGAGCGCGGTCTCCGGGCGGTCGACGCCCTCGCAGGGGACGTCGAACTGCAAGACAGCGACCCGAGACGCTGCTGGACGGGAGCTATACTCGGCGCAATGACCGTTGCAGGCATTCGCGACCTCCTCATCAACGATCCCGCCCTCGAGCCTATCGCCGACAAGGTGCTGGAGGAACGCCGCCTCTCGATGGAGGACGGCCTGACGCTGTTCAGCACCCGCGACGTCCCGGCGGTCGCGCGCCTCGCCGACCTGGTGCGCCAGCGCCGCGTCGGGGACAAGGCGTACTTCGTGCACTCGCTGCGCCTGTCGCAGACCAACGTCTGCTATGTCGGCTGCACCTTCTGTGGTTTCCAGCGCAGGTTCGACGAGGAAGGCGTCTGGGACATGGAGCTGGACGACGTGTGGGACTACGTCGACCGGCACTACCACCCCGACCTCACCGAGATCCACATCACCGCCGGGCACCACCCGAAGCGGCCCTGGCAGTACTACCTCGATCTGGTGCGCGGCCTCACGGAGCGCTACCCGGGGATCCAGGTGAAGGCCTGGACGGCCGCTGAGATCCACCACTTCACGCGCATCACGCGGCCGCGGCTGAGCTACCGCGAGGTGCTCTCCGAGCTCAAGGAGGCGGGCCTGGTGGCCATGCCCGGCGGCGGCGCCGAGATCTTCGCCGAGCCGGTGCGCAAGCGCATCGCGCGGGCCAAGGTGACCGCCGAGGGCTGGCTGGAGGTGCACCGCACCGCTCACGAACTCGGCATCCCCACGAACGCCACCATGCTCTACGGCCACGTCGAGACGCGCGCGGACCGGCTGGACCACATGATCCGGCTGCGCGAGTTGCAGGACGAGGCCCCCGGCTTCTACTCCTTCGTGCCGCTGGCGTTCCAGCCGGACAACAACCCGCTCGCCCGCGAGCTGGGCACGCGCTTCACGACCGGTCTGGACGATCTCCGTAACCTGGCGGTGTCGCGGCTGATGCTCGACAACGTGCCGCACATCAAGGGCTACTGGATCATGATCACCCCGGAGCTCACACAGGTGACGTTGTCGGCGGGCGTGAGCGACATCGACGGCACCATCAAGGACGAGCGCATCGCGCACGCCTCGGGCGCCGTGACCGAGGCCGGCATGACCGCAGACGAGCTGGTCCGGCTGGTGAAGGATGCCGGCCGCGTG
>CAWAPF010000002.1:0-85863 GCA_963783895.1 uncultured Trueperaceae bacterium
CTCCTCGTCCCACAGGGTCAGAACGACCGTCCTGAAGCTGCCCGTAAGGGAGAGCCTCGACACCCTCTGCAGCATCGGGTTCTCGTCGTGGCAGCGCTGTAGGTTGTAGTTGGGGATCCGCGGGCTGAGGTGATGGATGTGATGGAAGCCGATGTTCCCGGTGAACCACTGCAGCACCTTGGGGAGATCGTAGTAGGAGCTGCCTTGGAGCGCCGCCAGGGTGTAGTCCCACTCCGGGGTGTGCTCCCAGTAGGTGCGCTCGAACTGGTGTTGCACGTAGAACAACCAGGTGCCCACGCTGGCCGCCACGACGATGATCGGGAGGCCGATCATCAGCACCGGAAGCACACCGATCACCAGGCTCGCACCGCCCAGCAGCGCAAGGATGGCCGCGTTCGTCAACCACACCGAACGGGTCTCCCCCGTGCGCCAGCTCGCCTTCGCCCCCAGAGGCAGGCGCTGCAACACGATGAAGTTGAACGCCGGCGCGGCCCCGAACAGGAACAGCGGGTTCCGGAACACGCGGTAAGCGATACGCTTCCACCACGGCGCCTGCAGGTACTCGTCGACGGTCAGCGTCCACACGTCCCCGATGCCGCGCTCCTCGAGCTCGGCATGATGGGCGTGGTGGATGGCATGGGTCTTGCGCCAGAACTTGTATGGAACCAGCGTGAGAACGCCGCTGATCGCGCCCACCACGTCGTTGGCCCGCTTCGACTTGAAGAAGGCGCCGTGCCCGCAATCGTGCTGGATGATGAACACCCGAACCAGGAAGCCCGCCGCGGGGACCGCCAGCAGGAGCGTGAGCCAGTAGCCCACCCCCAGCGACAGGAACATCAGTCCCACCGTGAGGAACAGGCCCCCGAAGGAGGTCACCAACTGCCAGATGCCGCTCTTGAGGTCGGGCTGCTGGTACTTCCGTACGATCGCTTGCCAACCGGCGAACTCGGCCGAATGCGCGTTCTGCTTGGTCATGAGCAAGTCCCTTCGCTGGGTGTGGGGGCCACGTTGAACACCACGTCTTCGGTGGGGTCCGGAGCGACGATCGTCGCCCGCCCGGGGCGCCCACGAGGCGCCGAGCATGAGCCCTTTCCAGCAGCGGTTTTCGAGGTCTGGTACGCGATGAGAACACCCACTTCGGGCGATTTCCTGAGCGGACCGAGCCGGAAAGCCCGATGCCTCGTCGATACGTTTCCCAGGAGTGCCTTCAGGCTATCACAGTGCCCACCGACGTCGCGTCGCACCGGTCGGCGGGGAGCCTGCATCACGCGACGTCAGGGCCCTCCGAAGCTTCGAACGTCCAGCATCGCTTGTGTTCTCGGGCCATAAGGCGTATGCTTCTACTCGTTCCGAAAAAGTCGATAAGGCTTTCTTGAAACTCGGGCATCTGCCCGGACATCAATACGCTTGACCGAGGTCAGGCCATTTAGGAGATAAGCATCATGGCAACAGGCAAAGTGAAATGGTTCAACGGCGACAAAGGGTTCGGCTTCATCGAACAGAGTGACGGTGGCAAGGATGTCTTCGTGCACTTCTCGGCGATCCAGGGCGACGGCTTCCGCAGCCTGAACGAGAACGACGAGGTGGAATTCACGGTCGAGCAGGGCCCCAAGGGCCTCCAGGCCTCGAACGTGAAGGTCACCAAGCCCGGCTTCTAGACTCCCCACCGAATCCCGTAGACCAAAGACATCCCCGCCCGAGCGTGCTCGGGCGGGGATCTGCTGTATCGCACGGCTTGCTTGGGACCCAAGATGGGCAGGGCTCCCGACCAGATTCGGGAGCCCCTTCTCTCGTCCCTGATGGGACTCTGCCCTTGGAGCCAAAGGTCGGATTTGAACCGACGACCTGCCGATTACGAATCGGCTGCTCTACCGCTGAGCTACTTTGGCGCGCCTCCGTGAACCTACCGGAGGACCGGGCGTGCGGCCCGCGGTGGTGGCCAGGGGCAGAATCGAACTGCCGACACTGCGATTTTCAGTCGCATGCTCTACCGACTGAGCTACCTGGCCGAGAACCGGCGGCGCCCCCTTGGGGGCGCCCTCCGGCGAGTGGCGGAGCGGACGGGATTTGAACCCGCGACCTTCTGCGTGACAGGCAGATATGCTAACCGCTACACTACCGCTCCGCGCGGGCCCTCGAGCGACGCGCTCACGCTCTGGGCGGAAGGTAGAATACCCGGCGCCGACGCGGACTGTCAACGCCGGAGAAGCCACCGCCAGCCCCTACTTCGCGGCGTTGAGTGCCGACCTCTCGGGGTGCTCGCGCTCCGCCGCCTCGACTCCGGCCGCGGCAGCGTCCGGTTGCGCGATCCCGAGTTGGCGGAGGGCGGCGCGGATGCCCTCGACACCGTATCCGAGCGCCTCGTGCTGCCTCTCCGGCGTTCCGTGGGGCACGGTGATGTCGGGGATGCCCAGACGGCGCAACGGCACGTGGAGGCCCGCATCGGCCAGAGCCTCGGCGACCGCGGAGCCCAGCCCCCCGACGATGGTGTGGTCCTCGACGCTGATCAACGCGCGTTGCGAGCGCGCCAACGATTGCAAGACCGTGTGGTCGAGCGGTTTCACGAAGCGTGCGTTGACCACGCCCACCCGCGGATCGTCAGCTGCTGCGGCCAGCGCGTATGCCAGCGTGACCCCGCTGGCGAGTACGCTGACCTCGCTGCCCTCCTTGAGGATCTCCCAGCTTCCCCAATCGACTTCGGGCCAGTCCTCGACCGGACGACGCGTGGCCGAAGCCACAGCACCCCTGGGCCAGCGGATGGCCCGCGGCCCCCCCAACCGCAGCGCCGTCTTCAGCATGCCCTGCATCTCGTCGGCGTCCTTCGGCATGCCGATCGAGATGTTCGGAACGCTCCGCAGATACGCCATGTCGTAGATGCCCTGGTGGGTGGCGCCGTCGCCGCCGACCAGCCCGGCACGGTCGATGGCGAAGATCACGTCCAGGTTCTCCAGCGCCACGTCGTGCACGACCTGGTCGAACCCCCGCTGAAGGAAGGTGCTGTAGATGGCGACGATCGGCTTCTCGCCGCGCAACGCCAGGCCGGCACCGACCGTGACAGCGACGTCCTCGGCGATGCCCACGTCGATGAAGCGATCGGCATGCGCCTTGCTGTACTCCACCAGGCCGCTGCCCTCGCGCATGGCCGGCGTGATGACCCACACGCGATCGTCTGCTTCGGCCAGCGCCGTGGCGGCGTCGCCGAAGGCGCTGGACCAGCTGTAGGCCTTGCCCTTGGCCACCGGATGCTCCAGATCGAAGCTGGACGCCCCGTGCCAGGTGATGGGGTCGTTCTCCGCGACCTCGTAGCCCTTGCCCTTGCGCGTGACGATGTGGAGCATGGTGGGCCCGTCCAGGCGCCGGATGTGCTCGAGGTAGTAGAGCAGCTGCGGGATGTTGTGACCGTCGATGGGGCCGACGTAGCGCAGCCCCATGGCGTGGAAGGGGTTGTTGCTCGCCGGATCGAAGAATCGGCGAGCGGCCTTCTTCGCCCGGCTGCCGAGATCGGCCAGCGGCTCCCACACGCCGGTCAGCGCCTTCTTGGAGCCCTCCTCGGCCTGCTGGAACCAGCGCTGTACCTGCAGCGTGCTGAGATAGTGCTTGAGCGCGCCCACGTTCTCGCTGATCGACATCTCGTTGTCGTTCAGGATGATGGTCATGCGCGGCTTCACGTGCCCGATCTGGTTGAGCGCCGCCAGCGCCATGCCGCCGGTGAGCGCGCCGTCACCGATGACGGCGATCACGTCGTAGTCGTCGCCACGGGCGTCACGTGCCAGAGCCATGCCCAGCGAGGCCGCCAGGCTGGTGCTGGCATGACCCACGGTGAGGGCGTCATGCTCCGATTCGCTACTGGTGGCGAAGCCCGCCAGGCCCCCGTCCTTGCGGATGGTGCCCATGCGCTCGCGACGGCCGGTCAGGATCTTGTGCCCGTAGGTCTGGTGACCCACGTCCCACACGATGCGGTCGCGTGAGGTGTCGTAGAGGTAGTGCAGCGCCACGGTCAACTCGACGGCGCCCAGGCTGGAGGCGAGATGCCCTCCGGCCATGGAGCACGCGCGCACGACCTCGGCGCGCAGCTCGGCGGCGAGCTGCGGAAGGTCCTCGCGCTTCAGTCGGTGGAGATCCTGAGGAACTCGGATGTCCTCGAGTAGGGCCATGGCCGTGCAACTCCTCCCGGGCGGGCCGTCGTTACGCCCATGAGTCTACCAGAGCGCCTCCCGGCGACACGGTAGCTCCCCACCCGCTTTCTCGGCTCTTCCGCTCCCGCCGTTCCGGCCCATCGTGACCGCTTCAGGGGGTCCCGGAGGACGAGCTCCCGTCCTTCGGCTTCGGCGCCAGGACGTTGCTGGCGATGAGAACGTTGCCGTTCTCGTCGCGTACCTCGCCGATGTTGGGGGTGAACCAGAACTGCTGCGTCAGCGTGCTGGTGACCTTGGCGTTCTCGTCCAGCGTGCGCGTCGTGAAGGACACGACGTAGACCTCGAAGGTGCCCGCGGCCAGCGTCACCTGGCGCTTGTCGACCACCGTGTAGACGTAGTGCACGTCGAGCGTCTTGTTCGCCTGCTTGCCGCTGCCGTTGTTCCCCTCGGTCGCCACCACGTCGACCTTGGTGTCCCCCGCCCAGGTCGCGCCCACACGCAACTGGCCCTCGGCCGGGAACTCGTGGATGGGCGGATCGAAGTTGATCACGGTACCGAGCTTGTTCTCCCGCCCCAGGTACACGCCGTCGGACTTGTACTGCCGGTAGCGGGTGACGTCGAGGCCGCGACCCTGGGTGTGCCGGGCGACCCACACCTGGCCGTCCAGGACGGTGGGCCCCTCCACGTCGACGGTGAGCCGGGGGTCGGTGAGCTTGGCTCCGTCGGGCAGGTACTCCCAGTGCGCACCCGTCTGGTGTGGGTAGTAGCTGATCGGCTTGGTGAGCTGTTGGACGGTGACCTGCTTCTCACTGCTGGGAGCGCAGGCGGCCAGCAAGAGGAGCAGCGCCAGCGGCACCAGCGCAAGGGCGATGCGTCGCATGGGCCACTCTACCCTGGGCCGTGCGCGTGGGGGTGAGGTCTTTCCCGCCCCCGAGGTCACTTCACGGCTTCTTCGGCGCTGTCGCGCACCTCCCGGTACACGGCGCTCTCGCCGGGATCGAAGTTGTGGAGGAGCGCCAGGTACCCGGCCACCCACGCGCTCAGGTACCACACCACCAGTGCCTCGCCGACCGGGTCCTCGAGGCCCGCGAGGGGCTCACCGGCGTGCGCCGCCAGGCTCTCCACCTGGGCCACGCGCGTTCCGAGCACCTCGCGCACCAGCGTCACCTCGCCGTCCTCCGGGCCGACGACCAGGCCGACCATGTCGTCCCCGAGTTGGTGCCTCCCCTCGAAAGCGCCCGTGACCACGCCCGCCGGATGGGTGCCGGTCGGGATCGCCAGCGTCTTGCCGACACGGGCAAGCACCTGCTGGATCAGCGGCTGCAGCGGGGCACGCGCCCGGCTGCTGATGAGCAGGGGCACGCGGTTCCACAGGGTCCAGGCCACCGCCTTGGCGGGGTTCCGGTCGGTGGGGACGTCCGGGCCCAGGCGCGGCAGCAACGCGCGCATGCGGGTCTCGGCAACCTCGAGCGCCTCCCCGTGCCCGGTGGCACGCCCGAGGTAGCTGAGATGGGTGTAGGGGCTCAGGGTCCCGGCCGGCACGCGGTAGCTCGGCTCGAACGCGGCATCGCCCAGCACGATCGGCGAGGCCCCCGCCAACTCGGCGGTGAGCCGCAGCGCCGCCGCCTCTCCGAAGTCGAAGCCCGAGGCGAGGAGGAACTGCGTTCCGTGACCGACCAGGGGTGCGTCCACCCAGGGCGCCAGGAGCCCGGCCAGCACCGCCCCCTCACCGAAGCCGAGCACCCCGTAGGGCCCGGGTTGCAGCCCGTCCGGGCCGTCGTAGGAGCCGGGAAGCGCCGCCAGCTTGCTGAGGAAACCGCTCGTATCGAGCGCGGAAAGGGCGTCGAAATCATCCAGCATGGCTCCATGCTAGCCCGGCCCCCGTGACACCCCCGTCGCGTCCCGAGGCGTCGTTCAGCGTCTCAGCAGCCGCCCACCGATGTCGCGCCGCACGATCGCGCCAGGGAAGTGGATCCGGTCGGCGGCCTCGTAGGCGCGTTTCACGGCGTCCTCCAGGCGATCGGCAGTGGCAACGATGTTGAGGACCCGCCCTCCGCTGGACACCAGGCTGCCGTCGACCTTCCCGGTCCCGGCGTGAAAGACGAGGATGTCCTCCCCGAGATCCTCCGGGATCGTGATGGGGATGGCTTTCTCGTAGGCGCCCGGATACCCGGGGGCGGCCATCACCACGCAGGCGGCCTTGCGTCCCGTCCAGCACAGCTCGAGGCGGGCCAGGCGTCGGTCCGCCACGCTCTCGAGCACCCTGAGGAGGTCGTTGTCCAGCAGGGGCAGCACAGCCTGGGTCTCGGGGTCGCCGAAGCGCACGTTGAACTCGAGCACCTTGGCGCCCTCTTCGGTCATCATCAACCCGATGAAGAGCACGCCCTGATAGGCGATCCCGTCGGCATTGAGCGCCTGCAGGGTGGGCTCGACCACCCGCGTCATGGTCTGCCACTGCTGGGCGGAGCTCAGCAAAGCAGCCGGCGCGACCGCCCCCATGCCGCCCGTCATGGGCCCGACATCTCCCTCATGCGCCTGCTTGTAGTCCTGCGCCAGGACCATCGGCCGGTACGCCAGTCCGTCGGTGAAGAGCAACAGGCTGATCTCCTGCCCCTCGAGGAACTCCTCGATGACGACTTCGGCTCCCGGCCGCTCGAGCACCGCGTCCACCGCTGCCGTGGCCTCGGGCAGGCTGCGTGCCACCGTCACGCCCTTGCCGGCGGCCAGCGCGGAGTCCTTGACGACGATGGGAGCGCCCACCTCCTGGAGGTAGGCGTGCGCCGCCGAGCGATCCCGGAAGCTCCGGAAGGCCGCGGTGGGGACGCCGTGACGTGCCATGAACTCCTTGGCGAAGCGCTTCGAGCCTTCCAGGCGCGCCGCCTTGGCGCTCGGCCCGAAGATCCTGAGGCCGGCATCCTCGAACGCGTCGACCACGCCGTCGACGAGCGGCGCCTCGGGGCCGACGACGGTGAAATCGACCGCTTCCTGCCGGGCGAGCCGCAACAGCGCGTCGACTCGAAGCGGGACGTCGACGATCCGGGCCACGTCCGTCATGCCGGCGTTGCCGGGAGCCACGAGGATCTCGTCGACACGCTCGGACTGTGCGAGCTTCCACGCCAGCGCATGCTCCCTGCCGCCGCTCCCGATCACCAGGACCTTCATCCAGGCACCTCCTCGGCCGGCGGGCGCGCCCGCCCGGTCAACACCTTGCGCACCGCTTCCGGGAAGGCACGATGCTCCTCGACGCGGATACGCTCCGCGAGCGTCCCCTCCGTGTCTCCTGCCAGGACTGGGACGCGACGCTGAACGACGACGCCTCCGGTATCGACCCCCTCGTCGACGAAATGCACCGTGCACCCCGACTCTCGGACGCCGGCCTCGAGCGCCTGCCGCTGCGCATGCAACCCACGGAACGCCGGCAGCAGGCTGGGATGGACGTTGAGCAAGCGCCCGCGGTAGCGCCGCACGAAGGCGGGCGACAGGATGCGCATGAAGCCCGCCAGGCAGATCAGGTCGATGCCGGCCGCATCGAGCGCGCGCCCGGCATCCTCCTCGAAGGCCTTGCCGTCGCGGTACGCGATGTGGAGCGCCTCCACCCCGGCTGCGCGCGCCTTGTCGAGCGCCGCCGCCGAGGCCCGGTTGCTGATCACGAGCTCGACCCGCCCCAACGGCTCGTCCGGTCCGAACGCCTGCAGCAGGGCCTCCAGGTTCGAACCGCGGCCCGAAGCCAGCACCGCGATGCGGGCGGGTCGGCCCAGCGGGAACGACGTGGTCATGCCGACAGTCTACCCACGAGGCAACCGCATCCTCAGGCAGCTCCGTCGAGCCGCTCGGGGTGCCGCTTGCGCCAGTAGCGGGAGACTCCCATGACGGTCATGGCCGCGTCGCTCGTGACCTTGTTGCGCAGCCGCACACCGGCGTTGGCGCGGGCGCGGTCGAGCTCGGCGTCCTCGAGCCGTTCCACGCGCTCGACCAGGGCCTGCTCCGCCTCTCCGGCGCGCAGCCCCACGAGCACCTCCTCGGCCCAGACACGGTTCCGTTCCGGGAGGGCCGCGAGGTGCCCGTCGGCATTCGGGACCTCCCCGAAGTGCGTGACCATCAGTCGGCGGGGCGAAGCCTCGCGCATGCGGGTGACGCTCGCCTCCCAGTCCTCCAGCGACAGCTCGGGCGGCGGCAGCGCCGGGCGGGTCAGGGGCGAGCCGGGCAGCCGGATGCCGGCGCTGTCGCCGGTGAAGAGGGTGCCGTCGGGGAACAGGTAGCTGACGTGATGGGAGGCGTGGCCGGGCGTGTAGAGCACCCGCACCTCGAGCCCCCCGACGTCGAGCGTGGCGTCCCCCTCGACGGCTCGGAGGCGGTCCTCTGGGACGGCCTCCATGGGGCCCCAGAGCTCGTCCATGGCGTCGCCGTAGATACGCCGGGCGCTCTTGACCAGGCGTCCCGGGTCGGCCAGGTGGGGCGCCCCCACGGTATGCACGACGACCTCGGTCCCGGTTGCCGCGGCCAGCGCGCCGGCGGCGCCCGCGTGGTCCAGGTGGATGTGGGTGAGCAGCAGCGTCCGGAGGTCCGCCAGCTCCAACCCGGCCGCGGCCACGCCCGCCTCCACGTTCTCGAGGGTGGAGCCGGGACCGCTCTCGATCATCGCGAACCCGCCCGCCGGCAGAGGGACCAGGAACACGGCGATGGTGCCCGGGAGGCCGTTGTGGAAGGTGTCGACGACCCACACGCCGTCTCGTTCCCGGGCGCGCGGGAAGTCGGGGAACGCGCTCATCCGCCGGCGACCTCGTTCATCAGCGTGCCGATGCCTTCGACCTCCACCTCGATGTGATCGCCCACGGCCAGCGGGCCCACACCGTCGGGCGTGCCGGTCAGCACCAGGTCGCCGGGGCCCAGCGTCATGAAGCGGCTGATGTAGCTGAGGACCTGCGCGACCGGGAAGATCATGTCGCGGGTGCGGCCGTCCTGCTTGGTGTCGCCGTTGACGCGGGTCTGTACGCGTACGTCGCTCGGATCGAAGTCGGTCTCCAACCACGGGCCGACCGGGCAGAACCCGTCGGCCGACTTGCCGCGCACCCACTGCAGGTCGGCGCGCTGACGGTCCCGCGCGGTGACGTCGCAGGCGCAGGTGTAGCCGAGGACGTGCTCGAGCGCCTCATCGGGCTCCACGTCACGCATCTCGTGGGCGATCACGACGGCGAGCTCGCCTTCGAACTGGAGGTCCTCGGTCCAGGAGGGGTACGGGATGTCGTCGCCGGGGCCGCGGAGGGTGTTGATCCCCTTCAGGAACAGGCCCGGCTCCTTGGGGAGGCCCTCTGCCTCGTGCCCCATCTCCTTGATGTGCCGGGCGTAGTTGCGGCCCACGCAGATGATGATGCCGGGGTCGCAGGGCGCCATCAGGGTCACGTCGCTCAGGGGGACGGTGTGTCCACTGGGACGTCCCAGCATGCCGGTGAGCTGTTGGATGTAGCCGCCTTCGACCTCACCCCAATGGACGCCGTCGAAGCTGCGGTAGCGAACGCGTTGCATGTCACGCCTCCTTCGGCCCCGACCGTGCGGGGCGCGGCCTGCGCCGTCAGGCAGCACCAAGCCGTTCCGTTACGTCCTCCCACTCCGCCATGGCCTCGATGAGCTGCTGCTCCAACGCGGCATGCCGCTCACCGATGGCGATCAGGTCGCCGGAATCTTCCTCGCTGGGCGCCTCCAGGCGGCCCGCCAGCGACGCGAGCTCCCGCTCGAGCGTGGCGACGCGCTCCTCGAGGTCCTCGCGCATGCGCTCGAGCTGCCAGCGCGATGGCCCCTGCGTGGACCGGTCCCGCCCGCCCTGCGCCTGCTGCGACCGCGCGGCGTCGGCTTCCCGGGCCTCGAGCGCGGCTGCCTCGTCGGCCCGCCGCTTGCGCAACCGCTGGTAGAAAGACCAGTCACCCTCGAACGCCTCGAAACGCCCGTCCCGCACCTCCCAGACCTGATCGATCAGCGCTTCCAGGAAGCGTCGATCGTGCGATACCAGGAGCAGCGTACCGCGGTAGGCGCGCAAGGCCTCCTCCAGGGCCTCGATCATCTCGAGGTCCAGGTGGTTGGTGGGTTCGTCGAGCACCAGCAGGTTGTAGCGTCCCCGCGTGAGCTTGAGCAGCGCCAAACGGGCGCGCTCGCCCCCCGACAGGTCGCGCACGCGCTTGTACTGCGCGTCGAACGGGAACAGGAAGCGTCCCAGCAGGTTGTGAGCCTCCACGTCCCCCACCATGCGGATCATCTCCTCGATCAGCGTCGCGTCGGGATCGACGCCGCGGAGGTCCTGGTCGTAGTACCCGAGCCGCACCCGTGCGCCGGTGCGCACCTCCGCGCGCGGGTCGTCGCTGACGGCCTCCCCCAGCAGCAGGCGCAGGAAGGTCGTCTTCCCCGCCCCGTTGGGTCCGACCAGCGCCGTTCGCTGACCCTGGCGCAACTCGACGTTCACGTCCTCGAAGAGCGCGCGCTCGAAGCGCTTGGAGAGGTGGCGTGCGCTCAACACGATCTCGCCGGAGGGATCGCAATCGAACGCGAAGCGGGTGGTGCGCTCGCTCCCCTCGGGAGCGTCGACCATGCGGCCGGCGAAGCGATCGACGCGCCGCTCCATCGCTTTGGCGCGTCGGTGCAACTTCGCGTTCTGACCCGCCCACTGCTTCATCTGGCTGGCCGCCGCCTCGAGCCGTTGGTGCTCCCGTTCCTGGTTGAGCCGCGTGGCTTCCTGGATGCGGCGCTCCTCGGCGCGCGCGGCGCGGAACGCGGTGGGCGCGCCGGTCCCGGCCTTCAGGCGACCCAGGCCCACCTCGGCAGTGCGATCGCACGCGCCGTCGAGGAAGGCGCGGTCGTGGGAGACGATCAGCGCCGCGCCGGGGTAGCGGCCGAGGTAGCCCTCCAGCCAACCGCGCATGTCGATGTCGAGATGGTTGGTGGGCTCGTCGAGCAGCAGCACGTCGGGTTGCGCCATCAGCAGGCGCGCCAGCCCGAGGCGGGTGCGCTCGCCGCCGGAGAGCTGCCGCACCGGCTGGTCCTCCCGACCGCGGAAGCCCAGCGCGTCCAGGACGGCGTCGCGCCTCGCACGGCGGGCGTAGCCACCACGCCGCTCGAAGGTCTCGTGCAGCCTTTCCCAGCGGGCGTAGCGCTCGGGATCGTCGAGGCCCGCCCGCTCCAGTTCCTCCAGGCCGGCCTCCATGCGTTCGAGATCGGCGAACGCCTCCTCCGCCACGGCGCCCAGCGTCGCGCCCTCGTCGAACGCCGGGTCCTGCTCCAGCAGCGCGGCGGTGACGCCGGCCCCGCGGTGCACCGAACCCTTGTCGGGAGCTTCCCTCCCCATGAGCAGGCGCAGCACGGTGGTCTTCCCGGCGCCGTTGCGGCCGATCAGGGCCGTGCGGCTGCCGTCACGCAACTCCAGCGTGGCGTCCTCGAGCACCACCTGGTCCCCGTACACCTTCTCGACTTGCTGCAGGGCCGCGAGGAGCATACCGGCGACCAGTCTACCGTGGCCATCGTGACGTGCCCGACGCCGCGGCGGCCCGAACGAAGCGGGGCCCGAACGAAGCGAGCCCGCCGGAGGGCGGGCTCGCTGGTGTTGACGGGATTGCGCGACGGGGCGCCGCGGGCACTCAGGCGAAGCGGATGTTGTGCTCCGTCTCGATGTCGAAGGCGTGCAGCATGTGCACGTCGGCCAGCAGCTCCACCTCGTCGCCCATCTTGACCTGGGCGTGCGGGTCGACCTTGGCCACGACGCTCTGGTCGCCTCCGACCGACGCCAGGACCTGAGTCTCGGCGCCCAGCGGCTCCACCACATCCACGGTGGCCTTGATCACGTTCTCTTCTTCCGCGATGTCGGTATAGCCCTTGAGCCCGAGGTTCTCGGGCCGGATGCCGAGGTAGACCTTCTTGCCGTTGTAGGGAACGAGCTTCTTGGCGAGCTCCGGGTCCGGCTTGAGGTCGAACTGACCGCTCTTGATGCGGCCGTCGTGCACCGTGCCGACCATGAAGTTCATGGCGGGAGAGCCGATGAAGCCGGCAACGAACTTGTTGGTCGGCTTGTCGTAGAGGTTGATGGGGCTGTCCACCTGTTGGACGAGGCCGTCCTTCATGACGACGATGCGCGTGCCCATCGTCATGGCTTCGATCTGATCGTGCGTTACGTAGATGATGGTGGTCCCGAGCTGACGGTGGAGCTTGCTGATCGAGGCCCGCATCTCGACGCGCAGCTTGGCGTCGAGGTTCGACAGCGGCTCGTCCATCAGGAACACCTTGGGCTTGCGTACGATGGCCCGGCCGAGCGCCACGCGCTGGCGCTGACCGCCGGAGAGTTCGCGCGGGCGCCGGTCGAGCAGGTGCTCGATCTGAAGGATGCCCGCGGTCTCGCGCACGCGCGTCTCGATCTCGTCCTTCGGGGTCTTGCGCAGGCGCAGCCCGAACGACATGTTCTGGTGCACGTTCATGTGCGGGTAGAGGGCGTAGTTCTGGAACACCATGGCGATGTCGCGGTCCTTGGGCGGGACGTCGTTGACCACCCGGTCACCGATGCGGGCCGTGCCCTCGGTGATCTCTTCGAGACCGGCGATCATGCGTAGCGTGGTGGTCTTGCCGCACCCGGACGGCCCCACGAACACCATGAACTCCGCGTCCTGGATCTCCAGGTTGAAGTCCTGGACCGCGGTAACGTTGCCGAACCGCTTGTAGACGTGCTCCAACACAACCTCTGACACTCCGGGATCCTCCCTCGCCGTGTGCTTGCTTGACTTCGCCAAGCTTACCACGCCGGAATGGGGTCGGCAACGAGGAAAGTCGCTCTCTCGGCGGCCTCTCGCGTCCCGGAGGGGGTCCGAGAGCGTGGGACGCGCGTCCCAAAGGGTCGGCCGGACGCTCGTGGCGCCCGGCCGAGGCTGGTGGAGGCGGCGGGAGTCGAACCCGCGTCCGAAACCCCCGAAGGCAGGTGTCTACGCGTGTAGCCGCCGATCGATTGTCGGCGCGCGGTCGGCTCGACGGCCGGCGCTCACCGCGCGCTTAGACGTCTTGGTTCTCGCCTTCACGCCAACGCCCGAGCGTGAAGGCCAGCCCGTTTTGGGTCGTCGGATCCGGCGAGCCACGGGCGCGGCTTCCGGGCGACGCTGACTACGGGTTACGCAGCCAGAGCGTAGGTGTTGTTGCCAGTTATTGGCGTTGCAGCTTGTTGACGCGGCCAGCTGCACCCGCGACGCGCAACCATACCCCCGACAGGGCCCCGTCGAAACCGTGTCGCCCCCGTGGGTGTCCCAGGGCCTACGCTCCCTGGCAGTCACTCATTCTAGCACTCCGGGAGGCTCCCGCGCGCTGTTGGGCGCACGTTTCCGGTGCTCGCGTCCGCCCGCGCCGGTGGCTTCGCTCGCGACCCGTCAGGCGGCCTCCTGCAGGAAGCGGCGCAGGTGCGCCGCGACCTGGGGGAACTCGATGAGGAAGGCGTCGTGACCGTGAGGCGAACGGATGGTGGCGTAGCTGGCGTGGGGCAGCGCCTCGGCCAGAGCGCGCTGCTCCGCCTCCGGGTAGAGCACGTCGGAGGCGATCCCCATGACCAGCGCCGGCATCGTCATGCGCCCCAGCACCCTTCCGACCTTGTCCCTGCCGGCGGCGACGTCGTAGTCGTCCATGGCCCGCGTCAGGTAGAGGTAGGTGTTGGCGTCGAAGCGCTGCACCAGCTTGACGCCCTGGTAGTCGAGGTACGACTCGATCTCGAAGCTCATGCCGAGCAGATCGGAGGTGGCGGCCGTGCGCTCGCGGCCGAACTTCTGCTCGAGCGAGTCGAAGCTGCGATACGAGAGCATGGCGATCGCGCGGGCGAGCCCCAGACCACGCTCCGGCTGGCGGCCCTGCGGGTAGCCGCCCCCCTGCCAGTCCGGATCCGAGGTGATGGCGCGGCGGGCCACCTCGTTGAGGCCGATCGCCCAGGCGGAGTGGCGCGGGCCGATGGCGATGGGCGCGATGGCGCGCACGCGCTCGGGGTACATGGCCGCCCACTCCAGCACCTGCATGCCCCCCATGCTGCCGCCGACCACCGCGGCCAGCGAGCGCACGCCGAGCCGGTCGACGAGCCGGCGCTGCGCCTCGACCATGTCGCGGACGGTGTAGCGCGGGAAGCCGAGGGCGTAGGGGCGCCCCGTCTCGGGGTCCAGGCTGCTTGGGCCGGTGCTGCCGTAGCAGCCTCCGAGGACGTTGCTGGAGATGACGAAGTAGCGGCGCGTGTCGATGGCCTTGCCGGGACCGATGAGCGGATCCCACCAGCCCGGCACCTCTTCGCGGTCGGTGCGGCCCGCCGCATGCCCGGAGCCCGTGAGGGCGTGGCAGATGAGGATGGCGTTGTCGCCGCGGGCGTTCAACTCGCCGTAGGTCTCGAAGGCCAGGGCCACCTGCGCGAGCTCTCCGCCGAGCTCGAGCTTCAGCGGGTCGCCGGGGCCCGCGACGTCCATCACCTGGGGCGTGACCGTACCCACGCTGCCGTCGGGGTTCGCCTCGCTGCGCGCGATGAGCGCCGCGTGGTCGCCCCAGGTCTCGTGGATGAGCTTGCGGTTCCCGGGGTTGTCGGACGACGGGTTGTCCGACGACGGGTCGCGAGCGCGTCCGCCGCCGGGTGCGGCGGACGCGTGCAAACGGTTCTGAGCGTCGTGCTCGCTGCTCATGGGGAGGGTTGTTCGCGACGGCGTTCTTCGCGCTCGCGGCCGCTCATGCCGGTACCGGCTGCCGGACGGTGCGGAGCGCCTGGTCGAAGTCCTCGATGAGGTCGTCGATGTGCTCGATACCCGGGCTCACCCTCACCAGACCGGCCGAGATCCCGGCGGCGCGCAGGCCCGCCTCGTCGAGCTGCGAATGCGTGGTGCTGGCCGGGTGGGTGACGCTGGTCTTGGCGTCGCCCAGGTTCACCAGGTTCGAGGCGAGCTTGAGGCCGTCGATGAAGGTCTTCCCCGCCTCGACCCCACCGTCGACCTCGAAGGTGAGGATGGCGCCGGGGCCCTTCGGGTAGTGCTGCGTCGCGCGCTCGTGGAGCGGATGGCCGGGCAGGCCCGGGTAGTTGACGTTGGAGACGCCGGGCTGCTCGGTGAGCCACTCGGCCAGTCTCCGGGTGTTCTCGACGTGGCGGTCGGCGCGCAGGCTGAGGGTCTCGAGCCCCTGCAGGAACAGGAAGGCGTTCTGCGGCGCCAGCGCGGCGCCGATATCGCGCAATCCCTCCACCCGGGCGCGGATCGCGAAGGCGATGTTGCCGAAGGGGCCGCCCTTCCCGAACACGTCGGAGAACACCAGCCCGTGATAGCTCTCGCTGGGCTCGGAGAAGCCCGGGTAGCGGCCGTTTCCCCAGTCGAACGTGCCGCCGTCCACGATCAGACCGCCGATGCTAGTGCCGTGCCCGCCGATCCACTTGGTGGCCGAGTGGATCACCACGTCGGCGCCGTGCTCGAACGGGCGGTAGAGGTAGCCGGCCATCGCCGAGGTGTTGTCGACCACCACGGCGACGCCGCGCTCGTGCGCGAGGCGGGCGATGGCGTCCAGGTCGGGCAGGTGCAGCGAGGGGTTGGGGATCGACTCGAGGTAGACCGCCTTGGTGGTGTCGTCGATGAGGCGCGCGAAGTCCTCGGGGTCATCGTCCGGGCCAGTGAAGCGGGTGGTGATGCCGAGCCGCGGCAGCGTGACGTGGAGCATGTTGCCGGTGCCGCCGTAGAGGTTCGGGGAGGCCACGATGCTGTCGCCGGCCTGCGCCAGGGTGGTGAAGGTGATGAACTCCGCGGCGTGGCCGGAGGCGACGGCGACCGCCGCGGCGCCGCCTTCGAGGGCGGTGATGCGCTGCTCGAGCACGTCGTTGGTCGGGTTCATGATGCGGCTGTAGATGTTGCCGAACTCCTGCAGCGCGAAGAGCCGGGCGGCATGGTCGGAATCGTCGAAGTTGTACGCGGCCGTCTGGTAGATGGGAACGGCGCGGCTCTTGGTGGTGGGGTCGGCCTGCTCCTGGCCGGCGTGGATCTGGAGGGTCTCGAAACGGTGGGGCATGGGGGTCTCCTTCTGCTCATCGGTGCGCCGTGTCGGCGCGGGGTACGTGTTCCGGGGATCCGGTGAAGGGGGTCGGCGTGTCGCCGGAAGCGCGGATCCGACACCTGTGGACGGGTCGATCCAGGCTTCGCCTACGACGCTACGCCGCCGGCCTCGGCGCGCGGACCAACGGTCCGCGGCGCGAAGGGCCGGCCAGCGACCCGAGCTTCGGTCGCGGCCCACGTGTTCGCATGGGCCGCCGCCTCGCTCAGGCCGCGATCGACATTCGTTGACGGTGCTGGGGGTGTCGTTCCGTGGTTGTCGGGCTCCTCGGCATCGGCTGCGCCTCCTTCGAGCCCGCCTTCGCCTGCTCGCGCAGGACGCGTCCGGACTGAGGATCGAGGCTCTCCGCCCCTATCTCTCCGGTGAGCTCACTATCGTAGCTGCGCCACCGGCTGGAGTTAGCACCCGCCTAGATGGAGGCTGGTTGCTGCGGCGTCGTCGGGCCAGGTCCCTGGGCCGCTCTGGATAAGGCCGGCGCACCGAGGGGGTCGGTGATCGAGCGACAGGCGGCGTTGCGCTGCCGCTCGCGCCGGGCCGTGCCGCCCGCGCCGTGAGCGCAGGTTGGAGGGCAGTAAAGCACACGCCGGGGCGAATGCGCAAGGGGAAGGCGGACGGACATCGGTTCCGGCTCGCGCCGCCCCTGGTGCTAGGCTGATTCCCGTTCCCGACGGCGCCGTGAGCGCTTGGTACGCATGGCCCGTCATGGTCGATGCGGGCCACGCGTGCCCGCGTACGAGGAGATGTCGATGGCAGATGCGCCGAGGACGACGATCCCGCAGGCAACCGATCCCGATGCTCGACCTCAAGGGCGAGGTCGAAGAGCTCTGGGACGAGATCAACGCCGCCATCCAGCGCGTGCTCCGCAGCGGACAGTTCATCCTCGGGCCGGAGGTGGAGGCGTTCGAGGAGGAGGTGGCGGAGTTCCTGGGGGTGAAGCACGCCATCGGCCTCAACCGCGGCACCGACGCGCTCGTGATCGGCCTGCGAGGCTCTCGGCATCGGTCCGGGCGACGAGGTCATCACCACAGCCTTCAGCTTCTTCGCGACCAGCGAGGCGATCATGAGAGTGGGCGCGACGCCGGTCTTCGTCGACATCGACGAGGGTACGTTCAATATCGACCCCGACCTCATCGAGCACGCCATCACCGAGCGCACCAGGGCGATCCTGCCGGTTCACCTTTTCGGCCTGCCGGCGGACATGCCGCGCATCCTCGATATCGCGAATCGGCACGGTCTGCTGGTCATGGAAGACGCCGCGCAGGCGTTCGGAGCTCGTGTCTCCGCGCTCGGCGGGAGGCGGATCGGAAGCCTCGGGCATGCGGCTGCGTTCAGCTTCTACCCGACAAAGAACCTGGGCGCGTACGGGGACGGTGGGTTGCTCGCGACCAACGATGCGGAGGTCGCGGCCACGGCGCGGAGCCTGCGCGACCATGGCGCTCGGCCCAGCGCAAAGTACGTCCACGACAGGCTCGGCTACAATTCGCGTCTCGATGCGCTTCAGGCGGCCGTTTTGCGGGTGAAGCTTCCACATGTGGACGCTTGGAACCGCGCAAGGTTGACGGCAGCACGCGGGTACGGCGACGCGCTGAGCAGCCTCGATCGGCTGCGCGTTCCACGCGTCACAGAGGACCACGTGTTTCACCAGTACACGGTTCGCGTTCTCGGCTGCGAAGCGGCCCATGTCCAAGGTGCCCTGAAGCAGGGCGGCATCGCGGCAGTGCGTTACTACCCTGTTCCGTTGAGCGAGCAACTGGGTCAAGCATCGTCGGAAGCCTTCGAGGTCAGTCGGTCGGCCGCACGGAGTGCGCTCTCCCTTCCGTTGTCGGTAAACACTCCATCCGCCACGCCGACGCGCGTCCTAGAGGTCCTGGCTTCCCTGGACTGATCCGCTCGAGTTCGGGTTGGGCGACGGCCGCCTCAACACCCGACCGCGCGAGCACCCCGGCAAGGTGCCCCTTCCGCGGGAAGCGGCCCCGAAGAGGATCCTGGCCGGCACGTCATAGAGCGGCGGGTACACGAAGACGTATGCGGGCCACCATCAGGACCCTATGCGCTTCATCCTGTGCATCGTAATCATGCGCCGATGTGGCGCTTAGCGATTAATAGACTGTGCAACGCGCTAGTCGCCTTAGGCCGAGTTCCTTGCCGGCCAAGCCGGGTCATCCGCCTGGTCCGGCACCTCGAGCAAGCTCACCGACCTTGCAGGCATCCGAGGAACAACCACTGAGCGGGGACTTGGGAAAGTGCATCTTGGAGGCGGCAATCGCCTCATCGGCCTGCTGACCATCGCCCAGCCGTTTCGCAACGGCGTACCAGCGAAGGTAGACGTCGGCGTTGGCATTCGGAAACTCCGTTGCCATGGCACGCCTCACGTCCAGCGCCTGCGTCCAGGCCTCGCTCCCCTCGAGCGCTCGCGCCAATCCCGCCTGCGCCCAGTAGGCGTAGGGGTTGGCCTTCGTGGCCGCACGGTACAGCAGGACGTTGTCGGCCGCCGACTGCGTCGATGCGAGCCTATCGACAGACGTCCGGTCCGCCAGCCGACGTTGGATCACGCACTGCTGGTCGTGGCACGGTAGGGACCACACGACATACCCAACGCCCACCAACATCACCGTACACGCGATCCCCACTGTCAGCCAACGAGGCATACCCTGCGCTGCGCCCTGGTTCCTGCGGGCATTCGCGACGCCCAGAAGTCCCACATACATCGCCATGAGGCTGGGGAAGTACGCCGGAACGTCGAAGGCCAGGTATCCGGAGAAGAGGAACACAGCGGCCGCCACGCCCCACATCCGAGCGCGGATGGCCGCTACCAGGCTGGCGACGACAAGGGCGACCCACAGAGCCAGCCCGAGAGGTCCCGTGGTCACGAGGGACTGTACATAGTAGTCGTGCAGGTCGACCGATTCGATCTTGGGGTTGGTCTGGAACGCCGAGAATGTGTCTCGGATCGACCCGGCGCCGATTCCCAGCGGCATGCGTGGCAGCGCGAAGCGGAGGGCGTCACCGGCCATGACGACCCTGCCATGAAGAGAGTTCCCAATCGCGTCGGTGGTGCGCGTGAGCTGTTCGTTCCCCACGCCGATCGTGAAGATCTGGGCGCTCGTGGGCTGGACCGTTTGCCACCCGGCACCGGCACCGGCGAGGATGAGCAGTGCGAGGGCCCAGCGTTGGCCTCTGGGCAAGCCCCTTCGCGAACGGAAGGCAACGACAATGAACACGAGGAGCATCGCGGCGAGGAGGAACTGGCTGGCCGCTGCCCTGGTGAGGGACGCAAGGAAAACAACGAACCCGAGCGGAAACCCCAGGTACGGGGCCCAGCGCTCGCGTCGCGCCGCCCCTGCAGCCAGAAGCGGAGCGACGAGTAGGAGCTGGGCGCCCTGGACGTTCTTCTCGAACCAGATGCCCACGAAGTGGCTTGTCTGGGTCACAAGAAGGTTGTCCACGCCGTGCGCGAGGGTTGCCAGCGAGAAGGCGCCGAAGCCCCACAGGAACCAACGTGGGTAGCGCAGTCCGATCAGGAACGCGGCCAGATAGGCAAGCTCCCACCACACGGCACGGACCGTACCGCCTGGATCGACGCTCCACACTACCGACGCAGCGCTCCAGCCGAACCACAGCGCCGCTCCTAGCGCGATCCAGCGCGTCCGTCCAGCCAGGAGCGCGACGATCGCCACCACCGCAGCCACCAGCACGCGGAAGGCCCCCGGGTCCTGTCGGAGATAGAGTGTATTCACGCTCAATGCTGCCGTTCCCAGCGCGATGACCAGCAGCGCCACGGAAACGCCGGGAACGGCGAGAGACCGCGTGAGCCTCACCTCTGCACCCTCATCAGTTCCGGGTCAGCGCCGACGGCGTGACCGTGAGCGACAACGGTGCATACTGGTTGGAGAGGACGATCTCGTAGCTGATCGAGAGGTCGGTGGCGCTCGAGCTCTGGAACGCCAGCTCGGGTCGCGAGCACGCAGACGCCAGCGAAGCGGTATCGAAGGACCCCGCCGTGTTGGCAGCGACTACGCTCGCCCCGGTCGCTTTGTCGAGCCGGTCGTAGCTCCCGTAATCGCCGTGGTGGATCGCTTCCGCTGTCTGAAGGGAGCGGGCGCACGCCCAGGTGCCGGTGGCGTACGCTCGACCACGAACGTCGATCAACTGCGGTACGAGCAGGACGGCCAGAATGCCGATCACCGCCAGGACGATCAACAGTTCGATCAACGTGAACCCGCGCCTGAGTTGTGCATGCATTGTGCTCCCCCCTTCCTATAGGTGGCACGGACGTACCCTGTCAACGTCGGTGCAGAGGGTACATGGCGTGCGGCGCGCTGAACGAGGTCGCTGCGAGAAGCTGCCTCTACGCCTACGAAAGGTGTCCGGAGCACGCACCCACACGATGTGCCCCGGACACTCCGCTTTCGGTCAACGATCTTCTTCTGCTATGCGCCGAACCTCAGCCAGCGCTACTGGACCCCTGCGGCGTGGTCCAGACGTGTCCTGCGTCGCCGTGTACGTCTGCGAACCACGGGAGTCGGACACGGAGAGCGAGAAGGAATTGCCGTCAGGTGTCCCATTCGTAGTGATCGTCATCTGATCCTGCCTGCAGGCCGCAGCCGTATCCGCGGCGTACGATGCCGGCCGTGGGACTTTGGAAGGTGGCTGCACCAGAAGCCTTAGTGAAGTCCGTGTACGTGCCGTTATCGATGTGGTAGACCTCTTCCTGCGTCTGAAGCGAGTTCGCGCAGGTCTGTGCGCCGGCGTCATAAGCGCGCTTCCTGGCGCTGAGGAGGTTCGGGATCAGTACGGCCGCCAGAATACCGATGATCGCGATGACGATCAGCAACTCGATGAGCGTGAAACCCTGTGTCCGCTTTGTGCGCATGACGCGCCCCTTTCGGCTGGACCCCTGACGAAGGATGAATGAGTGCAGGCGTCCCGTGGAGTTCGACTACGGGCGTACCCCGCGTCAAATGAGAGCGTAGCACCGAGCGCTTACAGGACTCTTACAAATTTGCCACAATGCCCGGTGGCACGTCGGCGACGACCTATCGCTAGTCTTCGCATTCCGTTCGATCGAGAGCTTTCGGCGGCCTGCAGACATGGTATTGTCGTCTTGCCTCGCCGGCCCAACGCGGTGGCGACCCCCGAATCAGGTCAGGTCGGAAGAAGCAGCCTTAAGGGGTGATCGTCAGGTGCCGTTGGCCACCGGCGGGGCACTTGTACTAGGGGCACATGAGCCCTGGCTCGGCGGTGATGCGAGGAGGGGGGCGACATCCTGCAACCCCGCGCACCGGCCCATCGCAGCCGGCCCTTTCAAAGGCGCGTGCCCCCGGCAACCCAGGAGTAGGCAGCCACGCCAAGGAGCGACGGGCCCGCTAGACGTTCAGCCCCCGCAACTCAGTCCCTGCAACCGTGCCCGCAAGCTTGCCAGGTACGCCCCCCCGAACAACCCCACATGCACCAGCAGCGGCACCAGCTGGTAGAGCCCCCTCCTCCACCGCAGGTAGCCCGCATCGATCGCCCGGCGCTCCTGGTAGGCCTGGTAGAAGGCACTCCCGAAGGTGTGGAACAGGTCGATGTAGGCCAGCTCGACCTCGGAGTGGGCGTAGTAGAGGGCGGGGTCGAGGAAAGCGGTCACGCGCTCGCCCAGGGTGAGGACGTTCCCGCTCCAGACGTCACCATGGATCAGCGACGGAAGCGGGTCGGCATCGAAGCGGTCGGGCAGCTCGGCGGCTAGGCGTTCGACCCGGCGCCGGTCCTCTCGCGGGAGCTGGCCACGCTCCGCAGCCGCCTCGGCCAACGGAAGCAGCCGCTGCTCGGCGTAGAAGCGTGGCCACGAGCTGTTCCAGCGGTTGTCGAGCGGGAAAGGGCCCAGCAACGTGTCGCGCTCGAAGCCCGAAACGCTCCGCCCGCACGGCGTGGAGCTCCGCCAGCAACCGCCCCGCCTCGCGCTCGGCCGCCGGTGACACCGCGCTCGCCCCCTCCACGAAGCCCTGCACCAGCAGGTCGTCGCTGGCATGCAGCACGGCCGGTACGGGCAGCGCGCTGTGCTGGCGCAGGTAGCGCAGCATGAAGCCCTCGACCTCGAGGGACGTACCGGGCGAGGTCTTGGCGACCACCTCCCGGCCGTCAGACAGTCGGCAGCGCGTGCGCGGACCCGACCTGACCGCCCGCGCAGGGGAGCGCTGGCGACCACCTCGACGCCTAGGATCTCCTGGAGCCGACGGTTCAGCTTCATCGCTTCGAGATCCGTCACGCCAGCGCAGGGCGCGCCGTCAGGCGCCCGGTCCGGCTCGCCCAGCCCGAGGCCTCACGCTGCCGCTCCGTCGAGCCGCGCCCGCACCTCGGCCAGCAGGCCGCGGGCCCCGGCCTCGATGAGGTCCAGCACGTACTCGAACCCCTCGGGTCCGCCACTGTAGGGGTCGGGCACCTCCTGCTCGCGCCGCTCGGGCGCGAAGTCCAGGAAGAGCCGCACGTCACCGTCGCCGTTGCAGAGCTTCCGCAGCCGGTTGTAGTTGCCGCGGTCCATCGCCAGCACCAGATCGAAGCGGGCACAGTCCTCGGCGCGCACCGCCCTTGCCCGCAGGTCGGTGATGTCCACGCCGCGTCCGCCGGCCGCCGCGATCGCCCGCCGGTCGGGCGGCTCGCCTGCGTGATAGTCGATGGTGCCGGCCGAGTCGAGGACGACGCGGTCGCCCAGGCCGGCCTCCTCCACGAGACGCCGGAAGACGCCGTGCGCCATCGGCGAACGGCAGATGTTGCCCATGCAAACGAACAGGATGCTGACGCTCTCGGCCATCGCCGCTTACCGTAGCACCGCGGCGACCGAGCCCGTGAGCGACGCATCGGCGTGCAATATATAGACCAGTCTACCGGCCGCAAGCTGCGATCCAGCGGGCCACCTCACGCCTTCAACCCCGGCTTCGCCCTGTACACCTGCGACACGTCGGTGATGCGCGCCACGTTGTCCTTGATGAACTCGATCTCGCTCTGGTCCTTCACGTCGACCCGGAAGTGGATGCGGGCCTTCGAGGCGCTCTGCACGTCCGCCGTCACCCGCGTGGCGCTCTTGTTCATGCCGCCGATCACGTCGAGAACGTCCTTGAGCAACCCCGGCCGGTCGACGGCGACGACCTCGAAATCGACGGCGAACACCTCGCCCGAGGGCACGTCCCAGGTCACGTTGACGAAGCGCTCGCTCTCGCTCACCATCAGGTGCTTGACGTTGGGGCAGTCCACGCGGTGCACGGTGATGCCGCGGCCGCGCGTGATGTAGCCCACGACGTCGTCGCCGCGCACCGGCGAGCAGCACTGGGCGAGCTTGGCCGGCGCGTCGAGGCCGTCGACGTAGACGCCGCTGACGCTCTTCCGCTCGCCCGGTGCGGGCTGCGAGGGCTTGCGCTCCTTGACCTGGTCGGGGGCCAGCGTCTCGACGACCTGCTTCACCGGCATGCGGTGGTTCTCGATCGCCAGATAGAGGTCGTCGGCGGAATCGGAATTGAGCAGCTTGCGCGCCGCGCTCTCGAGCTTCGCCTTGGTGGTGAGCGAGCCCAGCGGCAGTTGCCTGCGGCGCAGGGCGCGCTCCAGCGCCCGCTTGCCCGACTCCAGGTTGCCCTGCCGCTCCTGCTGCCGGAAGTAGTGGCGGATCTTCTGCTTGGCGCTCCGCGTCACGACGGTGTTGAGCCAGCCGCTGGAGGGACCGTACTGGCTGCTGCGGTTGGTCAGGATCTCGACCCGGTCTCCGGTCTGCAACTCGTAGCCAAGCGGCACGATCTCACCGTTGACGCGCGCGCCGATGCAGCGGTGGCCGACCTGCGTGTGCACCTGGTAGGCGAAGTCGATGGGCGTGCTGCCGCGCGGCAGGTTCACCACGTCCCCCGCCGGCGTGAACACCAGCACGCGCTCGGCCAGGTAGTCGTTCTTGACCGCGTCGACGAAGGCGCCGGCGTCCTCGGAGGTGGTGTCGACCTCGAGGAGCTGTTTCATCCATTCCAGGCGCTTCTTGACCTCGTCGGCGTCGTCGATCCCCTGCTTGTAGGCCCAGTGCGCCGCGACCCCGAACTCGGCCACCTCGTGCATGCGGTGGGTGCGGATCTGCACCTCGATGGGCTGCCCCAGCAGGCCGATGACGGTGGTGTGCAGCGACTGGTAGCCGTTGGGCTTGGGCACCGCCACGTAGTCCTTGAAGCGGCCGGGGATCGGCGTCCACAGGCTGTGCACGAGGCCGAGCGCCCGGTAGCACACGGCCTTCTCGGCGTCCTCGGGCGCCATCCCCGGCATCGGCTTGTCGGGCGCGAGGATGGCGCGGATGGCCATCAGGTCGAAGATCTGGTCGAGGTTCTTGTTGTCGCGCTGCATCTTGCGGTAGATGCTGTACAGGTGCTTGCTGCGGCCCGAGAGCTCGGAGGTGAGCCCCTCCCACTTCAGGCGCTCGGCGAGCAACTCGATCGACTCCTGCACGTACGCCTCGCGCTCGGCGTGGCGCATGCGCACCTGCCGCTCGAGCTGCCGGTAGCGTTCCGGCTCGAGGTAGTAGAAGCTCAGGTCCTCGAGCTCGTTCTTGATGTGGTTGATGCCCAGCCGGTGCGCCAGCGGCGCGAAGATCTCGAGCGTCTCCTTGCTGATGCGCTGCTGCTTCGCCGGCGGCATGCTGGCCAGCGTGCGCATGTTGTGCAGCCGGTCGGCCAGCTTCACCAGGATGATGCGCGCGTCCGACACCATGGCGAGCAGCATCTGGCGCAAGTTCTCCGCCTGCTCGTCCTCGTAGACGCGCACGGCGAGCTTGCTGATCTTGGTCTCGCCCTCGACGATGCGGCGCACCGGCTCGCCGAAGCGCTGCTCGATCTGCTCCAGGGTGGCCGGGGTGTCCTCGACGGTGTCGTGGAGCAGACCCGCCATCAGGGCGTTGACGTCGAGGTGCATCTCCGCCAACAGGGCGGTCACGGCCACGGGGTGGGTGATGTACGCCTCCCCCGAGCGCCGCTTCATGCCGCGATGGGCCTCGTCGGCGAACCGGAAGGCTTCCGAGACGCGATCGCGGTCCACGGGCGTGAGGTAGTCGGTGGCGGCGTCGAGGCTGGCCAGGAGCCCATCCATTAGGCGTATCAGTCTATCACCAGGGGGTCGCGTTCCCCGCACCGGGCCCGACGGACACGCGTCGGCAACCGCGCCGCGCTAGCGCAGACGCACGCGCCGGGCCAGCAGGAAGGCCCCGACGGCCGCCAGCACGAGGTTGCCGATCCACGGTCCCAGCCACACGGGCAGCGCTCCCGTCTGCGAGAACAGCTGTCCGAACGTCAGCAGCACGTACCACACCAGCGTCACCACCAGCGACAGGCCGAACGCCACCCCCCGGCTCCCGGCGTAGAGCAGCGCCAGCGGGATGGCCACCAGCAACAGCGTCAGGTTGGCGAAGGGCTCGGCCAGCATGCGCTGGAACAGCACCGCCGCCTGACGCCGGTCGTGATACGAGAGGCTGGCGTCGTGCGCGTCGCGCCAGGCGCCGGTGATGGAGCGGCTGTCCTCGAAGCCCCCGTGGCTGAAGCGGCTGATGAGGTCCTTCTCCGTCAACGAGGTGGTGAGGGTGAGGGTGGCGGCGGGGTCGCTGGGACGGTTGAGCACCCGGACGAGTTGCGACAGCGCCTGCCTCGGATCGCCCTGCACGGCGTCGAGCGCAGAGAAGTCGAGAACGGTGAGGTCGTAACCCTTGAGCACCAGGTCGGTGCCTCGGAAGGTAGCGCTCTTGGCCCGCAGCAACGTCAGCTTCTGGCCGTTCCAGCGCTCGACCCGAACGCCGAGCATGGTGTCGTCGGCCCTGTTCGCGTTCTGGAAGCGGAGCGTGAAGTCGCCGACCGGGACGTTCTGGCCCGCCAGCCGGAACAGTCCGGTCGAACCCGCGGTGAGCCGCCAGTACTGTTCGGCCACCATCCCGTTGGTCGTGGGCAGCACCCACTGGTTGAGCGCCAGCGCGCCGCCCGCGGCCACCAGGCCGGCGGCGATGAACACCGCGCTCGTGCGCAGTAGCGAGACCGTTCCCGCCTGCATGGCCAGCAACTCGTTGTCCGTTCCGAGCCGTCCGAACGCCAGCAGCACGGCCAGCACCAGCGCGATCGGCAGTGTCTGCTCCATGGCCGTAGGGAGTTGCAACGCCAGCCAGCCCGCCAGCCGCAGGATCGGCGTGCCGACCACCCACTGCAGCCGCGGCAGGGTGGTGCTGATCACGGCCAGACCGGCGTAGAGCAGCAGTCCGAACAGCAGCGGCGGCATGCCCTCGCGAAGCAGGTAGCGGTCGATCCTCGTCACGTCAGGTGGCGTCCCTCGAGCCCCGGCTCGGGCGCTGGCCGCCCGCCGTCACCACGTGCGCCTCCGAGACAGCGGCTTCATGGTGGGGGCGTGCCGGCCGCGGCTCCGGCCATGATACCCGTGCCGGACGCAGTGGTGGACCCGGGGGTGGACCCGTTCGTGGACCCGGGGGTGGTCGTGCGCGGGGTCCCGGCCGCCGACCCGGCCTCGCAGGTCGCGCCTGCGTTCCCGGCGACCGCGAGCGTTGAAGGCCCGGCGGTCGGGGCGTCGCATCCGGACCCCGTTGCCTGCGCGCTGCCGACCGCTCGACGCTGCAGGTCGACCGAGACGGACACACTCCAGGTCCCGTCCTGATCGCGGTAGCCGAGTTGCAGCGCGCCACAGCAGGTCACGAAGGTCAGGTCGAGCCCGTGCCCGCTGATGGCGGGCAGGGCTCCGCCCGCCACGGTCGGCGCGAAGTTCAGCGCCAGGTAGGGCTTGAGCTCGACGCCGGGGAGCTCGATCGGCACGGCCGCACTCAACTCCAGGCGATCGAGGCCGACGGGATCGGGCGCCCAGGCGTAGCGGGCGCGCGCGCCGAACTCCAGACCCCCGTCGGCCACGCTCACGCTGCCCTGCAGATAGCCGTCGCGCTCGCCGTTCGGCGCGAGCACGCCCTGAAGCACGCCGTCGAGGCCCGTGCTCACGCGCCACGCCCCGAGCCGACGCACCACGGACGCGCTCACCTGGAGCCGGTTGAACCCCGTGTCGACCGACGGCGCGGCCACGAGATCGTAGCTCGCCGCGAGGGTCGCCGACGCGCTCCAGCCGGGGTCCCAGGCACCCTTGACGTTGACGTTCAGGCTGGGGCGCTGCGCCGGCTCCAGGCGGTCGAGCGTCGTCGTGAAGGGCGATCCGCTGTCGGTGAAGCGCGCCAGGTAACCGATGTCGATCTGTGCGGGCCCCACACGCACGCCGTACCCCGGTTGCAGCTCGACTCCCCATTGCGACGCTCGCTGGTCGGGGTACAGGCTCCTGCTGAGGAAGGTCCGGAATGTCACCCGGCCCCACGGCGCCGGCGCCGTGGCCACCCGAAGCGAGCCCGTGGCACCGAGGCGCGCGCCGGCGACGGGGCCGGCGCTGGGCGTCTGCGAAGAGCCGGCCGCGACCAGTTGCAGCGCGGCGTCGCCGTGGAGCGAAGGCAGCGGCGTGTGGGCGCGCAGGTGGAGCACGCCCTCGCGCAGGGTGTCGCGGTTCCCCGGCTCGAGCACGCGGGTGTCGAATCCGGCGTCGAGCCACGGCAGCAGCGGGTGATCGCTGGTCATCTCGAAGCGCAGGCCGCCCGGGGCCTTGCCGAAAGTGAAGGAGCCGCCGGCCGCCTTCCCCGACATCAGGGCCACGCCGGAGAGCGGGTACGCAGCGTCCAGACCGGTCGCACCCAGGTCGGCACGCACGCCCGGTCCCAAGCCCACCGGGCCCACGGTGACCCCGAGTCCGGTCCCGGTGACTCCGGCGGCGGCGTCGCTCGGGACGTAACTCACCTTCACGGGGACGCTCAGATCCTTCAGCGTCTTCTCGGAGAGCGTGACGGAGGCGCTGAGCGGCAGCGCCACGGGGCCCGCGTTCAGACGGCCATCCTGGAGCACCACGCTCTGGCTCCGCAAATCGAGCCGCGCGGACCTCCCCCGTACGTCGTACAGAGGCGGTCCGGCACAGGTGCAGGTGGTGATCACGGGCTGGTCGAGCGTGACGGTGCCCGCGGCGACCGTGGCGCGCGTGCCATGAACGGAGAAGGTGGGGCCCCGCAGGACCGCCTGGTCGAGCTGCATCGTGCCCTGCTGCAGATCGACCGTCACCTTCGAGGCGCTGCCGCCCAGGTCCTTCCCTTCGACCTGAACGACGTTCATCGTGAGCTCGCGGCGATCGGAGTGGAGATCGGACGCCGTCAGCGTCCAGCCCTCCAGGTGGAGTGTCGGGCTCTGCGCGCTGACCGAGAGTTGGCCGCTCAGACCCCGGATGGTCACGCGATCGGCCAGCACCGTCCACCCCACCCCCTCCCCCGTCAGGCACACGCCGCCGTAGAACTCGACGCTATCGTTGGCGCTGTCGGTGCGGACCTGCTGGAAGTACGCCGCCCCGAAGCCGCGGATCGACAGCTCGGACGTGGTGGGGCCCCGCTGGCACTGCGCCGACGCCGCGCCGGCGACGAGCAGCAGCAGGAGAACGAGGGGGTACCGGGTGCGCAGCATCCGGTGCGGCGCTCAGCGGAGCTCGGCGGAGAAGCGCGCCAGCAACGTGGGCGAGGCCTCGGTAGCGGCGTCGTAGACGGGCTTGCCATCGATCTGGTGGAAGTGCAGCTCGAGCCGTCCCCCGCCCGTCGGCGAGGTCAACGTCAGTGCGCCCTGGCGGAAGCGGTACTGCCCGAGGAGCAGCACGTCGCCGCTCTTGGCGTCGAGCAGCACCCGGTCGGCACGGAAGGCGGGCGACGCGCCGGTCACGGGGCCGGTGAAGTCGACCACCTCGCGACCGGCGTCGAAACGCAGCGCATCGGCCTGCAACCTGAGCCCGTCGCGGACGAGTTGCAGGTCGCCGCTGGCGCGCAGCGTCCCCGCCGGAACGTCGATGTGGATGGACGTCGCCGTGAGCCGGCCGAAGCTCCCGGTCACGCTGGCGTCCTTGGCGTCGATGCTCGCGCCCTCGACGTACTGCATGGAAGCGGCCTTCAACGTCACGCCGGTGTCCTGATCGACCACCGTGCCGCCCTGGGGCAACGTGGTCACGCCGGTGGTGATGTCGTAGCGCTGGGGGCCGTCCGGCGTGACGGTGAGCGCGGCGAAGGGAGCTGTTTCGGCGCATGCCGCAGCTACCGCCATGATCACGATCACGAGGACGGCGACGAGAGCTCGCACGCCCCCCACTCTACTTGGATGCCGCATGAAGATGGTCTACGACCGCTCACCACCGGGCGCGGCGCCCGGACCCAGGGTGTGCACATACAGGCGATCGAACGGACGCTCGCTCAGCAGCGCCCTGCCCTGCTCCACGGAGCTGCTCATCACCGCGTCGACGACCTCCTGCACGCTCTGGTAGCGGCCTAGCGCCTGGTAGCCCGCGCCCAGGGAGACCAGACGGCCGAGCGGCGTCTCGGCGCGCAGCGTGAGGCCGGTCGCCAGCTTGCGCTGTGCCCGACGCCACTCCGCCGGCTCGAGCGGTTCGTCCTGCGCGCTCACGACGACACGCCGGAACGTGTCGAGCACCTCGACCGCCCGCTCCGGGGCCGCGCTCACATACCCCACGTAGGCGCCCGTGCCGTCCGATGCTTCGTGCCCCAGGCTGGCGCTGTCGGCCAGACCGCGATCCACCAGGCTCCAGAACAGTCGCGAGCCGCTGTCATCGCCCAGAACGTTGGCCAGGATCGCGGCGGCGTAGCGGCGCTCGTCGTCGGCAGCCAGCCCCGGGGCGAACAGGGCGGCGTGGACGCGCTCGAGCTTGGGGTCGACGGTCCCCGCGTCCCCGCGTGCGGGGTCGGTCGTCGGGAACTCGCGCGTCACGTCGTACGGCTCCCAGCCGGAGGTCAACGCGCCGACCTGCGACGTGAGCGCGTCCCAGTCGTAGGCGCCCGCGACCGCCAGTGTGAGGTTGGACGGCGCGTAGCGCCGGCCGAAGTACGCGAGCATCTGCTCGCGCTTCAGCGCGCGGATCGATGCCTGCCCCCCGAGCACGCTGTTGCCCAGCGGATGACCGTTCCAGAAGTGCTTCCCTGCCAGCTCGAACACGCGGAAGTGCGGCCGATCCTCGTACATGGCGATCTCCTCGAGGATGACGTTCTTCTCGATCTCGAAGTCCTCGGCGCGAAGCGCAGGCCGCATCATGTCGCTCAGCAGGTCGAGGAGTCTGGGAAGCCGGTCGGGGAGCAGGGCTCCGTAGTAGACGGTGCGCTCCTCGCTGGTGAAGGCGTTGTATTGCGCTCCCAGCTCGTCGAAGCTGCGGTTGATGTCGGCCGCGCTGCGCCGGTCGGTGCCCTTGAACATCATGTGCTCGAGGAAGTGCGACACCCCCGCGACCTCGGGCGTCTCGTCGCGGGCCCCGGTGCGCACGAAATACCCGGCGGCCACCGTGGCCGCGTAGGGGTTGAACTCGCCGACGATGGTGAGGCCGTTGTCGAGCACCGTCCGGTCGAACCTGAGCCCTTCGGGCGCGGTGCGGGCGTCGAAGGCGTTCACGCCGCCGCCTCCCCGGCAAGCGCCTTCGGGCCCAGCGTGACCACCATCGGATCGGGGAACGGGTGCTCGGCCAGGTAGTCGTTGATGCGCTTCAGGTCCACCTTCTCCACCTCGTTGCGGATCTCTTCGAGCGTGCGGGCGCGGCCCTGCAGCAAGGCGTCGGAGGCGAGGCGCGAGGCGCGCGCGGCGCTCGACTCCCCCTGCATCACGACCGAGGACAGGGTGCCGGTGCGCGCGCGCTCGAGCTCCTCGGCCTCCACCCCGTCGGACAACCTCGCGAGCTCGGCCAGCACCACGCGCAGCGTTTCGTCGGCACGCTCCGGCGTGGTGCCGGCGTACCCGAGGGTGTAGCCGAAACCGTGGAGCGCCCGGTAGGAGGCGCCCACGCTGTAGACCAGCCCGCGCTTCTCCCGGACCTCGGTGAAGAGGCGGGCCCCCATGCTGCCGCTCAACACATGCAACGCCAGGTCGTAGGCGTAGACATCGGGATCCGACGGCGCCGGTGCGGGGAACGCCAGGCCGATCTGCGTCTGGGCGGAGTCCGCCTGCACGTGGGCGCGACCGGGCGCGCGCAGGACCGGATCGGCCAGGGACACCGTCTCCCCCGACCAGCCGCCGAAGGCGCGCTCCGCGCCGTCCTTCACCGCCTCCCAGTCCGCGCCGCCCGCCAGCGCCAGGATGGCGCCACCCGGCCCCAGCCGCCGCGCAGCGTCCTGGCGTACCGACGCGCTCGTCAGCGCCGCCAATCCCGTTTCGCTTCCGAAGGGACTGCGGCCCGGGCCGCCCTGCAGGAACCGCCCCATCAGCTCGTTGAACAGGCGCTGCGTGGGATTGTCGGCGAGCGACTGCAACTCCTGCTGGGCGAGCTCACGCGCCGGTGCGAACTCGGCCTCCTCGAGCCGCGGGTCGGCTGCCATCGATGCGATGAGTGGCAGAACGTCGGGGAGTTCCGCCGCCAGGAAGGAAGCCGACAGGCTCGCCATCTCGCGTCCTGCTCCACCTCCACGCCGGACGCCCAGCCCCTCGAGCGCGTCGGAGTGGGCGCGGGAGTCGAGGGCGCCCGCCCCCCGTTGGATCCAGTCGTGCAGCACCGAGGCGCTGCCCTCCAGCCCGTCGGGGTCCGTGGCGGAGCCGAACGGGACCATCAGTGTCGTGCTCAGCGTAGGCAACCACGGCATCGGCTCGAACAACACCCATAGTCCGTTGTCGAGGCGGTGCTGGTAGATGCGCTCCCTGCTCGGATTCGAAGCCATGGCACCGAGTATAGCCCCGGCCCCGATGCGCTCGAGTCGCGGTTCTTGCGCGCCTGTCGTGCGCCAACCTTGCATCCCCCGGTCGTCAAGCGGGGCGGATGGTCAGTTCCGTCACGGCACTGGGCGGCTCCACCGCCAGCAGCGCCGCCACCTGCGAAGCCACGTCCTCGGGCCGGACGAACGCGTGCGGGTCGTACGCACGGCCCTCCTGGCGGTGCACGTCGCGCTGCATGGGAGTGGCGGTGCGCCCCGGATAGACCGTCGTCACCCGGATCCCGCGTTCTGCGACCTCCTCCCGGAGGCTGTCGGCGAGCGCCCGCAGGGCGAACTTGCTCGCGGCATACGCGCTCCAGCGCCCGCGGGCCTGCAGGCCCGCGCCCGAGTTCACGAACACGATCTGGCCCGCGGCTGCCTCCAGCTCCGGCAGCAGCGCACGAGTGAGCCGGTAGGGCGCGCGCACGTTGACCCGGTGATGAGCGTCCAACACCTCCACCTCGGTCTCGGCCACGGTACCGAGCCGGATCATCCCGGCCGAGTGCACGAGCGCCGCCACCCCGCGGCCCCCGAGTGAAGCCGTCCAGGCGTCGACGGCGGCATCATCGGTGAGGTCGAGCGCACGGGTCTCGCCCTGCCCGCCGGCGCGGGCCACGGCCCGGCGGACCTCGTCGAGCCGGCCCTCATCGCGCCCCTGCAGCACCAGGGCGGCGCCAAGGGAGGCGAGCTCGACGGCCAGGGCCCGGCCGATGCCGCTGCTGGCGCCGGTGATCACGATGGGATGCTCGACGTCGATCATCGTCCTTGCCCTCCGTCGAGACGAGGAAGCGAGGTACCTTCGCCCTCCTCGACCAGCAGCGCGGCGAGCGCGGCCGCGGGATCCCGGCTCGCCGCCAGGCTGCTCCCGATCAGCACGCCGTCCGCGAGGTTGCGCACCACCTCGAGCTCCGCGCGCGTGGCGTAACCCGACTCGGCCACGCACAGGCCGTCGAAGCCGTCGCGGCGCGCGCGCGCGATGAGCCGCGGCGCCAGCTCCAGGTCGATCTCGAGGGTCCTCAGGTCGCGGTTGTTCACGCCCAGGATGCGGGCGCCGGCGAAGCGGGCGCGTTCGAGCTCGTCGTCGTCGTGCACCTCGACCAGGCTCTCCAGCCCGAGCGCCGAAGCGAACGCGAGGTAAGCGGCCAGCTCCGGCCCCAGTACCGCAGCGATGAGCAGCACCGCGCTGCCACCGGACGCCCGCGCCTCGACGAGCTGCAGCGGATGCACCACGAAATCCTTGCGGAGAAGGGGCAGCTCGACGACGTCGGCGACCGCCCGGAGGTGCTCGAGCCGCCCCCCGAAGTGCCGGTACTCGGTCAACACGCTGATGGCGGCGGCTCCGGCGCCGGCGTAGGCGCGTGCGAGATCGATCGGATCGTGATCCGCGAGGACGCCGCGGGAAGGGCTGGCGCGCTTCACTTCGGCGATGACCCCGAGGCCGGGCGCGCGTAGGGCGCCCGCCAGCGACGGACGCCGCGGCGCCCGCTCGAGGCGCGCCGGCACGACCGCGCCGGCGTAGTCGCCCGCCCGCTCGCGCGCGATAACCCCCAGGACGCCAGGCACCGCGCTCAGCGCCTCCCCGTCGAGGGCGCGTGGAACGTTCGCCGGGACGGACGTGGGCATGGAAGCGCTAGCCATAGATGAAGAACCCGCGGCGCATCGCTCCGCCGTCACCCCAGGTGATGTCGATGTCCGCCACCTCGGCGTGGGACGGCCCCACCCGCAGCTTGACCAGCAGGTGCTCGAGCTCCGAGCGCTCGCCCTCCGCCACCACCTCGACCCGCCCGTCCGGGAGGTTCTCGACGTAGCCGGAGATCTTCAGGTCGAGGGCCTGGCGCCGGACGAAGGCGCGGAAGCCCACGCCCTGCACCCGTCCCCGCACCAGCGCGGTGAGCCGTGCCCTGTCAGAAGCGGTCATATCGGGCGTCATGGTACCGCAATTTCTCATTGCCGGATGCTACGATGACGACGCGGGTGCGCCGTCGGAACCGGCATTTCTTGCGCTTCGGCGACTCGCCGTGAGCCCGCGGCACCCGGCTGTCCCCTTCGCCCGTTGTCCCCACCGCCCGATGACCCATGTGACCGCAAGCATCCCATGCGACGACGATCCCTCGTCACCCTGCTGGCGTTAGCGGCGGTGATCGCCCTTGCGGCGATCATCCCGCAGACGCCTCCAGGACGGGCCTGGCTCCTCGCCCGGGTGCAGAGCGCACTGCAGGCCTCGGGGATCGCGCTCGACTACGGGAGCGCGACCGGGAACCCGTGGACGGGGCTTCACCTCGACAAGGCCAGCGTGCGGGCACCCGGAGTCGACGTGCGTATCGCGGCGCTCGACGTGGGCTACTTCCTGCCGTCGCTGCTCACCGGCGAACTCCCGCTCTCGGTAACGCTGAACGGAGTGCGAGGGTCGGTGGACGTCACGCGGCTGGCGCGAGCCGGCGGCGGCGCAGGATTCCCGGTCACCCCGGTGCTCCAGGAACTCAAGGTCAGCGACGCATCCGTCACCGTCCAACAGGTGCCCTACACGATCCCCAGTGGAGCGGTGAGCGACATCCGCATCCGGCAGCGCGGCAACGCTCTGGACCTTCAGGCCCACCTCCGCACGGCCGACGGTAGCGCGGACGCGCGCGGGGTGCTCGACCTGACCGGGCCTAGCTTCGACGGACAGGTCACGCGCGCCGACGTCACCCTGGCACGCCACTGGTTCCCCGGCGCGAGTGGCGGTACCGTGTCCGGTCCCCTGCACGCCGGAGCCGATGGCGTCCGCGGCGACTTCAAGCTGCAGGGAGGATCGCTGGACGCCATCGGGCTGACGCCGGTGAGCATCCACGGCGACGTTCAACTGCGCTATCCGCTCATCACGGCCAAGGTCCAGGGCGACGTCCTGGGCGGCCCCGTCCAGGCCGAGGGGACCGTGAACATCGCAGCTCGCCACTGGGAGGCGCACGGCACGGCAACGCCCCAGCTCGTCGCCGCCGCGGCCTGGCTCGGCCGGGGTCGGCTCCCTCCAGCCGACCGGCTCGCGCTGACGGGAACGGCGACCACCACCCTCGACGTCTCGGGCTGGACCGGGGTGCACGTGAGCGGCAAGGCTCAGGGCAGCGGGAGCCTCGCTGGCGTGCCCCTGAGGAAGCTTGCGTCCGATTACACGTACGACACCCGCAGGGGCGTGACGGTGCAGGCCACCGGCGACGTTGCCGGTGGGACCGCCGTCGTGACCGTGGCGTCCGGCCCGAACGGCACGCGCGTCGACGCCAAGGCACAGAGCATGGCGCCCCTGCCGGGCCAGCGCCTGGACGGGCGGCTGCAGGTCCAACTCACAGACCAGGGCGCCGGCGGCAACCTCCACCTCACCGACCACGCCACCCTGCCGGGCCGGCACGCCACGCTGTCGCTCGACGCCGGCCTCAACCGTGACGGGTGGCAGGGTGTGCTGCAGGGGAGCGACGATCTCGGAGCCCGGCTCGAGGGTGCCCTCGCGCTGGCCAACGGGACGGTGAGCGGTGAGGTGAGGGCCCACGGCCTCACGCTGCCGGGCTTGACGTCCCCCATCGACGCCGGCCTGCGAGCGGATGGACCCGTCTCCGCCCTGCCGCTCACGCTCACCCTCGGCGGATCGAGCGCCGTCACCGCGGGGATGAGCGGCGCAAGCCTCGACGCGGACCTGAGCGGTCAGGTCCATGCGGTTGTGCAGGGCACGCGCCTCACGGACGTCGCGGGAACGCTGGGCCCGCTCGCCGTGTCGGGCGGCCTCGACCTGGCACCGCTCCACGGCACGCTCGCCGTGACGCTTGCGCCGACGGCGCTCCGTGGCCCGGTGACCGCGAAGCTCGCCGTCGGCGACGGCACGCTGGCCGTTGACGCCACCGGGGTCCACCCGGCGGGAACCTTGCAGGTCGGCACCGTCGAAGCGGGGCCGCTCACGCTTCGACCCGGGCCCTTCACGGTCGGACCCGGCGCCTCACCGAGCACCCGCCTCGAAGTGTCGTCCGCCGACGGGAAGGTCCGTATCGCGCTCGCGGGTGACGAGATCCGGGCGACGCTGGCCCAGCTCGCGATGACGGTGGCCGGGGTTCCGCTCACCGCAGACGGCACGCTCGCCATGCCGCTCGCGCGTGCTTCCACCGACACCGCGGCCCGTACGGCGACCCGCGCCGCCGGCACCCTGGACGCGCTGCGCCCCGATCTCACCGTGCGGAGTGGGGCCGGCCACACTGCGGCTCCGCGGTCGAGGCGGAACGCTCTCGATCGACGTGGCGGCGCCGTCGGGAAGCCGCTTCGGCCCGATCGTGCTCTCCCAGGACGTGCAGCTATCGGGCGAGGCCGATCTCGGCGCGCTGCGTGCGTCCCTGAACGGCGCCCTGGGAGACCTTCCGGTGACCGCCATGCTGACCTGGCCTCGAGGCGGAGCGCGCCTCGCGGTCACCGCCGGGAAGGAGCCCCAGCGCTTCGACGCCGCCGTCACGGCGCAGGGCTGGAGCGCGACCGGAGCGCTACCCTTGGATCCGATCGCCACGGCCCTGACGCTCCCCCTCGCGGGCAGCCTCGAGGCCGACCTGCACGCAGAACGCGTCGCCGGAAGCATGCGCTACCGCGGGAGCGCCAGCGTCGACGTCACCGCCCCGATCGAGGGCCGCTTGACGCTGACCGGCACCGGTGCCAGTCTCGAGGCGTCGCTGCGCTCGCCCGTGGCGGGCATTCCGTTGCAGGCGGACGGCACCCTCCTCCCTCAACTGGCCCTGACCACGCGGGCGGGCCCCCTCGGTCCGCTCGTGATCGGGGACCAGGGCGTGCACGGCTCCGGTACCATGCCGGCCCGCGCCCTGGCTGCCGGCGTCGAGCTGGGCCCCCTCCCCTGGAGCGTGCGCGGCACCCTCTCGCCGCTCGTGATGGATCTGGCGCTGGGGGACGGCGGCCACGTTCACCTGCGTGGCGACCGGTTGTCGGGCGATGTGCGACTCCCGCTCCGTTACGGAGGGCAGGCGCTGGTCGCCGAGCTCGCCACGGCCGGCAGCGGTCCCCGCGACGAGGTCACCGGTGCGCCTCAGGTCAGCCTCGGCGCCGGCCTGGGGGCCCTCCCGGTCGCCGCCCACCTCCGGACCGCTGACGGTGCCGCCCTCCTCGACGCGACGGGTACCCCCGGCTCGTTGAAGATCGAGGGGAAGTTCCCGGCTGCCGTTGCCGCAAGCCCGCTCCCGGCCTTCCTGGAACCCGCCGGGACGATCACCTTGAACGGCGAGGCGAGCCTCACCGGACGCTCCAGCTACCGCGTCGACGCCCACTGGCAGGCGGGAGCGTCGGCCATCGCCGCGACGCTCACGGGCGCGGCCGGCGACTATCGCATCGGCGCCCAGGGCGGCGGGCTCAGTTTCCACGCGTCCCCCGGAAGCGCGTCGCTCACGGCCGACGGCGCTGCCCTCCGACCCCTGCTGGCATCCCTCCCGACCGACGCCGTGCTCGACGGGGCGCTCAGTCGCGAAGGCGGATCCTGGACCGGCGCCCTGCACGCACGTGCCACGACGCCGGCGCGCCTCACGGCCGACCTGGCAGGCCAGGCCGGGGGCCTCACCGGGAAGCTCGAGGTCACCGACGGTCCGCTCCGGGCCGAGGTGTCAGGCCCCCTCCTGCCCGACCCGCGTCTGCAGGCAACGGTGCAGGCCTACGGGGGCGCGGTGCGCCTGGACGCCACCACCGACGGCACCTGGAGCGATCCCCGGATCACCGGCGCGCTGATGACGTCCGCGGTCGATGCGGCGCCGTGGATCGGCGTGCCGGCTCGACGGGCCTCGATCGCCTGGTCGCCCCTCTCCGGCAAGTTGGCCGTACGCGGCGACGGCGTCACGCTGAACGGCAGCGTGGGCGCGCTACAGGGCTCGCTCGCGCTGCCTCTGCGGGTCCTCGGCGCCGACGAGAGCCTCTCGCTGGACGTCGGCGGTTCCATCCTCCGGCCGACGCTCTCCGCCAGCCTCAGCGGTGGAGCGGTCCACGGCACCCTTGCGGGCAACGTCCCCAACGGACTGGATGCGGACCTGACGGTCGCTGCGTCGGTCCTCGGGCCCCGCCTGGGCGCAGCCTCGCGCTTCCTCGCCGCCGACGCCAGGGTGACCGGTCACGTCGCGCTCGACGGAAGCTGGCGGGCCGCCCTGGGCAGCGCGCTGGCCGTTGGAACCGCCACCCTCCCGGTGCATGCGGCCATCGACGGCCAGGGCGCGGGCTATGCGGGAACCGCCCGGCTGCTCGCCGCTCCGGCGACCGCGAGCGTGGCTCCCCTGGCGATCGCTTCGATCCGCGGCAGAGCCGGGAAGATGAGCGTGTCCGCGGACCTGGCGTCGGTGGACCTCACGAGGATCGGCGCGCTCTTCGGCGTGCCCCTCGACGTCCAGGCCACCGGCGAGCTCACGGTCGCGACCGCGCCGTTGACGCTCGCCACGCGCGTCCAGGCCGACGGGACGCTGGCTGGCCGGAAGGTGACGTTGGCAGGGCACGGCAGCGCCAAGGGCGGCATCGATCTCAGCGCGAGCTACGGGCCGCTCGCCGTCCGCGCCACGGGCGCGTTCGGAGCGCCCTTGCGCCTGGACGTGCAGGCACCGGACGGCTCGGTGCAGCTCAGCGGCACGCTCGACACGGGCCGCGCGCCGCGCCTCGACCTTTCGGGGATCGCGGGCGGCGCGACCATGACCGTCCACGCGCACGCCGACCCTGCCGACGAAAGCGGAGCGCTCCAGGCCCAGCTCGGCGGCGCATCGCTCGACGCGGGCGTCGCACGTGCCAACGGAACGACCGACCTGACGCTCCGGGTCAACGCTCCCGTCGGCAGCCTCCGAGCGTTGGGCAGCGGCCTCACGGGAAGCCTGACCACGGAGATGCGCCTGGCGCAGGGTGCGGTCCGGATCCACAGCCTGCAGGTGAGCAGCTCGATGGGACCCACTCCCTGGACGCTGGCACTTTCCGGCGCGGCCTATCCGGACGCGGATCTCGCGGGCACCCTCGAGGCGCCGGCCTGGAACCTCGCCACGAACGTCCGGGCGGCCGGACCCCCGCGCCAGCTGGGCCTCACTCTCACGAGCGGCCAACTCACCATCACAGCCGGCCTGCGAGACGCCACACTCGACCGTGTCCGAGCCGATGGCAACGCGCAGATCCGCGCCCTGGCGACCCCGATCGAGCTCCATGCCACGGGCCTGACCTGGCGACAGGGCGGCGGCTTCTCCGGCGGCGCTTCGATCCGGACGCCTGCCCGCCTGGTGGGCCTGCCCGGCGAGCTCGCAGCCACGCTCACCGGCCATGGAGCGCTGTCGGCTACGGCGACGGCCGGACCCGTCGACCGGCCCTGGCTTCACGCCACCGCCCAGGTCTCCTCCGATCCCTGGCAGCATCGCGACCTCCGGGGCACGGTCACGCTCGACGTGCCCCTGACGCAACTCGTTTCCGCGCCCACCTCGGGCGAGCTCCGGCTGACCGGGCATCCCTCGCTCTCCGGAAGCTGGGCACAGCCGTCGCTCGACGGTGCCGTCGCCCTCCAAGGCGCCATGCAGGCCCGGGGGGACCTTCGGCTCCAGGGCACGCAGGGCTCGCTGGCTCTCGACGGAACGGGCGTGGCCCTCAAGGCCACCTACCAGAGCGGCGCCTGGGGAGGGAGCGTGTCGCTCGACCACGTCGCGCTTGCCCCCTTCGACCCGCGGCTGGACGGCGCCAGCGTGAGCCTCCACGCCGACCTGTCGGGCGGAGGCGACCGCGGCCTGCAGGCCCGCGTTTCGTCCCTGGAGCTGACCGCGCCCGGCGCAAGCCTTACGGGATCCGCCACGCTCGGTCAGGGAGTGCGCGCCGCGCTCCAGGTCCGCGCCGACCTGTCGGCCATGAGCCTTCCCGGTCCCCACCTGCAAGGCCTCGTCCACGGGCCCCTGGTGCTCGCCGCGCCGAGCCTGGCCGACGTGCGCAAGGGCACGCTGATCGCCGTGCTCGACCTGGCCAGGGTCGGCCTGGCGGGGACCGGGGGCACGGTCGACGGCACGCTTCAGCTCGGCGGCAGCCCGACAGACCCCACGCTGTCGGCGACGCTGCGGGGGGCGGGCGAGGTCCATGGCCAGCTGCGCGCCGATGCCCGGCCCGCGCAGGGACGACTCGACCTCCACAGCACGCTGGCCTACCGGAGCATGGCGACCGAGCTGGCTCTCGTACTGCAGGACGGGCAGGTGGAGGCACGCGGCCAGGCCCGGGTCGGCAACGCCGAAGCGCAGCTCTCGACCGATGCCCAGGGCCGCTTGCAGGTGGTGGGCGCCAAGGCGCTGAGCGGGTGGCGCGCGACCGTCGCAGGCGACCTCAGCAGGGCGCAGCTCAACGGGCCCTTGAGCTCGCTGGGCGTCCGCGCCGGTGGCACGGTCGAGCTCACCGTCGGCGCCGCACCGTGGCTGAGCGGTCGCATCCAGGGTGCGTCGATCGAGGGCATCGACCTCGGGACCTTGACCGTCTCCAGCGACCGACCCGGGGCAGCGGTCCTCCTCGAAGCGCCGCACCTCCACGGCTCGCTGCGACCAGCCTCGCTGGCGTGGGCGCTCCATCTCGAGGCGCAGCCGCTGACCGCCGGGGTCACCGCCACCGGCGACGCGAGCGGCACGGGCTTGACGGGCGACGCCGCGCTGGCCCTCTCCGGCAACGTCGCCAGCGCGCCCATGGCGCTGACGCTGCGCGCCTCGAACCGTGACACGCCCTCGGTCCATGCCAGCGGCAACGTGCTGGGCGGCCAGCTCGACCTCGCTGCGAGCCTGTCCAAGGGGAAGACCTGGGCAGGGCACGTCACGCTCGAGGGCGCCCGCCTGGCCGGAGTGCAAGGAGCCCTCGACGGCACCCTCGGAGGCCCCGCGGGCGATCCCGCCCTCGACGCTCGCCTCACCCTGCAGGGAGCGGTGGGTGGCAGCGCCCGCCTGCATGCCTCCTCCCGGCGCGCCACCCTGGAGGCCGTGCTGAAGGGCCCCGCGGTCGGCGGGGAGCTGCACCTGAGCGGCGCCCTCGCGCCGACGCTGGACCTGACGCTGTCTGCCGCAGGCTCCTCGGGGGGCTCCCAGGGAAGCGCCCGGCTCTTCGAGGCCCGCGGCGCGTTGCGGGCCGACGGCAACCTGCAGCTCGCACCCGGCCCGATGCTGATCATGCTGTCCGGCAGCGGACCCGACACGCCGATCGGCCTTGGGTTGCGGGTCCGCCCACTTCCCGGCCTGGCGTTCCACGGCGAGCTCCCCTCCGAGGCGCCGCTCGCGCTTGCGAAGACGCTGAGCAGCAACGGCCTCACGCTCACCGGCGCCGCCAGGACCCGCGGCCGGCTCACACTCCGACTCGCCCCCGCTCCCCAGGCGGAACTGCAGCAGGTGCAGCTCGACGTCGGCGGCACTACCCTCTCCGCCAGCGGCACCCTGGCGCCGAACGGCAGCCACCTCCAGGGCGCGCTCACCTTGCCGGACGACTTCCCGGTCGACCATGTCGGGGGCGCCGAGATGCCCTACCAGCTCACCGCGGATGGCGGACGGATCAGCCTGCGTTCGGACGGCGCGCTCGGAACCCTCCACGCCGATATCGCCACCGCGGCCGGAAGCGGCAGCGTGCAGGCCGATCTCCACACGCTCGGTGCCGGGGGCGGCGCGGGAGCGGGCTCGGCCTCCGTCGCGCTGTCGTTCGACCCCGCCGCGGGCCCGTCGGGCACCGTCGCGGTGGACGGCGTGCAGGTGACGCGCCGTGGTCTACCCGCGCTGACGCTGTCGGCCGACGTCCAGGTGGGAGCCGGAAAGCTCTCGGGCAATGCCGATGTGAAGGCGCCGCACGGGGGCGTCCACGTCGACGGTAGCTGGGGTCTCGGTGGCTGGTTGCCCCGCTCGCTCGCGCCGAACGCACCGGCCGGCGGCACACTCCAGGCCAGGGTCAACACCTTCCAGCTCGCCAGCCTGCCCACCGTTGCGCGGCTGGCCCCCCACGTCGCCGGAACCGTCAGCGGCATCGTCCGCCTTCGTAACGACACCGCCGTGGCGCAACTGGTCAGCCCGGACTTCGCCGTCGACGGCACCGCACTGCCGCTGGAGGTACAGCTCAGCGGCCCACTGAACGACCTGAGCGCCAACCTCAAGCTCGGTACCAGCTTCGCCACCGCCACCCTGCAGGGTTCGCGCCTCGAGGGCGTTCTCACCCTGCGTCGCTTCCCCGCTCAGGTCCTGGCGGAGGCGAGCGCCGGCTCCACCGATATCCGTGCCGAGGTAGACGGGCTGGTGCGCTTCGACGTCCCCTTCGCCGACCCGGCCGCGAGTTACGTGCGCATGGCGACCGAGAAGATCCGCCTCGAGCGGGCCGGGGTCGTCACGACCGGCAACCTCGCCTTCGCCTACAACGACCACGCCTTCACCCTGGAGCAAGCCGCCTTCCAAGGACGGGGCACCTGGCAGGCGCAGGGCACGGTCGACGCGAACCGGCTCGATCTCAAGCTACGCGCCGACAACGCGGACTTCGGTCCACTCCTCGGCCTGGTCCCCATGTTCGCTCGGTACGGCGTCTCTGCGAACGGGAGCTTCGACCTGGTAGCCCAGGGAAGCCCCACCCAGCCCGACGTCAACCTCACGGCGAGCGGGCTCGAGGCCCGGGTGGCGGGAACGCACTACCGGGTCGACCACGCAGACGTGACGCTCAAGGGCAGCGCGCTCACGGCGGTGGCCAGTGTCGTTGGCGTCGCGCCGCTGGGCGGTTCGCTCGACGTCCACGGCAGCGCACAGCTCACGCTGGCGCCGCTGGCCTTGCGAAACACCGACTTCCGCTTCACGGGCAGCGCACAGGTGCCGGTCTTCGGAACCGTCACCGACCTCAGCGGCGGCATCACGCAACCTCCCGGCAGCGCGCCGCAACTCGCCGTCTCGGGGAAGCTCGGCAACCCCTTCACCATCCGCGGCTCGCTCGCGCCGTTCGACGTCACGCTGCGGGGACAGGGGCTCGATCTCAAGGCGCGTCCTCTGCTCGTAACGTCGAGCTCCGTGAATGCCAACGTTCGCATGAAGGCCACCTCCAAGGGTCTGGCGCTCGGAGGCGAGCTGGACGCCAGCGAGATCCGCATGGACCTTGCCGCGGGATCGTCCCCGTCCCCCTCCGGCGCGTCGCCGACGGTGCCGAAGGGGACGCCAGCCAATGGCGCCACGGGCACCGGAGGGGGCTCCGCGGTCTCGTCGGCCTCCGCGACCACCGGCACGCAGGCCGCGTTGCGGTCGCTGGTGTTCGACCAGCTCCACCTGCGGGCACCGCAACGCGTCCTGCTCGACGCCAGCTTCGGGAGCATGGAGGCGGCTCTCGACCTGACGCTGACCGGTACGGCCGCGTCGCCGGAGCTCTCCGGCACCGCCAGCGCCCTGCGTGGATCGCTGCGCTTCGGCGGACGCGACTTCACCATCGACCGCGCGGTCGCCACTTTCCAGCCGAACCGCGGAGTCTATCCCGGCCTCGACGTGCAGGCGCACACGTCCTTCGACAAGCGCCGGGTGCTCTCGGGAACCACCGGCGTGAGCTTCGCCAGCCCCCGTGACAGCAACAGCTTCACCGTCACGCTGGCGTTCTCCGGCCAGGTGCAGCCCGCCCAGCAAGGCTCTTCCCCGGTGAAGTTCGACATCTCTCCGACGCTCACGAGCGACGCCACGGTCCAGACCGGGACCGACACGGCGACCTCGTCCCCGCGGCCGCTCAGCGACCAGGAACTGCTGTCGCTCATCACGCTGGGCCGGCTCGAGGTGCAGCCGCAGTTCGCCGGGCAGGCGGGCATCGGCACCGCGGTGGCGCAGAGCGCGATCGACACCGCGGTCAACGTGCTCGTCGTGAACGAGCTGCAGAACGCCCTCAGCAAAGCGCTCGGTCTCGACGTCGTGGAGATCCGGACCTCGCCGCTCTCCAGCCTGCTCGACAACTCCGGACAACCGTTCGGCGTCTCGGTCCGCGTCGGCGGCTACTTGACCCCCGAGCTGTTCGCCAGCTACCGCCTCGGCAACGTCACCGGCAGCGGCGAGAACTACGCCTTCACCAACGAGGTGACCCTCAGCTACGACCTGGGCCCCCTCAACTTCGACCTCTCGGGCCAGCTCAGCTTCCCGGACAATTCGACCCCCGCGAGTGCGATCCCCCAGCTCGGGGTCGGGCTCCGTTACGCCTTCACGCCGGGCATCGGGCTGGAGGCCGGCGTCGATCTCTCGAACGTTCGGCGGCAGGCGCGCTTCGGGGTCAGCTTCCGCTGGTAGCGCCTTCCCCGCGGCCGTCCTCGCCGTCCGCCCAAGCTCGCACGCGCTCCACCGGACGCTCCGACGGGCCCGGACTCAGCCCCGTCCCGACTCGTAGCGTGCCAGGCGCGCACTCCCGAACAGCAGGGGTAGCACCGTCCACAACAGCGTCAGGACCGCGACCGCAGCGAGCACCACCACCCCTTCAACAGAAGTCCAACGGAAGCTGCCGGGAGCCCGCAGGGTGCGGTAGGCGGGAAAGGCGAACAGCAGCGTCGCCACAGCGGCGTAGATCAGGGCGAACGCCATGTAGAGCAGGCCACCGGTGGAGAGCGGGACCTCGGCGGGACTGGTGGCATCGAAGCGCGGGAAAGCGGCGCCCAGTCCCACCCCCAGGCCGGTCATCGCCAGGCCGGCACAGACGCCGGCGATCGGACTGGCGACCCCTAGTGCCGGAGCCACGCCCAGACGGCCCGCCACCGCCGCGCCGAGGCCACCACCGAGCAGCACCATCACGGGCACCGCTCCCCAGAACTTCGCGAACACCATCTGCCGGGCCCGGAGCGGAGCGGTCCGCAGCAGCCAGAACCCCTCCCCCTCCAACGACACCAACGGGAACGCCGTGCGGATGCCCACACCCCCGATCAGGAAGCCCAGGAACATCAGGTTCAACGCGCCCACCAGGTCGCGGAAACGTTGCATCTGGGCCGCCAGGGACGCGGTGCTGATGAAATAGACCCCGGCCAGAGCCGCCAGCACCAGCAGTTGCGACCACTGACCGGGATCGCGCACCAGCAGCCGCAGATCCTTCACGATCAGGCCTCCTGCCGGTCCCAACCGCGCCAGCGGAACCTCCCAGCGTGCCGGTGGAAGCGCCCCGACCACGCCCGGCTTCGAAGCTGCATCGAGCGAACGGAACCACCCAGCGCGGTAGGCCAGCGCCGCCACCCGTGCCACGCCCGCCAGCAACGCCACCGACACCACCGCGAGGAGCAAGGCATCGAGCGAGACCTCCCCGCGCAAGGCGCGCCACACCGCGGAGCTACCCCACGCCGACGGGAGCCAGCTCACGTGCCACTGCGCGAAGCGAGCGAGTGCCTGATCGAACTGTTCCGGAGTGAGGTTGCTCAGGCGTTCGGGACGGAGCGCGCGCATACCGAGAACCAGGGCCGCAGCCAGCGCGACGCTCGCCGCGGTGGCCACCTCCTTGGCGCGCCCGGCGGGGGCGAGCCGCATCAGGACCAGCGCCGCCAGGGCCCCGGCGGCCACCGGCAACGCGTACAGCGCCAGCAACGCGGCCATGGCGATGGGGTAGTAGCCTGGCGGCGCGCCCCGCTCGACTCCCAGGCCCACCAGCACCGGCACCGTGAACAACGCGGGCAGCAGGGCGCTGTTGACGTAGGTCTCCACCACCTTCAGGCCGAAGACACGCGCAGGACCGACCGGAAGGCTCAAGAGGAAGGGGAGGTCGGTCGAGTCGTACAGCGTGGAGATGGCCCCCGTCAAGACGCTGAACGCCACGGCGACCATCAAGACCGTGAACAGCGCCTCGAGACTGCGCTGCTCCACCGCGCCCGCGATGCTGCCGATGCCGGGATAGCTCTCGAGGAACCGTACGCCGTGCCGGGTCGCCGCCAGCACCCCCACGAAGATGCCGCTCAACATAACCACGCCCACCAGGGCTCGCACGGGCGTGCGACGCAACCCGTTCAGCGCCCCCCGCAAGCGCATGGCGAGAAGGATCACGCCGCCGCCTCGCGCGCCGCCTCCTCCGTGAGCCGCAGGAAGATGGCCTCGAGCGTGGCATCGTCGACGCCCACCCTGCGGCGCAGCTCCTCCATGCTGCCCGAAGCGACGACGCGGCCATGGTGCATCAGAAGCACACGATCGGCGACCGCCTCCGCCACCTCCATCGAGTGCGTCGTCAGCAGCACTGCACCCCCCTCGTCGGCGCGCTGGCGCATGAGGCGGCGAACGTCGTGGGCGGCCCGTGGGTCGAGGCCCACCATCGGCTCGTCGATCACCAGCACCGGCGGGTCATGGAGCAACGCGGCCGCGAACGTGAGCTTCTGCCGCATGCCGTGGGAGTAGGTCTCGATGAGCTCGTTGGCCGAGCGCTGGAGATCGAAGTGCCGGAGCCACGCTTCGGCCTTGACCTCCCCGTCGTCGACGCGCCGCAAGCGGGCCAGGAACCTGAGCAGCTCCCGGCCCGTCAGCTTCTGGTAGAGGTAGGGCCGGTCCGGCACGTAGCCGAGGAGCGCCTTCGCTTCGAGCGGTTCGCGTTCCAGCCCGTGGCCGCCCACCGACACCGATCCGCCGGTCGGCCGCAGCAATCCGGTGATGGCCTTGATGGTGGTGGACTTGCCGGCCCCGTTCGGCCCGAGCAGGGCCACCACCTCACCACCCTGCACCGCGAAGCTCACATCGGCGACCGCCTGGACCCGCCCGTAGGTCTTGACCAGCCGCCGGACGTCGATCATCGCTCGGCCGTAACCGCCGTCAGTGTCCGGCCGTCGCGGTCGATGCCGTCTTGGCCTCCTTCAGCACCGTGTCGTAGGCGACCTTGAGCGCGTGGTCGTTGTTCAGGTTGACGATGGCCTGACCCTGCACGTCGCTGATCTGCGGCTTCGGGCCGAGGGTGACGAACTGGAAGGTACCGTCCTTGTTGGCGGTGGTGCTACCCACCGTCTTGCCGTCCACCACGATCTGGATCTTCTGACCCGCATCCGCCCCGCGACCGTCGACCGAGATCGTGTTGGGGTAGCGCGTGTCCTGAGCCTTGATGTCCGGCGTGATGCCCTTCTTCTGGATGTTGGTGCGATCCGGCGTGAGCCACTCGAAGGACACGTAGCGCAGCTGGCCGCCATCGGACAGCGACACCACCGACTGCGCGACACCCTTCCCGAAGGTCTGCTCTCCGACCACCTTCGCCCGACCGTTGTCCTTGAGCGCCGCCGAAACGATCTCCGAGGCGGAGGCCGAGTTGTGGTTCACCAGAACCACCATCGGCCCGCTGAACACCTGCTGGGGGTCGGCCGACGCCAGGCGCTGGGTCACGCCCCGTGCCCGCTGGAAGACGATGTCCCCGTGACTGAGGAAGTCGTCGGAAACGTCGATGGCCTCCGTGAGCAGACCGCCCGGGTTGTCCCGCAGGTCGAGGATGAGCGAGGTCGCCCCCTCCTGCTTGAGCTTGTCGAGCTGCTGGATCAGCTGGTCGTTGAGCTTCTGGTTGTTGAACGAGCTCAGCGCCACGTAGCCGACGTGATCGGGAAGCATGGTGGACGACACGTCGATCACCTTGATGGTGTCGCGCTGGACGGTCACCTCCACCGGTTGCTCCTGTCCCGGACGCCGCATGGTGAGATGCACGCTGGTGCCCTTGGGGCCCCGCACGAGATCGGCCACGTCGCTCGAGGTCTTGTCGCTGACGTCGGTCCCGTCGACCTTCATGAAGATATCGCCGCGTTGCAGGCCCGCCTTGTCGGCAGGGCCGCCCTTGTAGACGGTGAGGATCTCGACGCCCTTGCCCGTCTGGCGGTTGTGGGGTGTGAGCACCGCGCCGATGCCTTCGTACTGACCGGTCATCTGCTGGCTGTCGAAGGCGGCGGCCTTGGGTTCGATGTAGCTGGTGAACGGGTCGTTGAGGGAATTCACCATGCCGTGGATGGCACCCTGGATCAGCGACTGGTCGTTCACGTCGTTCAGGTAGCCGGTCTTGAGGGCACCGAACGCCTGGACCAGCGCTCTCCCGCTAGGGTTGTTGAGGAACTCGCCCGCGAAGTCCCGGGAGAGCTGTGCGTTCACGACCGCGGTGGTCAACGCCAGACCCACCAGGCCGAGGATCAGCCATCTACGCTTCATGAAGCCTCCAAGGGGGGTTGCACATGTCCCCCGAGTATATGCGGCCCCTGCCATTAGAACCGTAAGGACCGGGACAGCGGCTCCGTCGGCGCGGAGGCGCCCCGGACCGTGCGCTACGATGGGCGCCATGCGCGTACTGTTCGCCAGCAGTGAAGTCCATCCCTACAGCAAGACGGGAGGCCTCGGGGACGTGGCCGCGGCACTTCCGCGGGCGCTGGCGGCCCTCGGGCACGAGGTGCTGGTCGTCTCCCCCTGGTACCGATCGCTCCGGGCCGACCCGCCGCCGCTGTGGATCGGCGACGTCGACGCCCCCTTCGCCGGCGGCTTCGAGGCCGTCGGGGTTGGGACGCTGGAGGCGGCGGGCGTGCGCTACGCCTTCGTCGGGCACCGCGACTTCCAGCGCGAGGACCTCTACGGCTACAGCGACGACGTGCGCCGCTTCAGCAGACTCACGCGCGCCGTGCCCCAGGTAGCGGCGCGCCTCGGATTCCGGCCCGACGTCGTGCACGCAAACGACTGGCACACCGCCTATCTCCCTGTGGTGCTCGCCTACGGCTGGCACCTGCCGCCCGGCTTCCCAGGTCTGCCGTCGGTGTTCACCGTGCACAACGTTCAGTTCCAGGGCGAATCGGGCTTGGAGGAGGCCCTGTGGTGGCTCCGCCTGCCCGGCGCCCTGGCCGACGACTACATGAACCACTTCGGGGCGGCCAACGCCATGCAGGCTGGCCTCGGGCACGCCGAACGGGTGACCACCGTGAGCCCCACCTACGCAACCGAGATCCAGCGGCCGGAGTACGGCTACGGCCTCGACGGCACGTTCCGTCATATCGGCGACCGCCTTGTGGGAATCCTGAACGGTCTCGACACCGAGGCGTGGGACCCCTCACGCGACCCGCACCTTCCGCAGCACTACAGCGGGGCCGACACCAACGGCAAGACGGTTGCCAAGCAAGCGCTCACGGCGCGGCTGGGCCTCACCGGTGACGCGCCGGTGCTGGGCGTCGTCTCGCGACTGGCCGACCAGAAGGGCATCGACCTGCTGCTTGCAGCCGGGGATCGGCTGGTGCTGCAGGGCTGGTCGCTGGCGCTGCTCGGCTCGGGCGATCCCGGCCTGGAGCGCGCCGTGCGCGATCTGGCGGCGCACCACGCGGGCCGGGTGGCTGCCGTCGTGGGCTTCGACGAGGGACTCGCCCACCTGGTCTACGCCGGCAGCGACGCCCTGGCGGTCCCCAGCCGCTTCGAGCCGTGCGGATTGAGCCAGTTGATCGCCATGCGCTACGGTACGCTTCCCGTCGCACGCGATACCGGCGGGCTCCACGACACGATCGAACACCAACGGACCGGCTTCCTCTTCCAGCATGCCAATCCCGAGGGGTTGTTGTGGGCCACCAGCCTGGCCTTCGAGGCGTTCGGGAGCGAGGCCTGGCGCAAGATGATGCAGCGCGCGATGGAACGCGATTTCAGTTGGGAACGCTCGGCACGTCGCTACGCCGAGCTCTACCGGGACGTGGTAGCGTCGGCGCGATGACGAGCGACCACCCCGCCGGCACGGAACCCGTGCCGGCGGAGCCGATCAAGACCTGGCGCGAGGCACTGGCCGAGGGTCGCTTCGGAGCAGCGCATCGTGCCGGTACGCTTTCCAACGACGCCCCCTACGACGTGCGCGCCGCCCTGTCGAGCCTGGCCGACGTCGAAGCGATGGTCAAGGACAAGGCCTGGGGGCGTGCGCTCAAACGCTTCGCCCTGATCGAGGAGCGACCGCCGATCGTGCCGTGGCCCGAGCTCGAAGCCGATCTGGCGTGCCTGAAACGTTCCGGCGAAGCCCTCGATCGACGCCGGCCGGAGGAGGCTCTGGCCGAGCTCGAGCGCTTGCGCACCGACCTGTTCGTGGCCGAGGCCGAGACCCAGCGCGGGACGGCCCTGATCTACGACGACCGGCTCGAGGACGCCGCCGCAGCCTTCGAGCACGCCATCGAGCGCGACCCGATGCATTACCGCGCCCTCACCAATCTCGGGAACATCGCGCTGGAAGAGGGCAGGATCGACGACGCCATCGGCGCGTACGAGCAAGCGCTGAAGCTCAACGACAACTTCGCCAACGCCCACCACAACCTGGCGGTGGCCTATCGACGCAAGGGCGATCTGAACAGGAGCGTCCGCTCGCTTCGGCGTGCGCAACGCTTGATGCAGCGGCGCGACACCGACGACGCTCGAGACCGGCTGGGTTCGCTGACGAAGGGACGTTCCGCGCGCACGTTGCGCTGGGCGCTCTACGCGGCCCTGGCGATCGTGGCGTACCTCGTGCTCCACGGCCGCGGCATGCTCTGAGGTCGGGGCCTCGCGGCGCCGAGTCGAGCGTTCAATCGCAATCGAGGAGGGTCTGCAGGATGGCGTCGACGTCGTCCTCGTTGAGCGGAACGAGCCTGGCGTGAGCGAGGTGCTCCTCCAGCATGTGCTCGATCCTCTCGAGCAAAGCGGTGTCCTCGACGTGAGCGACACGCGAGATGATCCGTTGTTGGCGCTCCATGAGCCCCACGCCCTGCATCAGCGTTCCTCCTGGCCCTCATGATAGGCCGCGCCGCGCCCGCTCGATGGTGCAGATGCACCGTGAACGAGGCGACCCACGGCATCGGCCGGGTGTCGGCGGACCGCAGCGTCACCAGTTCGACGGCCAGGTGAAGAACGACGCGAACACGTAGTCGATGAGCGCCCGGCGGTCCCCCTCCTGGAGTTCGGTGTAACGCGCGCCCGCCAGGCGACGCATCAGCGTGTCGACGTCGTCCGCCGTGTGGTTGAGGACCCAGGAGGCGCTCTTGAGGTCCTGCAGGTCGTTCCAGTGCAGCAGGGCTACGCTCAGCACGTCCGCGCGCAGCGCCTTCTCGGCATCCAGCGCCAGGCTCTCGCCACGCCGGATGCCCGCACCGTCGTCGGGCAGGGTCCACACGTAAGCCGTGGCGTCCCACGCCCGCGCGAGGTCGGGCAGGGCGGCCGGGTGCCCTCCGGCCTTGCCCTGGAGCATGCGCGTCACCCCCGCCGGGGTCCTGCCCGCGCGCCACGACCGGTCGGCGAAGACCGCCGGGTCGCGGTGGCACGCGGCGCACGCCTCGGGATAGAGGCGCTCGCCGGCGGTGATGCCGGGCTTGCGGGGAACGGTTAGCGGCGGAGGCTGCTGGGCGGCGGCGCCGGGGGCGGCAGCCATCGCGACGGCCCAGAGGACGGCGACGGGGAGCGCCAGGGCCACCGTCGCGGCCAGCACGCAGGCGCGCGGCTTAGCCACGGCGCGCACCCCACGTGCCTCGTCGTCCTCCAAGACGCCTCACTCGACCGTGACGCTCTTCGCCAGATTGCGCGGCTTGTCGACGTCGCGTCCGAGCCGAAGCGCCGTCTCGTAGGCGAGCAGCTGCAGCGGCACCACGTTGACGATGGGCGACAGCAGTTCGTGGACGAGCGGCACGTACAGCACCTCATCGCTATGGTGCGCGATGGTCTCGTCGCCGTCACTGGCCAGGGCGATCACGGTGCCGTCCCGTGCGCGCACCTCCTGCAGGTTCGAGACGGTCTTGGCGTACAGCTCCGACGCTGTCGCCACCGCCACCACCGGCATGCTGGCGTCGATCAGGGCGATGGGACCGTGCTTCATCTCGCCCATGGCGTACGCCTCGGCGTGGATGTAGCTGATCTCCTTGAGCTTGAGCGCTCCTTCGAAGGCGGTGGGCACGTTGATGCCCCGTCCCAGGAAGAGGTAGTCCCGTCGATCCTTGAAGCGCTCAGCCACCCTCGCCGCAGCGTCCCTGCGCGAGAGCGCCTCCTCCACCCGCTGCGGGAGCTCCCGCAGGCCGCGGATGAGCTCGGCCGCGCGGGCGTCGTCGAGCGCTTCGCGGGCGCGGCCCAGCTCGATCGCCAGCAGAGCGAAGGCGGCGAGCATGGCGGTGTAGACCTTGGTGCTGGCGACCCCGATCTCGGGCCCCGCATGGATGTAGAGCACGTCGTCGGCCTCGCGACTGATGCTCGAACCCTGCACGTTGAGGATCGCCAGCGTGCGGGCCCCGCGGCGCCTGGCCTCCCTCAACGCCTCGAGCGTGTCGATCGTCTCCCCCGACTGCGACACGACCACGCACAGGGTGCGGTCGTCGATCACCGGCTGGCGATAGCGGAACTCGCTGGCGACCTCCGCTTTCACAGGCAGAGCCGCCAGCTGCTCGAGCAGCACCTCACCCACGAGACCCGCGTAGAAAGCGGTCCCCGCGGCGGTGATCACCACCCGGTCGATGGCGGTCGGGTCGAGCGCGAGACCGAGGCGGACGTCGGTGCCGTTCCCTGCGAACCGGTCCGCCAGGGTGTTCTGCAGGGCGGTGGGCTGCTCGAAGATCTCCTTGAGCATGAAGTGGTCGAACCCGCCCTTCTCGACCGCTTCGGCGTCCCAGGCGATGCGCGTGACCGCACGGGGGGACGGCGTACCGTCGACCAGGCTGAGGATCTCCATGCCGCCGGCCGACAACACGGCCAGGTCGCCGTCTTGCAGGAAGATCACGTCCCGCGTGTAGGGCAGCAGCGCGGGAACGTCGCTCGCCAGGAAGCTCTCTTGATCACCGATCCCGATCACCAAAGGGCTGGTGGCGCGCGCGGCCACGATCACCGCATGCTCGACGTGGGTGACCACCAGCGCGTAGGCACCCCGCACCTCCCCCAGGGCGGTGCGCACGGCCTCGACCAAGCGCTCCGGCCCCGTACGCGTGGACAGCGCCTGGTAGTGTTCCTCGATCAGGTGGACCAGCACCTCGGTATCGGTGTCCGACTCGAACCGGTGACCCGCGCGCAGCAGGCGCTCCTTGAGCTCCAGATAGTTCTCGATGATGCCGTTGTGGATGACCGCCAGCCGGCCGTCCTCGGAGAGGTGCGGGTGAGCGTTGACGTCATTGGGTTTGCCGTGCGTGGCCCACCGGGTATGCCCCATCCCCAGCCCGCCATGCAAGGGGTGCCCTTCGAGCGCCTCCTGCAGAACGCTCAAGCGCCCCGCGCGCTTGACCGCGTCGAGGCGAGGGACCGCCCCGGAGTCCAAGCCCGAGACCACGATCCCCGCGGAATCGTATCCGCGATACTCCAACCGCGCCAGTCCGTCCAGGATCACCTCGGCGGCCTCACGGCCGCCTACGTAACCGACGATGCCACACATGAAACGTCCCTTCTTGGGATCCAACAGCGCCTTACGCGGACGTCACGCGCCGTGCCGACCGCGCCTGGTTGCGGCTTCGCTCGGGGGGAGAGCCCGATCCTCTGAACCCGGACGGTATCGAGCAAGGGGTTCAACTCGGGAGGGGCCCGCAGACTTCCCGCCTCGCTGGGCGGCGAGTGCGCCGTTCACCGGCGTCCTCGGTTCGCGCTTTCGCGTGTTCGCCCGAGACCCGTGGTCTCGGAAGATCCGCTATCCTCCGGCGCCCTCCTCGGGCCCGGAAGCCCTCCGCCTCGTCACCGGCGGCCGCATCGGCGCGCCGCCGGGCTTGCGCTTCCTCGGCGTCCTGTGTGGAAGCTCCCGGCCCTCCTACTCTCGCTGGCGCTCTACAGGGTCTCGTTCCACGGCTCTCCGACCACGAACAGCCGGTGCAACCCGCGCATGAGCCGCTGCTGGCCCGCGTCCACACCCCCCTGCTTGTTCAGCAAGGGATAGAACAGAATATCACGTCCCAGAAGGACCAAACGAGAATCCAGCACAGCGCTGGAGATCGGCGAAGGCAGGTTCCGCGGCGGGTAGAACAGCTCGCTCGGGTTGGCCGGGTTGCGCTGGATCGGGAGCGAAGTCACCAGCGAGAGCATCAGGGCCAGGCCGAGCGCAAGCCCCCCGAAGCCTCCGAGCGCGCGCATCCATGCGGCATGGCCACGGTTCTGCCGGAACAACCGCCGGCCGAGCATGCTCAAACCGAGCCCGGCGAGCAGCGCAGCGACCAGGGCGAGGAACGGGTTGGCATGCGCCAGCTCGAGCAGCGGACGGAGCAGCAGGACACCGCCGAGACCGACGAAGAAGCCCGACAGTCGACGGTGGGCACCCAGGGCGGTCACGGCGGCCACGACCGCCACCAGGACCAGATCGAGCCAGCTCATGACCGGATATCATAACCGGCGTCCCGCACGATGCTCATGACATTCCCCATATGCTGGTCGACCTCGTCGTCGGTCAAGGCCCTGTCGGCGCGCCGGAAGCGCAACCGGAGCGCGACGGAGCGAAGGCCGGCGCCCACCTGCTCCCCTTCGTAGACGTCGAACGGCTCGATCGACTCCAGCTCCGCGCCCGCCGAGGACCGCACCAGGGCGGCCAGCTCCGCATAGGTCACCCGGGACGGGGCCACCACCGCCAGGTCGCGCTCGGCATACGGCTGACGCACCACGTCGCGGAACTGGATGCGACGCGCGGACAGCGGCAGGCGCAGCTCCGCGAGGTAGATCTCGTCCAGCTCGAAGCGCGACGCCACCTCGGGATGGAGGCGACCGAGCACGCCGACCTCCCGGTCCTCCCACAGCACGCGCGCGCTTGCGCCGGGGTGCAGGAACGGCGCATGGCCGGGCTCGCAGCGCAGCCCGGCGCCCATCCGTGCCGCGAGCCCCTCCAGCACCCCCTTGGCCACGAAGAAGTCGAGCGGCCGGTCCTCGCGCCAGATCCCGCGCGCCCACGGTCCGCGCCAGAGCACCGCCAGACGCTCCTCCTCCACGTCCGGGAGGAACACGTGACCCACCTCGAACAGGGCCAGGGAGGGGGCGCTCCGATTGAGCGCCGCCGCCGTCAGGAGGCCCGGGTAGAGCGCACTGCGGAGCACCGAGCGCTCCACACCTTGCGGGTTGCTCAGCGCGACGGAGGCTTGGGGCGCGTTCGCCCGGGCCAGCTCGTCGGGTCCCGTGAAGACGTAGTTGAGCGTCTCCTGCAACCCCATGTCGGCCAGCGCCTCCTTCAGGCGCCGGTGGGTCGGATCGTGGACCGGCGGCACGAAGTGCATCGCCGGCACGCTCACGCCCAGGTGTTCGTAGCCGTGCAGCCGCGCCACCTCCTCGATGAGGTCCTCCTCGATGCTCAGGTCGAAACGCCAGCTCGGCGGACGCACCCTCCAGGCGTCGTCCGCCTCGTCCTGGACCTCGCATCCGAGCGCCTGCAGCGCCGCGCGCTGCTCCTGCAGCGGCACCTCCAGGGCCGTCAGGTAGCCGACCCGCGAGGGGCGGAACGCGATGGTCCGCCGCACGATGTCGGGGCCCCTGGCGGTGATGCCGGCGTGGACGCGGCCCCCCGCCAGCTCGGCGATCAGCGCCACGGCGCGAGCGGACGCAGCCGGCGGGAGGTTGGGATCGACGCCGCGTTCGAAGCGATAGTGCGCGTCGGTGCTCAACCGGTGGCGCTTGGCCGCCTTGCGGACCACCACCGGCTCGAAGTGCGCGACCTCGAGGGCGACGGCGGCGGTGTCGGCAACGACGCTGTCATGCAACCCCCCCATCACGCCGGCCAGCCCCACCGCCCGGCTGCCGTCCGCGCCGGAGGGCGTGGCGATGACGAGGTCCTCGCCGTCCAGCGTGTAGGTCGCCTCGTCGAGCAGCCTGACCGTCTCGCCGGGGTGGGCGCGCCGCACCTGCAGCACGCCGCCCTCCAGCACGCGCCGATCGTATGCGTGCGAGGGCTGGCCGAGCTCGAACGTGACGTAGTTCGTCACGTCGACGACGTTGTTCCTGGGTCTGAGCCCGAGCCCTGCGAGACGCCGCTGAAGCCACACCGGGCTCGGCCCCACCCGCACCCCCTCGATCAGGCGCAGCGTGAACCGCGGACAGGCCGCAGGATCGGCGATCTCCAGCGTCAGGCCGTCGTCCGCCTCGGGATCTCCCGGTTCCGCGCCCGCGATCGGCGATCTCAGCGGCACGCCCAGCTTGGCGGCCAGGTCACGTGCTACCCCGAGGATGCTGAAGGCGTCGCCGCGGTTGGGAGTCAACTCCAGCTCGATGACCGACTCGCCCGGCCAGAGATCCTGCAGCGACGCGCCCAGCGGCGTGTCGGCCGCGAAGGCGATCAGGCCGCCCGCGTAATCGAACAGGCCGAGTTCCTTGGGGCTCGCCAGTACACCCCGGCTGACAACGCCCATGACCTCGCGCTCCTCCACCGTGAAGCCCGCCCCCGGCAACTCGGCCCCCGGCAGCGCCAGCGCGCTGCGAAGGCCGACGCTGGCGTTGGGAGCGCCGCACACGACCTGGACGTCACGCGTTCCGTCGTTGGCCACCGCGCGAACCAGATGGTCGGAACCGGCGATCGGCTCCACCTCGACGATGTCGGCCACCACCACCCCGGACGGCGCGGCCGGCAGTTCGTGGACCGTCTCGACGGCCAGGCCGAGGCCGTCGAGGAGATCGACGGTGCGCCCGACCGACGGTAGCGCGTCCCCGAGGAACTCGGCGAGCCAGCCGTGCGGCACCCTCACAGCGCACCCCGGAACTGCCGCAGCACGCGCAGATCGCCCTGGTAGAAGGCGCGGATGTCGGGGATGCCGTAGGGCACCAGCGCCAGACGCTCGATGCCGAAGCCGAAGGCGAAGCCTGTGACGCCCTGGTAGCCCACGGCCTCGAAGACGTTGGGGTGGACCATGCCGCAGCCGCCGAGCTCGAGCCACTCCTCACGCCCCGTACGCGGGTTGGTCCAGTAGATGGCGAACTCCGCGCCCGGCTCGACGAACGGGAAGAACGTCGGCTGCAGGCGCGTGCGGGTGCCCTCCCCGAACAAGGCCGTGGCGAGCTCGTCGATCGCGCCGCGCAGATCGGCCATGGTGATGCGTTCACCGACCACCAGCGCTTCCAGCTGGTGGAACTGCGCCTCGTGGGTGGCGTCCACCGCCTCGTTCCGGAACACCTTGCCCGGCACCACGACCTTGAACGGGGGCGTGTGCGACTCCATGTACCGCACCTGCATGGGGCTGGTGTGCGTTCGCAGCAGCCGCCCGTCGGTCGTCCAGAACGTGTCCTGCTCGTCCCGGGCCGGATGCTCCTCGGGGAAGTTCAGCGCCCCGAAGTTGTAGTGGTCGGTCTCGAGCTCCGGACCGACCGCCACCTCGTAGCCGAGCGCCGTGAACACGTCCAGAAGCCGGTGCGTCACGAGCGTCAGAAGATGGAGGCCACCGCCGGACACACGCGTGCCGGGCAGCGTCACGTCGATGCGCTCCTGCGTGAGCTGCTCCTCGAGCACCCGGCGCTCGAGCGCCTCCTTCCGCTCCTGGATCGCCGCCTCGACGGCCGCCTTGCGGTCGTTGATGGCCTTGCCGGCTTCGCGGCGCTCTTCGGGAGGCAGCGCCCCCAGGCCCTTGAGCTGCTGGGTCAGCACGCCCTTCTTGCCGAGGTATCGCACCCTGACGTCCTGCAGCTCCTGCAGGGTGGCGGCGGCGCGTACGGCCGCCAGGGCTTCTTCGAGCATGGTCGAACTCCTCCGGTTCCGGCAACAAAAAACCACCGCCCGGCGAGGGCAGTGGCGTCACAGCGCAGGACGACGTCCCACGCTCAACGGGTAAAGGCGGAAACCGCCCGGTTTCTCATGCCTGGGAGTCTAGCCCTCGCTCCCCCGGGTGTCAACGCGAACGCCGCTTCACGCCTCGTCGGCACGGAACACGTCGCAGAACCAGCGCCCGTTCATGGGGAACGGATCGTGCACGTGAGGGGGCCGCACCTGCGCCCGGCCCCAGGCGTCGGCTGCGTCCTCGTCGGCGAAAGGGCCGACCACGGCGTCGCCGCTCTGATAGGCGTCGGGGGGCTGGGGCAGGTCGAGTTCCCGCCGCGCTCCGCGCGCGTCGTCGACCTCCCGGAAGTACGCGTGGCGCCGGAGCCACGCGGGGCGGTCGACCAGCGGAGCCAGCAGCCCGTCGAGTCGTTCGAGCTCCTCGGCCGAAAGCGCCGGGAAGGCGAGTAGCCGCTCGCGGCGGCCGTCGGGGGCGCGGAACACCTCGCGCTCCGGGAAGGCCATCAGCAACATGCCACCCGCCAGCTCCGCGAGCTCCGGCGCGACGCGCAGCACCTCGCCGGCGGCAAGCGCCATGTAGTCCGCGGGGGCGTCGCGCTTCAGGCTTTCCAGGTCGATGCCTTCGGCCTCTGCCCGCCGACGCAGCGCGGCGCTCGGGGTGTGTCTGCGCAGTCGCTCGTCCATGCCTTCAGGCTAGCCCGCCGGCCGCCGGCCGGCCGTTCGCGTCAGGCGGCGGCGAGCTGCCGGGCTCCGCGGAAGCGCTCCGCCAGATCGCGTTCGCCGAGCACCGCTTCCAGCGCGCCGAAGAAGCGCTCGTAGTGTTCGTCGCGCGCATTCTCCCCCATCAGGCCGAGCCGCCACACACGCCCCGCCGTCGGCCCCAGACCGCCGGCAACCGTGACGCCATGGTCCCGGCGCAGCGTGGCACGCGCCGCGGCCTCGTCGATGCCTGCCGGCGGCACGACCGCCAGCACCGTGGGAAGACGGTGGCGGGCCGGTACGTATGCTTCGAAGCCGACGCTGGCGAGCGCGGACAGCGCAGCCTCGCCCACCCGGCGGGCCCGCTCCGCGCGGACCTCGAGGCCCTCCTCCAGAGCCGCCGACAGCGCCTCCCCGAGGGCCCAGTGGAGCTGGACGGGGACGGTGTGGTGGTACTGGCGCCCGGACTCGCCGGGCTCCCAGTAGCGACGCATGCCGACGGCGTCGGCATACCAGGTCGCAACCGGGACGCGGCGGCGCTCCACGCGCTCCATGGCGCGCTCGGAGAAGGCAACCGGCGCCACGCCGGGCGGGGCGGACAGGCACTTCTGGGAGCCGGTGTAGGCGTAGTCGATCCCCCAAGCCTGCATGGCGAACGGCATCATGCCAACGGTGGTCACGGCGTCGACGCTGAACAGCGCGCCGGCGTCGCGCGCCACGGCGCCGAGCTCGGGCACGGGGTTGAGGACGCCGGTACTGGTCTCGCCGTGGACGACGGCGATGAGCGCCGGGTGCAGCGCACGCGCCGCCCGCGCCGCTTCGTCCACGTCGACGGGGGTGCCGGGTTCGGTGCGCAGGGCCTTCACGTCGAGCGACAGACGCGTTGCCATGTCGATCATGCGCTCGCCGAAGGCGCCGTTGGACAGGACGAGCACGCGCTCGCCGGGCTCGAGCAGGTTGGCGAGCCCCGCCTCCATGCCCAGCGATCCGGTACCCGACAGCAGGCTGGTGAACGCGCCGGGCGCGGTGCCGTACAGACGCCGCAGGTCGGCCACGATGCGATCGTTGTAAGCGAACACCTCGGGGTCCATGTGGCCCCGCATCGGCCAGCTCAACGCGGCCTGGGCCCGCGGATGGATCGGGGTGGGCCCGGGAGTGAGCAGCAGTACGTCGTCGTTCGGCATCATGGCACTCCTCCAACGCGGTGCGGCGGCTCCTCTTCCGTTCCCTATACAAGGAACGAGACCTCGCCATGCCTTGGCGGGTCTCGTCCATGCGACGCCCCCGGCCGCGAAGGGCCGGCGATCGTCGCCGTCAGGAAGCTCGCGCGGGTACCGTCCGCATCGTGGGCGAGTGTACAGGAGGCTTGCCCGACTGTAAAGTCGAGCGCTTCACAGACCGGCGTCCGGCAGCCGCTTCCGCCCGTTCGGCGCCGGTTGAAGTGGGGGAGCCGGACGGGGTATACTCCGGCCCGGACAACGTCCCGACGTTTGCTCGGGTGGGTTCGCTGGGCCCACCCGGTTTTGTTGGGGCGGTGGCAGGAGGATGCATGGAACTGGCGCAAGCGGCAGAAGAGGTGCTGGCGCCACTCGGGTTCGAGGTGCTGGAGTGCAAGGTCAGCGGAACCGGCCGCGAACGGCGGGTGCTGCTGCGCATCGATCGCCTTGACGAACAGGGGGTCACCGTCGACGACGTCGCCAAGGCGGCGGAGGTGTTCGGGCTGGAGCTCGACCGCCTCGATCCGTTCGACGCTCCCTACCGGCTCGACGTCGAGTCGCCGGGACCCAAGCGTCCGCTCCGGAGGGCGCGTCACTTCGAGCGCTTCCACGATCTGCTGGCGAAGGTGCGGGTCGAGGGCGAGACCTTCACCGGCCGGATCCGGGAAGTCTCCGATGCCTCCGTCGTCTTCGAGGTCGACGGCGAGCGTCGGGAGGTGCGCCTCGATGGCATCCACATCGCTCGTCTGGCCGAATGGCCCGACGAGCCGCGCTAGGACAGGTCGTCGCCGAGCCATCGCGCACGGCACCCACGGGTGGCGACCCACAACCGAATAGAGGTGGTTAGGGATGAACAAGGAATTCGTGGACGCTCTGAACATGCTTGCAGCGGAGCGGAACCTGGACAAGGAGCAGTTGCTCGGGAGCCTCGAGGAGGCCCTCGAGCAGGCCTTCGAGCGCAACGTGATGCCGGGCAAGCAGATCGAGGTGAGCCTTGACCCCGACTCCGGCGAGATGGAGGTTCTGATCATCCGCCGCGTGGTCGAAGAGGTGGAGGACGAGGACAAGGAGATCGCGCTGACCGAGGGCTTGGACCTCGACGACAGCGTCGAGGTCGGGATGGAGATGGAGTTCCCGACCGATCCCGAGAAGTTCACCCGCATCGCGGTGCAGACGACCAAGCAGGTCATCACCCAGAAGATCCGTGAAGCGGAGCGCGCCATCGTCTTCGAGGAGTACAAGGACCGTGCCGGCGACATCATCACCGGCGTGGTCTCGCGCACCGACAACAAGCGCAACGTCTTCGTCGATCTCGGGCGTGGAGAGGCCATCATGCCGCCGCGCGAACAGATCCACGGCGAGCGCTACATGGTGGGGATGCGCGTCAAGGTCTACGTCGAGAAGGTCGAGCTCTCCACGCGCGGGCCCAGCATCCTGGTGTCCCGCGCCGCACCTCAGCTCCTCGAGTATCTGATGCGCCAGGAGATCCCCGAGGTGGCCGACGGTACCGTCGAGATCAAGGCGGTGGCGCGCGAGGCCGGACAGCGCTCGAAGGTGGCGGTCACCAGCACCAATCCGAACGTCGACCCCATCGGCGCCTGTATCGGTCACCGTGGGAGCCGTATCCAGGCCGTCACGGCGGAGCTGCAGCGCGAGCGTGTCGACATCATCATGTGGGACCCCAACGCGCGCGAGTTCATCCGAAACGCGCTCTCCCCCGCCAAGGTCGGCACGATCGAGCTCGACCTCGACGAGAAGCAGACGCGCGTAACGGTCGGCAGCGATCAGCTCTCGCTGGCGATCGGCAAGGGGGGCCAGAACGTGCGGCTGGCCGCCAAGCTCACGGGCTTCAAGATCGATCTGGTGGGGTCGGAGTCGATCAGCGATCTGGATGCCGCCATGCAGGCCGCCGCGTCCCGCATGGAGGACGTCGGCGCCGTCGACCGCGGCCATGCGGCATTCGACGCCTTGTTCAGCGCCTCCCCCGATCCGGAGCCGAGGGAGGCCTCCCCGGGGGCGGGCGAGGACGCCGCGGCCCCCGCCGATACGGAAGGCGACGCGGAGACCTCGGACGCGGCCGCTGGCGAAGCCGGGGGCGCGGAGCCTACGGCTTCCGAACCCGAGGCCGACGAAGCGACGGAAGAGGAGCGGATCTCCTAGGCATGGCGAGCTCGACCGGCAAACACGTGCCCCTAAGGCGCTGCGTGATGTGCCGCGCATCGCTGCCCAAGGCGGAGCTGGTGCGCCTCGTGCGGGACGCCGACGGCCGGTTCGCGCTCGACCCGAAAGGCCGCGCCGGGGGGCGCGGCACCTGGGTGTGCCGGCACTGCGCCGGCGATCCTGCGGAGAAGCGCCTCAAGCAGGCCTTTCGGGGCCAGGCCGGGCACGTCCGCACACTGCTCGCAGCCGTATCGGAGGCTCTGACCTCCGATACGGCCGGCGGCACTCCTCGAGCTAGGCATCGGGACGGAGGCATGAATGTCCGATAAGGTACGGATCTATCAGCTGGCGAAGGACCTCGGCATCGAGACCAAGGAGATGCTGGCGATCCTCGACGAGATGGGCGTTGAATACAAGTCGCACTCGAGCACGCTCGAGCACGATGTTGCGGACACGGTGCGGCAACTGGTCGAGAGCGACCAGGGTGACGAGCCCACCCCCGGAGCCGCCGGCCGGCCCGCGGCTCCGCCGCAGGCCGCAGAGCCCGCGCCCGGCGGCGCCACCGCCACGGCGACGAAGCCCAGACCCAAGCCGAAGGCCGAGGAGGCCAAGGCAGCGACCGCCGACGCTCCCCTGCGGGCGCCGGTCGTGACGGTGATGGGTCATGTCGACCACGGCAAGACCACGCTGCTCGACTACATCCGGCACACCAAGGTGGCCGAGGGTGAAGCCGGGGGCATCACCCAGCACATCGGCGCCTATCAGGCCGAGACCAAGGGCGGCATCGTGACGTTCCTCGACACGCCGGGGCACGAAGCGTTCACATCCATCCGCCAGCGCGGCACCAACGCCACCGACATCGCCGTGATCGTCGTTGCTGCCGACGACAGCATCATGCCGCAGTCGCGCGAGGCCATCGCGCACGCCAAGGCCGCCAAGGTGCCGATCATCGTGGCGATCAACAAGTGCGACCTGCCCCAGGCCGACCCGGAGAAGGTCAAGCGGGACCTGATGCAGGTCGAGCTCGTCCCCGAAGACTTCGGAGGGGACACCATCGTGGTCGAGATCAGCGCCAAGACGGGCGACGGCGTCGACGATCTGCTGGAGATGATCTCGCTGGTTGCCGAAGTCGAGGAGCTGCGTGCGTCCGCCGACGGGCCCGCCAGGGGCATCGTGATCGAGTCGGTGCTCGACAAGCGCGCTGGTGTGCTAGCGACCGTGCTGGTACAGGAAGGCACGCTGCGCGTCGCTGATTACATCGTGTCGGGCGAGGCGTGGGCCAAGGTGCGCCGACTCACCGACCACACCGGCGCTCTCGTCGAATCGGCCGGGCCGTCGGCCCCCGTTCAGATCCTCGGCTTCTCCGAGCAGCCCAACGCCGGGGACCTGGTGGAGGCGGCGGCGGACGAGCAGGCGGCCAAGCAGCTCGCGGGCCAGCGGCTCGACCAGCGCAAGGACACCGAGCGTGGAGTCCATCGGCCGCAAGGGTCTGACCCTCGCCGACCTGTTCGGCAAGCCCACCAAGAAGGTCATCAACCTGGTCCTGCGGGCGGACGCACAGGGTTCGTTGGAGGCGATCAAGGGCGTGCTCGCGCGGGAGGCGGAAGCCACCGACGAGGTCGATCTCGAGATCATGCTGGCCGAGGTGGGCGCGCCCACCGAGTCCGACCTGCTGCTGGCCAGCACGGCCGACGCCACGGTCATCACCTTCGGCGTGAATCCGCCCGGTAGCGTGAAGAAATCGGCCGAGCGGCAGAAGGTCTCGATCAAGAGCTACAAGATCATCTACGAGCTCATCGAGGACGTGCAGCGCATGATCCGCGGCCAGATCGAACCGGAGTTCGAGGAGCGGGTCATCGGTCACGCCGAGGTGCGCGCCGTCATCCGGGTGCCCCGCAGCGGCAACATCGCCGGCTCCTACGTCACCGACGGGCTGATCCGGCGCGGCTCCAAGGCCCGCCTGACGCGCGGCGGCAAGGAGGTCTACAAGGGCTCCATCGCGCAGCTGCGGCGTTTCAAGGACGACGTGCGCGAGGTGGCCTCCGGCTTCGAGTGCGGCATCAACCTCCAGAACTACGACAACGTCCAGGAGGGGGACGTCATCGTGGCCTACGAGATGGTCGAGGTGGCGCAGGCCTGAGCCCGGCGTCGCCGCCCTTCCGGTGCCGTCGCCCCGGGCGCAGCCGCGTGCGCCCGGGGCGACGCTCGTTGGGCCGGGCCTGGCACGGCGGGCCCGCTGCTCCGCCCGGCGGCGCGCGCTAGAATGGCGGGCGTGCAGGCTGCCCTGACCACCCTCCGGCGCCGGCGCGGGCTCGTATTGAGCCTGGCGCTCGCCGTGACGCTGGCGGCCATCCCCCTCCAACGTCTGGCGGCGGCCGCGCACGATCCCTCGACCGCCGGTGCCGGGATGGGGAGCCGTGCGCCGCTCATGCTGGAGACGGGCGCCCGCCTCGCTGCGCCCGGAGGCGCCGCCGGAACGCTGCGCCTGCCGATCCTGCCGGGCCGCGCTCCGTTGGCGATCCCCGACCGGAACGCGGCGCTGGGCGCGGCGGGTCGTCATACGGCCGGCCCCGCCCCAACGGCGCGGTTGACCGCGTACGGACGGCTCCAGTTGGAAGGCGGATGAGGGCCGGCTCCCCCTCGCCAAGCGGGCCGCGGCAGCGATGCGCCGCCGCGCGCCCTTCCCCTCGAGCCCTTGAAATCCCGTCTTAGGAGTCCCCTCGTGAACCGAAGGACCTTCACCGGCGCCCTCGTACTGGCGGCGATCATCGCGTCCATCCTGTACCTGTGGCAACCCTGGAGCGCGACGGCCCCGCTCAAGCTCGGCCTCGACCTGCAGGGCGGTCTGCGGGTGGTGCTGCAGTCGAACACCGCCAACCCGTCCACGCAGGACCTGGCAACCGCCCGCAACGTCATCGAGAACCGCGTCAACCAGTTCGGCGTCTCGGAGCCGCTCATCACCACCTCGGGCAAGAACCGCATCGTGGTGGAGCTGCCCGGCCTGACGGCGGCGGACCAGAAGCGTGCCCTCTCGCTCATCGGCCAGCAGGCCAAGCTCTACTTCCAGCTCGTCAAACCGTCGGCGCAGAACAAGAGCACCGCCCAGATGACGCTCGACGATCTCGAGAAGCCCGCGTTCACGGGCGAGATCATCAGCACCGCCCGCGCCGACTTCCAACGCGTGGGCGGCTCCACCATGGGGCCCGCCGTGTTCTTCAACATCAAACCGAAGGACGCCGGCAAGTTCGGCGACTTCACCGGCGGCAACGTCGGGCGGCGCATGGCGATCGTGCTGGACGGAAAGATCATCACGGCGCCGACGCTCCAGTCGCGCATCTCCGACTCGGGGCAGATCACCGGCATCAACTCGCTGGAGGAAGCCAGCAACATCTCGCTGGTGCTGCGCTCGGGTAGCCTCCCGATCAGCCTCCACGTCGAGGAGATCCGCTCCATCGGCCCGACGCTCGGTCAGGACAGCATCAACGCCGGCAAGATCGCCGCCTTCATCGGCGGCGCTGCCGTCGTGGCGGCCGTCATCGGCTACTACGGCCTGGTCTTCGGAGGTGTCCTCACCTTCGGGCTCGGGCTCGCCATGCTGTTCATCTTCGGCACCCTGGCAGCCCTCCATGCGGCGCTCACGCTCCCCGGCCTGGCCGGCCTGGTGCTCACCATCGGCGCCGCTGTCGACGGCAACGTCATCAGCTTCGAGCGCATCCGTGAGGAGTTGCGCGCCGGAAAGTCGATCCGCCTGGCGATGAAGACCGGCTTCGGCAACTCGCTGTCGGCCATCATCGACGCCAACGTCACCACCCTGCTGGCCGCCGCCGCGCTCTACCAGTACACGACCGGGCCGGTACGCGGCTTCGCCATCACCCTGGCCATCGGCATCATCGCCTCGGTGTTCGTGAACGTCGTGGTGGTGCCGTTCATCCTCGACCTCATCACCGCCCGCAAGAGCAAGCGCACCTACCTCTGGAAGGGCTTCTTCGTGGAGGGTGTGCGCTTCGTCAGCAAGGCACCGATCATCATGAGCCTCTCCGGGCTTCTCGCGATCGCCTCCATCGCCATCGTCTCCATCGAAGGCCTGAAGCTCTCCACCGACTTCACCGGCGGCACCAACGTCCTCGTCGACGTTCCCGACGGGACCACCGTTGCCGATGTGCGCTCGGCCATCACCGACCTGAACTATCCCGGCATCACCGGCAAGAACGCCACCGTCGTAAAGGTGATCGACAACACCCTGCAGGGCAACCCCATGTCGATCCGCGTCGGCCTGAACGAGACCGGCCAGCAGAGCGCCGACCAGTTCGCCAACGACCTCACCGCCAAGCTCAAGGGCCAGTTGCTGCAGGCCAACTACGTCGGCCCCGCGGTCGGGGCGGACCTGCGGCAGGCGGCCATCATGGCAGTGCTCGTGGCCCTGGGCCTGATCCTGCTCTACGTGGCGTGGCGCTTCTGGCCGAACTGGATCGTGGCGGTGGCCGCCATCATCGCCACCGTCCACGACGCCGGTATCGTGCTGGGCGCGCTCGACCTGTTCAACGTGACCTTCAGCATCCCGGTGCTGGCCGCCGTGCTCTTCGTCGTCGGCTACTCCCTCAACGACTCCATCATCATCGCCGACCGCATCCGCGAGAACCTGCGCAAGGTACGCGACCGCAGCTACGCCGAGGTCGTCGACCTGGCCGTGAACCAGACGCTGTCGCGGACCGTGGCGACCTCGGGTACCACGCTGCTGCCCGTCATCGCGCTGCTGCTGTTCGGCGGCAGCGTGCTCCGCGGCTTCAGCATCGCGTTGCTCATCGGCATCGGCTTCGGCACCTACTCGAGCATCTTCATCCTGTCGCCCATGGTGGTGTGGTTCAAGATGCAGCAGCAGAAGCGCGCCCGCCGCACCCGGCGGCGCACGGCCTGACCGGAGGCCGCGACGACGCGGCCTCCGCCATCACGTTCCCGGGACGCTCTCCAGGCGACCCGTCCAGGCACCGGCCCCGTAGGGGGGGTCGGTGCCTGTTGCTGGACCGGGGCCACGCGGGGACCGGTCGTGTAAAGTCGCACGCGGGGCGTCGAGAGGGCGACGGTGGCCGGCGGCCGCATGTCGTGGCGGCGCTGGGATGGCCAGGGACGGGCGCACGACCGTTGAACTCAGGAGAGACAGAACGGTCTAGCTAACCTCGTGTCACCCCTCGGCGCCGCGGCGACAGGCGCAAACGCCCTACAGACGCCCCTCAGTGCGTGCTCGGGCAAGGCTCTACGGAGTACTGGCGGGAACGGTCGCGCGGAACTGCCGTAGGACATCACCCCGGAACGAAACCACCGCCCGCCACTCGCCCGCGCTCAGGCTCACGCGCGACGGCAGCGCCAGGGTGCGGCCCTCTCCCACGTCCGCCGGGGCGACCCAGACGCTGTCCGAGGCGACTTCGGAGCCGTCCGGCGCGAACCACTGCACCGCCAGCCAACCGGCCTCGGGGATGCGGTCGAGCACCACGTGCAGGGTCAGGACCCGGTCCCGGAAACCCAACGCGCTGGCGTCACCGAGCTGCGCGACCTCGTGTACGGGGACTCGTTCCGGAACCGGAGGCAAGTACAACGGCGTGCATGCGCCCAACCCCAGGAGCAGCACCAGGACCGGAGCGAACAGCGGCACCCGCAGGCGCCACGCACGGCCTCGCGGCACCCTGCCCCCGCTCACGGCGTCTGCCTCATCGAGTCTGCCTCATCGCCCCGCCCCGAGGCTCCCCGGGCCCACCGCGAACAGCGACCACTCGCCCTCCCGCTCCACCCGGAACGACATCTCCCCGGGGAGCGCGCGACGTACGGCCGGCTCGAGCCGCGTCAGGATGCCGGTCAACAGCAGCGCGCCGCCGGCGTTCAGGCGGGCCAGATAGGCGGGCATCAAGCGCGGCATGGAGCTCGGCGTAGAGGTTGGCGACGATGACGTCGAAGCGCGCAGGCAGATCCGGATGGTCCACGCTGCCCGTCAGGAACCTTGCGCGCGAGCGGTTGAGCACGGCGTTCCGGCGCGCGACCTCGACGGTAGCGGCATCGATATCGACGCCGACGGCAAGGCCTGCGCCGAGCCGGTCGGCCGCCACCGTGAGGATGCCGGAGCCGGCGCCCACGTCGAGCACGCTCCGGCCGACCAGATCGAGGCCCGCCAGCGTCGCCAGCGCCAGGCGCGTGGTCTCGTGGTGGCCGGTTCCGAAGGCGCTGCCGGGGTCGAGCCATACCACCTGCTGGCCGGCCTCCAGCTCGGCACGCCGGTGCGTGGGCGCGACCACCAGCGGGCCCACCCGGATCGCCTTCATGCCGGCGCGGTAGGCGGCGACGTAATCGAACGTCTCGACATCCTCCCAGCGCCCCTCGAGGCCCAGCTCGACCTGGCGATCGAAGTACGCCACGATCTCGGTGCCGCTCCCACCCGTCTCCTCCACCGCGCCCAGCGATCCGGATTCGAAGAGCCGGGCTACGGCCGGGCTCTCGGGCTCGAGCCGCCCCTTCATGCGGAACGCCTTCACCGGGCGCGCCTCACAGCGCGGGCTCCAACTCTGCCACCCGCTCGTCGCGCGTGACGATCTCGAAGCCCAGCCGCTCCCCTTCGCGCAGGTAGAACGCGATATCCGCCGTGCGCGTGGCTGAGCCCAGGCTGCGGCGATCGAAGGCGTGCGCGGCCGTCATGATCATCGTCTCGGCCAGGCAGGCAGGGACGAGCCCTTCCCCGAAGCGGATGTCGATCCGCGATCGCATCGCGCCGGGCGGACGCACCACGCCGCCCGGGACGATCTGCACGCCGGGAACCTCCCTCACGCTGGGGTGCACGTCGGCCGGCCGCCCCAGGTCGAAGACCCATGCTCCGGGCCGGATGTGCTCGGGTCGCAACACGGGTGCGGGATCGGAGGTCGCCGTGAACACCAGATCGGCCCCGGCCACCGCGGCGAGATCGGTGGTGGCGAGCACCTCCGTGTCCGGATGCTTGCGGCGCAACGTGTGCGCGCTGCGCCGCAGCCGTTCGGCGTCGCGGCCGACCAGCACCACCTCGCGCACCTCGGGCGCGATCATGCGCGCCACCCCGAACGCCACGACACCGTTGGCGCCGACGACGGCGGCCGTGGCGCGCCGCAGCGAGCCCCCTTCGGCCGAGAAGCGCTCGAGCAGGCCGGGGACCGCCGCCCGCACGCTCGCTGCCGTGTAGGCGCCGCCGTTGGTCACCGCGATCTCGGGGACGGCGCGCTGCACCTCCTGACCCTTGTCGCCGACGGTCGACCAGAACGCACCCAGCCCGACCGCCTCGGCGCCCAGCTCATGCGCCAGCCGGGCGCCCTGGATCGCCATCCTCAACGCGATGTCGGGGTGGGCGGCGAACTGGTCGGGCAGCATGGGGCCGCCGATCAGGAGCACGCGCATGCGCCGGCCGTCGGGCAAGCAGATGCCCTCGATCACTCCCTGGCTCTGGGGGCGCATGCGGAGCATGATGCGGCGCAGCGCGCCCTCCGGCAGCAGGCCGCGGGCCGCCAGATGCCGCAGCCAGCGCTGGCTCGGAGGCTGCCACAGGTCGTCCACCGTCATGGGGTGCACGAGGAAGGCGCACAGCAGCGTGTCCGGTTCGAGTCCCCGCACCGCCGGCGGATCGCCGAGGCGCGCCTCGGTCCCGTCGCGCACCCGCGCCAGGGCGGCCTTCTGGCGCCAGGTTCCCGAAACCGCAACGAGCACCGCCACGGCGGCCGCCAGCGACCCGGCCGCTCCAGCGAACCAGGCCACCACCGCCGCCGCCGCCAGCATCGCCAGCCCGCTCACGGTCGCGAGGGCAACGTAACGGCGGGCCGCCAGGACGCCGGCGTACGTCCAGATCGGAAGCGCCAGCGCCAGCCAGGGCAGCGCTCCCGTGATCGAGAGCGCGGCCAGCGCACCCAACAGCACCCCGTTGCCGCGGCCACGCGGGGGCCTGGCCCGGCCGGGCACACGGAGTGGGTAGAGATGACCCAGGTACACGCCCAGCGCGCCGAGCGGCGCCACCGGCACCAACACCACCGCCACCGCGCCCTTGAGCACGTCGAGCCCGAAGGCCGCCACGGCCGCGGGCGCGCCCACCATGCGGTAGACGTTCTCCACTCCGATGAGGTGGGGGTTGGCCTCCGCCGGCTCCGTGCCGGAGAGCCACCGGACCAGCAACGAGCCCAGCGGCGCCGAGCCCATCAGCCACGCCAGCGCCAACCCTGCGACCGTTGCAAGAATCCAGCCCATGCGCTCTCCATTCTAGCCGCGGGCCGGCCGGGCGGCCCCGGTCCCGCCCCCACCCGGCGGACCGGGCCTCTTGCCCCCGCACCCGCCGAGCCCGGCGGCGGCGCAACGTACAATGGCCGGCGTGGAGAGCCGAACACCCCCCCATAGTCTCGAGGCCGAACAGAGCGTCCTGGGCAGCATCCTGCTGGACAACGAGACCTACGCGTCGCTGGAGGGGGTGCTGGCGGCAGGGCACTTCTACAAGGAGGGGCATCGCAAGATCTTCCGCGCCATCGAGCGCCTGTTCCGGCGCGGCGACCCCATGGACCTGGTCACCCTGACGGAGGAGCTCCGGCAATCCGGTGAGCTCGAGAGCGTGGGCAGCGTCCCCTACCTCATCGGTCTCGCCGACAGCGTCCCGACCGCGGCGTACGCCGACAGCTATATGCGCATCGTGCTGGAGAAAGCCACCCTGCGCGACCTGATCTCGGCCAGCGGGCGCATCATGCAACTCGCCTACGACCAGGCCGGGCCGCTCGACGAGGTGCTGGACCAGGCCGAGCAGAACATCTTCGATCTCGCCACCAAGAAGCGGCGCACGCAGTTCGAGGGCATGACGACGCTCGTCACCGAGACCTTCGCCCACATCAACGAGCTGTTCGCGAACCCCGATCCCGTGTCGGGTATGCGCACGGGCTTCAAGGAGCTCGACACCATGACGGCCGGACTCCAACCATCGAGCCTGAACGTGCTGGCTGCCCGGCCCTCGATGGGCAAGACGGCGCTCGCGCTCAGCATGGCGCTCAACGCCGCGCTGCGCGACGAGGTCAGCGTCGGCATCTTCTCGCTCGAGATGTCGGCCGTGCAGCTCGTCACCCGCATGCTCTGCTCGGAGGCTCGGGTCGACATGAGCAGGGTGCGCAACGGCCAGCTCTCCGATCGCGACTTCCAGCGCCTCGCCGACACCGCCGGACGCATGTCCGACGCGCGCATCTTCATCGACGACAACCCCGACCTGACGGTGATGGAGCTGCGGTCGCGCGCCCGCCGTCTGACCGCCGAGCACGACCTCGGGCTGCTGGTCATCGACTACCTGCAGCTCATGTCCGCCGGCACCCGCAGCACCAGCGAGAACCGCCAGCAGGAGATCTCGGCCATCTCGCGCGGGCTCAAGGCACTCGCCCGCGAGCTCGACATCCCGGTGCTGGTGCTCTCGCAGCTCTCGCGCGCCGTCGAGAGCCGGCCCAACAAGCGGCCGATGCTGTCGGACCTGCGTGAGTGTGTGCCCGGCGATACCCTGGTGTTGCTGGCCGACGGCAGCCGTATCCCCATACGCGAGCTCGTCGGAACCCGGCCCGAGGTGCTCGCTGTCGACGAGACGGGCAGCATCGTGCGCGCCAAGAGCGACAAGGTGTGGTCGGTCGGGTCGCGGCCCCTGGACGAGATCCGCCTTGCGAGCGGCCGCACGCTGCGCGCCACCCGCAGGCATCGCGTCCTGACAGGCAACGGGTGGAAGCGGGTCGAGGAGCTGGCGCCGGACGACCGGGTCGCGCTGGCCCGGCGCCTCCCAGCACCAGAACGGGCGGAGCGCTGGGCCGACGAGCGCCTTGCCTTGCTGGGCCAGCTCATCGGCCACGGCAGCTACCTCAAGGGCCAGCCGATGCGCTACACGAGCGGCTCCGAGGAGAATCTCGCCGTCGTCGAGGCCGGCGCAAAGGCGCTCGGGTCCAACGTCGCCCGCTACGCCGGTCGAGGCACCTGGCGGCAGTTGCTGATCGGCGGCAACGGCAATCGGTGGCACGCGAAGGGTGTGGGCGGTTGGCTGAAGGAACTGGGCATCTTCGGCCAACGCTCCCATGAGAAGCGCCTTCCGCGCGCTGCCTTCCGCTTGGACGGCGACAGCCTGGCCGTTCTGCTACGCCACCTGTGGGCGGCGGACGGGTGCATCCGGGCCCGCCCGAGCCAGCAACGGGGCAGTCACGCCGTCTACTACGCTACCAACAGCGAGGGCCTGGCCCGGGACGTCGCCCACGTGCTCCTCCGCCTAGGGATCGTGGCGCGCATCCGACGCGTCGAAAACCGCACCGGCGACGGTGCACCGGCCGGTGAACCGTCCGGTGCACCTCTTCCTGCGCCCGTCCCTGCAGGCCTCGGGGGCTCCAAGGTGGGCGCTACAGCGTTCCGTCCGTCCTTCCACGTCCTGGTCTCGGGCGCGCGCGACCAGCTCCGCTTCCTCGACCGGGTGGGCGCGTTCGGGACCCGCGCGGTTCCCGCGGCCGAGCTCCGGCGACGGCTGGAGGAGCAGGCATCAAGCACCAACGTCGACACCCTGCCCCACGAGGTGTTCCAGCCCGTACGTGCGCGGATGCGGGAACGCGGCATCTCGACCCGCGCCATGGCGGCTGCGCCGGGTACGAGTTACGGGGGCCAATCAGCCTTCGCCTTCGCGCCGTCGGCCGACACGATCGCCTCGTACGCGGAGCTTCTCGACGATCCGGACCTGGCGGCCTGGACCGACAACGACCTCTACTGGGATCGTGTCCGATCGGTGGCGCCGGTCGGCGAAGAAGAAGTCTTCGACCTCACCGTCCCCGGGCCAGCCAACTGGCTCGCCGACGGTATCGTTTCGCACAACTCGGGCGCGATCGAGCAGGACGCCGACCTCGTGATGTTCATCTACCGCGACGAGTACTACGACCAGCAGTCGGAGAAGCACGGTATCGCCGAGGTCATCATCGGCAAGCAGCGCAACGGTCCGACAGGAACGCTGGAGCTGCAGTTCCACAACGCGCACGTGCGCTTCAACGACCTGGCCCGCGCCCCCTGAACGCCCAGCAACCATGAAGGAACCTCCACCGTCTCACCAACGTGGGGCTCATGGCGCGGGGGGTAGACTGACGTATGGGGCGCTTCCCGCTTCGTGCATTCCTGGTCGCCGTCGGCGTTATCGCGCTGGTCGTGTTCGTGGCCACGCAGTCGAGTCACCGAGCCCAGCACGAGCCCAAGAGCTACTCCACCTTCCAGCAACAGCTCGACAACGGTGAGATCCAGAGTATCCGCATCCGCGGCACCGAGCTCCAGGTCACGCCCAAGAGCGGGAACCCCTACGTCACCTACCTGCCGACCCCGCCCACCGACCTGAGCCGCTTCACGGGCCACGGCGTCGACGTCCAGGCGATGCCCCCCGGGACCAACTGGGGCAACGTGCTGGTCTACGCCCTCCCCATCCTCCTGATGGTGGGGCTGCTCTTCTACCTCATGCGCGGCGCCCGCGGCGGCGGCGACGGGGCGGTGTCGTTCGGAAAGAGCCGTGCCCGCCTGGTCACCGAGGAGAACACCAACGTCCTGTTCAAGGACGTTGCCGGCGTCGAAGAGGCCAAGAGCGACCTGACCGAGGTCGTGGAGTTCCTCAAGAACCCCGCGAAGTTCCACGCCCTCGGGGCCCGCATCCCCCACGGGGTGCTCATGGTGGGCCCCCCCGGCTCCGGCAAGACGCACCTGGCGAAGGCCGTGGCCGGCGAGGCCAAGGTGCCGTTCTTCTCCATCAGCGGCTCGGACTTCGTCGAGATGTTCGTCGGCGTGGGCGCCGCCCGCGTCCGCGACCTGTTCGAGACGGCCAAGAAGAACGCGCCCTGCATCGTGTTCATCGACGAGATCGATGCCGTCGGCCGACGGCGCGGCATGTCGATCAACGGCGGCAACGACGAACGCGAGCAGACCCTGAACGCCCTGCTGGTCGAGATGGACGGGTTCGAGACGCAGCACGACATCATCATCATGGCTGCCACGAACCGTCCCGACGTGCTCGACCCGGCGCTGCTCCGGCCCGGACGCTTCGACCGCCAGGTCGTGGTCGACGCGCCGGACGTCCGCGGGCGCGAAGCCATCCTCGGTATCCACGCGCGCGGCAAGCCGCTGGCCGAGGAGGTCAACCTGCACCGGGTGGCGGTGCGCACGCCGGGCTTCGTCGGCGCCGACCTGGAGAACCTGCTCAACGAGGCGGCCCTGGTGGCCGCCCGCAGCGACCGGCGCGAGATCGGCATGGCCGACATCGACGAAGCGGCCGACCGCGTGGTGATGGGCCCCGAGCGCCGCAGCCGTGTCATCAACGAGCGCGAGAAGCGGGTCACCGCCTTCCACGAAGCGGGGCACGCCATGGCCGCCTACCTGTTGGAGCATGCCGATCCGGTCCACAAGATCACCATCGTGCCGCGAGGGCGGGCCATGGGCTACGTCATGCAGTTCCCGGAGGAGGACCGCATGTCGGCGAGCCGCAACATGCTGCTCGATCGTGTGGCCGTCGCGCTGGCCGGACGCGCCACGGAGCAGCTGGTGTTCGACGACGTCACGACGGGCGCTCAGAACGACTTCGAACAGGCGACCGAGATCGCACGGCGCATGGTCACGCGCTGGGGCATGAGTGCGATCGTCGGCCACGTTGCGTTGTCGAGCTCCTCGGAGTCCTACCTCGGTGACGTGGAGGGGGCCCGCTCCTACAGCGAGGACACCGCCCGCGTCATCGACAGCGAGGTCAAGGGCATCCTCGACGAGCAGTACCGCCGCATCGCCGGCCTGATCGAGGACCACCGCGCCGAGCTCGAGCGCGTGGTCGAGGTGCTTCTGGAGCGTGAGACGCTCCACGCCGACGAGTTCGCGATGCTGCTGCGCGGCGAGGAGCTGCCGCCGGTCCCCGCCGCGGTCCCGGCCGAGCCGGCACGGTCCCGCGGGCCGTCGTCGTCGAGCAAGGGTTCCGGGGAGTCGCCGCAGGAGCCCCGACTGCCGCCCGGCATGCTTCCCAAGCCCGGCTGAATCGCCGTCCAGCAAGGGGCAGGAAACCCGACACGCTTGCGAATATTTCACTCGGCGCCGTGAGGGCACCGTGATAGACTCCGCTTGATTTACGAGGAGGAGACGTTATGCCCTCAATGCGCGAGCGCCTGGCGCGCATGCTCAGCCCGAGGATCGAGGCAGTCGGTCTAGAGGTGGGCACCAGTGCGCTCAAGGTGGTGGAGCTTCGACCGGGGAACCCGCCGACCCTGGTCGCGATGTCTGTCCGCCCCATGCCCCCTGGTCTGATCCAGGACGACCAGGTGGTCGACGCGCGTGGGCTGGCCGACGAGATCAAGGCCCTGATGGACGAAGCGGGCGTCCACAAGCGGTTCGCGGTGGCGGCCGTGAGCAACCGGCAAGCGATCACCCGAAACATCCACGTTCCCAAGATGACCATGCAGGAGCTCGACGAAGCGATCAAGTGGGAGGCGGAGCGCTACATCCCCTTCCCGATCGACGAGGTCGTGCTCGACTACTACGTGCTCGACAACCCCGACGACATCGAAGAGGGCGGCCAGCTCGAGGTGGTCATCGCCGCGGCGCGGCTCGATCAGGTCACGCAGCAGGTCGAGTACCTCAAACAGGCGGGGCTCGAGCCGCTGGTGCTCGACGTCAAGCCCTTCACGCTGCTGCGCTCGCTGAAGGGCTCGCTCCTCGGCGAGCACCTCACCAAGACCACCCTGTCGGGCACCGGCTATACGGAGGCCAACGAGATCGGGGTCGTGCTCGAGATCGCCGCCTCCAACACCACGATCACCCTGGTCCGCGGTGAGAGGGTGCTGATGAACCGCAACATCGGGGTCAGCGGCGACGACTTCACCGCGGCCATCCAACGCTCCTTCGGCCTCGACTTCGACAGCGCCGAGGAAGTCAAGCTCGACTACGGCACCGCGACCATCCCCACCGAGGACGAGGAAGAGCTCCTCAACTTCGATGCCAAGCGCGAGCAGTTCAGCCCCAGCCGGGTCTACGAATCGCTGCGCCCGGTGCTGGTCGAACTCACCACCGAGATCCGCCGCAGCCTCGAGTTCTTCCGGGTCCAGACCGGCGACGCCAACATCAGCCGCATGGTGGTGACCGGCGGCGGGGCCAAGCTGCGCGGCCTGCCCGAGGCCATCGGCGACGCCCTCGGCTTCCGCGTCGAGCTCGGCGACCCCTGGCTCACCATCCACTTCGACGAGAACCGCTTCGACAGCCAGTACCTGCAGAAGTGGGGTCCCGAGTTCGCGGTGCCCCTGGGCCTCGCACTGAGAGGGGTGGCGGGCGTTGATTAATGTCAACCTGCTTCCCAAGAATCTGCGGCGCGTCCGCGAGCCCGGCTACTGGCGCGTCCTGGCGATCGCCTTCCCGGTCCTGGTGCTCGGACTGGCGTTCGTCTTCCAGACGTTCGCCTACCAGACCCAGCAGAACCTCGCGACCGAGAAGCAGGCGCGCTCCGACCAGTTGGCGTTGCTGCAGCCCTTCCTCCAGGAGCAGCAGAGCCTGTTGCAGCGGCAGCGCGCCCTCAACCAGCTCATCGCCGTGGAGAAGGCGGTCCACCAGAACCGCATCCTGTGGACCGGTGAGATCTCCGGTCTGCTCGAGACGCTTCCGCCTCGAGGTACAGGCGCGCGCCCCAACATCGACTTCAAGAGCCTGAGCATGAGCGCCGTCGATCCCCCGCGCAGCGACCCCGCCAAGTACGAGGGTAAGAGCGTGATCGCGGAGCTCAACGTCAGCGGGGACGTGGTCGATCCCGAGGTGCTGGCGCGGTTCATCCACACGCTCGAGACCTCCAACCGCTACGGCGTCTCCTTCCAGAACGCGTCTCGCCAGGGAACCAGCGACCTCTATAGCTACAGCCTGACGGTCGGCGCCCTGGCCGGGAGCCAGCCATGAACTTCGGCAGCTTCAATCTCCGCAAGTTGCGACAGCGCGACATCGCGATCCTTGCGATCGTGCTGTCCATCGTGGTCGCCCTGCTGTGGTACTTCTACATGTACCGCCCCACGCAAGACCACATCACGACGCTGCAGAACGACATCGCCCAGCTCAACACCCAGATCCAGCGCGGCGAGCAGGCACGGCGTAACCTGCCCGACCTGCGCGCCGCGGTGGCGCAGCTCGAGCAGGACCGGCGCACGTTCCTGGCCCAGCTCCCCAAGGAGAGCGACATCTCCGGCCTCATCGACCAGCTGAGGACCTCGGCCGCCGACAGCCAGGTCACGGTCAACAGCTTCAGTCAGGGGGGCGGCCAGAGCTCGGTGCAGGACGTCCGGCCGATCGGCTTCACGGTCGCGACGACGGGTGCCTTCGTGAACACCATGGACTTCCTCGGCAAGCTCGAGGCCCTCCAGCGCTTCACCAAGATCCATCAGGTGGGCTTGAGCGTCCAGGGCAACGCCACCAGCAACCCGGACCTGAACGCCAGCTTCAACTTCACGGTCTACGTCTACACGGGCAAGGATCCGGGGGCGGGGACGCCATGATGCTCTCCAGGACCGCGCGCATCCTGATCGCCGTCTTGCTGCTCGCCGCCGCTGCCTTCTTCTGGGTCAACTTCTTCTCCCAGGAGCAGCCGGTTGCGCCGCCGGTGACGGCGACCACGACGCCACCGGCGACGTCGTCTTCGTCAGCGGCCCCGGCATCGACGTCCGCCTCGAAGGCCCAGACGGCCAAGACGCCCGCGAACCAGAACGCGGCCCCCGTGGTGGCGCCGAACAAGCCGGCCGTGGCCACGCGCGACCTCCAGGTCGCGGAGTTGCCCTTCCTCGTGACGCAGCCACCCGTCTCCGGCCAGGCCGCCGCCGGCAGCGGCGCCAACAGCACCGGCAACGCGACCGCGACCGGCAGCACGCAGAGCTCCGCTTCGGGGCAGCGCATGAGCGTCAACCCCTTCTCGCCCATCGTGGTGCAGGCGCCACCATCGGCGCCGGCGCCGACGCAGGCGTCTGCCCAGCCGCCGGCCTCGCAGCAGGTCACGACGGCGGCCGCGCCCGCGAACCAGGCTTCTAGCCCACCGAAGCTGGCGGAGGCGCCAACACCCCAACCGGTGTCGCCGCCACCGCCGCAGGCGAGTGGTCTTCCCCACGCGCTCCCCTCCGGCATGCTGCCCACGACGCCGAGCGTGCTGCAGTCGACGCGCGCGCAGGCGAGCTCGTCGGCACCCAAGGACCTCGGCGCGGTCGCCGTCGTCCGCGAACCCACCGGCGCAGAATCTGCATCGCTCGGCACCATCTCGCAGGTCGGCTCCCTCACCACGGGTCCGTCGGTGCCCGGCGTCCTCGGCCCTGGGCAGGCGAACGCAGCGCAAGCCGCCGCTCAGGCGGGCGCGGGCAACGGCAACGCGCCTCTCCAGGCCGGGACCGACTCGCTGAGCCGCTACCTCCGCGACAACAACGTCCGGTTCACGGGCACCGTACTCGGGCCCATCAGCGTCGGCGTCTTCCGCTCGAACCAGTACAAGATGCCCGTGGTCGTGCCGCTGGGACAGGATCTCCCCGACACCAAGATCACGCTGACCGACCTCCGCGGCCATGAGGCCGTGTTCACGCTCAACGACTCCACGCAGAGCCTCTCCTTGGATCTCAGGCGGTGATCATGAAACGTATCCTGGTCCTCCTCACGTTCCTCGCCCTGGTGGGGCTCGTGTCGGCCCAATCGCAGCTGACTCCCCTGCCGGACAACCCCAGGTTCGACCAGAAGGTCGAGCTCACCACCGGGGCCAACGGCGAGTCCCTCCGGGCCATGGTGTCGGCGCTGGCGCAGTCCGTCGGCCTGACCGCCATCGTCAACGACGTCCCGGACAAGACCATCACGTACGACATCGGCTCGCCGAAGCCGTTCCGGCAGGTCTGGAAGATCGTGCTGCAGCTCAACGATCTCGACTACGCCCTGCTCGCCAACGACGTGGTCGTGGTGGGCCCGCCCGCGACGATCACCAAGGTGCAGCAGAAGCCGGCCGGCACCGAAACGACGCAGCAGGCCCAGACGCCCCCGCCGCCGAACACGGTGCAGAAGTTCTACAAGGTCAACAACGATCCTGCGCAGGTCGTCCAGATCCTGCAGCGCTCGATCCCCAGCCTCGACGTGCAAGCCTTGCCGGGCGTGAAGAGCATCGTCGTGGTGGCGACCCAGCAGACGCAGGACAAGGTCCAGTCGCTTCTGCAGCAGTTCGATACCGTGACGCAGGCCGAGCCTCTGGAACAGCGCACCTACCAGCTCTCCAACGCCAACGCCACCGACCTCGCCAAGACGCTCCAGGACAGCGGGGTGGTAACGCAGCCGGCCGCCGGCACGAGCGGGCAGGCGTCGGGAGCGCAGAGGGCACGCACCAGTACGCAGGATTTCAAGGTCGTGGCCGACAAGCGCACCAACAGCCTGATCGTGACGGCGACGGCGCCGGTGCAGGCGCGCATCGCCGAGCTGATCCCCAAGCTCGACCTGCCGCAGAAGCAGGTGAACATCCAGGTCCGCATCCAGGAGGTCACCAACTCGACCGCCTACGACCTCGGCCTGGACATCACCAACGCCAGCTTCGGCAACCTGGCCGCCTCCATCCTGGACACCGGCCTGAAGTTCGTCTTCGACATGAACACGGTGTCTCCGCTCAACATCAACGCCGTGCTCAACGCGCTCGAGAAGCAGGGGCTGTCGCGCACCGTGGATGACAGCAACATCACCGTGCTCGACAACGAGACCGGCACCATCCAGTCGGGCGGCACCATCTACATCAGCATCCCCGGCTCGAACCAGAACATCGAGCGCACCATCCCCTACGGGGTGCAGGTGGACGTCACTCCGCGCATCGCGAACGACGGGCGCGTCACATTGTTGATCAGCGCCAAGATCGAGGACGTGCTGTCCACCACCAACGACCCGAGCTTCCTCAACCTCTCCACGCGCGCCGTGACCTCGACGGTCACGCTGGCTCCCGGCCAGACCGCGCTCCTGGGCGGGTTGCTCCAGAACAGCCTGACCGTGGACAAGAAGCGGCTGCCGGTCATCGGTGCGATCCCGATCATCGGCGACCTCCTGGGCTCGACCTCGACGCAGAACAAGAGCGCCGACCTGATCCTGGTCGTGAACGCGCAGACCATCGAGTAGAGCGCACGACCGCCGACGATCCCGGAAGGTGCCCGGCCGCAAGGTCGGGCACCTTCCGTTGACCCCGTCACAAACCACGTTCGAGACGCGTTGACCACGCTCGGTAGGGGGAGCGTGCCGTGATACATTACCGGAATGTTGAGGTACCTATCCGCGGGCGAGTCGCATGGCCCGAGCCTGAGCGTGATCCTAGACGGCATGCCGTCCGGGCTCGCTCTCGAACCAACCGCTCACATCGACCCCTGGCTCCGCCGGCGCCAGGGCGGTTACGGGCGCGGACGACGCCAGCTCATCGAGAGCGACCACGCCGAGCTAGTGGGCGGCGTCCGGGCGGGTCGCACCACGGGGGCGCCGGTCGCGCTGCAGATCCGGAACCGGGATTGGGAGAACTGGCAGGCCGTCATGGATCCGGCGCCCGGCAACGAGCCCCGCAAGCGCGCCGTCACCGAACCGCGGCCCGGACACGCCGACCTCGCGGGTGGCATCAAGTACGGCCACAAGGACCTGCGCGACGTGCTGGAGCGGGCGTCGGCGCGCGAGACCGCCAGCCGCGTGGCGGCCGGGTCGGTGGCCCTGCGCCTTCTCGAGGAGCTCGGCATGCAGGCCTGCACACGCGTGGTGAGCCTGGGGGGCATCGACTGCGGCGACGGCATGGACTGGGATCGGCTGGACGACCTCGAGACCAGCCCGGTCCGGTGTTTCGACCGTGACGCAGCCGACGCCATCATCGAGCGGATCGATCAGGCCAAGCGCGACGGCGACACGCTGGGAGGCGTGGTGGAGGCCCGTTTCCGGAACGTACCGATCGGTCTAGGCAGTCATACGCAGTGGGACCGAAAGCTCGACGGCAGGCTGGCGCAGGCCGTCATGAGCATCCCGGCCATCAAGGGCGTCGAGATCGGCGACGGTTGGCAAGCCGCAACGCTACCCGGAAGCCAGATCCACGACGCCATCTTCCGCGAGCAGGAGCGCAGCTACTTCCGCGAGAGCAACCGCTCGGGCGGCCTCGAAGGCGGCATCACCAACGGCTCCGAGCTGGTCGTGCGGGCCGCCATGAAGCCGATCGCGACCCTCATGCGTCCGCTCCCGACCGTCGACGTGGTGACCCACGAGACGGCCGACGCGTCGCGCGAGCGCTCCGACCACACGGCGGTGCCGGCCGCGTCGATCGTCGTTCTCGCCATGAGCTCCCTGACCCTCGCCAACGCGGTGCTGGAGAAGTTCGGCGGCGACAGCGTGCGCGAGTTGCAGGGGCGCCTCGAGAGCCATCAACGCTACGTCGCGGACTTCTGAGTCCCGTGCCATGGCCGCCCTCCGCTACTTCCCCCCCGACCGGCCGGTTACCTGGGTGGCCATGGCCGGCTTCATGGGCACCGGCAAGAGCCGGATCGGGTGGGAGCTCTCCCGGCGCCTCAGCTTGACGTTCATCGACACCGACCGCGTGATCGAGCGCGTGAGCAACATGCGCACCGCCGACATCTTCGAGCTCTACGGCGAGGAGGTGTTCCGCGACTACGAAGCCGAGGTGATCCGGCGTTGCGTGCGGCTCGACGAGGTCGTGGTATCGACCGGCGGCGGAACCGTCCAGCGCGAGGAGAACCGACGTCTGCTCAGACAACGGGGTCCCGTGGTGGTCCTGACCGCCACCCCCGAGACGATCTACCGGCGTACGCGCCGCAACCGTCGTCCCCTGCTGGAGCTCGGAGATCCCGAGGAGCGCATCCGGGAGTTGATGGAGGCCCGCGGCCCCGCCTACGGGGACGTGGCGAGCTTCACGGTCTCGACCGAGGCCCGCCAATCGGAGGACGTCGTGGAAGAGATCGTGGAGAGGCTGGAGGAATGGGCGAGCACCCGACACCCCACCTGATCCGCGTCCGGGTCCGGCCGGCGTATACGGTCACGGTCGGCGCCGGCGTGCTGGAGACGCTGGCGGCAAGCGTGCGCGAGAGGCGACTGGCGCTCGTCAGCGATGCGCACGTCGGCCCGCTGTACGGGGATGCCGTGGAGAGGGTGCTGGCCGCCGGAGCGGACGTGACGCGCTTCGAGGTCCCCGCAGGCGAGGACAGCAAGTCCGCCGAGCGCTGGCTCGAGCTGCAGCGCGGCTTCGCCCGCGAGCGCCTCGACCGGGCCTCGGCGGTGGTCGCCGTGGGGGGCGGGGTGGTCGGCGACCTCGCCGGCTTCGCCGCCGCCACCTACCAGCGCGGCGTGGCCTGGTACCAGGTTCCCACCTCGCTGCTGGCGATGGTCGATGCCAGCGTGGGCGGCAAGACGGCCATCGACCTGCCGGAGGGCAAGAACCTGACGGGCGCGTTCTGGCAGCCCCGGGCGGTCTTCGCCGACGTCCGCACGCTGCGCACGCTGCCGGACGCGGAGTTCCGACAGGGCGCGGTGGAGCTCTTCAAGCACGGGCTGCTGGCCGATCCACCGCTGCTCGATCCCTTCGATCATGGCTTCGCGGCCGACTGGCCGGAGCAGGCCCTGGCCGAGACGATCGCGCGGTCGGTCGCGGTCAAGGCCGAGATCGTGGCGCTCGACGAGCGCGAAAGCGGGGTGCGGGCTCACCTGAACCTGGGGCACACGCTCGCGCACGCCTTGGAAGCGGTCAGCGACCACGCCCTCCCCCACGGCGATGCGGTCGCCTACGGGCTGCATTTCGCAGCGTTGCTGGCGCGCGCCCGGGGCCTGGCCGATGTCACCCCGCGCACCCGACGCCTGCTGGACTGGGAGCGTCCCGCTCCCCTTCCGGAGGCACCGTTCGCCAGCTTGCGCCTGTTCATGGCGCGTGACAAGAAGAACCACAGCGGCCGCCAGCGTTTCGTGCTCCTCGAGGACCTCGGACGACCGGTGTTGGTCGACGACGTCACGCAGCGAGAGCAAGAGCATGCCTGGGACGAGCTGCTCGAGGAGGTGGGCCCATGATCCTGGTCTTGAACGGACCGAACCTCGCTCTCCTGGGAACACGTGAGCCCGACGTGTACGGCTCCACCACCCTGGCCGAGCTCGAGGCGTCGTGCGTGGACGCGGGGCGGGAGCTCGGCGTGGAGGTGGTGTGCCGGAACAGCAACCACGAGGGCCAGCTCATCGACTGGCTTCACGGCGCCGCCGACGAAGGCGCGATCGGCGTGGTGCTGAACCCCGGAGGGTACACCCACACCTCGGTCGCGCTGCGCGACGCCGTCGCCGGCATCCCGGTGCCGGTGGTCGAGGTACACCTGACGAACGTGCATGCGCGGGAGCCGTTCCGGCACCGCAGCCTGACCGCAGGTGCGTGCGCGGGCAGCGTGGTCGGTCTCGGTGAAGCCGGCTACGCTCTGGCTCTGCGGTACCTGGCACGCCGGCGCTGACGCGGCGACGGCGGGCACCGTTCCCGGCTCCCCTACCCTGCCCTCAGCCCCGCAAGAAGCGGTCGGGCCGGCCTTCCAATGGTGGCAGGTCGTCGAGCGACCGCAATCCGAACTCGAGCAGGAAGCGCGCGGTCGTAGCGTAGAGAAGCGGTCTGCCGACGATCTCCTTGTGACCGATCGTCTTGACGAGCTCACGCTCCTGGAGCGTGTCGAGCGTCGACGTACAGGAAGCCCCCCTGGCCGCCTCCAGCTCGCCGCGCGTCACCGGCTGATGGTACGCGACCAGGGCCAGGGTTTCGAGCGCGGCGTTCGACAGGTCCGGCAGGGGTTGGGGCGCGAGCAAGGTGGCCAGCGAAGAGATCAACGCGGGCTCGACCACCAACCGGTAGCCACCGGCCACCTCGTCCACCACGAGGCCCAGCTGTGCCTCCTGGAGGGAGCGCTTGAGGCTCGCTACCTCGCGCTCGACCGCTTCCTCGCTCACGTCGAGCAGGGTCTTGAGCTCACGAACGCTGAGCGGCCGACCTGCCGCCAGCAGGGCCGCGCATAGGATCGCCTTGTGCTGCACGGCACCATGGTTGCAGGGGGGCGAAGGCGTGTCAAGCGGGCGGACGCGAGCTGAGCGTCGCCCGTCGGCACGACCACGCGCACTGCCCTGGAGCCTACCCCGCCCTGTCTACCGTCGATCGAGTACGATCCCGCCACCCCTCTACGGGCGAGCGATCACGACGGCGCCGCCAGCGACCCTCCGTAGCACCACCCACCTCCTCACGGCGCGGCCGGGCGCTCCTGCGCTGGCGTCGACGCGGGCCCGGTCGGGAGCCGGAGAGGTCACGCGCGCGGTGGCGGCGATGCCGTTGCTGGGCCACGGGCCTAGCGCGACCTGGGGGGTGGGCGCTCCACGCCGCCACGCCGCCAGCACCCGAGCCGCACCGATCTGGAGCGCCGCCTCGGCGGCGGCCTCGTCCACCGCCAGGCGCTGGGCGTTGCGGGCGCTCGCCGCGTCGAGGGTGGCGAAGAGCACGCTGGTGAGAAGCAGCGCCGACAGCGCGAGCGCCACCAGCAGCACCGCGACCAGCACGAACCCGTAGACTCCGCGCCTCACGGCTCCACCGCGACCGTGGCCTGGGGCCGGCTGGGAAGCGGTACCACCCAGCGGAGCTGCTCGCCCCCCTCCTCGAATGTCAGCTCGAGCTCGAGGGCCCAGGGCGTCACGGCACGCCCGGCAGCGTCGCCCAGGGCATGGGAACCCGTAGCGTCGACGTAGCGAACGACCCTCAGGGCGCCGATCCCCTTCACCACCGGCTGACGGCGCGCGCCAGCGGCCGCCTGGTAGAGCTGGGCGGCGCCCCGACCGTCGACGGCAACGTCGAAGGTGCGGTCGCGCAGGACGGGATCTCCGCTCAGGCGATCGTCCACGAAGCGCACCCGGAGCGCATCGCCACGTGGGCCGTTGCGCCGGAGCGCGATCTCCAGGGCAGGCCCGCTCCAGTTCGGGGCGTCCGCCGCCGGAGGGCGGTAACCGGCGCGCCGGATCTCCGTCTCCAGTACACCGGCGGCGACGTCGAGCGCCCTGCGCGCGCTCGAGCCTTCGTCGACCCGTGCCTCCCAGGCTCGCTCAGCGTGCCAGCGGCCGGCGACGATCGCGCCGATGATGCCGAGCAGCGCCAGGACGACGAGAAGCTCGACGAGGGTGAACCCCCGTGGAAGGCTCCCTCCAGGTCCACTGGGGGCGGCCGCGGTGACACCGGAGAAGCCAGCTGGAGCCGGCGTCCCTGCCGCGCGCTCGCGCCCATCATCCCGCGGGGCGGACCGGTAGACTTCGGCCGTCACGGCACGGCCTCCACAGGCAGCGCACGCAAGGATGCCGCCACCGCTGTCACGCCGCGAAGTGCCTGCCCGTCGGCGCTCGCCAGGTCGACGCTCACCACCTCGACCGCGCAGGACGGCGGCGCAGGCAGGCACGTCCGGACGAGCCGGCAGGTCCAGCCGGGCGGCAGCTCGCTCGACGCATGGCAGGTGCCGGCCGGGAGCGCCCGCTGAAGCCGCAGTTCGGACGCGAGTCGATGCGCCAGGGCATGCCCTTCGCGGGCCCTGGCCTCCAACCGCAAGGTGCCTTGCTGCACGCCGGCGACGAACGACAGCAGGAGTCCGAGCAGCGCCAGGCCCACCAGCACCTCCATCAGCGTGAAACCGCGCGACCTCACGGCACCCGCTCCACCCGCACCCGCCCCAGGCTCGAGACGACCACCGCGTAGCGAGAGCGGTCATCGGCCAGGACCAGGCGATCACTGATGACGCCGCCACCCGCACAGCTCAGGGCCCCACCCGCCGAACGCCACAGGATGCCGGCGCGCGGAGCGCGCTCGAGTCGTACGCTCCCGAACGTCCGCCACCCCAGACTGCGCAGCCTCGTTCCGGCGGCGCACAACCGCGCGCCAGCACCGGCTCGCACCTCCAGCCCCCGGGCCGTCGGCACGACCGCGGTATCGGCCCCCGAGCGTAGGGCCTGCAGGTGACCCCATACCAGGAGCGCCTGCGCGGCTCGAGCGGCCTGGTGCGCCCCGGAGGGGCGGCCGAGAGTGAGCGACACCGTCCCGACCATCCCGATGACGGCGAGTACGAGCAGGAGCTCGACCAGCGTAAAGCCCGCGATGCGCAGTGCCATGGGCCACGCTAGACGAGCGCGCGGCCGGAACTCGCTCCCACGAGGCTGCGTGCCTATCCACGATCGGCAGCCGACGCACGCGGGATCGGAGGCGCGACGCGCCGAATACCAT
>CAWAPF010000003.1:0-280326 GCA_963783895.1 uncultured Trueperaceae bacterium
CGCCCTGGCCTTGCGGTACCTGGCACGCCGGCGCTGACGCGGCGGACACCGTCCTCGGCCACCCGTACCCTCAGCCCCGCAGGAAGCTGTCGGGCTGTCCTTCCAGCGCCGGCAGATCGTTGAGCGACCGCAATCCGAACTCGAGCAGGAAACGCGCGGTCGTCGCGTAGAGAAGCGGTCTGCCGACGATCTCCTTGTGTCCGATCGCCTTGACGAGCTCACGCTCTTGGAGCGTGTCGAGCGTCGACGAACACGAGGCCCCTCGGGCCGCCTCCAGCTCGCCGCGCGTCACCGGCTGATGGTACGCCACCAGGGCCAGGGTCTCGAGGGCTGCATTGCTGAGGCTGGGTAGAGGCGAGGGCGCCAGCAACCCTGCCAGCGACCCAACCAGGCGCGAGGCGACGACCAGGCGGTAGCCCCCGGCTACCTCGTCGACCACGAGGCCGAGGTCGGCGCCGACGAGCGTTGCCCGAAGGTCGTCCACGACCCGCGTGAGCCCCTCCGGCGAGACCCCCAGCAGGCGTTGAAGCTCCGTCGAACCGACGGGCCGATCCGCCGCCAGCAACGCCGCGCAGAGCAGTGCACGCCCCTCCATGGAGAGCATCGTTGCAGGCGACGGTCTGCGCGTCAAGCGCGCACCCCCCGGAATGGGGTGCCGCCGGCCTAGCAGGCTCGCTATCGTTGAGCCATGCAACGCTCGTCGGGCTTCTCCCTGATCGAACTGCTGCTCGCCCTGGCGATCGCGGGCATCCTGCTCGCGGTCGGCACGGTGGCACTCAATCCGGGCCACTTCGCGGTCAACCAGGCAGCCCAGGTCGTATCCGGGGCGGTCGCCAAGACGCGCTTCGACGCCGTCCAGGCCAACCGTACGGCGCAGTTCGAGGTCTCCACCGCCGGTCACGGCAGCTACAGCATCTGTATCGACGAGAACGACAACGGAACGTGCGACACCGGCGAGACCGTGGACACCCAGGCGTTCGCCACCGAATCCCTGCCCAAGGTCACCCTGTCGGGCACCACCCTGACCAACGGCCGCTTCCGGATCGACCGGCACGGCGTGCCGCTGGACTCCGTCGCGGGCAGGACGATCACCATCACGGCCCTGGGCGGAACGTACGCCCGCACCATCACCCTCAGCGCGACCGGAAGGGCGACGATCCAATGACACACCGGCAATCGGGCCTCACGCTCGCCGAGCTCATGATCGCGCTGGCCATCATCGCGGTCGCGTTCCTGGCGCTGGCCATGACGCAGGTCAACCATCTGCGTGCGAGCTCGCGATCGGCCGTCGCCACCCAGGTCAAGACATCGGCCAATCACGTCCTCGAGGCCGTGTCCGGCGACGTCCTCAGAGCCTTCAACGTGGATCCGACATCGAGTCTGGACGACCAGGTCGACACGCTGAGCGGCAAGCACTTGAGCTTCAAGTTCATCGACTACTACGGCCTCTGTGCCCCTTCGGCGAACCACGACGGCCTGCGCACGAGCTTTCGGACACAAGTGGCAAGTCCGGTACCGCCGACGACGGCCACTAGCCAGGCGGGATTCGAGTCCGGCGACATCCTCGAGTGCACCGGCTCGACGACGGATGGGCCTGTGGCGGTCGGCTGGAGCGTCGGCCCCCCCACCTCGGTGACGCCGTACGACTCCGAGGGCACCCTCGACGTGACGGTGACGGCAACGAGCCAGAACATCACCCTTACCGTCGGAACGGCCATCAGTTGCTACGACGTCTATCCCTCGCCGAAGAAGGCCACGCCCAAGCCCTGCCCGGTCCCGGCGGGACCCACGCCATGAGGAACCCGCGGATGCCGTCGCGCGATCAGGGGTTCACGCTGCTCGAGATGCTCGTCGCCGCGCTCGTCCTGGCGATCGTGTTGGGGATCGTCGCGACCTTCTTCGTGCAGCAGACCCGACTCAACCGCCAGACGGCGGCGGGCACCGAAGCCCACGACAAGGCCCGCATGGTGATGCAACTCGTCACCACGGACCTGCACTCCGCCGGGACCGACATGTATTCCGACCCGGCCACGGGCGTGATCCTGAGCCCGGCCGTCACCCTCTCGATCTGCCCGACGGACACCGCCACCGGCCTCACCACCTGCATCGTCGGCACCGACGGAAGCGCCGGTGCGCACGTTCAGGACGCTGCTTCCATGGCCTACATCACGACCCTCCAGCCCCTCGTAACGGCGTGTCGCGAGGTCGCCTTCGCGTTCGACGGCTCGAACACCTTGTATCGCGCCGACGAAGCGTGCGATCCCACCGCCGGCGCTGCACTGCTCGCGACGTCCTCGATCACCAGCACCTACGCCGTGCTGGCACCCGGCATCCTGGCCCTCAACATCCGCTATGTCTGCAGCAACGGCGACGTCATGGATTCCGTGCCCGACACCGTCTCCTGTCCGAAGAACGCGTCCTACGTGAGGAGTGCCTTGGTCAGTGTGGTCGCCCAGTCCGACACCAGGGTCGACGGCATGGCAGCGAGGACGTATACGATCCCGATGGGACCGTCGTTGACGGCGATCAATTCGACCCAAACGGACGTGACTTGCGGGCCGGACCGGGCCTGTTACGCGATGACGCAGCAAGTCCTGTTGCCCAATCTCAAGGATCGGTAGGGAGTGGCGTGAGAAACCGAGCGCAAGGTATCGCACTGGTAACCGCAATGGCCATCCTGGTGGTCGTGGGCATCCTCGTCGCCGGCAGCTTCCTGTCGACCCGGCTGGAACTCGGGATCACCCGGAACGACACCACCTCGATCCAGGCCAGGTACGTCGCCGACGCTGGCCTCGAGAAGTACAAGGCGGCCCTGTTCCAGTACTACCGCTACGTCGAGGACTCCCTGAATGACGGCACCGCGAACCCCACGCGAACCGCGTGCTACAGCCGCATCGGTGAGGGCCTCGACTGGTACCGCGATAACACGACCTCGCTGACATGGAACGCGAACAAGATCGTCTTCAACGGCGGCAATAGCGAGCCGGTCTACGCTGCCGACGGCACCACGGTCATCGGCCAGTACCAGGTGACGCTCTATCGCGATCCCGCCCAGCCGAAGCTGTTCACGCTGGTGTCGGAGGGGACCTCGAACGGTGCCCGAGCCACCGTCCGCGCCGTGCTCGAGCTCAACAACACGGGCGTGCTGCAGCAGGCGATCTTCGCCGGCCACGGACAGGCGAACAAGTTCGTCAACGGCGGGTCCAGCATCCGCGGCGGGATCTACGTAGTGGGCGACTCGGGGAATCAGACCACCGTGTTCAACTCCAACGGCAACTTCTCGGAGCTCAATGACTACAACCTCACCAACGACGCCCGCTACGCCGCCATGGTCAACCGGGTCAGCACCGACAACCAGATCGCGGACAACCTGTGCGCCAGCCTGCGCGTTCAGTACGGGCAGGTGGAGCTGAACGGCTCCGTCAAGCTGGGCGACCCGAGCAACAAGCTCCTCGGTGTCTTCATCGGCCAGAACGTCAGCCAGGACCTCGTGGTGAACTCGACGCTGCTGCAATGTTCGCATACGAAGGGGATCTGCACCGACAACGGACCGAGTTCGTTCGACCTGAACGCCGATGCCGCTCCCACGTTCCCGACGCTCGACACCGCGCCCAACGGCACCCAGGGCTGCAGCCTCGGCACCTGGAGGGACTGCATCCACAGGGATGCCGGAGACAACGGGATCACAATGTCGTACAACGGCGGCACCCCCCAGGTGATCACGCCTTCCGGCACCGCCCTGGACAACGCCAGCTCTTGCAAGGCCGCGCTCACCGACTCCGGCTCGCGGACGCTGGAGTTCGATACCACCGCGGTCGACTGCACCGTCAAGGTCAACGGCAACACCAAGTACGGGTTCGAGTACCAGCCCGGCTCGCCGGGGTCGCTCAAGGTGTACGGGACGCTCGACTTCAAGGGCTTCAACCTGCAGTTCAACCGGCCCACCCAGTACTTCGCCGAGACCCAGCGAGCCGACGGCAGCACCGCCTACAACGCCTCCCTGGTCGTGGAGAAGGACGACCCCGACGCCACCGACAACAGCACCGGCGGTGACATCGACCTCAACGCCAACATGCTTACCGGGAACACCGGGAACTACCCCTCCTATCCCAACCACGTCCTGGCGTTCGTCGCCGAGAACGACGTCTTCCAGGGCGGCAGTAGCGTCATGGCGCCCATCTACGCGGGCGGAACCTACCGCATCGTTTCGGACAACACCTTGATCGGGTCGGTCGTGGCGGACTACTTCTGCACGACCGGCGCCGGCGGCGCAACCCACGAAGAGAAGAAGAAGAACAGCAAGGCATCGACCGACAAATGCAATGCCGGCCAGAACTCCGAGGTGGTGTACGTCAACACCGGCAACAACAAGCCGGCCATCATGCGCTACATCCAGTTCGCGGGCGTCCCGATCTTCGAGGTGCGAACGACCGAGACCCGCTGACGCAGGCCTCGTGCTCACGGGCGCACTATGAGCGTCATCACGGCAGCATCGGTCCGGAGCGTGGCCGAGCGGCGCACCGCCGCTCGGCCTGCGCGTGCCGCAACATCCAGCCGGACGGCACCGCTCCCCACGGGAACGAGGGCGACCGTCGCGGACCAGCCGAGGCCGCGACATCGACTGACAACGGCTGCGAGATCGATGGGGCCACCCGCCTGATGGTGGACCAGCGCGACCCCGAGCGCCAACGCGCCCTCGGCCTCCCCCTCGGCCAGCGCCGCCTCCTGCGCGTGGCGTGCCGCGAGAGCGTCCAGCGTAACGGTGAACGTCAGCGCGAGCGCGACAGCGCCGATCAGCAATGCCACGAACAGCACCAGGATCAGTGCGGCACCGGCATCACGGCGCCCGAGCCCGTTCACGGTCCCTCCTCAACCACCGTGGTCCGCGGGCGACTCGGTAGCGGCACGGCCAGGCGCCGCGCAGGCGCCTCAGCCGCCCCGAGCGCGAGCAGCAGCAGCCAGGGCCGCAGCTCCCCCGCCGCCAGCTCGCTCCGACCGTGCAAGCCGGACCCGTCGACCCATCCCATGACTTGGATCCGGTCGATGCCCTGCACCCACGGCTGACGGCTCCCGCTCGCGGTGGTGCGGTAGAGCTGGGCCAGGCCGCGGCCGTCGATGGCGGCGTCGAACCGTAGATCGCGGGTCACGGGCCCGCCCTGGACCCGATCGTCCAGGTACCGCAGCCCCAGGGTATCGCCGCGCGGTCCCGAGCCGAGCGTCACCTCGAGGCCGGGCCGGACGGCGTCCGGGCCGTTGGCGAGCGGTGACGGATAGGGCACGTAGCCGGCGCGGCGCAACTCGCCGGTCAACAGGTCGGCGGCCAGGTCCAGAGCGCGCGCACGATCGGACGCTCTCGCTGTCGACGCCTCCGAGGCACGCGAGCCCGCCAGCAGGCGTACCGCGGCGAGACCGACGAGCGCCGTGAGGCTCACGGCCAGCAGCACCTCCAGCACGCTGAACCCGGTGCGCGCGCGGCGGTGACGGGTGCCGCGCTGGCCCCCGATCGCACGCCTCCGGCTCACGGCGTGACCTCCACTGGCGCCCGCTGCAGAGGCCACCACACGGCCGTCGCGCCGCTCCACGGAGGTCCCCCGGGCGGCGTGAGGGTCACGCGGATGCGCTCCATCTCGCAGGGTGCGGAGGCCTCGAGGCAGCTGCGCTCCACGGTGCACGACCAGCCCGGAGGTGCGGGCCGCGACCGACAGCCGTGGGAACGCACGGCGCGCTGTACGCGCAGCTCGTCGCTCATCCAGGCGGCGAGTTGCCGGCGGATCCGGGTGGAGTGCTCCACGTGCGCCAGGTGGCCTTCCAGCCGTACCCACGCCAGCAGTGCCAGCGCAACGATGGCCAGGGCCACCACCACCTCGAGCAGCATGAGGCCGCCGACCCTCCGGCGCCAGCGCCCCGCCCTCACCGCCTCACCTCCACCCGTACGCGACCGAGGCTCGACACTACGACGCTCGCCCGCCGGGCCCCGTCGACCAGGACCATCCGACCGCTGATCACGCCCCCGCCGGCGCAGGAGCGCGCCCCGCCGCCGGGCAACCACACGATGCCGTCGCGCAACGCCTGCGCCACGCGCGCACGGCCGTAGCGAGCCAGCTCGAAGCGCTTCAACTCGGGCCCGGTGCAGGCCGTGGCGGCGTCCGGCGCGGAGCGGGCCGACAGCGCGGGCGACGCGCCCGGCACCACCGCGCCCGGCACCACCGCGACCGCCTCACCGGTCCACAACGCCTCCAGCCGCGCCCAGAGCAGGAACGTCCGCGCACCCTGCGCCCCCCGCACCGCGCCCCCGGGCCGCAGCAACACCGTCGCGCCCCCGGCCAGCAGGCCGGCGAGCGCGAGCGCGACGACGACCTCGAGGAGCGTGAACCCCGTCCGCCCTGAGCGGGTGTGGGGGAGTCCGGGAGCACCGCGCATGCCGCCACGCTAGCGCCGATGTCGATCCGAGACCCACCCCCTCGGGATACGTGCCGGACTCCCTTGGGCTGCCGTCCTACACCAGGCCGAGCTCGCTCGCCCGCCGGGCCGCGCTCACCCGGTCGCGAACGTCCAGCTTCCGGAACACGCCCAGCAGGTAGTCCTTCACCGTCTCCGGACTCAGTCCCAGCTCCTTGGCGATCGCCTTGTTGGAGAGCCCCTGCGCCATCAGCCGGAGAACCTGCTCCTCCCGCGGCGTCAGCTCCGGCAGGTCGACCCTCGGCATCCAGTCGCGCTCTGGGTCGGCCACGATCGCGCGCAACAGGCGAGCGAGCTCGCGTGGCTCGGTCTCCTTGGAGAGGAAGGCGGTCGCGCCGGCCTGCTGCGCGGCGCGCACCATGGCGGGCTCCTCGAAGGTCGTGAGCATCACCACGATCGGGGCGTGTTCACCACCGACCGCCTGGCGGCAGGCCTCGATCCCGTCCATGCCGGGCATCTTGACGTCCATGAGCACCACGTCGACGCCCCCCTGGGCACAACGCTCCACCGCCTGGCGGCCGTTCTCCACCTCACCCGCCACCTCGAAGCCCTCCGCACCCAGCGCCAGCGACAGGCCCATACGGAACAGCGGATGATCGTCGGCGATCAGTACGCGCACGCGAACCCTCCCATCGGCCTCACGACGTGCCACCACCGAGGTACGCCAGCAGCACCGTGCCCCGCTCGCTCGAGGACTCGCTCACCAGCTTGCCGCCGTGCGCCTCGAGGACGCGCCGGGCGATGAACAACCCCAGGCCACCAGTGCCGGCGGCGTAGCGGTGACCCGCGATCTCCAGCGGCTGACCGTTGAAGGGCTGTGCCAGCCGCTCCAACGGCTCGGGCAGGCCGGGCCCATCGTCGCTGATCCGCAGCATCCCGGGGAACACCTCGACCTCGATGCGCGAACGAGCGTAGCGGACCGCATTGCTCAGCAGGTTGTACAGTGCGCGCTCGAGCTCCTTGGGATCGACTCGCGCGTGCGCCTCCCCCTGCACCGAGATCGCTACCCCGCGCTCGCGCGACAGCGGACGCAGACGGTCCAGCACATCGCCCACGAGAACGCGCAGGTCGATCGACTGGCGTTTGAGCGGCACGTCCTCGAGCTCGAGCCGGTGGGCGTCGACCATCTTCTGCACCAGCTCGATCAGCGCCTGGTTCTCGGTCGAGAGCCGGCTCACCACCTCGATGCGCTGGTCACGAGTGAGCTCCTCGTTGTCGCGCACAACGTTCAAGAGGTGGTTCGCGGCGATCAGCGGCGTCTTGAGGTCGTGCATCAGGGCGGCGGTGAACGCACTGCGACGCGCCTGCTCCTGGTGCATCTCCTGCAGCATGGCGTTGAACGCGCGCTTCACCGCCATGACCTCGCGGGGCTCGCGCCCCGTCGTCGCCAGCCGTGCGCCTGGAACGGCCCTCGGCAACGCCTCGATATCCTCAGCCACGTCGCTGAGCGGCGCCAGTAGCTGGCCCGAGAGGGCGTAGCCCACGAACACCGAGACCCCCACCACCGCCACCAGCCAGGCGCCGATGAACAGCCACACGCCCGGCGTCAGCGATGCCGTCCGGTTGTAGGCGGGGAGCAACACCGTCCCCACCAGCACGACGTTGGGCAGGCCCGAGAGCAACGCGATCACCCAGCCGAGCTGGCGACGCAGGCTGCGGCCCACGCTCGGCCGCTGCCCGCCCGCGCTGCTCATTCCTCCGAGCCGAGCACCGCCAGGAACGCCTCCTGCGGAACCTCGACCGTTCCGAGCTGCTTCATGCGCGCCTTCCCCTTCTTCTGCTTCTCCAGCAACTTCTTCTTCCGGGTGATGTCTCCGCCATAGCACTTGGCGGTGACGTCCTTCCGGAAGGCCCGGACGGTGGCGCGGGCCAGGATCTTGCCGCCGATCGCCGCCTGGATCGGCACCGCGAACATCTGCCGCGGGATGACCTCCGCCATGCGGTCCACGATGCGCCGCCCGACCTCGTAGGCCTTGTCGCGGTGCGCGATGATCGACAGCGCATCCACGCGCTCCTCGTTGACGAGCACATCGATCTTCACCAGTGCGCCGTCACGGTGGCCGATGAAGTCGTAGTCCATGCTGGCGTAGCCGCGCGTCAGGCTCTTGAGGCGGTCGTGGAAGTCGTAGAGGATCTCGCCGAAGGGCACCTCGTAGCGCAGCTCCACGCGCTTGCCGTGGTAGAGCATGTTCTTCATCTCGCCGCGCTTCTCCTGTAGCAGCCCCATGGCGTTGCCGACGTACTCCTCCGGCACATAGACGTTGAGACGCACGAACGGCTCCCGGATCCTCTCGACGCGGTCGGGATCGGGCAGGGCCGCCGGGTTCTGGATGAGCGTGGTGGCTCCGTCCGTGGTGGTCACTTCGTACACCACCGCCGGCGCGGTGGCGATCAGCCCCAGGTCGTACTCCCGTTCGAGCCGCGCCTGCACGATGTCGGCGTGGAGCAGCCCCAGGAAGCCACAGCGGAACCCGAACCCCAGCGCGTCGCTGGTCTCGGGCTCGAAGGTGAAGGCCGCGTCATTGAGGCTCAGCTTCTCGAGCGCCTCGCGCAACCGCCCGTAGTCGTCGGCATCGGTCGGGTACAGCCCGGAGAAGACCACCGGCTGCGCCGGCTTGAAGCCCGGTTCGGGATGATCGGTGGGCTCGTCGGCACGGGTGATGGTGTCCCCGATCTGGGTGTCGGCGATGTCCTTGATGCTGGCGGTGAGCCACCCCACCTCGCCCGGTCCGAGCACCTCCGACAGGGCCAGTCCGGGCTCGAAGAAGCCGACCTTGTCGACCTCGAACTCCTTGCCCGTGCTGTAGATGCGGATGCGGTCCCCGGCCGCGAGGCGCCCGTCCAACACGCGCAGGAACGGGATGACTCCCTGGTAGCTGTCGTAGACGGCGTCGAAGATGAGCGCGCGCAGAGGCGCCTCGGGATCGATGCGCGGCGGCGGCAGGTGCTCGACGATCGCCTCCAGCACGGCTTCCACGTTCTCGCCGGTCTTCGCCGAGACCTTGACGGCGTGGTCGGCGGGGATGCCGACCACCTCCTCCAACTCGGCGATGGCGCCGTCGGCGTCGGCGTTGGGCAGGTCGATCTTGTTGATGATCGGCAGCACCTCGAGCCCATTGTCGACCGCCAGGTAGGCGTTCTGGATGGTCTGCGCCTCGACCCCCTGACTGGCATCGACCACCAGCAGGACCCCCTCGCACGCGCGCAGTGCGCGCGACACTTCGTAGCCGAAGTCGACGTGGCCCGGCGTGTCGATGAGGTTGAACATGTAGGTCTTGCCGTTGTTCGCCTTGTAGAACACGCGCACCGGGCTCGCCTTGATGGTGATGCCGCGCTCCCGCTCGAGGTCCAGCGTGTCGAGCATCTGGTCGCGACGGTTGCGCTCGGCGACGCTCTGCGTGAGCTCGAGGATGCGGTCCGCCAGCGTCGACTTGCCGTGGTCGACATGGGCGATGATCGAGAAGTTGCGGATCTCCACGTCCGCATCATACCGGAGGCAGGTGGCGAAAAACCTGCACCAGCGCGGGCTTCCCTCCCGTCTCGGGCCTATCCGGCCGTAGCCGGTCCCGCGGACCGCGCGGCCGGCTGTCAGCCCCGTCGAGACCGGAAGAACGCCTTCAGGAGGTCCGCCGACTCGGCCGCCAGGACCCCGGCCCGTACCTCCGGCCTGCGCTTGAGGTCGCCGGCCAGAAGGTCCACCGCGCCTCCCAGCGCACCCTCCCGCACGTTGTCGGCGCCGTACACCACGCGCGCCACGTGCGTCTGAAGGATGGCCCCGAGGCACATCGCGCAGGGCTCCAGCGTGACGTAGAGGGTGGCGCCACTCAGGCGCCAGTCACCCTGCTCGGCCGCGGCGGCGCGAAGCGCGAGCATCTCCGCGTGGGCCGTGGGATCGCGCTCGATCTCGGTGCGGTTGGCGCCCTCCCCTACCACCTTCCCCTGCATCGTCACCACCGCCCCGACCGGCATCTCACCCGCCGCCCCGGCCTCGGCGGCGAGCGCCAGCGCCCGCAGCATCGGCGTCTCATCGTCGTCGACGCGTCCCTCGCCCGACAGCACGCCTTCGGCCGCAGCCACCCCCTCGACCCACAGCACGTCCCGTCCGCTGACGAGCAGCCGCAGACCGTCGCGGCTCTCCCGGGGCACCTTCCGGTCGATCAACAGGTCCGACAGCAGCCGGCTCCCCCCCGTCAGGCGGATACGGTCCCCGTGCCGGCGGCTGCGGATCTCCAGCGCCGGGTAGGTGCTCAGCACGCCCGGATCCACACCCTCCGGGAGCTCGCCTGGCTCCCGCACAGGCTGCGCCGGCACGGCCGTCGAGCGCCGTGCGACCTCAACCCGGCCGTACGCCACGCGCACGACCCTCCCCGAACCGACGTCGCTGCGCCAGGGTCCGCCCTCGTTCAGCGCGGAGCGGATCGCTTCGATCCGCTCCGACGCCACGGGCACTCCGGCGCCGGACAGCAGGCGCGCAAGGGCGGAACGCTGCAACGCCGGCGCCGCTCGAGACAGCGCCGCCTGACGCAGCGGACCGTCGCCGAAGCGTCGCCGCGCGATGCCCTCGAGGGCGTCCCTGGCATCGGCCTGGAGCGCCGCCGTACGGGCGAGCCGCCGCGACGCGCCCGGCATGCGCGCTTCGAGCGTAGGCAGGACCCGAGCCCGGATCCAGGCCCGCGAACGCGCCAGGTCGTGGTTGCTCTCGTCGTCACGGAACGCGACCCCGCGATCGGCCAGGAAGGTCCGTAGACGCTCCCGCTCGATCCCGAGAAGCGGCCGCAGCAGCGCGCCGCGACGGTCCGGCATGCCGGTCGCGAAGGCCGCGCCCCGCAGCAGCTGCAGCAGCACCGTCTCGGCCTGGTCATCGAGGGTATGGGCGACCACGATCCCGTCGGCGGCGCCGGCGGCCGCGCCTGTGGAGGAACTCGTAGCGTAGGCGCCGCGCTCCGTCCTCCACGTTCCAGCCCCGCTCGCGCGACACCGTCGCGACGTCCGCCCCTCCGACACGCAGGGGAACCTCCAGGCGCTCGCACAGGGCCTCCACGAACGCTCGATCGCCCGCCGAGGCCTCGCGTAGGTGGTGGTCGAAGTGGACGGCCATCACGTCGATCCCTGCGTCGAGCAGCAGCAGGAGCGCAGCCACGCTGTCGGGGCCGCCGGACAGCCCGAGCGCCACCGTACGGGTCCCGGGTGCGAGCTCACGCAGCCGCTCCGCCACTTCCGCGACGAGCGCTTCCCCGGCCTGCACCGTGCCGCCGTGCTTCACGCCCCGCATTATGCCCTGCGTGCAGCGGCCGGCGCGCACGCCGTTCCCACGGCCGACCACGGGACCGCCCTGAGCCGCAGAGCGCGCACGTATACTGCCGCATGACCGTCACCATCATCGTTCTCGACTCCGTCGGGGTGGGCGCGCTCGCGGACGCCCGGGACTTCGGCGACGACGGCGCGCACACGCTCGATCACACCCTCCGCGTCGCCCCCGTCGCGCTACCGAACCTGGCGCGCCTGGGGCTGGGCAACATCCCCGGCGTGACGGCGCTGCAGGCCGCCCCCCGGCCCCTGGCAAGCTACGGTCGGCTCGCGGAGCGGTCGCTCGGCAAGGACACCACCACCGGTCACTGGGAGTTCATGGGGATCGTGCTCGACCACCCGTTCCGCACCTTCGAGCACTTCCCGGACGCGGTGATGGACGCCTTCGATGCGGTCACCGGCCGAGGTCACCTCGGCAACCGGCCGGCGTCAGGCACCGCCATCATCGAGGAGCTCGGCCCGCGACACCTTGTGAGTGGTGAGCCCATCGTCTACACCAGCGCCGACAGCGTCTTCCAGATCGCGACCCACGTCGATGTGGTCCCACTGGCCACGCTGTACGCCTGGTGCGAGGCGGCGCGCGCCATCCTGACCGGCGACAACGCCGTGGCACGCGTCATCGCCCGGCCCTTCGCAGGTTCGCCCGGCGCCTTGACCAGACTCGGCGAGGCGCGCCGCGACTACTCGCTCGTGCCCCCCGAGCGCACCGTCCTCGACGCCCTCGTGGAGCACGGCCGCGACGTCGTCGGCATCGGCAAGATTCCCGACATCTACAGTCACCGCGGCTTCACCGAAGAGGTGCACACCCGCTCCAATCTCGACGGCGTCGACCGCACCCTCGCTGCCATGCGAGCGCGCCCCGACGGGCTGGTGTTCACGAACCTGGTCGAGTTCGACTCGCTCTACGGGCACCGGCGCAACCCGCAAGGGTACGCCGCGGCCCTGGGCGACGTCGACGAGCGCCTGCCCGAACTGCTGGCGGCAGTCGCGCCGGGTGACGTGCTGCTCTTCGTCAGCGACCACGGCAACGATCCGACCTGGCCGGGCACCGATCACACCCGGGAGCACGGACTGCTACTCGCCTACGCCCCGGGCCGCGACGGCGGCGACCTCGGCACGCGCGCCAGCTTCGCCGACGTCGGCGCCACCGTTGCGGAGTTGCTGGCCGTACCCTGGGACGGCCGCGGCTCGAGCTTCGCCGCAGCCCTGCGCGGGAGCGACTGAGCGACGCTCGCGCGGGACCCCGACACCACGAAGGCCGCCCCGGTGGGGCGGCCGTTCGTACGTCCGCGTTCGCGTTGGTGTGTGCTTCGAGCTACTCCTGCACCAACTCGATGTACGCCTCCTGGGCGTTGTCGCCGCGACGGTTGAGCAGCCGGTAGATGCGGGTGTAGCCGCCCTTCCTCTCGGCGTAGCGCGGGGCGATCTCGTCCATGAGCTTGCGCTGCACGGCGCGATCGTGGATGTCGCGCGCGATGAGGCGGCGCGCGTGCAGATCGCCGCCGCGGGCGGTGGTGATCAACTTCTCCACGAAAGGCTGCAGGCTCTTGGCCTTGGTGAGGGTGGTCTTGATGCGGCCGTGCCGGAGCAGGGCCGTCGCCTGGGAACGGGCGAGGGCACTGCGATGGCTGCTGGAGCGACCCAGCTTGTAACCGCGCTGCAGATGACGCATGGCTTACTCCTTCAGCTTCAGTCCGCGCGCCGCCAGGCGCTCCTTGATCTCTTCGAGCGACTTCTCGCCCACGCCGCCGACCTTCTTGAGGTCGCGCTCGGACAGCGCCAGCAGCGCGTTGACCGAGTCGATGCCCTCCTCCTGCAGGGAGTGCAGGACGCGGCTGGACAGCTCCAGGCTCTCGAGGCTCATGACGACCTGCTCGGGCGCCGCCACGACCTCCTCCACCGCCTTGGTGGGGATGGTCATGACCGGAACCTTCTCCTCGCCACCGTCGGCACCTTCGCCGCTGAAGACGTTGAGCTGGTTGCGCATGATGTCGACGGCCTGGTCGAGCGCATCACGGGGATCGGCGCTGCCGTCGGTCCAGACGCGGATGACGAGCCGGTCGAGGTCCGTCTTCTGGCCGACGCGTGTGTCCTCGACGCGGTACGCCACGCGGCGTACCGGGGTGAACACGGCATCGACGGGGATCGAGTTGATGCGGTCCTTGGTGCCGTGGATGTCGGCGGGCACGTAGCCGACACCGCGCTCGACGCGTACCTCCATCACCAGCCGGCCACCCTTGGTGAGGGTCGCGATATGGAGCTCGCCGTTCATGAGCTCGGCGTTGGCGGGCACGTCGAACTGTGCGGCCGTGACCTCGCCCGCGCTCTCCGCGCGCAGCGTCAGCGTCACCGGGTCGTCGTCGTAGAGCTTCACGACGAGGTCCTTGAGGTTGAGGATGATCTGCATGACATCCTCTTTGACCCCTTCGATCGTCGAGAACTCGTGGAGCACGTCCTCGATGTAGACGCTGGTCACCGCGGTACCGGGGATCGACGACAGCAGGATCCGCCGCAGCGGGTTCCCGAGCGTCACGCCATAGCCACGCGGCAGTGGCTCCACCACGAACTCGCCGTATCGATCGGTCGTTTTCGACTTGAACTCTGGAATGATCTGCACCGTGCTCTCCTCCGGCCGTGGCCGCTCTTGCGACCTCAGCGCGAGTAGTACTCGATGACCTGAAGCTCGTTCACCGGCACCGTCAAGTCCTCGCGGGCGGGGCGATGCAGGAACCGGCCCTTGAGCGTTTCCTCGTCGAACTCGAGCCACGGGTTGAGCTTGCCGCGCCGCCGTTCCTCAACGTTGCCCTTGATATGGGCGTTCTTCTTGGCGTTGGGAGCAACCTCGATCTCGTCACCCGGCGACAACCGGTAGGACGGGACGTCGATACGCCGGCCGTTGACGTGGATGTGCCCATGGGCGACGAACTGGCGCGCCTGACGCCGGGTCGCGGCGATCCCGAGGCGATACACGACGTTGTCGAGCCGCGATTCGAGCAGCTGCAGGAACACCTCGCCGGTGGCCCCCACCTTCTTCGACGCCTCGTCGAACAGGTTCGCGAACTGCTTCTCGCTCATGTTGTAGTAGAAGCGCAGCTTCTGCTTCTCACGCAGACGCACGCCGTAGTCGCTGATCTTCCGGCGACGCCGCTGGCCGTGCTGCCCCGGAGGGTAGGGGTGGCGCTCCATATAGCGTTGCACCTTGGGGGACTCCACCAGGTTGACGCCCTCGCGACGGCAGATTTTTACGATCGGTCCTCTGTATCGGCCCATGACTCTCCTAGCTCTCGTCTACGCTCACATGCGCTTCCGCTTGCGCGGACGGCAGCCGTTGTGGGGGGAGGGGGTGTCGTCGATGATGGTGCGGACGTTCACCCCGGTGGCTTGGATGGAGCGGATCGCCTGCTCGCGACCGGAGCCGGTGCCCCGGATGATGATGTCGAGCTGCGAAACGCCCATGTTCTGCGCCTTGCGGGTGGCGTCCGCAGCGGCGAGCTGTGCGGCGTACGGGGTGCCCTTCTTGGAGCCCTTGTAGCCGATCGATCCCGACGAGGACCACGTGACGGTGTTGCCGTCCATGTCGGTGATGGTGACGATGGTGTTGTTGTAGCTGGCGTGGATGAACGCTTTGCCCTCGGTCAGGCTGCGCTTGACACGACGCTTGGTCCTGGTCTTGGTCGCTTTGGCCACGTTCTTCCCCTTACTTCCTCGGCGCCCGCTTCTTGCCGGCCACCGTGCGCCTCGGACCCTTGCGGGTGCGGGCGTTGGTCTTGGTCGACTGGCCTCGGACCGGCAGGCCGCGGCGGTGCCGCAGTCCCCGGTAGCAACCGATATCCATCAACCGCTTGATGTTGAGCTGCACCTCACGGCGCAGGTCGCCCTCGACCTTGTAGGTGCGATCCACGACCTCGCGCAGCCGCCCTACCTCGGCCTCGGTGAGATCCTTGACGCGGGTGTCGGGATCGACGCCCACGTTCTGGAGGATCTCCCGCGAACGGCTGGCGCCGATGCCGTAGATGTACGGCAGCGCCGCCTCGATGCGCTTCTCACGTGGCAAGTCGATGCCAGCGATACGTGCCATACCTCACCCCTGCCTTTGCTTGTGCTTCGGGTTCGAAGAGCAGATCACGTAGACCTTGCCGTGCCGGCGGATCACCTTGCACTTGTCACACATGGGTTTCACGGACGCCCGGACTTTCATGCTCGACTCCTGTTATTTCCGATAGACGATGCGACCCTTTTCGGGGTCGTACGTGCTGATCTCCACCACGACACGGTCGCCTGGGAGGATGCGGATGTAGTGACGGCGCATCTTGCCCCCAACATGGGCAAGGATCTCGGGTCCGGCATCCAGCTGGACGAGGAACGTCGTGTTCGGACGAGCCTCGAGCACCACCCCCTCGGTGCGGATGCTGTCCTGCGTCGTTTCCTCTTCGCGCGGAGTACGCGGCTTGCCTCTACCTCCGCGCCTGCCTGGCCGGCCTCCTGATCGCCTACGCGCCATGCACACCTCCTCCGGTGCCTGTCGTTGCCGTCAACACGCGCGGTCCATCTTCGGTGATGGCCACCGTGTGCTCGAAGTGTGCCGCCAGGCTCCCGTCTGCGGTGGAAGCCGTCCAGCCGTCGTCCGCGATGAGCACCGTGGTCCGCTTCAGCGAAACCATCGGCTCGATCGCGAGAACCAAGCCCGGACGGAGCACGGGGCCCGTGCCGGCACGTCCATAGTTGGGGACCTCGGGTCCTTCGTGGAACTCCCGACCGATGCCGTGGCCCACGAACTCCCGGATCACCCAGTAGCCCTCGGCCTCGACGACGCCCTGAATGGCCGCGGAAACGTCGCCCAGCCGGTTGCCTGCCAGCGCCGCCTCGATCCCTGCGGTCAACGACCGCTCGGTGGTCTCGAGGAGGCGCCGGGCCTCGTCGGGGATCGCGCCGACGGCGAACGTGCTGGCCATGTCCGCGGCGTACCCCCGGTAGAAGGTCCCGATGTCGATCGACACGATGTCACCCTCCGCCACACGAACGCCGTCCGGAATTCCGTGGACGACCACTTCGTTGACGGAGGTGCACAGCGTCGCCGGGAAGCCACGATAGCCCTTGAAGGCGGGCTTCCCACCACGCGCGAGGATAGCATCTTCGGCGATGGCGTTCAACTCGAGGGTCGACACGCCCGGCCGGACGGCCGCAGCCACCGCTTCCAGCGCCTCGCGGTTGATGACCCCGGCTTCCGCCATGATGTCGATCTCGCCGCTGCGCTTGAGGATCACGGCAGCACCTCGTCGATGCGTTCGAAGACCTCGTCCACCGAACCCATGCCGTCGACACGGTGCAGCTTGCCCCGCTCCGCGTAGTAGTCCAGCAGCGGCTGCGTCTGGCTCCGGTACACCTTCATGCGATTGCGGATGGTCGCCTCGTTGTCGTCCGAGCGGCCCTCTTCGGCGGCGCGGCTGGCGAGGCGGCGAACCAGCTCGTCCTCGTCGACCTGCAGCGCGACCGCCGCCGTGAGCGAGGTCCCGTCGCTCGGCGAGCAACGTGTCGAGCGCGCTCGCCTGTCCCGGCGTGCGGGGGAAGCCGTCGAGGAGCACGCGTACGGGCCGCATGGGATCGATCTCGGAGGCCACCATGGCGATGATCAGATCGTCGGGGACCAGCTCGCCGGCGTCCATGATGCCCTTCGCCTCGAGGCCGAGCTCCGTGCCGCGCGCCACCTGTGAGCGCAGCATGTCCCCGGTGGAGAGCTTGCGAAGGTCTCGCGCCTCGGCCAACCTCGCCGCCTGCGTGCCCTTCCCCGCACCGGGGGGGCCCATCAGCAGGACGACCTCGGCTCTGGACGCTTCGGCGGACACCTAGAAGCGCCTCCCGCGGCCACGGATCCGGCCCTTGCTCACGAAGCCCTCGTAGTGCCGCATCATCAGCTGCGACTCGAGCTGCCGGAGCGTGTCGAGCGCGACGCCGACCATGATCAGCAGGCCGGTGCCGGAGAACACGAACGACAGCTGGCCCGTGCCCGTGAGCCAGGCGAAGACCTGGGGCAAGGCGTTGACCGCGCCCAGGAAGAGCGCACCCCACAGCGTGATCCGGTTGGTGATCCGGGTGAGGTGATCCGTGGTCGGTTGGCCCGGCCGCACTCCCGGCACGAAGCCGCCGTACTCGCGCAGGTTGTCGCTGATGCGCCTCGGATCGAAGGTGATCTGCGTGTAGAAGTAGGTGAACCCGATGATCAGCAAGGTGCTCAAGGTGAGGCCCTGCCAGTGCGACGGGTTGAACCAGGAGCCGATGGCCTGCAGCCAGACGGTGTTGGGGAACGCCCCGATGACGGTCTGAGGAAGGATCAGGATGGCCACGGCGAAGATGATGGGGATCACGCCCGCGGCGTTCAGCCGGAGCGGGATGTAGGTGGTCTGGCCGCCCATCACCTTCCGGCCCACCACCTTACGCGCGTACTGCACCGGGATGCGTCTCTCCGCCTGCTGCACCAGCACCATGCCCGCGATGGCCACGATGAGGAGCGCCAGGTAGAAGATGAGCCCGAACACGTTCGCCTGCCCCTTGCCGATGAGCGCGAACTCCTGCGCCAGGGCGTTGGGGAACGCCGCCACGATGCCGGCGTAGATGATGAGCGAGATCCCGTTGCCGACGCCGTACTCGGTGATCTTCTCGCCCAGCCACATCACCACCGAGATACCGGCAACCTGCGTCACCAGAACCACGAACCAGAAGAAGGGCCCGTTGACCCAACCGATCCGCAGCGCACCGCTCGGTCCGAGCAGCGCGATGGCCAGGAACAGAGCCTGCACAGCGCCCAGCGCGGTGGCGCCGTAGCGCGTGTACTGCGTGATCTTGCGACGGCCTTCCTCACCCTCCTTGCTCAGCTTCTCGAGCGGCGGGTAGGTCGACTGGAGCAACTGGATGATGATGCTCGCCGTGATGTAGGGGATGACCCCGAGCGCGGCGATCGAGAACACCTTGAAGTTGCCGCCCGAGATGAAGTTGAGCAGGCCGAAGATCGACCCCTGGCCGAACCCGCCGGCCTTGAGCCTGGCGATGTCGATCCCCGGCGTGGGGATGAACACGAGCAGCCGGTACACCGTGAGCAGCCCGATGGTAACGAGCAGCTTGGCGCGCAGGTCCGCAATGACCATCGCATTGCGAAAGGCCTGGAGCATCCCTAGCTCTCCTCGACCGCGTCCGCGGCAGCTTCACGCGCCGTGACGCTGCCACCGGCGGCGGTGACCGCCTGGGCGGCGGCCCGCGATACCGCTTCGACCTCCACGGTCAGCTTCTTCACTTCGAGCTCGCCGTCCCCGAGGAGCTTGACGGGGCGGTCGGCCTTGCGCACCAACCCACGCGCCTTGAGGCTCTCGGCGTCGACCTTGTCCCCTTCGGCGAAGCCGTTGAGATCGGACAGGTTGACGATCTGGAAGAGCTCACGCTCGCGCGTGAAGCCGCGCTTGGGCAGCCGCATGATGAGGCGAGAACGACCGCCTTCCCAGCCGGCGCCGCCGCTGAACCCGCTGCGGCTCTTCTGGCCCTTCTGTCCGCGACCCGCGGTCTTGCCGCGGCCGCTCCCCAGGCCCCGCCCAACGCGACGGCGTTGCTTCTTGGAGCCCCGCGCGGGCTTGAGTTCGTTGAGCTTCACTTGTGCTCCCGCCCTTCGATGTCGAGCAAGTAGGCGATCTTGTCGACCATGCCGCGCACGCTCGCGTTGTCAACGACGTCGCGGCTGTCACCGACCTTGCGCAGGCCGAGAGCACGCACCGTCGCGCGCTGATCCTTGGGCACGCCGATGAGGCTGCGTCTCAGCCGGAGTTTCATTCCGCGGCCTCCCGCTCGGCCTTCGCTTCGCTGTAGGTCTTGAGCTGCTTGAGCCCCTCGATCACCGCGTAGGCGACGTTGGTCTGGTTGCGCGAGCCGAGCTCCTTGGTGAGCAGATTGCTGTACCCGGCCAGCTCCACGATGGCGCGCGGTACGCTCCCCGCGATGACGCCCGTGCCCGCACCGGCCGGCTTCAGCATGACGCGGCTGGTGCCGTGCTCGCCGAGCACCTCGTGCGGGATGGTGCCGGGCTCTTCGATGGGCACGTCCACCAGGTTCCGCCTGGCGACGTACTGGCCCTTCTGCACCGCCAGAGGCACTTCCTTGGCCTTGCCCAGGCCCACGCCCACACGGCCCTTGCGGTCGCCCACGACCACCATGGCCCCGAAGCGGAAGCGGCGGCCGCCCTTGTACGTCTTCGCCGTCCGGCGGATGAAGATGACCTTGTCTTCGAAATCGGCGTCTGCCATCAGGACACGTGGCCTTTCTGGGTGCGAAGCTTCAGAGCGGCCATCAGAACTCGAGGCCCCCCTCGCGCGCGCCGTCGGCGAGCGCTTTGACGCGACCGTGGTAACTTGTACGGCCCGCGGTCGAACACGACCCGCGTGACGCCGGCAGCCTGCGCGCGCTTGGCGAGCTCCTGCCCGACGGCCTTGGCCTGGTCGGTCTTGTCTCCCTTGGACGCGAGGTCCTTGCTGTTGGCCGCGGCCACCGTGACGCCACGGCGATCGTCGATCACCTGTGCGTAGATGAAGCGCGCGCTCCGGAACACCGTGAGGCGGAGCCTCCCGGTGTCGACCGGGCGCCGGATGCTCCGGCGGGTCCGGAAGGTGCGGCGCTGCGTACGTGTCAGTCCATTCATGATGCGCTACCTCGATGCAGCCGCCGGTTAGCGGGCTGCCGCCTTACCGGCCTTGAGCCGAACCTGCTCGCCTGCGTACCGAACGCCCTTGCCGTGGTAGTGATCGGGCGGACGGACGGCGCGGATGTTGGCGGCCACCTGGCCCACCAGCTGCTTGTCGATGCCGCTCACCGTGATCTTGGTCGGTTCCGGCGCCTGGATGGTGACACCCTCCGGCGGCGTGATGACCACGGGGTGGGAGTAACCCACCGTGAGCTCGAGCGCGCTGCCCTTCATCTGGCAGCGGAAGCCGACGCCCTGGATCTCCAGGTTCTTCTGGAAGCCGCCCACCACCCCGGCGACGGCGTTGGCCACCAGGCTCCGCGCCAGCCCGTGCTGGGCGCGGTCGTTGCGGTGGTCCGAGGGCCGCTCCATGGTGACGACGCCCTCGTCGATCGCTGACCGAGATGCGCGGGCTGATGTCGACGGAGAGCGTGCCCTTGGGGCCCTTGACGTTCACCGTGTTCTCGGCCACCTGCAGCTCCACGCCCTTCGGGAGCGTGATGGGGGCGCGACCTACGCGGGACATCTCACCACACCTCGCAGACGATCTCGCCGCCGACGTTCTTGCGGCGAGCCTCCGAGTCGATCATGAGGCCCTGCGACGTCGACACCACCGACATCCCGAGGCCGCCGCGAACGACCGGGACGTGCTTCCCCTTGGCGTAGGCGCGCCGGCCCGGCGACGACACGCGGGTGATCTGGTGGATCACCGGCGTGCGCTTGGGACCATACTTGAGCGCGATCCGCAGCACCGGATGGCCGCCGACCTCGACCTCCTCGATCGACTTCAGGTAACCTTCGCGGACCAGCACGTCCGCCAGGGACTTCTTGAACTTGCTCGCCGGCACGTCCACGCTGGCCATATGCACGGCCTGGGCGTTGCGGATGCGGGTGAGCATGTCAGCAATGGGATCAGTTTGCATCGTTTATGGGTCCTCCTGGGGGCCGGTTTCAACGCAAGGCGCGTTGACCTCTGCCCCGCTAGTAGCGCTTCTCGCTTGTCGCGCCGCGACTCACCAGCTGGCCTTGACGACACCGGGCAGATATCCCTTGTGCGCCATCTCCCGAACGCAGATGCGGCACAGCCCGAAGTCACGCAGGTATGCGCGCGAGCGCCCGCAGCGGCTGCAGCGGTTGACGTGCCGCGCCTGGAACTTGGGCGTGCGATTGGACTTGGCGATCTGGGCTTTCGTTGCCACGTGTCCTCCCTACTTCCTGAACGGCATGCCGAGGAACTCGAGCAGGCTGCGCGCCTCTTCGTCGCTCTCGGCCGTCGTCACGATGGTGATGTCCATGCCGCGCGTGGCATCGACCTGGTCGTAGTTGATCTCGGGAAACACCAGCTGCTCGCGGATGCCGAGGCTGTAGTTGCCCCGCCCGTCGAAGCTGTTGGCGCTGACGCCGCGGAAATCGCGCACCCGCGGCAGAGCGACGTTGATGAGCTTGTCCAGGAACGCCCACATGCGCGTTCCACGCAGCGTCACCTTGAGGCCGATCGCCATGCCGGCGCGCACCTTGAAGTTCGACACCGACTTCTTGGCCTTGGTGACGACCGGGCGCTGCAGAGCGATCTGCGCGAGCTCCTTGGAGGCGCGCTCGAGAACCTTCGAGTCCTCCCGGGCCTCGCCTACCCCCATGTTGATGACGATCTTCTCCACGCGCGGCACCGCCATGGGGTTGCCGTAGCCGTGGCGCTCGACGAGCTGGCTCTTGACCTGCTCGTATCGAACTTTGATGGGTAGCGTTACCTTCTCCATGCTCTTCCTACTCGTCCAATCGGGCGCCGGACTTGCGAGCGACGCGGTGCTTGTGGCCGCTCTCGTCGACGTCGTAGCCCACGCGCGTGAGCTCGCCGGACTGCGGGTCGAGGAGCTGCACGTTGCTGAGATGGATGGGCGCTTCCTGCTCCAGGAAGCCGCCGCGCGGGTTGTCCTGCGTCGGCCGCTGCGCCTTCTTGATGACGTTGACGTTCTTGACGAGCACACGGTTGGTGTCGCGGAACACCGTGAGGACTTCGCCTTCGGCCCCCTTGTGCTTGCCCGCGATCACCCGGACCTGATCGCCGCGGCGGATGCGGATCTTGGGCCTCGACATGTCAGAGCACCTCCGGTGCGAGCGAGACGATGCGCATGAAGCGCTTCTCGCGCAGCTCCCGGGCTACCGGCCCGAACACGCGGGTTCCACGGGGCTCGTTCTGGTTGTTGATGATGACCGCCGCGTTGCTGTCGAACCGGATGGAGGAGCCGTCCTTGCGGTTGATCTCCTTCTTGGTCCGAACGATCACGGCCTTCACCACGTCGCCTTTCTTGATCTGCGCGTGGGGGATGGCGTCCTTGACGGCCGCCACGACCACGTCGCCGACCGAGCCGACGAACTGCTGCCCGGTACCCAGCACGCGGATGCACTGGATCCGACGGGCACCGGAGTTGTCGGCCACATCGAGGAAGGTCTCCTGCTGGATCATGACGGAATGCTCCTGACCTGCCCTTAGCCCCGGGCCTTCTCGAGCAGGCGCGTCACGACGAAGCGCTTGCGTTTGCTGATCGGGCGGCTGGAGGTGATCTCCACCAGGTCGCCCAGCTTGTACTCGTTGCGCTCATCGTGGGCCAGGTACCGCTTGGACAGCGTGACGACCTTGCCGTAGAGCGGGTGCTTGAGGCGCCGCTCCACGTTCACCGTCACCGTCTTGTCGGCTCCGTCGCTCACGACGCGCCCCTGCATAGCTCTCTTCATCGCGTCGTCTCCTCCGGCTTCTCGCCGGCGATGGTCAGAAGCCGGGCGATCTCCCGCTTCGCCGTGCGGATGCGCCTCGGGTTCGAGGCGTGGCCGACGGCGGCCTGGATCCGCAGGTCGAGAAGCTCCTGGCGGAGCTTGTCCACCTCGAGGTGGATCTCGTCCGGCGTCAGGTTGCGGACCTCATTGGGCTTCATCGTAGATCTCCCGCTCGACCATCTTTACCTTGATGGGGAGCTTGTGGCTGGCGAGGCGGAACGCCTCCTTGGCCTGCTCCTCCGTGACGTTGGCGACCTCGAAGAGCACGCGTCCCGGCTTCACTACCGAGACCCAGTACTCCACCGCGCCCTTGCCCTTCCCCATGCGGACTTCCTGTGGCTTCTTCGTCACGGGCTTGTCCGGGAAGATGCGGATGTAGATCTTGCCGCCGCGCTTGAAGTAGCGGCTCATGGTGACGCGGCAGGCCTCGATCTGGTTGGACTTGATCCAGGCCGGCTCCATCGCCACCAGAGCGAAGTCGCCGAAGGCGACGTAGTCTCCGCCCTTGGTGTCGCCCTTCATGCGGCCGCGCATCTGCTTGCGGTACTTGACGCGCTTGGGAAGCAGCATGGGCTAGGACCTTTCCTTCTTGACCCGCGCGCGACCTTCGCGATTGGGACCGTCACGCCGACGCGCCTGTGGACGACGCCGGCGGCGCTTGTCCTCATCCTGACGGGGACGCGGGAGCACGGCGGCGCGGCGGGTCTTGTGGCCGACGATCTCGCCGTGGAACACCCACGCCTTGACGCCGATGATGCCGTAGCTCGTGCGTGCCTCGGCCGTACCGTAATCGATGTCGGCGCGGAGCGTCTGCAACGGAACGCGACCGTCCGAGTACCACTCGGGACGGGCCTGCTCGGAACCGCCCAGGCGGCCGGAGCAGCGGATCTTCACACCCTGCGCGCCGGACTCCATGGTGCGCTGGACCGCCTGCTTCATGGCCCGCCGGAACGCGAAGCGGCGCTCGAGCTGCTCGGCGATGCGCTTGGCCACCAAGGCGCCGTTGGTGTTCGGGTTCGCGACCTCTTGGACGTTCACGGCGATGGTGCCCGGGATGGACCGATCGAGACGCGCGCGAAGGGCCTTGATCGACTCCCCGCCACGACCGATCACCACGCCCGGCTTGGCAGTGTGGATGGTGATGTTGATGTTGTGCGCGGCCCGCTCGATGTCGATGCGCGAGATGCCGGCATGGCCTACGTCCTGGAAGATCGCGCGGCGGATCTCCTCGTCCTCGGTCAGGAGGCGCGGATAGTTCTTGGTATCGGCGTACCAGTGGGCGGACGGTTCCTTGTTCACGCCCAGCCGGAACCCGATCGGATTGATCTTATTGCCCACTGCGTTCCTCCAGCGTGATCGTGATGTTGCAGCTGCGCTTCAACATCAGGTCGGCACGACCCCGCGCACGCGGCAAGTAGCGTTTGAACGTGGGGCCGTCTCCGACCTGGATCTCCTTGACGAAGAGGCTGTCTTCGAACATGTCGTGGTTGTTCACGGCGTTCGCCCGAGCACTCTGCAGCAACTTGAGGATCGGCTTCGCGGAACGCTTGTTGGTGTAGCGCAGGATGTCCTCGGCACGCCCCACGTTCTGGCCGCGGATGAGGTCGGCGACGAGGCGCGTCTTCTGAGGCGTGACGCGAAGCATGCGCAAGGAAGCCTTGGCCTGCATCGTCAGTCCTTCCTGTTCCCGCTATGCCCGCGGAACGTGCGGGTGGGAGAGAACTCCCCCAGCTTGTGCCCGACCATGTTCTCCTGGACGAACACCGGGACGTGCTGGCGACCGTTGTAGACGCCGATGGTGTGTCCGACCATCTCGGGAACGATGGTGCTGCGCCGGCTCCAGGTCTTGATGACGCGGCGTTCGCCCGAGGCGTTGGCGGCGTCGATCTTCTTGAGCAGGTGGCCGTCGACGAACGGGCCTTTCTTGAGGCTGCGAGCCATGGTCTACTTCCCCTTCCGGCGGCGCACGATGAACCGGCTCGACACCTTGCGCTTGTTGCGCGTCTTCAGGCCCTTGGCCTGCTGGCCCCAGGGGCTGACCGGCGGCCGGCCGCCCGTAGAGCGACCCTCGCCACCGCCGTGGGGGTGGTCGACCGGGTTCATGGCGCGTCCGCGTTGGTGCGGCTTGCGGCCGAGCCAACGCTTGCGGCCCGCCTTGCCCAGGACGATGTTCTTGTGCTCGCTGTTGCCCACTGCGCCTACGGTCGCGTAGCACTCGCCGTGGATGCGGCGCAGCTCACCCGACGGCAACCGGATGGTGACGTAGTTGCCGTCCCGGCCCTGGATCTGCACGCTGGTTCCGGCCGCGCGCGCCAGCTGGGCGCCCTTGCCGGGGACCATCTCGACGTTGTGCACGACCGCGCCGACCGGGATGAAGCGGAGCGGCAAGGCGTTCCCGACCACCGGCTCGGCGTCCGGTCCGCACACGATACGCGTGCCGACCACCAGGCGCTCGGGCGCCAGGATGTAGCGCTTCTCGCCGTCGAGGTAGTGCAGCAACGCGATGCGCGCGCTGCGGTTGGGGTCGTACTCGACGGTCGCGACCTTGGCGGGCACGCCTTCCTTGTCGCGCCGACGGAAGTCGATCTGACGATAGCGCCGCTTGTGGCCGCCGCCGCGGAACCGCGAGGTGATCCGGCCGTGGGCGTTGCGACCGCCCCGCTTCGGCATCCCCCCGAGCAGCGACTTCTCCGGCTTGCTGCACGGTGACGTCGGCGAAATCCGAGGTCGTCATCGTCCGGCGGGAGGGCGTGTACGGTCTGTATTTCTTGGTAGGCATGGGTTCCCTCCCTTCCTTAGGTCAGGCCTTCGAGCTGCTGGATGCGCTGCCCGGCCTGCAGGGTGACGATGGCCTTCTTGCGGAGCGAGGACCGGCCCGGGTAACGCCCCTGCGTCTTGATCTTGCCGCGGACCTTGAGCCATGTTGATCTTGACGACCTCGACCTTGAACACGGTCTCGATGGCGTCCTTGACCTGGACTCGGTTCGCGTCCGGATGGACGTAGAAGGCGTACTTGCCGGCCTCGATGCCCTGGATCGCCTTCTCGCTCAGCACGGGGGCGAGGATCACGTCGTGCGGGTTCACGATGCCGCCTCCGCAGTGTCGAAGATCTTCGCGTCGGCGATCACGTGATCGCAGCGAAGGATGTCGTAGGCGTTCAGGCCGCGCACGGGAAGCACGTCGACCCAGGGCAGGTTGCGCGCCGCCCTGCGGGCCATCTCGTCGTCGGTGACGAGGAGCACCCGCTCGCTACCGTCGAAGCCGTGGTCTCTGGGCCCAGCTCACGAACTCCTTGGTCTTGCCGCCGATGTCGAACGACTCGACCAGGGTGAGCTTGCCGGCCTGCGCCCTGTGCGGCGACCGCCATGGCCAGGCCGAGCCGGCGCACCCGCTTGGGCAGGGTGTAGCCGTAGTTGCGCGGCTGCGGCCCGAACGACCGTGCCCCCACCGACGAAGATCGGCGCCTTGCGGTCACCGTGCCGCGCACGGCCGGTGCCCTTCTGCGCGTAGATCTTCGCGGTGGAGCCCGTCATCATGCCGCGCGTCTTGGTCGCCGCCGTGCCGCGCCGGCGCTTGGCCAGCTGCCAGGCGACGACCTCGTGCAGCACCGACTCCTTGGGCTCGGGAAGGTCGAGCGTGAGCTTGCGTCCGCTTCCGAGGACGTCGAGCGTGACCGCCATCAGCGCGCCCTCCTGTTCGATTGCTTGACCACCAGCATCGAGCCGTTCGCGCCGGGCAGGGCGCCCTTGATGAGGATCAGGTTGTCGTCCTTGCGGACGTCCACGACCTCGAGGCCGACCGTCGTCACGGCGCTCGCGCCGTAACGGCCCGCCATGCGCTTGCCCTTGTAGACGCGGCCCGGCGACTTGCGGTTGCCGATGGACCCGCCGTGGCGATGCTTCTTCTTGGTGCCGTGGGTGGCGGGCATGCCGCGCGAACCCCCAGCGCTTGATCACGCCGGCGGTACCCCGACCCTTGCTCGTGCCGGTGACGTCGACCGTCTCGCCCGGCTCGAAGATCTCGACCGTGACGCTGTCGTCGTCGGGCGCGTAGTCCCTGAACTCCACCAGGTGACGCTGCGGCGCGACCCCCGCCTTGCGGAAGTGCCCGAGCTGGGGTTTGTTCGCGAGCTTCTCGCGCTTCTCCACCCAGCCGAGCTGCACGGCGGAATAGCCGTCACGCTCCGGCGTCTTGCGCTGCACCACGGGGCAGGGCCCGGCGAGGACGACGGTCACCGGCACGAGCCGGTCCCCGTTCCACACCTGGGTCATGCCCACCTTGGTGCCGAGAATGCCTTTCACGCTCATCGTCCTCCGACGGTCTTGATCTCGATGTCCACCCCGGTCGGCAGATCGAGGTGCATGAGGGAATCGATGGTGCTCTTCGTCGGCGACTTGATGTCGATCAGCCGGTTGTGGGTGCGGATCTCGAAGTGCTCCCGGCTGTCCTTGTCGACGAACGGCGACCGCAGCACGCAGAACCGCCGGATGCGGGTCGGGAGCGGCACCGGGCCGGCGACCTTGGCGCCCGTGCGCCGGACGGTCTCCACGATCTTGGTCGCGGAGCTGTCCAGGCTACGGTGATCGAACGCCTTGAGCTTGATTCGAATCTTGGGGGCTGCCATGGTTACTTCGTCACGGCCGTCACGACACCCGCACCGACCGTCCGACCCCCCTCACGAATCGCAAACCGCAACCCCTCCTCCATCGCAATCGGCTTAATCAACTCCACCCCAAGCTCCACATTATCCCCAGGCATCACCATCTCCACACCCTCCGGCAACGACACCACCCCCGTCACATCCGTCGTCCGAAAGTAAAACTGCGGCCGATACCCAGAAAAAAACGCGCTATGCCGCCCCCCCTCCTCCTTCTTCAACACATACACCGACCCCCGAAACACCGTATGCGGCGTAATCGAACCAGGCTTCGCCAACACCTGACCCCGCTCGATCTCCTCACGCCCCACACCCCGCAACAACACCCCCACATTATCCCCAGCCATCCCCGAACGACAACGTCTTCCGATGCATCTCCACACCCGTCACAACCGTCTTCCGCGTATCCCCCAACCCAACAATCTCAACCTCATCCCCCGTCTTCACCTCACCACGCTCAATACGACCCGTCGCCACCGTCCCACGACCCGTAATCGTAAACACATCCTCCACCGGCAACAAAAACGGCTTCTCCATATCCCTCACCGGCGTCGGAATATACCCATCCACCGCATCCAACAACTCCCAAATCCTATCCACCCACCCATCCTCACCACGCTGCATATTCGGATTCCCATGCAACGCCTCCAACGCCCTCAACGCAGACCCCGACACCACCGGAATCTCATCCCCCGGAAACTCATACGAAGACAAAAGCTCCCGCACCTCCATCTCCACCAACTCCAACAACTCCTCATCATCCACCATATCCACCTTGTTCAAAAACACCACAATCGACGGCACCCCCACCTGACGCGCCAACAAAATATGCTCACGCGTCTGCGGCATCGGCCCATCCGCCGCCGACACCACCAACACCGCACCATCCATCTGCGCAGCCCCCGTAATCATGTTCTTCACATAATCCGCATGCCCCGGACAATCCACATGCGAATAATGCCGCGCCACCGTCTGATACTCCACATGCGCCGTATTAATCGTAATCCCACGCGCCTTCTCCTCCGGCGCCTTATCAATCTGATCGTAATCCTGAATCTCCACACTTCGGATCCGCCGCCGCAGCCGCAAACGTAATCGCAGCCGTCAACGTCGTCTTCCCATGATCCACATGCCCAATCGTCCCCACATTCACATGCGGCTTCGTACGCTCAAACACACCCTTAGCCATGGATGTTCTCCTTCGACTCCGAAACGAGGTCGGACGGTTCTCAGCTCTTGACGAGCTCTTCTTGAATGTTGCGCGGCACCTGGTCGTAGTGGTCGAGCATCATCGTGAAGACGGCCCGGCCCTGCGACAGGCTGCGGAGATCGGTCGCGTAGCCGAACATCTCGGCCAGCGGCACGTGGGCGGTGACGACCTGGGCGTTGCCGCGGGGCTCCATGCCCTGGATCTGCCCGCGACGCGAGTTCAGGTTGCCGATGACGTCACCCATGTACTGGTCGGGAGTGACCACCTCGACCCGCATGACCGGCTCGAGCACCGCGGCCCCACCCTGCTTCATGATCTCGCGCAACCCCATCGAGGCGGCGATCTTGAAGGCCATCTCCGACGAGTCCACCTCGTGGTAGGAACCGTCGTAGAGCTTCACCTTCATGTCGACGATGGGGAAGCCGAGCAGCGGCCCGTTCTGCATGGCCTCCTCGACGCCCTTCTGCACGGCCGGGATGTACTCACGCGGGATGACGCCGCCGACGATTCCGTTCTCGAACTCGAAGCCCTCGCCCCGAGCGCGCGGCTCGGCCCGCAGCTTGACATGGCCGTACTGACCGCGACCGCCCGTCTGGCGCACGAACTTGCCCTCGACGTCGACCTTCCGCGTGATGGTCTCGCGGTATGCCACCTGCGGCGCGCCGACGTGGGCATTGACGTTGAACTCGCGCTTGAGCCGGTCCACGATGATCTCCAGGTGGAGCTCGCCCATGCCCGAGATCTTGGTCTGCCCGGTCTCGGCATCGGTCTCCACGCGGAAGGTCGGGTCCTCCTCGGCCAGCTTCACAAGGCCGTTGGACAGCTTGTCCTGGTCGGCCTTCGACGCCGGCTCGATGGCTACCGTGATGACCGGCTCGGGGATCTCGATCGACTCGAGCTCGATGGGGTGGTCGGGGTCGGCGAGCGTGTCGCCGGTGCTGGTGTCCTTGAGCCCGATCACGGCGCCCACGTCGCCGGCGCCGATGCGCTCCACCTCCTCGCGGGAGTTGGCGTGCATCTTCAGCAGGCGTCCGATGCGCTCGCGCTTGCCCTTGGACACGTTGTAGACGTAGGAGCCGGAGACGAACGCACCCGAGTAGACCCGCACGAATACCAGCCGGCCCACGTACGGGTCGGTCATGACCTTGTACGCCAGCGCCGCGGTAGGCGCGTCCTCGTCGGCCGGGCGCGTCTGCTCCTCGCCGGTGTCGGGGATCACGCCGCGCACGGGCGGCACGTCGAGCGGGCTGGGAAGATACCAGGCAACGGCGTCGAGGACCCGCTGCACGCCCTTGTTCTTGAGCGCCGAGCCGCACAGGACCGGGAAGATCTTCTGGGCGATGGTCGCCTGCCGGATGGCGGACTTGATCGTCTCGGTCGGGATCTCCTCGCCCTCCAGGAACAGCATCGCTACGTCGTCGTCGACGTCCGCCAGGCGCTCGATCATGAGGTTGCGCTTCTCGTCGGCGGTGTCCTGCCACTCGGCGGGGATGTCCACGAACTGGATGTCCTTGCCCAGATCGTCGCCGTAGGTGACCGCCTTCATGTCCACCAGGTCGATGATGCCGGCGAACTTGTCCTCGGCCCCCATCGGCCACTGGATCGCCACGGCGTTCGCCGCGAGGCGCTCCTCCATGCTGTCGAGCACGAGCTGGAAGTCCGCCCCGGTCTTGTCCATCTTGTTGGCGAAGGCGAGGCGCGGCACCGCGGTACTTGTCGGCCTGACGCCACACCGTCTCGCTCTGCGGCTCCACGCCCTGGCTGGCGTCGAACACCGCCACGGCGCCGTCGAGCACGCGCATGCTGCGCTCGACCTCCATGGTGAAGTCGACGTGCCCGGGAGTGTCGATGATATTGATGCGGGTGTCGAGCCAGAAGCACTGCGTCACGGCCGAAGTGATCGTGATGCCGCGCTCGCGCTCCTGCTCCATCCAGTCCATCTGGGAGGCGCCCTCGTGGGTCTCCCCCATCTTGTGGATGCGCCCCGCATAGAACAGGATCCGCTCGGTCAGCGTCGTCTTGCCCGCGTCGATGTGGGCGGCGATGCCGATATTGCGGGTCTTGTGCAGGTCAATCTTCGTCTGGGTAGTCATACTCCACCTGTCGGGTCGGAAGCGCGCCAGCTACCAGCGGTAGTGGGCGTAGGCGCGGTTCGCCTCCGCCATGCGCTCGACATCATCCTTCTTCTTGACGGCCCCGCCACGACCCGCCGCGGCATCCAGCAACTCGCCCGCGACACGCTCCACGGCGGTCCGTTCGGGGCGCGAGTCGGACGCCGCCACCAGCCACCGCAGACTGAGCGACTGCGACCGGCGCGGGTTGACCTCCACGGGAACCTGGTACGTGGCACCGCCGACGCGGCGGCTCTTGACCTCGATGCGCGGCTTGACGTTATCGAGCGCCTGGCGGAACACCTTCAGGGGCTCCTGGCCGCTGCGTTCCTGGATCAGCCGGCACGAACCGTAGAAGATACGGCTGGCGAGGTTCTTCTTGCCGTCGCGCATCAGCTTGTTCACGAACGCCGTGACCGTGGTGTCGCTGTACACCAGATCAGGCTCGAGCTTGCGGACCTGTGCTCTTCTCCTGCGTCCCATCCTCTACCTCGACCTAGCCCTTCGGCTTCTTCGTGCCGTACTTGCTGCGCCCTTGGTTGCGCTGCACGTAGCGGCCCACGCCGACGCCCTGGGCGTCGAGCGCACCTCTGACGATGTGATAACGGACCCCCGGCAGGTCCTTCACGCGGCCCCCACGGATCAACACGACCGAGTGCTCCTGGAGGTTGTGCTTCTCACCCGGGATGTAAGCGGTCACCTCGTACCCGCTCGACAGCCGCACGCGCGCGATCTTGCGCAGCGCCGAGTTCGGCTTCTTCGGGGTCTGGGTCTTCACCGCCGTGCACACGCCGCGACGCTGCGGAGACCCCTTGAGCGCAGGGGTCTTGTTCTTCCTGGGCAGCTTCTTGCGGCCCTTCCTGAGGAGCTGGTTAACGGTCGGCAGAGCAATCACTCCCTTAAGCGTGGCGCTCGCTTTTCGGCGAGCGGACTCGACCCTGATCGCAGAGGCGGGATCGGCGAGATGGCCGGTGCCGTGCAGCACACGACAAACCTTCCCCCGGACCCATCGCTGCGGGCCAGGGGGAGTCAAACCTCGTGAGTATACTCCGCACACGGACCCCTTTTCAAGTGCCCAGCCACCTTCCCGACGCCGCGCGCCGCCCCGCGGAACCGGAGCGCTCCGCTCGTCCCCCGTCCGGGCCGCCACGCCCTCGCTGGCCCTCGCTGCGGTGTGGTGTACTGGAACCCGCCGGAAGGTGACGACCGTAGACGGGGGACGCACGGCCTGTGCCGGCCCCCGGCCCGGCCGGCACGTTCCCGCCCGGCCGGGCCGGTTCGGCGGCCCCGGATCGCGATTCCGAAAGGTGGTACCCGTATGATGCGCAAACTCCGTTGGCTGTTCGTCGCTGTGATCATGCTGGGAGCATTCGCCCAGGCACAGCGCGTCGGCTTCCTGACCTTCAACGACGTCTACGAGCTGCAGGGCGTCGATAGCGGCACGCGAGGCGGGGCGGCCGCGGTCGCCACGGTCGTCCACCAGGTCAAGGCCTTCGACCCCCACACGCTCGTGCTCTTCGCCGGCGACCTGCTCTCCCCCTCGGTGATGTCCAACGCCTTCCAGGGCAAGCAGATGGTGGAGGCCCTCAACCGCCTGGGCGTCGACTACGCCACCCTCGGCAACCACGAGTTCGACTTCGGCATCGACGTGTTGAAGCAGCGCATCCAGGAGTCCAATTTCACCTGGCTGACATCCAACATCCTCGATAGCTCGACAGGCAAGCCGATCGCGGGTACCAAGGCCGACGCCATCGTCGATGTGAACGGCGTCAAGATCGGCCTCTTCGGGATCGCCTACGACTTCTCGTCGATCCTCGCCAACGCCTCGGCGGTCACCTTCAAGGACCCCATCGCCACGGCCCAGGCCGAGGTCAAGAAGCTCCAGGGCGAGGGCGCCCAGTACATCGTCGCGCTCACCCACGAGGCCAAGGCGCAGGACTGCGAGCTCTCCTCGCAGGTATCCGGCATCGACCTCATCGTCGGCGGGCACGACCACGCCGCCATGATGGACACCCAGTGCGGCCACGCCCCCTTCGTCAAGGCGACGAGCGACTGGCGCAACGTGTGGGACGTCAACGTCGACTTCTCCGGCAAGAACCCCGTGACCAGCTACCGCAACATCCCGGTGAGCAACCTCACGCCCAAGGACCCGGGCATGCAGGCGTTCGTGCAGGGCTACGCCACCCAGCTCGACGCCAGCTTCGCCAAGGTGCTCGGCAAGTCCGTGGTGGCCCTGGACGCCGTCGAGAAGGATGTCCGCGCCAAGGAGACCAACCTCGGGGACTTCATCGCCGACGCCACCCGCAAGGCCACGCGCGCCGATGTCGGGATCATGAACGGCGGCGGCATCCGCACCGACCGCATGTACCCGGCGGGCCCGGTCACCAAGAAGGACATCTACGCCATCCTGCCGTTCGGCAACAGCGTTGTCGCGGTGAAGGCCAAGGGCAGCGCCCTGGCGGCGGCGCTGGAGAACGGCGTCTCCCAGATGCAGGACCTGGCGGGGCGGTTCCCGCAGGTCTCGGGGGTCTCCTTCACGGTGCGCCCGAACCAGCCTGCCGGCCAGCGCGTCAGCGACATCATGGTCGGCGGCAAGCCTCTCGACCCCAACGCCACCTACACCGTGGCCATCAACGACTACATGTTCGGTGGCGGGGACGGCTACACCATGTTCAAAGGTCTGCCGACCACCGTGTCGCCGGCCGAGGGTCCCCTGCTGGCCGAGGTGGTGGCGAACGCCGTAGCCGCGGACGGCACCATCGCACCGAAGACCGACGGGCGCATCACCATCCAGTAACGTTCGCGCCACCCGCAACCTGGAACGCCCCCGGCCCGCAACGGCCGGGGGCGTTCTTCGTGCCTTGCGAGCGGGCGTCGCTCAGATCAGCCAGTAGCGGCCGTACGGCGGCACCGAAAGGGCGCCCCGCGAGACGTCGACGAACGCCTGGCTGAGCTGGTCGAACGGCTGGTTGAGGTTCCGCCCCACCAGCACGGCGGCATCGAGCCACTGCGACGACTCGCTGAAGTTGTAGATCTCGACCAGCTCACCCAGGGGGTGCGGGCGCGACAGCACCAGCAGGTGGGGGTGATCGACGTCGAGCACCTCGGTGGCGTACGCGGAGTTGAGTTGCGGTGTGTGGCTGCGCGCGCGCACGATCCGGCGCAGCCCGTGGAAGATGCGCCCCTCGATGCTGGCCTCGTCATGGCGCCGCTCCGCCTTCTCCCAGTCCATGAAAGGGCGGTGCATCCAGCGATTGTCGCCGGCGTGCTCGCGCAGGCTGGTGTAGCGGTAGTCGTTCGTCATGCCGATCTCGTCGCCCATGTAGATCAGCGGGATGCCGCCGAAACCGGAGATGAGCGCGTGCCCCAGCAGGATGCGCTCGATGCTGAGCGCCACCAGCCGCTCGTCGGCCCGCTCGATGGCGAACTCCAGCCCGGCCAGGCTCGCGAAGCTGCCCGAGATCCTGCGGTCCCCCGTGCGGCGGTTGTGCTGGAACACCGCGCCGCGTGCGTGCGAGCCCGGGAACTGGCCGGAGTAGTAGTCCGACAGGAAGTTCCGGTGCCCGGGGCCCGACAGGCCGACGGCGGCCGCGTCGTCCTCGGTGACAGCCCAGCCGATGTCGTCGTGGCAGCGGACGTACGTTCCCCATGCGATCGAGGCCGGCGTGCGCGGGAACTCCCGCAGCGTGTGGACCATCAGCCGCGTGTCACGGCTCGCCAGCGAGGACCAGAACTGCACCATCAGCGAGTTGTGGTACGCGATGTTGCTGACCTTGCCGTAGTGCCGACCGGTGCCGAAGTAGTGGATGAGATCATCGGGCGACACGATAGCCTCGGCCTTGTGGGCGACCGCGGGCGAGGCGATGCGCGAGCACGCGCGCAGCGCCTGCAGCACGTCGTGCACCTCCGGCTGGTTCTGGCAGTCCGTGCCCAGGCGCTTCCACAGGAAGGCGACCGCGTCCAGACGGAAGACCTCGACCCCCTTGTTGGCCAGGAAGAACATGATGTCGACGATCTCGAGGAAGACCTCCGGGTTCGTCCAGTTGAGGTCCCACTGGTAGTCGTTGAAGGTCGTCCAGATCCACTTGCCGATGGCGGAATCATAGGTGAAGTTGCCCGGCGCGAAGTCCGGGAACACCTCGGGCAGGGTCTTCTCATACTCGTCGGGGACCGCGCGATCGTCGTACATGAAGAAGTAGTCCTGGTAGTGTTCGTCCCCTTCGCTCGCCTTGCGCGCCCAGGCGTGATCGTCGGCGCAGTGGTTGAGGACCAGATCGACGCAGGCACTGATGCGTCGATCGCGGAGCTCCCCGCACAGGTACTCCAGGTCATCGATGGTGCCCAGCCGGGGATCGACGTCCCGGTAGTCACGGATGGCGTAGCCGCCGTCGTTCTCCCCCTCGCGAGGCCGCAGGGTGTACATCAGGTGGACGTAGTTGACGCCCAGTTCCTCGAGGTAATCGAGGTGCTCGAGCACCCCCCGCAGGTCGCCGGCGAAACGCTCGACGTAGAACACGTAACCCAGCATCGACTCGTGCTGGAACCAGTCGGGCGTGAGGTCGCGCTCGATGTCGAGCACCTTGAGCGGCTCCGGCCGCTCGCGGAAGTGGCGCGCCATGCCCGCGACCAGGCGCTGCAGGAAGGCATCGAAGTCGGGGCGGCGGCCGTAGACGGGCGACAGCCCGTCGTGGAGGTTCTGGAAGAAGCGTTCGCAACGCAGCTGGAAGAGCTGCCGGTCGCGCTTGGGCAGGGCTTCGAGTTCGGAGGCGGCGGCCGCGAGCGAGAGCTCGAGGCGGCGGCGCACGTCCGGGGCGAGGAGGGCGGCGTTGTGCACCCCCCCGTTATACCAGCGTCCCCGACAGTCACCGAGCGCCCCCACGCCGCGCCGGGACGCCGACCGGGCGGCGCCCCCGGGTGCCTCAGGCCGGTGCGCTCCGAGGCCCGCGTGCCGCGCGCTCGCGGGCCCGCAGCGCGCGCGCCTCCGCCTCCTCCAGGTGCTCGGCGGTGGCGGTCAGATGGCCCATCTTGCGACCCGGGCGCGCGGCGTCCTTGCCGTAGAGGTGGAGCGCTACTCCCGGAACGCTCAGCGCGGCGGCCCAGTCCGGCTCGACGTCCGACCACAGGTCGCCCAGCAGGTTCGCCATCGCCGCGGGACGGAGCGGCGCGCCCGAGCCCAGCGGGAGCCCGGTCACGGCCCGGAGCTGCTGCTCGAACTGGCTGGTCTCCGCGCCCTCGATGGTGAGATGACCGGAGTTGTGAGGTCGGGGGGCGACCTCGTTGACCGACAGGCGGCCCCCTCGCTCCAGGAAGAACTCGACGCACGCGACACCGACGAGCTCAAGCCCTTCCAGGACGGCGAGGGTGATCTCGCTCGCTTGCTCGGCGACCGCGCGCGGCAGCGGCGCCGGAGCGCTCGAGAGGTCCAGGATGTGGCGCTCGTGGCGGTTCAGGGACGGCGCGAAGGTGGCCACGGCGCCGTCGAGCCCGCGAGCGGCGACCACCGACAGCTCCGCTTGCAACTCCAGGAAGCGCTCGACCACCACGGCCTGCTCGACCGCCAGCGCCCGCGCCTCCTCGCGCCCCCCGTCTCCGTCCACCCGCACCTGCCCCTTGCCGTCGTAGCCGAAACCCGCCGTCTTCACCACGCACGGGGTCCCGACCTCGGCGATGGCAGCGTCCACATCCCCTCCCGCGGCGACTTCGGCGAAGGGGACGTGCGGCACGCCGAGCCTGGCCAGGAAGCGCTTCTCGCGTGCACGGTGCTGGGTGGTGTGGAGCGCGAACACGCCGGGCCGCACCGGCGCCCGGGCTGCAGCGGCGTCGAGCGAGGCGCTGGGGATGTTCTCGAACTCGAGCGTGACGACGTCCACTTCGGACGCGAAGCGCCCCACCGCATCGGCGTCTTCGTAGGGCGCCACCACCTCGCGGTCGGCGAGCTGACCGGTAGGCGAACCCGCCGACGGCGACAGCACGTGCACGTGGTAGCCCATCCGGCGTGCGGCGACGGTGAACATGCGGCCGAGCTGCCCGCTACCGAGCATGCCGATCGTGGCTCCCGGAAGGAGCGGAGCACCCGCCATCACTCGGGGAGGTAGTGGTCGGTCGGGAGGCGGCTCGCCTCGGCCCCGGTCGCTTGCGCGTCCCGGTAGGCCTCGAGGCGGCGCGCCAGCTCCGGTCGGGCGAGCGCGAGAATGGAAACCGCCATGAGCGCCGCGTTGACCGCGCCGGAGGCGCCGATCGCCAGGGTGCCCACCGGCACTCCGCGCGGCATCTGCACGATGGACAGCAGCGAATCGAGGCCGTGAAGCGCGCGGCTCTCCACCGGCACGCCCAGCACCGGCAGCCGGGTTTGCGCCGCCAGCATGCCGGGCAGGTGGGCGGCGCCGCCCGCACCCGCGATGATCACCTCGAAGCCGCGCTCCACCGCGCCGTGCGCGAAGGTGCGCATACGTTCCGGCGTGCGATGCGCCGACACCACGAGGCAGGCGTGTGGCACCTCCAACTCGGACAGGACCGCGTCGGCGTGCCGCATCGTGTCCCAGTCGCTGGCGCTCCCCATGACGACGGCGACCAGCGGCGGCGTCGCCCGCGGGGCCTGGTAGGAATCGCTCATGCTCCCTCCTCCACTTCCCGGCTCTCGCCGGGCGCGTCGACGGTGCTCGTGGCACGCCGCAGGCGGTCGCGCACGGCGAGCCAGTCGTCCCCCTCGGGGACGGCTTCGATGAGGATGCGTCGGCAGCCGCTGGCATCGAGCTGCCGGAGCGCGGCGTACAGGCCGCGAGCGTATCCCGTGGGATCGGCCGGCAACTCCAGCCACCACGCGCTCGGCCCGCTCGGCCGGGGCCGGCGGGCCAGCACCGCGACGCGCGCCCCGAGCTCCGCTCGGCGCGACACCAGAGCGTCGGCTCCGACCAGCTCGGCCGGCGTGGCGGGGGCGTAGTGTCGGGGCAGCCCGCCTGGCGCGCGCGGCGCCGGGGCGGGCGGCGGCGCCCCCGTCCCGGCGCTCGGCCGCGCCTCCCGCTCGAGCAGGTGATCCGCCAACGCCACCCGCTCGCCCAGCGCTTCCTCGAGCGCGTGGCGGTGCACCCCGCCCGGCCGCAGCAGCCGGGCCACGCCGCCACTCAGGTCCACGATGGTCGACTCCAGACCCACGCGGCAGGAGCCCCCGTCCAGCACGAGCACATCGAGTTCGCCGAACTCCTCGGCCACGTGCTGTGCCGTGGTCGGGCTGATCCGACCGAAGCGATTGGCCGACGGCGCCGCGACCCCATCGCCGTACGCCAGCAGCAGACGGAGCGCGAGCGGGTGGTCGGGCACCCGCAGCCCGACCGTGTCCTGTCCGCCGGTGACCTCGTCGGGCACGCCGGCCGCCCTCGGCAACACCAGCGTCAACGGTCCCGGCCAGAACGCGGCGGCGAGGCGCAGCGCGTGGTCCGGCACCTCGCGCGCCCAGGTCGCAAGTGCGTCCGCCGCCGGCAGGTGGACGATGACCGGATGATCGAGCGGCCTGCCCTTGGCCGCATAGAGCCGGGCCAGCGCACGGCGGTCCCGGGCGGCGGCCCCCAGGCCGTAGACCGTCTCGGTGGGGAACGCCACCAGCTGTCCGCGACGGAGTGCCTCCGCGGCCTGGGCGACGTCGTGTTCGGAGCTGGAGAGCAACCGACTCATGCCGGCCAAAGCATACCCGAGCGTGCGCTGCTCACTCGATCAGGATCACGCGCAGGTCGTTGACGTTGGTGCGCGTCGGACCGGTGACGAAGAGCGCGCCGACCTCGTTCAGCGCCCCGTAGCTGTCGTTCCGCCGGAGCGCGTCGCGTGCCGCCGGGCGATTCATGCGCGCGCGCTGTTCGGGTCCCAGCAGGGCGCCGGCGTTGTCCTCGCTGCCGTCGATGCCATCGGTGTCCGCGGCGAGCCACCACACCGGAGTGCCGTCGGGCAGCTCGAGGGCCAGCGCCAGGGCGAACTCGCCGTTGCGCCCCCCGCGCCCCTGCCCCACCACCGTCACCGTGGTCTCTCCGCCCGACAGCAGCGCGCACGGGCGCTCGAACGGCTGGCCGTGCGCCAGGATCTGGCGTACCAGGGCGGCGTGCACGCCGGCGACGGCGCGCGCCTCCCCCGTCATCGAACCGGAGAGCACGTGCGCGCTCCACCCGCGCCGTGCGAGCGCGTCCGCCGCCGCTTCGAGCGCGGTCTGGGCGGAGGCGATCACCACGTTGGCGACGTGCTCGAGCCGGGGATCGCCGGGGCTCGGGGTCTCCTCGCGCTCACCACGTACCCCGGCCTCCAGCACGGCGCGGGCGGCGGCATGCTCGATGCCGTAGCGCTCGAGCACCGCCAGCGCGTCGGCGTAGCGGCTGCCGTCCGCTGCCGTCGGCCCGCTGGCGATGACCGACGGGTCGTCACCCACCACGTCCGACACGAGCAACGCCAGCACCGGCGCAGGGGCCGCGGCCAGCGCCAGGCGGCCTCCCTTGACGCGCGACAGATGTTTGCGCACGGCGTTCATCTCGCTGATGTCGGCGCCCGAGCGCAGCAGCGACTCGGTCAACTGCGCCAGCTCGGGCAATCCCAGCCCGTCGGGCGCGGTGAGCAGCGCCGAGCCGCCGCCCGACATCAGGCACAGCACCAGGTCGTCCGCGCAAGCGCCGGCGAGCAACCGCAGGATGCGCTCGGTCGCGGCGGCGCCGGCATCGTCGGGCACGGGATGCGCTGCCTCGACCACGTCGATGCGGCGGGTCGGGAGGCCGTGGCCGTAACGCGTGATCACGAGGCCTTCGAGGGCCACGGTCTCGGGGTAGCGGTCTTCGACGGCGCGGGCCATCGCGGCCGCCGCCTTCCCCGCGCCGACCACCAGCAGCCGCCCCCGCGGCGGGTCGGGAAGGTGCGCACGCACGGCGACCTCGGGGTCGGCGGCGCGGATGCCCGCCTCGAAGGCGACCCTCAGATCCTCGCCGGGGACGCTCACGGGGTCCCACCCCGCGGGGGTCCACCGCGCGGTGCCGACGCGGTCGGGACCCGAGCGGGGCGTTCGCACCCCTTGCCGTGGAGCCAGAGAACAATCATGGTGAGGCTAGAATACAGGCATGTTCGGAATGTTCCGCCGTCAGGATCCGCGCTTCCGGGACGATGGCAACTTCCTGCTGACGCAGGTGCGCACCGCCAGGCATGGTGAGATCATCCACGTGCGGCTCTCCAAGACCAGCGAGATGAGTGCGCAGGGCGGCACCTATTTCGTGCGGAAGGTGCTGGTGGGGCCGGAGTCGCTCGACCAGGCGGTGCTCGAGGTCACCACCAATCGCGCGCACAAGGTGACACTGGCTGTCGTCGACGGCGGCGAGCTGGTGCCTGCTCGCCAGTGGGAGGCCTGAGGCCCGCTCGACCCTACTGGGCGCTGAGCAGGTCGGGTCGCAACCGCCGCGCCTCACGCAGGTAGATGTGCTTCATCTCGTCCTGCGCCTTCCGGGTGTTGAGCTGCAACATCACACGGACGCAGCGAGGGAGCCGGTTCGGCACCGGGATCTCCTGGTTGCACAGCAGCGGCACCATCGTCATGCCCAGCTCGCGGGCCGCCTCGGCCGGAAAGGTCGAACGCAGGTCCGGCGTCGTCGTGAAGAAGATCGCGGCGATGGCGTCGAATGCCTCGATGCCGTTCTCCTCCAGCATCACCTGGAGGAGCTCGCGGGTGGCCTCGAGGATGCGGTCGGGATCGTCGGCGGTCACGGTCGTGGCGCCACGGATCCCCCTCACCCAGTACGGTCGCTCCATGGCGCGAAGTCTACCAGACGCGCCCGGCGCGCCTTGCGCCCGTACAACGCCCGGAGGCGACGACGGGGCTGCTACTTTGGCGCCATGAGCGCACACGGGCATTCCGCCGAACCTCTGTGGTTCGAGTTGACCTCCGACCAGCGCGCCCTCTTGGGCCCCTTGCGCGACTATCTCCGCTCCGAGGTGGCGCCCGGAGCCATCGAGCGCGACCGCAGCGGGGCCTTCCCGCACGACGTCGTCCGGACCCTGGGCGGCATGGGGGTGTTCGGGCTCCAGGTCCCCGAGCGCTTCGGGGGGGCGGGGCTCGACACCGCCACCGCTGCGCTCATCATCGAGGAGATCGGCGCCGTCGACGGCTCGCTGTGCCTGACCGTCGCCTCGCACAACTCGCTGTGCACCGGGCACATCCTGCAGGCGGCCGACGACGCCCAGAAGGAGCGCTACCTACCGGCCCTGGCACGCGCCGAGAACCTCGGTGCGTGGTGCCTGACCGAGCCGAGCTCCGGGTCGGACGCCGCTGCCTTGCGTACGCGCGCGGTGCAGGACGAGGACGCTTTCGTGATCGACGGATCCAAGGTGTTCATCACGCAGGGCAGCGTGGCCGGCACCTACGTCGTGATCGCCCGGACCGACCCCCCGGCCGAGGGCCGCTCCAAGGCCGACGGCATCAGCGCGTTCGTCGTGGACGGGGACGCCGCCGGCCTGGTCCGCGGCACCCCGGAGGCGAAGCTGGGGCTGCACAGTTCCGACACCACCCCCCTCACGTTCGAGGGCATGCGCGTGCCGGCCGAGAACCTGCTCGGCACGCGCGGTCGGGGCTTCGACGACGTCAAGGTGGTGCTCGACGGCGGGCGGATCGGCATCGGCGCCATGGGGATCGGCCTCGGGCGCGCCGCTCTGGAGATCGCCGGCCGCTACGCGCTGGAGCGCGAGCAGTTCGGCCGCCCCATCGCACGCCATCAGGCGATCGCGTTCAAGCTCGCTGAGATGGCGACCGAACTGGAGGCGGCGCGCCTGCTGGTGATGAAGGCGGCCGCATTGCGCGACGCCGGGCGCGATCACACCCTGGCCGCGTCGATGGCCAAGCTCAAGGGCAGCGTCGCCGGCGTCGCCGCCTGCGACGCGGCCATCCAGATCCTCGGCGGCTACGGCTACGTGCGTGACTACGAGGTGGAGCGCCTGTGGCGAGACGCCCGCCTCACGCGGATCGGTGAGGGCACCGACGAGGTGCAGCACCTCGTCATCGCGCGCCAGGTCTTGCAGTCCCTGGCGCGCTGAGGCGCCCGCACGGCCTCAGGCCGCTACGCCGAGGCCACTCGGCCTTGCATCGAGCACCTCGTCCGGCACCCACGCCAGCGCCTCCAGCAGGAGATCGGGTCCCGCGCCCGGCCGGTGCGCGCCCTCTGTGAGGTGACGGCGCCAACGGCGCCCCCCGGGCACGCCGCGGAACAGCGCCAGCAGGTGACGGGTGAGCGCGTGGAGCGGCGCACCGTCGGACAGGCGCTCCTCGACGTAGGGCAGCATGCGCGTCACGACCTGGCGTCGCGTTGGAGGCCGGTCGATGGCGTCCGGGAGATCTGCATAGAACGACCTGTCCGCCTCGGTCAGCACGAACGGGTCGTCGTACACGGCCCGGCCCAGCATCACCCCGTCCACGTGTCGGAGGTGGGCGGCGGCCGACTTCAGGTCGCGCACCCCGCCGTTGAGCTCCACGACTGCCCGTGGCAGCGCACGCTTGAGACGGTAGACGTCCTCGTAGCGCAGCGGGGGGATCTCGCGGTTCTCCTTGGGGCTCAGGCCCGACAGCCAGGCCTTGCGCGCGTGCACCGTGAAGACGTCGGCCCCCGCAAGCCCGACGATACGCACGAAGGCCTCCAGATCCTCGTAACGGTCCCGAGCATCGACGCCGATCCGGTGCTTGACGGTGACGGGCAGCTCGGTCGCCGAGCGCATCGCCGTCACGGCCCGCGCCACCACGTCGGGTGTCGCCATCAGGCAGGCGCCGAAGTTCGCCGACGCGACGCGTGGGCTGGGGCAACCGACGTTGAGGTTCACCTCGTCGTAGCCCCAGGCCTGCGCGATCCGCGCAGCCTCCGCCAGTTCGGCGCCGTCGTCGCCGCCGAGCTGCAGCGCTAGCGGGTGCTCGTCGACATGGTGGCCGAGGAGGCGCTCCCGGTCGCCGTGGAGCACGGCCTTGGCCGTCAACATCTCGCTGTACAGCAGCGTGTGACGGGTGATGCCGCGTAGCAGGAAGCGGAAGTGCCGGTCGGTGAGGTCCATCATGGGAGCGACCGACAGGGGGTGGGGCGCCATGCGGCGGCTCACTGCCGCCCCTCTCCCGGCACGCTGCGCTTCGGGGCACGGAACGCCACGTCCTCCCACTCGCCTTCCTCCAACACCTCGAGCGCTGGGTTGGCACCACGGAAACGCTCGACGATCGCCTGCACCAGGTCCTCCGGGGTGGACGCGGCCGACGTCACTCCGACCCGTCGCACGCGCTCGAGCCAGGCGGGATCGATGTCCTCGGCCGTATCGATGCGCCGGGCATTGCCGCACAGGTCTTGCGCGAGCTCGTAGAGCCGCATGCCGTTGGAACTGGTCGCGCTGCTGACCACCAGGAACAGATCGACCTCCGGCGCGATGCGACGCACCGCGTCCTGTCGGTTCTTGGTGGCGTAGCACAGGTCGTCCGCCGGCGGCACGACGAGATCCGGGAAGCGCTGCTTGAGCCTCAGAATCGTGCGCTGGGTGTCGTCGACCGATAGCGTCGTCTGGGTGAGGACCACCACCTTGCCGGGATCGGGGACCTCCACCGTGTCGGCGTCGACGAGCGCCGGATCGTGTTTGCGGTTGCCCAGCACCCCGACCACGGTGGTCTGCTCCGGCGCCTCGCCGCGCGTCCCGAGCACCTCCTGGTGTTGCGTGGAATCACCGATCAGGAGGATGTGGTAACCGCGCCGCGCGTACTTCTTGGCTTCGCTGTGCACCTTGGTCACGAGCGGACAGGTGGCATCGATGGTGGTGAGGCCGGCCTCGGCCGCCTGGCGGCGCACCTCCGGCGAAACGCCATGAGCGCTGAAGATGACGGTGTCGCTCGCCGCCGCGCCGCGCCCCTCGCCCATGGCGTCGAGGTCCTCGACGAAGCCCACGCCCTCCTCGCGCTGCAAGCGTTCGACCACCGTCCGGTTATGGACGATGGAGTGGTAGACGGTCACAGGAGGCTCGCCCCGCTCCGCGTTCTCGCGGGCGGCGTTCCGAACGGCCTCGATGGCCATCACGACGCCGGCGCAGAAGCCGCGTGGTTTGGCGATGTAGAGGGTCTCGACCATGACGCAGCAATTGTACCGGCCCCCCGGCGCCGCGACCGTAGGCCGGGCGCGGTTGTCCCGTTTCCCACGGCGGAAATGCCCTGTAGGGGCTGCTTGACCCCCCGTCGAGGGGCGTGATAGCATCGGCTTCGCTCGCCGCACGGCGGCCGGGTCCTTGCGGGCGATTAGCTCAGTCGGTTAGAGCGCGTCGCTGATAACGACGAGGTCGGTGGTTCGAGTCCACCATCGCCCACCAGAACAGGCGCACCCTTCGGGGTGCGCCTGACTCGTTGCGGAGGACGGACGGCGCGGCGCGCGCGCCCCTCCCGTACGGGCTGCTCCGACTAGCGCTGGCTGAACACGGAGCGCTCGGCGCCCAGTCGGAGGGGGATCCGCAAGGTGGCGTTGCCCCGCTCGACGGTGAGCGTCACCGTCTGGCCGATGCTCTTCTGACGTACCAGCGCCAGCAGGTCGTAGAAGGTCGGGGTGGGCACCCCGTCCAGTGCGGTGATGACGTCGGCGCGCGGCCTGGAGCTCACCCGCCCGTCGCGAGCCACGGTCCGCTCCTCGGCGTAGCCCCGAAGGCCAGCCTCGTCGGCCGGCCCGCCCGGCTGCACCTGCCACACGATGACGCCGGCGCGCGGTCCCAGGTAGGCATCGCTCGACCGGGGATCGTAATCGAATCCCGGTCGCCAGGTGAACCCGACCACCGGGACGTCCCGTCGCTCGCCCGCCTCGAGCTTCGCGACCAGGTCGCCGCCCCCTACCGGCACCGCGTAGGAGGCGTATCCCTTCGGAAGCTGCACGCCGCGCAGGAACGGCGGGACGTACTGGCTCGAGGTCATGGCACCGGGATCGAAGCTGATGTAGCTCACCACCCCCACGACGCGGCCCGCCGCGTCCACGACAGGCCCGCCCGAATCGCCCGGGGCGAGCGAGGTCGTCAGCTCGATGGTGTTGTCCGCGAAGTCGGGCCGTCCGGCGTGGACGCCGAGGCGCGTGACCTCGCCGGCGCGCGCCTGTAGGAACTCGTTGCGGCTGTTCCCGACCGCCACGACCCGGGTTCCCGGCCGCGGGAGCTGCGCCGACAGCGGCACGGTGGGGACCGCTCGGCGCACGGTCGCCTGCAACACCGCGAGGTCATGGTAGGCGTCGAAGCCCACCATCGTCAGCGGATACTCGAGACGTTCGGGGCCGACGGCGACGTAGCTCACCCGGCAGGGCGCACCCTGTTCGGTGGCGTCGACGACGTGGTAGGCGGTGAGGACCAGACCGTCGGAGCGGATGAAGAAGCCGGTGCCGATGCCGATGGGCTCGTTACCGAAGCGGGGGCCGCAACGCGCCTCGATCCGCAAGCTGGCCGCGCGGGCACTCCGGAAGGCCGTCGCGAGCTGACCGGTGGGCTCCACCACCGGCGGTAGCGTCTGCGCGACCCTTCGGACGTGCGTGGGACGTCCCAGCGTTCCACCGAAGGCCGCGACCACCACCAACACCACCGCGAGCAGCACGGTGAGGATGCGAGCTCTGGGGCCCCGTGCTGGCGGCTCGCCTGCCACCTCCCGCCCCTCCAGATCGTACGGATCGCTCGCGACGGCGTCCTCGTCCGCGCCGCCGGGAGCTGGCGGCAACCCCGCGACGTACCCGTCGTCGCCGGTCCTCGCCGGCACCGGGCCCGACCCTACCTCGCCCGACCCATCAGGACCCGACCCATCAGGACCCGACCCTTCAGGACCCGAAGATGCGGACGCGTCGCGGGGCCCTCCCCCGACGCCGCCGAGCTCGTCCTCGTCCATGACGCCATTATGCGCGGACGCCACGGGACCGGACGCCGAACGCGCAACAGGAGCCGGCGCCGCGGCCGGCCGCGGCGCCGGCGGAGCGACCGCCAGGTGGGCGGGAGACGGGACGCCGGGCCGCCGGCGGTATCATGGCCCGCATGGATCACGCACCCCTTCGTGCCTCCGCCGAACCCGATGGCGAGCACGACTACTCCGCCGCCCTCGCCGAGATCGGCCGCGCGCTGCGCGACTGGCAGGGTCCCATCGTCATCGTCAGCCACGTCGACCCCGACGGCGACGCCTTCGGCAGCAGCCTGGCGCTCAAGCGCGCGCTGGAGCAACTCGGCAAGCGCGTCGTGCTGCCCCTCGAACCGCCGCGGTTCCTGGCGTTCCTGGCGCGCGACGGGGAGCTCAGCCCGCCCCTCGAGGCGCTTCCCGAGCACGCGCTGCTGATGGTGCTGGACGTCGCCGACCGCGAGCGGGCCATCGGGGCGCCCTTCGCGGGCGCCGACAGGGTGATCAACATCGATCACCACGGCACCAACGACCGTTTCGGGGACATCGCGCTGGTGGCGCCGGACAAGGCGGCCACGGCGTTGATGGTGAAGGACCTCCTCGACGTCATGGCGTTCGCCTGGACGGTCGACGTCGCCACGCCCTGCCTGACGGGCATCCTGACCGATACCGGCAACTTCCGGCACGGCAATACCGACCGCTCGGTGCTCGAGGCCGCCGGCGCCCTCATCGAAACGGGGGTCGCCTACGCCGAGCTCACCGACCGGCTGCAGTGGCGTCACCCGGACTACTTCAAGATGCTGGGCGAGGTGATGGCTACCGTCGACTTCCACCTGGGCGGGCGCCTGGTCACCGCCCGTCTCACACGAGCGATGCGCGAACGCATCGGCGAGAGCGACGACGACTCCGACGACTTCGTGGGCCTGATCCGCTACGCCGAAGGCGCGCTCGTCGCGGCGCTGCTCAAGGAGCGCGATGAAGGTGTCAAGCTCAGCGTTCGCAGCCGCGCCGGGATATCGGCACAGGCCATCTGTCGCGAGCTCGGTGGCGGCGGGCACGTTGCCGCCGCGGGGGCGACCGTGCGGGGCGACATGGACGAGGCGCTGCGCCAGCTCGAGATCGCCACGCGCCACGAACTGGAACGGCAGGGAGCCGCGGCGAGCGCCTGACAGCGGCGCGACGAACCGGCGTGCCGCACGTCGTCAGCCGGAGGCCGCGTGGCGTGAAGCGATCGCGGCGGCGTCCTCCGCCAGTGCCGGCAGCGCACCGAGCGTCACGCCGGCATCGCGACCGCGAGCGGCCAGCCAGGGCAGCACCCGCTCGCTGGGCAGGTTGCCGACCAGGGCGTCACCGGCGAACGGGCAGCCGCCGACCCCGGAGAGGGCACCTTCGAACCAGCGCACGCCCGCGGCCAGGCCCGCCTCCACCAACGGCTGCCAGGCATCGGGACGCGCGTGCAGGTGGAGGCCGAGCTCGGCGGGTCGTTCCAGACCGGCGAGCACCTCCTCCACGGTCGCCGCGTCGGCACGTCCCACGGTGTCGGCCAGCGCGATCCGGCGAACGCCGAGAGCGCGTACGCGCGCGACCGCATCGGCCGTGTCGGCGGGTCGCCACGGATCTCCGTAGGGATTCCCGAAGCCCATCGAGAGGTAGACGACCAGGTCCATACCGCTCGCGGCGCTCCGCCGAGCCAGCCGTTCGACCAGCTCCCACGACGCGGCCAGAGAGCGCCCGACGTTGCGCTGCTGGAAGGTGTCGTTGATCGAGAGTGGGAACCCCACGCTGGTCACGCCACGCGCGGCCGCGGCGCGATCGAGTCCGCGCTCGTTGCCGATGATGCACAACACGTCGGCGTCGGCGGGGCGATCGAGATCCTCCAGCACCGCTTCGGTATCGGCGAGCTGGGGCACTGCGCGCGGCGACACGAACGATCCCAGGTCGAGGTGCCGGAAACCGGCCCGGAAGAGCGCAGCGAGGTGCGCGCGCTTGCGCTCGGGGGGAATGACGCGCCCCAATCCCTGCCAGGCGTCCCGCGGGCACTCCACCCAGGTCACGGTTCCGAGACGGCGGCTCGAGGGCATGTCCGGAGTCTAGCGCGGTCCCGGTGACGGGCCTGCGCGCGGGCCCATCGCACAGCGCACTGCCGCGTGCGGCCGCCGGACGGCACCCTCGGCGGCTGCCGTCCGGCGGCGGCAACGCGCCACCGCCCGCCCTATACTGGACGCCGTGCTGCGAACCCTGGAGCTGCGCGACTTCGCGATCGTCGACGCACTCGCCCTCGAGCTCGAGCCGGGCTTCAACGCCCTGACCGGCGAAACGGGCGCCGGCAAGTCGATCCTGGTCGACGCCCTGTCGCTGCTGACCGGAGGGCGCGCCGACAGCGCCCTCATCCGGGCCGAGCGCGACGCCGCACTGGTGCAGGGACTGTTCGAGGGCGGCCCCTTCGAGAGCGCCTCGCGGCGCCTGAGCCGCAATGGCCGGCACAGCGCCCGAATCGACGGCGAGGTGGTGACCGTCGCCGAGCTGGTGGAACGCAGCGGCGAGCTGGTCGCCATCTTCGGCCAGCACGGCGCCAACGAGCTCATGCGTCCCCGGGCGCAACGGCGCCAGCTCGATCGCATGCTCGCCGCCGGCGCTGCCGAGGAGCTGCAGCGTTATCGCGCGGAGTTCCGACGCTACCGGGAGGTCGTCACGTCCCTCGGAGAGCTGCAGCAGGCCTCGCGCGATCGCGCTCGCCGGCTCGACATGCTCGCGTTCCAGATCGACGAGATCGATGCCGCCCGTCTGCAGCCCGCCGAGGAGGCCCGGCTCGAGGCCGAGGTCGAGCGCTTGCGTCACGCCGAGCGGATCGCCCTGGCCGCCGGCCACGCCTTCGCTGCGCTTGCCGATACCGAAGGGAATGCGATCGAGCGGGCGGCCGTGGCGCTGCGGGAGCTGCGCACGGCCGCCCGCTTCGATGCCGGACTGGCGGCGCTGGTCGGGGACCTCGAGCAGGCGACGACGGCGCTGGAGGCCGTCGCCGGCGAGGTGGAGAGCTTCCTATCGGACTTCCAGGCCGATCCCGCGCGCCTCGACGCGGCGCAGGCCCGGCTGGCACGCATCGAGGCACTTCGCCGCAAGTACGGCGCCAGCGTCACCGAGGTGCTGGCCTTCCGCGAGCAGGCCGCTCGCGAACGCGAGCGGCTCGAGCATGCCGACGCCGATACGCATGCGCTGGAGGGTGAGGCGGGACGCCTGGGCGAGCAACTCGCGGCGTCGGCGGAGAAGCTCACGTCCTACCGCCGGCGCGCCGGCGACGAGCTCGTGCGTGGGGTCCTGCCGCTGCTCGCGGAGCTGGGCATGGAGAAGGCGCGTTTGGAGGTGGAGCTGGAGCGGGCCGAGGAACTCGGACCTCACGGACGGGATGTCGTGCGTTTCCTGTTCGTGGCCAACCCGGGCGAGCCGCTGGCGCCGCTGTCGGACGTGGCGTCCGGAGGCGAGCTGTCGCGCGTGATGCTGGCGCTCCACCTCGTCACCGGAAGCGAGCTCCCGGTGCTGGCATTCGACGAGATCGATGCAGGGATCGGCGGACGCACCGCGCGCGCAGTGGGGGCCCTGCTCAAGCGCCTCTCGGAACGGCACCAGGTCCTGGTCGTCACCCACCTACCGCAGGTGGCGGCCTTCGCCGACGCACAGTACTCGGTCGCCAAGGAGGAGGCCGAAGGACGCACCGTCACGCGGGTGGCGCGGCTGGAACGCCGAGCGCGGCTCGAGGAGCTGGCGCGGATGCTCTCGGGCCGCGTGACCCAGACGTCGCTGCGGCACGCCGAGGAGCTCCTCGAGCAGGCCGACGGCATCCTTGAGGACGCCGATCAGGCCCGTCCAGGACAAGCGTCCTCCTGACGTTGGCCGGCTACCGCACGGCATGCAAGGGAGTGCGCTAGACTGATGCAAGGAGCTGGCCTGGTGGACGCAGAAGGACGACGCGAACAGTCTCCGTGCCCGCACTGCGGGAGCAGGGACACCATCACCTACCACTACGTGGAGGGCTTCAGCGAGCTGGAATGCCGGGCGTGCGGCTATCGGTCGGACGCCGACGAGCTGAGCGCGCTGCAACGCTTCACCGGCGACCTCCTCGAGTCCTCCGGCAGCGAGGGTCCGCTGCCGCCGGTGCCCATGTCCCCGATCGAGGCCTGATGAACGAGGAACGACGCTCGCCCGCACCCGCTGCGAGGGCGGCCGTGCGTGCGGGGTCGAAGCCTGTTGTACTCCGACACGACGATCGACTGACAACCACGGCCCTCGAGGCCGCGGCGCGTCGCTCTGTGGCGCTGAGGCGCCCGAAAGGAGAGGCTATGGACGTCAACGTGGTTCTCAGCTCGGACGAGATCATCCGGGGACTGAAGCACTATCGCCGCATCGCCAAACAGGACCTGCTGCGCTCGGCCGAGACCGACAACCCCGACACCTTCCGCCGCCACGCCGAAGCGCGCAGGACCGTGTACGCCCACCTCACCGAGATCGCGCAGACGCAGAGCCCGTCGGAAGTCGTGCTGGAAGCGCTGCGCCGTTACCAGGAACTCCCCTTCGTCACGGGTACCGACGACGGCACCTTCACCGAGATCAAGGGCGAAGAGAACGCGCTGGAGAACTTCTTCCTGATGATCGGACTGGAACCCAAGGTGCGGCGCGAAGTCCGTAGCCAGCGGCCGCCTTTGAGCAGCGTCCCGATCTGATCCACCGATCGCTGGCGGCCCCGGGGCCGGTCGAGGATGCGTGCCTCGCCCGTGTTATGACTAGTCCGTGACGCTGGACGAACTGGAGCAGCAAGCGGCGGAGCGGCCCGAGGCGCTTCACGAACTCTCGAACAACCTGGTCTTCGGAGAGGGACATCCCGACTCCCGCCTGATGTTGATCGGCGAGGCGCCGGGCGAAGAAGAGGATCTTTCGGGGCGGCCCTTCGTAGGACGTGCCGGGCAGTTGCTCGATCGCGTGCTCGCCTCCGTAGGGCTCGACCGGGACGAGATCTACATCACCAACATGGTGAAGTTCCGGCCGCCCGGCAATCGCAACCCACGGCCCGAGGAGATCGCGGCGAGCGAGCCGGTGCTGCTGGCCCAGATCAAGCTGATCGGACCGCAGATCATCGGCACGCTGGGCAACGTGCCGACGCAGTACTTCCTGGAGACCAAGGACGGCATCACCCGCACCCACGGGCAGTGGTTCGACTGGCACGGCATCCGGGTGTTCCCGCTCTACCACCCCGCCTACCTGCTGAGGAACCCGAGTCGCGACCGCGGCGGCCCGAAGTGGCAGACCTGGCAGGACATGCAGGAGTTGGTGAGGGTCATGGACACGCTTCCGCCGAAGGGGCCGCCGGCGGTCATCGACACCGCTCGTCAGGGGGGGCTCTTTTGAGTGCCACCGACCCCCGCTTCATGGGACTGATCCACGCTTTGCGTTCGTCGGCTGAGGTCGCGCTAGGCGACGACGACACGCCGCTGCGCGCGCATGCGGCTCGCGACGGCGTCCGCGGCCTGAAGGCCGCGGAGCGGAGCCTGGGCCTGCTCGAGATGCTGCAGGCCAAGACCGCGGGCAACCTCGGTGAGACCGAGCGCGACACGCTGTGGACCGCGCTTCGCACGCTGCGCTCCAGGATCGCGTCGGCGCGCCAGCGCCTCGAGGCCGATGGCACCGACGCCGGCGAGCGCGACACCCTCCTGCCCATGGCCCCTGCCGGCGAAGTCGAGCCCGGCGGTGGCGAGCCCGGCGGTGGCGCGGGGTGAGGGCGCTGGTCCAACGGGTGAGCCGCGCGTCCGTCCGCGTCGATGGAGACCTGGTGGGGCAAACCGCCAACGGGCTGCTCGTGCTTCTGGGAGTCGGTCCGGGCGACGACGAAGGGGTGGCCGACAAGCTTGCGGACAAGGTGCGCAAGCTGCGCGTCTTCGAGGACGATCACGGCCGGATGAACCGCTCGCTGCAGGACGTGGGGGGCGGTTGCCTGGTCGTCAGCCAGTTCACGCTCTACGGGGACGCCCGAAGCGGCAACCGCCCCGGCTTCACGAACGCGGCTCCGCCCGCGATGGCCGATCGCCTCTACCGGCACTTCGTCGCGGCCCTCGACGGCGCCGGCGTTCCCGTGGCGACCGGGCGTTTCGGCGAGGAGATGCAGGTCGAGCTCGTGAACCGCGGCCCGGTGACCCTGTGGCTCGACAGCGAGGAGCTGTTCGGGCGCGGCTGAGAGGGATGCGTCGCAGGGGCTCCGCTGGGACGCGTGCGGCCCTCCCTCCGGCTGCGTCCCCGCGTGCCGATCCTCCGGACCCGAGCCGACGCCGGCGCTTTGCCGGTCCGATGCCATCGCGACCGGATGCGATCCCGATCGGAGGCGAACGCGACCGGATGCGATCCCGATCGACGTTGACTCCGGCCGGTGCGGCACGGGGCCGCTCCGGCCGGAGCGTTCGGCGCGAGGGATGGCACCCGGGGATCCGATCGCGGAACCGTCGTCACGGGATCGGAATCCGGCCGAGCTGCCGGTCAGGGCATCGACACCTCCACCGTTGCAACGGGATCGTGCCAACCGTAGACCGCGGGGTCGAGATCGCCGGATCCGGTGAGGCCCCGGTGGAGCGCAACGGAGCCCTCCGCCATGCTGGTGTGGCGCACCCCCACGCTGTTGCACGGCGGGCCGGGCACGTCGCTGCAGGACTCGGTGTTCGCTTCGCTGCCGGCGTCCAGGACGCGCACGGTGCCGTCGTACAGGTCGACGTGGGCGTTCATGGCTTCGCCCGCCATGTCGGTCGCTCCCATGCCGTCGCCCGAGCCGGCCATGCTGTCGGAGGAGGCCATGCCGTCCGACGAACCCATGGCATCCGACGAACCCATGCCGTCCGACGAACCCATCGAGTCGGAGCCGGGGGCCATCGCGGAGCCGCCCGCATCCCCGGACATCGACAGGTCGTTGCCGTAGTAGAAGACGGCGTCGTTGGTCGTCACCAGCATTCCGAACGCCGAGAGCAAGTGGTGCCCGTCGTCCACACGCACCTGCAACGTGACGCTGTGGCCGGGCGCCAGCGGCGCCTTGGCGACGGCATAGTCCAGGATCGACGGCTCGACCTTGGCGACCGTCTCGAAATCGTGCGTCATGCCGTCCTCCGCCAGCGGGATCAGCTCCGGCAGCACGGGCTTCCCGAGCGTGAACGGCTGGTAGCTGGCGTCGTGTGCCACCAGGACCGGGGCACTGAACGTCTGATGCGATGTGGTGTTGGTGATGGTGATCGACACGGCGTGCGACCCCATCGCCATCGAATCCTGGGCCGATGCGGCGGTGAACGCGGCGGTGAACGCGGCGATGACCGTGGCGATCGACAGACGGAACAGAACTCTCCTCAAGGCTCTCACCCCTTTCGAGCTCGAGCCTAGGAAACGGGTCTGGCGCTCCCATCACGATCGTTCACCGAACGGTCACGGGACGGCGCCGCCGGGAGATCGAAACGGAAGCGGCTCCCCTCCCCAGGCCGGCTGTCGACCGCCAGGGTGCCACCGTGCAGCTCCACGACACGCGCGGCGATCGCGAGCCCGAGTCCCGCGCCGCCATCGGTACGGGATCCGCCCCCGACCCGGTAGAAACGCTCGAAGATGCGTCGCTGGTGCTCGGGCGCGATCCCCTCGCCCGTGTCGCTGACCTCGACCACCACGTGCCCGCGCTCGCCGGGTCCGAGGCTCACGCGCACCGCGCCCCCCGCCGGTGTGTGCCGGAGCGCGTTGTCGAGCAGATTGAGCAGCGCGCGTTCGATCAGGCCGAGGTTGCCGCGAACGAACGGCAGGCTGACGGGCGCCTCGACGCTCAGCGCCACGCCCGCCGCCTCGGCGCGCGGGCGCTCCTTCAACACCGCGTCGGAGACCAGCTCGGCCAGCGGGAAGTCCTCGGCCTGCAACGGCGACGCCTCGCCCTCGAGGAGCGACAGCTCGAAGAGCTGATCGATCAGGCGCCCGAGTCGCTCCGACTGCGCCTGGGCGGTGATCAGGAAGTCGGCGCGCTCGTCGTCGCGAAGACTCTCCCCCTTGAGCAGCAGCGTCTCGAGCGAGCCCCGCAACGCGGCGAGCGGCGTGCGAAGATCGTGCGACACGTTCGTGACCAGCTCGCGGCGCACCCGGTCTGCTCGCTTGAGCGCGTCCACCTGCTCTCCGATCCGCACGGTGAGCGCAACGAAGTCGTTGCGCAGGGCGTCGATCTCGTCGCGGGGCAGCGCGACCGGCGCCAGCAGGGCCGCGTCCGGCGTCCCGCCGGCACTCCGGAAGGCGGTCATGGCCCGCTGCAGGCGCCGGAGTCGCCGGGTCAGCAGGAAGAACGACAGCGCGCCCCCCAGCAACACCAGCGCGAGGACGGTGAGGCTGCCGTAGAGGGCGACACGCAAGGCGGTACTGCCCTGGACCTCCCGCATGATCCCTGTTCGCAGCTCGTCGGTGAGCACCACGTACAGGTACCCACCGCCGCCGGCGAGGGGGGCTGCGGAGAACACCGTCCGGTCACCCCTTCTCGGGTCGGTGCCCAGCAGCGGGAAGCGCGGGTTGCCGCGCAAGAAGGCCTCTACCGGCCCCAACGCCACCGACTCCCGGCTGCGCTGATCCGCCGTGATGCTGCCCGCAAGCACGCGCCCTGCAGGGTCGAGCACGTACACCTCGACCCCCGGATTGGTCATGGCCAGGTTCTTGGCCACGTCCGCCAGCTTCTGGCGGTCGACGTCGTGACCGATCATGAGGTCGTGTTGCGAGACCAGGTTGGCGGCCACGCCGGCGTTCTGCCGCTGCGTGACCTCCTGGTAGTAGGCGCGGGCGCTCCGGACCGTCACAGCCAGCAGCGCCGCGCCGGCCGGGACCAGCGTGAGCGCCAGCACCAGCATCAACCGTGCGTGGAGGGTCCTCACGCGCGCGTCACGTCTCGGGCGACACGAACTTGTAGCCCACGCCCCACACGGTGTGGATGTAGCGTGGCTGGGTGGGGTCGGGTTCGATCTTGCCGCGCAGACGGTTGATGTGCGAGTTCACGGTGTGTTCGAAGCCGTCGAACCCCTGGCCCCACACCAGGTCGAGGAGTTGCGTACGGCTGTAGACCCGGCCCGGGTTGCGCGCGAACTGCACCAGCAGATCGAACTCGCGCGCCGTGAGATGGACGGGTTCACCCGCCAGCCGCACCTCGCGGGCGCGGGCGTCGATCTCGAGCTCGCCGACGCGGACGTTGCGCGGGGCCTGCTCCGCCTGCAGGGCGTCGCGCTTGCGCCGCAGCAACGCCTTGATGCGGGCCTGGAGCTCGCGCACGCCGAAGGGCTTGCCGAGGTAGTCGTCGGCCCCGAGCTCGAGCCCGACCACCCGGTCCAGCTCCGAGGAGCGCGCGGTGAGCATCAGGATGAGCACCTCCGGGCGCTTCGCCCGCAGCGCCCGGCACACCTCCAGGCCGTCGAGGTCGGGGAGCATCAGGTCCAACACCACCAACGCGAAGCGGCCCGACAGCGCCAGCTCGAGCCCCTCCTCGCCCGACGGGGTCCAGACCACCTCGTTGCCCAGATCGGCCGCGTGGAGCTCGACCACCCGAGCGATATCGCGGTCGTCCTCGACGAGCAGGATGCGTTCGCCGCCCATGCTGCGTCCAGTGTGCCACGCGTCTGTCACGGTTGCATAACGGGCCCGCCGGACCGTGCCCGGCCGCCAACGGTACACTCGCCGCATGGATGGCCTGTTCAACCTGTTCGTGCTCGCCCCGCTGCTGCTGTGGGGCGCGATGCTGCTGTTCCCGCGTCGACGTTTCACCATCGCGGCGGTGCAGTCGCCCTGGCCCTTCGTCGCGCTCGGCGCCGTCGCGCTGGCGCCCTTGATCGGCGCCCTGCTCGCCACCGGCGTGCCGAGCCTCACGCTCCACGACGCCAGGGCACTGCTGGCCAGCAACTGGGGTGCGGTGCTGGCGGTGGCCGACCTCAGCACGCTGTCGCTGTTCACCGGGGTGTGGATCTTCCGGGACGCCCGCTACTGGTCGATCGCCGCGGCACCGTTCGTGATTCTCACCTGGCTGCTGGGGCCGGTGGGCCTGGCCGCCTACCTGCTCATGCGGTGGCGCAAGAACCGGCAGGCGCCCACCCGCGTCGTCAACTGAACGACGACCCGCCGGACCCGAGGGTCTGCCGGGACCGAGGGTCTGCCGATCAGAGCATGCCGGTGAGCGACTGCTCGCCGGCCGCCGGCAGGGCCGTTGCCCCCTCGAAGGCGTTCACTTCCTGGATGAAGCGCTGGAACAGGTAGTTGGCGTCGTGGGGTCCGGGGCTGGCCTCGGGGTGGTACTGGACGCTGAAGACCGGGTAGCGCTGGTGAGCCATGCCCTCCAGGGTGCCGTCGTTGAGATTGATGTGGGTGGCCACGAACTGGCGCCCGGGGATCGAGTCGATGTCCACGGCGTAGTTGTGGTTCTGGCTGGTGATCTCGACCGCACCGGTGACCACGTTCTTGACCGGGGTGTTGGCCCCGTGGTGGCCGTAGCGCAGCTTGAAGGTGCGACCGCCCACGGCCAGCCCGAGCAGCTGGTGGCCGAGGCAGATGCCATAGGTCGGCAGCAGCCCCAGCAACTGCCACACCGTGTCGTGCGCGTACTTGGGGCCATCGGGATCGCCGGGGCCGTTGGAGAGCACCAGGCCGTAGGGGTCCAGCGCCATGATCTGCGCCGGAGTGGTCTGGGCCGGAACGACGATCACCTCGGCTCCCGCCTGCTCCAGCTTGTAGACGATCGAGTGCTTGATGCCGAAGTCCATCACCACCACCCGAGGATGATCGTTGAACGACGGCCGCGCGTAGGGCAGCGGGGTGGTCACCTCGGGCGTCATGTCGCGCCCATCGATGTCCGGGTGCTGCCGTGCGATCTCGATCAGCTCGGCTTCGATTGCGGCGTCGACGGCACCGTGGTGGATGACCCCCTTCACCACCCCACCCGTGCGCAACCGCCGGGTCAGGGCGCGGGTGTCGATCCCCTCGATCCCGACGATCCTGTGCTGCTCCATGAAGCTCTGCAGGTCCTGGTTGGCACGGTGGTTGGACGCGGTACGGCTGAACTCCCGCACGATGAACCCCTGCGCGAAGGGCCGGTTCGACTCCATGTCGTAGACGCTCACACCGTAGTTGCCGATGTGCGGGTACGTCATGGTCACGATCTGGCCCTTGTAGCTCGGGTCGGTCAGGATCTCCTGGTACCCCGTCATCGAGGTGTTGAAGACCACTTCGCCGACCGTGCGGCCGGGCGAACCGAAGGCGTAGCCGTAGTAGATGGTTCCGTCTTCCAGGGCCAGGATGGCGGGGGGCTTTGTGAACAGCGGCATCGCTCCTCCGGGCGCAGGATAGCACCCGTGACCAAGATCCGCGCCGCCCAGGCCTACCCTCCCCTACGGGCGTTCCTGACGCCGGCTGCTACGCTGTTCATGGAGGTTGGTTCGAGCATGGGCGATCGCACCGACAGACCCGACGGCGAGGGGCTGGTCATCCAGATGTTCAGCGTTCACGGGTTGATCCGCGGACGCGACCTGGAGCTGGGGCGGGACGCCGACACCGGCGGCCAGACCAAGTACGTCGTGGAGCTGGCGCGCGCGGTCGGCCGCCATGAAGGGGTGAGGCAGGTCGACCTCTTCACCCGCCTCATCGATGATCCCCGCGTCTCCGACGATTATGCGCGCGAGATCGAGGAGCTGGGCGAGAACACCCGGCTGGTTCGGATCAAGGCCGGAGGCACGCGCTACCGGCGCAAGGAGCTGCTGTGGCCGGTGCTCGACGAGTTCGTCGAGGGCGTCCTGCGTTTCAACCGCCAGCACCACATCCGGCCCGACATCGTGCACGGGCACTACGCCGACGCGGGGTACGCCGCCTTGCAGCTCGCCAGCGTGCTCGGCGTACCGCTGGTGTTCACGGGGCACTCGCTGGGTCGCAACAAGCTGCGGGTCCTCGAGGGTGCGGGCATGACCGCCGAGGAGATCGACCGGCAATACCATATCCGGCACCGCATCGACGTCGAGGAAGAGGTGGTGGCCAAGGCCGACCTGGTCATTGCGAGCACCAACCACGAGGTGCGGCGGGGCTACGAGCTCTACGATGCCAGCTCCGAGGCCAAGTACCACGTCATACCTCCCGGTATCGAGGTGGACACCTTCTATCCTTTCTACTACGACCTCGACGAGGGCTTCGATCCGGGCGAGGACGTCGTGCGCGCCCGGGTCCGCATGCGTCAGGAGATCGCGCGCTTCCTCTACGATCCCAACAAGCCGCTCATCCTGGCCATCAGCCGTCCCGATCGGCGCAAGAACATCGACGGCCTGCTCACCGCCTACGGCGAGGACAAGGAGCTGCAGCAGATCGCCAACCTGGCGGTGTTCGCGGGCGTCCGTCGCGACATCGAGCAGATGGACGACAACGAGCAGGAGGTCCTGACCCGGATGCTCCTGCTCATGGACCGCTACGACCTCTACGGCCGCATGGCTCTGCCCAAGAAGCACGACCCCGACACCGACATCCCGGTGCTGTACCGGATCGCGGCAGCCAAGCGCGGGGTGTTCGTGAACCCGGCCCTGGTCGAGAACTTCGGGATCACCCTGATCGAGGCGAGCTCGTCGGGGCTCCCCGTGGTGTCGACCGATCACGGCGGACCGCAGGACATCATCGAGAACTGCGGCAGTGGGATCCTGATCGACGCGCGCGACACGCACGCCATCCAGGACGCGCTGAAACGCGTGCTCGTCGACCGCGAGGTGTGGGACCGCTTCTCGGAGAACGGCATCGCAGGTGTGCGCCGACACTACGCCTGGGAAGCTCACGCCGACACCTACCTACAGGAACTGACGGCGCTGCGCGAGCGGCTCGACGAGCTGCGGCTGGCGCCCTGGCGGACCGGCGCAGGCGAGCACCTGCGCGCCGGTCGGCGCCTGCTGGTGAGCGACATCGACCACACCCTCATCGACGAGGACCGGGGCGACGACGACGAAGGCCTCGAGCGTCTGCAACGCGCGCTGGCGCAGGCCGACATGGCGTTCGCGGTCGCCTCCGGGCGCAACCTCGAGCAGGTCCGCGAGGCCCTGGAGGCGCACGCCATCCCGACCCCCGACGTCCTGATCTGCGCCGTCGGCTCCGAGATCTACTACGGCCCCGAAGCCGTGCGCGACCGCGGCTATGCCCACTACCTGTCGCACGGCTGGAAGCCGGACACCGTCCGACGTGCGCTCGACGCGCTGCCGTTCCTGGAGCGCCAGCCCGAGCATGCCCAGCGTGCCTTCAAGGTGAGCTACTACCTCTCTGCCGAGGGCGACGAGGCCGAGAGGCGCGTCGAGCAGGTGCGCGAAGCCCTCACGGAGGCGGGCGCGCAGGCGAACCTCGTTCACTCCAGCGGCGCCTACCTCGACGTCCTTCCCTCGCGCGCGTCCAAGGGCAAGGCCATCCGCTACCTGGCGCGCAAGTGGGGGGTGAAGAGCAGCGACATCGTGGTGGCGGGCGATTCGGGCAATGACACCGAGATGCTGACCAGCCGGCATCCCGGTATCGTGGTCGGAAATTACGCGCCGGAGATGGAACGGCTCAAGGGCCGGCGCGGCATCTACTTCGCCGAGTCCGAGCTCGCCACCGGGGTGCTGGAAGGGCTCGAGCACCAGGGATTCGTCGACGTGGGCAGCAACGGGCAGGAGCGCTCGTGAGCCTTCTCCGGGGGAGCTGAACGGTGTACGCCGGCTTCGGCTTCCGCGTCAGCGAGATCGGCGACGTCGAGGTCGTCCGCTCCGGCGGGGTGTACCACCTGTTCCATCTGGTGCTGCCCAACCACGACTACATCGCGCACGCGGTCTCCGACGACGGCCTGTCGTGGGAGCGGGTCGAGAACGCGCTCTTCATCAGCGACCCCGGCGGCTGGGACGACGACATGTTGTGGACCATGAGCGTCTCGCCCGACCCGAGCAAGCAGGACGGCTGGCGCATGTTCTACACCGGCCTCAGCATGCGCGACCGGGGCCGGGTGCAGCGCATCGGCCTGGCGCGCTCCGACGACCTCTTCACCTGGGAGAAGGACGCGTCGGGGACCTTCCCGTTGGAGCTCCGCACCGCGCCCTACGAGCACAGCCTCGAGCAGGGACGGCACTGGGTGAGCTTCCGGGACCCCTACTACGCGCGCATCGACGGCACCGGCTACCTGCTGGCCGCCGCGCGGGTGGACCACGGTCCGGTCATCCGGCGGGGGGCGGTGGCCCTGTTCGAGGAGACCGCGCCGAACCGTTTCGAACCGCGGCAACCGCTGTTCCATCCCAGCCGCTACGACGACATCGAGGTGCCCGTGCCGGTGCAACTCGACGGCCGCTGGTACCTGCTCGGCTCCATCCGGGAGGACGTCAAGGTCCACTACTGGTACGCCGACGCCTTCGAGGGGCCCTACCTCAACTTCTCGGACAACGTTCTGCTCCCCCAGGGGAACTACGCCGCGCGCCTGTGCCGGGACGACGGTCGTTGGCTCGTGTGGAACTTCTTCTTCAAGGGGCGCGTGACCGACGGTCAACATCTGCTCCCACCTCCCAAGGAGCTGCGTGCCGCGCCCGGCGGGGAGCTCTACCTGGCGAGCTTTCCGGGCTTCGATGAGCGCGTGCGTGCCACCCTCCCGGCCGACGAGCTGATCCCGTTGGAACCGCTGTTCGGCCGCACGTCGGCCACCAGCGAGGCGGCCTCCGGCGTGGCGCGCTTCGGCTGCGACAGCGGCTTCGAGACGTTCCTGGTGCCGGGCGTGCACCGCGACTTCCGGTTGCGCGGCGAGCTGCATATGGACGGCAGCGGCAAGATCGGCCTGGTGCTGCGTCTGAGCGACGACGGGGACGGCTACTATCTCAGTCTCGACCTACACAAGGGCATCGCCCAGCTCCGCGCCTGGGCGGCGCATCCGGGGGGCGACGTCGAGGAGGCCTTCGACTACATCCCTCTGCAGTCGAACTTCTACGTCGCGCACGGCGACCCGCACCCGTTCACCCTGCTCGCCTACGGCTCCTACCTGGAGTTCTCGCTCGACGGCGCGGTGCTCCTGACGCTGGCCGACGAGCGCTTCGACGAGGGACGCGTCGGCTTCTACACCGAGAGCGCCCGCCTGCGCCTGCACGACCTCACGCTGGAGACACTCGAGCGCCCGCATGACGAGGCCTACACCAGCCACCTGCCCGAAGGCGGCGGCGCCCCCGGCGCCGACGGCTGAGCGGGTCGCGCCGACGCCTCAGGGCGCCTCGAACGCCCGTGCCCCGCGCCACCGTGTGCGGCGGCACGATCGCCCCGGGAGCCACCGTGCAGCCGTCCAGCACGGCGTAGGCCCCCACGCGGGCGCCGCGGCCCACCCTGGTGGCGCCGCGCAGCAGCACGCCGGGCTCGAGCACCACGTCGGGCGCCAGCGTCACCGCGTCGTCGACGAAGGTCGACTCCGGCGCGTGCATGGTGACGCCCGCCGTCAGCCAGCGCTCGCGCACGCGGCGCCGAAGCAGGGCCTCGGCCCGCGCCAGCTCGCCCCGCGTGTTGACGCCGATCAGCTCGCGCATCTCGTCGTGGCCTCGGAACGCGTGCAGGCCACGGCCGCTGCGTCGGTAGAGGGCCACCATGTCGGTGAGGTAGTACTCGCCGGCGGCGTTGTCGGCGCTCAGGCCGGCGGCGACATCGAAGGCCGCCTCGTCGAAGACGATGGCGCCCGGGTAGACCTCGTGGATGGCCCGCTCCTCCACCGAGGCGTCCTTCTCCTCCACCACCCGCAGCACGCTGCCGTCCGGTGCACGCACCACCCGTCCGAGCCCGAACGGGTCGGCGACCTCGTAGGTCAGCAGGACCGCGCCACCGTGCCTGCGCTGCTCCTCGACCAGCCCTTCGAGGGTGGCGGGTTGGACCAGGGGCTGGTCGCCGTAGAGCACCAGTAGCGGTCCCGACGCTCCGGCGAGCGCCTCGCGCGTGCACAGCAACGCATGCCCGGTGCCGCGCTGCTCGGCCTGCTCGACGAAGGTGACGCCGGCGTCGGCGAACCGCGCGCGCACGGCCTCGGACCCGTGCCCGACAACCACCACCTGCCGAGCGGGCCGGAGTGCGCCGGCGGCGTTCAGCACGTGTTCCAGCAGTGGCTTGCCGGCCGCCTCGTGGAGCACCTTGGGCAGCGACGAGCGCATGCGTGTGCCCTGCCCGGCGGCAAGCACCACCACGCTCAGGCCGGCTTCCCCCACCCTCAGCGCTCCGCGGCGCCGGCAAGCCGGCCCCGACGTTCCCGCTCACGGATACGCACGAGCATCGCGATGGCCACGGCCACGATGACGACGCTGACGAGCTGCGTGAGCGTGAAGAAGCCGATCCCCGCCTGCATGTTGTCGTAGACCTTCCAGTACAGGGGGTTGTCGCGGAAGGGCTCTTCGAGCAGGCTGCGCAGCACCGAGTACCACAGCGCGAACTGCCAGAAGGCATAGCCCGGCGCGCGGCTCCGCCGCAACGCCCAGAGGACGATGAACAGCAGGATGAACCCGACCAGGAAGCCGTAGAACTGCGCGAAGTGGATGTGGCAGGGCTGACCCGCGGGCACGGCACGGCAGGCGGGCGGCGCGTACTGCCACAGGTCCTTGCCGAACAGGAAGCGCCCGAAGCCGCCCAGGAAGGGCGTGCCGGGCTTCGGCCAGTCGATGCCGATGGCGAGGTTCGTCAGGCGACCGCCGGTGTCGGTGCCGTTCATGATGTTGCCGATGCGCCCGCCCATGATCCCGAGCGTACCGAGCGGCGTCAGCACGTCCATGTAGGACCACATGTTGATGCGCTGCACGCGGCTGTAGATCCACATCGCCACCAGCACCCCGAGGATGCCGCCGTGGATGCTGATGCCTCCCTGCCATACCTTGAAGGCGTCGAGTGGGTGCCCCCCGGGGCCGAAGAAGGCCGAGGGACTGGTCACCACGTACACGAGGCGCGCGCCGACGATGCCGGCGAGGACCAGCCACACCGCTGCGTCGAGCAGCTTGTCGGGGTCGAGCCCGCGATGCTCGGCCAGGCGGAGCGCCCATAGCGCTCCGATCAGGACGGCGAGCGCGATCAGGAAGCCGTACCAGCGGATCGCCAGCGGCCCGATGTGAACGAGAATCGGATCCATTCAGTCGTCCTCTCAAGAGCGCGGACAGCGCCCACCAACGCTTCAGGACGCGAGCTTACCAACCCGCGCCTCTGCCCCCCGCGGGGCCGAACTCACAAGACTCTCGGGATCCCGATGACCGCCATCGCGATCACGATCAGGATCTTGGCGACCGTACCGCCGAGCGCGCCCACGAAGGCGCCGACTCCTGCGCGAAGGGCTTCGTTCAGCGCGCGGCCGCTAGCCAGCTCGAACAGCACGGCACCGACCAACGCACCCAGCAGGAAGCCGAAGGGCGGGAAGAAGATCAGCCCCACCAGCGAGCCGATCACGCCGCCCCACAAGCCGGCGCGGCGCGCGCCGTAGACGCGGGCGCCCACCCAGTTCCCGGCCAGATCGATGAGCTGCGCCAGCACCGCCAGGCCCACGATGTACCCCAACGGCAGGAGCCCGAAGTGGTCGAAGCCCACGATCCAAGCGGCCAGCACGGCTCCTGCCGCCGCCACGGGCACACCAGGCAGCACCGGAGCCACCACGCCGACCAGCCCGACCAGCAACCCAAGCACCATGACCACCATCGCCAGGATCGTCATCAGGCCATGCTACACGGCGTTCGGCCAGGGTGGGCGCGACCGTCGATCAGTTGTGCCAGGACTCCGGAGCGCTCCGGCGCTCGCCGAGCATGGTGTCGATGGCGTGTGGAAGGACACCGATCACGGCTTCGAGGGACTCTCGCGCGCCGCGCGGGCTGCCGGGAAGGTTCACCACCAGCGTCCTCCGGCGGATCCCCACGAGGCCGCGTGAGAGCGCCGCGCGCGCGTTCGACGCCGCGCCGTGCGCGCGCATCAACTCCGCCAGCCCCGGCACCTCCCGTTCGATGACTTCACGGGTGGCTTCGGGAGTGCGGTCGCGGAGCGCCAGGCCGGTGCCCCCGGTGGTCAGAACCAGATCCACGGTGTCCTGATCGCACCACAGCCTGAGCTTGGCGCGGATCATCGCTTGCTCGTCGGGCACGACCTGGTAGTCGACCTCGACGAACGGGCCGCCCTGCAGCAGGCGACGGATCTCCTGGATGGAGGTGTCCTCCCGCTGGCCGGCGGCGCCACGGTCGCTCACGGTGAGGATGGCGGTGCGCACCATGGCAGCATGCTAGCGCCTGCAGCGCCGTCCGGCGTTGAAGCGTTGCACACTGTTGCAGCACGCGGCGGAAGATCTGGGCGGCAGTTCCCCGCACCCCGCCACCTGCCGATGCCATCACTTCCGCGTTCGGCCGGCGACACTCCTCGCCCGGGCACCTTCGTTGTCGGCGACGGTCGTCCGGAGCTTGGAGCGGGAGAGGTCCGAGCGTTACCCTGGAGCGGTTTGACACAGACGGTCGTAGGCCGACCGTGGGAGGTCCCTCTTGAAGATCCACGAGTACCAAGCCAAGCAACTGATGAAGGCCCACGGCATCGCCGTGCCCATCGGGCGGGTCGCGACCACGGTCGATGAGGCCGTTGCCGCCGTGCGGCCGGTGGTGGACGCCAGCGGCCACCCCGTGGTGGTGGTGAAGTCACAGATCCATGCTGGCGGTCGCGGCAAGGGGCGCTTCAAGGAGCACCCCGATCTGGCGGGCGTCAACGTCGTCACCGACGGACTGAAGGGCGGCGTCGAAGCCGCCGAGGCGAAGGTGCGCACGCTGGCCGAAGCGATGCTGGGTTCGACCCTTGTGACGGTGCAGACCGGCCCGGACGGCAAGCAGGTCAATCGCCTCTACATCGAGCAGGGCATCGACATCGCGCGCGAGCTGTACGTGTCGGTGGTGCTGGACCGCGCCACCGGCCGCAACGTCGTCATGGCCTCCACCGAAGGCGGCATGGAGATCGAGGAGGTCGCAGCCGAGACGCCGGAGAAGATCCTGCGGGAGACGGTGGACCCGGCGGTCTCGCTGGCCGACTTCCAGGCCCGTCGCCTGGCGTACGGGCTCGGCCTCGAAGGGGACGCGTTCAAGAACGGCGTGCGCTTCCTCAAGGCCCTGGTCGCAGCCGCCGAGAGCCTCGACACCGACATGGTGGAGATCAACCCGTTGGTCGTGACCGCCAGCGGCGGGGTGATGGCGCTGGACGGCAAGATGAGCTTCGACAACAACGCCCTGTTCCGCCACAAGGACGTGGTGGAGATGCGCGATCTGAGCGAAGAGAACGACGCCGAGGTCGAGGCCGGCAAGTACGGCCTGAGCTTCATCAAGCTCGACGGCACGGTCGGCTGCCTCGTGAACGGCGCCGGACTCGCCATGGCCACCATGGACACCATCAAGCAGGTCGGCGGCGAGCCCGCCAACTTCCTCGACGTCGGTGGCGGCGCCACCGAGGAGAACGTCACAGCGGCGTTCACCATCATCACGAGGGACCCCAACGTGAAGGGGATCTTCGTGAACATCTTCGGGGGCATCATGAAGTGCGACACCATCGCCAACGGCGTGGTCGCGGCCGTCAAGCAGGTCGGCCTGAAGGTGCCACTGGTGGTCCGCCTCGAGGGCACCAACGTCGACCTCGGAAGGAAGATCCTGTCGGAGTCGGGGCTGAACCTCCTCTCCGCCGACGACATGAAGGACGGCGCCAAGAAGATCGTGGAGCTGGCGAAATGAGCATCCTCGTCGACAACAACACCAAGGTCCTGGTGCAGGGGATCGGCAGCGCCGGTCGCTTCCACACCGACAAGGCGATCGCCTACGGCACCCAGATGGTCGGTGCGGTGCACCCGGGACGGGGCGGCCAGGTCGAGCTCTTCGAGGGCGAGACCGACCACAGCGGCGTGCCCGGACGCGACGACCGCTACCGCGTCGAGGTGCCCATCTTCGACACCGTCCGGGAAGCGGCCGAGGCCACCGGCGCGAGCGCGAGCGTGGTGTTCGTGCCGCCCCCGTTCGCGGCCGACGCCATCCTCGAGGCCGCCGACGCCGGCATCGAGCTGGTGGTTGCCATCACCGAGGGCATCCCCATCATGGACATGGTGCGGGTGAACCGCGTGCTGGAGGGGTCGGCGACACGCCTGGTGGGACCGAACTGCCCGGGCGTCATCACCCCGCACGAGTGCAAGATCGGCATCATGCCCGGCTACATCCACCAGGGCGGCCGCATCGGCGTGGTCAGCCGCTCCGGCACCCTCACGTACGAGGCGGTCAAGCAGCTCACCGACAACGGCCTGGGCCAGACCAGCGCCGTGGGTATCGGCGGCGACCCCGTGAACGGGACCAACTTCGTCGACGTTCTGCGGCTCTACAACGACGATCCCGCTACCGAAGGGGTCATCATGATCGGCGAGATCGGGGGCTCGGCCGAGGAGGAGGCCGCTGCCTGGATCCGGGCGAACATGACCAAGCCGGTGGCCGCCTTCATCGCCGGGACCACCGCGCCCGCGGGCAAGCGCATGGGTCACGCCGGCGCCATCATCTCCGGGGGCAAGGGCACGGCCAAGGACAAGATCGCCGCCCTCGAAGCCGCCGGCGTGGTGGTCGCGCAGACGCCCAGCGATATGGGCGCGGCCATGCTGGAGGCGATGGCCAAGGCCGGAAGGGCCTGAGACCGCCGGTCTCCGCGACGCACGTTCCGATGACGCCGGCCGTGGAGGGCATCTACCGGGGACGGTACGCGCCCTCGCCCAGCGGCTGGCTCCACCTCGGCAACGCCCGGACGGCGCTGCTGGCCTGGTTGCGGGCGCGCTCGGAGAGCGGCGAGTTCGTTCTCCGGGTCGACGATCTGGACGGCCCCCGCACCCTGCCGGAAGCGGTGGACGGCAATCTGCGCGAGCTCGCCTGGCTGGGGCTCGACTGGGACGAGGGGCCCGACATCGGTGGGCCCCTCGGCCCGTACCGCCAGAGCGAGCGCGGCGAGCGCTACGCTGCGGCCCTCGCGGTCCTGCAACGTCAGGGACGCATCTTCCCGTGCTACCTCTCACGCCGGGAGCTCCACCAGGTCGCGAGCGCGCCCCATGGCCGCTCGCCCGTCTACGGCCAGCGCGAGCGCCAGGCCAACGCTCGGCTGGCCGAGCGCAAGCGCGCCGAAGGCAAGGTACCGAGCCTGCGCTTCCGGATCGCGCCCGGCACGGTCGCCTTCGAGGACGTCGTGGCCGGCCCGCAGCGTGCGCGCACCGAGCGCGACGTGGGGGACATCGTGGTGCGGCGCGCCGACGGCCTCTGGGCATACCAGCTCGCGACCGTCGTCGATGACGCCGCCATGGCGGTGAGCGAGGTGGTGCGCGGCGACGATCTCCTCCCCTCCACCGCTGCGCAGCTCGTGCTCTACCGGGCCCTCGGTCACGCAGCGCCCGCCTTCGCGCATGTCCCTCTGCTGCTCGACGAACACGGTGAGCGCCTGGCCAAGCGCCGCGGCTCCCTGACGCTCCGCGCCCTGCGCGAAGCAGGCGTGCGGCCCGAACGGGTCGTCGGCGTGCTGGCGCGGGGGCTGGGGTTGAGCGAAGGGCTCGAGGAGATCGCGGCGGCCGAGCTGGCGGCGGACTTCGACCTGGCGCGGGTCCCGCACGCGCCGAGCCGGCTCGGCGCGGAGGAACGGACCTGGCTGCTGCAGCGCTCCTAGCGCGCTCCGGCACGCTTGCCAGCACGTAACCGCGGGCATACACTGGCGCCATGAGGATGCGAGCCCGGGTGCGCACACCCCGCACGTTCAAGTGGCACCACCAGCACTGGTGGCGTCCGCCATCGCCCGCATCCCGCTCCACCACCCCCTAGATCCCTTCGAACCCACGAGGAGGCACCATGTTCCCGCTTCCCGACGCGCGCGGACGCTTCGGTGACTACGGCGGCCGCTACGTCCCGGAGACGCTCATTCCGGCGCTCGACGAGCTCGAGCACGCGTACCGGAGCGCCCGCGCCGACGCCGCCTTCCAGGCGGAGCTGAAGCGCTACCTGTTCGAGTACGTGGGGCGGCCCAGCCGCCTCTACCGCGCGGACGCCCTGAGCGAGAGACTCGGCGGCGCGCGCATCTACCTCAAGCGCGAGGACCTCAACCACACCGGCGCGCACAAGATCAACAACACCATCGGCCAGGCCCTGCTGGCGCGCCGTATGGGCAAGGGGCGCGTGGTCGCCGAGACCGGCGCCGGGCAGCACGGCGTGGCCACGGCCACGGCGGCCGCGCTGTTCGGCCTGGAGTGCGTCGTCTACATGGGCGAGGAGGACGTGCGACGCCAGGAGATGAACGTCTTCCGCATGCGCCTCCTGGGCGCCGAGGTCCGTGAGGTGGGAAGCGGCACGCGCACCCTCAAGGACGCCACCAACGAGGCCATCCGCGACTGGGTGACGAACGTGCGCGACACCTTCTACATTCTGGGCTCGGTCGTGGGACCGCACCCCTATCCGATGCTGGTCCGCGACCTGCAGAGCGTGATCGGCTTCGAGACCATGGAGCAGCTCGAGGCCGCCGAGGGTCGCCGTGTGCCGGACGCGCTGGTGGCCTGCGTGGGCGGCGGGAGCAACGCCATCGGGCTCTTCGCACCGTACGCCTACCTGCCCGCCGGCGAGCGTCCACGCATGATCGGCGTGGAGGCGGCCGGCCGCGGCCTGCACAGCGGCGAGCACGCCGCCAGCATCTCGGCGCACAAACGCGGGGTCCTGCACGGCTCGCTGATGTACCTGCTGTCGAACGATGACGGGCAGATCACCCCCGCACATTCGGTGTCGGCGGGACTCGACTACCCCGGGGTCGGACCCGAGCACAGCTACTACGCCGACGCCGGCATCGCGGAGTACGTCGCTGTCGACGACGAGGCTGCGCTGGCGGCCTTCGAGCTGCTGGCCCGCACCGAGGGCATCGTGCCGGCCCTGGAGAGCGCCCACGCCATCGCCCTGCTGCGGACCCTGGCGCCCGCCATGGGCCCCGAGGAGATCATCGTGGTGAACCTCTCGGGCCGCGGGGACAAGGACGTCGCCGAGGTGATGCGTCTGCGCGGCGCGCGGGCGGGGGCATGAGTATGGGACGCATCCAGGACGCTTTCGGCGCCGCGAAGAGCGAAAACCGCGCGGCCTTCGTCGCCTTCCTCACGGCCGGCTTCCCCGATCCCGAGCGCTTCCCCGCCTACGCGGAAGCTTTGCTCGAGTACGCCGACGTGCTGGAGATCGGTCTGCCCTACTCCGACCCGTTGGGCGACGGCCCCACCATCCAGCGCGCAAGCGAGACGGCGCTCGCCCGAGGCGTGGACACGGCGTCCACGCTGGCCATGGTCGGTGATCTGCGGACGCGCACCGACAAGGCCCTCGCGCTGATGACCTACTACAACCCCGTGTATTGCTATCCCCAGGGCGGCGATGCCGGTTTCGTGCGAGCTCTCGCGGGGGCGGGGGCCGACGGCATCATCCTCCCCGATCTCCCCCCGGACGAGGCGGGCGCGCTCCTGCCCGCGGCACGCTCGACGGGCCTCGACACCATCTTCCTGGTGGCGCCGACCTCGACCGACGACCGCATCGCCACGGTCGTGCGCGCCTGCAGCGGTTTCGTCTACGCCGTCTCGGTCACGGGCGTGACGGGCGCGCGGGACACCGTTCCCGACGAGGTCGCATCGCTCGTGCAGCGCACGCGCGTCGCCGGCGACCTGCCGGTAGCGGTGGGTTTCGGGGTGGGCTCTAGGGAGAGCGCGGCGCAGGTCGCCGCCGTCGCCGACGGTGTCGTCGTCGGCTCGGCCCTCATCCGGGCCATCCAGGACGAGGCCGACGCGGGCCACCCGGAAGGCGGCGTGGAACGGGTCGCCGCGCTCGCTGCCGAATTGGCGGCCGGTTGCCGTCGCTGAGGGGAGGGGCCGCCGTCGCGCGGGGCCCCTCCCCACACGCGGTCAATGCTCCGTGATGTTGGCCTGATCGCCGATCTTGCTGTAGAGGTCGTGGCTGACGAGCACGTCGACCCCGCTGCTGCGCGGCACATCGTTACCGACGACGCGGACGACGACGGCGTCGGCCCCGCTGCGCCGTGACAGGACCAGAAGCTGGCCGACACGGTGGTAGCGCGACTGGACCTGGTACCCCTGGAGTTGGTCGTCGACACCTACCCGGACCACCCCGTTGGGTAGCGCCAGCGGCTCCAGCTTGACCCGGGCGACGCCCATGCTCTTCATGTGGATCGCTTCGGCCGCACCCCGCGACAGGTCGATGATGCGGTTGGGCTTGAAAGGCCCCCGGTCGTTGATCCGCACGACGACGCTCTCCCCGTTGACGAGGTTGGTGACCTTGACCAGCGTACCGAAGGGCAGCGTTCGGTGAGCAGCGGTCAGCTGGCTCGGGTCGAAGATCTCGCCGTCGGAGGTCAGCCGCCCCGCGAAGTTGGGGCCGTACCACGAGGCGTTGCCGATCTGCACGTCCGCCGCCGCGTCGGGCACCTGCGGCGCGGGGGGTGCGCCGTGGGCGGCTGGCGGCGTCGGCGGAGGCGCGGTGTCCGCCTGGGCCGACGCCACGGGAGCGGCGCTGAGAGCCGGCGCGCAGGCGCCAAGCACCAGCCCGAGCGCCGCCAGCGGCAGCCCCCCTCGCATGGTCCGTGGGGTCCGGGCAAGAGCGGCCCGGCTACGGGCGATCAGCGCCGCAGCGATCAACCAGATGAAGACGCGTGGTAGCACGGCCTAATGCTACTCACGCGTCACGAGCATTCGATGTGAAAGGGTTCCCGCCGCCCTCGACGACTCACGCCCAGGTTCGGCGGGCGAGTTCCTTCTGGCACAGCACGAAGGCTTCGAAGTCCTCGATCTCGGCGCTGCCATCGGCGATGGCGCTTTCGCACGTTGCGATGATGTCGCTGAGTTCCTCGTTGCTCATCCCGCGCAGGCTCTGGCCGTTCGTTCCCGCTGCTGTCTGGACCACTTTGACCCCTCGCTCTCGCCTCATCCGGTCGTCTCCCCGAGTTGGCATGACTGTAGCAGCAGGTTTCTTACAGGATTCTCACACTATCTCTCGCCTGACGGCGCGCGGAGCGGTCCGGACGTCTGATCGCGCGGCGCCACCACCTGCGCGCGCGGGCGCGCCGTTTATGGTGGCAGCATGATCGACAGCCATTGCCACCTCGACGCCTGTGACGATCCGGAGGGCGCCGTCGACCCCTCCCTGCGGGCTCTCGTGACCGTCGGGACCACCGTCGACAGCGACCGCGAAGCCCTTCGGCTGGCAGACGCCCACCCCAACGTGTGGGCTGCCGTGGGCATCCATCCGAACAACGCCTCGGACGCCGACGATCCCGCGGTCCGCGAGACGATAGCGGCGCTGGCCGAGCATCCACGTGTGGTCGCCCTCGGAGAGACCGGGTTCGACACCCACTGGGACGACGAGACGCTCGAAAGCCAGCGCCGCACGTTCGACTGGCATGCCGGGCTCGCCCGGCGCCTGGACAAACCGCTCATCCTGCACGTACGCGACGCCCAGGGGCGCGAGGACGCGTCGTTGGCAGCGGCCGCGGCCATCCGCGAGAACGGTCACCGGCGCGGCATCCTGCACTGCTTCAACGGCCATGCGGGCCTCCTGGAAGCGGGCCTGGCGCTGGGATGGATGGTGTCGTTCGCCGGAAACGTCACCTTCAAGAGCGCCGGCGCGCTGCGTGACGCGGCTCGCGCCGTCCCCGAGGAGCGGTTGCTCGTCGAGACCGACAGCCCCTACCTGGCGCCGGTCCCGATGCGAGGCAAGCGCAACACGCCGGCCTACGTGCGCCATACAGCGGCGGTCGTGGCGGAGGTGCGCGGCGTGACACTGGAAGCGCTCGAGCCGGTGCTCGACCGCAACGCCGCGCGCGTCTACGGCCTGCCGCTGGACTGATCCGCCGCGCACGCGCCTGCCGCCCGCCATCACGGGACGGGCGACAGGCGCGGAGCGCGTGTGGGGTCGCGGGCGCGCCGCGCGCGCGGAACGGTCTCTCAGGCCGCGGCGGGCGCGGTGTCGAGGCCGCGCAGGCCCCTGGTGGTCACCACCAGGAGGGTGACCAGGACCATCAGTGCGGCGGCGCTGGAGAAGAGCAGGACGAATCCCTGGCCGACCAGCACGCCGGCTCCTGCCAGAGAGAGGGGCGCCAGGCCGACCGAGGCGAACATCACCAGGCTCATGACGCGCCCACGGAAAGCGGCGTCCGTGCGGCCCTGCAGCCAGGCGATGGCCCGCACATTGAGCGCGCCGGCGCCCAACCCCATCACCGCGAGCGCGCCAAGCACGAGCGGTAGGCGATCGGCCACGCCCACAGCGCCGAGGGCAGCTGCGAAGAGCAGTGGCGCCCCCACCATCAGTCGAGCGAGGGGAACGCGCCGGAGTGCACTGCCGGCGAGCAGGGCGCCGAGAAGCGTGCTGCCACCGAACACCGACATCATCACGCCGAAGGCGGCCGCACCGCCGAAGCGTTGGTCGGCCAGCAGCGGCAGCCCTACGCCGGCCGGCCCGGTGATGGCCAGGTTCAGGAAGGCGACCGAGATGAGCATGACCCGCATGGATCGGGTCCGGAAGGCGTAGCGCAGCCCGCTCCCGATCTGCTGCAGCACGTTCGCCTCGTCGCCCGCCCGGGTCGGCGCCGGGATCCGCATCGCCAGCAGCGTGGTGAGCGTGAACACGAAGGTGAGCGCGTCGATCCCGAAGGCGGGCGTGAGGCCCGCCGCCGCGATCACCACGCCGGCGAGGGCGGGGCCAAGTAGCATCGCGAGTTGCTCGCTGCCCTGCACCAGGGCGTTGGCGCTCTCCAGTCGCTCGCGCGCCACGAGGGAAGGCACCATCGCCATCAGTGACGGGTGGTAGAAGGCGTCGACGGTCCCGAACAGCACGGCCAGCAGGTAGACGTGCGCGAGTTGCAGTGCGCCGGTGGCCGCGAGCGCCGTGAGCAAGCCGACCGCCATGGCGCGCAACAGGTTGGATGCCAGCATCACGCGACGGGGAGAGAGCCGATCACTCACGGCGCCGCCGAGCAGCATGAACAACGCGCGTGGCACCGCCGCCGCCATCAACACCGTGCCCAGGGCGAGGCCGTCGCCCCCGAGCCGGAGGGTGAGCCACGGTAGGCCGATGAGGTAGAACTGGTCACCGAGCAGGGAGACGCTCTCTCCCAGCCACAGCAGACGGAAGTTGCGGACGGTGAGCGGCCGCGCAGGTGTAGCAGGGTTCGTGTCCATGGCCCCACGCTAGGCAGTAGGCTAGTCGACATGGAACGGGCAGATTCGACTTGGGATGGCGCCGTCGTGTCCGATCCCGCCGCCGCCCGCTTCCTGCTCGATCCCGACCGCCTGCGTTTCCTCCGCCCGTTCATGCTGGGTGAGCGGGGCACCGCCGCGGCGGCGGCCGCCCTCGATATCGCGGTCAAGACCATGGCGTACAGGGTCAAGCGCATGGAGTCGCTGGGGCTGCTCCGCTGCACCGGCGAGCGCCGGCGGGCCGGGCGACCGATCCGACTCTACCGCGCTCCCCGAACGTTCTTCATCCCCTTCGCCGCGGTTCCGAAGGGGGATCTGGAGGAGATGGTGGAGTCGCTGCTTCGCAACCCGCAGCGCCAGCTCGTAGCGGGTCTGCTGCGCTCCCTGGGGGACACCGAGCACGACCTGCATCGCTGGGGCTGGCGCCTCTCCCTCGATGGCGACGAGCGCCTGTCCATCCGGCCGGCACCGAACGTCCGCGACGACGAACAGCTCTTTCACAAGCTCCTGGCCGACGACGGTCCTGCGCTCTTGGTCGGCAACGTCCCCCTGAAGCTGGACCACGCCGCGGCCAAGGCGCTGCAACGCGACCTAGTGGCGCTGGCCCAGCGCTACGACCGCCTCGACGGCCCCGACACCTACCTGCTGACGCTCGGACTGGCGCCCCTACCGGACGCCTGAACCCCTTCGCCCGGCAGGGTCAGCGCTCCGTACTGCGGCCGACGAGCCGGCTCTCGGGCTCGTCCCGGTCGTAGCGCAGGGCCTCGGCCAGACGCGCGCGCGACGGCACCCGGTGCGCATCGTGGGGGATGAACGCGGTCACGACGTCGACCCAGCGCTGGGCGCTGTACTCCACCACGACGTGCAGGGGGATCCTGACCGCGGCGCTGACGGGCAGGTAGCCCAGCACCAGCAGCCGCTCGTCCTGCCAGTAACGCATCAGCTCGCGGCCGTAGAGCACCGTCTGCACGATGTCGGTCTCGGTGAAACCCTCGCATGTCGCGTGCTTGGCAGCGTGATTCCCGATCCGGTACAGGCCCTGCTTCACGAGTGGCCGCAGGTCGGATAGGGTCCGCTTCTTCGGGGGGTGATGTGCAGAGCGCGGCCTGGGGATGCGCTGCGCTCGACCGGGGCCGTGTCCTTGCTCGTCCATGACGCCACCTCCGGAGGGTTCTGGCGGTACCAGACGGGCCGCAAAGCGAAGGCGCCGCGGGACCAGGGTCTCCGCGCCGCCACATCAGCCTTGCATGGGCCATGCTAGCACGCGGGTCCGGCCGCCCGGAAGCGAGCCAACGCACATTCGGGGTTCCCGCAGAGCACGGCCCGGACCGGCCTACGCCGCCCCGCGCCCGCCTCCACTACACTGGAGGCATGTCTTCCGGCCCCCAGCAGACCCGTTTCTACGAGCTCGCCGGCGTCGCCGCTCAGGCGCGCCTCGATGACCTGGCTGCGCGCCTGCACCGCGATGGCGTCCGCACCCGTCTGCTGGCCAGTCGCGACCAGGAGGGGCTCTACCTTCTGGTGGCGGATGCCGACCGCCTCCCCGAACTGGACGCGCCCCAGGGTTGCCGGGTATGGACCTTCGCGCGCGTGGACGCATGAAGGACGACGCGCCCTCCCTCGATCGCCCCCTGAACATCGAGCGTGCCGACGCCGACCTCTACGTCGAGCAGGTCGGTCGGGCGGACGCTCCGGCCGTGTACTACCTTCACGGCGGCCCGGGCTACAACAGCTTCTCCTTCCGCGACCTGGCCGGCGACGAGCTGGAGGACTTCCAGCTCCTCTACGCCGATCAGCGGGGGGCCGGGCGTAGCTACAGCGCGTCGCCGTTCGACCTCGATCTTCTGGCGGACGACGTCAGGGCGGTGCTCGACGCGCTCGAGATCGGCTCCGCCAGCCTCCTCGCGCACGGCTTCGGGGCGCAGGTGGCGGTGCGCGCGGCGAGCCGCACGCCGGAGCGTTTCGAACGTCTCGTGATGGTGAACCCCTGGCTGTCGATGCCGATGCTGGCGCGCGACCTGCAGCGCCGAGCGGCCCACGAGGCAGGGCATCCCGACGAGGCGCTGCCGCCCGAGAGCGCCCTCGCCGATCCGGAGACGCTCGATCCCGACCTGCTCGTCGATCAGGCCTTCGGCTGGATGAACGCCAAGAGTCTGTTCGACCAGATGCAGTTCCCGTCGCCTTCGAGTCGGCTCAAGCTGGAGCACAGCGACGCGACCGCTCTGTTCGGCCCGCACGAGGCCCCGGAGCCGGAGGGAGTGTGGCACTTGGATGCTCTCGAGGAGCTGGCCGCGCTTCACCTCCCGACGGTGGTGCTCTTGGGCACGCGCGACGCCACCGCCTACCCCGGGCAGGCCGAGGCCGCGCTCGAACGCCTCCCTCGCGCCCTGACGAGCCTTCTCGATGCCGGCCACTATCCCTGGGTCGACGACTCCGAGACCTTCGGGCCTCTGCTGCGCGAGGCGTTGCGGGTAAGAACCCCGTAAGGGCGCACCCCGTAGAATTTGACGCGATGCGGTCTACACTCCAGCGTGCCGACCGCTCCACCCGCCAACCACCGGCCGCCGGGCGAATGTCCGGAAGTTGCGGCCCCGTCGTGAATACTTCCGCTCGCGGGCGGCTGTCGGCATGCTACACTTCGCCAATGTTGCGACCCGACCTCATGGTGGCGAGCGTCCACCAGGTCGACGCCGAGCTGCTCTCGAGCCTCGGCGTGCGGGGTGTGATGGTGGACCTCGACGACACGTTGCTGGCCGCGGCCGACGAGGCGCTCGATCCGAGCGTCGAAGTCTGGCTCGGCGGCCTCAAGCGTGCCGGCTTCCCCGTGCTGATCCTGTCCAACGGGGAGCGTCGCCGGGTGACCGCGATCGCGCAGCGGCTGGGCGTCGAAGCCGTGGCGCTGTCGGGCAAGCCCTTCAGGCGCGCGTTCGCTCGCGCCCTGTTGCGTCTCGGGACGCCCGCGTCCGCCACGGCCATGGTCGGCGATCAACTCTTCACCGACGTTCTGGGCGCCAACCTCGCCGGGATGCGGTCGATCCTGGTGCAACCGCTGTCGCCGGGTAAGCTTCCTCATACTCGGATGGTGCGCCATCTTGAAAGAATGATCCTACGAGGAGGTGTGCGTGGCCGTCCTGTCCATCGGTGACAAGCGCCTGGGCGCGGTGTTGCTGGAGCGGGGGTACGTCAACGACGAGTCGCTGCAGCAGGCGATCAGCCGGCACGCCGAGGTGGGCGGGCGGCTCGCCGACATCCTCGTGCACATCGGCGTCATCTCGGAGCAGCGTATCGCGCGGGCCATCGAGGAGTCCATCGGCATCCCGCTCGTCGTCCTCCCGCGCGTCGACGTCATGCCCGACGCGCTGAGCAAGATCCCGGCGGACCTCGCCTTCGAGGTTGGTGCGATGCCCTTCGCCATCGACGGCAACCGCCTCCGGGTGGCCTTCGAGGATCCGCTCGACGCGCTCGCCATCGAGGAGGTCGAGGATGCCTCCGGTTGTCTGGTCGAGCCCTATCAGGCGCTCCAGAAGGAGCTCCAGTGGGCGATCTCCACCTACTACCCGGAGCTGGGCTTGGAGCCCCCGTCCGACTTCGAGGTCGACATCAGCCAACGGCTGGGGTCGCTGGCCGTGGAGAAGGGGTTCATCACCGAAGAGCAGCTCCAGGGTGCGGTGGAGGAGCAGCACCGAACCGGGGGCCTGCTGGGCCGCATCCTGATCAAGCAGGGCGCGTTCGACGAGGACAAGCTGGCGCAACTCCTGGCCGAGCAGATGGGCATCCCGTTCCAGCCCACCCTGGACGGCGAAGCGGTCAACGAGCGTCTGGCATCGAACCTTCTGCGGCTCGATGCGGTGCAGTTCAGTGCGGTGCCCTATGCGATGAACGAGGACACGCTGGTCCTCGCCATCTCCGACCCTCGCCGCATGCCCGACATCGAGGCCATCGTGCAGCGTCCGGTCACCTTCGTCGCGGCGCCCGAGCGCGAGGTCATGAAGCGCATCGACGTCATGTACGCCGACGACAAGGGACGTCTGGGCGAGACGCTGCTGATGAACAAGAAGCTCAAGCGCGAGCAGCTCCGGAAGGCGCTCGAGGAGCAGGCGAAGCTTGGGCGCGTCAAGCCGCTGGGCGAGATCCTGGTCGATCTGGGCTACGTCACCCAGACCGACGTCGACGAGGCGCTCAACAAGCAGCGCGCGGGCGGCGGCCGGCTCGAGGACACGTTGGTGCAGTCGGGCAAGATCAGCCCGGAGATGCTGGCGCGCAGCCTCGCGATGCAGCTCGGCTACGAGTTCATCGATGACGGCGTGAAGGTGGACCCCTACGCCGTGAGCCTGGTCCCGGAGCAAACGGCGCGCCGCTACCAGGCGATGCCGGTCCGTATCGAGGGCAACACGTTGGTGGTCGCCATGAAGGACCCGCGCCACGTGTTCGCGTTGGACGACATCCGCCTGATCACCGGCAAGGAGATCCAGCCAGCGGTCGCCACCGAGGACACCCTGTCGCGCACGCTCAATCGCTTCTACCACGACGGCGGCGATATGGACGAGCTGGCCAGGGCGCTGGTCGAGGAGGTCGGCACCAGCTCGGGCGAGAAGGAAGAGGACACCAGCGCCATCGACGACAACGCGCTGGTCAAGGTCGTCAACAACATCATCCGGGAATCGATCCTCAGCGACATCTCCGACATCCACATCGAGCCCCGTCCGACCAATGTGGTGGTGCGCGTCCGCAAGGACGGCAGCTTGCGCGAGTACATGACTATGCCGAAGTCGACGGCCAGCGCCATGGCGGCGCGTATCAAGATCATGGGCGGGCTCAACATCGCCGAGCGGCGCATGCCGCAGGACGGTCGCGTCCGTTTCCGCGACAAGACCGCCGAGGTCGACTTGCGCCTCTCGACGCTACCCACGGTCTACGGCGAGAAGGCCGTGATGCGCCTCCTGAAGCGCGCCACCGACATCCCCGAGATCGAACAGCTCGGCTTCGCCGACTACAACTTCCAGGGCTTCAAGGACGTCATCCAGAAGCCTTACGGCATGTTCCTCATCACCGGGCCCACCGGTTCGGGCAAGTCGTTCACGACGTTCAGCATCCTCAAGCGCATCGCCACGCCCGAGGTGAACGTCACCACCATCGAGGACCCGGTCGAGTACGAGATCCCAGGCATCAACCAGACGCAGGTGAACATGAAGGCGGGGCTCGACTTCTCCCGGGCGCTCCGGGCGTTCCTCCGCCAGGACCCGGACATCATCATGGTCGGCGAGATCCGAGACCACGAGACCGCCAAGATCTCCATGGAGGCGGCCCTCACCGGTCACCTGTTGATCGCCACGTTGCACACCAATGACGCGGCCGGCGCGGTCATCCGCCTCACCGAGATGGGGATCGAGCCCTTCAACGTCTCCGCGTCGCTCATCGGCGTGCTGGCCCAGCGGCTGGTGCGCAAGGTGTGCACGGAATGCCGCGTGGAGTACACGCCGGAGCCCGACGTGCTGCGACGACTCGGAATGTCCGAAGAGGAGACGCACGGGCGCAAGCTCCACCGCGGGGTCGGCTGCGAGAAGTGTGGCGGCAGCGGCTACAACGGGCGCTACGCCATCCATGAGCTACTCGTCGTCGACGACGACATCGAGAAGGCCATCGTGAAGGAGGCGTCCGCTTTCGATATCCGCGACATCGCGGTCAAGAACGGGATGCACACGCTGCGGCAGGACGGTATCCACAAGGCCTTCCAAGGCATCACCACGCTCGAAGAGGTCCTGGCCAGGACAGCGGATTGAGCCGCCGATCCGGCCTTCCACGGAAGGACGCCCATGAGTGACCAGATCCGCTCCACCCAGATCCAGGCCGATATCGTAGACCTGCTGAAGATGGCCATCGAGCGCCGAGCGTCCGACCTCCTCATCACGGTTGGTCTGCCGCCGATGCTCAAGCTCGACGGCGAATGGCGGCCCACCGAGTACGACCCCCTCACGCCGAACCTCACCCGACGCCTGATGTACGCCCTGATGGACGAGAAGAAGCAGCGTAACTTCGAGGAACGCAAGGACCTCGACTTCTCCTTCAGCCTGTCGGGGCATGGGCGTTTCCGCGTCAACGTCTTCCAGCAGCGCGGCTCGGTGGGCGGCGTGATGAGGACCATCGCCGAAGAGGTGCTGAGCTTCTCGGAACTGGGGCTGCCCAACGAGGTCGCCGAGACGGCACGTCTCCCCCGAGGCCTGGTGCTCGTCACCGGCCCCACGGGGTCGGGCAAGTCGACGACGCTGGCCACCATGATCGACCTCGTCAACGAGGAGTACCAGAAGCATATCGTCACCATCGAGGATCCCATCGAGTTCTTCCACCAGCACAAGAGCTCGATCGTCAACCAGCGTGAGGTCGGTGAGGACACCAAGGACTTCCACGCAGCGCTCCGTAGCGTGCTGCGCCAGGCGCCGGACGTCATCCTCGTCGGCGAGATGCGTGACTTCGAGACCATCGGGGCGGCCGTGACCGCCGCCGAGACCGGCCACCTGGTGCTCGGTACGCTGCACACCAACACCGCGGCCGAGGCCATCGACCGCATCATCGACGTCTTTCCCGAAGCCCAGCAGGAGCAGGTGCGGGTGCAGCTCGCCAACAACCTGCAGGCCATCTTGACGCAGCAGCTCATCCCCAAGTCGTCGGGCGACGGCCGCGCGCTGGCCTTCGAGTTCCTGATCGCCACGCCGGCCATCAGGAACCTCATCCGCGAGGGCAAGACCCACCAGATCCCGGGCCAGATCCAGATGGGCGGCGCGCTCGGTATGGTGACCATGGACGCGAACCTTGCCGAGCTCCACCTCAAGCGTCTCATCAGCTTCGAGGTCGGGGCGGCGCGCGCCGTGGACGCGAAGGAGTTCGAGCGGCTGATCACTACGGGCGGCCTGTCGGTGGAGGGCGGCGCCGCCCCGTCTAGCGCGACCGGCAGTCGCGGCGCAGCGCCCCAGACGCGCGGCGCCTCGGGAGGCGCGGGTCGTGGTGGCCCTGCGCCCACCCCCGGGCGGGGCGGGCGTGGCGGCGGCGGTCGCTGACGCGCCGCCCGCCACGGTCCCATCCGGGCGTCACGCCGCCGGTGACGCGGGTTCCGCCAGCCGGTAGCCGACCCCGCGCACGGTCTCGACGACGTGCGGCGCGCCGGCGCGCTCGAGCTTGCGCCGCAAGCTCCAGATGTGCACGTCGATGGCGCGCTCCAGGGCGTCGCTGTCAGGCATCGCCTCCCCGATCAACTCGCTCCGGCTGAACGCTCTCCCGGGCGCACCCGCCATGGCAGCCAGTAAACGGTACTCCATCGGCGTGACGTCGACCGGTGTCCCCCCGAAACGGATGTTGTGCTGGTAGCGGTCGACGAGCAGCGCCCCGACCCGCCAGGTCAGGCGATCGTGGTCCTTGGTTGCAGGCCGGGCGAGGCGCATCAGGCGGGCAGCGATGACACGCGGCGAGGCCGGCAGTCGCACCACGTCGTCCGCGCCGAGACCGAAGTGCAGGAGCTCGGTGACGACCCCTCTGGAACGGAGCAGGACCAGCACCGGCACCGTCGAGAGCTTCCGGATCGATGCCACCAACTGGCTCGAGGAAGCGTCGGGAAGACCATCGGATAAGACCACGGCGTCGGGTTGCAAGCGACGCACCGCATCGAGGCACGCTTCGCCGTCCCCAACTCGCTCCGAATGAAGACGCCGTCGTCGGAGGGCTTCCTCCAACGGGGATAGGATTCGAAGATCACGGTCGGCGAGCAAGACCCACGTTCCTTGCTCGGGTCGTGCCAAGCTTCACCTCGCCGGTCCCTGCCCCTACGTTGCATGATAGGCGAGGTCGGCGGCGCGAGGCCGTGACGTGTCATCGCGCGCTCGCGACACGGTCCTTTCAGGCGCGGGGCTGCACCACGCGGTACCCCACCCCACGCACCGTTTCCAGGACCTCGTCCAGACCCGCACCGGCGAGCTTCCGGCGGAGCTTGCTGACGTGCACGTCGATGGTCCGTTCCAAGGCGTCTCCTTCGGGCGAGATCGCCTCGATGAGTTGCCTGCGCGACAGCGTCATGCCAGCGGCCCGGACCATCGCCTCCAGCAGACGGAACTCGCTGAGCGTGAGGCCGATCACCTCGCCCCGGATCGTCGCACGGTACTGGCCGGGGTCGATTTCGAGCGGGCCGAGACGGTACGTCTCGCGCCCGCCCAGGGTTCGCATGCGGCGCAACAAGGCCTTCACCCGCGCAACGAACAGGCGCGGCACCACCGTGCGCGGCACCACGTCGTCGGCGCCGAGCGTGAGTCCCACCACTTCATCGACCCCGGCGCCGTCCTCCGAGAGCAGGATGACGGGGACGTCGGACTCCTCGCGGATGCGCCGCATGACGTCGAAGCCGTCGTCGTCTGGGAGCACGAGGTCCAGCGCCACCACGTCGGGTCCCCCGCCCCGCACCAGGCGTGCGGCCTGCTCCGAGGACGAAGCCCGCGTGACGCGCAGATGCTCCTTTTCGCACTGGCGCTCGAGCGGGTCCACGAGCGCCTCGTCTCCGGAGACGAACAGGATCCAGGCTGCCGTCGTTCCTGCCGTCGTTCCTGCCGTCATGGGATGCTCTCCCCGAGCGCGAACGCTCACCCCTACCTCGGCCGGGAGCCTCCCCCCCACCCCGGGAGACCGATCGACGGCGACCCGAGGCGCTCCTTCTCCCGCGTTGGTGCCGGGCTCGGCGTGCCCGTCGTTCCCCGCGCGAGCGGGCGGCCGCACGGTACGTGCGAGGCGGATCGGTTTCCGACCCGCCTCGCACCGTTCGACTTGCCTAGGCTTCACCCCGGACGCCGTCGAACCGGCGCTCCGCGGGCCCGGTTCACGACGGAGACAGCGTAACCAGCGTGTCGGTACCCCTGCGCACGAACACGAGCCGGACCATCTCGTCGCCCTTGGTCGCGGTGAAGACGGTGATGTTACTCGTCATCGAATCCTCCGCCAGGGTGTAGCCGAGCGCGGTCAGTTCCGTGGTGTAGGCCGTCATCACGTCGGACGCGGCCTGGTTGTGACGAACGCGGAGCTCGTTCACGGCGCTCGATGCGTTCCTCAGCTCCACCACTGCGGCGAAGGCCTTGGGCGCCCACGGACGGCTACCGTAGTAGGCGGGAACGTCGCCACTGTCGATGTCGGGCATCAGGTTCTCGACATCCATCGTGCCGACGTAGCCCGTTTCCTTCGCTGGAGCGATGGCGACCGTCAACCCGTGACCCGTCGTCGACAGGCTCACGTAGGCCGTCGTGATGCCGGCGTCCGTGTAGTCGATCCCACTCTCGTTGAAACCCAGCGCAAGCGTCGCACTCAACAACATGATGGTTCCAACCGCCAAGAGAACTCTCGTCAGGGACCTCATCGTTCTCCTCCTCGATTCTTCCGAGGCCCGGAACCCCATTGGTTCTGGGTCCGCTTCCAACCCACTCCGCAGCCTCCACTCCCACTTTCATGATGGCTCGCCTCCGTTAAGACGTTGTTTCCTCTTTGTGAACGTTCCGTGAACGGGGCGAGCGTGCCATGTCGCGACCCCTACCGTCCGTGCAAGACGCGATGCGATCGCACTCGCACGCGACAGGCCAGGCTACGCCCGTGGTACTCCCCACCCCGGATACACATCTGTCGACGAGGCCCTGGAGCCGGTATCGTAGTCCTCGAACACTACGTTCATCCCACAAGGAGGTCGGCGTGAAACGCTCGTGGATTCTGATCGCCATCCTGGTATCGGCTCTCTTCGGCACGGCGCTCGCCCAGCGCGTGCAAATCGTCATCGGCACCGGTGGTACCGGGGGCGTGTACTTCTACTACGGCACGCAGGTCGCCCAGATGTTGTCGAAGTACACCGACATCAGTGCCACCGCCATCCAGACCGCAGCATCCATCGATAACAACCTGCTGCTGCGCGACAAGACCGATCCGAACCGAGGCGTCTACTACTGCGAGCTCTCGCTGCCCGACTCGGCGCTGGTCGCCTACAACGGCACCCACGAGAAGTTCAAGGGCAACCCGGCGCCTTCGCGCATCCTCTGGGTGACGTACCCGAACTACCTGCAGATCGTCACCACGTCCGACTCCGGCATCACCAGTCTCGCCGATCTGGCGGGCAAGCGCGTCTCCACCGGCGCGCCCAGCTCCGGCACCGAGTACACCAGCCTTCTGGTCCTCGACGCTGCGGGCGTCAAGACCGACTCGTTCAGCAAGTGGTCGCGCCTCGGCGCCGCCGAGTCCGCCGACGGCCTGGCCAACGGCACGCTCGATGCCTACTTCTGGTCGGGCGGCATCCCCACCGGGTCGATCAGCGAGCTCTCCACGACCCTGCAGCGCAAAGGCAAGAAGGTCGCGCTGGTCTCGCTCGACCCCGAAGGCACCGCCGTCAAGACCTTCATGCAGCGCTTCCCCGGCCTCGGCGTGATGGGCACCATCCCGGCCGCGACTTACGGCTCGGCGTCCGACACCCAGACCCTGGCCTTCTGGAACCGCTTCGCGTGCCCGGCCTCGCTGCCCGACGACGTCGCCTACTCCATCACCAAGACTGTCTTCACCCACATCCAGGACCTCCACGACGCCATCAAGCCGTCGAAGGACACCACCGTGGCGAACACCGCCAAGCTGGTGGGCCAGACCACCATCCCCTTCCACCCCGGCGCCCTTCGTTACTACAAGGAAGTCGGAGCCGTCCAGTAGTCCATGCGTAGAAGCCTGATCTGGGCCCCCATCCTGGTGGTGGGGGTCCTGATCCTGGCGCTCGCCCGTCCGGTGCGCCTGAGCGGCGACGTCGGCGATCACATCGTGTGGTTGTGGGCCTGGCAGAGCGGCGAGGTGGCCTTCACCAACTCGGTGACGGGCGGCCCGGTCCGGATCCGCTTCGACCTGCGCACCGGATTCGACCACTTCCGCATGCTCACCGACGAGAAGACGGAGAACTACTACACCAGCGGCACCTACCGCATCAACGCAAGGCTCGCGCCGCAGCGCACCCGCTCGCTCGACTACTGCACCGTCGTCGGTATGCACGTGCGCCTCGGCACCCATCACACCACCCTGCGAGACAGCTGCCTGGAGATCACCCTGCTGTGGCCGCCCTTCTGAAGCGCATCACCTTCGGGGTCCTGCTGGTCGCGACCCTGTACCACCTGTATCTCGTCATCCATCCGTTCATGCCCTGGTCGAACAGCGAGATCCCGCTGCTCGACCTGACGCAGGTCCAACGTGCCGCGCACGTGTTCCTGCTGGTGCTCGCCGGCTATCTGTTGATGGTGGCCCGGAAGCCGACCAAGGTCGGCATCGGGTCCTGGATCTTCACCCTGCTCGCGGCCGTGCCCCTCTATGCGTTCTGGCAGCTCGGCCAGCCTCTGATCGTGGAGCTCGCCACGACGCTGTTCTGGCTGGTCGCGGTGGCGCCGGCCGTCGTGCCCCGCGTCGCGCGGACCTTCGATCTGATCGCGGCGGTGCTCAGCCTGGCACCCTTCCTCTACCTACTGCTGCAGTTCAACGCCCTGGTGAGCCGGGCCATGCTGCCGGTGCCGTGGGACCTCGCCATGTCCTTCGGCCTGACCTTCCTGGTGCTGGGCATCGTGTACCGCATGCTCGGCCCGGTGCTCCCGAGCCTGGTCCTGATCTTCCTGCTCTACAACCTCTACGGATACCTCGTCCCGGGCACGCTGCAGAGCCCCGGCTTCCCACTCGACATGATCCTCGGCAAGCTCTACGCCGAGACCGAGGCCGGTCTGTTCGGCATCATCACCGGCGTGTCGCTCAAGTACCTGGTCTACTTCACCATCCTGGGCGCCGTCATCTCGGCACTCGGGTTCGGCGAGATCATCGCCAACATCGCCTTCTTGCTGGTAGGCAAGAGCCCGGCGGCGCCGGGCCGCGCCACCAGCGTGATGGCCGTGATGATGGGCTGGTTCTCCGGCTCGGGCGCGGCCGACACGCTGTTCGTTTCAACGCTCAACGAGCCGCTGTTCAGGCGCGCCGGCTACAACCGCCTGATCGCCGCGGGTCTGTGCTCGACGGTCGGCACGATCGCCTACATCACGCCTCCCATCATGGGCTCGATCGCCTTCGTGATGGTGGAGCTGCTGGCCATCCCCTACATCCAGATCATCGTGATGGCGATCGGGCCGATGGTGCTGTTGTTCATCGCGATCTGGGCCTACAACGAGTTCTACGTCCGCAAGATGAAGCTCGAGGCCATCGAAACCGTCGAGGGGATCGACCGGAGCTACGCGTTCCGGTACGCCTACGTCTTCCTGCCGGTGCTGCTGATCCTGGTCATGATCTATCGCGGCTACTCCGTCAACCTCACCGTCACGCTCGCGATCTTCGCCTTCATCCTGCTCGCCTACCTCGACCCCACCGTACGTCCGCCCATCGGCAAGCTGTTCGAAGGCCTGGCCAATGGCTTCAGCCACCTCATCCCGATCGGGGGAGCCGTGGTCGCGGCCAACATGATCATGACCATGATGGTGCTGACCGGGCTCGCCTCCAAGGTCTCCGAGATCCTGCTGGCGATCTCGGGCCAGTCGCTCGCCATCGCGACCATCCTGGCAGCGCTGTTCAGCCTGGTGCTCGGCATGGGCGTTCCGCCCATCGCTACCTACGTGCTCACCTCGGCGCTGGTCGCTCCGGCGGTGCAGAAGCTCGTCGTAGCCAACGGCGTACCCGAGCACGCGGCGCTCCTTGCCACACAGATGTTCCTGTTCTACTACGCCGTCCTGGCCGACATCACACCGCCCGTGGGGCTATCGGCCTACGCGGCTGCGTCGGTGTTCAAGACCAATCCAATCCAGACCGGTCTGTATGCCGCCATGGTGGCCCTTCCGAAGTACCTCATCGGCTTCACGTTCCTGCTTTCCTACAGCGGCACCGCGCTCCTGATCGTGCCGGTCGTCGAGGGCTTGACCACCGGCCAGGCGCTCCTGATCATCATCCCCCGCTTCGTCTTCGCCCTGGTGGGCATCATCCTGCTGGCCGCGGGAGGTGCCGGGTTCCTCATGCACAAGCTGGTGGCCTGGGAGCGCTGGATCCTGATGGCGGTCGGCCTGGTGCTGCTCTACCCTGCCACCATCGTCAACATCGTGGCGCTGGTGGCCGGACTGGCCATGGTCCTGCGTGACCGCTTCAACGTGCTGCCGGCAACCTCCTGAGGGAACGTGCGGGCGCGAATGCGGCGGCAGTGATGCGCTGGTTGTGTGCTCAAGCACGCCGGCGCAGCCGCCGCTCGGCCGCCCACAACAACGCGAGCAGCGGGATCTCCGCCAGCAGCAGGGCGGCGACACCGAGATAGGTCGGAACGAAGCCCCAACCTGTCACCAGTTCGATGCCCAGGATCGGGCCGAGGCTGCCGCCGACGTCACCGAAGAACTGGTAGTAGCCCACCACCTGGCCGCGCCGCGATGCGGGCGTGAGATCGCCCAGCAGCGTGAGCAAGGGGATCGAGGTGCCGCCCATCCCCACCCCCAGGAGGACGACGCCGGCAACAGCGAGCCACGGGTTACTCGTCAGAGCAAGGACGACGAACCCCGCTGCGGCCGCCACCACGCCCGGTAGCGCCAGGCCCGTCCGGGTCGGCACGCGATCGAGCGCCGCCCCCAGGTAGACGGTGACGCCGGCTGACGCCAGCATCATCACGGCGAGCAGGGCTCCGGCCATGGGCTGTTCGGCCAGGCCCGCGACGCTGATGCCGCGCGCATGGATGAGCAACACGAGGGTCGCCAACAGCGTGCCCTGAACCGAGAAGAAGACCAGCATGTTGGCGAGCCACACCGCCTGCACCCGGCGATCGGCATGGATCACATTCGCCGCTGCGTTCCGCACACGCCTCCACAACGGCGTCCGCCTCTCCTGCTCGTCGGGGGTGCCTGCCCGACCCGGATCCGTGCTGGGCACCGTCCACCACGCCAGCAACCCGGCCAGGAACGTGACGATGGCCGCGAACAGGAAGGCGGCGTCGTTGCTCACGAACCCCGCGACCAGCCCCCCGGCGAGCATCCCCGCCGGGAGGCCGAGGCTCAGCGCCAACCGGACCGCCGCCGTGCTGCGACCGCGGTTCGCCTCCGATGAGGCGTTGAGCGCGATGGTGACGCCCCCGACGATGATGGCGGACGAGCCGATCCCCCAGATCGCCCTGCCTACCAGCAGCAGCAATCCCGGGAAGGCCGTTCGCAGCGCCAGGCTGTAGGTACCGGTGGCGAGCGCCTCGACGAACAGGCCGACGGTCAACGGCCACTTGCCCCCGTAGCGGTCGATCAGCCCCCCGGTGACGGGGTTGGCGAACAGCCGTGTGATGCGGTTGGCCGAGAGGATCCAGCCCACCAGGAAAGCGGGTAGGCCCAGCTGCACGCCGAGGATCGGGATAATAGGGAACGCGATGCCTCCACCGATGCCCCCCAGGAACACCACGACGGCCACCGGCAGGCTCTCGGGCGGAATGCCGAGCCGAGGCCGCGTCCCCCTGCCCCCCTCCGATCCGGGTTCTTCCCCTACCACCGTCCGCCCACCGCTCCGGCGCGCCGCCTACTCGGCGGGCGGAGAGGTCCGGTCCGATGACGCCGGCGCGACACCCCGCCACCATAGTCCGCGCGCCACCGACACGTCACGGTTCCGTACGCCGCGCGATGCGCTCGTGAGCCCGGCATGACGCCGGAGCAACGTCGCGATCTCCTGCACTCCGCGCTCCCCGGCGAGCGAGCCGGGCGAGCCTCCGTGTGGGCCGACCTCGGATGCGGCAGCGGCGCGTTCACCCTGGCACTGGCCGACCTCCTCGGCAATCGCGCCACCGTCCACGCCATCGATCGCGACGGCACGGCCCTGCGGCGCCTGACCTCGTTCGCCGGTGCGCACGCCGCCACGATCGATGTGCTGGAGACGGACTTCACGGAGCCACTCGCTCTTCCTCCCCTGGACGGCGTGCTGATGGCGAACGCGCTGCACTTCGTACCGCGAAACAGGCAGCCGGCGCTCCTGCGGCAGCTGCGCGCGATGCTGCGTCCTGGCGGTGTTCTGGTCGTGATGGAGTACGACGTCGCGCGTCGCAATCCCTGGGTGCCGCACCCGATCCCGGCCGGGCGTTGGGCCGCGCTGGCTCGGGAGGCCGGATTCGACGACGCTCGCGTGGTGGCGAGCGCCCCTTCGAGGTACTGGGGCCGCATCTACGCCGCGCGCTGCCTTCGAGGCGGAACCGAAAGCGATCGCTGAGCATCGGGCGGCTCCCCTCACGGTCCCGTTGCCGCGCCGCCCCCCGCCCAGGAGGGAGAATCCTCAACCGAAGAGCGCGTGCGCGAGCAGGCCGGCGACGGGCGGTAGGAGCAGCGTGCTGACCACCCGGACGAGGGTGAAGCGCGGTCCGACGATAGCCAGCTCGAAACTGAGCAACCCCACATTCCACACCGCCCAGCCCGTCACCAGCGAGACCGTGGCCGCCAGGCTGGCGCCAGCGTCGTGGATCGCGGCGATGATCGGGAACGACACATAGGGGCCGCCGGGGATCACCGCCCCGGCCACCGAACCGATCACCACGTCGAGGACGCCCGACGAACTCGCCAGCCAGCGGTGCACGAGTTCTGGCGGGAGCGCCACGGCCAGCATCCCCGCCACGAAGAACGCCGCCAGCAACAGCGGCAACATCCCCCACAGCATCTTGAGACCAGCCACCGTGCCCGCCAGCGGCCTGGCCGGGTCCTGGCGATAGGCGAGGCCCGCCATCAACAGCGCGAGGACCACCAGGATCACCGTGGCGATGCTCATGCGGGCCCGGTCCCACCGGGCGTCGGCTCGGCGTCGCGACCGCCCTTCTCGGTGGCCGGGAGTCCCTCGCGGACCCAGCGACCGCCACCACGGAACAGGAGCTGGGCCAGCAGGCCCGCCAACGGCGGGAAGACGAGCGTCACCAGGTAGCGGACCCAGGTGACGTGCACGCCCAGCAGCGCCACCTCGATGGGGAGCCGGCTCAACGTCCACAGGTTCTTGGCCACCACGAAGGTGACGATGGTGCCGATGTTCGCGCCGCTGCGCAGGAACGCCACGGCGATCGGGTAGTAGACGTAGGGTCCGCCCGGGATGAGGGCGCCGGCCACCCCACCGATCAGGAAGCCGCGCCAGCCCGACCCCTCACCCAGCCAGCGCGTCACCGTCTCCTTCGAGATCATCACCTGGATGAGGCCGGCCAGCACGAAGGCGGCCACGATGAGCAGCGTCACGCCGACAAGCAGGTGCCCTGTGCCGCTGAGGCCCGCCAGAACGCTGTTCCAGCCGCCCTCGAAATAGGCGACCACGCCGAGCGCCAGGCCGGCGATGAACAGAACGAGCGTCATGTTGCGCTGCACGACCGACCCCCTTCGGTCCGGCCCCAACGCCGAATCACGGCGGAGCCGGCCGCCTCATGCTTACCCCACGCGAGGCCTTTCGCACGTTGCCTGCGCCCCGTCGGACCCCGTGGGGGCCACCGGGCACGCCAACGCGGTCCGGCGCTGCCGCACCGGCCTCCCGTACCCGGCCCCATCGCCTTCGATCGAAGGCAGAAGTCGAGACACCACCGCGCGCCAATTGCCGCGTTCCTACTCCACGTCTTCGCGGACGACGCCTTCGCACTGCAGCACGAAGTCCGCACCGTAGGCCGTCGCGGGTGTCTGGAATCCCGGCATGGCGTCGCCTTCCAGCACACGCCGCACAGCCGAAAGAGCGGCACGGCTCGTCCACTCGACTCCGGCCTCCGGACCGTGCAGCCGCGACACAGCGCGACCCCCTTCGCTGTCCACCACCTCACCCCAGACACTCACCTGCGTCTGCGCGCGTTCCTCGATCGTCGACCCCCCCTTCAGCCTGCGCCTCACCAGGTTGCGCACCGCGGGGATCTTGAACAGAGGACGCACGTAGCCGAGCATCGCGAGCGGACCTCGCATTTCCGGAGCTAGGACCACGTAGTCCTCGATGTTCGGGATGTTGGTGCTCCGGTGCGCCATGAACACGTCGCCCCACGTCAATCGCGTTGCGGTTCGCGGCCCCTTCCCGAAATCGATCTGCTTGGTCTTGACCCCGCGCGGCGGAGTCACCAACGCTCCGTCCACGCGCACGCTGTCACCTTGCGGCACGAGCTCGAGCATCGTCTTCACCGTCCCCGGCGGCATGGCCGCCGGGCCAGCGCTGTGGTACGCAAGCGTCAGGTGGGTCGCCGACGGCAACCGCTGCTTCAAGTGAAGCGCCAGGCAGTCGGTCGGCACCACGTCGAAGCCCGCGCCCGGCAGCAGCATCACCTCCCGGTTCCTGGCTTCGCCGTCGCGCTTCGCGATGTGCGCGTACACCGGCAACTCTCCGGTGATGTCCAGATAGTGGGTGCCCGTACGCAGGCACCCGTCCACCATCGCCGCGGCCGTATGGATGTAGGGGCCCGCGCAATGCAGCACGGCGGGCACCTCCGCCAGCGCGGCGTCCATCGCCTCGCGGTCGTCGAGCGCGAATGCCCGGTGCTCGACGCCTAGTTCCTCCGCGAGCGTCGCGACACGTATGGAGTCGCGGCCCGCCACCACCGGCCGCAGCCCTCCTGCCACCGCCCGCCGGGCGATCGCTTCACCGACGAAACCCGTCGCGCCGTACAGCAGAAACTCCGATGGCATAGCGCAACCCCCTAGGACCGCGTGCGTGTGGAACGCTCTGGATGCATGGGACACTCTGACCCATCTCACGCCGAACCTCAAGCGGCAGTGTGCGCGAAGGGGAGCATCTCCACCGCTATCGATGCGCCCCCGCGTTGACACCCCCCACCACCCCCCGTATACTCTGCCCAATGCGAATCCGTCGGCGTTTGCGGGTGATCAACCTGTGGCAGAGCGTGCTGCTACAAGGAGGTGGGCCCGTCCGCGTCTAGACTCGCGAGCCGATTCGCGAGCCTGCAGATGAACGGTCGCGGCCTCCGGCACGGTAGTGCGGAGGCCGTTTCTTGTCATGGAGGCGCCTATATGGCGCCGAGCGAGAGGAAGAACATGGATCGACCCCGAAACCTGTACGAGAAGGTCTGGCAGGAGCACGCCGTGCGCCGGCTGCGCAACGGCCAGGCGCAGCTCTTCATCGACACCCACCTCATCCACGAGGTCACCAGCCCGCAGGCGTTCGGCATGCTGCGCGACCGCGGGCTGAAGGTGCTGATGCCGGAACGCACCTACGCCACGGTCGACCACATCGTGCCGACCCACACCCGGCTCGAGCCCTTCGAGGACGCCCTGGCCGACGAGATGATCCGCGAGCTGCGCAAGAACTGCGCGGAACACGACATCGAGTTCTTCGATCTCGACAGCGGAAGCCAGGGCATCGTGCACATGGTCGGCCCCGAGCAGGGCATCACCCAGCCTGGCACCACCATCGCCTGCGGCGACAGCCACACCTCGACCCACGGCGCCTTCGGGGCCATCGCCTTCGGCATCGGCACCAGCCAGGTCCGCGACGTTCTCGCCACCCAGACCCTGGCCATGAACGAGCTGAAGGTGCGCCGCATCGAGGTGAAGGGCCAGCTCGCCCCAGGCGTTTACGCCAAGGACGTCATCCTCCACATCATCCGTACCCTGGGCGTGAAGGGTGGGCTCGGCTACGCCTACGAGTACGGCGGCGACGTCTTCGACCGCATGAGCATGGAAGAGCGCATGACGGTGTGCAACATGTCGATCGAGGGCGGCGCTCGCTGCGGCTACGTCAACCCGGACGACACCACCTTCGCGTACCTCGAGGGCCGGCCGTACGCCCCCAAGGGCGCCGCCTGGGACGAGGCGGTGGAACGCTGGAGCGCGCTCGCGTCCGACCCCGGCTGCGGCTACGACGACGTGGTGACGATCCGCGCCGAGGACATCCCGCCCACCGTCACCTGGGGCATCAACCCGGGCCAGGCGATCAGCATCGAGCACAACGTTCCCACCGTGGAAGGCGCGCCCGAGGGCGAGCGCGACGCGATCGCCGAGGCGCTCACCCACATGAAGTTGACCCCTGGCGCCCCCATCGCGGGCACCAAGGTCGACGTGGCGTTCTTCGGCTCCTGCACCAACGGTCGCGTCTCGGACTTCGTGGAAGCCGCCCGTTACCTCGAGGGACGCCGCGTACACCCCGACGTCCACGCCATCGCTGTGCCGGGCTCGCAGCACGTCAAGGCGGAGCTCGAACGGCGCGGGATCGACAAGATCTTCCAGGCCGCCGGCTTCGAGTGGCGCGAGGCGGGCTGCTCGATGTGCCTGGCCATGAACCCCGACAAGCTGGTGGGTGACCAGCTCTGCGCCAGCACCTCCAACCGTAACTTCAAGGGCCGGCAGGGCAGCCCCACCGGCCGTACCGTTCTGATGAGTCCGGTCATGGTCGCCGCGGCGGCCGTGACGGGCGAAGTGAGCGACGCACGCGAGGTCTTCGGCGTGACGCGAGAGGCGGTGGCCTGACATGGCGATGGAAGCCATCCGCGAGGTCCGGGGGCGGGCCGTTCCGCTGCCCGGCGACGACATCGACACCGACCGCATCATCCCGGCGCGCTACCTGAAGTGCGTGACCTTCGACGATCTCGCCGAGGGACTGTTCCGCGACGAGCGCTTCGACGAGTCCGGCGCCGCCAAGGGGCACGCGCTCGACGACCCGCGCTACGCGGGCGCGAGCGTGCTGATCTCGGGCAGCAACTTCGGTTGCGGCTCGAGCCGCGAGCACGCCCCGCAGTCGATCGCCCGGGCCGGCTTCAAGGCCGTCATCGCGGAGAGCTTCGCCGAGATCTTCTTCGGCAACGCCACCACCCTGGGGCTGGTGTGCGTGGCCGTCTCCCCCGAGGCGCGCCGCGCCCTCATCGAAGCGGTGCGCGCCGACCCGCAGCTCGAGCTCGTCATCGACGTCGCCGCCGGCCAGGTGCGCGCCGGCGACCAGACCTTCGAGGCGAGCCTGCCGTCGTCGGCCCGGGAAGCGCTGCTCGATGGCTTCTGGGACCCCCTGGGCGAGCTCCTCGAGGGTGTGAGCGCGGTGCGCGAGGTAGCCGAACGCCTGGGCCACGTCGCCTCCGGCGCCTGAGCCCGGTGGGCACGTCCGCGCAGCACCCGGAGGGCGGCTGGTCCGAGCGGGGGGCGGCCTACGCCGTCAGCCGTGAGCACCTCGCCGGCCCATCGCTGCCCAAGCTCCTCGCGCTGGCCGATCCCCGCCCGGGCGATCGCTGCCTCGACGTGGGCACCGGCGCCGGCCACACCGCCGCGTGCCTGGCCCGCGCGGGCGCCGAGGTGGTGGCGCTCGACCCCGCTGCCGGCATGCTCGACGCTGCACGCCGGCGCTACGGCGCGCTTCCCGGCCTCCGCTTCGTCGAAGCCCCCGGCGACGCTACCGGGCTTCAGGATGACTCCTTCGATCTGGTGACCGCACGTCACACGCTGCACCATCACGCCGACCCGAACGCCACGCTGCGCGAGATCGCGCGCGTGCTGCGGCCCGGCGGGCGCTTCGTGCTGGTCGATGAGATCACCCCGGATGCGCGCGTCGACGCCTGGCTCGACGCCATCGAACGCGCGCGCGACGCAACCCACGTGCGCGCCTACACCCTGGACGAGTGGCGCGCCATGCTCGCCGCGGCAGGCCTGCTCTGGGTGGTGGGCGACACCGACACCCGCTACCAGATGGAGGTCGACGCCTGGATCGGCCGCATGAGCCTTACGGAGACAGAGCAAGCCGTGGTCCACAGGCTCTTCCGGGAGGCAGGGCCGCTCGAGCGAAGGTTGTTCACCATCGAGTACGAAGCCGGGGAAGCGGCGCGCTTCGCGCTGCCCATGGCGGTGGTCCTGGCCACCCGCCCCGCGAAGGGAGAGACGACATGAGCTACCACATCGCGGTCCTGCCGGGCGACTTCATCGGCCCGGAGGTCATCGACGCCACGGTCCGCACGCTGGAGGCGATGCAGGCCACCCACGGTCTGACGTTCGAATTCGAGCGCCTGCCGTTCGGCGGCGGCGCCATCGACAGCCACGGCGAACCGCTACCGCAGGTCACCCGGGACGCCAGCAGTCGGGCCGACGCGGTACTGATGGGCTCGGCCGGCGGCCCGGTGGGCGACCACCCGTGGAACCGCCTGCCGCGCGAGAAGCGGGTCGAGTCCGGCATCCTGGGGCTGCGGCGCCACCTGCGGGTGTACGCCAACCTGCGGCCAGTGAAGGTCTTCCCCGGGCTCGAGCGCCTCTCCCCCCTCAAGGAGACGGTCGCCCGCGGCACCGACCTCCTCATCCTGCGCGAGCTCACGGGCGGCATCTACTTCGGCAAACCGTCCTACGCCCGCGAGGAGCAGGGGCTCTCCACCATGGTCTACGACCGCTACGAGGTCGAGCGCATCGCCCGGGTGGCGTTCGAGACCGCGCGCAAGCGCCGCAACAAGGTCACCAACGTCGACAAGTCCAACGTGCTGGACGTCTCGCAGTTCTGGCGCGACGTGGTGGTGGGCGTGCACCAGGCCGAGTTCGCAGACGTGGAACTCGACCACCTCTACGTGGACAACGCGGCCATGCAGGTCGTGCGCGCGCCCACCGAGTTCGATGTGGTCGTCACCGGCAACCTCTTCGGCGACATCCTCTCCGACCTCGCCGCCGTCATCCCCGGCTCGCTGGGGGTGCTCCCCTCGGCCAGCCTGGGCGGTGACGTGGGGCTCTACGAGCCGGTCCACGGCAGCGCGCCGGACATCGCCGGCAAGGGAGTCGCCAACCCCGTCGGCACCCTGCTGTCCGCCGCCATGATGCTGCGCCACGGCCTCGATGAGCTCGCGGCCGCGGACGCGCTGGATACGGCCGTGCAGGCGGCGTTGGCACAGGACGCCACCGTCGATCTCGGGGGCACCCGCGGCACGGATGCCTTCACCGACGCCGTGATCGCCGCGCTGCAGGCTGCTGCGGCGCCCGTCGCCTGAGCGGCGCCCGCGCACCCTGCGTGCGTGTCATCGCCGCGGCGCGCCGCGGCGATGACACGCAGGTTCGGCCCGTACAATGACCGCGATGTCCGCCGATCCGAGCCCCACCCCCAGCGCGGCGGCGCCCTGGGCGTCGAGCCGCATCGCGGGCTTCCGCGAGACGGTCTTCGCGACCTACTCGCGGCTGGCCCGCCAACACGACGCCATCGATCTCGGCCAGGGATTCCCCGGCTTCGACCCGCCTCGCTTCGTCCTCGAGGCGCTCGCGGCCAGCGCCGACGGCGGGCAGCAGTACGCGCCGCTGGGCGGCCTGCCCGAGCTCACCGAGGAGATCGCCCTCGACGTCGGCCGTCGGCTGGAGCGCGAGCTCGACCCGGCCGCCAACGTGCTCGTGACGGTGGGCGCCACGGAGGGACTGTTCGCCGCCATCCAGGCGCTCGTCTCCCCGGGCGACGAGGTGCTGCTGATCGAGCCGTTCTACGATGCCTATCCCGCGGACGTGGTGATGGCCGGGGGCGTGCCCCGCTTCCTGCCGCTCGATCTCGTCGACGGGAGATGGCACCTCGACCCGGAGAAGCTCCACCGGGCGGTGGGGCCGGGCACACGAGCGATTGTGGTGAACACGCCCCACAACCCGACGGGCAAGGTCTTCAGCGCGGCGGAGCTCGACGCCCTGGTCGCCGAGGCGACGCGGGTCGGCGCGGTGCTCATCAGCGACGAGGTCTACCAGCGCATCGCGTTCACCGAGCACGTCCCGCTCGCCAGCCGCCCCGGCGCCTGGGAGCGCACCCTGACCGTGGCCAGCCTGGGAAAGACCTTCTCGGTGACCGGCTGGAAGGTGGGTTGGGTGACCGGCCCGCAGGCGCTGGTGCACGCCGTGACGATGGCGCATCAGTGGATTCCCTTCGACGTGGCCACGCCACTGCAACGCGCCGGCGCGAGCATGCTGCGCCACGCGCGCCAGAGCGACTACTACCGGGAGCTGGAGGGCGGCTTCCGTCGCCGCCGCGACGTGCTCCTCGAGGCCCTGGCGCCCACCCCGTTCGAGCCGATGATGCCCGACGCCGGCTACTTCGTGGTGGCCGACAGCAGCGCCCTGGGTTACGACGACGACGTGGCGCTGTGTCGCGACCTGCCGGCCCGCGCCGGTGTCGGCGCCATCCCCCCGAGCGCGTTCTACGCCGACGAGCACAAGCACCTTGCCCGCAACCTCGTGCGCCTGGCCTTCTGCAAGCAAGAGGACGCTCTTCTTGAAGCGTGCCAGCGCCTCGCGGCGCTGGTCTGACGGGGTGCGCCGGGCTTCGCACACAACGCTGGGCCGCACGACAGCGGGCCGCACAACGCTGGGCCGCACAACGCCACGACGCCGTGGCTGAGCGCGCGCTGCTCATCGTGGTGGGCCTCACCGGGGTCGGGAAGAGCACCACCCTGGAGGCGCTGCGTACCACGGTGCCCGGCGCCCGCCTGCTCCCCAATCGGCGCGCGCTGGCCGACGCGCTGATCATCCCCGAGGCGCAACGGCTGGAGGGCGTGCCCCAGCAGCCGGTGCGCGACCGGCTGGAGCGCTTCCGCCTGACCGCGCGCTATCGCCGCGCCCATCCCGGGGGCGTGGCTCACGCCCTGGAACGCTACCTGGCGAGCGACGCGCCCGGGGCGAGCGACGCTCCGTTGGCGCTGTTCGACAACCTGCGCGGCGAGGACGAGGTGGGTTACGCCGTGGAGGTCTTCGCCCACGCTCGCTTCGTCGCCCTGGAAGCGCCGGCGGCGGTCCGGGTGCTGCGTCTGGCGGGCCGCGGAGACGCCTTCGACCGCGTCGGTGCCGGCGACGCGGTGCACCACGCACCCAACGACGAAGCGCACCACGAAGCGCACGGCGCGATGCGCGATGCTCTCCTCGCACGCCTACAGCGCATCGAGGGCCTGGAGAGGCTGACGGACCTGGCCCGGCTGGCGGCCGACGCCGCCCGACTGGACCCGGATGCGGTCGCGACCGGCGCCCGGGTGGTCGCCGAGGAGAGCCTGCACTACGACCCGCTCGCCGCCTGGCAGCGGCTCGAGCCGCTGCCCGCGCACCGGCGCTTGCGGCTCGACACCGGACGGCTCGACCCGCGCCAGGTCGCCCGGCGCCTCGCTTCCTGGCTGTAGGCTGGTCGGCATGACCCGCATCGCCCGCATCGGCTTCGCCCCGCTCTCGCTGCCCATGGCGGGCGCCCTGCGCTGGGGCGCGGGCAGCGAGCTGCGTGCCCTGGAGCACCTGCTCGTCGGCGTGGAGCTCGAAGGTGGCGCCTTCGGCGTGGCGGAGGCGCCGGTGCGACCGACCATCTACGGCGAGACGCGCGAAGGCATGGAGGCCGCGCTGAGGCACCACCTCGAGCCGCGCCTGCGAGGCGTCGACGTCGAGGACGCCCCCACCCAGCGGCGAGCACTGGACGCACTGCCGTTCAACCACGCCCTCAAGGGCGCGCTCGACCTGGCGCTGGCCGAAGCGGCCGCGGCGTCGCAGGGCGGCAGCCTGGCCACGCGTTCGATGGGGCCGCAACGACGTCCCCGCGTCAGCTTCATCGTGGGCATCGCCGAGCTCGACGCCATGCTGGTCGAGGCGCGCGCCGTGGTAGCGGCCGGCGTGCGCGTGCTGAAGGTCAAGGTGGGCCGCGACCCCGAGCACGACGAGCGCGTGCTTCTAGCGCTGCGGGATGCGCTCGGTGACGCCGTGCTGCTCTACGCCGACGCCAACGAGACGCTGGACGAGGCCGACGCTCCGCGGGTCCTGGAGCGCCTCGCCGCTCTGGGCGTCGCCTACGTCGAGGAGCCGCTCCCCGTCCACCGCCTCGCGGCGCGACAGCGGCTTCGTGCCGCCGGCATCCTGCCGCTCATCGCCGACGACAGCGCCTTCACGCCCGCCGAGCTCGAGCGCGAGCTGGAGGCAGACACCTTCGACATCCTCAACATCAAACCGGCCCGCAGCGGCTGGCACGACACGCTGCGCATGCTGGCGATGGCGCGGGACGCAGGCAAGGGAGTCATGATCGGCTCCCAGGCCTCGAGCGGGCTCGGGACGCTCCACAGCGCCGTGGCAGCGAGCCAGGAGGGCGTGACCCACCCGAGCGAGCTCAGCTTCCCGCTGAAGCTGGAGCGCGACAGTCTCGACCGGGCCCTTCCCCTCGCCGACGGGGTCCTCGATCTCGAAGCGCTGGTGGGCGCCCGCTTGCGGCCGGAGCTGTGGACGCCCACCTGGTTGTAGCCGGTCCGCCGTACCGCGGTACGATGGTCGCTATCGCCCCGGGCGGGAGGCAGGGTCCCGCCACCGGTCCTCCCGACGATGTGGGAACCGCGGCGTCACGCGGGGGCCGGAGGTCGAAGATGGAGAAATCCGTGGTCGCCGCACTGCTCGCCAGCCTGGTCGCAGGCATCGCCATCGGCACGCAGGGAAGCGTGATCCGCATCGCCGAGAAATCGCTCGGCGCGGTCCGTACCGGCCTGCTGGTCAACGTCGCCGGCGGCACCCTGTCGGTGGTGGTCCTGCTGCTCGTCTCGATCCTGGGTGGCGGCCTGCTGTGGGGCACGCTGCTGCGCAGTTCGCCCTACTGGGTCGCCGCCGGAGCACTCGGCATCGGCATCCTCACCGGCATAGCCTTCGCCCTCCCGCGCCTGGGCATGGCTGCCGGGCTCGGCGGGATCATCGTCGGCCAGATGACGGCGGCTGTCGTCATCGACGCCGCAGGCTGGGGCGCCACACGCATCCCGGTGACGCCCAGCCGTGCGGTGGGGCTGCTGTTGATGGCGGTGTCCATCGTGCTGCTGTTGCCGCGCCGCTGAGACGCCGCACCAGCGGGAGTCTCAGGGCAGGACAAGGAGGCTTCCGAAGGCCAGCCCCAGCGCCCCCAGCGTGATCACGCCCGGACCCCCGAGCGCACTCAGGACCCACAGCAAGGTGCCGCTCAGCAAGCCCGACAGACCCCATGCCGTCCACTCGCGGTGCGACACGTGCAGCCAGCTCGACGCCTTCTCGAGGGTGACCGTGGCCAGCGCTACCAGCGCGAACCCCAGCAGCCCGGCCTCTCCCGAGCCCGCGGGGCCGCCGGTCGCGGAGCGCACGGCGGCGAACAGCGCGAACAGCACGGCGGCCGCGAACAGGCCCGGCAGGACCCGGCCGCCGCCGCGCGCGAAGGGGTCGAGCGGGAGCGGCGCGGGCTCCACCGACGGCCCCAGCAACCACGACGCCAGGAACCCCGCCGCGAGACCCAGGACCGCCAGCGGCAGGCCGCCCATCACGCCCGCCGAGAGCATGGCGTAGACGTAGCCGAGCGCCGCCAGCAGCGCCACCTTCATGAGCAGCGGCGCCCGCAGCAGGCTCAACGCGCTGCGCCAGGCGACGGCGCCGAGCGCGCCGTACTCCGTCGACGGGGCCGGCAGCCGCAGCCGGGCGCTGCCCGAGCGGCGGCCCTTCCTCCGCCGGCGCGAGCGGGTGGTGGTGCCGCGCCTGCGTAACGCGCCAGCGCTCTGCGTCATCACCGCCATCATCACGGACGCGCGGAACTCGGCGACCACCATGGCGTCGAAGAGGTAGCCGGCGGGGTAGCCCTCCCCCTGATAGGCGTAGGCCGAGGCGGCCGCAGCCAGGCCCAGTGCCGACGCCACCCCCGCGGCGAGCGCGGGCGCGGCAGCGCCCTGTTCGAATCCCAAAGCACCGGAGGCGGCCCCCAGCGCCGCCAGCACCACGGCCAGCAGGGCCAGCGGCAGGGCGACGGGCCGGCGCTCGTACACCAGCATCGCCAGCGCCGCTCGCAGCAGCCACAACCCGGCGCCGAGCGCCACCAGCGCCGGCACCGATACCGCGAACAGGATGGTCACCAGCAGCCATGTGGCCGTGCCGACGACGGCGCCGACGACCACGCGCGAAGCGAAGAAGCCGAGCAGGCGCGGGCGCAGTACGCGCCGGGCCGGCCAGGGCGACAGCCCCAGCAGCATGGCGTGACTGCGGCCGAGCACCACCGGCGGCGAGCGCTGCAACGACACGCTCACCAGTGCCAGCAGGGCCAGGCCGTCGAGCGCGATCGGCAGGATCGCGACCGGCAGCGGGCGCTCGATCGGAGCGGCGGACTGCACGCCGCCCACCACGAACAGCGCGATCCAGAACACCAGGTAGATGATGGTGGACCAGCCGAAGGTCCGCCCCACCCAGTGGTAGCCGCGTCCCACCCGGCGCCGCAGCATGCGGCGCTCCAGCGCGCCCAGGCTGGCTCCCACCGCTTGACGCCCGGCCGCCGACGCGCTAGCCACCGAGCCGGCTCACGTGACCGCCGCGCACCTCGACGACCTCGGCGGAGAGGTCGCGCTCGAGCGACTGATCGTGGGCGCTGAGAAGGTTGATGCGTCCGTCCTGCGCGCGCTCACGCAGCGCCTCGGCCAGCGTCAGGCGAGCGTCGGCGTCGAGCGTGTTGAAGGGCTCATCGAGCAGCAGCAGGTCCGGCTCGAGACCCAGCGCCAGCGCGAGTGCCGCCTTGTGACGCATGCCCCGCGAGTGGGTTCCCGGGAACTCGTCGACGCGCTCGGCCAACTCGAAGCGCTCGTACCAGGCCAGCGTCCGCTCCTCGGCTTCCGGCCGCGCGTACGCCCGGCTCAAGAAGGCCGCATGCTCGTGCACGGTGAGGTCTTCGAACAGCGTGGGGACGTCGGCCACGAAGGCGAAAGCGGCGCGCCCCTCCAGCGTGCGCGGCCGGGCGCCGAACAGCAGGATCTCGCCCTTGAACGGCAGCAGGCCGGCGATGGCGCGCAACAGGGTGCTCTTGCCGGCACCGTTGGGACCGCGCAGCAGCACCGTCCGGCCGGCGGGTAGGACCAGGTCAACATCGGCCAGCACGGCTTCGCCGCCGAAGACGACGCTGACCTCCTGGAGCTCCACGCTCCGCTGAGGCGCGCCGTCGTCCGTGGGCTTCGTAGTGCGGGGGGTCGGTTGGCTCATCGCGTACCACCTTACGCCGCCGCCCACCCCTCGGGGCGGCGAGCACCGCGTGCGGTGCGGGGCACGCGCCACCGGCCGGCCGCGGCGAGCGCGACGACGCCGCCTCCGGTACAATGCGCCCATTCGGGAGGAACCATCATGGCGGATACACTCACCCGGTCCAAGCTCAACCGTCGCAGCGCGGTCATCACCGAGGGTGACCAGCGCGCTCCCAACCGCGCCATGCTGCGCGCGGTCGGCTTCGGCGACAGCGACTTCGGAAAGCCGATCGTCGCGATCGCCAACGGGCACAGCACCATCACCCCCTGCAACGCCGGGCTCGGCGACCTGGCGGTCGCGGCCGACGGCGCCGCCCGCGCGGCCGGCGGCATGCCCCAGATGTTCGGCACCATCACCATCTCCGACGGCATCTCCATGGGCACGGAGGGGATGAAGCTCAGCCTGATCTCGCGCGAGGTGATCGCCGACAGCATCGAGACCGTGTGCCGCGGCCAGAGCATGGACGGCCTGCTCGCCGTCGGCGGCTGCGACAAGAACATGCCCGGCGCGATGATCGCGATCGCACGCCTCAACATCCCGAGCGTCTTCGTGTACGGCGGCACCATCAAGCCGGGGCACCACGACGGTGAGGACCTCACGATCGTCAGCGTCTTCGAGGCGGTCGGGCAGTATTCCGCCGGAAGGATCCCCCTCGACACCTTCCAGGCCATCGAGCAGAACGCCTGCCCGGGCAACGGCTCCTGCGGTGGCATGTACACCGCCAACACCATGTCCTCGGCCATCGAGGCGATGGGCATGAGCCTGCCATCCTCCAGCACCATGGCGGCCGAGGACGAGGAGAAGCACCTCAGCGCCTCCGAGAGCGGCCGCGTGCTGCTTCGCCTGGTCCGGGACGACGTGCTGCCGCGCGACATCATGACCAAACGCGCGTTCGAGAACGCCATCCGGGTCGTGATGGCGGTGGGCGGGAGCACCAACGCGGTCCTGCATCTCATGGCCATCGCCCATGCTGCCGAAGTCGATCTCACTCTCGAGGACTTCGAGCGCATCCGCGAGGGCACGCCGCTGTTCTGCGACCTCAAGCCCTCCGGCCGCTACGTCGCCACCGACCTGCACCGTGCCGGTGGCATCCCGCAGGTGATGAAGATGCTGCTCGAAGCCGGGCTGCTGCACGGCGACTGCATGACGATCACCGGCAGGACCGTGGCCGAGAACCTGCACGACGTACCGAGCCGGCCACCCGAGGGCCAGGACGTGATCCACCCCATCGAGCGGCCGCTCTACCCCCACGGCCACCTGAACATCCTGCGCGGCAACCTAGCACCCGAGGGCGCGGTGGCGAAGACCACCGGCCTGAAGGCACGCCGCATGCAGGGGCCGGCGCGCATCTTCGAGAGCGAGGAGGACTGCCTGGCGGCCATCCTCGGTGACCGCGTCCAGCCCGGCGACGTCCTCGTGATTCGCAACGAGGGACCCCGCGGCGGGCCCGGCATGCGCGAGATGCTCTCCCCCACCAGCGCCATCATCGGCAAGGGCCTCGGCGACTCGGTGGGGCTGATCACCGACGGTCGCTTCTCGGGCGGCACCTACGGGCTGGTCGTCGGGCACGTGGCGCCGGAGGCTGCGGTGGGCGGTCCCATCGGGCTGCTCCACGAGGGCGACACCGTCACCATCGACGCCGACCAGAACCTGCTCGAAGTGGACCTGACCGACGATGAGCTCCAGCGCCGCCGCGACGCCTGGCAGCCGCCCGCGCCGCGCTACACCGGTGGCGTGTTGGCGAAGTACGCCCGTCAGGTATCGAGCGCGTCGAAGGGCGCCGTCACGGGCTGAACGCCGACCCTACGCGGACGGGACGACACGGGCCCGAGCATGCGCTCGGGCCCGTAGCCGTGGCGAAGTACCGCCACCAGGTGCGTACGGCTAGTCCACCGTGCCGTCGCCGTCGTCGACCTTGACGGTCGGGCGGCGCAGGAACAGGATCGGCAGGATGAGGCCCAGGACGGCGACCGCCCACAGGATGATCGAGAGCGGGCTGTCCCAGAGGCTCAACCAGTTGCCGTTGCCGAGGTTTAGGGCGCGACGGAGGTTGACCTCCATGTCGTCGCCCAGCAGCAAGCCCAGGATGACGGGCACCAGCGGGATCTCGAGCTTGCGCAACAGCCAGCCCCCGACGCCGAAGCCGATCATCAGGAAGATGTCGAAGACGCTGTGGCTGATGGCGTACACGCCCAGGAAGCCGACCATCGTCACGACCGGCATCAGGATCCAGCCGGGGACGCTCAGGAGCCGCACGAAGATGCCCACCAACGGCAGGTTGAGGACCAGCAGCACGATGTTGCCCAGGTAGAGCGAGGCGATGAGGCCCCACACCACGTCGGGGTGCTGGGTGAACAGCAGCGGCCCGGGGGTGATGTTGAGGGAGATCAGCATCGCAAGCAGCACCGCGGTGGTGCCACTGCCGGGCACGCCGAGGGTCAGCATGGGGACCAGCGCGCCCCCGGCAGCGGCGTTGTTGCCCGCCTCTGGCGCCGCCACGCCGCGGGGGTCGCCGGTTCCGAACGTGCCCTCGCGGTCCACCAGGCGCTTCTCGAAGGTGTAGGCGATGAACGACCCGAGCGAGGCTCCGGCGCCGGGAAGCACACCGGCCACGAAGCCGATGACGCTGGCGCGGAGCATCGTCACGAAGGTGCTCATGATGTCGCGGATGCGAGCGGCGACGCGACCGACCTTGTAACGCACGGTCTCGCCGGCGTGCGAGGTCTCCAAGAACACCAGCGCTTCGCTGATCGCGAACAGGCCGACGATGGCGACGATGAAGTCGATGCCCTCGAAGAACTTCATCTGCCCGAAGGTGAACCGTGGCACCGAGCTGCCCGGGTCGAGCCCGACGGTAGCCAGCATCAGGCCCAGGACGGCACCGATGAGGGTCTTGACCGGATTCTTGCCCGTCAGGCTGCTGAGCGTGGAGAAGGCCATGACGTAGAGCGCGAAGTACTCCGCGGGTCCGAAGCGGATGGCGAGCTTGGCGAGCACCGGCGCGAACAGCATCAAGCCGATCGTCGCCAGGGTGCTGCCCACGAACGACGCGACGGCCGAGATGGCGAGCGCGGAGCCGCCGCGACCTTGCTTCGCCATCGGGTAACCGTCGAGGGTCGTCATCACCGCGGGCTCGTCGCCCGGGATGTTGAGCAGGATGCTGGAGATGCGGCCGCCGTACATCGCGCCGTAGTAGACGCTGGCGAGGAAGATCATGGCCGAGGTGGCGGGCAGCCCGAGCGTGAAGCTGACGGGGATCAGGATCGCCACGCCGTTGGCAGGGCCCAGGCCCGGCAGCGCGCCGACGATGGTCCCGGCGAAGGCCCCGACCAGCGCCAGCAGCAGGTTGAGCGGCTGGAACGCCACGGCGAAGCCCTGTCCCAGGAGATGGAGGGTCTCCACGTCAGCCCCCGAACAGTCCGCCGGCCGGCAGCGGCAGGCCGAGCAGGGTGTTGAACAGGACGTAGAGCGCGAAGCTGCTGACGACGCCGGTCACGCCCGCCTGCCACCAACGGGCGCCGAGCAACGAGGCCATGAACGTCATCACCAGGACGGTCGACAGCACGAAACCGAGCGGCTCGAGCAGCAGCGCGTAGACGATCAGCGCGCCGATCAGAACGGCCTGCCGGAACAGGACCACGGCCTTCGGCCAGACGGCTTCGGACGACGGCCGGACGAGCAAATAGAGGCTGAAGAGCCCCATCAGGACGGCCAGCATGATCGGCCACGCCTGGGGACCCAGGGGATCGGTGAGAAAATTGGTGGTGAAGCTGCGAGCGTGAAGCCCGAACGCGATGGCCAGGGCCAGCAGCAACCCCCCTGTGATGCGATCGGTCATGAACCAGTCCGTACCCGTTCCGGAGCGGGTGGAGCGGCTGCGCTCCTCGCCCCCTGGGATGGCGTGGGCGCGCTCGCGGCGCGCCCACGCGGGAGAGGGGCTACAGCAGCCCGATCTCCTTCGACAGATCGCGAAGATCCTGGATCTGCTTGTTCACGAAGTCGTTGAACGTGCTGCCGCCCATCCAGAACGGCGCCAGTCCGTTGTTCACCATGGCGGCCTTCCACTCGTCGCTCTGGTAGAGCGCCTTGAGGGTGTCCCCCCAGTAGGTGAAGGCTTCGTCCGAGGCGCCGGCCGGGATGTAGAAGCCGCGCCAGTTGGCACCGACGACGTCGTAGCCCTGCTCCTTGGCGGTCGGGATGTTCCCGAGGTCGCCGGGGAGACGCTCGTCGGAGAGCACGGCGAGCACGCGCACGGCGCCCGCGTCGAGCTGACCCTTGACCTCGGAGATGTCGCCCGTCGCGGCCTGGAGGTGGTGACCCAGGACCTGCGTCAAGGCGTCACCGCCGTTGTTGAACGAGATGTACTTGACGCGCTTGACGTCCGTCATGCCGGCCGCCTTCATCAGCAGCAGGACTTTCAGGTGATCCCAGCCGCCGACGGCGCTACCGCCGCCGAACGCCACCTTGGTCGGGTCGGCCTTGACCGCGTCGATGAGGTCTTGCAGGGTCTGGAAGGGCGAATCCGCGGCTACGGTGATGACGCCGAAGTCGGCGCCGAGGGCGGCCACCCAGCGCACCTGGTTCTCGGTGAGGCCGGCGTACTGGTTCTGTGCCAGGCGCGTGGTGGTGGCGGTGCTGGCGGCGACCAGCAGGTTGGCGTCGTTGTTGCGCTTGCTCACCACGTAGCCGTAGGCCACACCGCCACCGCCGCCGGCCATGTTCGTCACCTTCACCGGCTGCGGGACGTCCTTGAGGTCGTACAGGATCTTGCCGACCGAGCGGCAGGTGAAGTCCCAGCCGCCGCCGGGATCGGACGGGGCGATGCACTCGACGTTGCTCGGGGAGAACGCAAACGCGCTTCCGAGCAGACCGAGCAACAGCGTGGCCAGCAGGGGTGCCAATCGACGTACCTTCATATACTCCTCCTAGTCGATCGAACGGAGTCGTCGCTCCGTGTCGGATCCTTGTGGGGGGGTGCCGTCCCGGTCGACCCAGGCCAGCATGGCCGCCTCCGCGGCGGCCAGGTGCGCTGCCAGGGCAGCGTCCACGCCGTCGACGTCGCGCGCGACGAGCGCGCGCAGCACACCGGCATGTTCGCGCCACGCCTCGCGGGCGCGCCCACTGCGTTGGGTCGAGAGGGCACGGGCGAGCCGCAGCTGGTCGAAGACCAGCCCTGTGACCCTGGCCAACTCGCCGTTCTTCGCCAGCACGGTGAGCGCACGGTGGAAGTCCCGGTCGGGCGGATAGCCCTCCCCCCGCCGGGTAGCGGCGTCGGCGGCGTCGAGGAGACGGCGCAAGGCGTCGAGCTCCTCATCCGAGGCGCGGACGACGGCGAGGTGTGCCGCGGCGGTCTCCAGGACACCCCGGAGCTCCATCAGCTCACCCACCTGGGCACGGTCGTAGCTCCGGACGAAGGTGCCGCGGCGGGGACGCCGGACCAGCAGGCCCTCCTGGACGAGGCGCTCCAGTGCCTCCCGGACGGGGGCCCGGCTCACGTCCAGGCGTTGCGCCAGGCCCGCCTCGCTGAGCTGCGCGCCCGACGGATACGCGCCCTCGAGCAACGAGGCACGCAGCGAACGGTAGACCTGCTCGCTGATGCTGGGACCCGTCGTGACGCTCGAGAGCGCATCCATGCGTGGCTCGCCACCCCTCCAAGGTGCCAACTGCCGACTGTCGACACTTTAGCGGAGCATGAACTTGTCGTGAGTTGCATGAGGAGCCGCGGGTACACCGCGCGCGGCGGGTTGCGCGCGGCGGGGAAGTGTGGTTGCCGGAGCGGGGCCGTTCTCAGCCGGCCAGTACGGGCGCGGGAGGCCGCTCCAGGTCCTGCATCACGAGGTCGAACGCCGGCGGGTAGACGAGCTGCCCCCGCCACGAGGGGTCGTAGCCGGAGAGTCTCCGGGCCATGAACACCGCATCCGGCAGGGGCTCGGGCGGCGCGATGCCGTAGCGCGATGCGGGCACGAAACCGAAGCGTGGATAGTAGCCGGGGTGGCCGACCAGCACGATGATGGGCTCGCCGGCGTGATCGGCGCGGCCGATGCACTCGTGCATCATGGCCGTCCCTGCACCATGCTCCTGGTAGCGCGGTAACACCGCCAGGGGGGCAAGCACCAGGACGGGACGTGCGCGCACGCCATCCACGAGCTCGGCGTAGCTGAGCAGGGCGTGCCCGACGATCCCGTCGTCGGTCTCCGCGACGATCGACAAGCGGGACTGGTAGTGCCGGGACGCCCGGATCGCCTCGACGAGGTCGGCCTCGGCCGGCGTCTCGAAGGCGGCCAGGTGTACCTCGTAGATGCCGGCCGCGTCCTCTTCCCGCTCGCTTCGGATCGTGAGCACGCTTCAACGTACCCGGCCCGGCGATGAGTTCGATGGGGCGACGCCCCTCCCACGCGTACAATCGCGGGCATGGGCCTCTTCCAGTCCTTCGCCCTGGTGCTCACCATCACCGCCCTGTTCGGCTTCGTGAACGAGCGCTGGATCAAGCTGCCCACACCCATCGGCGTGATGCTGGTGGCCCTGGTCACCTCCCTGGGGCTCCTGCTGTTCCGCGACACCGCCCTCACCCACTGGGCGCAGAGCTTCCTCGATTCGCTGAACTTCGGCACGCTGGTGCTCCAGGGCCTCCTGAGCTACCTGCTGTTCGCCGGCTCGCTGCAAGTGAACCTCGAGGATCTGGGGCGGCAGGGCTGGCCGATCGTGGTCCTCGCCACCGTCGGCGTAGTCATCTCGACCGTGGTGGTCGGGCTGCTGGTGTACCTCGGGTCCGCCCTGCTGGGCTATGGCCTGCCGCTGGCCTGGGCGTTCGTTTTCGGCGCCTTGATCTCGCCCACCGATCCCATCGCCGTGCTCGGCATCCTGCGCCGGCTCGGCGTGCGGCCCGACGTGGAAACGCTGGTCGTGGGCGAGAGCCTGTTCAACGACGGTGTCGGCATCGTGGTGTTCCTGGCGGCGCTCAACTTCGCCATGGCGGCGAGCGGCGCCCACGGCGAGACGTCGGGCGCCCTGATGCTGTTCGTGCGCGAGGCGCTCGGCGGGCTGGCGCTGGGCTTCGCGCTCGGCGTCGGCACCTACCTGTTGCTGCGCGCGGTCGACGAGTACACCGTCGAGGTGCTGCTGACCCTGGCGCTGGTGTCCGGGGGTTACGCCCTCGCCAACGCCGTGCACATGTCGGGCCCGCTGGCGATGGTGGTGGCGGGTCTGTTCATCGGCAACCGCGGCCGCATGCTGGCCATGAGCACCACCACCCGCGAGCACCTCGACACCTTCTGGGAGCTGATCGACGAGATCCTCAATGCCATCCTGTTCGTGTTGATCGGCTTGGAGATCCTGCTGCTGGCCAAGGACTACCCCTGGCCGCTGGCACTGCTGGCCATCCCGCTGGCACTGGCCGCCCGACTGGTCAGCGTGGGCGCTGCCATCACCATGTTGCGAGCGCAGCGCCACTTCCCGCCCTGGACCGTGCGCACCATGGTGTGGGGCGGCCTGCGCGGCGGCATCTCGGTGGCGCTCGCGTTGTCGCTTCCCGCCGGCCACGAGCGCGACCTGATCGTGTCGATGACCTATGCCGTGGTGGTGTTCGCCATCGTGGTACAGGGCCTGACGGTATCGCGCGTGGCGCGGCGCATCCCCTCCGAAAGCGGCAGCTGAGCCCGCGCCCGCCCCGGCGGCGCGGGCCTTGACGCGGCTGCCGCGCCCGGACGTATGCTCGACCGCGTTGGGGCGCGCCCGCCCCGGGAGGCAACGCATGAGCCGAATTCGCATCACTGTCTGGAACGAGTACCTCCACGAGATCGAGAACGAGCTCGTGCACGCCGTCTACCCCGAGGGGATCCACGCCGAGGTGGCCTCAGCGCTGACCGAGCACCTCGACGCCGAGGTGCGCACCGCCACGCTGCGGCAGCCCGAGCACGGCCTCACCCCCGAGGTCCTCGAAAGCACGGACGTGCTCTTCTGGTGGGGTCACAAGGCCCACGCCGAGGTCTCCGACGACGTCGTCGAACGCGTGCATGCTGCGGTGCTCTCCGGGATGGGTCTGGTGGTGCTGCACTCGGGGCACGTCTCCAAGGTGTTCAAGCGCGTGCTCGGCACCAGCGGCTGGCTCCGCTGGCGCGAGGCCGACGAGAAGGAGCGGTTGTGGAACCTGCAGCCCTCGCACCCCATCCTCGCGGGCGTCCCCGACCACTTCGAGCTCGAGAAGGAGGAGATGTACGGGGAGCGGTTCGACGTGCCGGAACCCGACGAGCTCCTGATGATCTCCTGGTTCCAGGGGGGCGAGGTGTTCCGCAGCCTGTGCACCTGGCGGCGCGGGCACGGCCGCGTGGTGTACTTCCGGCCCGGCCACGAGGCCTACCCCACCTACCGCCACCCGCACGTGCGCCGCATCCTCGCCAACGCCGCCGACTACGCGGCGCGGAGGGTCACCGTGGACGTTCGCAAGCCGATCCAGGTGGCCGCCCTCGAGAGCGTGCCCAACCCGGGCAAGGAGCACATCGGGTGAGCCCTCGCCTCCGGAGGACGCCGTGAACCCCGTCGACCACAGCCCCGTCCGCGTGGCCATTCTCGGTACCGGCGCGATCTCGCGACGTCACCGGGAAGGCTGGCTGGCCGCTGGCGCCGACATCGTGGCGTTGTGCGACGTCGACGACGCCTCACTCGAGCGCGCCGGCCGCGTCTGGGGCGTGGAGCGCCGCTACCGCGACTTCCGCGCCATGTTCGACGACGGCGGCATCGATGTCGTCAGCATCGCCGCGCCCACCGCCGTGCATCACCCGGCCACCCTGGCGGCAGCCGAGAAGGGCATCCATGTGCTGGTGGAGAAGCCCATCGCGTTGTCGCTGGAGCTCGCCGACGCCATGATCGACGCCTGCCGTCGGGCGGGGGTGCTGTTACAGGTCAACCACCAACTCCGTTCCGGCGGGCCCGCCCGCCGCGCCGGCGAGCTCCTCACCGCCGGCGCCATCGGGCGCGTCACCTACGTGCGGCTGCGCCAGGCACACGACTGGGCGGGGCTCGGCGTGCGCCCCTCGTTCGCCACACAGGCGTCCTCGGGGGGCGGCACGTTGCTCGACAACGGCTGCCACCTGATGGACCTCGCTCGCTTCTTCGGCGGGCGGGTCGAAGAGGTGTACGCCCGCACCGCCCACCTGCAGTACGACGTCGAGGTCGAGGACACCGCGGTGGTGTCCCTGCGCTTCGACGACGGCGCCCTGGGAACGGTGGAGACGGCGTGGACGGCCACCGGCTGGGAGGAGGGCTTCTGGATCTACGGCACCGAAGGAGCCCTTGAGAGCACCAACCGCTTCGGGCCGCCGGTGTTGCGCCACAGCTACCGCGGCTCGCCGGGCACGACCTGGGGCGAGACCGACGTCACCACCTACGACTTCGCCGGCGAGGGGCCGCACAACCGCCACATCGGTGCGTTCATGGGCGCGCTTCGAGGCGAACGTGCGGTGGCCTGCAGCGGCGAGGACGGTCGCGAAGCCGTGCGCCTCGTCCTGCGGGCCTACGACAGCGCCGCCCTCGGACGTCCCGTGGCGGTGGGGGACGGGGTCCCGACGACGGTCCGGTGAGCCTCCAGCGCCCGCCTGCGGTTGCTGGGAAGCACCGCCGCAGGCGGGCGCCAGCCGTAGACTGCAGCATGACGTACGAGGCGTTCCGCGACGCCGCCGCAGCGATGGTAGACGACATCCCCGACGCTTTCCTGAAAGGATTGCAGGGCGTGCACGTGCTCGAAGAGGCCCGTGAGGAGGAGGACTACGAGGACGTCTATCGCCTCGGCGAATACCTCGATCCGGGCTCCGAGGACTTCCTTGGCGGCCAGCCCGGGCTCGGTCGCCACATCGCGGTGTATTACGGCTCCTTCGCCGCCGTGGCCGAAGGCGACCCCGCCTTCGACTGGGAGGGGGAGCTGTGGGAGACCATCACCCACGAGCTGCGTCACCACGTCGAGTCGCTTGCCGGCGAAGATCTGCTCGTGCAGGACGACGTGGAGCGCCAGAAGGACTTCCCGCGGCGCGGAGGCTGAGGCACGAGCGGTAGGGCCGCTCGCAGTGGCTCAGCCGCTCTCCGCGGCGACCACCGTCCACAGGGGATGCGCGGCGCGCAGCCGCTGCACAGCGTCCTCGGCCTCGGCCCCGTCCCGTGCGAGCGCCAGGCAGCAGCTCCCGCTCCCCGACATGCTGGCCCCGCGCAAGCCCTCGGCGCGCAGCGCCTTGATGACCTCGCGCACCACGGGGTGGGCCCGCACCACACCGGGCTGCAGGGCGTTCACGAAGCCGGGCTCCTTGCCGGCGCGCAGCTTCTCGAGCACAGCATCGAGCTGCAAGCGCGATGTGAAGCTCTGCAACGCTCCGTAGGCCTCCGCCGCCGACACCGCCTCGCCCGGGAACGCCAGCACCAGCGCCAGCTTCGGCAGCGCTACGGGCTCAAGACGTTCGCCCCGGCCCCGTGCGAGCGCCGCGGAGTGCCCGGCCAGGAAGAAGGGAACGTCCGAGCCGAGCTCGAGGGCGAGCTTCTCGAGGTCCACGTCGGCCGGGACCAGCGCCCGCAGGGCGCGCAACACCGCGGCGGCGTCGGAGGACCCGCCGCCCAGCCCCGCGGCGATCGGGATACGTTTGGTGAGCTCGATGGCGACGCCGATATCGACCGCGCCGGCGGCCTCCAGGTAGCGGCGGGCCGCCCTCAGCGCCAGGTTGCGGTCGTCGGTGGGGAGTTCGGCCCCCTCGACCGAGACCATCACACCGGTGCCGCCGCGCACGATGCGCACGACGCGCACGTCATCGGCCAGCGACACGCGCGCCATCAGGCTCTCGATCTCGTGGTAACCGTCCCCGCGCCGGGCCAGCACCGAAAGCCCGAGGTTCACCTTGGCGTGGGCGCTCTCCCCGACCCATCCGGCCCCGCTCATGGCAGCGTTCCTCGGGATCGCTGCTCCAACCACAGCTCCTCCAGCGCGGCAGCCAGGCGCAGGTCGTCGGGCGTCGTGATCTTGTGAAGCAGCGGGCTTCCCTCGACCAGCTCGACCTGCCTGCCGAGACGCCGCACCAGCGCCGCGTCGTCGGTGGCCTCGAACCCCTCGGCCCGAGCCCGCCCATGCGCCTCCTCCAGGACGGATCTCAGGAACCCCTGCGGTGTCTGGATGGCGCGCAGCCGGTCGCGCTCGAGGGTGACCCCGGTGTCGACCTCGACGATCGTGTCGGCGAGACGCAGCGCCGCACTGGCGGCCCCCGCCGCCCGAGCGGCCGCCACCACCCGCCGCGCCACCGCCTCGGGCAGGAAGGGACGTGCGGCGTCGTGGACCAGCACCACCTCGGCGTGGGTGGCGTGAACGAGGCGCGCCACGGTGGCCTGCCGGCTGGCCCCGCCGGCGATCACGCGCACACCGGGCACCAACGCCCGCGCCCGCGCCTCGTCGCCGTCGGCGACCGCCACGACGACCTCATCGACGACGTCCTGAAGGGCCAGCACCGCCCACTGCAGCAGCGTACGGTCGCCGACCGCAACGAAGGCCTTCGGGCCGGCCGCCAGACGGAGACCCTGCCCGGCCGCAGCGAGCAGGCCGGCGACGCCCACTCGCTCAGGCATCGGGCTCCTTCCAACGGGGAGCGCGGGCGTTGTCGATCGCGAGGTGATCGAGCACGCGGGCGGTGATGCCCCCCACCAGATCCTCGATGGTGCGTGGGCGCTGGTAGAAGCCGGGCGAGGCCGGCAGCACCACTGCGCCGGCATCGTTGGCAGCGAGCATGTTCTGGATCATGGGCCGGGAGTAGGGAGCCTCGCGCACCACCAGCACCAGCGGGCGCCGTTCCTTGAGTGTGACGTGTGCGGCCCGCGCCACCAGGGTGTCGCCGAAGCCGGCTGCCACCTTGGCGAGCGTCCCTGCGCTGCAGGGCACCACCACCATGCCGTCGACCCGGAAGCTGCCGGAGGCGATGGGGGCACCGAGGTCGGCGTCCTTGTGAACGGCATCGGCCAGGCCCTCGAGGGCGCCGACACCGCCGTCGAGCTCCGTCGGGGCGACCTGCTTGGCGCCCGCGCTCACCACCAGGTGCGTCTCCACCTCCGTGCCCGCCAGGAAGCGCAGTAGATCCACGGCATAGATCAGGCCGCTGCCGCCGGTGACGGCGACCACCAGCCGGCGGGGCCGGGAGGAGCGTCGGAGACGAGCCGGATCGGGCACGCCTCAGCCTACCCCACGGCCACCGCGACCGGCCACGGACCCGCGCCTATACTGGGAGGCGTGGTGCTGGACGAACCCACCTGGCGGCGCGGCGCGGCGCTCTTCGAAGACGGTGCCTACTGGGACGCCCATGAGGCGCTCGAGGAGGCGTGGACGCGCAGCCATGGCGTCGAGAAGCACTTCCTCGGCGGCATCATCCTGCTGGCGGCGGCGCTCCACAAGGCCCGCGCCCTGCGTTCCGCCCGTGGCGGGCGACGCAACTACGCCAAGGCACTCAAGCACCTGGCGCTGGTGCCGGATCGCTACTTCGGCGTCGACGTGCGCGAGCTCGAAGCGCGCGTTCACGCCGCCCTGCGCGACCCGGAAGCCCGCCCGAGTATCCCGCGCGACCCGGAGGCCCCGTCGTGACGATCCGCCCCGAACCCACCCCTTCCGGTGAGCCGCATCGAGACGGGCTGCCGCACGATCAACGGCGTGCCCGGCGCCCCAATACCGTGGCCTCGCTCCGGCGCTCGCGGTCCGACCGGGTGCTGGCCGGCGTCTGCGGCGGCATCGCCGCGTACGTCGACGCCTCGCCGACGGTCGTGCGCGTGCTCTTCGCGGCGTCGCTCATCCCGTCGATCGGGGTCACCGGCCTCGGCTATCTGCTGCTCTGGTGGCTGCTCCCCGACGCCCCGGCCAGCTGAGGACCATCCCTCGAAAAGCATCGCTCCGGCCGCAGGGCCGGAGCGCTTCCGTTTCCATGGTCGATGAGAAGCTCAGAGCAGCAGTCGCACCGGAGCGTCGAGCAACTCGGCCACCCGGGCGAGCAGCCGGGCGCCCCGCTCGGGCGCCACGTCACCTGCCAGCGACAGCGTGCTGCGGTAGCTTCCGCGTTGATTGTCGTAGAGGATGCGGCCCAGCGTGAGAAGAGGGGCGTCCACGTTCAGGACGGCCTCGTCCACCTCCAGCGCCGACATGTCGGCCACCGCCAGGCTCACACCTGACGCGTCGGACGATGCCTCGCTCAGCGCCGCGCCGGCCTCGCGCGCGAGGTCGACGAACGGGCGCCCGGCCGCATCGGCCATCCGGGCGACGCGGAGCTCGCCCCGCTCGTTCCAGCCGATCACCGCCACCGGCCCGTCCCCCCAGGCTCCGCCGGCGACCGCCATGGCGGCTGCTCGGAGCAGGAACGGCCCGGGTGGGAGCGGCTCGCTCTCGCCGAGCTCGAGCCCCACCGCGAGCTGTGCGCTGGCCAGCGCCGTCACATCGAGGTGGCGCCGCAGCAGCGTGCCGTAGCTCACCAGCGGCAGCTCCGAAGGTATGGCGCCCGCCGCGGCCGCCCCTTCGGCGCTCGCCCGCTCCGACATCGCCGGGGGCGGAGCGTCGCCGGTCGCCGGCACCTCGACCGGCGACGCATCGGACAGGTCGGGGCCCGGCTCTGTGGACCATGCCGGAGCGTCGATCCTCTCGTCGGGGGAAGCCTCCGGCACCTCCTGACCGAACACCGGCTCGTCCATGGCGTCGGCCGTCGGGACGCCACCTGCCGGCGCCTCGTCCGCCGGGCGACGCGCGGCCGTCCCAGCATCGAGCTGCACCCCTCCGTCGTCCGGCGCATCGGAACCGGAGTCGAAACCCGCCTCGAAGCCGGAGACGGAACGGTCCTCCTCGGCGGCGCCGCCGTATAACTCGCCGTAGCGCTCCCCAGCGCGCTCCTCATCGTCGAGATCGAGGTCGCCGAGCGGCGGCACGTCCAGCTCGTCGGGCACGGACTCGCCCGGCACTGACTCGCTCGCCGCGGTCGTACCGCCGTCGTCGAACAGCGCGTCACCTCCGAGGTCGTGCGCGCCCGCCGGCGCCTCCTCCACACCCCCGAACACGTCGGGCAGCCGTTCAGACGCGTCCTGCGAGCCAGCGCTCGACCAGAGCGCCTCCCCGTCCGCGTCGTCGAGGCCGCCGTCGTCTAGGCCGCCGTCCCAACCGGCGCCCTCCTCGCCCGCGACCAGCAGCTCGTCCTCCCGCTCGGCCTCCTGCTCGGCCTCCTCGGCACGCATTTCGGCGGCCCAGCCTACGTCGTCGGGCCGCGCCGCAGCCGCCCCGGACGGCATCGCCTCATCCTCGTCGTCGAACAGGAAGATGTCCTCGCTGATGTCGTCTCCCTGTGGGCCGTACTCGTCGCCGCCGTCCGTACCCGTGTCCAGCGGCCGCTCGTCCGGGGTCGACGCCCCTTCGATGAAGCGGTCGGACGCCGACAGTTCCTGCTGGATCTCCTGCAGGCCGACGTTCTTGTTCGATGCCCGCATGTCCCGCTGGAAGGTATGGACATCCTCTTCGGGCCAGGCCTCCATGCCCTCGGGCACCGGCTCCGGGGTGGGATCGAGATCCTCCTCGCCCGCCATCACGCGGGCCAGGTACTCGAGCACGTCTCGCTCGACGACCTTGCCTCCCGCGCCGCTGCCGTGCAGATCACGCCAGTCGACGTTGTTCTCTTCCGCCAGCCTCCGCGCCAGCGGTGAAATCTCGGGTTGGCTCACGGACAACCTCCTCCGTTATCGTCGCTTCCGTCACGAGCGAGTATACAAGAACCAGTGTTTCGGCCCGAAGGCCCCTCCGCAGCGACAATTCCCACTAGTCCGTCGCCGTGCGGGCCGCCTGGCGACGCCGATCGTGGGCGGCCGTCGGCGCCTCGCCCGTACCCGCGCCGGTGCACCGGTGCGCTACGCTCGGGCATGCGCAGCGCGACCCCGTCCGACGCCGCCCGAGCCTTCCTCGACGGCGTTCTGTTCTTCGACGTGCGAAGCTCTGCTCAGCACGCCCGTGACGGACTCCCCGGCAGCCGCAGCCTGCCGCTGGAGGCCATCCAAGCTGGAGAGCTCCCGTCGGACGTCAGTCTGTACGCACCGGTCTATCTCGTCTGCGAGCGGGGTCAGCTCAGCGAGCTGGCCGGCCTCTACCTGGAACAGGCGGGCTTCCGCCACACCTTCAACGTGCTGGGCGGGCTGCGCGCGCTGCGCCCGTTGCTGGGTGAGGATCAGGGTCGCCAGGCCTGGAAGAACACCCCGTCGATATAGGTCTGCAGAAGCGGGTTGCTGCCATGCACCTGCACCGTCATCACGAGGCTCTCCCCCGCCTTCATCGCACGGTCCAGCACGGTGCGCTCTCCGTCGGCATCGCGCACCATCAGCTTGAGCCGGTAGGCATGGTCCATGAGCCGCTTCAGCCCCATCGTCCTGGGATCGAAGCTGAACGGCACCGTGCGGGTGCCCCCGGAGGCGGATGCACCCGACCCGCCGTTGCCATCGAGCCCCGCTCCGGACGGTGAGCCTCCGTTGCTCTCGCCGCCCGTCTGCAGCGGGTGGGCGCCCGGGGTGCCGTTGACCGTGACTTGCAGCGGTGTGCCGGGCAGGGTGTAGCCCGACGGCGCCACCTTCATCACGCCCTGCGGCTTATCGCTCTGCTGCACGTAGTCCACGTGCCCGATCCGGAGCTGGGCCGCTTCCAGGGCGAGCTGGGCACGCCACAACGGCATGCCGGAGACGTCGGGTACCTCGACGATGGCGCGTCCGGAGAGTGCATAGAACACCGCCACCGGGGTGCCCGGTGGGACGGTCGAGCCCGCCTTCGGTCGGGTGCTCGTGACCGCGCCGACCTTGTCGAAGCTGACGCCGCCCGGCAGGGCTTCGACCTCGGTGAACCCCAGCGCCTTGAGCTTGGCGACGGCAGCGGCATGATCCATTCCCTTGACGTCGGGTACGCTCAGCGCCTGGCGGGCCGGGCCCGTGCTGACGGTGAGCGCCAGCTTCCCGTCGGCACCGAGATCGCTGCCGGCACCCGGCTTCTGGGCGATCACGGTGCCCACGTCGGCCGCGTCGGCCTGGTAGATGAGCGAGGTGACCGGCAGGCTCAGCTCCGACGCCCGCTTCAAGGCGTCCGTCTCGCTCATCCCGGTCATCTGCGGCACGCGCATCTGGGCCGGTGGGTTGTTGACTCCCACGTGGATGATCCGGCCCTGCCGCACCACGGTTCCGGCGTCGGGCGCCTGGGTGGTGACCGCCTGATTGGCGGCACCGGTAACGTTCTCCACGAACGCCTTCGGCTTCAGGCCCGCCTGCCGCAGCACACGAGCGGCGTCCGGGTAGGGCATCCCCACCACGTCGGGGAGCCGCACCTCGTGGACGGTGAAGTAGTCGCGCACCGAGATGACCGCGAACACGGCGACGACCACCAGCAGCGCGGCCACTGCGATGAGTCGGAAGCGCTTGCGGCGGAGTGCCCGCTCCCGCGCCTCGCTCGGTGTTCCGGCGTTCTGGACCACGGCTGGAGTCTACCATGGCCCATGAACAGCCCGTGAGGCCCGAGAGCCGTCCCGGAGGGCTTTCTTCACATTCTGGCGGCGCCTTGGCAACCCCCTGCCGGCGGCCGCGCTCCTACAATGGGAGCCATGCAAGCGACCCCTCCCCTCGCCCGTCCGCTATCCCTGCGCCAGCTGCCGCCCGAGCTCGTGTCCCAGCATGTGGAGGTGGCCGATCTGGCGGCGCTGGCGGCGGCGGGTCTCCCCGTCGCGTCGGTGGTGGTGGTCCCGTCCGCGGTGGAGGAGCGCTTCTACCGCCTCAACAACCTTCCCGCTCTGCTCAACAAGCTGTTCACGGCGGTCAGCCCCACGGACCCGGACGAGGACGATGTCGAGGAGGCCTGTCCGGCGGCGGAGGCGCTGGTGCGCCAACACTACATGCTGGACGAGACCGTCGACGACTTCTACCAGGCCACCGCGGATCTTCCGAGCAGCGTGCGGGTGCGCCGGCCGCTACACGATGGGACGGTCGCTGTACGAGGACGGCCGGCCCTGATGGCGCTCAAGCGCCTCTACCAGAGGGACTGGAGTTACGACGCGGTGTGGGAGCGACTGCAACGCGGCCACGGCATCGCGCTGGAGGCGCGCCCGGTGTTGCTGCACAGCGCCGAGGAAGCGTCGGGCCTGGAAGGAGCCGCCGCCGAGGCGCTGACCGAACGCGCCGCGGAGCTTCTCGGGACCACCTGCCGCCTTCGCCTCGCCGCCGAGGGCACGATCGTGGGGGTGCGGCGGGTGTGACGATCGCCGCGTCGGGGCCTGCGAGGGTAGCGAGTCCGACACGACGCGACGCCGCCTTGTGGCTAACGTTAGGTGCGATGCCATGGCTGCAGGAACGGTCCCTCGATCCGCCCGCCGACGCACAGCTGCGAAGCTTCATCGGAGCGCTGGCAGAACGGCTCGACGACCCGGCGCAGGACCGCAACGAGGTCGTGCGCGAGACGCTGGCCCGCCAGCTCTATGCGCGCCCCTTCGAAGCGCTGGCACAGGACGCTCCGATGGCAGCCTTCGCGCTGGACCCGCGCAACGTGCGCTTCGAGGCCGAGCACTACGCGGCGACCGACGCGGAGCGCTTCGCCTACGTCAAGCCGCTCCTATGGCTGTGGAAGTCGCTCGACGCCACGCCGCTCGGCCAGTCGATCGCCAGCGGGGTCGCGATCCGGCGCATGCTCGCCCAACGCATCTTCGCCCGCGCGGGCAGGAACCTGAAGATCTTCCAGAACGTCGAAGTGTCCGTCGGCTACAACATCGAGGCCGGCGACGACGTGGTGATCCACCGCAATGTCTTCGTCGACGACATCGGCGGGGTCGAGCTCCATGACGGCGCCAGCCTCAGCGATTACGCCAACGTGTACTCGCACACCCACGATCTGCTGGAGCAGTCCGATGTCACGCTGGCAAGGACGGTCATCGGCCGCGGCGTGCGGGTGGCGTACCACGCCACGGTCCTGGCCGGTACCGTGCTGTCGGACGACAGCATGCTGGGTGCGCTGGCGCTCGCGACGCACGATCTCGACCCGCACGTGGTCGGGCTCGGCATTCCGGCGAAGCCGCGGGTCTGGAAGGAACGCGCGAACGACCCGCGCTTCGAGCGGCTCGAGGTCGATGCCAACCGGCATCCGCGGGCGGCCGAGATCCGCGCCAACCCCGATTTCCGTCAAGACGCACCCGACGCGCATCACGGCTCGGACGGCGCGTCCGACCAGGCGGGTACCCACACCGAGGCACCGGGCCACCCCTGAGATGCCGCGACGCCCGCTCGCTGGAGTCGTGGCCGCGCTCGGCCTGACGCTGGTCCTGTCGGCGTGCTGTCCTGCCGCGACACCGCCCGCAACCGCCTTCGTGGCGACCTTGACGCCTCTCGGGCAGGGCCGTGCGCGGGCCCGCCTGGAGGACGGCAGGCAACTCATCGTCACGGGACTCGCGAGCGTGCCAACGGGAAGCGTCTACCTGACGGGGTCTCTTCTTCCCGACGGCAGCGTGGCTGCTAGCAGCGTGCGACCTACCGCAGCGACTGCGCCGCCACCGCCGCCGCTCCGATGACGCCGGCGTCGGTTCCCAGCTTGGCGGTGCGGATGTCGGCGTCGGGATAGCCCCGGAGGTAGGCGGCCGCCGCGCGGCCGATGCGATCGAGGTAGAACGGCCCCACCTGGCTCATCCCTCCGCCGATGACGAACCCCTCGGGGTCGAAGATCTTCGCGAGGTTGGCGATGCCGATGCCCGTGAAACGGGCGGCGTTGTCGACGATCTCGAGCGCCTTCATCTCACCGGCCTGGGCGCGCTCGAAGACCTCGCGGGTGTCCATCTCGCGACCGTAGGCGTAGCTCGCGTCGCGCGCGATGGAGCGACCGGCAGCGATCGCCTCCAGCGTGCCCAGCAAGCCGTCTCCCCCGATCGGCCCGCCAGGCAGCACCGTCATGTGGCCGATCTCGCCGGCCAGGCCGTGCGCGCCGCGGATGACCCGGTCGCCGATGAACAGGCCGCCGCCGATACCGGTGGAGATCGTCATGTAGAGGCTGGACTCGAGATCCCGTGCGGCGCCATAGAGGTGCTCGGCCAGCCCGGCGGCATTGGCGTCGTTCTCCAGCACGATGGTGCGTTCCAACCGACGCTCGAGCTCCGCCACGATGGGCGCGTCCTCCATGCCGGCGATGTTGGGCGCGAACAGCACCTTGCCCTCCCGGTAGTCCAGCGGCCCCGGCGACCCCACGCCGATCGCGGCCACCTCCTGGTGCCCGCGGTCCAACAAGGTACGAGCGGCCCTGGCGAGCGCCTCGGCCACGTCCGCGAAGCCGGTCTGTGGCGTCTCGACCCGTGTCGCGTCGAGGATGCGCCCGTCGCTCACAACGGCCGCGGCGATCTTGGTGCCTCCCAGGTCCAGCCCGAGCGTCTTCACGTCGTCTCCTCCCGCACGGCGTCGTCGCCGGGCTGCCCGAGACCAGCCAACTCGGCGGTCGCGCGCGCGATCATGCGTTCCTCGTCGGTGGGTACCACCAGCACCGCCACCGAAGCGTCGTCGGCCGAGATGCGCTCGGCGTGTTCGGCGTTGCGACCTTCGTCCAGACGCACACCCAGGAAGCCCAGGCCGGCCATGCTCTCCTGCCGCATGCGCGCGTCGTTCTCGCCGATCCCACCGGTGAAGACGATGGCGTCGAGGCCGCCCATGGCGGCTGCGTACGCGCCCACGGTCTTGGTGATGCGGTAGGCGAACACCTCCAGCGCTCCGCGCGCGTCCGGGTTTCCGCCTTCGGCCGCAGCCCGCACGTCGCGCATGTCGTTGGACACGCCCGACAGGCCGAGGAGGCCCGATTCACGGTTGAGCAGCCGGTCGAGGTCGTCGAGGTCCATGCCGCCGCGCAACAGGTGGAGCAGCACGCCGGGATCCAACGCGCCGCTGCGCGTGCCCATCAGGAGGCCGTCCAGTGGGGTGAAGCCCATGCTGGTGTCGATGCTGCGGCCTCCGGCCACGGCGGCCGCGCTGGCACCGTTCCCCAGGTGCAGCGACACCAGTTTGAGCGCTTCACGAGGGCGCCCCAGCGCCGTGGCGGCGCGATCGGTCACGAAGTCGTGGCTGGTGCCATGGAAGCCGTAGCGCCGGATGCGCTGTTCCCGGTAGAGGCCGATGGGGAGGCCGAAGAGGAAGGCGCGCGCCGGCATGCCGGAATGGAACGCGGTGTCGAACACCGCCACGTGCGGCACGTCGGGCAGCAGCGCTCGCGCCGCCCGGATGCCCTCGAGGTTGGCGGGGTTGTGGAGCGGAGCCAGGCTCGACAGCTCGTCCACGATCCGTTCGACGGCCGCGTCGATGAGTACGGGCCGCGAGAAGCGCATCCCTCCGTGCACCACGCGGTGCCCCACGGCGCGGATGCCGCCGGGCGGCATGTGCGCGTCCAGCAGCTCCAGCGCCCTCCGCAGGGCCTCGTCGTGTCGCGCGATCGGCTCGGAGCGCACCGTGCCGAAGCTCGCGACGATGTTGCTGTCGCCGCCGATGCGCTCCACCAGGACGGAATGTCCGGCGGGAAAGAGCTTGACCTTGAGGCTGGAGCTCCCCGCGTTGACCACGAGGACGCTGACTTCATGCATGACTTCCTCCGAGAGCCCCGCGCGTCCGCACCGGGACCTCGGGCCCGGCGCGCGCGGCGCCCGAACCCCGGGAAAGTCTACCAGAGCGTCGCGCGCGGCCCGGAGCGGTGAGCGGGACGCTTGCCTTTAGCGTACGACGCTCAAGTTTTGTATGAATGGGTACAGGCGCAGAGGCCCCGTAGAGAGTATCCTCGAGGGGCGAGAGGAGGAGTCCATGTATCGCCTATTCACCCTCACCGAAGCGACCCGCCTCCTCCCAGTGGTGGACGAGCATCTCGGGGAGCTGCAGAGCGCGGCGAACGACCTCGCCCGGTTGCGCGAGGCAAGCTCGGACCTTCCCGGCACCTCCGTGGCGTCCGCCAACCTGGCCCGCGAGGTTACCTTCCTGCTCGACGTCATCCACACCAGCAAAGCGGAGCTCGACCGCCTGGGCGTGCAGGTCCGCGACGTCCAGGAGGGCCTGGTGGATTTTCCCAGCCAGCTCGGCGCCGAAGTGGTTTGCCTGACCTGGGAGAGGGGCCAGGACGCCATCACCCACTACCACCCCCTCAGCGCCGACGCCGACACCCGCCCCCTGCCGGGAGCGGTCGACGACCCCCGCAGCGCCGCCGAGCATCCCAGCGCCTGACCCACCCCGGCAGGCACCGGGGGACGCTCGGCACGACCAGGCGCAATGGTGCCTGGAAGGGCGCGCTAGCGTCCGGCGCGGGCGGCCGACACCGGCGCCCCGGCGCGATCCTCGGAACCGAAGTCATGGATCAGGCGCGGCACGAAGCCCAGCGCGTCGGCAGCAACGAAGTGCACGTCGATCCCGCCGAGGCGCTCCAGCACTCCCTCCGGCTCCCCGTGGACGTGGCCGAAGACCAACGCGTCGGGCGCCGCGTCGAGAAGCAGGCGGGTGAACTCCGAGGGCTCGAGCCGCGGGTTGGTGGGCGGGAAGTGGAGCATCACCACGCGGTACTCTCCCTCGAGCCGCTCCGCGGCCCGCAACGACAGGGCCAGCCGCTCGACCTCCCGGCGGTAGATCTTCTCATCCTGTTCCGTGAAGCCGCGGCTCCCGGGGCACACCCAACCGCGCGTTCCCGCGACCACCACCCCATCCAACACTACGGCGTCGTTCTGCACCGCGTGCATGCCGGGCGGAAGGCCCCGTCGTAGCTTGGAGATCGAAGGCCACCAGTAGTCGTGGTTCCCGCGCAGGATCACCTTGCGTCCGGGCAAGGCCGCGATGTCGCCCAGATCGATCAGCGCGTCCTCGAACCGCATCGCCCACGACAGGTCCCCCGGCACGAGGACCAGGTCGTCGTCCTCCACGACGCTGCGCCAGCCGTCGAAGAAGGCGTCGGGATGACCCTGCCAGGAATCACCGAAGATCGTCATCGGCTTCGGATCGGCGCGGGACAGGTGAGGGTCGGCGATGGCGAACAGGCGCATCGGGGGCCCAGTCTACCGTGGGCTCCACACCAGCCGGGTGCGCTCGACGCCGGAGAGGCCGACGCGCTTCAGCGCGGCGCAGGCGCCCTCACCGGTGAGGGGGTGGCGCCATGCCGGCAGCAGCTCGCACAGCGGTGCCAGCACGAACGCGCGATCCATCATGCGCGGGTGCGGGAGGGTGAGGCGGGGCGTTTCGAGCGTGCGCGCGCCGAGCGCCAGCAGGTCCAGGTCGAGCGTGCGCGGCCCCCAGCGCTCGCGCCGCCGGCGGCCCTGGCGACGCTCGATCGCCAGCAGGGCCTCGAGCAGGACGTCAGGCTGCGACCAGGGGGGCAGCGGCTCGAGCAGTGCCACGCCGTTGAGGAAGTCGGGCTGACCCGCGGGGCCCCCGACGGGCGCGGTGCGGTAGAGCGGCGAGAACAGGGCGGTCCCGGCCAGCCCCTGCAGGGCCCGGGCGGCGCGCCGGAGCTGATCGAGGGGATCGTCGAGGTTGCTACCCAGCGCGACCAGCGCCGGCGTGTCGGGGAGCACGTTCAAGCCCGTCTCAGGCGCGCTCGCGCCGGACCTCGGCGAAGACGTCGCGCACCACCCCCGGAAGCGGGGCGTGGGGCTTGTGGACCCGCACCACCACGCTCTGCACGCGGGTTTCCGACGCCAGGAGGGCGCCTGCGATCTGTGCCGCCAGCGCCTCGATGAGCTTGTAGCGCTTCTCCGTCACCTCGCGCCGGACCAGGGCGTAGACACGGCTGTAATCGACGGTCTGCCGCAGGCTGTCGCGCTCGGGGAGGCTGAGGCTCAGCTCCACGTCGACCACGAAGCGCGCCCCCATCTTCGACTCCTCCTCGAAGACGCCGTGGTAGCCGTGGAACTCCAATCCCTGCAACACGATCCTATCCACCGTCCGCCCCCGGCACGGCCGCAGCCGCTTCCTCGAGTGCCGTGAGCACGGCCAGGGCCTGGCGGTGCTCCGCCACGTCGTGAACGCGCAGCAGCGCGGCGCCGCGCTCGGCCGCGTAGAGGTGCAGAGCCAGACTGCCCGGAAGCCTCCGACCGGGCTCCATCGGGTCGCCGTCGAGGGCGGTCAGAAGGGCGATCATGCGCTTGCGGGAGGCGCCCACCAGCAGCGGCAGGCCATGGTCGGCGAGCCGCCTGGTCGATGCCAGCAGGGCGAGGTTATGGTCCACGGTCTTGCCGAACCCGATGCCGGGGTCGACCAGCACCGACGGCACGCCGTCCGTCCGTGCCAGGCGGGCGCGCTCCAGGAGCACGCGCTCGACCTCGCCGACCACGTCGCGGTAGCGCGGCGAGTGCTGCATGGTTCGGGGCTCCCCCTGCATGTGCATGACCACGGCGGGCACGCCGGCGGCGGCGCACACCGCGCGCATCGCGGGACTCGCGAGCCCCCGGACGTCGTTGACGAGGCAGGCGCCCGCGTTCACCGCCTCGCGAGCGACGCCCGGCTTGACGGTGTCGACACTGACGCGCACGCCACGCTCCGCCAGGCCCGCCACGACCGGCAGCACGCGTCGCAGCTCCTCGACCTCCGGGACGCTCTCGGCCCCGGGCCGGCTCGACTCCCCGCCGACGTCGACGAAGGCGGCCCCCTGGCGCCACAGCTCCAGGCCGGCATCGATCGCGGCCATGGGATCGCCTGCGAAGCGGCCGCCGTCGCTGAAGCTGTCGGGCGTGGCGTTGACGATCCCCATCAGGGCGGCAGCCCGCCATCGCAGCAGCCACAGGTCGCCCTCGCGCTCCGCGCCGGGAACGGGGCGACGGAAGGCGAGACGATGCTGCTCGAAGGCCCACGAGACGCCACGCTCTGCGCCGGACCCGTCCTCGCGAGAGGGCGACCCCGCCCGAGTGTCTTCGGGCCGGGCGTCACCCGCGGCGGGACGCGCGCCCTCAGCCACCCGCGGCCGCCTCGCCAGCGGGCGTGCCATCGGGCGCCTCCACCGATCGACCCGCGTCGGGGCCATGAGGCCCCTGCCAATCGCGGGGGCGCGGGCCGAGCCCCAGACGCCACGCCACCGCCTGCGCCACGCGGACGCCGGCACGACCGTCGCCGTACGGGTTGGGAGCCCTGCGCATGGCCTCCAGGGCCGCGGCCTCGGCGAGGAGCGCGTCGAGTCCGGACTCGACCGCCGATGGCTCGTTGCCGAGCAGCCTGAGCACCCCCGCCTCTACGCCCTCCGGACGCTCGGTGACGTTGCGCAACACGGCAACGGGCACGCCCAACGCGGCTCCCTCCTCCTGGATGCCACCGGAGTCGGTCACGATGAGCTCACTCCGGCGCAGCAGCGCGAGCATCCCGAGATAGTCCCAGGGTTCCTCCAGCAACACGTTGTCCAGCCCGGACAGGGCGGGGGTGATCGCTTCGCGCACGGCGGGATTGAGGTGAACCGGGTAGACGAAGGTGCGTTCGGGGTGAGCGCGGGCCACCCTCGCCAGCGCTTCGGCCAGCTCCGCCATGACCGGCAGGTTCTCCCGACGATGCATGGTGATGGCGACCACCGGACCCGCCGGCAGCGCCCGCGGCAACCGCGCCTGGCGGCTGGCCTGCACGACCGCGTCCACCGCGGTGTTGCCGGTGACGACCATCGCCTCCTCCCGCTTGCCCTCGGCCAGCAGGTTGAGCTTGGCAAGCGCGGTGGGCGGCAGGTCCAGGTCGGTCACGACATCGGTCAGGCGGCGATTGGCCTCCTCCGGGAAGGGCTGGGCCAGGTCGTGCGAGCGCAGCCCGGCCTCGACATGGGCGACGCGGATGCCTTCGAAGAACGCCGCCAGCGCCACGGCGAAGGTTGTCAGGGTGTCGCCGTGGACCAGGACGTAGTCGGGGGCGAGCTCCCGCAGCGTGCGGGCGGCGGCGGGCACGATGCGCGCGGTGAGCTCGGGCAGCGTCTGGCGCTCGCTCATCACCGCCAGGTCGGCGTCGGGAACGATCCCGAAGATGCGGAGCGAGGCGTCGAGCTGCTCGCGGTGCTGCCCGGTCACCAGCGTCACCGCTCGAAGCTCAGGGGCTTCACGCAGGGCGCGCACCACGGGTGCCATCTTGTTGGCTTCCGGACGGGTGCCGAACGCCACACAAACGCGCGCGGCCTCTCCTGCGGCGCCGTCGGCGCCGCTCACGGCACCGGCTCCCGCCGCTCGCGACGCACCTCGGCCAGCCGCAGGGCCGACACGCCGGCGATCATCACCACCGTCAGCACCAGGGTGAACAGCGTCAGCGCCGGCGGGGTGTCGGAGATCGTCATGCCGACCAGACCGAGCCCCAGCGTCGCCACCCACAACGCGATGACGGTGCCGCGGTTGGAGCCGGAGCGGGCACGCAGCAGGTCGTGGATGTGGTCGTTGGCGGCCTCGGCGGGGCTGGCGCCGCGGCGCAGTCGCCGGAAGGTCACCTGGGTGATGTTCACCACCGGCAGCGCCAGCACCAGGATCGGCGCCACCACCGTCACCGCCGCCGTCACTTTGAGGGCTCCCAGAACGCTCACGGCCGCGAGGACGTACCCCAGCAGGTAGGCGCCGGAGTCCCCCATGATGATCTTGGCGGGGCTGAAGTTGTGGCGCAGGAACCCGAGCGCGGCCCCCGCCAGCGACGCCAGCAGCAAGACGGCCGCGCCGCGATCGGGGAACTGCAGCGCCACCGCCAGCAGGCTCATGCTGGAGATGGCGGCGATGCCCGACGACAGGCCGTCCAGGCCGTCGATGAAGTTGAAGGCGTTGGTGAACCCGACGACCCACAGAAGCGTGACCAGCACGGTCGCCAGCTCCGGGATGAAGACGTAGCTGGTGGGACCGAAGTAGTTGGTCACGAAGCCGATGCTCACCCCGTTCACGACCAGGATGCCGGCAGCCACGAACTGCGACGCCAGCCTCATGGCGGGCGGCACCTCCCACATGTCGTCGATGAAACCCACCAGCGCCATCAGCGCGGCGCCGAGGGCGATGGCGAGGAGCTGCACGCGGAACGGGTCGATCAGATCGGGTGCCACCAGACTGCCCACCAGGAGCGCCAGCAAGAAGCCGCCGAGGATGGCGATGCCGCCGATGTTGGGGATGGCGCCGTCGTGCACGCGCCGGCCGCGCCCGTGCACGCCGCCGCCCTCTTGCACGGCGTCGATCCGCAGCGCGAAGCGCCGGAGCCGCGGGACGAACAGCCCGACCGCGATCAGCGCCGTCACGAAGGCGATGGAGGCGCCCGGCAGGAACGCGATGAGGGAGGGGCTCACGGGACCATTCTAGGCCGCTGTGTGACGGACCCGTGCGCAGCGCCGGCCCCGGCCATCGGGCTCCGGGATCGTGGCCGGCGCGCCCGCAGGCACACGCCGGCGCCGCACACGGCGCCGCTCACCGGGTGCCGTAGATGCGGTCGCCGGCGTCTCCCAGTCCGGGCACGATGTAGCCGTGCTCGTCGAGACGCTCGTCACGCGCCGCCAGGATGATGTCGAGCTCCGGATGGGCCTTCTGCACCACGTCGATCCCTTCGGGAGCTCCGATGATGCACAGCAACTTGACCGACCTGGCGCCGTGGGCCTCCAGCACGTCCACCGCCCTGGCCGCGCTCCCCCCCGTCGCAAGCATGGGGTCGAGCAGGAACACCTGGCGGTCGGCGATGTCGCCGGGCAACTTGGTGTAGTACTCCACCGGCTGGAGCGTCTCCGGGTCGCGATAGAGGCCGATGTGCCCAACGCGCGCGTTGGGCACCAGCCCGAGGATGCCGTCGACCATCACCAGTCCCGCGCGCAGGATACCGACCAGCGCCAGCTTCTTGCCGGACAGGCGCTTGACCCGCGCGGGGGCCACCGGCGTCTGCACCACGGCGTCCTCGAGCGGGAGGTCGCGCATCGCCTCGAAGGCCATCAACATGGTGATCTCGGTGCACAGCTCCCGGAAGTCGCGCACCGTGGTCTCCTGGTCGCGCAGGATGGAAAGCTTGTGCTGGATCAGCGGGTGGTCGATGACGGTGACGGGCATGGCTCACTCCTGTCCGAGGGGGTCCTGCATGAAACGGCCGCCCCCTCGAGGGAGCGGCCGGCTTGGCGGAGAGGGTGGGATTCGAACCCACGGTGCAGCAAAGCCACACAACGGTTTTCGAGACCGTCCCGATCAACCACTCCGGCACCTCTCCACGGTTCTCGCCGACGGGCCGGCCCGCGCGCACGGCCGGGCCGCCCGGCCTCGGAGCGTCGAGAGTATACCCTACCAGCCTGCGGGGCGTCGACGGCCAGGGGGTGCCGGCTCGATGGCCCTTGACGGGGGCCCCGGCCTTTCCATACACTCGTGTTCGTCCTCGCTGGCCCATCGTCTAATGGCAGGACAACCGGTTCTGGTCCGGTCGGTCGGGGTTCGAATCCCTGTGGGCCAGCCATTTTCTTTCCGACGCGTCCCGCGAACGACATGAAGCTGCGTCCACGACGTGTCTGGTTGACACTTCGAGGGGGCCGCGGATACACTCTGCCTGTCCCGACCCTTCGGGTCGGCGCCGTCCACCCCGTTGGCCCATCGTCTAATGGCAGGACAACCGGTTTTGGTCCGGTCGGTCGGGGTTCGAATCCCTGTGGGCCAGCCAGCATCGCCTCCCGTTCGGGAGGCGATTCCCGTGGCGTGCTCCGGCAGGTGCGCTCCGGCGCCGCGGCGCGGGCTCAGTCGTCCTCGCGGTAGTCGTAGAAGCCGCGCCCGCTCTTCCGGCCGAGGTGACCCGCCTCCACCAGCTTCCGCAGCTGCTGCGGCGCCCGGAAGCGCTCGCCCATCGCGTCGGTCATGGACTCTGCGATGTAGAGCATGGTGTCCAGCCCGATGTAGTCGGACAGTTCCAGCGGGCCCATGGGATGGTTGAGCCCCAGCCGCACCGCGGCGTCGATGTCCTCGGCGCTGGCGACCCCCTCCTCCAGCATCCGCACCCCCTCGAGAAGCAGGGCGGCGACGGCACGGGTCGTGACGAAACCCTGACGATCGGCCACGGTGACGGTGGTCTTGCCGCAGCGTTCGGCGAGCGCCCGGGTGGTGGCGAGTGTGGCATCCGAGGTCTGCACGGCCCGGACGATCTCCACCAGCGCCATGCGCTCGGGGGGGTTGAACCAGTGCATCCCGATCACGCGCTCCGGGCGCGTCGCCGCCGCAGCGATGGCCGTGACCGACAACTCGCTGGTGTTGGTGGCGAGCACCGCGCGCGCCGGCGCGTGGCGAGCCAGCTCGCCGAAGATCCGCCGCTTCAGCTCGAGTTGCTCGGGCGCCGCCTCGATGACCAGGTCCGCGTCGACCACGGCCTCGGCCAGGTCGCCGGTGAGGCGCAGGCGTGCGCGCGCAGCGTCGGCGTCGTTGCGCCTGGCGACGCGCTGCGCCGCCCGCTCCCGGGCCTCCTGTGCCACGTCGTACAGCGCCACATGCAGGCCGCTCGCCAGCAGCAGGGTAGCGATCCCTCCGCCCATCGTGCCGGCTCCCAGGACCGCTACGCGCTCCACCGTGCGGGCTTCCGTCGTCGTTCGCTCCGTCTTGTCGCTCGTCACCGAATCCTCGCTCTCCAACGCGCTTCGCCCGGCCTCTCGAACGCGAGGCAGGGCGCCCGGGCCCCCGGCCGCGGTGCACGGGGGTGCGTCGGCGCCCGGCGCCGACGGCTCTCAGTCTAGGTCGCGGGCGGGCGCGGCGCGTACAGGTCGTAGCGCGTGGTGGTACCCATCACGCTCCCACTGGGAGCGGGCCCGCCCGATGCGGCGCCGAGCGGCGCGGCGCGGCGCGGGCGCTTGACGGCCACGCGCCTGCGCGCCACCCGCAGCGCCACCTCGAGCAGCTCCGCGGCATCGGCGTCGTCGCCGACCAGCGTCCGGAACAACGCCATGCCCTTGTTGGGCAGTGCACGCTTGCCCGCATCAGGGTACATGGGATCGAGCACCACCACGGATGGGGCCGGGTCGATCGCGACGAGGCGCGCCCGGGCGTCACCGCCCGCGAGGGACAGGCGCGCCGCCGCCCGCCGTGCGTCCTGTCCCTCGCGCCCCGAGGCCGCGCGCTGCAGGGCGTCCTCCAGCAGGGCGGCGACCAGCGGCTGGCGCTCCAGCATGTGCACGCGCATACCAAGAGCGGCGAGGTGGAACGCGTCGGCGCCCAGGCCGGCCGTGGCATCCACCACCAGGTCCCCGTCCTCCAGACGGCCCACGGCGCGCAGCAGCAGGTCCCGTCCCCCGCTCCGGCGGCGCGTCAGCGCGCGCGGCGCCACCGTCACCCGTGGACCCTCCGCCAGGCGCAACGCCAGCCCCTCCGGCCCGACCTCCAGGACGACGCCGTCGACGGGGCGGCCCGTCGAGCCGAGGGGTAGCGCCAGCCGTTCGGCCCAGGCGGCAGCGCGATGGCGGCAAGATGCGTCCAGCGGCCGCACGACGGCATCGACGAGGGGCGCGCTCACGCTCCCCATGCTACCCGGCGACCCTGCCAGGCTGCCGCCCGACGACGCCTCCGACGGGGTTCACGGCGTCGTGGGCGGGTGATACCATACAGGAGGGATATTCACCACGCGCCTCGGTTCTCACGGTGAGGCACGCGTTTTGCTTCTGCTTCGTAGGCATTCCGTCTCGGATTCTTACGATTGCAAGCCCCCGCTCGAAGGAGGACGCCCATGAGCAACGCCAGCCTCGCCCAACGTCGACGGGACGCCGTCGCGCCCGCGGCCTACAGCACCCACCCCTTCTACCCCACCCGCGCCGAGGGCGCGTACGTGTGGGATGCCGACGGCAACCGCTACCTCGACTTCTCCGTCGGTATCGCGGTGATGAACGTCGGACATTCCCACCCGCGCGTCATCCGTGCGGTGCAGGAGCAAGCGGCGTCGTTCCAGCACCTGTGCTTCGCTGTCGCCATGCACGAGAGCTACATCGCGCTGGCCGAGCGCCTCAACGCGCTCGCGCCCGGCAACAGCCCCAAGAAGACGTTCCTGGTGAACTCCGGCGCCGAGGCGGTGGAGAACGCGGTGAAGATCGCGCGCGCCTACACCGGCCGCGCCGGCATCGTGGCGTTCACGCACGCCTTCCACGGGCGTACCTACATGGCGATGTCGCTCACGGCCAAGGCCAACCCCTACAAGGCCCACTTCGCGCCCCGGGCCAGCGAGGTGTACCGCGCGGCCTACCCCTACGCCTACCGCAACCCCTGGGGGCTCGAGGATGCCGAGGAGGTCGGCGAGCGCAGCTTGCGCGCGCTTCGCGACCAGGTCAAGACCACCATCGGCGAGAGCGAGGTGGCGGCGTTCATCATCGAGCCGGTGGCGGGCGAAGGAGGCTTCATCCCGGCGCCCCGCAGCTTCCTGGCCGGTCTGCGCGCGTACGCCGACGAGATCGGAGCGCTCTGGATCGACGATGAAGTGCAGGCGGGCATCGGCCGTACGGGCGACCTCTGGGCCGTGGACGCCTACGGGCTCGAGCCCGATCTGGTGACGAGCGCCAAGGCGCTCTCCTCGGGCTTCCCGCTCTCCGCGGTCATCGGCAAGGCCAGCATCATGGACGCGATCGAGCCCGGCATGCTCGGCTCCACCTTCGGCGGCAACCCGGTGAGTTGCGCCGCGGCGCTGGCCACCCTCGACGTGCTGGAGGAGGAGGGCCTCGTGGAACGTGCCCGCGTCATCGGACAGCGTGCCGGCGAGCGTCTGGCGACGCTGCAGCGTGAGTTCGCGCAGATCGGTGACGTTCGCGGCCGCGGCGCCATGATCGGCATCGAATTCGTCGAGCCTGGCGGCAAGGAGCCGAACGCCGCCGTGGTGTCTGCGGTGGTGGCGCAGGCGCGCGAGCAGGGGCTCATGCTGCTCTCGACCGGCACCTACGGCAACGTCATCCGGCTGCTGCCCCCGCTGCGCCTCAGCGACGCGGAACTCGACGAGGGGCTCGAGATCCTGGAACGTTCGATCCGCGCGGTGCTCGAACCCGTCGGCTCCGTCGCCTGAGGTTCCCTCGCAGGCGTCAGCGTTCCGGAGGGCGGGCCGCCCTCCGGAACGCTGACGCCCCCCTGCTATACTCCGCGGCGTGAACACCGTCCGCATCGCGCCCTCCATCCTGGCCGCCGACTTCACCGACCTCGGCGACGCGGTGCGCCGCGCCGAGGCGGCGGGCGCCGACCTGGTCCACCTCGACGTGATGGACGGTCACTTCGTTCCCAACATCACGTTCGGACCGGCGCTGGTCTCCGCAGCCCGCCGCTCCACCTCGCTCACGCTCGACGTGCACCTCATGATCCAGAACCCGGAGCGCTACGTCGAGGCCTTCGTCGATGCGGGGGCCGACGTCCTCCACGTCCATGCCGAGGTGGCCCCCCACCTCCACCGCCTGCTGCAGCAGGTGCGCGAGAGCGGGGCGCGGGTCGGGCTCGCCCTCAACCCGCTGACCCCGCTCGCCATCCTGGAGGAGGCGCTGCCCTACCTGGATGTGGCGCTCCTGATGACGGTGAACCCCGGCTTCGGCGGTCAGGCCTTCATCCCACGCAGCGTCGATCGCATCACCGCCGCAGCGAAGCTGCGCGACGCCCTGAAACCCGACTGCGCGATCGAGGTCGACGGCGGAATCGCTCCCGACACCGCTGCACGGGTGCGGGCCGCCGGAGCGGAGATCCTGGTGGCGGGAAGCGCCGTGTTCGGCGGGGACGGCTCGGTCACCGAGAACATCGCAGCGCTGAGGGCCGCCGCCGGCTGAGCCCTGGCGGCGCTGCTCAGGCAGCCCTGCTCAGGCGGCCCTGCTCAGGCGGCGTCGCGGAAGCGGCCGAGATCGCGAAAGCGGGACCGGCGCTGCTCCTGCAGCACGTCCGGCGACATCGAACGCAATCCAGCGATCTCCTCGAGCACCGCCTCGCGCACCCGCCGGATGGTCTCCTCGCGGCTCTTGTGCGCCCCGCCGATCGGCTCGTCGACCACGCGGTCCACCACGCCCAGCTCCAGCAGGTCGTAGGCGGTGAGCTTGAGGGCCTCCGCCGCCTTCTCGGCTTCCCCGGCGTCGCGCCACAGGATCGCAGCGCAAGACTCCGGGCTGATCACCGAGTAGATGGCGTTCTCCAGGATCAGGACGCGGTTGGCGACCCCGACCGCGAGCGCACCCCCGGAACCGCCCTCCCCGATCACCACGCTGACCGCAGGCACCGTGAGACGGCTCATACGCCGGATGCTCTCGGCGATGACCCACGCCTGCCCCTGCTCCTCGGCCGCGATGCCGGGGTAGGCACCCGGGGTGTCGATCAGGGTGACGACAGGCAGACCGAACTTGTCGGCCAGATCGAACATGCGCATGGCCTTGCGGTAGCCGCTGGGGTGCGACATGCCGAAATTGCGGTGGATGTTCTCCTTGGTGTCCCGCCCCTTCTGCTGCCCGATCACCACCAGGCTCCGCTCGCCGAGCCGCGCCAGCCCCGCCACGATGGCGGGATCGTCGCCGAGGGTACGGTCGCCGTGGAGCTCGGTGAAGCCGTCGAAGGCGCCCTGGAGGTAGTCCATGGCGGTCGGACGGCCGGCCGCACGCGCCACCTGGACCCGCTGCCAACGGGTCAGGTTGTCGAAGGTGTCACGCTTCAGGCGCTCCAAACGCTGCTGCAGCAGGCCGATCTCGTCGGCCAGCTCGATGCCCTGCTCGGAAGCGTAGGCGCGCATCTCCTCGATCTTGATCTCGAGATCCTCGATCGGCTTCTCAAACGGCAGCGGCACGCGGCACCTCCGGCTCGGAGTCGCGCTCGCGATGGCCTGCGCGCAGCAACCTCAGCGTGAGCGCGAGATGCTCCTTGAGCGCCTTGCGCGACACGACATCGTCGACCATGCCCTTCTCGAGCAGGAACTCGGAGCGCTGGAAGCCCTCGGGGAGCTCCTGCTTGATGGTCTGCTGGATGACCCGCGGCCCGGCGAACGAGATGAGCGCGCCGGGTTCGGCGAAGATCACGTCGCCCAGGGTCGCGAAGCTGGCCGTCACGCCGCCCGTTGTCGGGTCGGTGAGCACGCTCACGTAGGGCAGGCGCCTCCGCGACAGCTCCTCGAGGGCCACCGTCGTCTTGGCCATCTGCATCAGCGACAACGCGCCCTCCTGCATGCGAGCCCCGCCCGACGCCGTCACCGCCACGAGGGACCGGTCCTCCGCCGCGGCGCGCTCCGCGGCCCGGGCGATCTCCTCGCCGACCACGGAGCCCATGGAGCCCCCCATGAAGAAGAAGTCCATCACGATCAGACCGACCGGCTCGCCGTCGAGCAGCGCCCCGCCCGTGACGATGGCGTCGGGCCGGCCGTGCTTCTGCTGGTTCTTCTCGAGCCGCTCCGGGTAGGCCTGGGTGTCCACGAAACCCAGCGGGTCCTCCGCCCGGATCCCGCCGGACCAGGGTTCGAAGGTGCCGGCATCGGCCAGCAACTCGACCCGTGCCTCCACCGGCATCCGGTAGTGGTGATCGCACTCGGGGCACACGTACGCGTTGGCGACCAGGTCCTTACGATAGATCTGGGCGCTACAGGCCTCGCACTTCAGCCAAAGGCCAGCCGGCGCGTTGTCGTCCTCCTTGCGTGTGGGCCGGTTCCTCCGGAACCACCGTTCAAGCGCCATGCGGCCTCCTCGCTGTCTCGGGCACAGAGTGTCGCCTGACCGCCACGGAAAGCACGAGCCATTCTAGCAGCCGACCGCGCCGCCGCTTCAAGGCGTCCCGGACGGGCGTCCTCAGCCTCCGGCGCGTTCCTCCTCCTTGGGTGCCCCTTCGCCCTTCGGCGCCTCGGGCGCGTCTGCGGGGCCGTCGCGATCCGCCTCCGGGGAGCCGAGCGTAGCGGCAGCCTCACCGCTCAGCGCCGCCGGCCTCGTTGGCGAGGCGCTCTCCGGGAGCCGCGGGGCCGACCGCTGCCCCGCCGTCATCTCGCTCCGGCCCGTGAACGAGGCGCCCTCCTCGATGTCGAGCGCGGAGGCACGCACGTTGCCCTCGAGCAGACCGTCCTTCCAGATCTCGATCTTGCCCTTGGCATCGACGTTGGCGCGCACCTTGCCGAGGATCTTCACCTCGTCGGCCTCGACGCGCTCCCCCTCGATGACACCGGCCTCCGCGACCTCGAGCACGCCGCTGACCTTGACGTTTCCCTGGACCGTCCCATGCACCCGCACCCGCCCGCTGGCTTCCAGATCGCCGACGAGGGTGGTGCCGCGGTGGATGTACGTGAACGGCTCGCTGGCCGTCGTCTCCTGATTGCGTTTCTTGCTGCTGCGTCCCAGCATGCCTTCCTCTCCCTCGCCGCGCTACGAGCCCCACGGATGGGTCGTCGCGGTGCACTGACCGGGGGTTCGCCTAGGTTGTACCCCGACCATGAGGCGAACGGTGATAAAAGGCTTCACAGGAGGACGGCACGTCGGAAGGGCTTCGCGTCGCGGAGACGCTGGATGCCGCCGCACGCATCGTCGTATCCTGGTGGGCATGGAACCAGCCCGGGTCGTCCTGGTCACGAACGTGGGCCAGGGCTTCGGGCGGGCCGTGGCCCTTGCTTACGGTCAGTCCGACTACGATGTCGTCTGCGCGGATCGCGACGTCGATCTGGCGGCGAAGACGGCGGCCGAGATCGAGGAGCTGGGCGGTCAGGCCATCCCGATCCAGGCCGACATGACCACGCAGATGGACGTGCTGGGGGCCTTCCACAAGGTGTTCGAGATCTTCGGTGCGCTGGGCGGCGTGGTGCATGTCTCGAGCCAGGTGAGCCACACCCCATTCGAGGATCTGGGCGAGGGGGAGTTCGCCGAGCTGGTGGCGGAGGACCTGCGCAGCGCCTACCTGACGCTCAAGACCGCGGCACGTTTGCTCGACGGCGGTTGGGTCGTGATCATCGCGCCGCCCGGCAACCGCCAACCGCAGATGTCGGCGGTGCTGGGGGCGCTCTCCCGACTCACGACGAGCTTCTCGCGGCGCTACGAGGCGCCGCGCGCCAACCTGGTGGTGCCGTCGCGCGATGCCGCCGACCCGCGGCACGACGCCGCTCTGGTGCGCAGCGTCCGCTTCCTGGGGTCGTCCTCCGCATACGGCGTCTCCGGCCAGGAGGTGTTCGTGGAGCTGCCGCCGCCCCCGCGGGTCACCGAGACGCTGTTGCCCGAGGTCCGCGCGGCACTCGATGATCGCATCCGCCAGGACGACCTGGAGGCGAGCCTCTACGAGGAGGCCGACACGGGCGAGGAGGAGGGCGAGCAGGACATCGTGCTCGACGAGTTCGAGCAGGAGCCCTTCGAACGCCTGCAGGGGACGCCCGCCCTGCGCCGGCACCTTGTCGACGAGGACGAGTCCGATCTCGAGGGCGATCTGGCCGACACGCCCCGCCACCGCCTGCCGTGAGCGGCACCACCAGGGGGACGGGCGCCAGGCCGGGGAGGTCGCTGTGAAGTGCCCCTACTGCTCGTCGGGCGACACCCGGGTCATCAACTCGCGCCCCTCGGACGAGGGCGCCGCCATCCGGCGCCGGCGGGAGTGCGCGGTCTGCCACCGGCGCTTCACCACCTACGAGCGCGCGCAGTTCGAGGCCCTGATGGTGCGCAAGCGCTCGGGTCGGCATGAGGCGTTCAATCCCGACAAGCTTCTGGACAAGCTCCGCATCGCCTGCAACAAGAGGCCGGTGACCGAGAAGCAGCTGCGCGAGTTCGCATACAGCTTCGAGGACGAGGTGCAAGCGCCCGAGATCGCGTCGGACGAGATCGGCCGCCGCACCCTGCAGTTCCTTCGTGACCTCGACGACGTCGCCTACATCCGCTTCCTGAGCGTCTATCGGGACTTCGACTCGGTCGACCGCTTCATCGAGGAGATCCAGCACCTGGGGGCCGACGCGGCGGAGCTCGAGCCCGATCTGGAACGCGAGTCGTGAGCGGAACCCGCGCGCGTTCGGTGTCATGAGTGTGGCCGTGGACGAGCTGGCCGGCGCCTGACGATCCCGCTCCTCCGGGACCGCTTTCCGGCCGCCCATGGCGTGCGCGGCACGCCCCGAACGATGGAATGGGACGAACGTTGACGCGGAACGGCCGGGAGCCCGCTATGCTGTTCAGCAGGAACGCCGCCCATGGGAATCGCCTACCTCACGTCCAGCCATGCCGGGTCGAGCGGCGCAAGCCTGATGACCACCGTCGCCCGCGTCAAGCAGCGACTCGTCGTCCAACCCCGTCCCGACGCCCTGGGCGTTGCGCAGGTGGCGCTGCTGCCGCTGCTCGACGCCTGCGGCGTGGACGTCTTCGATCTGGCCACGCTACGAGGCACCAGCGACGGTGATCGCATGCTCTACCGCGTGCAGTCGGGGGACGCCTGGGCGGTGGCGGCCGTGCACGCCGTGGGCGTCTCGCTGACACGCGGGGTCCGTCCGAGCGAGGGCGTCGACGGGGCCTTCACGGTCCGCACCAACGGAGGCGACTGGCAGCTGCTGGTACGGGGCGAGGAGGCGTACGGTTTCAGCCTCTACGACGACATCTTCCCCAGCGTGCTGGCGCGCCTGTTCCAGGTGGGCGGGCCCGATGTCGGCCGGCGCGTCGAGCTTGCCCGGTCGCTCCTGCAGCAGGAGTGGCTGGCGGACAAGCTGGCGCGGCTGTCCCACAAGATCGGGCTGGAGGAGCTGCGGCGGGTCCTGGAGGGGCCCGAGGTGGAGCCCGAAAAGGTGCTCGACCTGCTTCACGCCCATCAGCTGCTCCGCGTGCGTCGCGCGGTCGACGACCGCGCCGTGCGTCGCGCGGTCAACCTCACTCTCCACGCCACCGAGCTCGGCGTGGTACGCGACGCCGATGCCCTCGCCACCGTCAATCTCGACGACCTGTTGCTCCATGCAGAGAGCGTCGCGAACCTGCGCGGCCGCTTGCGTGCCGCGTTCGACGGCGTTGCGTTACCGATCACCTCGCGCAGCGCCCTCTACTTCGTGTTGGCCGCCGTCGCGGTGCAGTACGGCCGCGAGGACGCCGTTCCCCCGGAAGACCTGATCGCCCCGCCGACGCGCGTGCCGGCGGGCGTGCGTGCCCGTCCCCTCGGGCGGCCGGGATGGTCGCTGCTGCTGACCCGCAATAGCGCCGAGCTGACGGAGGCTACCGGGGCCCTGCTCGATCACCTCGGCCTGCGCCACCGCCTGCAAGCGACGCACCGCGGGCGGCCCTATCCAGCCACGGCAGGCGACGAGGAAGCCGATTAGGAGCCGGGCGTCAGATGAAGCGTTCCGATCTGCCCCTTCTCGGCGTCGCTCCGCGCGAGGCTCATGGGCAGGTACCTCACATCGCGCCAACGACGAAGGAAGTCACGGTAGTGGCGCGATAGCGCGTTGCCCGACTGGCCCGTCGTCTGGATGAAGCGCGACGCACCCCCCTGCGAGAGGTCGTACACGGCGCGATAGCCGGGCCCGACGATCTGCTGGTAGGGACGCTTCGCGTCTCCCATGTCGTAGCGCCCCACGTCCACGGTATAGGCGCCACCGCCGTTGGGGACGCGCAGGTCGAACAGGCCCCGCAGCGGGGTGTTGGTGAACACCTGGTGGGCGCTCAGCGCCTGGTGCGCGGCGCCCCAGCGCCAACGCGCGGGGTCCTTGCCGTAGCTCTTGGTGAGCTGGTCCACGGCGTCCTGTAGCGCCGCCCCGGCCTGCTGCTGACAGGTCTCCACGCCGGGCGTGCGAACGTCGTCGCACCACGCCGGGTCGCTGGTCAGGACGTGCTCGAGGAAGCGCGGGTGGAACCCGTAGTAGGCATCGAACAGGTCCCCCATCTCGTCGGCGTAGACGCGCTTGGAGAACGCGCGATACCAGGCGGCGAAGATCAGTGGAGCCGCCTGGTCCCGCCCCATGTCCCCTTCCCAGCCGACGAGCTGCGCCTGCGCCTTTCGCGCCAACTCGCTACCGGGCGTCACGGCGCGCAGCGTGGGGAGGAAGGTGCGGGCCATCAGCGACGTCTGATCGGACTGGATGCGCTCCATGGTATCGACCGTGGCCCTGGGGCTTCCCGCCAACAGCGCCTGGATCCGCTCCGCCCGGTAGGGAACGGTCCAGTCCCGGGTGAGGTAGTACGGGTAGCCGTCCGGAACCACCTTGTCGTTGGCGGTAACCACCTGGCCGTCGGCGGGGTTGAAGGTATGCGGCAGCGCGTCGAAGGGCACGCTCCCCACCCAGTCGTAGGCGCCCGTCCAGCCCGGCACCGGGACGGTTCCCTCGCCACTCTTGCGGATCGGGATCCTCCCTGGCGCGTAGTAACCGATATTGCCGTCGACGTCCGCGTAGACGATGTTCTGTTCGGGCGTCACGAAGTCGCGCAGAGCAGTCTTGAACTGGTCCCAGTTCTGCGCGGTGTTCATCTCCATCACGGCCTGGATGGTGGTGTCGTCCGGCTCCAACGCCGTCCACTGCATGGCCAGCACGACGCCGCCACCGTGCTCCTTCGCCACCTGCGCGGCGTTCGAGGCCACGTCCGAGATCACCGGCCCGTGACGGGTGGTGCGCACGTTCAGGACCACGTCGTTGCCGCCCTTGACGTGGATCACCTCGCGGCGCGTCCCGAAGGGCTCGCTCCCCGAGGGTGTGAGGTAGCGGGTGGGGTCGCTGGGATCCACCTTCTCCATGAACAGGTCCTGGGTGTCGGGCCCGGTGTTGGTGAAGCCCCAGGCGATGCGGTCGTTGCGCCCCAGCAGCACGGCCGGCGTGCCAGGGAGGGTGCCGCCGATGACGTCGAGGCCTGGCGCGGAGATCTGCGCGAGGTACCACAGCGAGGGCGCATCGAGCTCCAGGTGCGGGTCGTTGGCGAGCAGCGGCTTGCCGGTGGCGGTGTGCGCGCCGTCGACCACCCAGTCGTTCGAGCCCAGGCCGGGCGGCGGCGGAGCGGGCGCGGCCGCCGCCAACGCGTTGAGCGGCAGCTTCTCGTACAGGGCGGTGAAGTTCGGAAGCACCACCGGCCCGTCCTTCGGGTAAGCGGGCCAGAGGGTGGCGACGAGCTTCTGCGGGTCGTTGGGCTGGAGCTTGGCGATGAGCCGGGCTCGCAGCAGCTCGTCGTTCCAGTTGCCAGACAGATCCCAGGACATCATCTTGGCCCAGGCGATCACATCGGCGGCCTTGAAGGGCTCGGGTTTCACGCCAAGCACCACGTACTCGGGCGGCCAGGCGCCGCGGTGGTGGGCGAGGTAGGCATTGATCCCGGCCACGTAGGCGTCGAGCAACGTGCGGGTCTGCGGATCGAGGTGGCTCAGGGCCTCCTGGGCGGCACGGTACACGCCGAGGGTCCGGAGGAACTTGTCGGTGTCGACGGTGGCGCCGCCGAGGACCTCGGACAGCCGGCCTGCGGCGACGCGCCGCTGGAAGTCCATCTGCCACAGGCGGTCCTGGGCATGCACGTAGCCGAGCGCGAAGATCGCGTCGGCCTTGTCCTTGGCGTAGATGTGCGGCACGTCGTTGGCGTCGCGGACGATGTCGACGCTCTGATGAAGGCCCGGGAGCGCGACCGTGCCCCGCGTCTTCGGCAGCGAGGTGCGCAGGTAGAGCCAGGCTCCCGCTGCGGCGACGACGAGCACGATGACCACCACACCGACGATGCGAAGGGCGAGCTTCATGGTTCTCCTTCCGGGCTTGCGCGGCATTCTACCGTTCCCGCAGCGGCTGCGGCGGGCACCCCGCCGAGCCCGTCCGTACACGTTCCAGGTGTCGCCGGGGCATCCGTCCTTGACAGAGGACGGAGCGCCCGCTACGTTTGAGAAAAGCTTTTCTTGCAGGTTGTGTTTCGGGGGGATGACGTTGAGGAAGAGGGGGGGGTCCCGCACCCAGAGGATCCGGATCGTAGACGTTGCGCGCGCCGCAGGCGTCTCGGTGGCGACCGTCTCACGCGTGCTGAACGGCGCGAAGACGGTGGCGCCGGAGCTGCGGGATCGCGTGGTCACGGCCTCCCGCGACCTCGGGTACCGACCCAATCCCCACGCCCGCGCCCTCCACAGCGGTCGCTCCCATGCCGTCGGCGTCGCGGCGACCTACGTCGGCGGCTTCTTCGCCGACCTCTTCGACGGCCTCGAGTCTCGCCTGGCCGATGGAGGCTACCGCTTGATCGTGGCGGGCGGAAACGGCCAACGAGCGGACGAGAAGGACACCTTGTTCGATCTCCTGAACCGGCACGTCGACGGGCTCGTGGTCTTCCTGGAGGCCGTGTGTGACGCCGATCTGGCCGACGTCGTCAGCCGCGGCACGCCCACCCTGGTGCTGGGGCGCGTGGTCCCGGGGATCGAGGACCGCTGCCTGGCCTGGGACCAACGCGCCGGCGGCGTCACGGCGACCCGGCACCTGCTCGAGATGGGGCACCGCCGCATCGGCCACCTCGCAGGACCACCGGGCAACCTCCACGCCCGCGAGCGGCGTGCGGGCTACCTCCAGGCCATGGCCGAGGCCGGCCTCGAGGTCGACCCCGCATGGATCGTGGAGGGCGACTTCCAGGAGAGAGACGGTCGTGACGCCATGCGGACGCTGCTCGACCGCAGCCGGGTGAGCGCCGTCTTCGTCGCCAACGATCAGATGGCGCTCGGCGCTCTCAGTGCGATGTGGGAGCGCGGGCTGCGCTGTCCGGACGACCTCTCCATGATCGGCTTCGACGACCAGCGCATGTCGTCGTACACCACCCCGCCCCTCACGACCGTCCAGCAACCCCTGGAGGAGCTCGGCCGCATCGTGGCCGACCGCCTCCTCCGAGACATCCGCGGCGAGCATGGAGCAGGTCGGCCCGACCTTCCGCCGCTCGCCCTCGTCAAGCGTGCCTCGGTGCAACGAAGGGAGGTGCCCTAGAAGACGGAAGTCCCGACCGACCCGCTCCGCAAGCCTACCTAGTTCAAGGAGGACAACGCCACCATGGCGAAACGGCATCCAACCTTCAGGATCCTAGCGGCTCTCGCGGCACTCGCTCTGGTCGCGGCCGGCTCCATCGCCGTCGCCCAGTCGCTGCCGCGCAACGAGACGCTCTACATCGGCGGCCACCAGTGGGGCCCGCCCACGAACTTCAACCCGCTGTCGTCGAGCCCGGCCTGGCCCACAGGCGGGAACGGGCAGATGGGTATCAACGGGGCCGGCTACATCTTCGAGACGCTGTTCACGTCCAACATCGTGGACGGTTCCTACGCCCCGGCACTCGGCAAGGACATGGCCTGGACGACGCCGACACAGCTCACCGTCCACATGCAGCCCGGCACCATGTGGCAGGACGGGCAGCCGCTGACGTCGGCCGACGTCAAGTTCACCTTCGAGCTCGGTAAGAACTTCTCGGTCAGCACCACCGCGCTCTGGGACTACCTGACCTCGATCGACACCCCTGACGCGCAGACCGTCGTGTTCAACCTCGATCCCGCGCGTCCGAACCCCGGCGTGGTGGAACGCTACGTCGACACCGTCTACATCCTGCCGCAGCACATCTGGCAGGCCGTGGCAGACCAGGGGCAGTCGGCGCTGCTCCAGTACGAGAACTTCAACCCCGTAGGGTCGGGCTCGTACACCGTGATGAGCTACAACGCCGAGCAGATCGTGCTCCAGCGCTTCGACAACTACTGGGGCAAGGGCCTCTACGGTATGCCCACACCCAAGTACGTGGTGCACCCGATCTTCAAGAGCAACGATGCCGGCAACCTGGCGCTGCAGCAGGGCCAGCTCGACTGGTCGCAGCAGTTCGTGCCGAACGTGTGGACCATGAAGAACGTCGGCACCTGGTTGAGCAGCGAGCCCTACTACATCCCGGGATCCATCCCGATGATGCTGGTCAACGTGCAACGCAAGGGCCTCGACAACGTCCTGGTGCGCCGCGCGCTCGCCTACTCCATCAACTACCCGCTCATCGCGCAGACCGCGATGTCGCGCTACTCCGAGCCGGCCAAGTCGAGCCTGATCATCCCATCGGGCGTCGAGTCGCAGTACTTCGACGCGCAGAACGTCGACCAGTACGGCTGGACATACGACCCGGCCAAGGCCAAGGACATCCTCGAGAACCAGCTCCATGCCACCAAGGGCTCCGACGGCATCTACGTCCTGCCCGACGGCACCAAGCTGAGCTTCGTGGCCCAGACCCCGTACGGCTGGACCGACTGGATGGCGGCCTTGCAGGTGGTGTCGCAGAGCGCCAAGGCGGTCGGCATCGACGTGACGACCAACTTCCCGCAGGCCCCGGTCGACATCAACGATGTGCAGACCGGCAACTTCGACCTGGCGCTGTTCTACATCTCGGGCGTGGGTCCGGACGCGCCGTGGGCGCGCTTCCGCGACATGATGGACAACCGAAGCGTGCCGGCGGTGGGCCAGAACGCGTTCTGGGACTACAACCGTTACGCCAATCCCGACGTCCCGGCACTGCTCGACAAGGCTGGCGCGGCGACCACGATCGCCGACAAGAAGGCGGCCTACGCCGAGCTCGACAAGATCTTCATGCGCGACGTCCCGGGCATCCCACTGATGTACCGGCCGCTCCTGTTCTACGAATTCAACACGTCGGTGTGGACCAACTTCCCGACGGCCGACAACCCCATGGGCACGTCACCGCAGTGGTACATCGACGTGCTGCGCGACGTGAAGCTGAAGTAGACGTCCCGGCGCGAAGGAGGGAGCGAGCGTCGCTCCCTCCTTCGCGACACCTCGAGAGGGCACGATGTCCCCAACCTTCCGGAGGTACGTCCTCACCAAGCTGGGCTGGTACCTCATCGCCCTCGCGGCCGCGGTGAGTCTCAACTTCTTCCTGCCGCGCCTGGTTCCGGGCAATCCCGTCGACCTCATCGTCGCGCGCTTCCTGCAGGGCGGCGGCGGGGGCGCCAGCGCCAGCAAGACCTACCAGGCCTTCATCACCCAGTTCGATCTCGACAAGCCTTTGTCGGGGCAGTTCCTCGCGTATCTCGGCAACATCGTCCACGGCGACCTCGGGCAGTCGTTCTCCCTCTTCCCCGCCCGCGTCACCACGCTCATCCGGCAGGCGGTCCCCTGGACACTCGCGCTCCAACTGCCCGCGATCCTGCTGGGATGGATCCTGGGCAACCTGCTGGGCGCGCTGGCGGCGTACAAGCGGGGCGCGTTCGACCGCAACCTCTTCGTCAGCGCCCTCGCCCTCTCGAGCATCCCCTACTACGCGCTCGCTATCGTTCTGCTCTATGTTTTCGCCGTCGCAGTGCCGATCTTCCCGTCGGCCGGCGGCTATTCGTTCGGGACCATCCCGAACCTGTCCTGGGGGTTCATGGTCGACGCCCTGGGCCACTATCTCCTGCCCTTCCTGTCGCTGCTGGTCATCGCCATCGGAGGTCAGGCCGTAGGCATGCGCTCCATGGCGATCTACGAGCTCGGCAGCGACTACGTGAACTACGCCACCTCGCTCGGCGTGAGCGACCGCCGTGTGCTCGGCTACGTCTTCCGCAACGCCATGCTCCCGCAGATCACCGGGCTGGCGCTGGCACTCGGGACCCTGGTGGGAGGGGCGCTCATCACCGAGATCGTGTTCTCCTACCCCGGCATCGGCACCCTCTTGTTCAACGCCATCAACGCCAACGACTACCCGCTGATCCAGGGCGTGACGCTCATCATCATCGTGGCGGTGCTCCTCGCGAACTTCCTGGTCGACCTCGCGTACGGTGTCATCGACCCGCGGATCCGCGCGGCGCGTAGCGGGGAGCGCTGAGCATGCTGATGCGCGCTCGCTTCCTCCGGACGGCCCTGCGCTCCAGCCGCTTCAACACCAGCCTGCTGCTGGTCGTCCTGGTTCTCGGCTTCGCGTTGCTCGGTCCCGTCCTGTCCGGGCACGACCCCAACGCGGTCGTCGGCGGCGTCAACAACTCCCCCGCCGCCCACCCACCGCTGGGCACGGACAACTTCGGGCGCGACGAGCTCACCCTGCTGATGTACGGCACCCGCAACTCGCTGGAGATCGGCGCCATCGCCGGACTGGTAGCCGTGCTCATCGGCGTGCTCGTCGGCACGGTGGCGGGCTTCTACGCAGGTGTCGTCGAGGAGGCGCTGATGGGCGTGACCAACGTGCTCATCACGATCCCGGCCATCGTCGTGCTGATCCTGCTGTCCGTCGCGCTGGGCTCGCGCTCCGCCGTCACCATGGGACTGATCATCGGCGTCACCTCCTGGCCGTGGACGGCGCGCGCCGTCGCGGCGCAGACCAGCAGTCTACGAACCCGCGAGCACATCGACATCGCACGGCTCTCGGGCTCAGGCGGCTTCGGCATCATCGTGCGCGACGTGATCCCCTACATCCTGTCCTACCTCGGGATGGCCTTCACGCTGCAGCTCGCGACCGCGGTGCTGACGGAGGCGGCGCTCAGCCTGCTCGGCCTGGGGCCGACCAACACCATCTCGCTGGGGATCCTGTTGCAGTGGTCGCTCCTCTGGGAGGCGGTCCGGCAGGGGGTCTGGTGGACGTTCATCCCGCCCACCTTCTTCCTGTCGGTCGTGTCCTTCGGGTTGCTGCTGCTGAACTCCAGCCTCGACGAGATCTACAACCCCCGTTTGCAGGGAGGAGGTGGGAGCTGTGCGTGAGCTTCTGGTCGCCGAGGACCTGCGGGCCTACTACCGGCACGGCCTGAACGGCTGGATCCGCGCCGTCGACGGCGTCTCGCTGACGCTCGGGGAGGGCGAGATCCTGGGCGTAGCCGGGGAATCCGGTTGCGGGAAGTCGACCCTCGCTCAGGTGCTCGCCTCCGTGGCGCGCTGGCCGCTGTGTCCGCGCGGCGGCAGCCTGCGCATCGACGGTCGCGAGGTGCCGCTGTCGGCGACGGCGGAAGCCTCGCATCGCGGCACCGTCGTCTCGATGATGCCGCAGGGCGCCATGAACTCACTCAACCCCACCCAGCGCGTGCGCGACTTCGTGTTCGACGTGCTGCGCTCGCACGATCCCGCCATGACCCGGCAGGCAGCGGCGCAACGCGCCCGCGAGCGCCTGGCCCAGCTCCACCTCCCCGAACGCGTGCTCGACGCCTACCCCCACCAGCTCTCCGGAGGCATGAAGCAGCGGGTGGTTGCCGTCATCTCCACCCTCCTCAACCCCCGCGTGCTGATCGCCGACGAGCCCACCTCGGCGCTCGACGTCAGCGCCCAACGGGCGCTGCTGGCGCTGATGGCGCAGCTCCTGGTGGAGGGCATCATCGGCGGGATCATCCTGGTCACCCACGAGCTACCGATCCTGCGCAACGTCGCCCACCGCACCATGATCATGTACGCCGGCCAGGTCTCGGAGACGGGCCCCACCGAGCGGGTGATCTTCGAGCCCGCGCACCCCTACACGCGCGCCCTCATGGACGCCACGCTGGTGCTCGAGTCCGCCACCAAACGGCAGCGCATCGAGGGTCTGGAGGGAGCGCCCCCCGACCTGTCGCAGCCGCCGGCAGGCTGCCGCTTCCATCCGCGCTGCCCGCACGCCAGCGACGCGTGTGAGGAGGCCTTCCCTCCCACGCTCCGCCTCGAGGCCGACCACACCGTGGCGTGCTGGTGGGTGACGGACCGGCTCGAGCCCGCGAACGCGCAATCCGCACAGGCGGAATCCGCCGCACGGACGGTCGAACCATGACCGCCAACGGTCCCGTCCCGCTGCTGCGCTGTGTAGAGCTCACCCGCCTCTTCGGACAGGGCGCGCGCGCCGTCCGCGCGGTGGACGACGTGACGCTCGAGCTGCAGCGCGGCGAGATCGCCTCCGTGGTGGGGGAATCGGGGAGCGGCAAGTCCACCCTGGCGCGGCTGGCGCTTCGGCTGCTCGAGCCCAGCTCGGGTCACCTGTACTTCCACGGCGAGGACGTCACCCGGCTGCGCGGCTTCGCGCGTCGCAAGGCGTACTGGACCCACGTACAGGCCGTCTTCCAGGACCCGTTCGGCTCCTTCAACCAGTTCTTCCCGGTGCGCTACGTGCTGCGCAGCGCGCTCCGCCTCGAGGACCGCCACCTCTCGGCACGCGAACGCGAAGGGCGCATGGTGGCGGCGCTCGAGAGCGTCGGGCTCGACCCCGGCAGCGTGCTCGACCAGCTCCCTCACGAGCTCTCGGGAGGGCAGCGCCAGCGCGTGATGATCGCAAGGGCGGTGATGGTGCAGCCCGAGCTGCTCATCGCCGACGAACCCACCACCATGATCGACGCCTCCTCGCGCGCCAACATCCTCAACGTGCTGCTCGACCTCAACCGCGACCGCCACCTCACCATCCTGTTCATCACGCACGACATCAGCCTCGCCACCTACGTCAGCGATACCCTCTTCATCATGCAGTCCGGCAAGCTTGTCGAGCGCGGCGACATCGAACGCGTCACCCACGCTCCGGAGCACGCCTACACGCGCCAGCTGTTCGCCGACAGCTTCAGCCTGCACGGCGAGGCCTGGCACCCCGCCGGCGGGGAGGGGGCGACGTGAGCCCGGGAGGCGCCAGGGACTCCGATTCCTCGAGACTGCCAACGGCCGGGAGCTCACCGGCCGCCGACCCCCGCGATCGGGCCGCCGGCGGCGCGTCCGCCCCGGTCCGGGTCGGCATCGTGGGGTGTGGCAACATCAGCGGTCAGTACCTCGAGGCTTGCCGGCGTTTCCGACTGTTGAAGGTGGAGGCGGTGGCCGATCTGGACGCCGACCTGGCCCGCAGCCGGGCTGCCGAGTTCGACGTGCCGCGCGTTCTCGAACCCGAGGCGATCGTCGAGCACCCAGCCATCGACCTGGTCGTCAACCTGACCGTGCCGAGCGCCCACGCCGCGGTCTCGCTGGCGGCCCTGCGCTCGGGCAAAGCCGTGTACAGCGAGAAGCCCCTTGCGACCACCCGCGCCGACGGCGCGTACCTCCTGGCGGTCGCTCGCGAACGCGGCGTCCGTCTCGGAGGCGCGCCGGACACCTTCCTCGGTGCCGCCTTGCAGACGGGACGGAAGCTCATCGACGACGGCTGGATCGGGCGGCCTCTGGCCGCCACCGCCTTCGTCGTCAGCCACGGCATGGAGCACTGGCACCCGAACCCCGGCTTCTTCTACCAGCCGGGGGCCGGGCCGCTCTTCGACGTCGGGGTGTACTACGTGACCGCGCTGGTGGCGCTGCTCGGGCCGGTGGCGCGGGTCGCGGGAGCGGGCACGACCGGATCCCGGTCACGGCCCTTCCTGACCGGCCCGCGGCGCGGCGAGACCTTCCCCGTGACCACCCCCACGCACGTCGCGGCCCTGCTGGAGTTCGCGGCGGGCCCGGTCGCCAGCGTGGTGGCGAGCTTCGACGTGTGGGGCTCCGCGTTGCCGCGGCTGGAGATCTACGGCAGCGAGGGCACCCTGTCGCTGCCGGACCCGAACTTCTTCGGCGGCGTCGTACGGCTGTGGCGGGGCGGGGCCGAGGGGTTCAGCGAGGTGCCGCTCTCGCACGGCTTCGCCCGGACCGCACGCGGCCTCGGCGCGGCCGACCTGGCTCACGCGTTGCGTTCCGGTCGCCCGCACCGCGCCGGCGCCGAGCTCGCCTACCACGTGCTCGACACCATGCAGGCGACGTTGGAGAGTGCCGAGCAGGGACGACGCATCGATCTCGAGAGCCGCTGCGAGCGGCCAGCTCCCCTCCCCCTGGGCCTTCCAGAGGACGCGCTCGATGCCTGAGGCGGGATCCCCCGGCCGGAAGAAGGTCACCATGACACCGTCGTCGCCCCCGCCCCTCGCCCTGCAGCTCTACTCGCTCAGGCGCCTCGATCTGCCCTTCGAAGCGCTGGTGCGCCTGGCCGCCGAGACCGGTTACGCCGCCGTGGAGACCGTCGGCAGCCATGGGCTCGATTCCGATGCCGCCGCCGCGGCCCTGGCGGCGGCGGGCGTAACGGTGTGCTCGAGCCACGTGCCGCTCCATGCCTTGGAGGAGGATCCGGCAGGCGTGTGTCGCTACAACCGTGCTCTGGGCAACGACGTGGTCGTCGTGCCGTGGCTACAGCCGGAGCTGCGTGGCACGGCGGCGGAGAGCTGGCAGGCGCTCGGCCGCCGCCTCGCCGACCTGGGCCGGCGCTGCCGCGACGAGGGTGTGCGCCTGCTCTACCACAACCACGACTTCGAGCTCGAGCGCGTCGAGGGCCGTACCGGGCTGGCGTGGCTGCTCGACGCGGCCGATCCCGAGGACCTCGGCCTCGAGCCCGACCTGGGTTGGATCCAGCGGGCGGGCGTCGACCCGGCCGCGTTCCTCTCCAGCTACCCCGGCCGCTGCCCGCGCGTCCATGTCAAGGATCTGGCTCCGGTCGAGAGACGTGGGGGTGAGGGTGGTTGGACCGACGTCGGCGACGGCGTGATCGACTGGCCCACCCTGCTCCCGGCGTGCCACCAGGCTGGGGCCGTGTGGTACGTCGTCGAGCACGACGAGCCCTCCGACCCGGTCCGGACGGCACGACGAAGCGCCGACCATCTGCGCGCACTGCTGTGACTCCCCGGGGGCGGTTGGGGCCGCCCATCGGTCGATGAAGGGATGTTTGACGTGAACGACTCGACCCGCCTCCTGAACCGCCTCAGCCTCGAGGAGAAGGCCGCGCTGTGCGTCGGCGCCACCGCCTGGAGCACCACGGCCCTTCCCCGACTCGGGCTGGAGGCGGTCCGCGTCACGGACGGACCGCACGGCGTCCGACTGGTCGCCGATCCCACCGCCCCCGGGCAGGAGAGCGTGCCGGCGACCTGCTTCCCTACGGCGGTGTCGCTGGCGTCGAGCTGGGACGTCGACCTGCTGCGCGCGGTCGGCGAGGCACTCGCCGAGGAAGCCGCCGCTCTCGGCGCGCACGTGCTCCTCGGGCCCGGCGTGAACGTGAAGCGCACGCCCCTGTGCGGCCGCAACTTCGAGTACTTCTCCGAGGATCCCTTCCTGGCCGGCGCGATGGCGGTTGCCTGGATCGAGGGCCTGCAGAGCCGCGGCGTCGGCGCCTCGCTCAAGCACTTCGCCCTCAACAACCAGGAGTACCAGCGCAACGCCATCGACGTGGAGGTGGACGAACGCACGATGCGCGAGATCTACCTCCCCGCGTTCGAAGCCGCGGTCACGCGTGCGCGTCCGTGGACCGTCATGGCCGCCTACAACCGGGTCAACGGTACGTTGTGCTCGCAGCATCCCCGGCTGCTCCGCGGGGTGCTGGTCGACGAGTGGGGTTTCGACGGCGTCGTCGTTTCCGATTGGGGGGCCGTGCGCGACCCGGTGGCCGCGCTACAGGCCGGCCTCCACCTCGAGATGCCCGGGCCCAAGGCGAGCCACGTCCGAGCGATCGTCGAGGCCGTGCAGGAGGGCCGGCTGGCGGCTTCGACGCTCGACGATGCGGCATCGCGCATCCTCCGGCTCGCCGAGCGCGCCGCGTCCACCCCGCGGGACCGGACCTTCGACGAGGACGCCCACCACACCCTCGCCCGGCATGCTGCCGCCGAGGGAACGGTGCTGCTGGCCAACCGGGGCGTCCTGCCGCTCGCCGCCGGGAAGCGCGTCGCGGTGATCGGGCGCTCTGCACGCGCGCCGCACCTCCAGGGCGGCGGCAGCGCGCAGGTACGGCCCACGAGGATCGACACGCCCTGGGACGCGCTCAGCGCCTCGGCCGCCGGCGAGCTCAGCTACGCCGACGGCTGGAGCGACGACCTCGAGGACCACCCCGAACTGGTCGCCGAGGCGGTCGCTGTCGCCAGCGCCGCCGAGGTGGCGGTGGTCTTCACGGCGCTCCCCGGAGCGCTGGAATCCGAGGGTTACGACCGTAGCGAGCTCGGGCTGCCCCGGGCGCAAGTGGCGCTGATCCACGCCGTCGCCGCGACGGGCCGGCCGACCGTGGTGGTGCTGAACAACGGTGGCGCCGTCGACGTGACGCCCTGGATCGACGAAGTCGACGCCCTCGTCCAGGCCTGGACCATGGGTCAGGCCGGTGGGTCGGCCGTTGCCGACGTGTTGCTGGGCAAGATCGACCCAGGCGGCCGGCTGGCGGAGACCTTCCCCAAGAAGCTGGAGGACACGCCCGCGTTCCTGAACTACCCGGGCGACAACGGGCGCGTGGCCTACGGCGAGGGACTGTTCGTGGGTTACCGCTACTACGACGTCCGTCGGATGCCGGTGCACTTCCCGTTCGGTCACGGCCTCAGCTACACCACCTTCGCCTACGACCGGCTCACAATCACGCCGTCGGAGTTCGACGAGGAGGAGACGGTCGAGGTGAGCTTCGACGTCCGCAACACCGGCGCGCGGGCGGGCAGCGAGGTGGCGCAGCTCTACGTGCACGACCAGGCGTCCCGGCTCCGCCGCCCCGTCAAGGAGCTCAAGGGGTTCGTCAAGGTCCGGCTCGATCCGGGCGAGACCCGCACGGTGACCCTCGCGCTCGATCGCCGGGCGTTCGCCTACTTCGACCCGGCCTACGGTCGCTGGGTCACCGAGGCCGGCGACTTCGACGTGCTGGTCGGCGCCTCGTCGGCGGATATCCGGCTGCGCGCATCGCTGACGCTGCGGCGCGGCACGGCCCTGCCCTGCATCCTCGATCGGGACTCGACGCTGCGGGAGTGGCTCGACGACCCCCGCGGCAGACCGGTCCTGGCGCCCATGGTCGAAGACGTCCGCCGGCGCGTGGCCGCCCTCATGGGCGGCGACGGCGAGCACGTCATCGGCATGGACCTCATGGGGTTCTTGATGGACATGCCACTTCTGAACGTGCTGGCGATGCACGAGGAGGAGGTCGGCGTGAGCGCGATGGAGCAGGTGGACATCCTGCTGGCCCGCGCCCGGGCGTCGAGCCCCGGGCCGCACCCGCGCGAGGTCGGCGCGTGAGCAGCGCTCCGAGCGGGCGGACAGCGGCCGTGGACAGCCTCGATCACGTAGCCCTCACGGTGGCGGACATGGACCGCGCACTGGACTTCTACGCGGGGTTGCTGGGATGCGAGGTGCTCGGTCAATTGCTCCTGGACGACGGCACCTTCAAGCTGGTCTACCTGCGCAAGGGTGGCGCGCTCATCGAGCTCTTCGCGCACCGGACGCCGCCCGCGCCGGCTCCCGCCACGGCTCGGGAGGGCGCGCCAACCCTCGGGTTCCAGCATCTCGCCTTCCACACCGACGACGTCGACGGCGTCGCCGCGTCGCTGGCCGCCGCCGGCGTGCCCTTCAGCGTGGCCCCGAAGGACGCCGCAGGCAACGTTCGCCTCGCCTTCCTCCGCGACCCCGACGGAAACGTGATCGAACTCGTGTCGAACCTGCCGGAGATGGAGCCCTACCGGTCGGGCTGGAGCTGAGGTCTACGATGCGCCGACGACGCCTCAGGAGCGGCGCGCGCCGGTCGCCGCGAACGCCAGGTTCCGCGCCGCGCGTGCGGCGCGCGACCGCAACGGCCGGCACACGGCGCGGGGCCGCTCGCCGATGAGCGCGGCGGCGCGTTCGACCAGGCGGTCGCGATGGTGCTGGCTGGTGGTCACGAAGGTGGCATGGTGGAACATGGGAGCTCTCCTGATTCACGTAGGGACACGTAGGGATCTTCAGGCTGGCTTGTTCAGGCTGGCGTCTTGAGGCTGAGGGGTCTTGAGGCTGGCGTGTTCAGGCTGGGGCCTTCCGGCCGTCGCTCTCGCCCCTGGACCGATGCAGGCTCGTACACGGAGGCCGTGGCTGTCAAGGCCAGGCGCTACGGTCGCTGCCCGCTCGAACCCCACCGACCCCCGTGCAGCGCTGCCGCGGAGGGGCGCCAGACGCCGCTTGCCGGGCGCGACCCCGGCATGCTAAGCTCACGTTTGGCTTCGCGCATTGTCGGCCCCGATCAAACCCGGCAAGCCTCCGAAGGACGTGACGAGTGTGAAGACGATGTTCCCCAAGGAGACCCACAACGACTGGGTCGTCATCGACGCGGCCGGGCAGACGGTCGGCCGCCTCGCGACCCGGATCGCTACGGTGCTCCGCGGCAAGCACAAGCCCGACTATTCGCCCCACCTGGCGGGCGGTGACTACGTCATCGTCATCAACGCCGAGAAGGTGGTGTTCACCGGTCGCAAGCTCGACCAGAAGGTCTACACCCGGTACAGCGGGTACCAGGGTGGGCTCAAGACCACCACGGCCCGCGTGATGCTCGACCGGCACCCGGATCGGGTCCTCCGCCACGCGGTGTGGGGCATGCTCCCCAAGACGCGCCAGGGCCGCAGGTTGATCCGCCGCCTCAAGGTGTATGCCGGCGACGCGCACCCGCATCAGGCGCAGCAGCCGAAGGAGTTGGAGGTCGCCTGATGGATCAATACTACGGAACCGGACGACGGAAGTCGGCGGTCGCGCGCGTGTTCCTGCGGTCGGGCAACGGTCGCATCACGGTGAACGGGCGCGACTTCCAGGACTACTTCCGCGGCATCCTCGTGGGCGTGCAGGCGCTGGAACCCCTCAAGGCCACCAATACGGCCGGTCGCTACGACGCGGTCATCACCGTGGCGGGCGGCGGCCCGAGCGGCCAGGCCGACGCCATCAAACTGGGTGTCGCGCGCGCATTGCTGCACGTCGACCCGAACTTCCGCACCACCCTCAAGCAGGGTGGCTACCTCTCGCGCGACCAGCGCATCGTGGAGCGGAAGAAGTACGGTCTGAAGAAGGCGCGCAAGGCTCCGCAGTTCAGCAAGCGCTGATCGTCGGTCCGTGCGGCCTGGAGGCTGCGCGGTTCGCATGAACGGCTGAGGCGGAGCGTTCCCTGACGGGTGACGCTCCGCCCCTCGTTTGTTGGGGCGCCCGAGCCCCCTCTCCGCCCGGCGCTTGGCGCCGGCGACCCTACGCCAGGAGGACCCGCCCGCCATGAGCCTGCTCCACGCAACGGTCCTGGGGATCGTCCAGGGCCTGACCGAGTTCCTGCCCGTCTCCAGCTCCGGTCACCTCGTGCTGACCAACTACTTCCTGGGTTGGGGCTCGGGCCTCAAGCTATGGGTCGACATCGCCACCAACACGGGGACCCTGCTGGCCGTCCTGATCTACCTTCGACGCGACGTCGCTACGGCCGTGACGGGCTTCGTCATGGGCCTGGGCTCTGCCGAAGCGAGGCGGCACAGCGGCTGGCGGCTGGCGCTGCTGGTGCTCGTCGGCTCCGTTCCCACCGCCATCATCGGGATCGGGCTCAAGGGCGTCTTCGACAGCCTCAACGCGCCGCTCCCGGTGGCGCTGGCGCTCATCGTCACCGGCTTCATCCTGTGGTTCGCCCCCAGGAGCGGGGGCAAACACGAGGTGAAGGACGTGACCTTCCTGGACGCCTTCATCGGCGGGATCGCCCAGGGCCTGGCGGTGATCCCCGGCATCTCGCGCTCCGGCATCACCATCGCCACCTTCCTGGGACGCGGTACCGACGCCGAGCTGGCCCCCCGCCTTTCGTTCCTGATGTACCTGGTGGTCTCGGTAGGCGTGACCGTGCTCGGCGTCAAGGACATCCAGGCGGCCCGCATCGGCTGGGGACCCGTCCTCGCCATGTTCGTCGCCTCCTTCGTGACCGGCTACCTGGCACTCATGGTGCTGTTCGCGGTGCTGCGGCGCGGCCGCTTCCGGATGTTCGCGCCCTACCTGTGGGCCGTGGCCGCGATCACCCTGATCACCGTCGCCCTGCACTGAACCCGCTTCGCGGCGCGTGCGCTGCACGTGCCCGCCCGATACCCTGAACCCCGCCGGGGACGCGTCACGCACCAACATCGGTGCCCACGGCCCTGGGCTACAATGCTCCGAAGAGGAGGCGTCTCCATGACAGTCGCAACGCGGATTGCACCCTCCCCCACCGGCGACCCGCACGTCGGGACGGCGTACGTCGGCCTGTTCAACTACGCCTTCGCGAAGAGCCGCGGAGGGCGTTTCATCTTCCGCCTGGAAGACACCGACCGCCAACGTTACGACGCGGGCGCCGAGACGCGCATCCTCGAGATGTTCGAGTGGCTGAAGATCCGTCCGGACGAAGGGCCCGACCTCGGGGGCGAGCACGGACCCTACCGGCAGAGCGAACGCACCGAGCTCTACCGGGAGCATGTGGATCGGCTCCTCGAGGCGGACGAAGCCTACCGGGCCTTCGAGACCGCCGACGAGCTCGACGCCATGCGCATCGAGCAGAAGCGCCTCGGCAGACCGCTCGGCTACGACGGGCGAGGGCGCGCCGTGAGCCGGGCGGAGCAGGAGAAACGGGCGCAGGCGGGCGAACCCCATGTGGTGCGGCTGGCGACGCCCGACGAGGGGTCCACCACCTTCCACGACGAGCTGCGGGGCGACGTGAGCATCCACAACGAGGAGATCCGCGATCCCGTGCTGCTCAAGAGCGACGGCTACCCCACCTATCACCTCGCCAACGTCGTCGACGACCACCTGATGGGCGTCACCCACGTCATCCGCGCCGAGGAGTGGGTCACCAGCACGCCGATCCACGTGCTGCTCTACCGGGCCTTCGGATGGGAGCTGCCCAGGTTCGTGCATATGCCACTGCTGCGCAACCCGGACAAGAGCAAGGTCAGCAAGCGCAAGCTCGACACCTCGGTGGCGTCGTACCGGCAGCAGGGCATCCTGCCCGAAGCGCTGCTCAACTTCCTTGCCACCATGGGCTGGAGCATGCCCGACGGGCGCGAGTTCTTCACCCTCGACGAGATGATCACCGCGTTCGACATCGAGCGCGTATCGCTGGGCGGGCCGGTGTTCGACCTCAAGAAGCTGCGCTACTTCAACGCCAAGTACCTGCGCGACCAACTGCCCCTGGAGGACGTTGCCGGGCGCGTGGCACCGCTGCTGGAGGAACGGGGCTACCGCTGGGACGACCACGACTACCTGCTCGACGTCGTCGACGTGCTGCGTCCCCGCGCCGAGACCCTGGTCGACGTGGTCGAGGCCGCCGGCTACTTCTTCGCCGAGGACGTCCGCTACGACGCCTCGGCGCGCAAGCAACTGGCCGCTGGGCAGAAGTACCTGGAAGACCTGGAGCGCGAGTTCTCCATCCTGGAGTTCTTCGATTACGACGGCGTCGATGATCTGCTGCACGATTACGTCCAGGACCAGAGCGTCGGCATGGGCAAGGTGCTGCAGCCGCTGCGCGCGGCCCTCACCGGTACCACCCACGCTCCCGGCGTGACCGACCTCGTCACCATCCTCGGCAAGCGCCGGGTGCTCAAGCGCATCGGCGCCGCCCTCAGCGCCATCAACCAGGGTCTGCCCGACGACAACCCACAGCGCGAGGCCGAGCTGGAGAAGGAGGCTGCCAAAGCGCGCCAGAAGGGCGGGACCAAGGGCGGCGGGGACAAGGGTGGGGACAAGGCCGGCGCGGCCGGGACCAAGCGAGGCTCGGTGGGATGAGCTGGTTCGACCGGCTGCGCCAGGGGCTCTCACGCACCCGCGACGTGCTCACCGCGGACGCCGGCGCGAACTGGGAGATGGATTGGGACGACCTCGAGTTCGCGCTCATCGGCGCCGACGTCGGGGCTAAGCTCGCCGCCGAGGTGGTAGCGGACGCACGCGCCGAACGCGACCGCGGGACGCCCTTCAGGGACGCCCTGGAGAAGGCGCTGATGGACCAGCTCGAGCCCGACCGTTTGCGCCAGAAGCTGCGCCGCGTAGGCTTCGACCTGGACGTGAAGCGCAACGCCGTCGAGGCGCGCGGCTCGGTGGTGATGATGGTCGGGGTCAACGGCGTCGGCAAGACCACCACCATCGCCAAGCTCGGCCAGTACTACCAGGGGCACGGCCGGTCGATCATGTTCGCCGCCGGTGACACCTTCCGGGCGGCGGGCAGCGCCCAGCTCGCGGTGTGGGGCGAGCGCCTGGACATCCCCACGGTGACCGGGCCCGATGGCAGCGATCCGGGCGCGGTGGCCTTCGACGCCGCGAAGTCGCGCGCAGCGCGCGGCTTGGACCTGCTGTTCGTCGACACCGCGGGACGCCTCCACACCCAGCACAACCTCATGGAGGAGCTCCGCAAGGTCAAGCGCGTCATCGGCAAGGCCGATCCCGGCGAGCCGCGCGAGGTGTGGCTGGTGCTGGACGCGGTGACGGGCCAGAACGGCCTCGAACAGGCCCGCAAGTTCCATGAAGCGGTGGGCGTCACCGGCGTGATCGTCACCAAGCTCGACGGCACCGGCAAGGGGGGCATCCTGCTGAGGATCGCCCGCGAGCTCGGCCTCCCCATCAAGTTCGTCGGGGTGGGCGAGCGTGCCGAGGATCTGCAGCCCTACGATGCGGCCGCCTTCGTGCGCGCGCTACTCGACATGCCCGCGAGAGCCGCCTGATCCCCGTCCCCGGCACGCCGTCGGAGGTAGGCATGAGCGCACCGATCCTGCTGATCAGCGCCACGGCGCTGGAGGCGCAATCCCTCGTCGACGCGATCGACGGCGCCAGCGTGCCGTTCGCATGGGGGGCGGCCTGGCGAGGTCGCCGGCAGGACAACGAGCTGGTGGTCGCGGTTCCCGGCGTCGGCAAGGTCAACACCGCCGCCGGCCTCGCGCTGGCGATCGAGCGCTGGCGACCGCGGGCCGTTGTGCAGGTCGGCATCGGTGGCGCGTTCGTGGGGAGCTTCCTCAGCATCGGCATGGTCGCGGTGGCGGCGGTCGACGTGCACGTCGACTGCGGCGTCGGCGAGAAAGACGCCTGGCAGTCGATGGAGAGCCTGGGCTTCCCACTGCTCGAGGGGCCTCCCCCGCGCTTCAACGAGATGCCCACCGACGCCGCGCTCAGCGAACGCCTGGCCGCACCCTCGCGAGCACCGTTGCTGCGCTTCGCCACGTCCGAGCGCGTCAGCGCCACGCTCGACGCGGCCGAGATCCTGCAGCGTCGCTTCGACGTCGCCATCGAGTCGATGGAGGGCGCAGCGGCCGCCCAGGTGTGTCTGGCGCTGGACGTGCCCTTCGCGGAGCTTCGTGGCGTGAGCAACATCGTCGGCGAGCGCGACCGGCGTGCCTGGGACGTTCCGCGCGCCGTTCGCGCATCGACCGAGGCGCTGGTCGCGGCGCTCCCCTCGCTGGGGGTGGTGGCGTGAGCTTCCTGAGCGCCATCCCCCTGTGGGGCTACTTCATCGTGCTGGGCCTGGCCTTCCTCACCGGCCATCTGCTGTCATTCCGTCCCGATCCGACGATGGGGCGTGGCCGACGCATGGCCGGGCGCTGGGGCTCGTCGTTGCTGCTCCTGATCGGCCTGCTCATCGTGTCGAACCACAACGTCGCCACCATCCTGCCCGCCGTCGTGCTAGCGGCGCTCGGCGGCGTGGTCAGCGGTCGCACCGCACCCGCTCCCCAGGCGCGCGGCGGCGCGGCGGGCGGCGCTCCCGGGGCCGAAGAGAGAAGCGGGAACGACGAGACGTCCGGGGCCGACAACGATGGCGACGACCCACCAACCCACGACCACCGATAGACCTTCTCGATCACCGTCCTGGACGGGCCCTCCTACCCATCGAGTTATACTCCGGCCATGCCTTTGGTCACTGGACTCGAGATCCTCGCTGCCGCACGCGAGCACGGTTACGGCGTCGGCGCCTTCAACACCAACGACATGGAGATCACACAGGCGATCCTGGAGGCGGCCGAGGAGGCTCGCAGCCCCGTCATCGTCGCCCTCTCCGAGGGTGGACTGTCCTACGGGGGTCCCGCGCTGGTCGATCTGGTCACCACGATGGCCGGCCAGGCCAGCGTCCCGGTCGCGGTCCACCTCGACCACGGCTCGTCCTACGATTCCTGCCTGCGTGCCATCCGGGCCGGCTTCACCTCCGTCATGATCGACATGTCGCACGAGGCGGAGGCCACCAACATCGCCGAGACCTCCCGTGTGGTCGAAGCCGCCCACGCCGTCGGGGTCACGGTGGAGGCCGAGATCGGCCGCCTGGGCGGCGTCGAGGAGCACGTGGTGGTGAGCGCCGAGGACGCCTTCCTCACGCAGCCTGACGAGGCCGAGCGCTTCGTGAATGCCACCGGCGCAGACTACCTGGCGATCGCCATCGGTACCTCGCACGGCGCGAGCAAGGGCAAGGGGCGCCCGTACATCGACCACGAGCGGATCCGCGAGATCGCGCGCCATATCCCTCAGCCGCTGGTGATGCACGGCGCCAGCGGCGTGCCCGCGCCGCTGGTGGAGCGCTTCAACGCCGCCGGCGGGTCCCTCGCCGACGCGAGCGGAATCCACCCCGACGACATCCGGCAGGCGGTCACCGAGGGCATCGCCAAGATCAATACCGATACCGACCTGCGCCTGGCGTTCACCGCCCGTGTGCGGGAGATCCTGCGCGACCGGCCCGCCGAGTTCGACCCGCGGAAGATCCTGGGGCCGGCACGCGACGAGATGCGCGCGCTGGTGCGCGATCGTATCGAGCTGTTCCAGTCGGGGGGGCGCGCCTGAGCAGGCGCGTGCTCAGGCGACCACCACGGCGCGCTGCCGCGACAGCACGACGAAGGCGAGCAGAGCGGCCGGCACCAACCCCAGGAAGGCGATGATCATCGCCGGGGTGAGCCCCAGGAACTGCTGGAGCACCCCCTCCAGCATGTAGAGCACGCCGGCGGTCCCCCAGGTGAAGCCCATCAACATGCCGGTGGCGGCTCCCATCGATCCGGGCGCCAGGTCCTGGGCGCTGACGATGAGCAACGGCACCGAGGCGTTGGCGCTGGCGCCCGCCAGGATCACGAGCAGGTAGTACACGGGGCTGCCGGGCGCCACGACCATGACGGCCAGCAGGGCGGGGAGCGCCACCAGCATGCTGACGACGATCAGCGACCTCCGCGGCAAGCGCGCCGACAGCGCTCCGGCCACGATGCCGCCGAGCCCGCCGGACAGGGCGAAGGCCGCCAACGTCCAGGAGATCACCGGCGCGTCCGGCGCGAAGCCCCGCACATGGGCCAGCCACAGCGGCATGGCGTTGTTGAAGCTCACGAAGGCCAGGCTCCGCAGGATGCCGACCAGACTCAGCACCCCCACCGCGCTCCGGACCAGCTTCGGGTCGAGGAATGTGATCCGACGGGCCTGTCTCACGCCGTCGACGCGCGGCAGCACGGTGAGCAGGAGCACCCCGAGAACGAGGCCGGGGATCATCAGCAGCGGCGAGAAGCGCAGGCCGACGGTACGTGCCATGAGCAGGATGACGACCGGACCGAAGGCCATGCCGAGCGTCCCACCGCTGCTGAACACGGCTACCGCAAGCTCCTTGAAGCGCTCCCCGAGGACGCGCATGAGGCTGGTCCCGGCGGGATGGAACGCGGCCGAGCCGAGCCCTCCCAGCAGCAGCAGCAGGAACAGCGCGACCGGGCTTGGTGCCACCGCGACGAGGCTGAGCAGCACCGTGCTGGTGACGATGCCCAGCGCCGCCATGGTGCGGCGCCCGACGCGATCGGCGACCGCACCGAACAGCGGCTGCGTCATCGCCGAGCTGAACGATAGCGTGGCCACGAACACGGCCAGCGCGGCCTCCGTCAGGTGGAAGCGGGCCTGCAGGGTGGGCAGTAGCGCGGCCAGCATGGCCGAGAAGGCGTCGTTGGTGGCATGGACGGCGATGAGCAGCAGGGGGATGCCCGCCGAAGCGAGCAGGGGACGTCGGGCGGGCGCGCGCATGGCGCACAGTCTACCGGCCCGCCCGCACGGCCGGCTGGCGACGCACGACGCGGAGTAGAACGCTCCGCCTACCAGGTGCGCGCGTCTAGGAGGCGGGCGTGTTCTCGCCGCCGCCGGAACGGTCGCGGTCCGCGTCACCTGCCGCTGCGGCGGCGCCGCGGGCCGGCGTGACGTAGACGGTCTTCTGTTGACTGAAGTGGACCGTGCCCGGAGGCTGGCCCTTGACCTTCCAGACGTTCTTTCTCGAAGTGTAGTCCACGGGCACGTTGTCCGATTGGCGCGCAGGCGAGAACCCGGCCGCCAGACGGGCGGCGAAGAGCACCGTTTCGAACGGCAGCTCGCGCCCCCCGGAGCGCACCACCACGTGGGAACCCGTGAACCCCTGCACGTGCAACCACAGGTCGCGGCTGCGGGCGACCCTGAAGGTCACGGCGTCGTTCTCGCGGGCGTTGCGGCCGACCACCACCTCGAAACCGTGCGGATCCCGGAAACGCACCCCCGGCCCGGCGCCGCGTTGCCGCTTGCGGCGCTCCTCGCCGAGCTGGTCTGCGCGCCGCACCAGCACCGCGTCCGACAGGTCGTCCAGCCCGACGAGATCCGCCTCGGCCTGTCTCCGTTCCCTGTCGAGGCGCGGACGTTCGCGTCGCGCGCGCCCGGCGCGCTCCTCGATGCGGCGGGCCCGCTGATAGCGCTTGCGGGCATTCGCGAAGGCGTCCAGGCTCGGGTCGAGCGCGAGCTCGCGCGGGGTGCCGTCGAAACCCTCCAGCGTCACACGCGACGCGCCCTCCGGCACGCCCGCGCCGTAGGCGCTGAGCAGGTCGGCCTCCGTGCGGACGGCATCGGCTTCGGCCGCCCGCTCCTCGGCGCGCTCGGCGTCATCGAGCCGCCGCCGCGCCAGCTCCAGACGGCGCCGCGACGCCTCCCGAACGACGGCCATCGCCCGTTCCCGACGGTCTCGCCGCCGCTCGCCCGCCAGCTCCGACGAACCCCCCGCCCGGCGCAGCCAGGCCGACGGCTCCCGGGCCAGATCTCGCACGTCCGCCACCACGCGGTTCAGGGTGTCCCCCTCCAGGCGTTCGCCCGGCTCCACCCCGCAACCGGCCGCCAGGGCCCCGGTGAGCCGCGGGCCGAACCCGTCGAGGCGCCCCTTCACGTCCCGCAACCGGATGCCGCGAAGCGCTTCACGCAGGGCCTCCTCCGTGGCGCCGCGGGGGTCGAGCTTGTCGTAGGGGGGCGGCGGCCGGTACGCCAGGCCCGGCCTCAGTTCCCGGTAGCGGTTTCGCTCGGCCAGCACCGTGCGCTCGACCCCGAGGATGGTGCGCTGCTCGTCCAGCAGCACGAGGTTGGCGTTTCGGCCCGTGAGCTCCACCACCAGCGTCACCGGCGGCTGGGGTACGAAGCCCTCGGTCGCGGCGAAGGTGAGCTCCACCACCCGATCGAGACCCTGTTGTCGCACGCCGGCGAGCGCTCCCGCTGCGCGTGCGGCCAGCTGCTCCTGGAACGGGGTGCGGGGCGCGCCGGCGGGCACCTCCGAGCGCAACGCCAGGCTCGGGGTGGGGGGACGGCTGAAGATCCACAGGGCAGCGGGGAGGGCTTCGTCGCCACCCTTGAACGGCAGCACCGCCGTGCGCTCGTCGGGGAAGCGCCAGGCTCCCCTCGGCAGCGGCAAGCGTCCCTCGAGCGGGCTCAGTGCCTCGGCCAGCAACAGTCCCTCCACGGCTGCGCGTCGCCCGCCGCTTCAGTTGAGCAGCCGGTCGTTGCCGCCCAGCGCCGCCTGGGCGGCCTGCAGATGCCGGCGCAGCGGCAGGTACCATTCGCTGCTGGGATCGGTGTGTTCGAGGGCCAGGCGCGCGTGGGTGAGGACTCGCTCGGCCATGCCGTCGCCCCGCCAGGCGCAGGCATCGGCGAGGAGCTGTTGGGCACCTACCCACACGGGATCGCCGGGTTGACTGGCGCTGACCGCCTGCTCGAACCAGCTGATGGCGTCGTCGAGCCGGAAGTACTCGTAGGCGACGTTGCCCAGGCACAGGCAGGCGGCCGCCGTCGCCCCCATGTCGAGGGCCTGGCGCGCGAGCAGCTCGGCGGTGTCGAACTCCCCCATCTTCAGACGGATGTCGGCCAGGTCTGCCAGCGCTTCGGCGCGGTGGGGGTAGGTGGGGTCGCTCACCGCCTCGCCGAGCATCTCCTCGGCCTCCGTGAGCTCCTCGCTCTCGATGAGTGCGTATGCGGCCTCATGCTGTACGTAGGGGCGGTCCTCGGCAGGGGCCGCCTCGAGGGCCTCGCCGAAGGCACGGTTGGCCTCCGAGTAGCGGTTGAGCGCGACCAGCGCTTGTGCCAGCCCCAGGGCGGTCTGGAAGGTCTGGATGGGATCCGGCGTCCCGTCGGCTTCGAGCGCACGAGCCTCGCGTAGCAGGGCCAGCGCGTGATTGGGGTTGCCACTCTCCAGCTGTGCGCGGCCCGCCAGGTAGCGCTGCACCCCGCGCTCCTCACCGCGCAGCACGGTCTCGTCGACGCGTTCCAGCTCGCGCAGGGCCTCCTGCGCCTCACCCAGCTCGAGCAGGGCGCCGGCCAGACTGAGGCGTTCGGGCTCGCGCTCCGCCTCCGGAGCCATCTCGACGGCACGGGCGAAGGCGTAGGCCGCACCCGTCCAGTCGCCCAGCGCCTCCCGGCACTGGCCGGTGAGCGACCACCGCCGCCACACCAGATAGGCGGGAAGGCTGTCGTCTTCGAGCTGTGCGAGGCGCTTGGCGGCGCTCTTGGGCGCTCCGGCGCCCAGCAAGGCGCTTGCCGCATGGTAGCCGGCCACGGGATCTGCGTCCGAAGGCACCTGACGCACGCCGCGCTTGACGTCCCCCACCGATCCTCCACGATAGGCGGCGAACTCCCAGTAGAGTGCCCGGTAGAGCGGGTGCTCCGCCAGGTTCGGGTCGACCGCGACCGCCTGCCTGAGCGCCGGCATGCCGTTGTCTACGCCGTCCTCGGCGTAGAGGGCGTAGACGGCTGCAAGGTGCAGCCAGAACAGTCCCTGCGCCCCCCGCCCCGAGGGTCGCCGCGCGGCATCCTCGAGAAGAGCGAAGGCCACGTCGTACTGCCCCTCGGCCAGCGCGCGTTGCGCCGGCTCGAGGTCGACCGGACGCGACCTGCGGAACATCACGAGGTCACGCTAACACGGGCTTGCGTGGTGGGCGATGATAAACGCCGCACAGCGGCCGCTCCGCAGGGGCCGAGCCCGGGATCGGAGCCGCGGGCCCGGAGCCGCAGGATCAGAGCCGCAGGATCAGAGCCAGGGCACCGTGTGCGGGCCCTCGCCGCCGGCGACCTCGGGACGGGCCCGGTGGAATCCCTCGACCGACAGGCGTCGCGTGAACCGCGCGATGAAGTTGAGCACGGACAGCGCCTGCGTGCGGTGCTGGGCCATCGCGCGCAGCTTGGGCTCCAGGAAGGCCCCCGCCTCGACCACATGCGTCGGCCCCAGGTGGCCGGCACGGATGACGTCCGGGTCGAGAAACCCGGGGCGCGCCGGGCCGTCGTAGGCGCGGTCGCTTGCGAAGTAGTACACCCGCCCGACCGAGACGGCCGCGGCATCGATGGCCCTCAACGTCAGCCGGTGCGCGGTCACGTGATCCGGGTGACCGTTGGTGCCGTTGGGGGGGAACGTCAGGACCGCTCGCGGACGGGTGCGTTCGATCACCTGCGCCACGCGGGACACGATCTCGTCCTGATCGAGCGACTGCAACCCCGGATGCGGCGGGATACCGCGATCGGCGTCGGGCACGAAGTCGGGGTAGTCGAACACGGTGACGTCCTCGACCCCCAAGGCGGCCAGCGACGCTCGGAGCTCCGCTTCACGAACCTCGGGGAGGTCCTCGCGGGCGCACAGCTCCAGCGACCGCCCGGCCCTCCCGCGTGTCAGCGTCAGGGTGGCCACGCGGCGTCCGTGCGCGGCCATTCTGGCGAAGAGCGCGCCGCAACCGAAGACCTCGTCGTCGGGATGGGGGACGATCAGAAGCAGGTCGGTCATGCCGCCGATGATACCCAGCGGCCCACGTTGGGGATCATGGCTTCGGGGCGCGCGAACAGCGAGGCGAAGATCTCGAGGTAGCGCGCCTCCTCCGCCGAACGCGGCTGAACACCCAGGCGGCGCGTGGGGGCCGGTCCCCCGCTGCCTTGCGCCGCCAGAAGATCGGCGGCGCCCGAGCCTTCGTCGAACTGCGCCTTGTCGCGCCACACCACGCTGGCCGGCAGCAGGTCCTCCACCGCCCGACGCAACACCCACTTCTCGATCCGGCGCCCACCTCGCTGCGCGAGCTTCAACTCCGGTGGGATCCGCTGCGCCAGCGCGACCATCTCGGGATCGAGGAAGGGGACCCGGGCCTCCAATCCGTGCGCCATGGTGAGCCGGTCCACGCGCTGCAGGTTGAGGTTGTGCATGCCCTCGAGACTGCGCCGCAGCTCGCCTGCAAGGGACGATCCCGACAACGTCCGCAGGTAGGCGTAGCCGGCGAAGAGCTCGTCCGCGCCCTCGCCGGTCAGCACGACCTTGACGTGCTCTGCGGCGAGCTCGGCGGTGAAGGAGGTCGGCACGGCACTGCGGACCAGGTCCCGGTCGAAGCTCTCCAGGGAGTACAGGAGACGCTCGAGCCCGGCCTCGACGTCCTCGGCGCGGAACACCCGCTCGTGGTGAACCGTGCCCAGGTGCCGGGCCACCTCACGTGCTGCCTCCAGATCCTCCGAGCCCTCGACGCCGACCGAGAAGGTGTGCAACGCGCCCATCGCGCGAACCGCCAGGGCCGCGATGGCGCTGGAGTCGAGGCCGCCGGAGAGGAAGGCGCCGAGCGGCACGTCGCTCATGAGGCGTTTCCGGACCGCACGTTCGAGCGCGGAGCGCACGGCTCGGACGGCCGCCTCGGGGTCGGCGAGGTCACCGTCGACGTCCGGGACGCGGTAGTAGCGTTGCAACCCCTCGGCACTGCTCCAGGTGCATCCGGGAGGTACCTCGCGGATGGGCCCTGGTGCGTCCTGCAGAGCCTTCATCTCCGAGGCGAAGCGCACCGCTCCGCCACCGGCCTCCGCGAGGTAGAGCGGCTTCACGCCCAGGGGATCGCGGGCCAGGAGCAGCTCCTCCCCACGGTCGTAGGCCAGCGCGAACATGCCGTCGAGTCTCGGGACGGCTCGGGCCCCACCGTCCTCGAGCAGGTGCAACGCCACCTCGGTGTCGCTGTGGCTCTCGAAACGGTGCCCGCCGAGGTCCTCACGCAACGTTCGATGGTTGTAGATCTCCCCGTTGGCGACGAGCGCAGCCCCGCCGTCCTCGGACACGTGCGGCTGCACGCCGTGCTCCGGATCCATGATGGCGAGCCGCGTGTGCCCGAGCGCAGCGCGGGGGCCGGCTCGCATCCCGGCTCCGTCGGGCCCGCGATGGCGAAGCTGCTCGACGCGGCGCTCGATCTCGCGGAGTCGTTCCAGGCGGTCCCCCGCGTCCCAGCTTCCCACGATGCCACACATGCCGATCCCTTCCGCTCGCGCGTGCGCGGCGCGCTCGGCGTTCTCCGAGTCGCGCCGGCGGCGGCGGGGCCACGGTACCGCACCGTGGGGATGGGGCCGGGGATCGGGCCGGGGCCGCCGGTGGGGCGTTCCCGACCCCACCCCCTACGGCACGCCTCGGCCTCAGTTGGCCGCCGCGGGCTCGTTCGTCTCGAAACGGAAGCCGGCCTCGCCCACCTCCACCACTACCCGATCACCGTCCTGAACTTCGCCTGCGATGATCGCCCGGGATAGCGGCGTCTCGATGTACTGGCGCACCGCGCGCTTGAGCGGGCGCGCCCCGAAGACGGGATCGAATCCGCGCCGGGCGAGCTCCTCCATGGCGGCCGGGCTCAGCTCGAGCCGGATGTGACGCTCGGCGAGGCGCCCCTTCACCTGCTCGAGCTGGATGGCAGCGATCGCTTCCACCTGCTCGCGCGTGAGCGCGTGGAACACGATGATGTCGTCGACGCGGTTGAGGAACTCCGGCCGGAAGTGCTCCTGCAGAAGTCCGAACACGGTGCTCCGGAGCTGATCGTAGTCGGCGCCCGCCCGGGCCGCCTCGAGGATCTGGGGGCTGCCGATGTTGCTGGTCATGATCACCACGGTGTTGCGGAAATCGACCGTGCGACCGTGGGAGTCCGTGAGGCGGCCGTCGTCGAGCATCTGGAGCAGGGTGTTGAACACGTCGGGGTGTGCCTTCTCGATCTCGTCGAACAGGATCACGCTGTAGGGGTGGCGGCGTACGGCCTCGGTGAGCTGGCCTCCCTCGTCGTAACCGATGTATCCGGGAGGCGCCCCGATGAGCTTGGCCACGGTGTGCTTCTCCATGTACTCGCTCATATCGAGCCGGACCATGTTGTCTTCGGTGTCGAAGAGCTGCTGGGCCAGCGCCCTGGCGGTCTCCGTCTTGCCCACCCCGGTGGGTCCCAGGAAGATGAACGAGCCGATGGGCCGTCGCGGGTCGGCCAGCCCTGCGCGCGACCGACGGATCGCGTCGGCGACCGCGGTGATCGCCTCGTCCTGGCCGACCACGCGCTCGTGCAGCGCGCCCTCGAGCTCGAGCAGCTTCTCGCGCTCGCCCTCCATCAGGCGGGACACCGGGATGCCGGTGGTGCGGCTGACCACCTCGGCCACCTCGTTCTCTCCCACCTCCAGGCGCACGTAGCGGGCGCCCTCGAGGCGCTCGCTCAGCTCCCGCAAGCTTCGTTCGAGCTTGGGGAGCTCGCCGTAGCGCAGCTGCGCCGCTTTCTCCAGGTCGTACTCGCGCTCGGCCCGGTCGATCTGGGTGCGGACGGCGTCGAGCTGCTCCTGGCTGCCGCGCAACTCCTCGAGCACGCTCCTCTCGGCCTCCCAGTCCGACTGGGAACGCTCGATCTGACCCTCGATGGCGTGGAGCTCCTCCTCGATGCGTGCCAGCCGTTGCGCCGAGTCGGGATCGTCCTCCCGCTTGAGCGCCTCCTGCTCGATCTCGAGCTGCAGCTTGCGACGCCGCAGGCCGTCGATCTCTTCGGGTAGGCTGTCGAGCTGGACCCGGATGCGGCTGGCGGCCTCGTCGATGAGGTCGATGGCCGAGTCGGGCAGGCGCCGGTCGGCGATGTAGCGCTGGGCCATGCTCGCCGCCGCGATGATGGCGGGGTCGCTGATGCGCACCCCGTGATGGACCTCGTACTTCTCCTTGAGCCCGCGCAGGATGCTGATGGTCTCCTCCATGCTGGGCTCGTCGACCAGGATCGGTTGGAAGCGACGCTCCAGGGCGGCGTCCTTCTCGATGTCACGGTACTCGTTGAGGGTGGTGGCCCCGATCATGCGGAGCTCGCCGCGCGCCAGCGGCGGCTTGAGCATGTTGCCGGCGTCCACCGCGCCCTCGGCCTTGCCCGCCCCCACGATCGTGTGCAGCTCGTCGATGAACAGCAGGATCTCGCCCTTGGAGCGGACGGTCTCCTGGATCACGCCCTTGAGCCGCTCCTCGAACTCGCCGCGGTACTTCGCGCCGGCGAGCAAGCTGCCCATGTCGAGCTGGATGACGCGCTTGCCCTGCAGCCCCTCCGGGACGTCCTTGTGAACGATGCGCTGGGCGAGCCCCTCGGCGATGGCCGTCTTGCCGACGCCGGGCTCGCCGATCAGCACCGGGTTGTTCTTGGTCCGGCGCAGCAGGATCTGCACGGCGCGACGGATCTCCTCGTCGCGCCCGATCACCGGGTCGAGACCGCCCTCGCGGGCGCGTTGGGTGAGGTCGATGCCGTAGCGCTCCAACGCCTCGAAGCTCGACTCTGCGGTGCGGCTCTCCACGTTGCGTCCGCCCCGGACCGCCTGCGCGGCTTCGGTCAGGGCGGCGGCGTCCGGCAGGGTGCGGACCGCCTCGCCCCCCTTCTCGCGCAGCGCCACCAGCAAGGCGTCGGCCGCGACGAACTGATCGCCCCACGACCGCGCCAGCTCCTCGGCGCGATCGAACGTTGCCTGCAACTCCGGACCGAGGTATTGGGCGGCCTGGGCGTCGGCCCCGGTGACGGCCGGGAGCCTTCCGAGCACCACGTCGACGGCAGCCTGGACCTGCGCGAGGTCACCGCCGGCGCGCTCGACGACGCGCGCCGGCGGCCCCTGGCGGTCGGCCAGAAGGGCCGCCGCCAGGTGGGCCGGACCGACCTGCTGATGATGGCGGGTCCTGGCGATCTGCTGTGCGCTCGCGATGAGCTGGAGCGCGGTCTCGGTGAAACGCTCGGCATCCATGGTTTCGATGCTAAAACCTGAGTGCCAGCATGTCAAGTTTATTGCGTGTCTAAGTTCGGCAGGGAGACATCGACACCTGGCGCCCGCGTTGCCAGGCTTCCCTGCCCTGCTCGTCCAACGACCGGAAGTCCTCCTCGCGCGAGCGTGAACGACGCGGCGCCAACGTTGTCCTGAAGGTGCGCCACCCGCCCCGTTCCGGGGATCGGAAGCATCACGGGGCTGCGCTCGAGCAGCCAGGCCAACGCCACCTGAGTGTGCGTGGCCCCGTTGCGCTCCGCCACCGCAGTCGAGCGGACCGCCGGGTCGTGCGAGCTCGCCCGCGGCCAGCGGGAACCAGGGGATGAACCCGATGCCGTGGGCCTCGCAGTACTCCAGCACCTCCTCGCTCTGTCGGTTCGAGAGATTGTAGAGGTTCTGGACGGTCGTGACCTCGAAGACGCGACGGGCCGCGTCGATCTCCTCGACGCCGACCTCGCTCAGGCCCAGGTGCCGGATGAGCCCCTCGTCCTGCATCTGCTTCATGACATCGAACTGCTCGTCGCGCGGCACCTCCGGGTCGATGCGGTGGAGCTGCCAGAGATCGATGCGCTCGACGCCCAACCGGCGGAGGCTCATCAGCACACACTGGCGGAGGTACTCGGGGCGGCCCACGGGCTTCCACACATCGGGCCCGTGACGGGTCAGCCCACCCTTGGTGGCGATCACCATGCCGCGATACGGATGGAGCGCCTCGCGCAACAGGTCCTCGCTCACGAACGGGCCGTACGCATCGGCGGTGTCGACGAAGTCGACCCCGAGCTCGCTCAGGCGATCCAGAACGCGGCGCGCCTCGGCCGGGTCTTCCGGATCCTCCCAGATGCCGGGGCCGGTGATCCGCATGGCCCCGAAGCCGAGCCTGTGGACGGTGAGGTCGCCCCCGATGGCGAAGGTGGTGGATGGCGTTGCAGAGTCGTCTGGCATGGCGCCTCCTTCCGCCGAGCATTCTCCACCGCACGTTCCGCGGAGCGTGTCGTCCGAGGGGGAGGCGCCCACGCGAACGCGCCCCTCCCCCGGTCCGGGGAGGGGCGCGTCGGGGTCGGCGAAGGGTTCAGGCCGCCGCGGCTGCCTCCTTGAACTCGGACGCCAGCGTGCTGATGCTCGTCTTGGCGTCACCGAACAGCATGCGCGTGTTCGGCTTGAAGAACAGCGGGTTGTCCACCCCGGAGAAGCCGGGGTTCATCGAGCGCTTGAGCACGAAGGTGGTGCGCGCGTGGTCGACGTTGATGATGGGCATCCCGTAGAGCGGGCTGGTCTCGTCTTCGCGCGCGGCCGGGTTGACCACGTCGTTGGCGCCGATGACCACCGCCACGTCCACCATCTCCATGGTGGGGTTGACGTCGTCGGGCTCCACCAACTGCTCGTAGGGCACGTTGGCCTCCGCCAACAGCACATTCATGTGGCCTGGCATGCGCCCCGCCACCGGGTGGATGACGTAGCGGACCTCGGCGCCGTTCTGTTGCAGCAGGTCCGCAAGCTCCTTGACGGCGTGCTGCGCCTGGGCGACGGCCATGCCGTAGCCCGGCACGAAGACGACCGAGCTGGCGGCCTCCAGGATGTAGTAGGCGTCCTCGGCGGTGATGGGCTTGACCTCTCCCTCGACCTTCATGGTGCCGGCCGTGGTCACGGCTCCGAAGCCACTGAAGAGCACGTTGGTGAGCGAGCGGTTCATGGCCTTGCACATGATCTGCGTCAGGATCAGCCCGGACGCCCCGACCAACGTGCCGGCCACGATCAGCACGTTGTTGCCGATCACGAAGCCGGCCGCCAGCGCGGCGACCCCGGAGTAGCTGTTCATCAGCGAGATCACGATCGGCATGTCGGCGCCGCCGATGGGGATGACGGCGAGCACGCCGAGGATCAGCGAGAGCAGGATGACGATGAGCAGCAGCGGGTACGTCGTGGCGGGCGTGATGATGAAGATGATGCCCAGCAACAGCGCGCCGCCTACGATCAAGGCGTTCACGGGCTGCTGCCCCTTGAACAGGATCGGCTTGCCGGCCATGCGTTCGGCCAGCTTCGCCCAGGCGATCATGGAGCCCGTGAACGCCACCGCCCCGACGAGGACCGCGAAGAAGATGGCGATGGAGGTGACGACGCCCGGGTTGGGGTCGCGGATGTACTCCGCCCAGCCCACCAGCATCGAGGCCAGACCGCCCGAGCCGTTGAAGAGCGCCACCATCTCCGGCATCTGGGTCATCTTGACCGCCGCCGCGGCCCACCAGCCGATGGCGCCGCCCACCACCAGACCGACAATGATCCAGATGTAGTCGAGTCCGCCGAGCAACAGCGTCGCGATGATGGCCAGAAGCATGCCGACGGCCGAGATCATGTTGCCCCGGCGCGCGGTCTCGACCCGGCCAAGCATCTGGAGCCCGAGGATGAACAAGATCGCCGAAACGATGTACGAGAGGTTGATGACTGTGGTCATGGCGCTTCCCTAGTCCTTCTTGCCGGTCTTGAACATCGCCAGCATACGGTCGGTCACCAGGTAGCCGCCGACCACGTTGATCGTGGCGAACGCCACGGCGAGCACCGCCAGGAAGGTGCCGAAGGGGCCGTGGATCGCCGTAGCGGCAAGGGCCCCGACGATACTGATCCCTGAGATCGCGTTCGAGCCCGACATCAACGGGGTGTGGAGCTGCGACGGCACCTTGCCGATCAGCTCCAGGCCCAGGAAGATGGAGAGCACGAAGATGAACAGCAGCAGAAGCATCGTCACTTGGATCCCTCCACAACCTCGCGGACGCGGCCGTCGCGAGGGATCTGCCCGTCATGCGTGAGCAGCGCCGCAGCGACCACCTCGTCCTCGGTGTCGAGCTTGAGTGCATCCGCCTCCTTGTCGAAGGCGTGTTCGAGCAGGAAGTACACGTTGCTTGCGAACATCTGGCTGGCGTCCCGCGCCACCTCGGCGGGGAAGTTGCCGAGACCGACGATGAGCACGCCGTTGTCGGTGCGGACCTCCTGGTCCGCCACCGTGCCCTCGACGTTGCCGCCGGTCGAGGCGGCGAGGTCGACGATGACGGCGCCCGGCCGCATGCCGGCGACCATCTCGCCCGAGATGATCTTGGGCGCGGGCCGGCCGAACACCTGCGCGGTCGTGACGATGATGTCCGCCCCGGCGCAGATCTTGGCCATCTGCTTGCGCTGCATCTCGAGCTGTTCGTCGGTCAGGGCCTTGGCGTAGCCCTGCTCGGTCTGGCCGGTCTCGCCCACGTCGATCTCGACGAAGCGCGCGCCCAGCGACTGCACCTGCTCCTTGACGACGGGGCGGGTGTCGTAGGCTTCGACCCGCGCACCCAGGCGCTTGGCCGTGGCGATGGCCTGGAGGCCGGCCACCCCGGCGCCCACCACGAACACGCGCGCCGGCGCGATGGTACCGGCCGGCGTGCTCATCATCGGCAGGGACTTGTCGATGCGATCGGCAGCGATCACCACGGCCCCGTAGCCAGCGAGGCTCGCCTGGCTGGAGAGCGCGTCCATCTTCTGGGCGTAGGTCGTCCGCGGGATCAGCTCCATGCAGAAGGCGCTGACCTTGGCGTCGGCCAGCGCCCGCACCGTGTCCGGGCTCCGGAACGGATCGAGGAAGCTGACGGCGATGGCCCCCTCCCGCAGGCCTTCGATCACGTCGGATGTGGGCTTGTTGACGGCGACCAGCGCATCGGCCTTCTTCAGCAGCGCTGCGCGATCGGGCTCGAACGTGGCCCCGACCTTCTCAAAGGCCGCATCGGCGAGGTAGAGCGAATCGCCGATACCGGGTTCGAGCGTCACGGACATGCCGAGCCGCACGAGCTTGTCGACGATCTGGGGGGTGAGCCCCACTCGCCGTTCGCCTGCAGCTGTTTCCTTGAGCGCGACGATATTCATTTGGCTTTGATGATGACACACTCCTCCGAGGGGCAACCACCGGACATTCGTCCCACGTGACAATCATCACAACGGCGCGCCGAGCCCGACCCCGCGGGCGTCCGTGCCTCGCGGCATCGCCGCCACTTCGTGTGCCGCCACCCCGCCCGGGGACGAACGACCCGCCAAGCCAGCGCTGCCGGAGGGCTATACTGGTCGGCCGATGAAGCACCTGGCGATCCTCACCAGCGGGGGCGACGCTCCCGGCATGAACGCCGCCATCCGGGCGGTCGTCCGTACCGCTGTGTACGACGGCCTCCGCATCTCCGCGGTGTACCGCGGGTACCAGGGCCTGATCGAGAACGATATCGTCGAGGTCGGCGCCCGCAGCGTCGCCAACATCATCCAGCGCGGCGGCACGATCCTCCGCACCGCACGCTCCGAGGCCTTCATGGAGCCCGGAGGGCGGGCGCGGGCGACGTCCAACCTTCGCGCTCACGACATCGACGGCCTCATCGTCATCGGCGGCGACGGCAGCTTCCGCGGCGCCTACCGGCTGTTCGAGGAGCATGGCTTCCCCGTCGTGGGCATCCCCGCCACCATCGACAACGACATCTACGGCACCGACGTCTCGATCGGCTTCAACACCGCCATCAACATCGCACTGGATGCCGTCGACCGGCTCCGCGACACCGCGGCGAGCCATGACCGTCTGTTCCTGGTCGAGGTCATGGGGCGCCACTCCGGCCACATCGCGCTCCACGTCGGGGTCGCCGGCGGGGCCGAGGCGGTGCTGCTGCCCGAAGTGCGCATCGAGGCCGACGATGTCGTCGACATGATCGTGGCGGCGCAGGAGCGGGGCAAGAGCTCGAGCATCGTGATCGTCGCCGAGGGAGCCTACGAGGGCGGCGCCATGAACCTCCAGGCCCGCGTGCGCGAGCGCTGCGGCTACGAGGTGCGCACCGTCATCCTGGGGCACACCCAGCGCGGCGGCTCCCCTTCCACGCGCGACCGCGTGCTGGCCTCACGGCTCGGCTACCACGCGGTACGCAGCCTACTCGAGGGACGCAGCGGGGTGATGGTGGGCGTGGACAAGCGGGGCATCGTGCATGTCCCCTTGAAGGACGTCTGGGAGCTCCACAAGGACATCGACTGGGAACTCGTCGAGATGGCGGGCGTGCTGGCGATCTGAGCGCGGCGGGTACCCGGCGCTCAGATCGAACGCCGAAGGCGTACGAAGCGGTCGCGGCCGCGCTGCAGCACGACAGGCGCCTGCAACTCCAACCACAGCTGAGGATCTTCGATCGGTGCGCCGTCGAGGCGCAACCCACGGTTCTGGATCAAGCGACGGGCCTCGCCGTTGGACGTCGTCAGACCCGCCAGCGTGGCGAGCCGCAGCACGCCCACCCGCCCCTCCTTGAACTCGGACGAGGGGACCTCCACCTCACGCATGGTGTCGGGGATGTGACCCTTCGCCACCTCGTCGTAGCGCCGTTCGGCCGCCTCGACGCTGCCCTCGCCGTGGTAGAGGCGCACCAGCTCGCGCGCCAGCTGCCGGTGCGCGCCCACCGGGTCGCGCTGCGCCTGCGCCGTCACCGCCCCCACGTCCAGCAACGTGCCCAGCTCCACGTAACGCGCCAGAAGCGCGTCGGGGACCTGCATGGCCTTCTTGAACATGACCTCGGCAACCTCGGCGATGCCGATGTAGTTGCCGAGCGACTTCGACATCTTCTCCACGCCGTCGAGCCCCTCGAGCAGGGGCGTGGTCAGAGCCACCTGCGGATCGAGCCCGTGTGCGCGCTGCACGTCGCGACCGACCAGCAGGTTGAAGAGCTGATCGGTCCCGCCGAGTTCGACGTCGGCGCGGATGGCGACCGAATCGTAGGCCTGCGCCAGCGGGTAGAGCAGCTCGTGGACACTGATCGGTGTCCCCTCACGGAAGCGCTTGGTGAAATCGTCGCGCTCGAGCATGCGGGCCACGGTGTAGGTCGAGGCCAATCGCACCACGTCGCCGAACCCCAGCGGCGACAGCCACTCGGAGTTGTGCCGGATCTCGAGCCGCTCTGCGGCGTCGTCGAGGATGCGCGTGGCCTGCGCCACGTAGGTCTCGCCGTTCTTTCGGGTCTGCTCCAGGCTCAGCACCGGACGCGTCTTGCTGCGTCCCGACGGATCGCCGATGGTAGCGGTGAAGTCGCCGATGATCAGCACCACGCGGTGCCCCAGGTCCTGGAACTGCCGAAGCTTCCTGAGCACCACCGCGTGGCCGAGGTGGAGGTCGCTGCTGGACGGATCGACGCCCAGCTTCACCCGGAGCTGACGGCCCTCGGCCTCCGCCCGACGCAGCTTCTCCTCGAGTGCCTCCTCGGGCACGATGTTCTGAGCGCCCCGCCGAAGCAGCGTCATCGCTTGCTGGATGTCCACGTCCGTCCTCCCGGCCGCCGCCCCCCGGCGGCCGCGACAGTCTAACACGCGTCGCAGACGCGTTCGCCGTAGGACAAGAGGGCGCACCGGCCCCTGCTAGCATCGAGGGCGGCGCCGGAGGGCGCCAGCAAGGGAGGCCAGCATGCACCTAGGTATGGTCGGGCTTGGACGGATGGGCGCCAACATGACGCGGCGACTCATGCAGGACGGTCACAACGTGGTGGTGACCGACGTCGACGAGAGCACCGTCTCGAAGCTGGCCGACGAGGGTGCCACCGGAGCGGCCTCGGTAGCCGAGCTCATCGAGAAGCTCCCCACGCCGCGCCTGGTGTGGCTGATGGTGCCCTCCGGTGACGCGACCGAGTCGGTCTTCCGGGAGGCGCTGGCGCACCTCGATCAGGGGGACATCCTGGTCGACGGCGCCAACTCGCACTACACCGACACCCTGCGCCGCGGCGAGGAGGCCGACCGCAAGGGCGTGCGCATGCTCGATGCCGGGGTCTCCGGCGGCGTGTGGGGCCTGGCAGAGGGTTACAACATGATGGTCGGCGGCGAGGACGGCGCGTTCGAGGCCGCGCGCCCAGCCCTGGCGACGCTGGCGCCAGAGGATGGCTTCGCGCACGTCGGGCCGGTCGGCGCGGGGCACTTCGTGAAGATGGTGCACAACGGCATCGAGTACGGCCTGCTGCAGGCCTATGGCGAGGGCTTCGAGGCGCTCGCCGCCTACCCCCACGCGGAGCTCGAGCTCGAGAAGATCGCCGACCTGTGGACGCACGGAGCGGTGGTGCGCTCCTGGCTGCTCGATCTCCTCGTGAGGGCCTTCGCCGAGGATCCCAAGCTCGACGCCATCCGCGGCTACGTCGACGACAGCGGCATGGGGCGCTGGACCGTCGACTTCGGGGTGGAGCACGCCGTCCCGCTGCCCGCCATCAGCGCGGCGCTGTTCGCGCGCTTCCGCAGCCGCCAGGACGACAGCTTCGGCGCCAAGGTGGTGGCCGCGTTACGCAACCAGTTCGGCGGCCACCCCGTCAAGGAGGCGTGAGGTGCCGAAGGCGCCCCCGACGGCATTCGTGATCTTCGGCATCACCGGTGACCTGGCGGCGCGCAAGCTCATGCCTGCGCTGTTCCAGCTCCACCGCCAGGGGGCGCTCGACGAGGGCACGATCCTCGTCGGCTACGGGCGAAGCCCGCTAAGCGACGAAGCGTTGCGGGCCCAACTGCGCGAAGCGCTGGCCCGACATGCCGCGTGGCATGACGACGGGGCGTGGAACACCCTGGAGGAGCGGATCCACTACGTCCAGGGCGGTTACGACGAGCTCGAAGGCTTCCAGCGCCTGGCCGAGCGCCTCGAGGCCTGGGGAGGAGGCAACCGGGTCTTCTACACCGCGACTCCGCCCCAGACCTACGAGCCGATCGTGCGCAACCTCGCCGACGCCGGGCTCCAGCGCGAGGCCAACGGCTGGTCCAGATTGGTGATCGAGAAACCCTTCGGGGACGACCTCTCGACCGCGCAGGAGCTCAACAGGCACGTCCTGGAGAGGTTCCGCGAGGACCAGGTCTACCGCATCGACCACTACCTCGCCAAGGAGACGGCCCAGAACCTGGCGGTGCTGCGCTTCGCGAACAGCATCTTCGAGCCGGTGTGGAGCAACCGCTACGTGGACCACGTGCAGATCACCATGGTCGAGCCCATGGGCGTGGAGGGGCGGGGCAGCTTCTACGAGTCGGCCGGCGTGCTGCGAGACGTGTTCCAGAACCACCTGCTGCAGCTTGTGGCGCTGGTGGCGATGGAGCCCCCGGCGCGCTACGACGCCCATAGCGTGCGCGACGAGAAGGTCAAGGTGTTCAACGCGCTGCGCTGCGCCCGACCCGAGAACGCCGTGCTGGGCCAGTACGTGTCGGGCAACGGCATGATGGGCTATCGCGAGGAGGACGGCGTCGATCCGCGCTCCAGGCAGGCGACCTTCGCCGCCGTCGAGCTCGAGCTCCGCAACTGGCGTTGGTCGGGCGTGCCCTTCTACATCCGCTCCGGCAAGCGCCTGGAGATGAAGGCCACGGAGATCGTGCTGCAGTTCAAGACCCCGCCTCACGTGCCGTTCGATCTGCCCTCGCTGATCAAGGCCGACCGCCTGGTGCTGAGGCTGGTCCCCGACGAGGGCATCGTGCTGCGCTTCAACGGCAAGCGTCCCGGTCAGGGCATCGAGCTGGAACGCATCAGCCTCGACTTCCTCTACGGTCGCAGCTTCGAAAGTCCCAACCCGGACGCCTACGAGACGCTGCTGCTCGACGTGATGCTGGGCGACGCAACGCTGTTCATGCGCGCCGACGAGGTCGAGGCTCAGTGGCGGGTGATCACCCCGCTGCTCGAGCGCATGCGCGACGACCGCCCGACGCCGATGTTCTACGAGGCCGGCAGCATGGGCCCGGACGCCGCCTACGCCCTGCTCGACCGCGAAGGGCGCTACTGGCACCGGCCGGCGCAGGACTGACCCCCCCACGTCGCAGCGTTCGCATGCCGAGAGCGGCGCTGCAAGCGCTCCTGCATATTCATCATGCAGCCTCGCATACAGATGCATGTTTGGCGTCCTGGACGGCACTCGTGTTATGTTCGGGCGTGGCTCGAATCAGCATACTTGGAATCCCGATGGACCTCGGCGCGGGACGCCGGGGAGTCGACATGGGCCCGAGCGCCTTGCGCCTCGCCCGTCTTGCCCCCAGCCTGGCCGCCCTCGGTCACCAGGTGACCGATCTCGGAAACGTCGAAGTCCCCGTCCCCGAGGCCGTGCCGAACCCCAACGGCCTCCACTACGCCGACGCCATCGCTGCGACCTGCGGCGCCGCCTACGAGCGCCTGCGCGGGCTCGAGGACGGCACCTTCGTCATCTCCCTGGGGGGCGATCACTCCGTCAGCATGGGAACGATCCCGGGCGCCGCCGACGGTCAGCGCACCGGCGTCGTGTGGGTCGACGCCCACGCCGATCTGAACACTCCCGACACGAGCCCCAGCGGCAACATCCACGGCATGCCGCTCGCCCACCTGCTCGGCCACGGCGACCCTCGCCTAACCGGCATCTGGGGAGGCGGTGCGCTCCTCGCGCCGGAGGACCTGGTGTTCGTCGGACTCCGGAGCATCGACGAGGGCGAGAAGGCCCTCATCCGCGATGCGAACGTCTCCGCTTACACCATGAAGGAGATCGACCAGCGCGGCATCGCCCGGGTGGCCGCCGAGGTGCTCGAGCGACTGGCGCACGTCGACCGGCTCCACGTCTCGTTCGACGCCGACGCGCTCGACCCCGACCTCGCCCCGGGCGTGGGCACCCCGGTCCCGGGCGGACTCAGCTACCGCGAGGCGCATCTGCTCATGGAACTGCTGGCCGACTCCGGGCGCCCCACCAGCCTCGACCTGGTCGAGGTGAACCCGATCCTGGACACCCAGAATCGAAGCGCCGCCATCATGGTGGAGATGGCGGCGAGCCTCCTCGGCAAGAAGATCCTCTGACCTGCGGGTTCAGACAGGAATGGCGCCGGCCAGCGCTTGCTGGATGCGAGGCATGAACCGATCGAGCGCATCGTCGCCCGCGCGGATGGCGATCTCCGCGCGGTGGAAGTTCAACCAGTGGATGGGCGGACGCGTGTGGACGTGCAGCGACGCCTCGTCCCCCGCTTCACTCAGCCAGCCGTCCGCAGCGTAGGCAAGGGCGCGCCCGAGCCGGGCTGCGAAGTTGCGGCGGCTCCCCTGCCCCAACGACCGGTGCAGGCGGCGACCCACGTCGGTGTGCAGGAAGCGCCGGGCGGCGCGGATGCTGCGCGAGTCCTCCGCCTCCATGCCGGCACCGATACCGATGCAGAGCCCGACGTCCAGCCCGTGCAGGGTCTCGAGCGGCACCGGAGAGCCGATGCCGCCGTCCATCAAGCGCCGTCCACCCAACGCGATCGGCGCGAACACGCCCGGGATCGAAGCGCTGGCGCGCAGCGCCGGAGCCAGCGGGCCGCTCGACAGCAGCACCCGCTCACCGCTGTCGACGTCGGTGGCCACGACGACCAGCGGCCGCTCCAGATCCTCGAACGAGCGGCCTTCGACCATGCCGTCGAAGTACGCCTCCAGTCGGCGCCCATCGAACAGGGCACCCTTGTGGAGACCGAAGTCGGCGATGAACGGGAAGACGTCCCGCCGGCGCATCGCCGCGGCCTCGACACGGAGCTCCTCCGGGCTGCGACCGGCGGCGTACAGCGCCCCGATCACGGCCCCGAAGCTCGTCCCGACCACGATGTCGGGCGCGAACCCGTGCCGCTCGAGGCTGGCCAGGGCACCGATATGCGCGTAACCACGCGCGCTCCCACCGCCGAGCGCGACACCCACCCGGTATCGCGGTTCGGCTCGGATATGCTGTTGGGATTCGTCCATCGGCTCCCAGTGTACGGCGATGACCATGAGATCTTTGTCACTCGGCGGCGGCTCCCCCGCGCGCACGATTCCTGCTGCCAAGGCGTGGCATAGTGACGGGCGTGGCGGCCGAGCTCACCGTCGTGGTGGTGCACCACCGTACCCCCGACATCCTCCAGACCTGCCTGGAGCTTCTGGGGCGCAGTCGATCGCCGGTCCGGCCCGTCGTGGTGGACACGGCGCCCGACGAACGGGTGCTGGCGGCCGTGCGTGCCCGGCACCCGGACGTCCTCACGTTGACGGCGCCCAACCACTCCTACGCTCACGCCGTCAACGTTGGCCTCAAGCACGCCGGCGGCGCCTTCGCCGGCCATATGAACGCCGACGTCTTCGTCGAACCCGATACCTTCACGCGCCTGCTGGACGCCCTCGAGCGCGACCGCGGGGCCGGCGTGGCGGCGCCGCTGGCCCGCACGCCGCAGGGGCGCCGGCAGGACCACGGCCTGCTCTACCACCCCCACTACCTGCGGCTGGGGCTGCGGCCCGGCGGGAGCGTGCGGGTGCCGTGGTTGACCGGCTGCCTCCAGTTGGTGCGGAGGTCGCTGCTCGAGCGCATCGGCGGGCTCGACACGAGCCTGCGTTTCTACAACGAGGACATGGAGTTCTGCCTCCGCGCGCGGGCCGCGGGCTTCGGCTGCCTGCTGGTCGACACGCCGGTGCTCCACCTCGGCGGCAGTTCCACGCCCGCCGACGGCGCCTTCCTGGTGGAGGGCGTGCGGGGCGGCTACCAGCTCAGCCGGCGCTACCTGCCGCGTGCGGCGCGCCTCGCGCACCGCGCCGCGCTGGCCGTCTGGGGCACCCTTGGCAGCGCCTTCGCACGCGAGCCGGATCGCCGCCGGACGCTTGCCCGGATCGGGGCCATGGCGCGCAGCGGGCGCTTCGACGAAACCCCTTTCGGCGACACCCTCGGGGACACGCAAGGCAACCCCGATGGCGCTCATGGACCCCGTCCCTGACGATGTTCTCGCCTACCTCCGCTGTGGTAGATTGAACGCATGAGCGCCCTGCAGTGGCTGCTGGACGCGATCCAGCGCGACCCCGTCTTCGCCTACGCCCTCCTCGCCGCCGCGCTGCTGGCACTGGTGTCCTTGACGACGGGTCTCCTTCGACGCGACGTGGCCGTCCTCGTCCGCCCACGGATCCTGCTACGCATCGTCGGAGCGGTGCTCGCGGCCTTCGCGCTCGCCTACCTCTCGGCGCTGCTCGTCCAGGCCTTCGGACCCTCGGGCTGGACGCGCCTCGCGTCCGGCCTCGAGCGTGTCCCGCTGGCGCTGGTGACGCTGGCCTACGGCCCCGGCATCGGCGTGGTGGTCGCGGCGCTGGTGGCCGGCCTGCAGGCCAACGGCTGGCTCCCCGGGTGGCAGCAGGCGGTGTTCGCGCTCGAGCTCGCCGTGCTCGGCTGGCTCGCGATCTACCCCTCGCCCCGCAGCAGCCGCTGGGCCGGGCCGTTCGATGCCCTGCTCGCCTACGCTCTCGCCTGGGGAACCGGCGGCCTGGCCCTGCTGGAGGCGCGCACCGGCGCCGTCACGCCGGCCACCCTGTGGGCGCAACAACGCCCCGCGCTGCTCGGCGTTGTGGTCAGTGCCCTGCTCCTTGCGCTGGTGCCGCCGGCGGCGTACCGACGCGCCTTCCCGCACAGTCGCGTGGCACCGCCCGACGCCGAGCAGGAACCAGACGAGCAGGCTTCCGCGTTCGGACCCGGGGCCGGCGACATCGGCCCGCGCGAGCGCGACCCCATGAAACTCACCTACCCCGACCTACCGCGCGTGATGGTCCGCCGGCGTCGGCGGCGGGAGCTCGAGCCCCTCCCCAGCTATCTCGACGACGACGGCTCCGAAGCGGGTTGAGCGGCACCCGCGCCGCCCCTACGGGCACGCGGCACGCTGAAGCCGAAGGCGTTCCCCCGTCCTGTCGGCTCACCGCCCGCGGAGCCGGCGACGCCCATCGAGACACGTGGACCCCCCCACGCCTCGCCGCCCCAGCGGCGCGCGATCGATCGCACGATGTACAGCCCCAGACCGGTACCCTTGGCCTTGGCGCTGTACCCACGCGAGTGCGGCTGGAACAGCTCGTCGATACGCGCAGGCTCCAGCGGCTCGCCCTCGTCCCACACCTCGACGCGCGCCATCGGCCCCTCGACGCGGGCCGTGAGCGTCACGGTGCCGCCGTCGGGACCGTGTATGGCGGCGTTCTCGAGCAGGTTGATGAGCACCTGCAGCAGCTTGTCCTCGTCGGCCCACAGCGCGAGCTCCGGCAGGTCCATCCGCAGGCGTACGCCCGTTCGATGAAGCACCGGCTGGATCACGGCCGCTGCGCGCCGCGCCACCTCGGCCAGCACCAGGCTGCGCTCGCGGGGCGGGCGCACCTCGACCGTGAGGTCCTCCAACAGGCGTACCAGCCGCTCGGCCTCCTGCGCTGCCCGCCCCACGAAGCGCGTTCGGATCTCGTCGGGCGGATCATCCGACAGTGCCTCGAGCGCGGCGCGGATGGCCGTGACCGGGGTCCGGAGCTCGTGGGACAGCACGGCCAGCAACTCGCGCCCGTCCTCCTCCGCCCGCCGGAGCTCGGTCACGTCACGCAGCATCAGCGCCCCCTCGACCGGCACCGCCTGGACCCAGCGACCACGCGTCTCCAACTCGATCGGACGCCCCTCCTCGACCGCGGCCTCGAGCCGGTGGTCGCGCAGCACCCAGATGAGCGGCAGGCCCACGGCGCGAGCGGCGTCCACCTCCAGCAACTGCGCAGCCGAACGGTTGACGAACGACACCCGCCCGCCTTCGGTGAGAACCACGCCTTCCTGCAAAGCGTCGAGCAGGGGCAGCGTGGCGGGAGCGGCGAACGGGCCGGTCACGACGGGAGCCGCCGCCGAGGCTCCGCAAGCCGGTAGCCGCGCCCCCGGACGGTCTCGATCCAGGCGGCCCCCAGGAGCGCCCGAAGCTGCGCCACGTGCTGGTCGACCGTGCGCTCCGAGCCCACGAAGTCCTCGCCCCACACCCGATCGAGCAGCTCGGCGCGGCCGAACACCCGCCCCGGGTTCGCGGCGAAGAAGACCAGCAGCTCGTACTCGCGACGGGTGAGTTCGAGCTCGCGATCGCTCACCGTCACGCGCGCGCGTTCCGTGTCGACGGTCAGGGGCCCCAGCTCGAGCCTGCGACTGGGAGGCGCGCGACGGAGCAGCGCGCGCACCCGCGCCACCAGCTCCGCGGCGCTGAAGGGCTTGACAAGGTAGTCGTCGGCACCCCCCTCGAGCCCCTCGACCCTGTCCACTTCACGCGCCCGGGCGGTGAGCATCAACACGGGCACATCCTGCCCGCGCGCGCGTCGCAAACGCGCGAGCCAGGCGAGGCCCGACTCCCCGGGCAGCATCCAGTCGAGCACCACCGCGTCGGCGCCTTCGACGCGCGACCACGCCCGCTCACCGTCCTCCGCCTCCACCACGCGGAAGCCTGCACGTGACAGGTGGTAGGCGACGAGCTCGCGCACGCCCTCGTCGTCTTCGACGAGCAGGACGGTCCCGCCGCTCACAACCCCGACCTCGTTTCCGCGCCGCGCTCCATGCAGCCATGATACGGAGGCGCGGTCATGCGGGCGTCATGAACGGGCACGCCAACGCGCACGCCGTCACAAGCGCGGGGCGCGCCCTGACCCGACGCTGACCGCCGTGTGCGAGGCTGTACGGTATGATGCGGCCGTCCATCATGACGCAGCTGGACCAGGATCTCCAGGACATCAACGCCTCGCTCGTGCGCATGCTCAGCCAGGTGCGCGAGGGATGTGAGTTGGCGCGTGCCGCGCTCATCGATTACGACCTCGCCGCGGCCGAGCGCTGCGTTGCGAACGACGAACGCATCGACGCCATGCAGGCCACCCTCGAGCTGAGGATCCTCACCGTGATCGCCCGCCGCCAACCGGCGGCGCGCGACCTGCGTTTCCTCGGGGCCGCCTATCAGTCGCTGGCGGACATCGAGCGTGCGGGCGACTACGCCGAGCACGTGGCTCGCGCGGCCGTCAAACTGGCGGAGCAGCCGCCCCTGAAGAAGTACCTCGACATGCAGCGCATCCTCGAGGTGCTCGGCGGCATGATCGACACCAGCATGAAGGCCGTGGCCGAAGCCGACGTGGACGCCGCGCGCCGCGCGCACGCCATGGACCGCGAGATCGACGAGCTCTACGACCAGATCCAGCGTGAGCTGCTGACCTACATGATCGAGGATCCCGAGACGATCGGGCGCGCGACCCAGCTCCTTTCCGTGGCGCGCTTTCTGGAACGGCTCGGCGATCACCTGGAGAACGTCGATGAGCACGTGATGTTCTGGTTGACCGGGGAGCGCCCGTAGGCCCCGGCCCGGCCGCAGGAACCCTTTCACCGACCTTCGCCCCGCGGCTCGTGTACGTTGTGTAACGTGCTGGGTCGCGACCCCATCCAGGAAGGCCCCCTCCTAGGGGGGCCGCGACGCGCGCGCGTGTCGGCCCCCGAGACGATGCCCGACGCCGGGCCCGGAACGCGGCACGGTCCCGCAGCCCCGCCCAAGGCCCCGCCCGCGCCCGCCCCGGTCGACGGTCCGCGGGCCCCGGGGCCGCGCGCGCGCCGCCGCCGCTGGCTCGGCAGCGCCTTCGCGATCGCCCTGCTGGCGTTGCTCGGGTTGAACTGGTCGGCCGCCGTCACCGGCCGCGGAGCTTCATCGGTCGCCTGGGTCTCGAGTTTGAAGGGAGCTGTCGACGCCCTGCGCGGCCCGCCCCGCATCGGGCTGCAGGTGGGCCACCTCGATGCGGCAGCCATGCCCGCGGAGCTGTCCAAGCTCCGCACCTCGACGGGAGCCACGGCCGGAGGGCTCGAGGAGGTCGACGTCAACCACGCCGTGGTGCGCGCACTGGCGTCGCGCCTGAGGCGTGACGGCTTCAAGGTCGACGTCTTCGACGCCACCGTGCCGCCCCGCTACCGGGCCGACCTGGTGCTGGCCGTGCATGCCGACGCAAGCCCCGACCCGAGCCGCGAGGGCTACAAGAGCGCACACTTCCTCCCGCTGCGCAACCGTCGCGACCCGCTGCTGAAGCTCGACATCGACCGCGCCATGCTGACCGGGACGCCCCTGGGCGACGACGACCGCAACGTGTCGCTCGACATGCTCAAGTACTACGCCTTCAACGCACGGCGCTTCCGGCACGCGCTCGCCCCCGGCACGCCCGCCCTGATCGTGGAGCTGGGCTATCTGACCAACCCGCGCGACCGCGCCTACCTGGAGCGGCCGCAACGGGCCGCGCAGGTGCTGGCCGACGGCGTGGTGAGCTACCTCCACGACGTGGGCCGGATCCCGGCCAGCGCGCCGAGCCCCGCCCACCGCACCACCCCCCGTGCCGGAACCACGAGCAGAGCCAACGCCAGAGCCAACACCGGCACGTCCGCATCCACCCCGTGAGCCTCCGGCTCTTTGTGGCGCTCGAGCCCACCGAAGGCGTGCGCCGCGAGGCCCGCCGCGCCGAGGAGCACCTCGGCTCGACGCTCCCGCGCCTGCGGGCACGCTACGCTGCGCCGGACGCCGTCCACCTCACCCTGGTCTTCCTCGGCGCCGTCGAGGAGGCGAGCGTCGCGGCGCTCGAGCGTGCGGCCGGCGGTGTGGCGCGCACGACGAGGCCCTTCGGTTGCACCACGGCCGGCCTCGGCGCGTTCCCCAGCGCCCGCCGTCCGAGCGTGCTGTGGCTCGGCCTGGACGAGAACGGGGACGCGCTGTCGGGTCTGCAGCGCGATCTGGAGCGCGCCCTGGGCGCGTTCGTGGAGCGCGACGAGCGCAAGCGCTTCGTCCCACACCTCACCCTCGCGCGAATAGCGGGGCTGGGCGGCACCCCGCGCGATGCGGTCGCCGAGGCGCTGCGGGGCTTCCGGCCCGAACGCGCCTCCTGGTACGTCGATGCGCTGGTGTTGTTCCAGAGCGAGCTGGGGCCTGCAGGCGCTCGCCATACCCCTCTCGCGCGCCTTCCGCTGGCCGCCCCCGTGACAGGGGAGCACGGCTAACGAACGGCTCAGCCACGAGTGGTAGCGTGAGCGCCGTGCGTGCGCTGTTCGCTCTCCTACCCCTGATCGCCTCGATGATCGGCTCCGTGGTCTCCGCCCAGGCGACCCAGGCCGTGCCGCCGCTCCCCGCCTGCGATGTCGCCGACGCGCCGGCCCCCTACACGGGGTACGACCAGTGGCGCTACACGCTGGTCGACACGCACTTCCGGCTCCCCGCCGACTACGCTCCTCCGGACCTGGTCTCCACCAGCAAGGCCGGTCTCAACGGCGGCCACGAGTTGCGCTCGTTCGTGATCCCGCACCTCGCGGCCATGGCCAAGGCAGCGGCGGCGGCGGGCCATCCTATCGCCGTACAGAGCGCCTACCGCTCCTATCAGACACAGGTCAGCACCTTCCAGTACTGGGTCAAGGTGGACGGCTACGCCTACGCGCTGAAGTCGAGCGCACGGCCCGGCCACTCCGAGCATCAACTCGGCACCACGCTCGACATCCGCGCCGAGGGGGGCAAAGCGCCGTGGGACTACCAGGACTGGGCGGCGACGCCCACCGGCGCGTGGGTGGCGGCCAACGCCTGGCGCTACGGCTTCGCGCTGAGCTACCCCAAGGGCTACGCATCCCAGACCTGCTACATGTACGAACCCTGGCACTACCGCTACGTCGGTCTGGATGAGGCCAAGACGATCCATGAACGTGGCGTCACGACGCGCGCCTACCTGTGGGGCCACTGGCAACGCGACCAGGCCCCGGCTCCCTGACGACGCTCCTCTGCTCCATGGGGCGCGGCCCGGACACGCGGCCGTGGTAGCATCCGGCCCAGCATGACTCTGCTGCAGGAGACGTCGGGGACCCTCGTCAACATCGCCACCGTGCTCCTCGGGTCCTCGATCGGCCTCGCCCTTCGCGGGCGGCTTCCCGACCGGATCGTCACGGTGGTGATGCAGGCGATCGGGCTGGTCACGGTCTTCATCGGCATCGACAACGCCTTCGACCTGACGCGCGTCGACCGGCCGCCGGGCATCATCCTCGGCCTGATGGCGCTTGCGGTGGGGGGAGCGCTGGGTGAATGGTGGCGCCTCGAGGAGGGACTCGAGGCGATCGGAAGCGCCCTCAAACGCCGCTTCCGGGGCCAGGGGCGCTTCACCGAGGGCTTCGTCGCCGCCACCCTGCTGTTCTGCGTGGGGCCGCTGACGCTCATCGGCAGCCTCCAGAACGGCCTCAGTGGGGAGACCAGCTTCTTGATGCTCAAGGCCACCCTGGACGGCTTCTCGTCGCTGGCCCTGGCCGCGACCTTCGGTTTCGGCGTGATCTTCTCGGTGCTCGTCATCGCCGTCTACCAGGGGGGGCTGTCGCTGGCGGCCGGAATGTTCACCACGCTCATCCCCGATCCCGCCCACGACCCCCGGGTGCTGCTCGTCAACGGTGTGGGGGGCCTGCTCATCGTGGCGCTGGGGCTCGGCCTGCTCGACATCAAGCGCCTGCGAACCGCCGCGCTCCTGCCCTCTCTGGCACTGGTGGTCGTGTTCTACTACGTCGGCCGGCTTTTCACCTGAGCGGGGCCGGCAGCCTCCGCCGATCTGCCGGGCGGCCCGCCCGCAATCACCGTGCTAGCATCGCAGCCATGAGCCCGAAGGACGTCGACATGGAGCACCTCGAGCGGTTGGCGCGGCTCGAGCTGGAGCCGGGCGAGGCAGACCTTCTCGCCCGCGATGTCGCCGGCGTGCTGGCCTACTTCGACCAGCTCGCGACCGTCGACACCGAAGGGGTCGAGGAGCTCGTCCGTCCCGTCGTCCCGACCCGGTCCTGGCGTCCCGACGCGGTGACGCCGTCGCTCGCGCGCGAGCGCGTGATGGACCTCGCCAACGCCGGTCAAGACGGCTTCGTACGCGTGCCCCGCACCGTCGACGAGGACTGACCCGGCCAGCGGCCGCGGCCCGCCCCCTCATCCCAGCAGTTCGCGACCCAGGTAGGGGCGCAGCGCATCGGGCGCGCGCACGTTGCCTTCCGCGGTCTGGTAGGTCTCCAGGATGGCCGCGATCGTGCGCGGGAACGCCAGGGCGCTGCCGTTGAGCGTGTGGACCGGCCCCGGCCGGCCCTTGCCGTTCGTGCCGCCGGAACGCGCCCGCGTCTTGAGCCTCGCGGCCTGGAACCCCTCGATGTTGCTGATCGACGACACTTCCAACCAGCGCTGCTGACCGGGGCTCCACGCCTCCAGATCGAACTTCTTGGCCTGCGTGAAACCCATGTCGCCGGTGCACATCAGCAACCGCCGGTAGGCCAGGCCGAGCTCCTCGAGCATCGTCTCGGCGGTCCGCGTCATGGCCTCCAGCGCCTCGTAGCTGTGCTCGGGCAACGTGAACTGCACGATCTCGACCTTGTCGAACTGGTGCACGCGGTTCAAGCCACGGACGTCCTTGCCGTAACTGCCGGCCTCCCGTCGGAAGCAAGCCGAGTACGCCGCGTAGCGCAGTGGCAGCACCTCGCTGTCGAGGATCTCGTCGCGGTGGAGGTTGGTCACCGCCACCTCCGACGTCGGGATCAGGTAGAACCCGTCCGAGACCTGGTACATCTGCCCTTCCTTGTCGGGCAGCTGTCCGGTGGCGGTCGCGGAGTCGGCGTTGACCATGAGCGGGACCACCAGCTCGGTGTATCCGGCGTCCTCCAGGCGATCGAGGAAGTAGCGCTCCAGGGCACGCACCAACCGCGCGCCCGCTCCGCGGAACAGCGGGAAGCCCGCGCCGGTGATCTTGACACCCGCCTCGAGGTCCACCCACCCCTTCTCCGCAGCGATCTCCCAGTGCGGGCGCGGCTCGAACGGGAACGTGGGGGGCTCGCCCCACTCCTTCACCACGACGTTGTCGTGCTCGCTCTCGCCGTACGGCACGCTGGCATGCGGCAGGTTGGGGATCTCCAGCAAGAGCTCCTGCAGGCGGGCATCCAGGCTGCGGCCGCGCTCCTCGAGATGCTTGACCTCGGAGGCGACCTCGCCCATCTGCCGCATCAACTCCTCGGCGTCCTCGCCCCGGCGCTTCATCTCGCCGATCTTCTTGCTGTTGGCGTTGCGGAGCGCTTGCTTCTCCTCCAGGTCACGCCGCAGCAGGCGGTGCTCCTCGTCGGTCAGCAGGAGCTGCTCGAGGCTGTCGAGGGCGTCGGGGAGCTGCTTGGCGCGGATCGCCCGACGCACCACGTCGGGGTTCTCGCGAATGAACCTCAGATCCAGCATGCGTACCAGTCTACGGTCTCGGCCGCGCCGGCGGCGCGGGAGGTGGCGGTGCTAGACTGAGCGCCTGGAAATCCGCTCCACCGAGGCGCCGGCGCGCTGAATCCGGAGGTAGGCCGTGCTGTCCGACCCGACCCGAACCCGCGACGTCCTGGCGCTGCATCAGCGCTACCTGTTCCCCGCGGTCCATCCCTACTTCGGCGACGAAGCCCTGGTGGTCGATCGGGCGAAGGGGCACACCGTCTGGGACGTGGAGGGCCGTTCCTACCTCGACTTCTTCGGAGGCGTGCTGACGGTATCGGTGGGGCACGCCAACGACGAAATCAACGCCCGTGTCATCGAGCAGCTCGAGCGCGTTCAGCACACCTCCACCCTGTACGTCAACGAGGTCATGGTGCGCCTGGCGGAGAAGGTTGCCGCTCTAACGCCGGGGCGGCTCCAGAAGTGCTTCTTCACCTCCAGCGGCAGCGAAGCGAACGAGACCGCGGTCACCGCCGCGCGCATGGCCACCGGCCACCGCACCATCGTCACGCTTCGGCACGCCTACGCCGGTCGCACCCTGGAAGCGATGAGCCTGACGGCGCAAGGCCCCTGGCGGCTCGGCGGCACCTTCGACGGCGACGTCCGCCATGTCCGCAGCCCCTACACGTATCGGGCTCCGGTGGGCTTGAGCGAGGAGGCACTGGTCGATCTGTGCATCCAGGACCTCGAGGAAACGCTGGCCACGACCACCGACGGCACCATCGCCGCCTTCATGGCCGAGCCCATCCAGGGGGTGGGCGGCTTCGTGGTGCTCCCGAGGGACTACCTGCGTCGCGTGGAGCCGATCGTGCGGGAGGCCGGGGGGCTGATGATCATCGATGAGGTGCAGACGGGCTGGGGGCGAACCGGCAAGAGCTGGTGTGGCGTCGAGCACTGGGGCGTCACGCCGGACATCATGACCTTCGCCAAGGGCATGGCCAACGGCGCTCCCATCGGTTGCACCATCGCCACCCCCGAGGTCGCCGACGCTCTGGTCGGGACCACCTTCTCGACCTTCGGCGGCAACCCCGTGTCGATGGCGGCCGCCCTCGCCACCCTGGACTTCATCGAGGAGCACGCGCTTCCCGACAATGCCCACCGCCAGGGGCTCCGGTTGCGCACCCGGCTCGACGACGCCACGGCACCGTTCGCGTTCGTCGGCGACGTGCGCGGCATGGGGCTCATGCAGGCGCTCGAGATCGTGGTGCCCGACGGCTCGAAGGCGCCGGATCCCGTTCGCGCGGACGCGCTCCTGGGCGCCGCTCGGCGCCGCGGGCTGCTGATCGGCAAGGGCGGCCTGTACAACAATGTCATCCGCATCGCCCCGCACCTGACCGTGGACGCCAAGGAGATCGACCAGGGCGTCGATCTTCTCGCCCAGGCCCTCCAGGACATCGCCGGCTAGGGACGGTCCAGGCCCGCCCAGCGCAGGAACAGCCCCACCACCGGCGCCGCACGTGCGGTGATGAGGTCGATGTGGGTGACGCCGGGCACCACGTAGCGCGTGAACGAGGAACCCACCCGGGTATTGGCGTAGGCGTCGAAGGCGTCGGTCGAGCGCAGCATGCCGTGCCCCGCCCCGATCGCCAGCGTGGGAACGCGCACCGACGCCGACGGCACGAAGCCGACAGCTCCCTCGAGATCGACCGGCAACGCGGACAGGTCGATCAACAGTCGGGCGGGGAAGTACCACTCCGCCCGGTCGGTATACGCGCCGGTGACGCTCCGAACGTAGGCGGTGAGATCGGTGGCTTCGGGCGGGTCGCCCGCCGTCCAGCCGACGTGGTCGGCGCCCGACGCCACGCCCGTGACGCTGCGGCTGCGCGCCCCGAAGCGGCCCTCCAGCAGGAACGGCAGCGCGTAGCCGGAGGTCGTGGCGTTCGTCGCCTCGCCCAGGGAAGGCGCGAAGGTCGGGAGCTCCGCGTAGGTGTCATCGGCATCGATCCCCGCCAGCGCGAAGTTCGTGATCCTGAACCGCGCCAGCGCCGGAGGTGCCAGCCCGTCCGGTCGCTCGCGGGCGAAGGCGGCGATGACGGCGGAACGCACGATACGTTGCGGCACGATGCCGGGTCCCAGGTAGGGGGCCGCCCGTCCCGATTCGATCGCGTCGACCGACGGCACCACGGTGTAGCCGGCCACGCTCCGCCCGTAAACGGCATCGGGAAGGTCGAACGTGCCGGTCCTGCCGGGAGCTCCGTCGAGCAGCACGAGACCGGCGAGTGTGTCGGCGCCGACAACGCCGTCGTCGCGCCGATAGGCGGCGTAGAGCGCGACCAGGCTCGCGCCCAGCGAATGGCCGCCCAGGAAGACCTCGGGGGCCACCTGATGGGCTCGATCGATGACGCTGGCGAGGTCCTCGAGGTGCACGCGCAGACCCCAGTACGCCATGAAGCGCAGCGCTTCGGCGGCCGGAGGCACGAACGTCGGCGGCGCGCCGCCCTCGCCGAGGTAGTAGCGCAGTGCGACCTCGGGGTTTCCGGAGCGGGCGGCGGCAGTGAACCCGCGATGATCCTCCAGCGCGTTCGATCGCCGGTCTACCAGCCAGACCTGCAGCCCCGGCGTGGCCGCCACCAGCTGCCTGCCCACGATCTCCAGGCTGCCGGCGCCGCCGAACAGGCCCGGGACCAGGACCAGGACCGCGCGCGCCGGCTCGTCGGCGCGAAGACGGAGCACGTAGCTGCGATTGAGGCGCGCCGGCGTGTGCGGCTCCGCGGCGCCCGGCACCGCCAGGTAGTCGCTCGCCACCGCTTCCGGCGCCATGCGATAGGAGGGCACGGGCACCGCCAGCGGCTGCGACGCCCTCGGGATCGGAAGGCACCCCGCCGGCGCCACCAGCAGCACGAGCAAGGCTGCGAGGCCGAACAAGCGCCGGGGCATCACGTCACCATGAGTGCCTTCTCCACGCCTCAGGCTACGGCGTGAGGCCGCGCCAGACGGTGACCGCGCGCCCGGTTCCGTCGTCGCGCCAGGCGATCTCCGCCGCCCGGCGGGCGGGGTCCCAACGTACGTCCACCGCGACCCCGTCCATCTCCGCGCGTTCCGGCGGCCCGTCGAGGCGCACCTCCAGCACGACCGTCCGAGGCGCGGGGAGGAACGGCCCCTCCCGCTCACCGATGGTGACGGTGAGCCGGTCCCCGTCGAGATGGGAGCGCCAGGCGGTGCGCGCCACGCCCCCCTCCTGCCAGGCCGTCGACCAGCCGTCGTCCTCGACCACCTCGAAGGCGCTCCATCCTTCGGGGGCCGTCGCCACGACGCGCAGCTCCGACAGCGGCGTCGCCGTGCTCGGGCGGGCGTTCCCGATGGGGAGCAGGGAACCCTGCCGCAGCAGCAGCGGAGGCCTTCCCGGCGTCGCCTCCACAACGACGGGCCGAGCACCCTCGGCTCCTGCGTCGCCCACCGGCCGGCCGGTCCAGTAATCGAGCCAGCGGCCCGGCGGCAACACCACCCGGCGCCAGCGGCAGCGCGGCTCCAACGCGGGTGCGGCCAGCAGCCAGGGGCCGAGCATGAAGGCGTCCTCCACGTCGAACGTGTCCTCCACGTCGGGGAAGGCGTACCCCATCGGCCGCATCAGCGGCGCGCCAGTGGCGGCAGCCTCGTGGGCGAGCGTCACCAGGTACGGCAACAGCCGGTAGCGCAATGTCAGCGCCTCCCTGGACACGGCTTCGACCTCCTCCCCGAAGGCCCAGGGCTCCTGTGCGCGCGTGCCCTGAGCGGTGTGGTCGCGCATGAACGGGTAGAAGGTACCCAGCTCCATCCAACGGGCGAACAACTCCGGGCCGGCGTTCTCGAAGAACCCGCCGATGTCCGCTCCGACGTGCGGAGAGCCGGAGAGCCCCATCGACAGCAGCTGCGGAACGCTCATCGCGAGGTGCTCCCACCAGCTGTTGTTGTCCCCCATCCACGAGGCGCAGGTCCGCTGGCTGCCCGGGAAGGCCGAGCGCGTCAGCACCCAGGGCCGAACCCCCGGCGCGTGCCGCATCCACCCCTCGTAGGTGGCGCGACCCTCCAGCGTCGCGTAGAGGTTGCGCACCTCCAGGTGGCTGGCCGGCTCCTCGGCGTCGCCGTGCCGGAGGCCGAGAGGGAACGGGCGGTTTCGGGCCGCCCCGGTCGCGAACGGCCGGTCGAAGACGGTCGGCTCGTTCATGTCGTTCCAGACGCCGTCGATCCCGGTCTCGACGAGGCTCGCCCTATGCCGGTCACCCCACCAGGCGCGCACGTCGGCGCGCGTGAAGTCCGGGAAGAGCGCACGATCGGGCCACACGTAACCGCGGAACGGCGAGCCGTCGGGGTTGCGGAGCGCGTGACCGCGCGTCACCAGCTCGTCCGCCGTCTCGTAGCCGGCGCCCGGCTCGTCCTTGATGCCGGGGTCGATGATCGCGACGAGCCGCGCGTCCCGCTCGTGCACCTGCTCGGCGAAGTCCTTCGGGTCGGGGAAGCGCTCCGGGTCCCAGGTGAAGGAGCGGAAGCCGCGCATGTAGTCGATGTCGAGGTGGACGGCGTCCAGCGGCAACGCGCGCTCTCGGAAACCGTCCACCAGGGCGATCACCTCGTCGGCGCTGGCGTACCCCCAGCGCGACTGGTGGAAGCCGAGCGCCCAGGCCGGCGGCAACAGCGGCCGCCCGGTCAAGCGGGTGAGCTGCTCCACCACGGCGGCGGGCGTGGGACCGGCGAACAGGAACAGGTCGAGCTCGCCGCCCAGCGCGTCGATGCCCAGGCGGTCGGGGTGACGGTCGCCGGCATCGAAGCGGCTGAAGTGGCTGACGTGCAGGAACGCGCCGAAGGCGCGTCCCGGCCGGGCGGCCAGGAACAGCGGGTGCGCCTGGTAGAGGTTGTCGGTGCCGCGGTGATGGCCGATCCCGAAGGAGTCCGAGGTCCAGTTGGTGAGGGTACGGCCGCGCCGATCGAGCCCACCGGTCCGCTGCCCGAAACCCCAGAGGCGGTCCTCGGGCTCGAGCGTCCAGTCCTGGCGCAGCAGCACCCCGTCGACGCCGGCGGGAAGGGCGTCCCCCTCACGGTGCGCGAGCTCCAGCCGATCGAGGCGCGCGCGGCCCCAGCGTGGGGGGCCTGCCGAGGCCAGCCACCGAGCGCCGTCGTCACCGCCGACCACCATCGCGGCCTCGTCGCCTTGCAGCGTCAGCCGCATCCCATCGAGCTCCAGCACGGCGCCGCCGTCCACCTCGGCCACAGCCGCGTCGGCCGCGGGCAGCCCGGAGCGCAGCACGTCCCACGAGCGCTCCGGCGCGAACGCCTTCTCGGCGAGCCGGATCCGGACGATGCCGGGGCTCACCGCCTCGGCGCGTAGGCGGGCGTGCTGATAGGCGATGTCGACCGCGCCCGAGGCGGCACGGACGGAGCGCAGGGCGCCCGGCGTGCGGGGTGCGGTCTCGAAGATGGCGGAGTCGTCCATGAGGCCTCCTCCCTTCGAGCTTACGCACGCCGGCGGTCCCGGGTCTCCGGACGGCGCCATGTAAGCATTTCCTTAGTGTGCATGGTCGGCCCGGGAGTACACTCCGGGCACGGCCGGCGGGGGACGAGCCGGCCCGAAGGGATGACGTGTTCAAACGGCTCTTCTCCTCTTCGGAAGGTGACGGCGGCCCCGACCTGTTGGCGGCCGTCGAGCGGCTTCTCCGGTTGCCACGCGCCGACGAGCGCAGCGCCGAGACGTTGCGTGCCCTCACGCGCGCCCTCCCGGGCGACGTGCGCGGATACGTCGTGCGCGGCAACGAGCGCGGAAGCTTCGCCTTCGAGGCCGTGCAAGGTTACAGCCCCTCGATGCTCAGCCTCACGCCCGAGCACGGCCCGTGGCGTGAGCCAGGCCCCCGCCTCATCGGCAACCTGGTCTCCGAATTGTTCACGCCGAACACGGGCGAGATCCGCTCGGCGTACGGCGAGTTGGGCATGCGCAACGCCACCAGTAGCCTGGTGGTGCCGGTCGTCGGCCGGTTCGTCCGGTACGGTTCGCTGGTGCTGCATCGCCATTCCGGCGCGGCCTTCGATGACAACGAGCTGCGCCTGGCGGCTCGCTGGGGCTCGATCCTGGGCGAGACGCAGAGCCAGGCCTTCGAGCTGCGCCGCACCAAGCTCAGCCTGGTCGAGTTCACGCGCGCGTTCGTGCAGGCCATGGAGGCGCAGGACTTCGCCCAGCTCGGTCACGCCGAGCGGGTGACCGCGTACGCGCTGGCGCTGGGCCGCACCCTGGAGCTCGGGAACCAGGAGCTCGCGGACCTGTACTTCGCCGCCATGCTCCACGACATCGGCAAGCTCGGCGCGGGGCTGGATCTGTCGATCGAGGACATGGAGCACCCCCAGCGCGGCGCCAACCTGGTGGCGTCGGCCGCCCTGCTCCGTACGGCTTCGGAGGGCATCCGCGCCCACCACGAGAACTGGGACGGCTCCGGTTTCCCCGGCGGGCTGCGCAAGGAGCAGATCCCGCTCATCGCACGCATCGTGGCGGTCGCCGACGTCTTCGACGTGCTCTCCAGCGAGCGCGGCCAGGCGATGCCCATGCGCGAGGTCGAGAAGGCGCTGGAAGCGCGCAACGGCCGCGAGCTCGACCCTTCGCTGGTGCAACTGTTCATCAACATCCTTCGACAGGGCAAGTCGACCACCGACCTGTCCCGGCTCGAAGAGAGCGATCTGCCCTTCTAGCCCGGGACCAACGAGAAACGGTACTCGATCACCTGCCGGTACGCCTCGCCGGGACGCAGCCACACCGACGGGAAGCGCGGCGTGTTGACCGCGTTCGGCATCGCCTGCGCCTCCAGCGCGACCCCTCCGTGGCGGCCGTAGCGGGTGCCTCCCTTTCCCACCAGGCTGCCGTCGAGACCGTTGCCGCTGTAGAGCTGCAGGCCCGGCTGGGTGGTGCGGATCTCGAGCATCCGCCCCGACGCGGGGTCGCGCAGGCGCGCAGCGGGGCGCAGCGTCCCGGGTCTACCCGACAACACGAAGTTCACGTCGTAACCGCTCCCGAGAGCCGGGTCGGCGAGGTCGCGACCGAGCGCCTTGGGAGCGCGGAAGTCGAAGGCGGTGCCGGCCACCTCCGCCACTTCACCGGTCGGGACGAGGTCCGGGCCCGTCGGCGTGAAGCGCTCGGCGAACAGCGTGAGCTCGTGCTGCAACACGTCGCCGGCCGCATGGCCAGCCAGGTTGAAGTAGGGATGGTGGGTCAGGCTCACCGGCGTCGGGGCGTCGCTGACAGCGCTCAACTCGAGACGCAAGAGCTGGCCCGGCCCGAGCCGGTAGACCGCCTCCGCCGCTACGGCGCCCGGGAAGCCCCCCTCCCCGTCGGGCGACCGATAGGAGAACGCCACCCCCGGGGCGTCCGGGTCGTCCAGCGGCCGCGCGGACCAGAGCCGGGTGTGGAAACCCTGCGGCCCGCCGTGCAGCAGGTTCGCCCCGTCGTTGGGCGCGAGGACGATGTGGCGCCCGTCGAGCTCGAACGCCGACCCGGCGATGCGATTCGCCACCCGCCCGATGAGCGCTCCCAGGTAGGGCTGGTCCTGCACGTAAGCCTCACCCGGGGCTCCCGTCAGGCGGTCGAAACCGAGCACCACGTCGACCGGAGGGCCGACTGGAGTGGGTAGCTCGAGCGCGACCAGGGTGCCGCCATAGTCGCTGAGGCGCGCGAGCATCCCGGCGCGATTGCGCAGCGTGTACAACGACGCCTCCCGGCCGCGCACCGGGCCCCAGGAGCGGCGCCGGCACCCCGTCCAGTCCATCATGCTCATCGAGCGTCCACCGAAGGCGGCTCCAACGTGCACCACACCCCACCAGGATACTCGTGCGTGCCGGGCCGAGCCGTGAGGGACGCTGCCGACGCGATTCCCCGGCGGCAGCCGTGGTACGTTGGGGCATGCCCGTCGAGGTGTGCAGCTACCGCTTGACGCACAAGGGCAAGCCGGTCGGCAGCCAGGAGCTGAAGACGCTCCACCGCGGTCGATCCACGCTGCTCGAGGGGCGGGCGCAGTTCCAGGGGGCGCTCGGAAGCAGCAGCGTGGTCCAACGCAGTCGCTGCGGCGCAGGCGAGCGTGTGAGCCAGCGTTTCCGTGAGGAGTGGAACGAACGCTCCGGAAAGCGCCACTTCGATGTGGTGTTCGACGCGGACGCGGGACTGGTGACGGCGTCCAAGGATCGCGACCAGGCCACGACCCCGTACCTCCTGCCCTATCGAGACCCCCTCACGCTGCTGCTCGAGCTGCGTGAGTTCGGGGACACCGAGCACCGGGTGCTCCCGTTGCTCGGCAAGGACGTCACCGTGCAACGCGTCGGTGAGGTCGAGCTCGACACCAGCCTCGGGACCCGCACGGCCGTCGCCTACCTGCTCCACCCCGGCGGCAGCGTAGCGTACGTCGATCGCGAGCCTCCCCACCTGCTGCTCAAGCTCACGCAGCGCCTCACGGACGGCTTCGTGGACGCCCTGCTGGTCAAGGTGAGCGAAGAGGACGATCTGCAGGATTTCGACGCCCCGTCCGGGGGCGGAACGGGGAACCGCAGCGCAGGCAAGCGCCGGCGCCGTTCACGCCGCCGACGTCCTCGGCGCGGCAAGCGCCGCAACGACTAGCCTCGCGAAGGCTGCGCCTGACATGCTGCCTTCCTACCGGGACGCGCTGGTGTGGCTCTACGACCGCCGACGCAGCGGCGCGCCGCGCGACCCCGCACGGATGGAGGCGCTCGTGCGCGCCCTCGCGCTGCCGACGCCCGAACGCGTCGTTCACGTAGTGGGTACCAACGGCAAGGGGACGGTGACAGCCATGATCGACGCCGGCTTGCGCGCATGGGGCCCGTCGTCGGGACGTTTCGTGTCGCCGCACGTCGAGGACTTCCGGGAGCGCGTGAGCATCAACGGACGGCCGGTTTCACGCCAGACGGTGCGGCGTTTCGTGGCCCGGGCGCAGCGGCTCGAGCTCGAGCCGGCCCCCGCCTTCTTCGAGTGGACGCTGGCGCTGGCGCTGGGCGCCTTCGCGCGTGGCCGCGTGCGCTGGGCGGTCGTCGAAGCGGGCGTCGGCGGCGCCCACGACGCCACGCGGGCCCTGGGCAACGTGGAGCTCGTGGTCCTCACCAACGTCACGCCCGATCATCTGGATGCGCTCGGCCCCGACCTGGCAAGCATCGCGCGGGACAAGGCCGGGGCGATCCGTTCCCGGGTGCCGGTCGTGACCGGGGCACGGGGCGAAGCCCTAGCGGTGGTGCGGTCCGAGGCGCGCCGCCTGCGGGCGCCACTTCACGTCGAGGCGCCGGGAGCGGCGCTGTTCGAAGCTCCCGCGCCCGGTGCGGGGGCTACGCGTGCGGGCACCACGCGCGCGGTCAACGCGCGCCTCGCCGCGGCCGCACTCCGGCTCCTGGGGGCTCCCGAGGATGCCGTCGCCGAGGGCGTCCGTGCTCCGTCCCTGCCGGGTCGCGGCGAGCGTTTCCGGCTCCGCAGCTGCGAGGTGGTCCTGGACGGCGCCCACGATCCTGCGGCCGCCGCGGCGCTGGCCGCGGAGCTCGAACCCGGCTATGTACTGCTCTTCGGTGCCCTGGAACGCAAGCAGGCGGCCGCAACGCTGGCGCAATTGGAGCCCGCCGCGGTCGCCGTCGTGCTCACCGAAGCCGGGACAGGCGAACGGCCACTGCCCGTGCGCTCCGGCTGCGTCTTCCTCGCCGACCCCGGTTCCGCCCTGGACCGGGCGCTGGCGCTGGCCGCGGCACGTGCCGCGGACGATGCCAGCGGCCCTGCCGCCCGCGTGGTCGTCGCAGGCTCGCTCTACCTGGCGGGGCGGTTGCGGCCGATCCTGCGGCGCCGCGCGCGCCAGGCGGCGCAGGCGGCGCAGGCCTCGAGCCCGGGAGCGGGCACGTGAGCGGGCGCGTCGGGTTCGTGAGCCTGGGCTGCGCCAAGGCGCTGGTCGACAGCGAGCGTATCGTCACCCAGCTCCGCACCGAGGGATACGATCTCGTCGGCGGCTACGAGGAGGCGGACCTCGTCGTGGTGAACACGTGCGGCTTCATCACCCCGGCGGTGGAGGAGTCGCTGCAGGCGATCGGCGAAGCGCTCGAAGCCAACGGCAGGGTCATCGTCACCGGCTGCCTCGGGGAACGGCCCCGCACCATCCTGGAGCGCCACCCCGAGGTCCTGGCGGTGACGGGCCAGGCCGACATCGACGGCGTGATGCGCGCCGTGCGCGCGGTGCTCCCACCCGACACCGACCCCTTCACGCGCCTGCTACCCAGCGCGGTCTCGCGCCCGCGATCGACCCTTGGCCCGCAGGTCAAGCTGACCCCGCGGCACTACGCCTACCTCAAGATCGCCGAAGGTTGCGACCACCGCTGCAGCTTCTGCATCATTCCGCAGCTCCGTGGCCAGCAGCGCTCGCGGGACGCCGCCGATGTGCTGTTCGAGGCCACCCGCCTCGTGGCCAGCGGAACCCGTGAGCTGCTGGTCATCGCCCAGGACAGCGCGGCCTACGGGACCGACCTTCGGCACCGCACCTCCGACTACGACGGCCGCTCCGTTGCCGCCCGCCTCCCCGATCTGGCGCGCGAGCTGGGCCGCCTCGGGGCGTGGGTCCGGCTGCACTACGTCTATCCTCACCCGCACGTGCGCGAGCTTCTGCCGCTGATGGCCGAGGGGCTCCTCCTCCCCTACCTCGATGTCCCCTTGCAGCACGCCAGCCCCAGAGTGCTGCGCGCGATGCGCCGGCCCGGTGGGCCCGAGAGTCACCTGGCCACGCTGCAGGCATGGCGTGGGGCCTGTCCCGAGCTGACCGTGCGTTCCACCTTCATCGTGGGCTTCCCCGGCGAAACCGACGAGGACTTCGAGCTCCTGCTCGACTTCCTGGCAGCCGCGCAGATCGACCGGCTCGGCGCCTTCCGCTACAGCACCGTCGAGGGCGCACCGGCCAACGAACTGCCCGGTGCCGTTCCCGACGAGGTCAAGGCCGAGCGCTTCGAGCGGCTGATGGAGGTGCAGCACGACGTGAGCCTGGCGCGCCAGCGCGCCAAGGTGGGCCGCGTGCTCCCGGTCCTGGTGGACGGATACGGCGACGAGCCCGGGACCGTCGTCGGTCGGAGCCCCGGCGACGCCCCCGACGTCGATGGGACGGTGATCGTGGAGACGGACGGCACGGTCAAGATCGGCGACCTGGTGGAGGCCGAGATCACCGCAGCGGATGCCTACGATCTGTGGGGGCGCGCCACGCGCACGCTGCCGTTCGCACCGAACGTGCCCCTGATCGGGGACGGGCGCACCTGAGCGCGAACGCGACGCTCAGCCCAACGGACCGCGCTGGCTCTGGATGAGCCGGTCGAACTCCTGCTCCTGACGGTCGTCCATGCCGCCCTGCCGTTGCGTGATCATCAAGCGCAGCTCGTGAGGGCTGGTCGCCATGAACGTGGCGTCCTCGAGCGTGACCTTGCCGTCGAGGTAGAGCTCGACGAGATGCTGATCGAAGGTCTGCATGCCGCGCAGGTTGTCCTGCATGAGCGCTTCCTTGATCAGCGGGGTCTTCTCCTCGTCCTTGATGTAGTCGCGGATGAGCGGGGTGTTGACCAGCACCTCGACGGTCAGCGCGCGGCCCGGGCCGTCGGCGCGCGGCAGCAGCCGCTGGCTCAGGATCCCGAGCAGCGACTCTGCCAGCATGATGCGGATCTGGCCGCGCTCGTGCGGCGGGAAGAAGTCGATGATGCGGTTGACGGTGCGGATGGCGTCGAGCGTGTGCAAGGTACTGAGCACCAGATGACCTGTCTGGGCAGCCGTGATGGCCGCCTCCACCGTCTCCTTGTCACGCATCTCGCCGACCATGATGACGTCGGGGTCCTGGCGCATGGCGTACTTCAGGGCGCCGACGAAGTCCGCCGTGTCGAGGCCGATCTCGCGCTGGATGACCAGGCTCTTGTGGTTCTTGTGGAGGATCTCGATCGGATCCTCGATGGTGATGATGTTGCGCGAGAAGCGGCGGTTGATGTAGTCGACCATCGCCGCCAGCGTGGTGGTCTTCCCGGACCCGGTGGGACCCGTGACCAGCACCATCCCGCGCGGCTGACTGGCGAACTCCGTGACCACGCTCGTCGGCAAGCCCAGCGACTCGAAGCTCGGGATGGCGTCGCCGATCACGCGCATCACCACACCGATGGAACCGCGCTGCCGGAGCACGTTGCAACGGAAACGCGCCACGTTGGGGATGGTGAAGGCGAAGTCCACCTCGTGGCGGTGCCGGAACAGGTCCCGCTGGTTCTCGCTCATCATCGCAAGCGCGATCTGCTCGGTCTGCTCGGGCGTGAGACTGGGCACCCCCTCGAAGGGCATGAGCTCGCCGTCGATGCGCATGTGCGGCGGGGCTCCCGCCTGCAGATGCACGTCCGATGCGCCCTTCGCGACCATCGTGCGGAGCAGCTCCGCGATGCGCATCCCGCGTCCAGCGCCGGTCTCCTGAGGTACGTCGGTCATGCCAGGACCTCGCGTCCATGGGGGCTCGCCATGGCGCCAGCATAGGCGGGCCGCGCCACGAGGGGCTGTGAGATACCCCCGCTACAGGATCTTCGAGAGGAAGGCCCGCGTACGTTCCTCACGTGGATTCTCGAAGAAATGCTCGGGCGTGCCGACCTCCACGATCTGCCCCGCGTCCATGAAGATGACCCGGTCGGCCACCTCCCGCGCGAACCCCATCTCGTGCGTGACGACGGCCATCGACATGCCCTCCTTGGCCAGCGTCACCATCACCTCCAGCACCTCCCCGATCACCTCGGGATCCAAGGCGCTGGTGGGCTCATCGAACAGCATCACCTTCGGCTCCATGGTCAACGCCCGCGCGATCGCCACCCGCTGCTGCTGCCCGCCGGACAGCTGACCCGGGTACTTGCGCGCCTGCTCCGGGATGCCCACCTTCTCCAGGAAGTACATCGCCCGCTCGTCGGCGCGCGACTTCCGCCACTTGCGCACCCGCACCGGCGCCAGCGTGACGTTCTCCAGCACCGTGAGGTGCGGGAACAGGTTGAACTGCTGGAACACCATGCCGGTCTCGCGCCGCACCTGATCGATGTGGCGCACGTCGTCGGTGAGCTCCACGCCGTCGACCACGATACGCCCCTCCTGGTGCTCCTCGAGCCGGTTGATGCAGCGGATCAACGTCGACTTCCCCGAGCCCGACGGGCCGATGACGACGACGACCTCCCCTCGGTTCATGGAAAGGTGGATGTCCTTGAGCACATGGAAGTCGCCGAACCACTTGTTCAGACCCTCCACCTCGATGATCCGCGACCCGCCTTCCGGGGCGTCCGCCCGGACCGGCCCTCGGAGTACGGCTTCGTCCGTCATGTCTCTCCTTCCGCCCTGAAGGGCGCTGATCGCCTCCCCGGACATTCCTACCTCTCGCCGACGCCGAGTTGGCGCTCGAGCTGCCGCGACGCGACGCTCATACGATAGGCGAAGAACCAGTACACCACCGCCAGGAACAGCGACAGTTCGAGCCGCACGCCGCCCGGGATGAGCAGCGAGGCATTCTGGTTGGCCACGATGTTGCCGACGTTGAAGAAGTCGAACAGGCCCACGATGAACACGAGCGAGGTGTCCTTGAACAGCGCGATGGCCTGCCCCACGATGGCGGGGATCACGGCCCGGAGGGCCTGCGGCAGGATGATCAGGCGGGTGCGTTGCCAGCCGGACAGGCCCAGCGCCTGCGCCGCCTCGTACTGCCCCTTGGGCACGGCCTGCAGCCCGCCGCGCACGTTCTCGGCCATGTAGGCCGCCGAGAACAGCGTGACCGCGACCATCGCCCTCGACAGCGGCCCGACGGCGCTCGGGCTCACGTTGAGCACCAGCGGGACCATCAGGGAGGCGATGAACAGCCACATGATGAGCGGCGCACCGCGCACGATCTCGATGAACCCCACGGAGACCGCGCGGATGACCGGCAGCTTGCTGCGCCTGCCCAGCGCCAGCGCGATGCCGAGCGGGAAGCTGATGGCGATGCCGACGATGGAGAGGATCAGCGTCAGCATGAAGCCGCCCCACTCCTTGGTGCTGACCGACCGCAACATCCCGTGGGAACCGAAGCCGTTGAGCAGCACCACCACGACCACCAGCGACGCACCCCACGACCACGGCAGGGCGCGCGCAAAGCGCGGCTCGAGGCGCCCCGCGAGGTATCCCAGCAGGCCCGCCAGCGAGACGATCAGCCAACCCCAGCGAGCGACCGGCCACGCCACCACACCCACCAGCGTCAGCCCCGCGCTCAGCCCGAAGAACCACCAGAAGACCCCACCGGCGATCGACTCGCCGCTCCGCCGACCGACGCCGGCAGTCGCGCCGAGCAGGAGCAGGACCAACGCGGAAGCCGCGAAGGGGCGCCACAACAGCTCCGGCGGGTAGCGGTAGACGGCGAACAGCTTCAGGTTGGCCCACACCGGACCCCAGTGCGCCTCGGAGACCATCCACAACGCCAGCTCGCCCACCAGGTAGGCGAGGACGGCGACCACTGCCACCGAGGCGATGGCGTTGCCCCAGCTCGAGAAGAGGTTGGCCCGCAGCCAGCCGAGGGGGCCGCGGCGCGTGACCGGCGGCTTTCGCAGGGTGGTCATGTCAACGCTCCACCAACGCCATGCGGGCGTTGACTAGGTTGAGGATGAAGGCGAAGACCAGACTGATGACGATGTACGACGCGATCAGCATGATCGTCACGGGGACGCTGGCGCCGGTCTGCGACGCGATGATGGTGGTGATCGCGAACAGCTCCACGTAGGCCGCAAGCGGCGCCAGCGAGGAGTTCTTCGTGAGGTTGAGATACTGGCTGATCATGGGTGGCAGGATGATCCGCAACGCCTGGGGGAACACGACAAGCCGGAAGGTCTGCGCATCGCTGAGACCCAGGGCCTTCGCCGCCTCGCGCTGACCGCCCGGCACGGCCTGGATCCCGCCGCGCACGATCTCGGCGATGAAGCTGGCGGTGTAGATGACCAGTCCCAGCAGGAGCGCGAGGTAGTTGCTCGACAGCGTGAGCCCCCCGAAGTAGGTGCTGATCGGGATGGTGGGGCGACTGATGACGACGGGCCGCGGCGCCCGGGGGTCGAAGCGGGTCTGCAGGGCGCTGGTGCCGCTCGGCGCGGCCTTCGAAGGCGCCGAGAAGAGCTGGGCGGGGCTCATGTTGGCACCGCCCCCGCCCGACGCCGCCTGTTCGGTGCCGGTGGTGAAGCGCGGGATGCGGATCTGGCCGTCGCGATCGGTGACCAACCGGCGGCGGAAGCCCTCGACCGTCAGGCGCAACTCCGCCGAATAGCCCCGCTTGGAGGCCCCGCCCGACGACAGCTCCTCGCCGGCGTCGAAGCGTCCGTTGCCGTTCGCGTCCCGGTAGACGATCCCCTGGTACGGCTCGTGCACGTAGGCGATCGCCAACCCCTCCGCGCGGGCCTTGGCCGGATCGGCGAACGCCACCGAAGCCTTGTCGTACTCGCCGCGGTGGAGCGGCGGAAAGCGGAAGCGCGCGTAGTCGATGCGCCGCGACTCCGACAGGTCCTGCGTCTGGGTGGTGAGGACGCCCCTGGCGACGTGCGCGACCACCGGGGTGAACGCGAGCCTACGCTCCCCCGGGTCGACGCTGGCGTCGCCGTTGGCGTCCACGTAGACGATGGCGATGCCGCTCTCCTGGCGGAAGCTGGTGGTCGTCCCCGAGGGCAGGGGTGTGGTTCCGACGAACAGATATCCGGCCACGGCAACGACCACCGTGACCGCGAGGGCCGGCACGAACGGACTCCCCGGCCGATCGGCCCGCCGCAGCTGGCCGCGCCGCACGACGAACGCGACGGCGCCGAGCACGACGGCCGCACCCAGGTAGGGGAGCCAGCCCGTGAACGCGGGCGTGGGATAGGGCCAGGGCAACGCCACGCCCTGGTTGCTCACCAGCACACCACCCGGCCAGCGCACCGCGCTCAGGATCCGGGGCGGCAGGGGCGTGAGGATGGCGGTGTACCAGAAGACGATCTGCACGGCCAGCGGCGTGTTGCGGATGGTCTCTACATAGAGGTTGGCGAGCTGTCGCAACAGCCAGTTCGCCGATAGGCGCATGACGCCGATGACCACGCCCAGCACGGAGGCCAGCACGACGCCGACCAACGCCACCTTGAGGGTGTTGAGCACCCCGATCAGGAACGCCCGGGCATAGCTGTCGCTGGGCGTATAGGGGATCGGCGTCTCGGCGATCGGGATGCCGGCCCGCACCCCCAGGAACGAGAAGGTCGCGGGGACGTGCGAGCGGCTCAGCGCCGAGCTCACGTTGTGATAGATGAGGGCTGCGGCCAGCACCACGACCACAGCGAAGACCACCTGGGCGAGGACCCCGAGGGTCTTGACGTTCCGGTAGAAGGGAACGCGCGATCCCGAACGGACCCTCATCGACGGTGCCGCGGCCGCATGCGAGCGCTCCCTCTCACAACCACGGGGGACGCGCTCGGGCGCGTCCCCCGTGGTGCCATCATGGGCATCGACATGTCAGGCAGGCGTGCTCAACGGAAGGGCGGGGCGTACAGGATGCCGCCGTTGGTGTAGAGCTTGTTCAGCCCCCGCGGGATGTTGAACTGCGTGTCCGGCCCGAGATTGCGGTTGTAGATCTCGGCGTAGTTGCCCACCTGCTTGATCGCCTGCAGGATGCCGTCGGCGGGCAGGCCGAGGCCCGTGATGTTGTCGCCTTCGACGCCCAGCATGCGCCGCACGGTGGGGTTCTGCGAGGTCTGCGCGACGTTCTCCACGTTCTGCGAGGTGATGCCGTACTCCTCGGCCGTGATCACGCCGAAGACGATCCACTTGACGGCGTCGAACCAGGTCGAGTCGCCGTCGAGCACGGCCGGCCCCAGCGGCTCCTTGGAGATCGTCGCATCAAGGATCTTGTGCGCGCTCGGATCGCGCAGCGTGGTCTTGCGGCTGGCGAGCTGCGACTTGTCTGACGTGAAGGCGTCGCACGCACCGTTGTCGTAGGCCGAGGAGGCCTGGTCGGGGTTCTCGTAGATGACCGGCGTGAAGCTCACGTTGAGCGCGCCGAGCACGTCCGCCAGGTTCTTCTCGGTGGTCGTACCGGACTGCACGCAGATCTTGCGACCCTCCAGGTCCTGCAAGGTGTTGATGCCGGAGTCGGCGCGCACCAGGAAGCCCTGACCGTCGTAGAAGGTGGTCGGCGCGAACTCCATGCCCACGGTGGTGTCGCGGCTGCTGGTCCAGGTCGTGTTACGGATGAGCACGTCGACCTCGCCGGTCTGTACGGCGGTGAAGCGCTCCTGGGCCGAGAGCGGTCGGAACTGGACCTTCGTTGCGTCGCCCAGGACGGCGGCGGCGATGGCGCGGCAGAAATCGACGTCGAAGCCGACGAACTTGCCGCTGGCGTCGACGCTACCGAAGCCCGGAAGCTGGTTGTTGACGCCGCACACCAGCGTGCCGCGTGCCTGTACCTTGTCGAGCAGGCTCTGCTGGGCCAGTGCCGTGCTGCCAAGCACCAGCGCCACGAGCGTAGCGAGTAATGCCAACTTGCGCATACGAAACCTCTTTCCCCTCGAATCCCAAGATGTGACCACGGTGTGGTGTGGGTCATGCTACCGTCCCCGCCGACCCCTGTAAAGCGGCGGAGTACAACGGCACGCCAGCGCGCCCCGCCCCAACGGCGATGGGCCGGCACGGCGGCCGGCCCATCGAGCGCTTCGTCTTGTGTCGGTACGGCGGGCGGCACACGGCCTCCCGCCCGGCTAGGCTTCCCGGGCCTGCTCCCGCGCCTCGAGCTTGGCCTTGATGCGCTTGAGCACCGTGACCTCCTCGAGCGCACGCTGATCGAGCACGCTGCGGATCTGCCGGATCTCGCCGTTGATGTTGGGGATGACGAGTTGCTCCAGGGCGTTCACGCGGCGGTTGGTCTTCTTGATCTCCTCGCCGATGCGCCGGAGGCGAGTCTCCGTGGCGGCCACGTTGACGATCGCCTCGGTGAGCTTGCGGAACTCCCGCGCCGCGGCCAGCGTCTGCGAGCCTGCGCCGATCGGTGAGAACGGGAGCTGCCCGCCGAACGAGGGCGGCTGCACCTGCGGGACCTTGACGCCGAAGATGTTCTCGACCGTCACCGGCACCTCGAGCGAACGGCTCTCCGCCAGGCCCAGGCTGGACACCGCTTCGGGCCCATCCCAGGCGTTGGCGAGGAACAGCGCGAAGTACGCCTCGCGGCTCGCCTCGGCGAGCCGCCGACGCGCCTCGAGAGAGGTCTTGACGAGGTCGAAGAACTCGGCCACCAGCGCGTCGCGCTTGCGCTTCAGGAGGTCGGCACCGCGGACGGCGAGCTTGCGCTGATCCCGCCGCTGCAGCAGATTCGAACGGGTTGGGGCGATCTGCTCAGCCACGCGCTCATCCCCTCCCTAGATCCGGTCCTTGGTGGCCGCTCCCCAGAGCTCCTCCATCTTGGCGCCGTAGTACTTGTCGATCTGGTCGGTCGCGAGCCGTGTGAGCTCGCTCTTGGGAAGCTTGGAGAGCGTCGCCCAGGCGATGTTCAACGACTCCTCGATGGTGCGCTCGGCCTGCCCCTGATGGATGAAGTGCCTCTCGAAATCGTCGGCGAAGGCCAGGTAGAGCTTGTCGTTGTCCGACAGGGCGTCCTCGCCCGTGATGGCCACCAGCCGGCGCAGGTCGAGGCCGTTGGCGTAGGCGGCCTGGAGCTGGTCGGAGACGTTCTTGTGGTCCTTGCGCGTCTTCCCTTCGCCGATGCCGTTGTTCATGAGCCGGCTGAGGCTGGGGCCGGGATTGATCGGCGGATACACGCCCTTGTTGTGCAGGTCGCGCGCCAGGTAGATCTGGCCCTCGGTGATGTAGCCGGTGAGATCGGGGATCGGGTGGGTGACGTCGTCGTCGGGCATGCTCAGGATCGGCAGCTGCGTGACCGATCCCGCTCGGCCCTCCACCACACCGGCACGCTCGTAGATCGATGCCAGGTCGGTGTACATGTAACCGGGGTAGCCGCGGCGGCCCGGGATCTCCTCACGGGCCCCGCCGATCTCGCGCAGCGCCTCGCAGTAGTTGGTCATGTCCGTGAGGATGACCAGCACGTGGTAGTCGTGCTCGAATGCGAGGTACTCGGCGGCGGTGAGCGCCATCTTGGGCGTCAGCAAGCGCTCGACGGCGGGGTCGTCGGCCTTGTTCAGGAACAGCACGCTGCGCGCCAGCGCGCCGGTGCGCTCGAACTCCTGCGTGAAGTACGTCAGCTCGCGCTGCGTCACGCCCATCGCCGCGAACACCACCGCGAACTCGCTCTCCTCGCCGATCACCGTCGCCTGCCGCGCGATCTGGGCGGCGAGCTGGTTGGCGGGCAGACCCGATCCGGAGAAGATGGGCAGCTTCTGCCCGCGGACCAGGCTGATGAGCGTGTCGATGGTGGAGATGCCGGTCTGGATGAACTCCTCGGGCTTGCGTCGCGCCACCGGGTTGATGGGCGCTCCGCCGATAGGCAGCCGCTTTTCCGCAACCACATCCGGCAGGCCGTCGATGGGCTCGCCGGCACCGTTGAAACGCCGCCCGATCATCTCGCGCGACACGCCCAGCCGGGCGACGTTCTCGACCAGGCTGACGGTGGTGCTGGAAAGGTCGATGCCCGAGGTCTCCTCGAACACCTGCAATACCGTGTACGCGTCGGAGACCTCGATCACCTGGCCGCCGCGGATCCGCCCGCTACCGTCCTTGATGCGGACGATCGCGTTGTAGCTCAGGTCCGGGGCGTTCTGCAGGTACAGAAGCGGCCCGGAGACGTAGCTGACCTCGGTGTACTCCTTCTTCAACAGGTTCTTGCTCATGCTCCCTCTCCGGCCTCAGGCGGCCACGCCGAAGCCCTGGGACAGTTCGCTCATCACGCCGTCCTTGTAGGCATCGAACTCGTCCTCGGCCACGTAGCGCGAGCGATTGATCTTCTCGATCACCGGGGCCTGCAACACCTCGTCGACCGTCGCTCCGGACTGCAGCGCCTGCTGGGCGTCCTCGTAGAAGCGCAGCATCATCTGGAGCATGCCGTAGGCCTTGTGCAGCGTGCAGGAGGCGTCGACCGGGTCGAAACCGTTCTGCTGCAGGAAGTTCTGGCGCAGGATGCGTCCGGCCTCGATCACGAGTCGCTCCTGGTCCTGGAGGGCGTCGGGCCCGACGAGCTGGACGACCTCCTGCAGGTCCGACTCGCGCTGCAGCAGGTCGACAGCCTGGCTCCGCAACTCGGTGTAGTCCTCGGCCACGTTCTCGGCGTACCAGCCGTCGAGGATGTCCGTGAACAGCGAATACGAGCGGTTCCAGTTGATGGCCGGGAAGTGACGGCGCCGCGCCAGCGAGGCGTCCAGCGCCCAGAAGCATCCCGTGATGCGCAACGTGGCCTGCGTGACCGGCTCGGAGAAGTCGCCGCCCGCCGGACTGACCGCGCCGATGATCGACACCGCGCCCTGGTCCCCGGCGAGCGTGTCGACACGGCCACCGCGCTCGTAGAACGCCGCCAGTCGCGACGCCAGGTAGGGAGGGTAGCCCTCTTCGGCCGGCATCTCCTCGAGCCGCGAGGAGATCTCGCGCAGCGCCTCGGCCCAACGGCTGGTCGAATCGGCCATGATCGACACCGAGTAGCCCATGTCGCGGAAGTATTCGGCCAGCGTGATACCGGTGTAGATGCTCGCTTCGCGCGCCGCCACCGGCATGTTCGAGGTGTTGGCGATGAGCACCGTGCGGTGCATCAGGGGATTGCCGGTCTGCGGATCCTCGAGCTCCGGGAACTCGACCAGCACGTCCGTCATCTCGTTGCCGCGCTCGCCGCAACCGACGTAGACCACGATGTCGGCGTTGCCGTACTTGGCGACCGACTGCTGCGTGACCGTCTTCCCGGACCCGAAGGGCCCGGGGATCGCTGCGGTCCCCCCCATCGTCAGCGGGAAGAGCACGTCGAGAATGCGCATCCCCGTGAGGAACGGGGTCACCGGGTCGAGCTTGCGCTCGACCGGGCGGGCCTGGCGTACCGGCCAGGTGTGCGCGAGACGCAGCTCGGTGCCGTCTTCCAGCGTGGCGATGGTGTCCTGAACCGTGTACTCACCCTCGCCCACGATGCTCTTGATCACGCCGCCCTTGCCGGGAGGCACCAGGATCTTGTGGGTGAACGCGAACTCGGGCACGGTCCCGAGGACCTGCCCCTGCCCCACCTCGTCGCCCTTCGCGACCTGCGGCGTGAACTGCCACTTGGCATCCTGCGACAGGGCGTTCACCACCAGGCCGCGGTCGATGTACGTCCCCGAACTCTCGTGCAGCTTGTCGAGCGGCCGCTGGATACCGTCGAAGATGCCGTTGAGCATCCCCGGGCCCAGCTCGACCGCCAGAGGTAGACCGGTCGATACGACCGGTTCCCCCACGGTCAGCCCGCCGGTGTCCTCGTAGACCTGGACGAAGGCGTTGTTGCCGTCGAGACGGATGATCTCTCCGACCAGCTTCTCCTCGCCGACCCGGACGATGTCGTACATCCGCGCGCCCATCATCCCCTGGGCGATCACCGCCGGGCCGGAGATACGTTGAATCTTCCCTTCAATGGCCACGTAAGCCCTCCTGCTCTCACTCCAGCTTGATATCGAACCCGATGGCGTCGCGCACCAGGGACTTCATGTAGGCGACGGCGTCGTCGCTCTCGCCGAATGCGCCGCCCAGGCTGGGAAGGGGCAGCACCACCGGCAATTCGCGGCCTCGCATGGCACGCTCGCTCGCCGCGATCGGATCGGGGATGAGCCCCTCGTCTACGACCACGAGGCCGTAATCGTCGGAACGGATGAGCTCCTCCAGGACGTCCTTCGCCCCGTCACTTTCGACCTCGCGGACCTCGACGCCGGCCAGCCGGAAACCCACCGCCGTCTCACTGTCGGTCAAGACGACCATCTTAGGCATGCCCGAGCTCCCTCTCCAGCGCCGCGCGCGGCACACCGTAGAAGGTGCCGCGGGCGAGCAGGCGAAGCCTCGCTACCTCGGCCTCCTTCAGCCGCAAGAAGCGCACGACGACGCCCGGCCCCAGGGGATCGGAAGCGGCAGCACGGGCGCTGGCGTCCAGCACCTCCCGCACCTTCTGCTCGGCCTCGGCCAGCGTCTCGGTCTCCGCGACCTCGGCGAAGGCCGTCCCGGAAAGCACTTGCAGCGCGCCATTCGAGGCGTCCGTACGGATGCTCTCGAACAGGCCTCGATCGATCTCGCGCCCGCCCGGGATGAAGACCTCTTCCGGACCCTCCTCCACGCCTCGCAACTTCAACGCGGTGCGCAGGTTGGTGGCGTCGATCTCCCGCACGATGTGGCGCATGAAGCTCGTGGGGGCGTTGGTCCTGCGGAGCCGCTGCATCAGCACCTGATAGTAGGCCCGGTCGATCGCCAGCTCCAGGGCGTAGAGGTCGCCGTCGGACTGGTAGCGCGCCACCGCCCGCGAGAACGCCGCCTTGAGCGGGGTCTTGGTGACCGCCAGCGCCTGGGCCGCCGCGGCCATGTCGGGCGTCGCGGCGACCTCCTCCAGCACCGCCGGCTTGAGCGGTCCGGCCGGGAACAGCGACCCGAGGATCTCTTCGACCGTCTTGCCCGCGTGCTTGGCGCGCGCGATGGTCTTGATGTTCTCGCGGTCGTAGCGCAACAGCAGCAGCTCCATCAGCTGGCCTGGCGCGCCGTCAGCGGCGCTGAGCAGGCTGCGGGTCATGCCGAAGAAGTCCCTCGCGAGGGCATCGTCGACGGCACGCAGGCCCTCGTAGCGCGATTGCGCCTCCTCCAGCCCGTGCATGTAGCGCGACTGCCCCAGCACCGACAGGAAGGAGCGGAAGTCCGTGGCATCCAGGGCCTCGGAGAAGAACTCCGTGCCCAGCAGCTTGGTCTTCATGCCGCGAACCCGCGCGTTGATGTAGCCGTAGTCGGTCGACATCCTAGCGCTCCCGCGACGCGCCGAAGAGCGCCTCGGACACCTCCGACGCGAGTTCGGCCCGCAGCACCTCCAAGCGCTCGTAGAGCGAGTTCTCGATGGTGTTGTTGCCCTTGAGGCGCAAACGCACGCCCGCCCGGATACGCTCGTCGGACTCGACCCCCACCGACAGCGACATCTCCTTGGCGGCACGCTCGGCGTAGCCACGTTCGTCCGGGTGGACGACGATCGCCTGCACCTCGTTCGCGTCGAGGCCGTCGACGGCCTCCTCCAGCAGCTTCTTCAGCACGTCCGGATAGGCGTCGGCATCGGCGACCAGCGCCTCGAGGCGCTCTCGCGCTTGCTGGAAGACCGCCTCGACGCCGTCATGCTGGGCACGGAGTTGCAGTGGACGACGCCTCGAGCTGGGCGCTCGAGCGCGCACGCGTCATGGCGGCGCTCCGGTGCGCGGCGGCCACACGCTCCCGCGCGGCGACCAGCGTGTCGGCCTCCTGGCGCGCGTCCGCAACCACCTCCGAGGCGCGGCTCCGCGCCTCGGAGAGGATGGACTCGATCTCCGTGCTCGCTTCCTTCTCGAGCAGAGCAGCCAGATCGGACACGTTCTCAGCCCATCTTGCCGTACAGGAAGAAGGCGATCACGAAGCCGAAGATGATGATGGTCTCGGGGATCACCAGGAAGATCAGCACCTGCCCGAAGGCCTCGGGCTTCTCGGTGATGGTCCCCAGGCCGGCGCTGCCGATGTAGCCCTGCGCGATCCCGACGCCGATGCCTGCAAGGCCGATGGCCAGACCGGCGCCCACGCCCAGCAGGCCCATGCCGATGTCGCCGCCCGGATGCGGCCGCGCCCTGCGCGAAGGCGGTCCCGGCGAAGACGGCGAAGAGGGAAAGGACTCCCAGAACCTTGGCGAGCTTGTTCATGACTTTCCTCCTAGGAGACGGAAGGGTCGGTAGGGACGACCACTCTCATCGTAGAAACCGAACTTGGTGAAGAACTCGACGTAGTGAAGTCGGAGCGGCTGGAGCGTATCGCTGATGATGGTCAGGGCCAGCGCGATCATGATGACGACACCGCCTACCAGGATGCCCAGGATGGGTCCGACGATCGGCAGCACGCCGCCGAGCGAGTAGCCCAGGTCGATCGACAGGTTGGCGATCAGGGCCGAGGCCAGCCCGACGGCGAAGATTCGCAAGTAGCTGAGGATGTGCCCGCCGTTGGAGATCAACTCGAGCACCATCAGGCCGTTCTTGGCCAGCACCGTGAACACGGCGAAGCCGACCAGCAGCGCCAGCGTGACCACGACCACGGCCGCGTTGACGGTGTGGGTCTGGTAGGCCGTGGCGAACACCACCACGGCGACCAGGCCGGTCAGCATGCCCAGGCCTTCGTAGAGGTGCATGCTCTCGCCGTGCCGTACCGCGTAGATGATGCGGATGAGCCAGCCGCCCAGCACCTGGAGCACGCCGAACAGCGTGGAGACGAGCAGCAGCGGGCCGAACACCTCGACGCGCAAGAGCAGGATGGGGATCACGCCCTCGTGATGCCCGCTGCCGTGCGCCAGCGTGTAGAACAGCGGACGCCCGGCGGGGAAGCGCTCGAACAGGTTGCCGAAGAACTCACCGTAGACGAAGCCGAACAGGATCGTCCACCCCGCCAGCCAGAAGATGACGGTGCTGAGCGGCCGCAGGATGCGGGCCGGGATGATGATCTGGATGGGGCCGGTGTCGACGTTCTTGCCGGCCGCTCCGCGGCGCCGGAGCCAGAGCCCGACGCTCGCGAACAGCAGGCCGTAGCCGATGTCGCCGACCTGCAGGCCGAAGAACAGCGGGAAGAACACCGCCAGCGTCCAGCTCGGGTCGAAACTGCCGTAACGCGGCGGCTCGAACAGCGCCAGCAGCCCCTGGAAGGGGCGGACCCAGGCGGGGTTGTCGAACTTGACGGGCACCCCACGATCGTGGTGCTCGTCGGCGGGGCGGGCCGCCACGCGGATCTGCTCGGCGAACTGCTTGCGCAGCGCCTCCACCACGCGGCCGCTGTCCTCGGCAGGCACCCAGCCCGACAGAGCGAAGCCGTAGCGCCCCTCCAGCAGGTCCTGGAGTCGCTCGTAGCGCGCCTGATGGTTGTGGGCCACCTGGGCGATCGCCCGCAGACGGCGGCCGTACTGCCCGGCGAGCTTGCCGAGCTCCTCGTGGATCGATGCCACGCGCTTGGGAAGCGTCTGCGAACGCTCCTCCATCACGTGCGCCGCCTTGGCGACGCCGAGATCCTGGTAGCGCTCCGGCAGGGCGATCTCGGAGTGGCCGAGCCGGGTGAAGGTCGCGCGCAGGCGGGGCAGGTCGCGGAACAGGGCGGCCGCCACCACCATGCGCTCGGCGCCGTGGCGCTGCCAGGCGAGTGCGTACCCGCCGTCGAACTCTTCGTCGAGCGCCTCTTCGAGCGACCGCGTAGTCCTCGTCCGCGACCAGGAACGCGGCACCACCGAGGTAGGTGGCCTCCTCGAGCTGCGCCATCATCGGTGCGAGCTGCCGGAACACCGCCAGGTAGGCCTGCGTGAGCTCGAGCTCGTCCCGCGCGTCGGCGCGCTCGGCCACCAGCCGGTCGATCTGGTCTCCGACGGGCGCAAGCTCCTTCGTGAGCGCCTCGGGGTCGTTGCCGGCCTCGCCGCGCGGCACGGGGCCTTCGTCACGGACCTCGAGGGCGTCCAGCAGCGCCTCGGAGCGCGACACGAGGTAGTCCCAGAGCTCCTTGCGGCGCAGGTCGTTCCCTTCGAGCTTGACCGGGCGGAGGGCCTCTTCGTCCCCGGGCTCGAGCGGCTCCACCTGCACCACACCCAGGCTCTGGAGGCTGACGAGCACGTCCGTGGCCGCCGAGCGCCGCCCGACGACCAGGAGTTGCTCCATCTTGGCGATCATGGCAAGACCCGCTCCATCACGAGCGCCACCGCGTCTTCCTTGGCGGCACGCGCCTGAGCCTCGAGCCTACCCGCGGTCTCCCGCGCCGAGTGGACGATGTCCTCCCGTGCGGACTCCGCGTCCTTGGCGCCCCGGTCGGCTTCCTGCTTGGCGAGGGTCTCGGCCTTCCCTCGAGCCTCCTCGAGGATGCGGCGCGCCTCCTCCTGGGCATCGGAGACGATCTCCGAGGCCTGTTTGCGCGCGTCCTCGACCTTGGCCACCAGGCTCTTCTCCTGGGTCACGAGGTCTTGCAGGAGTCGTTCACCCTGAGCTTCCAACCAGCCCTCCTTCCGCCCCGCGTCACCGCGGGTTACGACAGGCTGTCGAGAATGGTTCCGGATCGCAGTGCGAGGCACAAAAAACCGCGTTGAACGCGGTACATCCTACCCCTTGGGCGTTTCCCAGCAACCATAACAACCGCCAACTTTGCGTGTCAATCGGGACACAACTCCCCCGCAGCCCCCTCCGCAGCCGCCATACGGCGACGGCTCGGGTAGACTCCGGCGTGAGCCGGGACCCCTCCTACGGATCACCGAACGGACCGAAGTCCGTCGGCGCATACTATACCCCCGCGCCGGTGGCTCGAGCGCTCAGCGACTGGGCGCTGCGTCAGCCAGGCGAGCGGGCGCTCGACCCCGCCGCAGGCGACGGGGTCTTCCTCGCGGAGGCGGCGCGCCGCGCGCGGGAGCTCGGCGGTTGCGCCGGCGACGTCTGCGGTGTGGAGATGCGCGCCGAGGCGGCTGACGAGGCCGCGCGGCGCCTGCGCGCGATCGGCGCCGAGGGCGCCGGCATCCGGGTCGCCGACTTCCTCGCCATGGCGCCGGACGCCTGGCCCGCCTTCGACGCGGTGCTCGGCAACCCCCCCTTCGTGCGCTTCCAGCGCATGGAGCGCGCACGGCGCGAGCGGGCGTCGGCCGTGGCGGCGGCGGCCGGCGTGCGGCTCGACAGCATGGCATCGAGCTGGGCGGCGTTCGTGCTCCACGCCGGCGCCTTCCTGCGGCCCGGGGGGCGCCTGGCACTGGTCGTTCCCAGCGAGATCGGTCACGCCCGCTACGCGCGCCCCGTCCTCGAGCACCTGCGCGTCAGCTTCGGGGCGGTCACGTTCGTGCTCTTCGAGTCTGCGCTCTTCCCCTCGCTGGACCAGGGCACGGTGCTGCTCCTGGCCGACGGTCACGGGGAGCCCTTCCGCGGCTTCAGCGCCGCCCGGCTGGGCTCGATGGACGCGCTCGCGGCCGGCCTCGACCGCGTGGCCCGCACCGGCCTCGACGCCGAGGCCCTGGTGCGGGGCACGGCGAAGCTCCATCACGCCTGGTTGCCGCCCGCGGCACACGGCCTGCTGGAGGGTCTCTCCGGCGACGTCGACGGCCGCCGCCTGGGCACATGGGCGAGCGTGAGCATCGGCTACGTCACCGGCCACAACGACTTCTTCCACCTCTCGCCGGCACGCGCCGCGGCGCTGGGGTTGGCGCCGGAGCACCTGCAGCGGTCGCTCTTCCGGAGCCGGGCCCTGCGTGGCCTGCGGGTCACCGACGAGGACTGGCGCCGGGGCGCCGAACGCGGTCTGAGCGGCTACCTGTTCGCACCGCAGCGCGCCGACGACGGCGCCGTGGCCGCCTACCTGACTGCCGGCGTCGAGCGCGCCGTCCCCGAACGCACCAAGGTCCGTCGCCGCCGACCGTGGTACCGCGTGACCCGCACCGAACCGCCCGACCTGGTCCTCACGGCCATGAGCGGCGGCGCGCCGCGGCTGGCGGTGAACGCCGCCGGCGCCGCGGTCTGCAACACCCTGCACGCCGTCCGCCTGCGGCCGGGGACGCCGTCCGGCTCCGCCGAGCTGCTGGCGCTGGCGGCGCTGACCTCGTTGAGCGAGCTCAGCGCCGAGCTCGAAGGGCACGCGCTGGGGGGCGGGCTGCTGAAGCTCGAGCCCTCCGAAGCGCTGCGCCTGGCGCTCCCCCTCGCCCCCCCCGATGCGGGCGGCGTCGCGTCGACCTTCGGCTCCCACCTGCGGACCGTGGCGGACGCCGCGGATCGCGCGCTCCGCGCCGGCGACGCCGCCGAAGCCCGGCGCATCGCAGATCGGGCCCTGTTGATCGGAGCGTGGGGGATGGTGGAGGCCGACGCGGACGCCCTGGCGGCCGCGGCCGAGCGATTGCAGGTGTTGCGGCGCGGGGCTCGGGGCAGTCGCCCGAGCCCCGCTTCGGAGCCGCATGCATCCGCGGCTCCCTAGATCCCGCCCTACCGCCGGCGCTTGCCGCGCGTGCGCCGGGCGGGGACGCGGGTCCGCCGCTCTGCCTCCCGCGCCGACAACATGGCGTGGATCTGCTTGAGCTCGGCGTAGAGCGCGGGTAGGCGTTCGCTGCTGGTGTCGGGGGCCTCGAGCAGCCGTCCCAGCTCTTCACGCCGCTCCAGCAGGCGCGCCCGCGAACTCTCCTTCTGGCTCTCCAGGTGCAGCTCACGCAGGCGTGACAGCGCCTGCCGCAAGGCCCCCTCGGCATCGAAGCGCGCCCCTTCGTCGCGCGACAGCTCCAGCACGCGTTCGAACACCAACGCACCGTCCTCGCGCTCGCGGTAGGCGAGCAACACCCGTTCGGCGTCGTCGTGATGCTCGTCGACCAGCGCCTCGAGCTGGCGCAAGGCGGAGTCCTCGAGATCGTTGGGGAGCGCGGAGAGGGCTGCGTCGAGACGCTCGCGCAGCGCGCCGCCCTGGCTGAGCAACAGCGCTACCACCTCGAGCTCCAGGGCGCGGACCTGCGACACCTCGACGTGCCGGCGGCGCATCCCCCGCACCTGCGTCGCCGACAGCGGCCGCTGGTGCCGCTGGTTCGCCTGGACCCAGGCGTCGAGGCGGCTCTCGTCCATGCCCAGATGATCGATGACCAGCCGACGCATCTCCGCCGCCACCGGGTCGAACACGTCGCGCGGCACCAGCACCGGTGCCAGCTCCTCCAGGACCCCCCGCTGCCCCTCGATGGCGCTCTCGTCGAAGCGCTCCAGCACGCGGCGGAAGCGGAACTCCACCTCCGACAGGCCGGTCCCCAGCGCCTCCCGGAAGGCGTCGGCGTGCCCCCCGAGCACGGCGTCGGCCGGGTCCTTGCCGTGCGGCACCTGGACCGCGCGCACCAGCAACCGGCGGCCCACGGCCTGGTCGAGCCCGGACAGGACGGCACGCTGTCCCGCCTCGTCGGCGTCGAACGCCAGATACACGCGCTTGGCGTCGAGCCGGGCGAGCAGCTCGGCCTGCCGCTCGGTCAGGGCGGCCCCCAGCGCGGCAACGGCGTTGACGAAGCCGGTCTGGTGCAGCGCGATCACGTCCATGTAGCCCTCGACCACGATGGCCTCGCCGCTCTTGCGGATGGCGGGTCGGGCGCGGTCGAGGCCGTAGAGCAGCTCCGCTTTGCGGAACAGCTCGGTCTCGGGCGTGTTCAGGTACTTGGGAAGGCTGTCGTCGAGCACCCGTCCCGCGAAGCCGACGACGCGCCCCATGCCGTCCTTGATGGGGAAGATGACGCGGTTGCGGAAGCGGTCGTAGCGTCTCCCCCGCTCGTTCTCGCTCAGCAGCCCGACCGCCAGCAGGTCCTCGTCGCGCACACCCCGGGTCAGGGCGTGCCGCAGCAGGCCGTCCCAGCCGTCCGGAGCGAAACCGAGCTCGAAGCTCTCGATGCTGGCGTCGGACAAACCGCGCCGCTGGAGATAGGCCAGGGCCTCGCCCCCGAGCTGCTCGCGGAAGTAGGTCAGCGCCAGCCCGTTGACGTCGAACAGGTCGCGCCGGCGACCGTCCTTGGGCGCGGTGCGGCCCACCTCGACGCCGGCACGCTCACCGAGAAGGCGCAGAGCGTCACCGAACTCCATGCCCTGCGTCTGCATCACGAAGTCGAAGACGTCCCCCTTGGCGTGGCAACCGAAGCAGTAGTAGAAGCCGCGATCGAGATGAACGTGGAACGACGGCGTCTTCTCGCTGTGGAACGGGCACAGACCCTTCATCTGCCCCCGGCCGGCAGGCTTCAACGCCACCAGCTCGCCGATCACGTCCGCGATGTTGAGCCGCTCGCGGATCAGCTCCTTGGGATCAGGGGGCATGGGGTCCGACCTTCCGTGGGTGGGCTTCGCTCGCCGTCAAGAGTCACCATATCACGTCCCACGACACGGCGGAGATGCCGTCTGGGCGGGGATTCATCCCATGGCGAGGGCTCACGCGCGCAGGCGTCGAACGCGCAAGGATTGCGCGCGAAGGGATTGCGCTGGCAGGGGCCGGGCGCGCTCGGGTCGGGCGCGCTCGGTTTGGGCGCTCCGGTCCTCGGACGCTAGGCGTCCGGCCGCGCAGGGAACAGCGGCAGGTGGCCAAGGGCCACCACGTCGGAGCGCTCGTCCCCCTCCGTGAACACCGCCAGCGTCGCCACCACGTCCGCGCCCACCTCGGTCAGCAGTTCGCGCAGCCCCTGCAGGGTTCCCCCCGTGCTGACCACGTCATCGACGATGGCCACCCGTCGCGACCGCAACCGCTCGATGTCGGCGCCGTCGATCACGAGCTCCTGCGGCCGGCCGGTCGTGATGCTGACGACCGTCTTCTTGACCGCACCGACCATGTAGGGCTTCTCGGTCTTGCGGACGACCACATACGGGATGCCCGTCCGCACGCTGATCGCGTGCGCGAGGGGCACCGCCTTGACCTCCGGCGTCACCAGCGTCTCGACCTCGGGCGGGATGCGCCCGGCCAGCTCCATGGCGGCGGCCTCCGTCAGCGTCGGGTCCCCCAGCAGGTTCAGCAGGGCCACGGACACCGCGCCGACGTTCACCACCTGGAGATCGCGCTCCTGGTCTCCGATACGTACTCGATGCGTCTGCATGCGCTAACCTCCGGCGCCTGCGCCGCCCCGCATGGCACCCTGCCGCTCGAGAGCCGCACGCTGCCGTGGCCGGGACTCCGCCGCGACGCCACCGCCAAGCGTACCGCAGCTCCGCGCGCCTCAGGCGAACACGATGGTCTTGTTTCCCTGGACCAGGATGCGGTCCTCGAGGTGGAGCGTCACCGCGCGCGCCAGCACCGTCCGCTCGATCTCACGTCCGAGCCGCTGCAGGTCGCGCACCGACTGCCGGTGGGTCACCCGCACCACGTCCTGCTCGATGATCGGCCCTTCGTCGAGCTCGTCGGTGACGTAGTGGGCGGTGGCGCCGATGAGCTTGACGCCGCGCTCGTAGGCCCGGTGATAGGGCCTCCCCCCGCTGAACGCCGGCAGGAAGGAGTGGTGGATGTTGATGATCCGTTCCCGGTACCGCGCCACGAACGCCGGGCTGAGGATCTGCATGTAGCGCGCCAGCACGATCACGTCGACCGAGCCCTCCAGCAGTTCCAGCACGCGCTCCTCCTGCGACCCTTTGTCGCCCTCGACGATCGGCAGGTGGTGGAAGGGAACGCCGAAGGGCTCCACCATGGAGCGCAGCCGATCGTGGTTGGACGCCACCATGGCGATATCGTCCTCGAAGTCGCCGGCGCGGCGGCGCCACAGCAGCTCGAGAAGGCAGTGCTCGACGTTCGACACCAGCACCGCGATGCGCTTGGACCGGCGCGCGTCCGCCAGGCGCCAGTGCATGTCGAAAGGCTCAGCCACGGTGCGCGCGAACGCTTCGCGCAGCGCCTCCAGCCCGCCTGCGCGAAGCGGGAGCTCGAACGCCATACGCATGGAGAACGTTCCGCCTCCGCGAGGATCGCTGCTGTGCTGATCCGCGTCCAGGATGTTGGCGCCGCGCTCGGCGAGGAAGCTCGCGACCGCGGCGACGATGCCGGGCCGGTCGGGGCAGGAGACGAGCAGGCGGGCCCGCGCGGCCGTTGCCGCCGGGTCGCCCGGAGCCGGGTCTCGGACGTCCATGGCGCTCACGCTAGCACCGCCACGCCGGACTGCGTGCGCCGTAGCATGGCGCACATGACGGGCCCCGCGTCCTTCCGTTCGCTGCTGCGCCCCGTCACCCGGCTGGCGCTGCCCGTCATCGCAACGAACCTGCTGCAGACGCTCGTCAACGTCGTGGACGTCTTCATGGCGGGTCGCCTGGGCGCCGTACCGGTCGCCGCCGTGGGCTTCGCCAGCAGCGTCGCGCTGCTCGTCACCCTGGTGGCCCAGATGGTGACGGCGGGCGGCATGGCCCTCGCCGCCCAGGCGCGCGGCGCGAACGACGACGAGGAGCTCGCCGAGGTCGCCCGTCAGACCCTCATGCTGGGCGTGCTGGCGGCCGTCGCCATCGGCGTGCTCGGCTGGTTCGCGGCGCACCCGCTGCTGGCGTTCATGAACTCGTCCGGCGACGCCGAGGCCGTGACGCTGGGTGTGGGTTACCTGCGCATCCTCTTCCTGGGTACGGCCGCCCTGTTCCTCAACCTCGGTCTGGCGAGCCTCTGGCAGGGGGCGGGAGATACCCTTACGCCGCTCCTGCTCGGCGGCAGCGTGAACCTCCTGAACGTGCTCTTCGACTACCTCTTCATGTTCGGCCCGGGGCCGCTGCCAGCGCTCGGCGTGCCGGGGGCCGGGCTCGGGACGGTGGCCGCCTGGGCGGTCGGCGCGACCCTGGGGCTGATCCTGTTCCTGCGCGGCCGTACCGTGCTGCGGCGCGGCCGGGGCCCATTCCGGCCGGACGTGCGACGTTTCGGCACCATCCTCGCCATCGGCACGCCGGCCGGCCTGCAGGGTCTCGCCTACGCCCTCTCCCGACTCCTGCTGCTTCGCGTGGTGACCTCCACGCCGGCCGGTACTCTCGGCGCCGCCGCGCTGGCCATCGGGATCCAGATCGAGTCGTTGGCCTACATGCCGGGCGTGGCGCTGAGCGTGGCGGCCACCAGCCTGGTGGGTCGCGCGCTGGGCGCCTGGCAGGTGGCCCAGGCGTGGCGCCGCGGCCACGCCGCGCTGTTCGTGGGGCTGGCGGTGATGTCCTCGGTCGGCCTTGTGCTGCTGCTGGGGGCCCCGCTCTGGATAAGGCTGTTCGATCCCGGAGGCAACGCGGTGGTGGTCCGCGCGGGTGTCAGCTACTTGCGCATCAACGCGCTGGCCCAGCCGGTGCTGGCGGTGTTCATGGTGCTCGCCGGGGCGCTGCGGGGCGCCGGCGACACGCGGCCCGCCCTGTGGGGCACGTTCACGGGGCGCTGGCTGGTCACCCTGCCGGTGGCGTGGCTGCTCGCGCTGCACACACCGCTCGGGGTCGACGGGGCCTGGTGGGCGATGGCGGCGGGAACCCTGGTGCAGGCGGCCTGGGTGGCGCGGCGCTGGTTCGCGGGCGCCTGGCCCGAAGTGGCGCTGTCGCGCCAGCTGCTGTACCGCCTCCACCTGACGGGGATGGCGCACGAGCAGCGCGAGCATTTCCTGGACGGCGTGCGCCGGCCGTTGCTGGCGCTCACCGGTAGCCGCGAGCTGGTGGACGAACGGGGAGCGGTGTATCTGGTCGAAGGCTATGCACCGGTGCGGATCGGCTTCGGGCCCGGACCGCGCGTCTTGGAGGGGATGGAGACGCTGGAGGCGGTCGCCGGGGTCGACGCCCTGACAGGCGGCGACGCTTCACAGGCGACCTCGTCCGGGACGGGCGTCGCCGATCGTCCTGCCGGCGCCTCGGAGCGCCCCCGGCCGTAAGGTTCCGCATGTTGGGGCCGCGGACGCGCATGCTACTGTGTTTGCGTGGACGACGCGCGATTGCGGCCGGCTTCGCTCTCCGAGTACGTCGGGCAGGGACGGCTCAAGAAGAAGCTCGAGGTCTACCTGGAGGCGGCTCGCAATCGCGAGGAGCCGCTCGATCACGTGCTCCTCTACGGCCCTCCGGGGCTCGGCAAGACCACACTCGCCCACATCATCGCCGCCGAGCTGGGAGTGGGCATCCGCGTCACGAGCGGACCTGCTATCGAGAAGCCGGGCGACCTCGCCGCCATCCTCACCAATGCCCTCGAGGACGGCGACGTGCTCTTCATCGACGAGATCCACCGGCTGGGCCGCGTGGCCGAGGAGCACCTGTATCCCGCCATGGAGGACTTCAAGATCGACATCGTGCTGGGGCAGGGCCCGGCCGCGCGCTCGATCCGGCTCGACCTGCCGCGCTTCACGCTGGTCGGCGCCACCACTCGGCCGGGCCTGATCACGGGTCCGCTGCGCAGTCGCTTCGGCATCATCGAGCACCTGGACTACTACGCCGACCGGGAGCTCGCCGAGGCGGTCGTGCGCGACGCCGAGTTGTTCGGGTTCGTGCTCGAGCCCGGGGCGGCGCTCGAGATCGGGCGCCGCGCGCGCGGCACCATGCGCATCGCGAAGCGGCTGTTGAGGCGCGTCAGAGACTTCGCCGACGTTGCCGGCGAGCCGCGTATCACGCTCGAACGCACCGGCGCCGCGCTGGGCGCGCTCGGCATCGACGATGCCGGCCTCGATCGCCGCGACCGCACCATCCTGCGTGCGCTGGTGGAGAAGTTCGCCGGCGGACCGGTCGGCCTCGATACCCTGGCGACCGCGGTCGGCGAGGACCGGGCGACCCTCGAGGAGGTCTACGAGCCCTTCCTCATCCAGCGGGGGCTGCTGAAACGCACCTCGCGGGGACGCGTCGCCACCGAGGCGGCGTACGTCCATCTCGGCCTCCCCATCGCGGCCACGGCGGCCGCGCTGTTCAACGAGGGCGGATGAGCGCGGGATGATCGAGGGCAGCCTGCGTAACCTTCCGCTCTCCGAGGTGTTCCAGATCATCGCCACCGGCCAGAAGGCGGGCATCCTCACCGTCATGCGAGGCCAGGCACGCGCGCGCATCTACTTCGAGCAGGGCGGCATCCAGTACGCCCACATCTCCCCGGGAGTCCACCTCGGGGAGATCCTGGTGCGCATGGACCTCCTCACCACGCACGAGGTCCAGGAGATCCTCCGTCGGCAGCACATCGAGAACGCCGGCACGCCCCTCGGGCTCATGGCCGTGGAGATGCGCCTGATCGACGAGGACGACCTGCGCCGCGCGCTCGAACGTCAGGTGCTGGAGGTCGTGTCGGAGCTGATGAGCTGGTCCGACGGCCAGTTCAACTTCGCCGAGCGTTCCGGCTGGGCCTCCCAGGCCCCCACCCACCACGCCGTCGACGCCATGGCGCTGCTCATGTCGGTGGCGCAGCGTCTGCACGAGTTCGAGGGGGGCGTGGTCGAACCCGACACCATCTTCCTTCGCAAGGGCGACCCCACCAAAGTGGAGATGCCGGCGGGAGCCTGGGAGGTCCTGGGCTACGTCGACGGCAAGCGTACCGCGCGTTCCATCGCCTCCGAGCTCGATCTCACCGAACGTCACGTGCTGCACATCCTCTTCGAGCTGGAACGGACGGGCGTCACCGAGGCCCAGCCCTTCCAGGTCGAGGACCCGCTGGTCCTGGCCGTGTCGCCGAGCAGTGCCCTGCAGAGACTCCTGCGCCTGTCGCTGCAACGGGCGCGTCTGCGCGCGGAGGTCGCCCTCGACTACGAGGACGCGCTCAGGATCCTGCCGGACATCCACCCTTCCGCCCTGGTGGTCGACGACCAGGAGGGCGGCGGCTGGGAGCTCGTCAAGGAGTTGCGACGCCAGACGGGTCAGAGCCACCTGCCGGTGCTGGTGCTGGTCGACGAGGCGCCCAAGGGCGGCCTCTTCGGCCGAGCCCGGCGCCCGCGCGCCGAGGTGCTCGTCAAACCCTTCCACGAGATCGAGTTCCAGCAGATGATCACCCGCATGGTCGGCCGGCCCATGGCCTGACGCCCTCCAGCGGGCCGTGTACCTTCGCGAAACCCCGCATACAAGGGGGTATACCTGTTGCGAGGCCGATGGGCACGTGGTATCCTTCACCCCAAGCAGACGACCATCCGGGGGAATCGGAGGCGTGCCGGATATGGCCGCAACAAGGCGGGTGCGGTGGGCGCTCCGAAGGTCGTTCTGGGTTCCATCCCTGTGGCCGAACTATCACGGCCCGGGGCAATGACGGAAACGAGGTGTCCCATGAAACGAATCTGGCTGGCCTTTCTCGTCCTGGTCGGCGGTCTCTTCGGAGGTGCCGCGCTCGCGCAAGGCGTGACGCTGCACATCTCCTGCGGTGCCGTCGGCAACGAGCTCACCCTGTGCAAGGACGAATCGCAGGCGTGGGCGAAACAGACGGGCAACTCCGTCGTGGTGGTTTCCACGCCGAACTCGTCGACCGACCGCCTGGCGCTCTACCAGCAGCAGCTCGGCGCGCAGGCCGACAGCATCGACGTCTACCAGATCGACGTCGTTTGGCCCGGCGTCCTGGGAAGCTACTTCGTCGATCTCGGCAAGTACTTCAGCAAGAGCGACCTGAGCGGCTTCATCCCCGCGCTGGTCACCAACGACCAGTACGAGGGCAAGCAGGTGGCGATCCCGTGGTTCAACGACGCGGGCCTGCTCTACTACCGCACGGACCTGCTCAAGAAGTACGGCTTCGACGGCCCCCCCACCACCTGGGCACAGCTCACCTCGATGGCCCAGAAGATCCAGGCCGGCGAGCGCGCGGCTGGCAACGACAAGTTCTGGGGTTACGTCTGGCAGGGCAACGCCTACGAAGGCCTGACCTGTGACGCCCTCGAATGGGTCTACTCCTACGGCGGCGGCACCATCGTCGACCCGCAGGGCAACATCACCATCGACAACGCCAAGGCCGCTGCGGCCATCAACATGGCCGCCGGCTGGGTCGGCACCATCTCGCCTCCGGGCGTCACCAGCTACCAGGAAGAGGACGCCCGCGGCGTCTGGCAGGCCGGCAACGCCGCCTTCATGCGCAACTGGCCCTACGCCTATAACCCGGGTCAGAGCGCCGACAGCCCCATCAAGGGCAAGTTCGGCGTGGCCGCCCTTCCCATGGCCTCCACGGCCGACGGCCAGCACGCCGCCACGCTCGGTGGCTGGCAGCTCGCGGTCTCGCGCTTCTCCAAGCACCAGGCCGAAGCTGCCGACCTCATCAAGTACCTGACGAGCGCCCAGGTCGAGACCGAGCGCGCCATCAAGGGAAGCTTCCTGCCCTCCCGCCTCGCGGTCTACGACGACCCGCAGGTCGTCGAGCAGAACGCCTTCATCCACCAGCTCAAGCCGGTCTTCGCGAGCGCGGTCGCCCGCCCGGCGACGGCCACCAAGCAGAAGTACAACCAGGTCTCTAGTGCGTTCTGGACCGCGGTCCACAACGTGCTGACCGGTCAGGCGCAGGCCAACCAGGCCCTCGCCGGCCTGAAGAGCCAGCTCACCCGCATCAAGGGCACGGGCTGGTAATCCCGGGCACCGTCGCGGCCCCTCCCGGAACGCCGGGAGGGGCCGCCCTTCACTAGGCCGAGCACGCCTCGCGGCCCCGCTCGGCCCGAGGTGATCGATGCAAGAGACCGCCGTCAAGAAGCGCAGCGCCAAGGGAGGGATCTCGCTGGAATCGCGCCGGGCGCGAACCGCCTGGCTGTTCCTGGCCCCTACCCTGATCGTCGTCGCATTGGTAGCTGGCTACCCGCTGATCCGTACCATCCAGCTCAGCCTCACCCAGACCAACCTACTGCAGTTCCCGCTGAAGTCGCACTACGTGGGCCTGCTGAACTTCAAGTTCCTGGTGCAGGACGCACAGTGGTGGCGTTCGGTCCAGAACACCGTGGTGTTCACGGTGAGCTCCGTTGCCGCGGAGACGCTGCTCGGCCTCGGCATCGCCATGCTGGTCAACGCGAAGTTCCCAGGCCGCGGCGCCATGCGCACCGCCATGCTGATCCCCTGGGCGATCCCCACGGTGGTCTCGGCCCAGATGTGGCGCTGGATGTACAACGACGTCTACGGCGTCATCAACGACATGCTGATGAAGGCCCACCTGACGGACAAGGCGTACGCCTGGCTGGCCAACCCCAAGCTGATGCTGCCCGCGGTCATCTCGGTCGACGTCTGGAAGACCACGCCGTTCATGGCGCTCCTTCTATTAGCCGGGTTGCAATCGATCCCCACCGAACTCTATGAGGCCGCCCGCGTCGACGGCGCCACGCCCTGGCAGAACTTCGTGCGGGTCACGCTGCCACTCCTCCGGCCGGCATTGCTGGTCGCCCTGATCTTCCGTACGCTCGACGCGCTCCGCGTGTTCGACGCCATCTACGTCATGACCGGCACCACACCCAACACCATGTCCATGGCGGTGTACGCCCGCCAGCAGCTCGTCGACTTCGGCTTGCTCGGCTACGGCTCGGCGATGTCGGTCGGCATCTTCGTGATCATCGGGCTGTTCGTCGTGGCCTACGTCGTCAGCCTCGGTGTGGAGGTCGACTGATGCGCCGCCGCGGTATCGGCTACTACCTGGGCCAGGTGGCGTTCGCCCTCCTCGTGGTCCTGGTGTTCTTCTATCTCGTATTCCCGTTCTTCTGGGCGATCTCCTCGTCGTTGAAGACGCCCAACCAGCTCTTCCAGACCCCGCTCCTCTACTGGCCCCCGGTACCGCAGTGGAAGAACTACGCCGAGGTGTTCACGGGCCAGCCGTTCGCGCGCAACCTCCTGAACTCCCTCATCGTCGCCGGGCTCACGACGCTGTTGTCGCTGCTCATCGGCGGCACCGCCGCCTACGCGCTCGGGCGCATCCGCTTCCGCGGCAAACGCACCGTCTTCTACGGCATCCTCGGTGTCTCGATGTTCCCCCAGATCGCCATCCTGGGCGGCATGTTCGTGCTCATCCGGACGCTCCACTTCTACAACACCTGGTGGGGGCTGATCCTGTCCTACATGGTGTTCACGCTGCCGTTCACGGTGTGGGTGCTGACCAGCTTCGTGAGGGAGATCCCACGCGAGCTCGAGGAGGCGGCCTTCGTCGACGGCGCCACGCCGGTGCAGTCGCTCACGCGCGTCCTGCTTCCGGTCATGGCCCCGGGGCTCGTGACCGCCGGCTTGCTGGCGTTCATCCAGGCCTGGAACGAGTTCCTGTTCGCCCTGACGTTCACCGTCGACAACAAGGCGCGCACCGTGCCGGTCGCCATCGCGCTGTTCAGCGGTGCCAGCCAGTATGAGCTGCCCTGGGCGCAGATCATGGCGGCATCGGTCGTCGTGACGGTGCCGCTGATCATCCTGGTGCTGGTGTTCCAGCAGCGTATCGTCGCGGGGCTCACCGCGGGGGCCGTCAAGGGCTGACGTCGGGCGCGCTCGGCTCCCCTTCGAAATCGCACCCGAGCGGGGCGCGCTGATCGCGGCGCGCCCCGCTTCGTTGTCGTAGGCGGAACGAAGCCCTGCGTCAACCCCGCTCGTCGTCCAGCGCGCGGCGGATCGCATCGAGCGACTCCGGGTTGGCCACCACCGCCGCATTGGGCACATCCATGCCGTTGACCAGCCGCGCCACCGCCATCTCCATCGACTTCCCGCTGCGCGTGCGTGGCAGCTCGGCCACCTGCAGGATGCGGCGCGGCACGTGGCGCGGGGAGGCACCCTCACGGATGGCGCCGCGGATGGCGATCTCCAATCGCCGGTCGAGCTCCGTGCCGGGTCGCAGCACCACCAACAGCCAGATCTCCTCGTCGCCTTCGGACGATCGCCGGCCCGCCGCCGCAGCCTCCACCACCTCCGGGACGCGCTCGAGCGGCCGGTAGACCTCCGCTGTGCCGATGCGTACCCCGCCGGGGTTGAGGGTGGCGTCGCTGCGGCCGTGGGCGACGATCCCACCCTCGGGGGTGCGCTCGACGAGGTCACCGTGGCGCCACACGCCGGGGTACGCCGCGAAGTAGGCGTCGCGGTAGCGCTCGAAGTCCGGGTCGTTCAGGAAGCGGAGCGGCATCGACGGCAGCGGCTGGCGGCATACCAGCTCCCCGGGCACGTCCACCACCTCACGTCCCGCCTCGTCGTAGACCGCCAGGTCGACCCCCAGGCCGGGCCGCTGGATCTGCCCGGCATAGACCGGCAGCGTCGGGACGCCCAGCATGAAGCAGCTCACGATGTCGGTTCCGCCCGAGATGCTGGCCAGGTGGACGTCCTGCTTGACGTGCTGATAGACGTACTGGAAGCCCGAAGGCGACAGCGGCGAGCCGGTCGAGGCCAGCGTGCGCAGCGCGCCAAGATCGACGCTCGTCCCCGGCCGCGCGCCCTGTGCCTGCAGGTTGTGGAGGAAGCGGGCGCTGGTACCGAACAGGGTGATGTCCAGCCTCGCGGCCAGTCGCCACAGCGCGCCAAGATCGGGATGCGCCGGGGAACCGTCGTAGAGGACGACAGTGGCGGCTTGCGCCAGGGCCGAGACGAGCCAGTTCCACATCATCCAGCCGCAGGTGGTGTAGTAGAAGACCACGTCCCCGGCCCGGATGTCGCTGTGGAGGCGGTGCTCCTTGTGGTGGGTGAGCAGCGCGCCGCCCGCCCGGTGGACCATCGCCTTGGGCAGGCCGGTGGTGCCCGAGGAGTAGAGCACGTACAGAGGCGTGTCGAAGGGTAGGGCAGCGCACCGCGGCTCGCCCCCCGACTCGTCGGTGCCCAGCCACGCCGACCAGGACGTGCCGGGCGCGCCGGCGGGTACGCCCTCACCCGGGTACGGCAGCGCCACCAGTGCCTCCAGCCCGGGCAGCGCGCCTGCCAGCGAAGCGACCGCCTCCGCCGTGTCGAAACGGCGTCCGCCGTAGCGGTAGGTGGGTGAAGCGAACAGCACCTTGGGCGCGAGCTGCGCGAAGCGCGCCGCCGCCGCCTCGGCCCCGAAGTCGGGCGAAGCCGAGGAGAACACGACCCCTTCCCCAGCGCACGCCAGCAGCACGGCGAGCGTCTCGGGCACGTTGGCGGCGTAGGCGGCCACGGCGTCGCCGCGGCCCACCCCTGCGCGCCGCAGCGCATCCTGGATGCGCCGGACCAGTACCCTGAGCTCGGCGTAGTCGAGCCGTACCTCGGCGCCGGCCTCGGTCACGCCGATGACGGCGGTCTGTGAAGCGTCCCGCAGAGCCCGCGGGTAGAGCAACTCGCGCGCGTAACTCAGGCTCGCGCCCTCGAACCAGCGCGCGTGGGGCATGGGGTCGTCCGACAGGATGCTGCGCGGCGGAGTGTCGAAGCGGATGCCGGCGTCCTCGGCGTAGAAGCGCCAGAAGCCGGCCACGTCCTGGACGCTCCAGGCGTGGAGCGCATCGTAGTCGGGCAGGGAGCGACCGGCCGCCCGCTCGGCCCGTTCCCGGAACGCGGTCATGGCGGCCTCCCGAACGCGCGCCGCAGACGGCGTCCACAGGGGCTCGCTGGGGATCGCTTGGGTCATCGTTGTCACCTCGAAGACGCGTCGGTTGGCTTGCCTGTGCCGCCACTGTACCGCCCGCACCCGCGCTGCGGCAGGGTGCCCGGCCGAGTACACTCGGAGTGTGCGAAGCGTCTTCCGCTCGAGGCGTCGTGCGGGTTCCGGTCGGGACCCGGCCGGGCTCGAGCTGTCCCAGCTCCGGCGACTTCTGGGCTTCACCCGCCCCTACCGGGTGCGGCTCATCGTCGGTATCGTCGCGGTCGGCATCTCCAGCGCGTTCGGCCTCGCCTTCCCCCTGCTGATCCGCGACCTGTTCAACACGGCCTTCGGCGGGCAGCGCAGCGCCGCGGGCCTCAACGGCATCGCAGCACTGCTGTTCGGTCTGTTCGCGCTGCAGGCGGTGTTCAACTACGTGCGCACCTACAATCTCGGTCTGGTAGGCGAGGCCCTGGTGGCAGACCTGCGCAAGACGCTCTTCGGGCACCTGATCGACCTGTCTGTCCGCTTCTTCGAGGAACGCAAGACGGGCGAGATCACCTCGCGCCTCACGTCCGACATCAGCACCGTCCAGAACGCGGTGTCCCAGGCCCTCGCGCAGTTCGTCAACCAGCTCATCACGCTGGTGGGCGGCGTGATCGTGCTGCTGGTGCTGAACTTCAAGCTCACCCTGGTCATGCTCGCCATCGTCCCCGCCGTCGTGCTGGCCGCCGCCTACTTCGGGCGCCAGCTGAGGCGCATCAGCACCCGCTTCCAGGACGCCGTCGGCGACGCAAACGCCAGTGCCGAGGAAGCGATCCAGGGGGTGCGGGTGGTCAAGTCCTTCACCGCCGAGGACGTCGAGCGGCGGCGCTACGGCGCAGGCATCGATCTCTCCTACGCCCTCGCGCTCAAGCGCCTGCGCGTCCGCGCGCTGTTCGTGCCGACCGTCATCCTGGCGATGTTCACCGGTATCGGCGTGGTGCTCTGGTACGGGGGCCACCTGGTGCTTCAGGGCTCGCTCAAGGGCGGCGACCTCATCGCCTTCCTGCTCATCACGGTCTTCGTGGCGGGCTCGATCGGCACCTTCACCGGCCTCTACTCGCAGCTCCAGGAGGCCCTGGGGGCATCCAAGCGCATCTTCGAGCTGCTCGACGCCGACAGCGACCTGCCCGAGCCCGTGATGCCGGTCCACCTCGCTGCGCCGGTCGGCGCGGTGCGCTTCGAGGGCGTGCGCTTCCGCTACGGCGACCGCGGCGACGCACTGGTGCTGGACGGGGTCGACCTCGAGGCCGAGCCGGGACGCGTGGTCGCGCTGGTCGGTCCCAGCGGTGCCGGCAAGAGCACCCTGGTGTCGCTCGATCCCGCGCTTCTTCGACCCCACCGACGGGCGCATCCTGCTGGACGGCGTCGATCTGCGAAGGCTGCCGACCCGCGAGCTCCGCGGCCATATCGGCATCGTGCCGCAGGAGACACAGCTCTTCTCCGGAACCATCGCCGACAACATCCGCTACGGCCGGCCCGGCGCCGACGACGCGGCGGTGGCGGAGGCCGCTCGCGCAGCCAACGCCGAAGGGTTCATCACCGCCTTCCCCGACGGATACGCCACGCTCGTCGGCGAGCGCGGGGTGAAGCTGTCGGGCGGCCAGCGTCAGCGGGTGGCCATCGCACGTGCGCTGCTCAAGGATCCGCGCATCCTGATCCTGGACGAGGCCACCAGCTCGCTCGACAGCGAATCGGAGGCACTGGTGCAGGCCGCCCTGGAACGACTGATGGTTGGACGCACCACGTTCGTGATCGCCCACCGGCTGTCGACCGTGAAGGGGGCCGACACGCTCCTGGTCATGGACGGGGGGCGCATCGTGCAACGCGGCACGCACCAGGCGCTGCTGGCCGAGGGCGGACTCTACAGCGAGCTGTTCGAGCGCCAGTTCCGGTCGTTCGAGGTGGCGCCGACCGCCGTGTGAACACCCCCGCGCCCGCCGTGGACGGGGGCGGGTTCACGTCGGCTCCGCGCGCTCGGCGGTCGGGAGCGTACCTTAGACTATGAGGATATGCCGCTCGACGTGCACTCCCCCTACGAGCCGCGCGGCGATCAGCCGCAGGCGATCGAAGGCATCACCGAAGGGCTGGGCGACGGGCTCCGCTTCCAGACGCTGCTGGGGGCGACGGGTACCGGCAAGACCTTCTCGATGGCGAAGATCATCGAGCGCGTGCAGCGCCCGGCGCTGATCCTCGCGCCCAACAAGATCCTCACCGCCCAGCTCGCCGCCGAGTTCCGGGACTACTTCCCCACCGCAGCGGTCGAGTTCTTCATCAGCTACTACGACTACTACCAGCCCGAGGCGTACGTGCCTGCGCGCGACCTGTTCATCGAGAAGGACGCCAACATCAACATGGAGCTGGAGAGGCTGCGCCACTCCACCACCCGCAGCCTGCTGACGCGCGACGACGTCATCGTGGTGGCCTCGGTGTCGGCGATCTACGGCCTGGGTTCGCCCGACGAGTACCAGCGGCTCCACCTCATCCTGGAGGTCGGTCGGGACGTCGGCCGCGACGCCATCCTTGAGACGCTCGTCACCCAGCAGTACGAGCGCAACGACATCGAGCTCGCTCCCGGCCGCTTCCGCGCTCGGGGCGACGTCATCGAGGTTTGGGCGGCGTACGAGGAACGACCCCTTCGCGTAGAACTGTGGGGCGACGACATCGACCGCCTCACCATGCTCGACCCGGTCACGGGAGACGAGACGGGCGAGCTCGACAGGACCATGGTGTTCCCCGCCAAGCACTACGTGACCCCGTTCGAGAAGCTCCAACCGGCCGTGGAGCAGATCGAAAAGGACCTTCACGTGCGGTTGGCCCTGTTCGAGAAGGCGGGCAAGCTGGTCGAGGCGCAGCGGCTGCGCGAGCGCACCCTCTACGACCTGGAGATGCTTCGCACGCTCGGGTACTGCAGCGGGATCGAGAACTACTCGCGCTACCTCGAAGGGCGCAAGCCCGGCGAACCCCCCAACACGCTTCTCGACTACTTCCCCGACGATTTCATCACCTTCCTGGACGAGTCCCACGTGATGGTGCCGCAGATCCGCGGCATGTACAACGGCGACCGCGCACGCAAGCAGACGCTGGTGGACTACGGCTTCCGGCTTCCCGCCGCGCTGGACAACCGTCCGCTCAAGGAGGAGGAGTTCTTCTCGCGGGTCGGGCAGGTGGTGTTCGTCTCCGCCACCCCCGCCGACCAGGAGGCTCGCCTCAGCGACAAGACGGTCGAACAGGTCATCCGCCCGACCGGCCTGGTCGACCCCAGGATCACCGTCAAGCCCAGCCGCGGCCAGATCGACGACCTGGTGTTCGCCGTACGCGAGCGAGCCAAACAGTCCGAACGCGTGCTCGTCACCACCCTCACGAAGAAGATGTCCGAGGACCTCACGGAGTACCTTGCCGAGCAGGGGGTGCGCGTGCGCTACATGCACTCCGACATCGACGCGGTCGAACGCCAGGTGATCATCCGCGACCTTCGGCTGGGGCACTTCGACGTTCTGGTCGGCATCAACCTGCTCCGCGAGGGGCTCGATCTGCCCGAGGTGAGCCTCGTCACCATCCTCGACGCCGACAAGACCGGCTTCCTGCGGAGCGAGCGCTCGCTCATCCAGACCATCGGGCGGGCGGCCCGCAACGTCAACGGCGAGGTCTTCCTCTACGCCGACGAGGTCAGCGACGCGATGCGGGGCGCCATCGACGAGACCAACCGCCGCCGCGACAAGCAGCTCGCGTTCAACGAGCTCCACGGCATCACGCCGGAGACGATCCGCAAGCGCATCCACGAGGTGATCCGCGGCGAGGAGGAGGACGAAGAGGGCAAGGCGCCGGAGCTCGATCCCTGGGAGCGCGAGCTGCTCTTCGACGACCTCAAGCAGGAGCTGGCGCAGCTCGAGACCGAGATGTGGAAAGCTTCCGAGGACCTCGACTTCGAACGGGCCGCGCAGATCCGCGACCGCATCCATGAGATCGAGGCCCGGCTCGAAGGCAAGCGCGTGCGGGTCGCCACGCTGCCCGGGAGAGCGGGGCCCGCGCGCGCCTGAAGTCAACGCGCACGGCCGTACAGCCCCGTACTCCGGCTTCGAAGCGGCTATGGTAACGTTGCTCCACTGTGACATTCCAGGTCGGTGACAACGTGGTCTACCCCTCTCAGGGGGCAGGCGTCGTCGAGGAGATGACGACACGGGAAATCCTCGGGGAAACCCAGAAGTACCTGAAGATCGTCTTCGTTCGGGGCGACATGGAGGTCCTGGTGCCCCTCCGCAAGGGTCAGGACGTCGGGCTCCGGCATACCGTCGGACGTGACGAGATCGACCAGGTGTACGAGGCACTCGCCAAGGCCGACCTCTCCCTGCCGACCCAGTGGCCGCCCCGCTACCGCGCCGAGCAGGACATCCTCGCCGGCGGCAGCGCCTACGACCTGGCGCGGCTGATCGGCGTCCTTTCGAAGCGTGACATCGAGAAAGGCCTGGCGGCCACCGAGCGCGAGGTCCTGGAGAGCGCCAAGAACATGCTGTCGAGCGAGCTCGCCGTCGTGCAGAAGCTCTCGCTCGCCGACGCTTCGAGCCAGCTCGAGGCGTTCATCGCCGAACGCATCGCATGAGCCTGCCCAGGCCGTGACCGAGAAGGTCCCGTGAGCGGTAGCGGCGACCCTGCTGCCGGTTCCGAGCTACCCCTCACGGCTCCCTCGCGTGTGCAAGAACTCCTTCGGCGCCACGGCCTCACACCCGACAAAGGATTCGGCCAGAACTTCCTCGTCGACGCCTCTGCCCTGAGCGCCATCGTCGACGCCGCCGAGGTGGGCCCTACCGATACCGTGTTCGAAGCGGGCCCGGGGCTCGGCGTCCTCACCCGGGCGCTGGCGCAGCGCGCCGAGCGGGTCGTCAGCGTGGAGCTCGACCGCCGGCTGAAGCCCGTGCTGACCGAGACGCTTCACGGGCTCACCAACGTGGAGCTGGTCGAAGGGGACGCCGTCCGCTTCGACTTCGCCGCGCTCCCCGAAGGGGCGCTGCTGGTCGCCAACCTGCCCTACAACGCCGCCACCGCGGTGCTGACGCGCGCCCTGGAGTCCGCCCGCTTCCAGCGCCTGGTGTTCCTGGTGCAGCGCGAGGTCGCCGAACGCCTGACGGCTGCGCCCGGCACGCCCGCGTACGGCTCCCTGAGCCTGCTGGTGTGCCACTTCGGAAACGCCCGCCAGGTCCGGCGGGTGCCGCCCGGAGCCTTCCTACCGCCGCCCAAGGTGACCTCCAGCGTCGTTCGCATCGACGTCCGGGCCGGCACGCGCACCGACCCCGAACTGTTCGCGTTCATCCGCACCTGCTTCGCGCACCGACGAAAGACGCTGGTGAAGAACCTCACGATGGCGGGTCACGCACGCGAGCGAGTGGAGGGGGCCCTCCATCGGCTCGGTATGGACGACCGCGTCCGCGCCGAAACGCTTGGCCTGGACGCCTTTCGTGAGCTCGAGCGCATCGTGCAAGACAGGACGGACCCGCGTTGAGTCGATTCGGTATACTGCCCTAAGCGAACAAGCGACTCCATCCCAGCGATGGATCTGGAGAGTCATGGGACGATTTGTGGTGGTCGGCGATGCGACCGTCGACCAGATGTACTTCGTGAAGGACTTCCCTGAACCGGGAGGTGAGGTGAACGCTCTGCGTGCCGTTATGGAGCCCGGCGGGGCGGGCGGCACCATCGCCACCGTCCTGGGCCGCCTGGGCAACGACGTGCGCATCGCCACGCGCGTCGGCACCGGGCCCTTCTCCGAACTCGCCCTCAAGCACGTCCGTGAAGCGGGCGTGGACGACGCGCTGGTCCAGGTCGACGAGCACCTCCAGACCAGCAGCGTGACCCTCATCATCACGCCGGACGCGCAGCGCACCATGATCAGCGCAGCCGGCGCCAGCCGTCACCTGGACTCCGCCGAGATCCGCAAGGACGACATCGGCTCGGTGGACGCCCTCGTCATGAGCGCGTACAGCCTGGTGGGCGGGCGGCAGCGCGAGTACGCTGTGCAGGCGCTCGGGTTCGCCCGCGACGCCAAGGTCACCACCTTCGTCGACCTCGGCAGCGGCGCCGTGAACGCCTTGCGTGACCGCCTGATCACGGTCGTCCGTGACGTCGACTACCTGCTGATGAACGAGCAGGAGCTCTACACGCTCACGGGCGAGTCCTCGATCTCCGACGCCGTCTCCGGGCTGAACCGTCACGGCATCGAACGCCTCATCGTCAAGGTCGGCGCGATGGGCAGCATCGTGATCACGCCCGAGCTCACGGAACTCGTCGAGGCGTACGACATCGACGGCGTCATCGACTCGACCGGCGCGGGCGACTACTACACCGCCGCCTTCGCGCACGCCATCATGAAGGGCTACGACCTGCTCGAGGCCGCCCGGCTGGGGAACGTCGCCGGCGCACTCAACACCACCCAGGTCGGTGCCCAGAGCGTCATCATCGATGCCGACACGCTGGAGCGCCACGCCACGGCCTTCGCCGGTGCGGGCAGCTGAGCGCGGCCTCGCGGCCGTCCTCCTCGGCGCCTGCCTGAGCTGGCTGGCGTTCGGCGCGACGGCGCAGGCGGCCTCTCCGCACGACTACGCGCAGCGCTTCGACGTCGCCTGGACGCTCGTCGAACAGCGCTACTGGAACGTCGGGGGGCTGAAGGTCGACTGGCAGCAGATGCGCCGGGAGTACGAGCCGCAAGCGCTCGCCGCCAAGGACGACAGCGCCTTCTACGCTGTTCTCGTCGCCATGTACGGGCGCATCCAGGACGGCCACTCGGTCTTCGTGCCCCCTGCTCGCGTGGAAGAGATCCATCGCCTCTACGGGGACCTCCCCTGCCTCGGCGTGTTCGGCATGGCCCAGTCCGCCCAGGCGCACGGTCATGTCACCTACCGGATGCTGGACGGCTCCATCGGCTACGTGCGCCTTCCGGACCTCGCCTCGGACGGCGTGGCGGGGGACGTGCGCAGCGCTGTCACCGTGCTGCAAGCAGCGGGCGCCCGCGCGCTGGTCCTCGACCTGCGCGGCAACCCGGGAGGGCGCCTCGTCAGCATGATGCAGATCGCCGGACTCTTCACCCGTGGCTTCCTATGGCGCGTGGTCACGCGCTGGGCCCTGCCCCTGCCCTACCCCGCCATCGGTCCCCTCGCGACGCAGCTCCCCCTGGCTGTGCTGATCGACGGCGATGTGAACAGCGCCGCCGAGGGGCTGGCCGGAGCGCTCCAGCAACGCGCCCGCGCCACCGTGTTCGGCGCTGCCAGCGCCGGCAACGTGGAGGCCGTGCTGCCCTTCTGCCTCGCCGACGGGTCGCAGGCCTGGATCGCCACGGGCGTGCTCGCACCGATCGGCGGCCCCACCTGGGAGGGCCGCGGCGTCGTCCCCGACCAGCCGACCGATCCCGAGAACGCCCTCGACGCCGCCGCTGCCTGGCTGCGCCGGCACCCTGCGGGCGGAAGTCACTGACATGAGCGAAGCTGAGCGCGTCTCCGAGCATGTCTGGCGCCTGCCGCTACCGAGCGACACGTTGCCGCCGTTCGACCACGTCAACAGCTACCTCATCGCATCGGGCAGCGTGGGTGCGCTGGTCGATCCCGGCTCGCCCGACGCCGACGCGCTGCGTGACACGCGCGCCGCGCTCGCCGCGGCCGGCGTGCGCCTGCTCAAGGCGGTCTTCCTCACCCACACGCACCCCGACCACGTCGGCGGCCTGCAAGCTCTGCTCGAGGCCGAGGGCCCGCTGCCCGTGTACGTTCATCCGCTCGAGGCAGGCCGCCTCGAGGGGACGGCAGGGATCGTCCCTCTCAGCGACGACCGCCGCATCACGGTAGGCGACGTCGTGGTACGCGCACTGCACACCCCGGGCCACAGCCCGGGCCATCTGAGTTACCTGCTACAGGAGGAGGGCGTGCTGCTGCTGGGGGACCTGGTAGCGGGCAAGGGCTCGACCTGGGTGGGGCTTCCGGAGGGCGACGTGAGCGCCTACCTCGACTCGCTGGCGCGCCTTCGCGGGCTCCGGCCGCGCCTGCTCGGACCCGGCCACGGACCGCTCGTCCACGACGCGGACCGCAAGCTCGCCGACAGCGCCGCGCACCGCCTCGAACGAGAGCGCCAGGTCGTCACCGCCCTCGCCGGCGGCGCCGAAACCCTGAGCGAGCTTCGCCAGCGCATCTATCCGTCGCTCCCCGACAGCGCCTTCACCCTGGTCGAACGCAGCCTGCTGGCGCACCTGGCGAAGCTCATGCGCGAGATGAAGGTCGTGCACCTTGGCGAGGACGTGTCCGGCCCCTACGCCCTGAGGCACTGATCCCGGAACCGTCCATCGCGGGCCGAGCCCTCAAGCGTCCAGGGCCAGGAGCGCATCGCGCAGTGCGTCCGGATCGGGCGACAGCGGGAGGGCGTTGCGGGGCACCGACGCGAGGCCTTCCAGCACCTCGCTTCGCGGCGCTTCGCGGCCGGTCGCGCGGCGCACGGCATCCGGGAACTTCGCCGGGTGCGCGGTGGCGAGGATCATCACCGGCCGCACATCGCCCGATTCCCGGCGATAGCGTTCCACGGCCTCCAGACCCACGGCCGTGTGGGGGCACGGCAGGTAGGCGTCCTCCCGGTCGCTGTGTCGCATGCGCTCGAGCGTCGTGGCGTCATCCACGCTCGTGCCCCACATCATCCGCGGCAGATCGTCGCCTGCCAGCGTCAACAGGCGCTCGAAGTTCGACGGCGCCCCCACGTCCATGGCGTTGGAGAGCGTCGCCCGCGTCGGCCGGAAGGCGTACGCGTCGGCGCGAGAGCGCAGGAAGTCGGGGAAGAAATCGTTGACGTTGTGCGCCACCAGGAAGCGCCCCACGCCCCAGCCCATGCCCGCGGCCAGAACCCCCGCCGTCACGTTGCCGAGGTTGCCGCTGGGGACGCATACGTCCAGCGCTTCACGGCGGCCGCGCAGCCGCTCGACCTGCAACGCCCCCCATAGGTAGTACAGCGCCTGCGGCAACAGCCGGCCAACGTTGATGGAATTGGCGCTGGTCAGGCCCAGGCCGGACAGCGCGGGATCCGCGAACGCCCCCTTGACCAGACGCTGGCAATCGTCGAACGAGCCCCTGACCCGGTAGGCCTGTACGCCGGGGCGAGCGGCAGCGAGCTGCCGCTCCTGCATCTCGCTGATCCTCCCCTCCGGGTATAGGAGCACCACGCGTACCGCGTCGAAGCCCTTGAACGCGTCGGCGACCGCGCTGCCGGTATCGCCCGAGGTCGCGACCAGGACGGTCGCGCGCCGACCCCGCCGGGCGGCGGCATCGGCCATGAGCTGCGCCATCGACCGCGCGCCGACGTCCTTGAACGCCAGCGTGGGCCCGTGGAACAGCTCCAGCACGTAGCGCTCCCGGGACAGCGGTTGGATCGGTATCGGGAAGTCGAGCGCCGCCCGGAACCGGGGCTCGACGTCCGCCCGAGACGCCCCCAGATAGGCAGGAAGGATGCGGGCCGCCAGGTCGGCAGGCGAGCTCGCCTCGCGCCAGTCCTGCGGAAGCTGCACGAGCGGTCGCGGCAGGTAGAGGCCGCCGTCCGGTGCCAGGCCGCGCAGCAGGGCCTCCTCGAACGCGATGCCGGGCGTTCCCTCGGCCGCGCGGGTGCTGTGGTATCGCACCTCGTTCATGCCGGTCGGCCGGTCGCCCAACCCGGCTGCCGAAGCGCCATGGATGCGTGCTGCAGCGTCATGGCGGCGATCCTACCACGCCTGCCGCGCGCGCCGAACTTACGTCTGGTACGGTGTTCCGCGTCCTAGCGCGGGCGCGCGGCGCCCGGCCGCGGCCACATCGTGAGGCGCCCGCAGCGCCGGAGTGCCGCCCGCGGTCCCGAGCGTTGCGCCTCGGCCGCGCGCTATACTGCGGCTTTGGCCGGTCGCACCGGAAACCCGCCAGGTCGGCGCGCCGCGGCACGGGAGAGGTCATGCTTGGCATCGGAATCGTAGGTCTGCCCAACGTCGGCAAGAGCACGCTGTTCAACGCCATCACCAAGGCGGGCGTGGAAGCCGCCAACTACCCCTTCGCCACCATCGACAAGAACGTCGGCGTGGTGGCGGTGCCGGACGCACGCCTGGGCGCGCTCCAAGCACTCTACGTCAAGGGCGAGCGCGTACCGCCGATCGTTCCCACGAGCGTGGAGTTCGTCGACATCGCCGGCCTCGTGAAGGGGGCCAGCCGCGGCGAAGGGCTGGGCAACCAGTTCCTGGCGAACATCCGCGAGGTCGCCGCCATCGCGCACGTGGTGCGTTGCTTCGACGACCCCAACGTGATCCATGTGGCGGGTGAGGTGGCGCCGGCCTCCGACATCGAGACGATCCGCACGGAGCTCGCCCTTGCCGACATCGCCACGCTGGAGAAGCGCATCGAGAAGCTGCGCCGCAGCGCCAAGGGCAACGCCGACGACGCGGCCGTGCTGACCGAGGCCGAGGCGGTGCTGGCGAAGCTCGAGCAGGGCGTCCCGGCACGCTCGGTGGGCCACGCGCTTCCCCCCGACTTCAACCTGCTCACGGCCAAACCCATGATCTACGTCTGCAACGTGTCGGAGGACGCGCTGCCGGACGGCAACGCCTACGTCGAGGAGGTGCGGGCCCTGGCCGCCGACGAGGGCTCGGACGTGGTGGTGATCTCCGCGCGCATCGAGGAGGAGCTCACCGAGCTGGGCGACGAAGAGGCGCACGCGTTCCTCACCGACATGGGGCTGAGCGAGCCGGGCCTTGACCGGCTGGTCGAGGTCGGCTACCGCACACTGGGCCTCATCACCTTCCTGACAGCAGGCGAGAAGGAGGTCCGGGCCTGGACGGTGCGGCGCGGCGCCCGCGCCCCGGAGGCCGCCGGCGTGATCCATACGGACTTCCAGCACGGCTTCATCCGCGCCGAAGTCATCGCCTGGGACAAGCTGGTGGAGGCGGGGTCGATCGCCGCGGCGCGGAGTCGCGGCTGGCTCCGCACGGAGGGCAAGGACTACGTCGTCGAGGACGGCGACGTCATGCACTTCCTGTTCAACGTCTGAGGGCCGCCCTCACCACCGCAACGCGGGCGGGCTGCCCCGAGCCGGTCACCTTCGCAGGGCACCCCGATGCGCCTGCCGATCTCCCCATCATGCGTCCCCGGCGCGGACCTTCATACGGGTGCCGCCGCCTCACGGCCGCTTCACGTAACCTGGCCGTTTTCGCCGTGGAAGGTGCGGCGGTATCCTCGATTTGTGCTTGGGTCTCACAAAGGTCCACCAGCGCGCCGCGAGGGGCCGCGAGAAGGGAGCACGCCATGAGCGCATCGCTGGGCGGCGCGGAAGTCGTGGACGTGCGCGGCTACCAGGCGGGGGAGGTCGTCCTCTTCCCCGGGGGGCCGGAGTACGTCTACCGGGTCCGGAGCGGGCTGGTCCGGGTGCATACCGTCGACGACGAGGGTAACGGACTGACCCTGCGCTACGTCAAGCCGGGCGGCTTCTTCGGTGAGGAAGCGCTCACCGGCGAGGGGCGCCGGTACTTCGCGGAGGCCGTCACCGCCACCGAAGTGGTGGTCCTGGACGCCGGCTCGTTGACCCGCGAGGAGCGCCAGCAACTCCTTGCGCACCTCGTTCATGTGGTCGAGGGACTCTACCGGGCGCTCAACCGCCTGGCCGGCAAGCGCTTGCGCTCGCGCATCGCGGCCGAGCTGCTCGAGCTCGGCACCAGCGACCTGGCGACCGTGAACGAAGGTGGCGACCCCGTCGTGCACATCACCCACGACGACCTGGCGGCCGCCGTGGGCTCCGTTCGCGAGACCGTCACCAAGGTCGTGGGCGAGCTCGTTCGGCTCGGGGCGATCGACGCCGGGTACGGCAAGATCCGACTCAGCAGTCTGGACGTGTTGCGCGACGTCGCCGGCGAGTAACGCCGGCGACGTCGCGCAGCGCTAGAAGACCGGGCCGACCCGGAACCCGAACACGCCGGTGGGGTGGCGCTGGCTGAAGGCGTAGTCCATCCGGATGGCCGGCAACACCACGCTCCCGAAGCCGAGGTTGATCTGCACGCCGATGCCGGCGCCGGCGAAGACGGGCGTCTGGTAATCGGGGTAGTTGGGAACGCTGGACGCCCAGCCGACGTCCACGAACGCAACCCCGATCACCGTCTGGGTGGCGACGGTGTTGAGGTTGAAATTGTAGCGGTACTCCAGCGAGCTGGTGAGGTAGCTCTTCGAGAGGTTGAAGTCGTTCACCGTGTAGCCGCGGATGAGGGTACGCGTGAGGTTCGTGCGACCCACCTGGAACTGCTTGGAGCTGGGGTAGTTGTCGCCGATCTGGGTCCCGGCGTCGAAGCGCACCGCGAACACGTGGTTGGGGTCCTTGATCTCGGCCGGGTCGAGCGTCGACAGTTTCGCGTAAGTGCGGACGCCGGCGGTCACCTGCTGGTAGGCATAGGTCTGACGCTGCCCGGTGTTGGGATCGGTGTAATCGCCGCCGATGCCGATCCCGAAGTTCCCATAGGCGTGGAGGCCGGTGCTCGGGAAGTCGGGGTTGTCACGGTTGTCGTAGGCGACGCCCGCCGAGAAGAAGGTGGAGATGCCGCTGGTGGGAAGGTACTGCAGTGCGTCGGAGCGCGGCAGCGAGCAGGTCCCGTTGTTGGTGACCGTGCCGCCCTGCACGGTGCAGTCGACGCTGGGGGGCTCCAGCTTGTACTGGGCATAGCTGGCGCTTCCGCTCAAGTTCATGGAGGTGTGGGGGTAGATCTGGCGGGTCACGCTGACGCCGAGCCCGGTATTGCGCACGGTGTACTCGCCGACCTTCACGCGGTTGCTCTCGGTGGCCGCCAGCCCCGGGTAGGTGACCGTGGTGCTGCCTCCGGCGGTGCTCATGGGCTGGTTGTTGCGGATGGTGCTGAACAGCTGGATGGAGTAGGAGGTGGGCGTGGTCTCGAAGCTGTCGGCGGGGATGTAGAGCCAGGGGATGTCGTAGCGCAAGCTCCCGCCGAACATCACGCCGAGGTCGGTGCTGGTGCCGTTGACATCGACGCTGACGTGGTGAGCGCGGCCCAGGAAGTTCTTCTCCTGATAGCTCAGCGACGCGGAGAGGCCGGTGTCGGTAGCGTACTGCGCCGAGGGCTGGAAGCTGCCGGTGCTGGCATGCTTCACCGTGACCACGACGGTGAGCTCGTCGGGTTTGGCGGCCTGCTGGAAGGAACGGTTGACCGGGGTGATGGACCCGGTGCGGTACACCTGGCGTAGTCCGTTGTCGATCTCGTGAACGTTGGCGATGCTGCCCACCTTCGGGAGGTAGCGGGTGATGACGAAGGGCTTGGTGTTGTCGGGCTTCCCCTGGTACTGGATGCTGTAGCCGGCGATCTTCATCTCGGTCACGCGTTGGATGTACGTGCCATTGTCGTAGCTGAAGTCCGGCTGCGTGGCGACGATGTACCCCTGGTCGTTGTAGGCCTTGACGAGGGCGCCGAAGTCCTCGCGTGCGACCGCCGAGGTGAAGGTGTCACCGACCTTGAGTGACAGCGCCTTGTCGATCTGCTGCTTGGAGAGCACGGTGTTGCCCTCGATCTTGATGGCCTTGATCGGGCCCGCGGTGTCGGGAGCGCCGAGCTTGAAGACCACGCGCACCCCGCCGGTCGGGGAGCGCAGGGTCTGCAGCTGGATGTCGCTGCTGCGGCCCTGGGCGAGCCTCTTGACGTCGCTCAGCAGCTTGTCGTAGTTGAACAGATCACCGGGCTTCAGGCTCAGGCTGGAGGGGTCGACCCCCAGCGCGGTGGTGTCGATCGAGTCGATGCGGAGCTCCTGGACGTTCACCGTCAGCGTGCCGTCCTTGAGCTCGCTGTTCTGGCTGTCGACGCCGCTTCCGCGGTAGCCCTTGTCGGCGTACATCTTCCCGATCTGCTGCAGTGCCGAGCGGTAGCTGGAGAGCTGGAACGTGCCCGCCTTGAGCAGCGCGTCGAAGGGCCCCTTGAGGGCCGCGGCGTCGAATACGGTGTTGCCCTGGAAGGCGACCTTGTCGACCTTCGCCTGCTCGTCGATGGTGTAGGTCAGGCGCACCGGTACGGCGCCTCCCTGGGTAGCGAGGTCCGGGGCCGCTTCTTCGGTGAGGTTGACGTCCACGTCGAAGGGGAACCCGTTCTGACGGTAGACCTGCTGGATGGTCTGCTTGGCCTGTTCCGCGCGGCTCGTGTTGTATACGCGGCTGGTCTCGACCAGGTTGTTGGACTTCAGCGCGTCGGTGAGCGTCTGCGAGTCGACAGAGCTGTTGCCCTGGAAGGCGATCGCCCCGATCAAGGGGTTCTCCTTGACCTTGATCAGCAGCACCGGCCCTCCGGGGCTCGACTGGATGCTGAGCGAGACCTCCTGGAACGTTCCCAGGCTGTACACGCGATTGCGTTCCGCTTCCAGGTCGATACTGTCCACTGGCGTGCCCTTGCGCGCCGTGATGATGGTCTTCACGATGTCGGCATAGTTGGTGGTGCCCTCGACACGGACGTCGGCCAGTCGTCCCTGGGGGGTCGGCTGCTGTTGAGCGAACGCGAGAGCGCCCACGGCGACGAGCATGGCAGCCACCAGGTGGCGGAAATTCGGCATGCGTGCAGTGTACCCGAGTTCGCGTGAGAGGACTTAGAGCGTCCCGGTCGCCTTCGCCGGCCCTGCGGAGCCCCTCCGGCAGCGGCTCCTCCCCAGTAGAATCGACGCTATGGACGTAGCTTCTCAACCCACCCTGGAAGACGCCGTCGCCGCCATCCGCCGGCACGCCCCCGCTCCGCCCGAGATCGCACTGGTGCTTGGGAGCGGGCTGGGCCCCCTGGCCGACGAGATCGAAGCCGAAGCGGTCCTCCCCTACACCGAGGTCCCCGGCATGCCGGTGAGCAGCGCGCCCGGCCACGCCGGGCGGTTCGTCATCGGCACGCTCTCCGGCAGACGCGTCGTCGCCATGCAGGGTCGGGTCCACCTCTACGAGGGCTTCAGCTCGGCGCAATGCGCCTTCCCGGTCAAGGTGATGCACGCGCTCGGCGCCCGCACGCTCCTGGTCAGCAACGCCTGCGGTGGATTGGCGCCGAGCTTCCGCGCCGGGGAGCTGATGCTCCATCTCGACCTGATCAACACCACCGGTCAGAACCCGCTGACCGGACCGAACGATGATGCCGCCGGCCCGCGCTTCCCGGTGATGTACGACTGCTACGACCCACGCTACCTGGACGTGGCTCGCGAGACCGCGCGCAGCCAGGACGTCCTGTTGCGGGAGGGCGTCTACCTCGCCGTCGCCGGACCCAGCTATGCCACCCGCGCCGAGCTGCGTGCCTACCGCCGCTGGGGTGCCGATGCCATCGGCATGTCAACGGTGCACGAGGTGATCCAGGCCCGGCACCTGGGGATGCGGGTTCTCGGGCTGTCGACGGTGACGGACATGGCCCTTCCCGACCGGCAGCAGCACGCCACCGGCGACGAGGTTCTGCGCGTCGCGGCCGAGAGCGGCGCGCGCTTCCGGGCGCTCGTCGGCGCCTTGCTGCCCGAGCTGTGACGCGATGATCACGGACGTCCGGCAGCGCATCGAGGCCGCCTGCGCGCGTGCGGGCCGCCCCCCGTCGGAGGTCACGCTGGTCGCGGTGACGAAGGGCCACCCTGTCGACGAGATCCGTGAGCGCGTGCTGGCGCACGGCCACCGCATCCTCGGCGAGAACCGCGTGCAGGAGTGGCGCGACAAGGCTGCGGACCTCGGTCCCGACGTGGCGTGGCATCTCGTCGGTCACCTGCAACGCAACAAGGTCAAGTATGTCGCGGCGGTGGAGCTCCTCCACTCGCTCGACTCGGAGCGCCTGGCGGACGCGCTGGAGGCGGAGGGGGCGAGGCAGGGGACGACGTTCCGGACTCTCCTCCAGGTCAACGTGGCGCGTGAGCCCGGCAAGCACGGGGTGGCGCCCGAGGCCGCTGCCGGCATGGTGCGGCATGTCGCCGGGCTGCAGCACGTCACCCTCGATGGTCTGATGACGATGGCGCCGTACAGCGACGATCCCGAGGCCAGCCGCCCGATCTTCCGGGATCTCCGGCGGCTGGGTGATACGCTTGGGCTGACACGGCTCTCGATGGGCATGAGCGGTGACTTCGAAGTCGCGGTGGAAGAGGGCGCCACCTGGGTGCGGGTCGGCACCGCTCTGTTCCGGTGACGCGCCCCCAAGGGACGGTACGACCATGAGACTGAGCCCGCTCGACATCCAGCACATGGAGTTCCAACGCACGGCCAGCGGCTATCACCGGCGGCAGGTGCGCGAGTTCCTCGAGCGGGTTGCCCTGGAGCGCGAGGAACTGCTCCGCGAGGTCCAGACCCTGCGGGAGGGTCTCGATCGCCGCGACGAGCAGATCGCCGAGTTGCAGGCGGCCGAAGCGGAGTTGCAACGGGCCATCATCGCGGCCGAACGCATCGGCAACGAGATCAAGGAGAATGCCAAGAAGGAGGCGCAGCTCGTCCTGCAGGAGGCGGACCGCCTCAAGGAGGAGCGCCTCCACGGCGCCGAGACGCGCCTGCGTACCGCCAACGCCGAGCTGGCGCGTGTGGAGCGCGAGACCTCGCTGTTCCGCGAACAGTTCCGCGGCATGTTGGAGGCTTACATGCGCTCGCTGGAGAGTCAGCCCTACTCGCGCGCCGTTGCGTCCAGCGAGATCGAAGGCGAGGACGACGACCTCGGTGTCGACGAAGACGAGCGGGAGCGCTCCAAGGCTGCGGCCAGCTCCCGCTGAGCCCGAACGAACCCTTCCACGAAGACCGACGCCGCCCGGAACGGCCGTCAGTCGGGTGTGGCGTCCCCCTCCGGCGCTTCGAGCGCCGCATCCAGAGTGGTCCACGCCAGGGTGGCGCACTTCACACGGGCGTGCAGCTTTGCGACACCCTGCAATGCGCTCAGCTCACCCAGCTCGGGCGCGGGCGGCTGGCCGCGGATCATGTCCCGGAACGCACGAGAGAGCTCCAGGGCCTGCTCGACGCTGCGGTTCTTGAGCGCGTCGGTCATGAGGGACGCGGAGGCCTGGCTGATGGCGCAGCCCTCCCCCTCGAACCCGACGGCTCGGATGACGCCCTGTTCGACCCGCAGGTAGAGGGTGAGCTCGTCGCCGCACGAGGGGTTCACGCCCTCGTGGACATGGCTCGGATCGGCCAGCGCGCCACGGTTGTGGGGGCGCTTGTAGTGTTCCAGGATGACGTCCTTGTACAGGCTCTCGAGGAAGCTCACGGTGCCCTCACGCGTAGGCCGCGAAGAAGTCGCGCGTCTTGACCACGGCGTCGACGAAGCGGTCCACCTCGTCCTGCGTGGTGTAGAGGTAGAAGCTCGCTCGTGCGGTGGCGCTGGCCCCCAGCGCGCGCCCGAGCGGTTGCGCACAGTGGTGACCGGAGCGGATGGCGATCCCCTCGGCGTCGAGGGCCGTGGCCACATCGTGCGGATGCACGCCGTCGATGTTGAACGTGACGATGCCGCCGCGGTCGTTGCCACGCGGGCCGAAGAGGGTGACGCCCGCAACCTCGTCCAGTCGCTCCAGGGCGTAGCGGCCGAGCGCGATGTCGTGCTCGGCGATCGCCGCCATGCCCACCGCCTCCAGATAGTCGATGGCAGCGGCCAGCCCGACCGCCTCGGCCACCGGCGGGGTTCCCGCCTCGAAGCGCGCGGGGATGCCGGCGTAGCTGCTGTCGTCGATGGTGACGCGACGGATCATCTCGCCGCCGCCGAGGAACGGTGGCATGGCGTCGAGAACGTCGGCACGCGCCCAGAGCGCTCCGACGCCGGTCGGCCCCAGCATCTTGTGCCCGGACAGGGCATAGAAGTCGCATCCGAGTGCCTGCACGTCGACGGGCAGGTGCGGAGCGCCCTGTGCCCCGTCGACTACGAGCAGCGCGCCCGCGTCGTGGGCCATGTCGGCGATGCGGCGGACCGGGTTGATAACGCCCAGGACGTTGCTCATGTGGAACGTGGAGACGACCCGGGTACGCGGGCCGATCGCCTGCTCGAGCGCCTCGAGGTCGACGCGCTGATCCGCCGTCAGGCCGACGTGCCGGATCACGATCCCGCGCTCGCGCTTCAGGAAGTGCCAAGGCACCAGGTTGGCGTGGTGCTCCGCCACCGTAACGACGACCTCGTCGCCTTCGGCGAGGTTCGCCCCTCCCCAGCTCGAGACGACGAGGTTCAGGGCCTCGGTGGTGTTGCGCGTGAAGACCACGGAGCGCGCGTCGGGGGCGTTCAAGAAGCCGGCCACGCGCGCCCTCGCGCCCTCGTAGGCCTCGGTGGCTTCGGTGGCCAGGGTATGTGCTCCGCGGTGCACGTTGGCGTGATGACCGTAGTAGTAGGCGGCCATGGCTTCGACCACCTGGCGCGGCTTCTGCGAGGAGGCGGCGCTGTCCAGGTAGACGAGCGGGTGCCCGTTCACGGAGCGCTCCAGAATCGGAAAATCGCGCCGCAGGGCGCGTGGATCGAGCGGGCTCATCACGGCCCAGTGTAGCACCGGGGTTCGGCCGTCCCCTGCACCGCTCGGGCCGGGTCGGGGCGGATCAATCCTGCCACGGAACGACCGCGACCTGGGCGTGGTAGATCCGTCGAGGTCGCTCGTCACGTTCCAACGTGCGGTAGCGCTCCAGCAACTCGTACAGCTCGATGAGCATCCGGCGGGCCTCCCCGTCGGTCAACGCGAACTCCATGCCGACACGCTCGCTGACAGGGAGGTTCGCAGGCCACGCCCCCATCACCGTGCGCCAGTCGCGGCCGGCCCCGGCGTCCGACGCCGACTCGTACATGTCCTGGCCGTCAGCGCGCCGGTAGAGCCGCCGCCCCTCCGCACCGCCCGCCCGCAACGCCCGCGCCAGGGCCTTCACCACGCGCTCGTCCTCCCCCTTCATGTCGTCGAGGATGCGCTCCTCCACCTCGCTGTAGGGGGTGAGGGCGAAGGGGATGTAGAAGGAATCGCTCACCGATCGGTAGAGCTTGATCGGCCGCCCGGCGCGGGGTCGTTCCCCCTGGATCTCCAGCAGCCCCGCCGCGAGGAAGCGCCGGACGCGGTAGTGCATGGCGTCGAGCGCGCAGCCGACCTCCTGCGCCGCCTGCGAGACGGAGCGTGTCCGCCCCAGGAAGGGCAGGAAGTACGCGCGGCTCGTCGCGTCGCTCAACAGACGTGCCTGGAGGGGCGTGCGGACCTCCCACGCGCTGCCGGAGACGCTACTGGAATTCTGCTGTTCCATCTCCAGTAGGAGTCTAGCATGCTGAGGGCATGACGGAATCCGGGCACGCACGTCTGTTCAACCGCGACTTCACCGCCTACTGGCTCGGCATCGCCGTGAGCGCCATCGGCGACGCGCTCGGCTTCATCGCCATGCCGTTCCTGGTGCTCGGCCTCGGTGGCTCTGGCGCGGACCTGGCGACCGTCATGCTGCTGGCGTCGCTACCGCGATTCGGGGGCCCCTTCCTGGGTGCGCTCGCCGATCGTCTCCCCCTGCGGCTGCCGCTGTTGACCGGCGCACTCGCGCGCGCACTGCTGACCGCTGCCGTAGCGGGCCTGGCTCTCACCGGAGCGCTGCCGCTGTGGATGCTCTACCTTGCCGCTCCTCTGAACGGCCTCGTAACCATCTTCACGTTCGCGGCGGGGAACGTCGTGCTGCCACGGATCGTGCCTGCCGAACGCCTCGCCCAGGCCAACGCCTTGATGCAGGCGGCCACCATGGGAATCCCCATGGTGGGACTGGGCGCAGGGGGCGCGCTGGTTGCCACCGTCGGGGCTCCGGCCACCCTGGCTCTCGCCACCCCTTGCCTGCTGGCCCTCGCCGTGGCAGCCCTGGTCGTGCGCTTCCCTGCCGGCCCCGAGGAAGGGAGCACGCCCTTCCTGACCGATCTGGCGGGCGGCGTCCGCTTCCTCGCCGGCCGGCCGCCGCTGCAGATTCTTCTGGTCGCCACTCTGGTGCTGAACGCCGCGCTGAACCTGCTCAACGTGCTGATGCCGCTGGCGATGGAGCGGGCCCACCACGGAGCGCGCGGCTACGGCCTGTTCGAGGCGCTCATCAGCGCGGGCACCCTGATCGGCATCGTCGCCGTCACGGCGCTGGTGCAGCGCGTCCCCACCCGCCACCTCGTGACCGTCTCGCAGACGGTCGTCGCGATCGGATTCGCGCTGCTCGCGACCGGAACGCTCCCCCGCCTGCTCGGCGGCGGCGTGGTGATCGGTATGGGCCTCGGCCTCGGCGAGGTGGCGTCGATCACCCTTCTGCAAATCATCGTCCCCGACGGTCTGCGGGGGAAGGTGCTCGGCCTCGTGCTGCCCGCCAACGCACTCGGGCTCACCCTTGGCGCCGCCGTGGCGGGGGCGGTGGCACCTCTGCCGTCCTACGCCAACGCGCTCCTGGCGGCCGGCGCCGCCCTGCTCCTGCTGGCCGCAGCCTGGGCGGCGCTGTCGCGCGGCCTGGACAGCAGGCCGGCGGTCCGGCCCAGAGCGGCCTGAGAGACAGCGGCAGCAGCCCAACGCGCGCCGGGCGCGCCCGGGCGGAAGGCTACACTGAAGCCGTGGTCCTGCGCTCCCTGTCGCAGCTCAACCTGAGGAACCTGCGTACTCCGCAGATCGAGCTCGGCGCCGGCGTCGTCGCCCTGGTGGGGCGCAACGCGTCAGGCAAGAGCAACGTCATGGAAGCCGCCTACCTGGCGTGCACCGGCGAGCTCCCGGCGGGCACCATCGCCGAAACCGTGCGGATCGGGGAGAGCGAGGGCTTCGTAGCCGCGGAGCTCGAGCACGGCGCCGGCATCAGCCGCATCGAGGTCGGCCTGGCGCCCGGCCGCAAGCAGCTCCGCCTGGACGGGCAGACGGTGCGGGTAGTCGATATCGCCCGCGTGAGTAGCGCCGTGCTGATCACTCCCGAGGACGCCGATCTGGTGCATGGCTCGCCCGGCAAGCGCCGGGGCTATCTCGATGCTCTGCTCTCGCAAGCTCTCGGCTCGCTACGCAGCCTTGCTGCGCGAGTACCAGCGTGTTCTGGAGCAGCGCAACGCGCTGTTGCGCGCGGGAACGACTGCTGCGGGCCTGGAGGTCTGGACGGAGCGCTTCGTTGCGGTCGGCGGCGAGATCGACGGACTGCGGCTGCGTGTGGTGCGGCGCGTGTCCGAGCTGGCAGGCACCACGTACGGCGAGGTCGCCGGCGACGGCAAGGCCTTGGGCGTTGCGCTTCAGCAGAACCGCGCCGCCTGCGAGCTCGGTGACGCGCTGGCCCTGGCGCGTGCCGAGGAGCAGGCGCGCGCCCTCACCCCCGTTGGGCCGCATCGCGACGATCTGGCTCTCACCCTCGACGGCCACAGCGTACAGGCCTACGGCTCGCGCGGGGAGGCCCGCACCGCGGCGCTCGCCCTACGGGTCGCAGAGTACCGTCTGCTCGAGGAGAAGCACGACGAGCCGCCCGTCCTGCTCGTCGACGACTTCACGGCCGAGCTCGATGCCGGCCGCCGCGCGTTCCTGCTCGACCTCACCGCCCGCACGCCGCAGGCCCTGGTCAGCGGTACCGAGCCCCCACCCGCCTGCGATCGCCTTCTGAGCATCGACGAGGGCGTGGTCGAACGTGTCTGAGCGTCACGTCTCCGAGTTGCTGGGCGAGTTCTTCCGCCGCTCGGGCATGAAGCGCGCCGTGCGCCGGGCGGAGGCGGTACTGCTGTGGCCGCAGGTGGCCGGCGCCGACGTGACGCGTTTCACCGAGGCCAGGGTCCTGCGGGACGGTGTTCTGTACGTCGACGTCAGCGACAGCGAGACCGCGATGCACCTGAGCCTGCAGCGGCAGCGTTTCCTGGACGTCTATCACAGCCGCTTCGAGGCACGCGAGGTGCGCGACATCCGCTTCACCGTCGGCCGGCCCCGCGCTCCCGAAGAGGCCCCACCCGAGCGCGGGCCCGACCGTCCCGACCCGGAGGCCCTGGCCGATCTGGCACGCCGTCTCGGCGAGCTCGACCTGCCCGACGAAGTCGCCGGCGCGGCCCTGCGCGCGGGACGGGCCATGCTCGGCTACCGGGCCCGGCGCCGGAGCGAGGGGTGGCAGCCCTGCCCCACCTGCGGGGCGCTGGTGCCGAAACCGGGCCTCTGCGACGCCTGCAGCCGCTACGCCGCGGGAGGGCGCGTGACCGACGCCGCCCGCGAGCTGGCCGTGCAGCCGGGGGCGCTCACCCCGCAGCTCGGCGAGCAGGAGCGGGCGGTCGCCGAGCACCTGGCGGCACGCGCGCTCGACGTGACCCTCGTGGAGCTGCTGCCGCAGGTCCTGGCCGACCCTGCCCTGAAACCGCAGCTCGAGCGCGCCGCGCGCTGCCGCGCCGCCCTGGCCACAGGAAAGGCGCTCGACGACGTCGAGGCCGACGATCTCCGCCACCTTCCCGAGCGAGTCCAGCGCGTCCTCGGTGCGCTGTGAACGCTGGCCCGACCGCCGCGACCGTCTTGCTCCGCTGCCGACCGCCGGGAGCGCGGCGGTAGACTACCCGCGGCAGCGCTTCCGCGGGGCTGCCCGGGTCGAAGCGCCGCCCGCCGTCCCGCGGACGAGGAGGACACCATCGCGACGGCACCCGTGCCGCCTGCGTGAATGAGGTGAAGCATGACAAGCCCCGTCAAACCCGTGGCACTCTTCATCCTGGACGGCTTCGGCCTGGCCCCGGCCGGGCCCGGCAACGCCGTGTCGCTCGCCCGCACGCCGACCTTCGACCGCATCTGGCACGACTACCCGCACACCGAGCTGACCGCGTCGGGACGCGCGGTGGGGCTTCCGGAAGGCCAGATGGGCAACAGCGAGGTCGGCCACCTGAACCTGGGTGCCGGTCGCGTCGTGATGCAGAGCCTGAGCTTCATCCAGAACGCGATCGACGATGGCAGCTTCTTCGAGAACCCGGTCCTGACGCAGGCCTTCGACGCGGCCGAGGGCCATGCGCTGCACCTGATGGGGCTCGTGAGCAACGGCGGCGTCCACTCCGACCTCCGCCACGTGTTCGCGCTGCTCGAGCTCGCCAAACGCCGCGGCACGGCGCCGGTGTACGTTCATGTCTTCACCGACGGGCGCGACACCCCGCCGGACAGCGGGCGCCGCTTCGTGGCCGAGCTCGAGGAACGGATCGCCCAGCTCGACGCAGGCGCGTCCGTGGCCAGCGTGTCGGGCCGCTACTACGCCATGGACCGCGACAAGCGCTGGGAACGCACCCGCCTCGCCTACGAGGCGATCGTGTGCGGCCGCTCCGAGCGCACGGCCCGCAGCGCCTCCGAGGCCGTGGAGGCGGCCTACCGGCGCGACGAGACCGACGAGTTCATCCACCCCACCGTGATCACCGGGGACGACGGCGCCCCGGTGGGCGAGATCCACAACGGCGACGCGGTGGTGTTCTTCAACTTCCGCGCCGATCGTGCCCGGCAACTCACCTACGCCCTGCTGGGCGGGCCGGACTGGGACGCCTTCGAACGCTGTCGGCACCCGCGCGTGCATTATGCCTCGCTCATGCAGTACGACCAGGAGCTCGACGCCCCCTACGCCTTCGAGCTGAAAACGCTCCAGAACGTCCTCGGCGAGGTGGTGAGCGATGCCGGCCTGCGGCAGTACCACACCGCGGAGACCGAGAAGTACGCGCACGTGACCTACTTCTTCAACGCCAAGCGGGAGGAGCCCTATCCGGGCGAGGAGCGTCTGCTGGTGCCGTCGCCCAAGGTCGCCACCTACGACCTCCAACCGCAGATGAGCGCGCCCGAGCTCACCGACGCCACCGTGCAGCGCCTGAAGGAAGCCGACGACGACTTCCTGCTGCTCAACTACGCCAACCCCGACATGGTGGGGCATACCGGCGTGCTGCGCGCGGCCATCGCCGCCTGCGAGGCGGCCGACACCGGCCTCGGGCGGCTCCTCGAGGCCCTGCTGGCCAAGGGCGGAGCGGCCATCATCATCGCCGACCACGGCAACGCCGAGGTGATGGTGGAACCCGACGGCAGCCCCCACACGGCGCACACCACCAACCCGGTGCCGTGCGTGCTGGTGACCGACGACCCGGAGTTGCGCGGTCGAACCCTGCGCAGCGGCGGCGTCCTCGGCGACGTCGCCCCAACCCTGCTCGAGCTCCTCGGCCTGGAGCAACCGGCCGAGATGACCGGCCGGAGCCTGCTGCAGCCCTGATCGGGGCGGCCGGCGGCCGTCAACCCAACGGCAGCGCGAGCAGTGGAACGCGCATCTCGTCGGCCTCGAGCGAGCCGTGCATGCCCAGCAGCACGGTGTCCACATCGTCTGCCCAGAGTGATGCCCGGCCGCGCGCCAGCACCACGGCGTCGCCCACCCTGTCGCCCGCCTCCGCATGCGAGCGGGCGGGGTCGCCGTAGAGGCCCGCCTCCAGCGCTTCCCGGCCATCGACGACCAGGAAGGCGGGCGACAGCGCTTCCGATGCTGCCGCCAGCAGCTCGGCCCTGGCCCCGTCCCGCGCATACAGGTAGAGGTGGCGCGGCTCTCCCCCGGGACGCAAGGCAAGCAAGGGCCGGACCCCGTCTAGCTCGCTGACACGCCGGCGCTCTTCCGGAGGGGTCGCAACCAGGCCGTGGTCGGCGGTGATCAGCGAGACAGGGTGGAGCTCCCGAGAACGGTCGCAACCCCCGGTACCAGTCCTCGAGCACCGCAAGGATGGAGTCCAGGACACGCTCCCAGCCCGGCGTCTCGGGACCCTCCCGATGGCTGACGGTATCCAGGTCGGGGACATAGACGTAGGCGAAGCCGGTCCGGGCCGAGCGCAGGAAGCTTTCGGCGGCCACGAGCGCCGCCGCGAGGTCGGGCGTCCCGCGGGGCGCCGTGCCCCGGAACTGCAGGCGTGAGAGCGGGCTCCGCGCGATCGACGCGGGTAGGAAGGCGGCCGACGGCACGCCACCCGCCTCGAGCGTCTGGAACAGAGAAGGGCTCCGCAGGAAGGCCTCGGGCCGCAGCCCGCGCCGCTCGAGACCGCCGTCTTCTCCGGGAACGGTCCAGAACAACATGTTGCCGACCAGGCCGAGCTGCGGCAGGCGCTGACTGAAGCCCAGCATCCCGGTCTCTGCAGGGGCCGCGCCGTTGCCCAGCAACGTGGTGGTTGCAACGCTGGTCGTCGATGGGACCACCGACGTCAGGGTCGTCGTCCTGCCACCGGCCCTCTCGGCCAGGGCGCGAACGCGCGCCCCGAACGCACTGCGACGTTCCAGAGCCCCGAGGCCCAGGCCGTCGATCACCAGCAGCAGTACTCGCGACGCCTCGATCCCGCCGAGGCCGTGCGCGGCGGCCAGCGGCGGCGCCGACCAGCCCCGCCGCACACCGAGCATGTGCCCGACCGTCACCGGCACGTTGACCAGCGAGCCACCCTGGTAGTCGGGGGGCACGAAGGTCTCCGCCCGGGTCGCCAGCCATGCCTGGGGCTCGCTCATGGCGTGACGATACTCCGGTGCGGGCGGGCGCGCGACCCCCGCGGCGGCCCGGGCGAGCGACGACGCACACGACGAGCGGGGCGGTCCCCGAAGGAACCGCCCCGCTCGTCGTGTGAGCGCGGTACGCGCTCGACGATAGAACGTCTGGACTAGAAGTCCATGCCGCCCATACCGCCCATGCCGCCCATGTCACCGCCGGGCATACCGCCGCCCGCCCGGTCTTCCTTCTCGGGCTTGTCCGTGATCACCGCTTCCGTGGTGAGCAGGAGGGCGCCGATGGAGGCCGCGTTCTGCAGCGCGGTGCGCGTGACCTTGGCCGGGTCGACGATGCCGGCGGCGAACATGTCGTCGACGTACTCGTCCGTGGCAGCGTTGTAGCCGAACTTGCCGTCGTTCTTGCCCTTGATGGTGTTCACCACCACCGAGCCCTCGGCGCCGGCGTTGGCCGCGATCTGGCGGGCAGGCTCCTCCAGAGCGCGCATCAAGATGCTCGCTCCGGTCCGCTCATCGTGGCTGAGCCCTTCCATGACCTTCTTGACCGCGTCGATCGCATGGATGAGCGTCACGCCGCCGCCGGCGACGATGCCCTCCTCCACGGCCGAGCGCGCCGTGGAGAGCGCGTCCTCGAAGCGGTGCTTCTTCTCCTTCATCTCGGTCTCGGTCGCAGCCCCGACGCGGATCACCGCGACGCCGCCGGACAGCTTGGCCAGACGCTCCTGGAGCTTCTCCTTGGCGTAGTCGCTATCGGTGTTGTCCAGCTCGGTCTTGATGCCCTTGACGCGGGCCTCGATCTGCTCCTTGCTGCCCTGACCTTCGATGACCGTCGTCTCGTCCTTGCTGATGCGCACGCGCTTGGCGCTTCCGAGCTGGCTCAGCTTGACGTTCTCGAGCTTGTGGCCCAGCTCATCGCTGATCATCTCGCCGCCGGTGACGGCCGCGATGTCCTTGAGCATCTCCTTGCGGCGGTCGCCGAAGCCGGGCGCCTTGACCGCGGCCACGTTGAGGGTTCCGCGCAGCTTGTTGACCACCAGCGTGGCGAGCGCTTCACCCTCGAGGTCCTCGGCGATGATCAGGAGCGGCTTGCCCGTCTGCGCCACCTGCTCGAGCACCGGCAGCAGGTCCTTGAGGGCCGAGATCTTCTTCTCGTGGATGAGGATGTAGGCGTCCTCGAGCACCACTTCCATGGCATCGGAATCGGTCACGAAGTACGCGCTCAGGTAGCCCTTGTCGAACTGCATGCCCTCGACCACGTCGAGCTCGGTCTCCAGCGTCTTGGATTCCTCGACGGTGATGACGCCGTCGCGGCCGACCTTGTCCATGGCGTCGGCGATGATCCGGCCGACCTCGGGCTCGTTGGCCGAGATGCTGGCGACTTCGGCGACGGACTTGCTGTCCTCGACGGGCTTCGACATCTTGCGGATGCTCTCGACGGCGGCCTCGACGGCCTTGTCGATGCCGCGCTTGAGCGCCAGCGGGCCGGCGCCGGCCGCGACGTTGCGAAGGCCTTCGTGCACGATCGACTGGCCGAGCACGGTGGCCGTCGTGGTGCCGTCACCGGTGATGTCGTTGGTCTTGCTGGCGATCTCGATCAGCAGCTTGGCCCCGACGTTCTCGAGGTGATCGGAGAGCTCGATGTCCTTGGCGACGGTGACGCCGTCCTTGGTGATGGTGGGGCTGCCGAACTTCTTCTCCAGCACCACGTTCCGGCCCTTGGGCCCGAGGGTCACCTTGACGGCGTTGGCGACGGCGTTGACGCCGCGCTCCAGACTGCGACGGGCTTCTTCCTTGAAGATCAGTTCCTTGGCCATGTGTCTACTCTCTCCCCGAAATCACTTGACGACGGCGTGGATGTCGCGCTGGCTGAGGATCATCAGCTCCTTGGCGCCGAGGCTGACCTCGGTGCCGCCGTACTTGGCGAACACCACCGTGTCGCCGACCTTCACTTCCATGGGCTCGCGCTCACCACTGTCGAGCACCTTGCCCGGGCCGACGGCCAGGACCTTCCCACGCTGACTCTTCTCCTTCGCCGTGTCGGGAAGGACGATGCCGCTCGCCGTAGTCTGCGGCTCGTCGATCACCTCGACGACGACCTTGTCACCGAGTGGTTTCAGGGTCATCTTGTCCTCGGTCACTGCCATAGTTTCCTCCGTGTCGGATGGGTTCCCGGATGGGTTGGGTCTCCATGAGATTAGCACTCACGTTGCGTGAGTGCTAACTGCGGACATCGTATCCGCGCCGGGGTGCGTTGTCAAGGACATTGAGCGCCAAGCACTCAGGTTTTTCACACCCTTCTACCCTACCGTCCAGCGCCCCCGGGCGCGGACTCGCCGGAGACACGCCGGCCCGATGCACCCGGCACCGCGGGAAAAGCCGGCCCTCGACGCGCGAGCCCCGACGACGGCCCTACCGGAGTACCAGCGTTCAGCCGCGCTTCAACCCCCATACGAACGAAGGCACGAACGCGGCTGCGAAGGCTACGTTATAGGTGAGCACCGCGAGCACGGTGCGCCACGCCCCGCTCAGGGAGTTCGGCGTCAACATGGGGTCGACGCTGCTCTGTACCGCGGTCCAGTTGATGGAGATGAACCCGTAATAGGCGAGCACCTGCACGGCCACGAACAGCAGCCCGACGGCGATCGCCACCAGTTTTCCGACCTTCTTCAGGGCGAAACCCGCCGCGAAGCCGGCCACCGCGCCGAACCCCAGCTGCTCTACGAACGGGAAGACGGTCTGCAGATCCGGGCTCTGCACGGCCCGAGCGTAGCATGACCCGCGCCCACGCGCATGCCAGCGGGAACCACGGCGCGGCCGCTCCGTGGGGGCCCGGGGCCGGCCGGAGGGCTGAGGTAAGATGACCGCGTGAGCCTGCGCATCGCCCCGCCGATCCGAGAGGCCCTGCGCACGGGCCGCCCGGTCGTGGCGCTCGAGTCCACCGTGGTGACCCACGGGCTGCCACGCCCCCGGAATCTCGCCCTCGCACGCCGCCTCGAGCAGGTGGTGCACGAAGCGGGAGCCACACCGGCAACAGTCGCCGTTCTTGGCGGAGAGCTGGTGGTGGGCATCGACGATGGAGCGCTGCAGCGGCTGGCGCACGACGACGGCGCCGACAAGGCCTCGCTCTGGAACCTGGCTGCCCTGCTCGCCGACGGGGCCAGCGCCGGAACGACCGTCGCCGCCACCCTCTACGCCGCCGCCAGCGCCGGCATCCCGGTCTTCGCGACCGGAGGTATCGGCGGTGTCCACGATCGCCCGTTCGACGAGTCGGCCGACCTCGGTGCGCTCGCGCGCTACCCGGTCCTGACAGTGTGTGCGGGCCCCAAGAGCATCCTCGACGCGGCCGGCACCCTGGAACGCCTGGAGAGCCTCGGCGTGCCCGTGGTGGGGTACCGTTCCACCAGGTTGGCGGGCTTCGTCGTCTCCGAGATCGACCTTCCCCTGCCGACGCGCGTGGAAACGCCGCGTGAGGCCGCGCAGGTGCTGCTCGCGCAACGCGCGCTCGGGCTCGACGCCGGCATCGTCCTGTCCAACCCCGTGTCGGACGGACTGGACCCCCAACGCTTCGCGGCATGGCTCGAGCGGGCGCGCACGGACCTTCAGGCACGCGGCGTTCGCGGCCGCGACACCACGCCGTACCTCCTGACGCGGCTGGCCGAGCTCTCGGAGGGCGCCACCGTCGATACCAACCTGCGGTTGCTGGAGGAGAACGCACGCCTCGCCGCCGCCGTGGCCGTCGAACTCGCCGCCCTCGCCGCACCTCGTACCGCACCGCGACCTACGGCGAGCGGCGTTCCATCCGGAGGGTCAGCATGAGCGAGCACGACGTGAATTCCGGGAGCGCGGCGCCGGGAGGCCGCCCCCAGGGGCTTGGCGATATGCTGGTGGAGGCACGCACCCGCAAGGGTCTCGAGCTCTCCGACATCGCCGAGCTGACGCACGTTCGCCTGGAGTACCTGCGAGCGCTCGAGGAAGGGCGTTTCCAGGACCTTCCGGAGGACGTCTACAGCCGCAACTACGTGCGCCTCTACGCCCAGGCCGCCGGGCTCGACGCCGCCACGGTGCTCGACAGCTACGCTCGCGAGCGCCGGCGTGCGGTGGGCATGTCCACCCTCGAGCAGCGCCTCGAGCAGGAGCGCCGCGGCGACGTCCCGATTCAGGACCGGCGCTCGGGCCTGCCGTTCGGCACGCTTCTCCCCACGCTGTTGCTGGTGGGGGTGCTGGTGGGTCTGGCGGTGTGGGGCTTCAACAGCCTGTTGTTCCGGCCGGGTTTCTCCCCCGTCCCCGCCGGCGGCACGCCGACCGTGGCGAGCGCGCCGCAGCAGAGCGGCGGATCGTCCGGGGCGGCCGCCACGAGCGCCAACACGACGGCGGGCCCAGCCTCCGCACCCGGGGGCACGACCAGCGGTGGCGCCTCCACGCCTGCGGGCACGGCCAGCGGTGGCGCCTCCACGCCTGCGGGCACGGCCAGCGGTGGCGCCTCCACGCCTGCGGGCGTGGTCGGTGACGCCGTGCAATCGCGCACCGTCCAGGTCACCATCGACACGAAGCCGCCCGGCGCCAGCGTCAGCATCGACGGGTTCGCCCTACCCGGCACCACGCCCATCCAGGACGCACCGGTGACCGCCCGGGAGGGCCGCCAGCTCGAGATCACGCTCCCCGGCTATCAACCCCTGGTGACCACCGTGAACCTCACGCAGGACCGCACCCTCGATTACACGCTGACCCCCACGCCACAGGCGCCGACGCAGACCCCCGGTCCGTCGAACGCATCGGTCACGCCAGCCTCGGTCGGACCCAACCAGATCGGCATCAACATCACCGCCCGCACCTGGCTCGAGGTCTATCACAGCACCACCCGCAACCAGGGCGACCGGCTCGTGTACGCCACGGTGGACGCGGGGCAACACTACGTCTTCGATCTCCCTGTGTATCTGCACGTCGGCAACGCCGCGGGCGTGGATGTCGTAGTGAGCGGCAAGGACCTCGGCACCATGGGCTCCCCCGGGGCGGTGGTGAGCCGTGCGTTCCCGGCCCCGTGAAGCCGTGAGCCGCGAAACGCGACCACCGGGGCCCGGCCGCCGGCACCGCCTGGCGTTCCTGCTCGTAGCCCTGCTGGCAAGCACCGCCCTGGGCCAGAGCTATCGGTGGAACGATGTCGTCCAGGACGTCACCCTGCAAGCCGACGGCGCCGTCGTGGTGCGCGACACCCGTACCCTCACGACCACCGGGGACTTTGGCGAGGCCTTCATCTGCGTGGGGCACGGCCCCAACCAGACCGTCACGCTGTTGCCCGGCACCCAGGCGCTGGGCCCCGGTCCGGACGCGCGGGCCTACAGCCAGCCCTGCCAGGGAGGCACCGAGGTGGTCGTCCACATGAGCCGCCGCATCGCCGAGCGTCGCGTCCGCTTCGTCTACCGCCTGGACGGCACCATGGACCCGTACAGCGACGTCGTGCAATGGTACTGGAACCTTGTCCAGCTCGACCATCCGACCATCCTCGGCTACCACCTGACGGTGCACGCGCCGGGGCCGATGGCCGCGCCCTACGACGCCTACGTCCACCGCTACGCCAACCCCGAGACGCCCACGGTCACGCTCTCCGGCGACCGCAGCACCCTGAGCGTGGCTTTCGACCGCATCCCCGGTGGCGACGGCGTCGAGGTCCGCTATCTGATGGACCCGGCCCTGTTCACGCTGCGAGGGACGAGCCCCGGGATGAAGCGGTTGCTGCAGGACGAGACGCGCATCGCCGGCGTGCAGCGCCGCCAGCGCACCTTCGAACGCTTGCGCTCCCACTGGCTGTGGGGGCTCGTGCCGCTCGGCGTGTTGCTGTGGCTGGGCAGCGGCGTGTGGCGCGACTACCGTCGTTACGGTCGTGAGCCACGTGCGGCGTCGATGAAGTACCCCTTCGAGCCTCCCAGCGACCTGCCCCCCGCTGCGGTGAGCGCCATGCGCATGCAGAACTTCAGCGCCTCCTCGATGGGACCGGCGTTCTTCGCGACCATCATGGACCTGGCGCGCCGCGGTTACGGCTCGTTCACGCCCAAGGGCAAACGCTTCGAGATGCGCCTCGACCCCGCCAAGTCGACCGAGGGGCTCGAGCCCTTCGAACGCGACGTACTGGGCTACCTGCAGAGCGCCGCGCGCACCCACCGCCGGGGCGACCCGGACTACCTCGAATTCAACGAGCTCAAGGCCTACTCCAAGCGTCACGGTCAGACCTTCGTGCGCGCCTGGGGACGGAAGGTCCGCGACTGGCTGGAGGAGCGGCGCGGCGGCCCGCTCGTCAGCGCGGTGAGTCGTAGCGCCACGCGCCGCTGGAGCGGCCTCGCCATCGTGATGGCGGCGCTCCTGGGCGGCGGTGCGTTCCTCGCCCACGGCACCGCCCGCGGCCTGTTCATCGGCGGCGCTGCGCTGGCCGTGGCTCTTGCGATCACGGCGGGCGCCAGCCTGCCGGCCTGGCGGGAGGAGGTCGCTCCCGAGATCTACGGTTGGAACGGCTTCCGGCGCACGCTCACCGACTACACCCGCATGAAGAACGCGCCGCTCGACTTCTTCGGCCTCTGGGACGTCTACTACTGCTACGCCGCCGCACTCGGCGTGGCCGACCGCTACCTGAAGACCCTGGCCCGCGCGGCACCCATGGCCGGCGCCGACCAGAGCGCCATGCTGAGCCGGGGTGCTTGGCTCGGTGCGCATGCCGGGACCGGCATCACCGATCTCGCCTCCATGTCGGCGCAGATCCAGTCGCTTTCCAGCGCGCTGGCGTCGGCCTCGGCGTCGGCGTCGTCGGGCGGCTCGTCCTCCGGTGGAGGGGGCGGCGGAGGGGGCGGCGGCAGCTCGGGCGGGCGTTGAGCCCCTCCCGCCGGACGGCGCCGCGGTAGGATCGCCGGCGTTGTCGGCCGGCGCCATGCTCGTCGGCAAGGAAGGAGACCGTCATGACTGGACGTCGGAGCGGGCGCAGCGCTGGCCTGGGCCCGCGCGGATCTGCCGTGTGGGGCGCTTCGCTGGCGGGGCTCGCCGTGGTGTTCGGGGCGTTCGGCGTGCACACCCTCGCCCCCGTGCTGGGGAGCGAGCGCATGGGCGTGTGGGAGACCGCCGTGCGCTTCCAGATGTATCACGCGCTGGGACTGTTGCTGATCGCCGCCCTGCCCCGCAGCAGCCGGCTGGCCGCGCTCCTGATACTGGTGGGCTCGCTCATCTTCTCGGGGAGCCTCTACGTGCTGGTCCTGACGGGCGTCGGGGTGCTGGGCGCGATCACCCCGCTCGGCGGCCTGCTGCAGATCGCAGGGTGGGCGGTGCTGGCCGTCGGCCTGGCGCGCGGCGGGTGGCCGACGGACGAAAGAGACCCGCGCGGAGCGTGATCAGCCCCGCTCGGGTGGGAGATCCTCCTCGACCGCGTCGGGCATGCCGCTGCGGATGACGCTCCGGTAGACGTCGAAGGAGCGTTTGGGGGTGCGACGCTGCGTGGCGCGCTCGAGATGCACCACCCCGAAACGCTTGGTGAACCCTTCGGCCCACTCGAAGTTGTCCACCAGCGTCCAGGCGAAGTAGCCGCGGACGTCACAGCCTGCGTCGATCGCCTCCTGCACCGCTCGCAGGTGGGCCGTGAGGTAGCGGCTGCGCTCCAGGTCTTCCACGCGCCCGTCCGTTCCCGAAGCATCCTCGTAGGCGGCGCCGTTCTCGGTGATCACGACCGGCGGGTTGCCGTAGACGTCCCGCAGCTCGGCGAGCACCCCCGTCAGCGCTTCCGGGGCGACCTCCCACCCCATGGCGGTGGTCGCGGATCCGGCGGGCGGGTCGACCGGCTCGAGCCCTACCAGGCTCGTCGCGCTGGCACGCACCCAGGCGCGGCTGTAGTAGTTGACACCCAGAACATCGAGCGGCTGCCGGATGAGGCCGAGATCGTCGGCGTCGGCGACCTCGCCCAGCAGCCCGGCGGCTGCGTCGGGGTAACGCCCCAGCAGCAAGGGGTCGAGCGTGGCGCGGTTCCATACGGTGTCGAGCAGCTCGGCCGCTTGCTGGTGCTCCTCGCCCTCGGCCGCCGCCATCACGGGTTGGACGTTCACGATGGTGCCCAGGGTGAACGAGGGATCGATGTCCCGCAGCCGTGCCACCCCCACGCCGGTCGCCAGGTTCTGGTGGTGGAGAGCGGCCGCGAAGGCGCCCGGGTCGGTCACACCGGGCGCGTGCACGCCGAGCAGGTGGCCGAGCACGGCGTGGACGTTGGGTTCGTTGAGCATCAGGAACCGGCGTACGCGGTCGCCGAGGTGCTCGGCCACCGCGGCGGCGTAGTCGGAGAAGTAGTGCACGGTGTCGCGCTGCGCCCATCCTCCACGGTCCTGCAGCGCCTGGGGCAGATCCCAGTGATAGAGGCAGAGCCACGGGGTGATGCCGCGTTCCAACAGGCCGTCCACGATGCGCTCGTAGGTATCGAGTCCGGCGCGCCGAAGCCGGCCGCCCCCTTCGGGGAACAGGCGAGTCCAGGCGGTGGAGAAGCGGTAGGCGCCCACCCCCAGCTCGGCCAGCAGGTCGAGATCCTCCTCGAGACGCTCCAGGTGCTGGCAGGCGTCGTCGCCATCGCTGCCGTCGACGATGTGTCCGGCTCCGTGCGCGAACGTATCCCAGATGCTCGGGCCCTTGCCGTCCGCCACTGCCCCCTCGATCTGGTAGGCGGCGGTCGACACGCCCCAAATGAAGTCCGACGGAAATGCTGCCACGCGGCCCCCTCTCGCCCTGCGACCGCCCCACTCTACCAGCGCTACCCTAGCGGCGGCCGAGCACCTCGCGCGGGGCGTCGAAGGGCGACCTGGAGGGCGCTCGCGACGGCGGCGGCACGGTAGGATGACGCTCATGGCGCCGCCTCCGACCACGCGGGTCTCCCTGGTGCTGGCGGCCGCGATCGCGGCGATCAGCCTGGCGGCGATCTTCATCCGTCTGGCCGATGCCCCGGGCGTGGTGATCGCCCTGTACCGGATGGCGCTGGCATCGCTCGTGATGGCGCCCCTGGCCGTTCGCGGGCTCCGACGGACGCCGCTCAAGGGCCGGGCCGCGCTCCTGACGGTGGCGGCAGGCGTGCTGCTGGGCATCCACTTCGCGACCTGGATCACCTCGCTCAACCTGACGTCGGTCGCTGCGAGCGTCACGCTGGTCACGACCTCCCCGCTGTGGGTCGCGCTGTTCGCCTGGTTGTTCACCGGCCGCGCGCCCAGCTTCTCGGTCCTCATCGGCGTCGTGCTGGCGGTGGGGGGCGCCGCCGTCATCGGCTTCGGCGATCTCGGCGGGGGCACGGCGCCGCTCCTGGGCGACGCGCTGGCGCTCGTTGGGGCGGCCAGTGCGGCGGGATACCTGCTTCTCGGCCGCACGGTGCAGCGTTCCGGCGTGGGGCTCGACGCCTACGCCGGCGTCGCGTACGCGGTGGCGGCGCTGGCGTTGCTGCCGTTGCCCGCGCTGTTCGCGATTCCCTACACCGGTTACCCCGTCCCGAGCCTGGCGTGGATCGCACTTCTCGCGCTCGTGCCGCAGCTGGTGGGGCACAACGGGATCAACTACGCCATGCGGCACCTCGATCCCACGCTGGTGGCGACCACGACCCTGCTGGAGCCGGTGGGCTCCACCCTGCTGGCACTGGCCGTGTTCGGGGAGGTGCCGTCGGCGCTGACGCTGGTCGGTGCAGCCATCCTGCTGGCCGGCGTGGTCTTCACGGTGCGCTCGAGCGAGCACCCCGCCGCGGAAGCAGCGCCGCCGGAGGTGCCGGGCGATTGACCGCAGTTCCACGAGGGCGGTTTCCAAGCGTCACGCCTCAAGCGGCGGAACACCGACCAGGACGAGTGTCGAACGTTTCCTAAGAATGCTCCGTTCGGAATCTTGGACCCCGTGCAAGGTACCCTCGAATCTGCTAGAATGCCCTACGTGGATGTGCTCGCTGGAGCCGCGTTTTTTCTCTGGGGCGAGCCCCCCACAACGATCACCTCGACAACCTGTCCAATCCGGTGCCGCTGCACTAGGCGGCCGCGTGAGCATGAACGAGCCCTGAAAGAAGGGAGCAGGCAACGTTGAAAGATCAATCCAAGACCTTCAAGAGCGGTGATCAGGTGGTCCTCCCGCCGTATGGCGTCGGCATCGTCTCCGGGACCACCGTGCGCACGATCGCGGGCGCGGACCTCGACTACTACGAGGTCGAGTTCCCCAACGGCACCTCGCGCGCCTACGTCCCGGTGCACGCGCCCCAGGAGGCCGGGCTCCGCCCCGCGCTCACCAGTGAAGAGGTCCAGAGCGTCCTGGAGCGCCTCAACAACGGTCGCATCACGTTGCCGAAGCAGTGGGCGGCGCGGCACCGCAAGGTGACGGACATCCTGACGAGCGGCGACCCCTACCAGATCGCCACGCTCGGCAGCGAGTTGCGCCGCTGGGACCTCGAACGCGGCCTGCCCGACCTCGACCGTCAGGCCTACCGGCGGGCCCTGCGCCTGCTGGCCGGCGAGATCAGTGCGGTGTTGTCGATCAACGTGCAGGAAGCACGCGCGATGATGGACGCGGGGGAAGACGACGAGCTGAACTGACGGACGCGTAGCGGCCAGAGGCCGCGCGCGGGATGCGGGCCGGGGATCCACCCCGGCCCTTCGCATGGCGACCCCGCCTAGGGGCGTCACCCGCCTCGGGGAGGCGACCGCATGGGACCACGCGACTGGCTGGAACGTCGGTCCGGCGGCGCCGCCGCCCTCTACGACGGCGTCGTGGGGCGGCTGGACCGCATGGCGCTGGCCGAGGCGCGGCGGAGCTTGCTCGAGGACGTGAAGGGCAAGGTACTGGAGCTGGGATGTGGCACCGGCGCCGGCTTCGTCCATTACGATCCGGAGGCGCAGGTCACGGCACTCGAGCCGGAGCCGGCATTCCGCCTGACGGCGGCGCGACGGGCACGCACGGCAACGGCCGACGTGACGGTCCTTCCGGGCGACGCTCACGACCTGCCCTTCCGCGACGGCACCTTCGACGCCGTAGTGGCCGAGCTGATGCTCTGCAGCGTGGAGCGCCCCGACGTCGCGCTGCTCGAGGCGCGACGGGTGCTCCGCCCGGGCGGTTCGCTGCGCCTGCTCGAGCACGTCCGTCATCCCCGCTCCTGGATCGGACGCCTGCAGGATGCCGTCGATCCTCTCTGGAACGCCTTCGAGGGGCGCGGTTGCCACATCGGGCGCGATACCCCGCGCGCCGTCGAGGAGGCCGGCTTCCGCTTCGAGCGCCTCGACGCGGTGCCCCTGCCTCCCGGCGTGGACTGGTTCTTCCCCATCGTGACGGTGCGCGCCCAGCGCCCCTGAGGCACATGCCCCGTTCCGCTCCGCCCTCAGGATGAGGAGCGCGGGCGCGTTAGCGGTGTACCCCCAGCCAGCGAAGCGCGATGGCGTAGGCGGCGTAGTCGTCGATCGGACGGGGCGGCGCGCGCATGCCGGGCGGCAGCAGCCTCAGCGGCCCGCGCGGCGGATGGTCCCGGAAGTAGAGCCCCCGGGCCACGAGCGTGGTGTCGCGCTCGTCGACCAGCACGGGCGTCACCCCACGCGCCCGAAGGCGCTCCACCACGGCCCCGCTACCCGTACCGTCCCCTACCAGAACGACGGCGCCGGGTGGTAGGACCAGCTGCTCGAGGTCGGGCACTGCGAGGATGGCGAGGCGCTCGGCGGTGCCGTCGCGACGCACCCAGGCGGCACCCACGTTGCGCCCGGGGTCGAACGCCAGCACCACCGCGTCCAACGCGGCGCCGGCGTCCGGCCCCTCGGGCACGCTCGTGGGCATCTCCGACAGCGTAGCAGCCCCAACGTGAGCGGGGGCCGGCGCGTGCGCCGGCCCCCGCGGGACGATGAGGTGCCGCCCGGGCAGATCAGGCCTCGGGTCGCTTCTCCTGGTCCGCGGCCGGACGCGCCGGAGCCTGAGCCACGGTGGCCTCGGCCTCCTGGCTCTTCTCGAGCATGGTCGTGTCCGCCACGCGGGTGTGCCGGATAGCATCCAGACCCGTGCCCGCCGGGATCAGCCGACCCAGGATGACGTTCTCCTTGAGGCCCACCAGGTTGTCGGCCTTGCCCGACACCGCCGCCTCGGTCAACACGTGCGTGGTGTGCTGGAAGCTTGCCGCCGACAGCCAGCTCTTGGTGGAGAGCGACGCCTTGGTGATGCCGAGCAACACCGGCTTCCATGACGCAGGCGTCTTGCCATCGTCGAGAAGCCGATCGTTGGCCTCCTCGACGTCGAAGCGCTCCACCGTCTGCCCTTCGAGGAACTCGCTGTCACCGGGCTCGAGGATCTCGACGTACTTGAGCATCTGACGCACGATCACTTCGATGTGCTTATCGTGCACGCTCACGCCCTGGCCTCGGTAGACGCGCTGGACCTCGTTGACGAGGTAGGCCTGCACAGCGGCGGGGCCGCGCGATTCGAGCAGGTCGTGGGGATTGATGGCCCCGCGGGTGAGCTGGTCGCCCGCTTCGACCTTGTCGCCGTCGCGCACCACCATGCGCACGCCCTTGTCGATGCGGTAGGTGCGGCTGAACTCCCCATCCTCGGAACTGACGGAGACGCGATAGCGCTCATCGTCCTCCTGGATGGCGACGACGCCGTCGAGATCGCTGATGACCGCCTTCATCTTGGGCTTGCGTGCCTCCACCAGCTCGATGACGCGGGGAAGGCCCTGCGTGATGTCGCTGCTGGTGGCGATGCCGCCGGTGTGGAAGGTACGCATGGTGAGCTGCGTGCCCGGCTCACCGATCGACTCGGCGGCGATCACGCCGACCGCTTCGCCCAGGCTGACCGGGCGCATGGTCGACATGTCCAAGCCGTAGCACGTGCGGCATACACCGGCGCGGGTCTGGCAGGTGAGCGGGCTGCGGATCTCGATCTCCCGCACCTCGGGGTTCTCGGACAGCCGCTTGGAGATGACCGCGATGTCCTCCTTCATCAGGGTGTGGCCCTGCGGGAGGTGCAGGTCTCCGAGCTCGAGGTCGAGCGCCAGGCTGCGTCCGTAGAGGCTCATCTCCAGATGGCTCTTGGGGCGCGCACGGCCGTCGGCGTTGTAGAGCGAGACGGTCACGAAGTCCGCGGTGCCGCAGTCGTCCTCGCGCACCACGAGCTCGTGGGCGACGTCCACCAGCTTGCGGGTGAGGTAGCCCGAGTCGGCGGTACGGAGCGCCGTGTCGGCGCCGCCCTTGCGGGCGCCGTGCGTGGAGATGAAGTACTCCAGCACGTCCAGGCCTTCCCGGAAGTTCGCGCGGATGGGAAGCTCGATGGTGTCGCCCGAGGGCTTCGCCATCAACCCACGCATGCCGGCGAGCTGACGGATCTGCTGAGGATTGCCGCGCGCGCCGGACTGCGCCATGACGAACAGCGGGTTGAACGGCATGTTGTCCCGGAAGTTCTCGAAGACCGCGTCCTTGACCGCCTCGGTGGTGTCGTTCCAGAGTCGGACCACCTGCTGGAAGCGTTCCTGCTCGGTCACGAAGCCACGCTCGAAGGCAACGTTGATGCGCTCGAGCTTCGTCTGCGCGTCCGCCAGGAGCTCCTTCTTCTTGGGCGGGATGGCGACGTCGTCGATGCCGATGGTGATGCCGCTGGTGGTCGAGAGCTCGAAGCCGTACTGCTTCAGGCCGTCCAGCAAGGCGGCAGTACGCTCGATACCCAGGCGCTTGAAGGAGTCGACCACGAGGTCGCGCAGCGCGCCCTTCTCGTAGGCGGTGTCGTAGCGGATCATGCCCGGAGGCAGCTCCGCCCCACCTTCGGCCAGCGTCTCCTTCACCATGCGGGCGAACAGGCAGCGGCCCGGGCTCGTCTCCTCGACGTGACCGTCGTCGACGCGCACCGTGACCACATCCTGCATGTCGATCTCGCCCTGCTCGACGGCCAGCAGCGCCTCGTCGACGTTGGCGAAGCGGTAGCGCAGGCGGCCGACGCTGGTCTCCTCGCCGACGACCGAGATGGTGGAGTTCAGGTCGAGCTCGCCGGCGTCGAAGGCGTCGAAGGCATCCTGGGCGCTGTCGAAGTCGCGTCCGACGCCGCGGTGCCCGGTGTGGACCTGCGTCAGCACGAACAGACCCAGGATGATGTCGCGGCTGGCCTGGACGTTTGGATCGCCGTGCGCCGGGCTCAGCAGGTTGTGGCTGGAGAGCATCTGCAGCCGCGCCTCGGACTGGGCGTACACCGACAGCGGCACGTGGATGGCCATCTGGTCGCCGTCGAAGTCGGCGTTGAAGGCCTCGCACACCAGCGGGTGGAGCTGGATGGCCTGGCCTTCGACCAGCACCGGCTCGAACGCCTGGATACCGAGGCGGTGCAGCGTCGGCGCACGGTTGAGAAGCACCACGCGGTCCTGGATGACCTCTTCGAGGGCATCCCAGATCTCGTCACGGGTGTCGCGGTAGCGTTCGAGCAGCTTGCGCGCGCTCTTGATGTTGCTGACGATGCCGCGATCCTCGAGCTTCTTGAACAGGAAGGGTTTGAACAGCTCGAGGGCCATGCGCTTGGGCACGCCGCACTGGTGCAGCTTGAGCTGCGGCCCGACGACGATGACGCTACGGCCCGAGTAGTCGACGCGCTTGCCCAGAAGGTTCTGCCGGAAGCGCCCCTGCTTGCCTCCGAGAAGGTCGGTGAGGCTCCGGAGCGGCCGGTCGGAGCCGGGGTGCACCACCGCGCTGCCGCGCCGGCCGTTGTCGATCAGCGCGTCGACCGCCTCTTGCAGCATGCGCTTCTCGTTGCGCACGATCATCTCGGGCGCACCCTGCTGCATCAGCTTCTTCAGGCGATTGTTGCGGTTGATGAGACGCCGGTACAGGTCGTTGAGGTCACTGGTCGCGAAGCGGCCGCCCTCGACCTGGACCATCGGACGCAGGCTCGGCGGCATGATCGGTACCGCCTCGAGGATCATCCAGTCGGGGTCGTTGCCCGACGCCAGGAAGGCGCGCACGATCTCGAGCCGCTTCCGGGCCTTGGCGCGCTTGTGGCGACTGGGCGACTCCATCTCCTCGACCAGTTCCGCCTCCAGCGTCTGCAGGTCGAGCGAGGACAACAGCTCGGCGATAGCCTCGGCCCCCATCTTGGCCTCGAAATCGTAGGACTCGATGACCCGCACCTGCTGGCGGACCAGGTCGATCTCGACCCGGCCGGAGATGTCGGACTTGAGCCGGCCCTCGTCGGCGAGCTCGTCTCCGGGCAGCACCCGGTCACCGTTGACGACGATGGGCTCGTCCTCGTAAGGATAGACGCGTGCACGCGAGACGATGATGCTGGCCGGGTAGGCCAGCTGGACGGTGCCATCGGCGGCCGCCACGATCTCCTGGGCCGCGTCGATGGCGCCCACGATCTTCTCGCCCGCCCGCACATCGGCACCGTCACCGACCAGGACGTGCATGGTCGGGTTGATCTCGTGTTCTTCCCGGCGCGCCCACTCCACCTTGAGGGTGACGGTAACGTCCTTGCCCTTGGCCTTGCTGGCGCGCACGCTGGCGGTGGCGTCCACCGGGAGCTTCAAGGTCGTGCCGCTGGCTGCCTTCGCCAGCTCCATTCCCTCTTCGATGAACTCGCCGTCGCCCACCAGAAGCTCCATGCCGCTGGGGACGAGGTAGGCGTAGCGCACCTCTTCGTCATCGACATCGCGGATCATCAGGATGCCGCCGTCCGCGCCGATCGGCAGGAGCTCCGCAACCCCTTCGGCCTCACTCTTCAGGGAGACGTCGCTGGTGAGGTCGGCGACGGGCTGCCCGCCCTTGTAGCCGTCCTCCTCCTCGATGAAGTCCTTCTTGGGCAGCAGCAGCCGGCCGTCGCGCGACTCACGGTAGTCCAGCGTGACCTTGCGAGGGAAGCGGTACTGCGCGATGCCCGCGAGCTTGGACTTCACTCCCTTGGCCAGCGACTGCCCCTGCTCCACTTGCTCGCCGTCCGACACGACCGCATCCTCGCCGCCCTGTACGGTGTAGGTCTCCTGCATGCCGTAACGGAGCTGACGATACTCGTCGTCGGTCAGCAGATCGCCGCGGCGCAGCGGCCGCCCGTTCATGTGCGCGCCCTGCGGGTCGGTGACGATGTACTTGGCGAAGTAGAGCACCTGCTCGAGCTGGCTGGTGGACAGGTTCAGCAACGACCCGATCTTGCTGGGGATGTCCTTGACGTACCAGATGTGGGCGGCCGCCGTGGCGAGCTCCACGTGACCCATACGGTAGCGGCGCACGGTCGACTTGGTGACCTCGACGCCGCAGCGCTCGCACACCTTGCCGGCGAAGCGCTGGCCCCTGTACTTGCCGCACGAGCACTCCCAGTCCTTCTCGGGACCGAACACGCGCTCGTCGAACAGGCCGTCACGCTCCGGCTTGAGCGTGCGGTAGTTGATCGTCTCCGGCTTGGTGATCTCTCCGTAGCTCCAGCCCCGGATACGCGCCGGCGACGCGATCTGGATCTGGACGCGGGTGAACTCTCTCAGGTCTTTCATGTCCGTCCCTTCAGGGAAGCGCCACTTGCGGTCCTCACCCGGCTCACCAGTGCCGCCCGCTCTCGTCGAACATGCTCACCGGTTTGTCGTCGTCGTCCAACACGCGGACGTCCAATCCGAGCGAGTGGAGCTCCTTGACGAGCACCTTGAACGACTCCGGGATGGTGGGCTCGAGAACGTCGTTGCCCTTGACGATGGCCTCGTAGGCGGCGTTCCTTCCGTCGATGTCGTCGGACTTGATGGTGAGCATCTCCTGCAGCGTGTAGGCCGCGCCGTGCGCCTGCAGCGCCCACCCCTCCATCTCACCGAGCCGCTGCCCGCCGAACTGGGCCTTGCCGCCCAACGGCTGCTGCGTGATGAGCGAGTAAGGGCCCGTGGAACGGGCATGCATCTTGTCCTCGACCATGTGGTAGAGCTTCATGACGTACATGATGCCCACGACGATGGGCGCGTCGATCGCTTCGCCGGTACGGCCGTCGTAGAGCACCGCCTTGCCGGCCATGGCGAGGGAGCGCTCGGCGTCGTGCGACTCGAGCTCCGAAGGGATGATCCCGAGCTTCGACGCCCGCCGGTGCACCTCGAGCTCGCGGCGATCCGGCTCGAATCCGGCCGTCACCTTCGCCTCGATGTCGCGGTCGGCGGCCAGCTTCAGCTTCTCCTTGATCTCCTCCTCGCGCGCTCCGTCGAACACGGGCGTGACGTAGGAGACTCCGTCCTTGAGCGCCGCCAGCCCGAGATGGGTCTCCAGGATCTGGCCGAGGTTCATGCGCGAGGGCACCCCCAGGGGGTTGAACACCAGGTCGACGGGGGTACCGTCGTCCAGGTAGGGCATGTCCTCTGGAGGCAGGATCTTCGCCACCACGCCCTTGTTCCCGTGCCGGTTGGCGAGCTTGTCGCCCTCGATGAGGCGACGCTTCTGCGCGATGTAGACGCGCACCATCTCCTGCACACCGGGTTTGAGCTCGACGCCGGGATCGCCGCGTTTGAAGCGCACCGTGCGAAGCACGATGCCACCGTCACCGGGCGGCACCCGGAGGCTGGTGTCCTTCACCTCGCGCGCCTTCTCGCCGAAGATCGAGCGCAGCAGTCGCTCCTCGGGGGTGGGGTCCTTCTCCCCCTTGAAACTGGTGTGACCGACGAGGATGTCGCCCTGTTTCACTTCCGCGCCGATGCGGACCACGCCGTCTTCGTCGAGGTCGCGCAGCGCCGCCTCGGACAGGCCCGGGATATCGCGGGTGATCTTCTCGGGCCCGAGCTTGGTGTCGCGCGCTTCCTTCTCGAACTTCTCGATGTGAACGCTGGTGTAGACGTCGCCGCGAACCAGGTTCTCGGACAGCACGATGGCGTCCTCGAAGTTGTAGCCGTCGAACGGCATGATGGCGATGAGGATGTTCTGCCCCAGCGCCAGGCGCCCGTGCTGGGAGGCGGGGCCATCGGCGATGACGTCGCCCGCTTCGATGTGCTGCCCGAGGTCGACGATCGGCCGCTGGTCGAGGTTGGTGTTCTGGTTCGAGCGCTGGAAGCGGGTGAGCGCATACTCATGCTCGACACCCTTTGCGGACTCGATGACGACGCGCCGCGCGTCGACGTAGGTCACGGTGCCCGCTTCGGTCGCCAGCAGAACGGTGCCCGAGTCACGGGAGACGCGCTCCTCGACGCCCGTGCCCACGAAGGGGGCGTCGGACCGGATGAGCGGCACCGCCTGCGATTGCATGTTGGAGCCCATGAGCGCGCGGTTCGCGTCGTCGTGCTCCAGGAAGGGGATCAGGGAGGTGGGCACCGAGATGATCTGCTTCGGCGACACGTCCATGAAATCGACCTCGGCGGGCTCGGCGAACACCGGGTCGCCCAGCTTGCGGGCAACGATGGTGTCGGTCGTGAAGGTCCCGTCGTCGCCCAGTGGCGTGTTCGCCTGAGCCACGATGTAGTGGTCCTCCTCGTGCGCCGTCATGTAGACGACCTCGTCGGTGACCCGGCCCTTGAGCACCTTGCGGTACGGGGCCTCGATGAAGCCGAGATCGTTGACGCGCGCGAAGCTCGCCAGCGAGGTGATCAATCCGATGTTGGCGCCTTCCGGCGTCTCGATCGGACAGATGCGACCGTAGTGCGTGCGGTGCACGTCACGCACGTCGAAGCCCGCCCGCTCGCGGGTGAGGCCGCCGGGTCCGAGCGCCGAGATGCGGCGCTTGTGGCGCAGCTCGGACAGTGGGTTCACCTGGTCCTTGAACTGGCTCAACTGACTCCGCCCGAAGAACTCGCGCAGCGCGGCGACGATCGGCCGGTTGTTCACGAGCTTCTGTGGGGTGGCCGCATCGGGATTGCCGAGCAGCATGCGTTCGCGAACGCCCCGCGCCATGCGGCCCAGGCCGACGCGAATCTGGTCGGCAACGAGCTCGCCCACCGTACGGATGCGGCGGTTGCCCAGGTGGTCGATGTCGTCCTCCTGGTAACCTTCCTCACCCGCTTGCAGGCGCACCAGGTACTGGATGGTCGGCACCAGCCCGTAATCGACGAAGCGCCCTTCTTCGAAGCCGAGCAGCGTATTGGACGCGTACTCGAGCTGGAGCTTGCTGTTGATCTTGAAGCGTCCGGCGTCGCCGAGGTCGTAGCGGCGCGGGTCGGCCAGCAGGCTGAACAAGTAGTTGGTGGCCTTGTCGACCTTGGGCGGATCGCCCGGACGGAGCACCGTGAACAGACGCAGCAGCGCTTCGTCGGGGGTGACCCCGGTGGATTCCTCCGACGCCAGGGTCGGCTCCACCAGGTGCTCGCTTCCAGCGAACAGCTCCCGGATCTGCTGGTCGCCGTAACCCAGTACCCTCAGCAGCAGGGTGAAGGGGAACTTGCGCTTGTTGACCTTCATCCACAGGATGTCGGAGTTGTCGAACTCGATCTCGATCCAGGGCCCGCGCTTCGGCATGGGGATGATGCTGGCCGTGAGCGAGCGGCTGGTGCCCTTCACCGAGCTGGTGAAGTACACGCCAGGGCTGCGGTGGATCTGCGAGACGATCACGCGATCGGCCCCGTTGATCACGAAGGAGCCGTCCTCCGTCATCAGCGGCAGATCGCCGAGGAACACCTGGTCCTCCTTGATCAGGCCGGTGTCCTTGTGCACGAGCTGCAGCTTCGCGAACAGCCCGGCGTGGTAGCTGAGGTCCTTCTCGCGGCACTCCTCCGGCCCGTACTCCGGCTCCTCGAGCGTGTACTCGAGGAAATCGAGCACCAGCCCGGTCTGCCGTCCGCGCTCGGTCTCGTCGATCGGGAAGACCTCTTTGAAGGCCGCCTGAAGGCCCATGTTCTCCCGCATGGACGGCGCGACGCCCCGTTGCAGGAACGTCTCGTATGACTTAATCTGGACGTTGGTGAGGTTCGGAAGATCAATGACTTCCTTGATCCTGCCGAAGGTCCGAATCTCGCGCATCTTCACCCCTTCGCTCGAAGCCGTGTCGCCCGGAGCGTCTACGCGGCCGATGCCGCGTGTGCCGTTCAAGCCGTGACGCGACAAAGCGCATCGCGGGAGGGCCGCGTGCGGTCTCCCGGTACGCCTTGCCGTTCAGAAACGTTCGACGTCAAGTACGAATCCCCTGACTCAAAATACCGTGTCCCATCGGGAGAACGTGTCGGGCGACCCGCCCGCGGCATCGCTTCGCGCGCTCGCCGCGCCGTCGAACCCTGAGGCTCGTCCGGGACGCTGCATCCAACCCGTCTCGCTGTGACCTGCCAACCCGTCCTTCGTACCGACTCCGACCGATCTCCCCGCTAGCGGGCCTGAAACCACGAACTCGCATCCTACCGCTTCGCAGCTCCCGGTCACGTCGCCTGCCATGCCCGAACGACCGCTCGATACGCCCTCCGGCGTGCGGCGACCCGAGTACGGCCGCCACACGCCTGGGCGTGTCCTTCTGGACGGCCCGCGCGCGCGGGCCCTCCGTGCATCCGGCGCGCAAAGCGCGTTACTTGACCTCGACGGTGGCGCCCGCGGCTTCCAGCTTGTCCTTGATCTCGCCGGCCTCGTCCTTGCCGATGCTCTCCTTCACAACGCCACCGGACTCGACCAGGTCCTTGGCTTCCTTGAGACCCAGACTCGTGATCGCGCGGACTTCCTTGATCACCTGAAGCTTCTTGTCGCCCGCCGACTTGATGCTGACCGTGAACTCGGTCTGTTCCTCGGCTGCGGCTTCGGCGGCGGCCGGCGCGGCCGCCATCATCCCTGCCGGCATCGCGGCAGCAGCTTCGACGCCCCACTTCTCCTTCAGGGCATCCACCAGATCCACCAGCTCCAGCACCGTCAGGCCACTGAGCTGTTCCACCATCGCTTCCTTGTCGAACGCCATCTACTGTTCCTCCTTCACTTTCTCGCTGTAGTTCTGCATGACGGATACCAGGTTCCGCTGTGGTCCCTCCAACACGCCCACCAGTTGCTGCAGCGGCGCGAGCAGCGTGCCGAGCAATTCGCTCTGCAACTGTTGCCGCGACGGCAGTTTGGCGATGCGGTCGAGGGCATCCGCGCTCACGATGCCTCCCTGCAGGAGCCCGCCCTTGCCTTTGGGCAGATCCCGGGGGTGGTCCTTCGCGAAGTCGGCGATCGCCTTCAGGGGCGCCACCGGGTCTTCGCCGACGAGCACCAGGGCCGTCGGACCCGTGAGTGTGTCGCTGAACCCCTCGACGCCTTGCTGCTTGAGCACGACGTCGATGAGGGTGTTCTTGGCGACCAGGATGCGCCCGCCCGACGCGCGCACCGAAGCGCGCAGCCGGCCGAGCTCACCAGCGGAGAGCCCCTGGTAGTCCACCAGGAAAAACGTCTTCACGTCGTCGAGCAGACCATGCAGCTCGCGGACGGACGCTTCGTTCCTTGGGTTGGCCATGGAACCCTCTCACCTTGTCTAGAACGTGCGCCCGCGGCCCCAGGGGGCCGCTATCGAAGGGCGCGTGCCGCGAAGCGCAGCGGGGTCGCGCGGTTCGGCACGAAACGAGCCGAAACTGGCAACCTTGAACGCCTCGGCAGGATCTTTAAGCCTGGCAGGCCCCTGCTGTCTCCAACGCCAGAGGTGCATCGCAACCGCTACGCACCGGGATGCCGTGAATGCAACCGCCCTACAGGGCGACCCGGACGCTGGGGCCCATGGTCGAGCTGAGGTGGACGGTACGGACGTACTGGCCCCGCGCCGCATCGGGCTTCGCCGCATCCAACGCCGCACGAAGCGCGGAGAAGTTCTCCGCGAGCTTGTCCGTGTCGAAGCTGGCCTTGCCGATGGGAGCGTGCACCACACCGGTCTTGTCGGCGCGGAACTCGATCTGGCCGGCCTTCAAAGCGCCGACGATATCGCCGATGTTGGGGCCGACGGTGCCCGCCTTGGGGTTCGGGAGCAGCCCGCGGGGGCCGAGAACACGGCCCAGCTTGCCGCCGACGTGCGCCATCATGTCCGGCGTGGCGACCACGGCGTCGAAGTCCATCCAGCCGTCGACGATCCGCTGGATGAGATCCTCCCCGCCAACGACGTCGGCGCCAGCGCCCTCCGCCTCCTCCACCTTGTCGCCCTGGGTGATGGCGATCACCCGGACGCTCTTGCCGGTGCCGTGCGGAAGAGCCACGGTGCCGCGCACCGTCTGATCGGACTTCTTGGGGTCGACGCCGAGCCGGAAGTGCGCCTCGACCGTCTCATCGAACTTCGCCGTGGCGAGTTCCTTCACCAGCGCCGCCGCCTGTTCGGGGGCGTAGAGCTGGGCACGATCGACGCGCTTCTCGAGCTCACGGTAGCGCTTGCCACGTCTAGCCATCGGTCGGCGCTCCCTCCACGGTGACGCCCATCGAGCGGGCCGTGCCGGCGATGATGCGCGCCGCGGCCTCGGTGCTGCCCGCGTTCAGGTCGGTCATCTTCTGCTCGCCCAGCTCCAGGCACTGCTGCCAGCTGATCTTGCCGACCTTCACCTTGTGCGGCTCACCGGAGCCGCTGTCGATCCCGGCCGCTTTCTTGATGAGGTAGCTGGCCGGCGGCGTCTTGGTGACGAAGGTGAAGGAGCGGTCGGCGAAGATGGTGATCTCCACCGGGATCACCGCGCCGGCCTGGGAGGCCGTGGCGGCGTTGTATTCCTTCACGAACTGCATGATGTTGGCACCGTACTGCCCCAGCGCAGGACCGACCGGCGGCGCCGGGGTGGCGCCTCCGGCGGGCAACTGGAGCTTCACGAGACCCGCGATCTTCTTGGCCATGATTCCTCCTAAGCTCCCCCGCCGGCATGGCCCGCTGCGGGGTTCGAACGCTCCGTGAGGGCGCGGGATGCCGAAGGCATCCCGGGCGATGCCTTCGGCATCGCACGATCGTGACGGGAGGTCCCGGTCACGCCCTGACGACCTGAGAGTAGTCGAGCTCGACCGGGGTTTCCCGGCCGAAGATCGAGACCAGTACCTTGACCTTGCCGCGCTCGGGGTTGACCTCCGAGACGACACCTGTGAAGTCGGCGAAAGGGCCGGCCGTGACCTGGACCATGTCGCCGACGTTGAAGGTGATCTTGATCTTGGGCGCTTCCCGCGAGCCGGTGATGCCCAGCGTGCCGAGCATCCGCAGCTCCTCTTCCGGGGAGAGCGGCACCGCACGCGTTGCCGTGCCCACGAAGCCGGTCACGCCGGGCGTGTAACGCACGACTTCCCATGCCTCGTTGGGCTCGTCGGGATTCTCGCCGAGATCCATCTGCACGAAGATATAACCGGGAAAGAGCTTGCGCTTGACGACTTCCTTCTTGCCGCCGCCCGCGTGCTCCACCGTCTCCTCGGTGGGCACGACCACCTGGTAGATGCACTCCGCGATGCCGAGCGACTTCGCTCGACTCATCACGTTCTCCTTCACCTTCTCCTCGTGGCCCACATAGGTGTGGACGGCGTACCACTCGATACTCATTCGGGTCCATACCTCGTCTCGTGAGCCCCCGCGCCGGAACCCTTGCCGCGGCGACGGGGTGGGGCGTCGACCTCAGGTGAGGAGGCCAATGAGGTTCCCCAACGTGGCGTCCGCGATGAGCAGGAAGAGCGCCGTGAGCACCACGAACAGCAGCGTCGCTTCGGTCGCCTGGAAGACTTCCTTGCGGGTAGGCCAGGTGACGCGACCGAGCTCGGCGCGTGAGTTGCGCAGGTAGTTGACGAATCCTTTGAACATACGGGCCGGCCTAGACCTTCACCTCACGGTGCGCGGTGTGCTTGCGATCCCAGGGGCAGTACTTGCGGAGCTCGAGCTTGCCCTGGCTGTTGCGCCGGTTCTTGTGCGTCGTGTAGTTACGGCGCTTGCACTCGGTGCACTCGAGAAGCAGTTTGATGCGGACGTCACTGGCCATGGTGGTCTCCCAATCGAAAGAGCATACCAGAGTCGGGGCCCCGCCGTGGTAACGCAGCGGGCCCCGACCCGAGGATGAGGCAAAGCCTACTTCGTCACGGCCGTCACGACACCCGCACCGACCGTCCGACCCCCCTCACGAATCGCAAACCGCAACCCCTCCTCCATCGCAATCGGCTTAATCAACTCCACCGCAAGCTCCACATTATCCCCAGGCATCACCATCTCCACACCCTCCGGCAACGACACCACCCCCGTCACATCCGTCGTCCGAAAGTAAAACTGCGGCCGATACCCAGAAAAAAACGCCGAATGCCGCCCCCCCTCCTCCTTCTTCAACACATACACCGACCCCCGAAACACCGTATGCGGCGTAATCGAACCAGGCTTCGCCAACACCTGACCCCGCTCAATCTCCTCACGCCCCACACCCCGCAACAACACCCCAACATTGTCCCCAGCCATCCCCGACGACAACGTCTTCCGATGCATCTCCACACCCGTCACAACCGTCTTCCGCGTATCCCCCAACCCAACAATCTCAACCTCATCCCCCGTCTTCACCCCACCACGCTCAATACGACCCGTCGCCACCGTCCCACGACCCGTAATCGTAAACACATCCTCCACCGGCATCAAAAACGGCTTCTCCGTATCCCTCACCGGCGTCGGCACATACCCATCCACCGCATCCAACAACTCCCAAATCTTATCCACCCACCCATCCTCACCACGCTGCATATTCGGATTCCCATGCAACGCCTCCAACGCCCTCAACGCAGACCCCGACACCACCGGAATCTCATCCCCCGGAAACTCATACGAAGACAAAAGCTCCCGCACCTCCATCTCCACCAACTCCAACAACTCCTCATCATCCACCATATCCACCTTGTTCAAAAACACCACAATCGACGGCACCCCCACCTGACGCGCCAACAAAATATGCTCACGCGTCTGCGGCATCGGCCCATCCGCCGCCGACACCACCAACACCGCACCATCCATCTGCGCAGCACCCGTAATCATGTTCTTCACATAATCCGCATGCCCCGGACAATCCACATGACTGTAATGACGCGCAACCGTCTGATACTCCACATGCGCCGTATTAATCGTAATCCCACGCGCCCTCTCCTCCGGCGCCTTATCAATCTGATCGTAATCCTGAATCTCCACATTCGGATCCGCCGCCGCAGCCGCAAACGTAATCGCAGCCGTCAACGTCGTCTTCCCATGATCCACATGCCCAATCGTCCCCACATTCACATGCGGCTTCGTACGCTCAAACACACTCTTCGCCAT
>CAWAPF010000004.1:0-170636 GCA_963783895.1 uncultured Trueperaceae bacterium
ATCACGCTCTTCCCCGGCACGGACGGCCTGCTGCACATCTCGCAGATCGCCGAGGAACGCGTGGAGCGCGTCTCGGACCACCTCAAGGAGGGCGATCGCGTCCGCGTCAAGGTCAACGCCATCGACGACCGCGGCAAGATCGACCTGGTGCGCCCCGAGCTCGAGGGCAAGATCCCGCCCCGCAGCAGCGGTGGCGGCCGGCGCGGCGGCGGCGGGCGCGGCGGGCGCGATGGAGGACGGGACCGCGGCGACCGCCGCCCACCGCGCGACCGGCGCTGAGCTGAGCAACACGGGGCCCTCCCGTTCCGCGACGGGAGGGCCCGGCGGCGTGGACGCGCCGCCCCCTATCTGAAGCACGCGGCGCGGACCGCACGAAGCACGCCCGGTCGGGCCGAGCGCACCGGAACGAGCGCACGCAGCGCCTTCCCCCCGGCCGACCGCGGCACGCCTCCCCCGGGAGGCCGGGACGACGCGAGACCCGCGTCTCCCCCTATCTTGCGAGCACGGACCGTCCATGAAGCGACCGGGCGGCCGCGCAACAAGCGATTCCGGCACGGCACATGCCGTCGCCGACGTGGGCACCCGCAGCGGGTGCCGCGTCGCGAGCATGGCGCTGCGCCGATGGACACGAGAGGAGTGTCATGGCTGCGGACGACCGCAAACTTCGCATCATCCCGCTGGGCGGCATGGGCGAAATCGGCAAGAACATGTTCGCCTTCGAGTACGAGGGCGAGATCCTGCTCATCGACGGGGGGCTCGCGTTCCCCGACGCCGACATGCTCGGGGTCGACATCCTGGTCCCCAGGATCGACTGGGTGGTCGAGAACGCCCACAAGATCAAGGGCTGGGTGCTGACGCACGGCCACGAGGACCACATCGGCGGGCTGCCCTACATGATCAAGCTGCTGCCCAAGATCCCGATGTACGGCGCCAAGCTCACGCTGGGGCTGCTGCGCGGCAAGTTCGAGGAGTTCAAGCTCTCCGAGTCCGACGTCGACCTGCACGAGATCACGCCCGACGACCGCATCAAGATCAGCAAGTACTTCACCGTCGACTTCTTCCGCATGACCCACTCCATCCCCGACAACAGCGGCCTGGTCATCCACACGCCGCTCGGGCGGGTGGTGCACTCCGGCGACTTCAAGCTCGATTACAACCCCGCCGACGGCAAGACCAGCCACCTGCACAAGCTCGCACAGGCCGGCGAGGACGGCGTTCTGTTGCTGATCTCGGACTCCACCAACGCCGAGCGCCCCGGCTACACTCCCAGCGAGCGCGACGTCATGGCCGCGGTCGACGACCTGGTCGCCAAGGCGCGCGGCCGCGTCATCGTCACCACCTTCTCCAGTCACGTCCACCGGCTTCAGAACTTCGTGCGGATCGCCGAGAAGTATGACCGGCGCGTGGTGATGGAAGGGCGCTCCATGATCAAGAACGCCACCATCGCGCAGGAGCTCGGTTACCTGGAGCTGAAGCAGCCGTTCGTCGCCAGCGAGAACGTCGGCGACCTGCAGGACGACAAGCTGCTGTTCCTGTGCACCGGCTCGCAAGGGCAGCCGATGGCGGCGCTGAGCCGGCTGGCGTCGGGCAGCCACCGCAAGATCAACCTCAAGCCGGGCGACACCGTGATCATGTCGTCGAACCCCATCCCCGGCAACGAAGAGGCTGTGGGGCGCGTGATCAACCAGCTCTACGAGCGCAGGGTCAACGTCTACTACCCGCCGACGTACAAGGTGCACGCCTCGGGACACGCATCGCAGGAGGAACTCAAGCTCATCCTCGACCTCACGCGCCCACGCTTCTTCATGCCATGGCACGGCGAGATGCGCCACCAGGTCAACCACCAGCGCCTGGCCGAAGGCATGAGCCACCCCCCGAAGAAGGTGCTCATCGCCCACAACGGCGACGTTCTCGAGTTGACCAAGGACAACCTCAAGGTGGTGGACCAGGTCGACGCCGGTGTGGTCTTCATCGACAGCGTCGGACGGACCGGCGACGAGGTCACCGAACCGGTCATCCGCGACCGGCAGATGCTCTCGGCCGAGGGCGTCATCGTCATCATGGCGCTGGCGGGACGCAAGCCGTCGGTGGAGGTCATCTCCCGCGGTGTGGCGCAGGGCGACAACGGGCTGGTCAAGGAGATCGAGCGCATCGCGCTCGAGGGTCTGCAGAAGGGCGTGCGCGAGAAGCGGCGGCTCAACGACATCCGGGACGACATCTTCTACCCGGTGCGTCGCTACATCCGTAAGGCCACCGGACGCAACCCTCTCATCGTGCCCACGGTGCTCCAGGGCTAGTCCGGGCGGTCGCGGCCCATCAAGCGATGGGGTCGTCGGCCCAGGGCGCGGGATCCGCGCCGCTCAGCCAGTCCCGCAGACGTTCCAGGGCGCGCGCCGTGAGCGCGCGCCCTTGCGTGATCAGGTCGTCCTCGACGAGCAGGGCATTGCTGACGCGCCGCAGGCAGTCGTAACCGGCGGCGGCCACGTAGCGGCCCTCGCGGTAGAGGTCGATGGCGCGCTCCACCGGCACCTCGTACAGCACCTCGACCTCGTGACATGCCAGCGCGTACTCGGTCACCGGGCGTTCGTCGCGGACAGCGTAGACGTCCTGGACCTCGCGGTCGAGGGCATTCTCGTAGGTGCGCACCGAGCGGACGCTCCCCAGGAAGGTGAGCTGGCCGGGCCGCACCACCAGCCCGATCTCCTCCTCGGCTTCACGGACGATGTCGACGAGGGTCTCCCCCACCCGCACGTGTCCGCCGACGGACACGTCGATGCGGCCGCCCTCGAGGTCCTTGCGGCGCGAGCGGCGCTGCAACAGCACCAGCCGGCCCTCACGCACCACCCACAGGTGGAAGGCGCGGTGCCAGTCGCCGTCGGCATGGACGGCCGCACGCGCCTTGCCGCGGCCGAGCGGGGCGCCGTCGTCGTCGAGCAACGCGAGCAGCTCGTCGGCAGGGGTCGTCATGGGGCCATTCTAGAAGCCGCGTGCGGCAGCGGACGAGAACCTTCGCGCATGGCCGGCCGAGGCTCCCGACGCTCGGTCCTTCCCGCCTACGCCACGCCTCCTGCTCGCATTGCCTGCTGCCGCTGCTTGACGTGCCTTGCACGGCGCTCGTACACTTTGTAGGCACCGACGCGCTCAAGGCGTCGGCGACCGCCCCGGGGTGTAGCGCAGCCTGGTAGCGCACTTGACTGGGGGTCAAGTGGTCGCTGGTTCAAATCCAGTCACCCCGACCATATGATTGCCGTCCAGGACGGCGCACGTAAGGGGCGCCTCTCGAGTACAGGGAGGCGCTCCTTACGTGCTGTGTGCCGATGATGTATACCCGGACAACGACCGGCGAGTGGGCCCTTGAAGGCCCCGCAACCCTGATCATCGTGCGCAAGCCACGTCGCATGCGGATGGCAGGAATGCGGACCGCGCAGCCGGATGCCGGACCGGGCCCCTTGGCCCACGCATCATCGGACTGCGAGCATCCTGTGGCCGACAGCCAGCCCTAGCTAGTGCCGAACGCGACCAAGCGAGGATCGAACCGGATGGGGATGGGATCGTCGATCTTCAGCAGATGGAAGCTGGGGTGGTCTGGATTGATGATGATGTTCTGTTGAAGGGGCATCACTGCGCTGGGAACCGCCAATGCAAGGAACGCACCATCGGCTCGCCAGGCTTCCCCGAGGTCGCGTGTGATGGGCCCGATCGGGTTCGCGTCCCAGCTGGTGGGTAGGTCCTCAAATGGTAGTCCGTAGACCTCGCCATCCGGGATCACTGCCCGAACGGCCAGGCGATCGCGAAGCGCGGATGCCGTTTCGGCGTTCGCCAGAATCTCCAACGCCGCCAGGGCAGGCGTGTCACTCGTGTAGATCACCCGCCGGTCGCGGTGGTTCCAACGTCCAGGACTCTTGGCGGCTCCTTCGCCAGAGAAGGCCGAGTCGGCGTGCCGAATCGAGACGATCCGCCAGACGACCGTCAAGACGGGATGCCATACTCGATCCGGCCCAGCAGATCCTCTACCTCCTGAACGCCCGCATCCGTCCTGGCCATGATCAGCGGACTCACGTTCCCGAGAGCGCGTTTCGGAGTTCGGATCCACTGTCGCGCCTCTGCCTCGTCTCCCAGCACAGCCACAGCTCTGCCAAGCAACCTCGTGAGCCGGTAGAGCCGGTCGCTCTCTTCGGCGGTCAGCCTCTTCGTCTTCTTCCTACGACCGAAGGTACTTCGTGAGATGTCGACCGCCTTCAGGACGTCACCTTCCGGGACGCTCATGTACTCCGCCAGCCGAGAAACGGCCGCGCTCTCGAGACCCCTACCAACCGCACGTATCACGACGTCCGTGTCGGGCTCTTTCGGCAGGCCGAGGATCCTGACCGTGATCTTGCGAGAACGCATCTCAGGCGTCTCGACCTTCGGAATCCTGTAACCCCGCTGAGCGGTCGTCATGTGGTCGTCATCCCTTCCTCGCCGTTGGCCCATATGGGCACATTGATTATAGCATCTGGCACGACTGCGTCTGGCACTGTAGCATCTGGCATCGCCGCTTCCTGGCGCCGACCGAGAGCATCGCGCCTTTCGGCGCGAATTGGCACCGCGCTACTCTGGTCCGAACAAACGGCCGCCCCGGGATTCGTCCAACGGGCCGGCGTCACGTCCGGCAGCGGGCAGGTCACGTCCTCGAAGCCCGGACGGCGCAGCGCCGATGCGGGCCCCGACACCGGAGCGTCCACCGCGAGTGCTAGCGTTGGTTGACCCTTCTCTCCGGACGAGAGCAACAGCGAGGGTCGTAGGGGAAGATGAATCCGACCGAACGACGTCGCGAGCGTGGCGCAGACCCCGCACTCCGAGCTCGAAGACCCTGGCTGGACGGCCCGGCCCGCCTGCTGTCGTCCGGCGACGAGACCAGGCGGAGCGCCTTGGTCGAACACGGGCCGTTCGGTTCCCACGAGATCGGCAGGCAAAGCGCCGTGTACGCCACCGCCGTGTACGCCACCACTAACGGCATCTGGCGCACCATCGACGGCGTGATCGACGGCGCCACGCCCCGTCTCACCTTCCTCGACGCGGGCGAGCATTTCGCGCCGTCGCCGAACGCCGTCGGCACACCCGACGGGAAGGCGTCATGACCCCCGTCGAAGCGCCGCGAGGCTTCCCGCAGTCGGAGTACGAGACGCGCCTGGAGCGTGCACAACGTTCGATGCGGCAGCGACGGGCTCGACGCCCTGCTGCTCATGAGCGAGCCCGACGTGCGCTACTTCAGCGGCTTCGTCACGCCGCTATGGAAGAGCCCGACGCGGCCCTGGTTCTTGATCGTGCCCGCGGCGCGCAAGCCGATCGCGGTCATCCCCGAGATCGGTGCGCCGCTCATGCTGCGAACCTGGATCGAAGACGTACGGACGTGGCCCGCGCCACGCCCCGAGGACGACGGTGTGTCGCTGCTGATCGACGCGTTACGCGGCATCGGGGCGGGGGCAGGTCACATCGGCGTGCTCACGGGGCCGGAGACGGCATTACGCATGCCGCTGGCCGACTACCATCGGTTGCGCGACGCGCTGCCGCACGCACAGTTCATGGATGCGACGGGCCTCATGCGCAGCCTCCGTCTGGTCAAGTCCGAACGCGAGGTCGCGAAGATCGGCTACGCGTGCGAGCTCGCGTCGACCGCTTTCGCGTCCGTGCCCGAGCTGGCGTTCGCCGGGCAGCCCCTGGTGCAGACCTTTCGCGCCTTCAGGATCGCCCTTCTCCGGGCGGGCGCCGACGACGTTGCCTATCTGGCCGGGGGCGCCGGGCCCGGCGGCTATCCCGACGTCATCTCGCCGCCGAGCGGAAGGCTATTGCAGGACGGGGACGTCCTGGTGCTCGATACCGGCACGGTTCACGACGGCTACTTCTGCGACCATGACCGCAACTACGCGATCGGCCGCGCAGACGACACGGTGTTGCGCGCCTACGACACCCTCTACAGGGCCACCGAGGCTGGACTGCGTGCCGCGCGCCCCGGGTCGACCTGTGCCGACCTGTTCCACGCCATGCGTGCCGTGATCGAAGCGGACGGGCACGATGCCGATCCCTTCGGCCGCATGGGGCACGGGCTGGGTATGCAACTGACGGAGTGGCCCTCGATCCGAGCGGGCGACGCCACGGTGCTCGAGCCCGGCATGGTGCTCACGCTCGAGCCGGGGCTCACGCTGGGCCCGGACCGTTGCATGGTCCACGAGGAGGACATCGTGATCCGCGAAGACGGGGCGCATCTGCTCAGCCGCCGTGCGCCGCCGAGCTTGCCGGTCGCGGGGTGAGTATCCCGACCGCTCACCGCTGCGCAGGCACGCCGGCGGCGAGAAACGCCCTGGCCTCCTCCACCCCGTACCAGCCCTCCCCCGCGCCTACCTCGGGATAGAGACGATCGAGCATCGCCAGGGTCGGGGTGGGCAGATCTTGAAGGTCGACCGCGCCGTGCGGCGGTGACTCGTGGACGTCGACCGCGAGCAGCTCATGGTCGCCTTCGGCGCGCTTGAACAGGCCAGCCACACGGACTTCCAGCACCTCGCCGGGCTGCGGCTGCGCGTTGGTCAGCACCAGCACCTCGAAGTGGGGTGCGGGCGGCTCCCCGAACCCGGCCACCCAACCGCAGGCGCCCTTGAAGCGCCGGACGTACAGGAGCGACTCCTGCTCGGTGCTGACGAAGACCCCTCGCTGCGGACGGAACTCCATGCGGTGCCGCTCACCACGAGGCTGCTCGATCACGACCCACGCCAGCTCCGGATGGCGCGGATGCGGCTCTCCCGGCCCGAACGGCATCAGGAGCCCCCCAGCGCCTTCGTAGGGGTTCGCGAGCTGAGGGAGTCGGGACCGCGGGCCCCGTGCGGAGGGTCCACCCGCGCATCGTCGCGCTCGGCGCGTCCCCGCTCGCCCAGCCGTTCCTCGACCATGGGGCAATATAGCTCCCCTGCACGTGGCACCCCGCTCGGTGCATCCACAGTACGCTCAGGACGTCCAAGGGGACCTGGTCTTCGTGCCTTGCGAGGGAGAGCCTCTCGCCACGGCGCCCCGGCCGCGGAACTCGGCGAAGGAGAAGCATGGCCCGAACCACGCACCTCGATCTCACCACCACACGCGATATGCTGCTCCCGAACACGTTCATCCGCAACGACGCCGGAAGCGACACGCTCGCCGTGATCCTCCCCGGCCTGGGCTACCGGGCCACGATGCCCCTGCTTCACTACACCCAGCGCGCCCTCCAGTGGCGCGGCGCCGACATCCTGCGCCTCGACCTGGCGTACGATCTCGATCCCGACTTCCCCCGCGAAGATCCCTCCGCCCGACGAAAATGGATCGGCGACGATGCGCGCAGCGCGTACGAGGCGGCCACGCGCCAAGGCCACTACCGGAACGTGGTCCTCGTCGGCAAGTCCCTCGGGACGCTGGCCCTCACCGACCTCCTCGAACGCGACGAGCAGCCACGTTCCCCCGCCTGCGTGTGGCTGACCCCCCTGTTGAACGACGCGTCGCTGCTCGAGACCATCCGCCGCCGGCGACCCGCGTCCCTGTTCGTGATCGGCACCGCGGACCCCCTCTACGACCGGTCGCGGGTGGACGAGCTCGCTGCGCTCACCGGGCGCCCAAGCGTCGTCGTCGAAGGCGCCGATCACAGCCTCGAGATCCCGGGGAACATGGCCATGACCCTGCAGGCCATGCAGGCCTACCTCTCGGCGCTCGAGGGATTCCTGGCGAGCTCCGGCACGACCACCTAGCGCGCGCAGCCACTCCCTTGACCGTGGCTGTGGCTGCGTCTGCAATGGGAGAGGCGCGACCTCGGCCGCTCCCTGCGCGAGGAGGCTTCTGGCGCGGGCGAGGGTTCGCGGCACGCAGCGAGACCGAGAGAGGGGGATGCATGATCCACTACCTCGAATCCGCCGACACCATCACGCCGAACCAACTGGCTGGCTTCTTCGATGGCTGGCCCCGACCGCCGACGCCCCAGACCCACCTTCACATCCTGAGAAGCAGTGACGAGGTCGCACTCGCGCTGACCGACACGCCCGAACCCCGCGTCGTAGGGTTCGCCACGGCCATCACCGACGGCGTCCTGGCGGCCTACATCCCGCTCCTCGAGGTCCTGCCCGACCACCGCGGACGCGGCATCGGCAGCGAGTTGGTCAGGCGCCTCCTGGTGCGCCTCGACGGCCTCTACATGATCGACGCCCTCTGCGACCAGGACGTGCTGCCGTTCTACACGTCGCTCGGTATGGAGCCCGCAACCGGCGCGTCGATCCGTGTCTACGCGCACCAGTCCGGCTCGGCCCGAGAGCCGTAGGCCACGCCCACCGCTGCGCAGACCCCCGAAGGTCAATCGATCGCTCGTCGCATCGCGACCAGCGCGATGGCCACCATGGCCGTGTCGAACACCACCAGCGCGGCGGTCATCGTGAGCAACCTTCCGACGTCGAAGCCGCCGAGGATGAGCCCGCGGGCGCCGGCGATGGCGTAGGTCATCGGATTGGCCCGCGCGATCCAGCGCAGCCACACGGGCATCGCCTGCAGCGGCGCTAGCGCGTTCGACGCGAACAGGATCGGCAGGCCCACGAACCCGGTCACCGCGAACCACTGCGCGTGGTTGCGGAACGCGAAGGCCAGCGCCATCGACAGCGCCGTGACACCGATCCCCAGCAGGACCCCGGTGGCCAGGACCAGGGCCACGCCGCCGAGTCCGGACGCCACGCGCACGCCCAGCAGGAACGCCACCAGCAGGATGAGCACGCCCTGCGCCGTGCTGACGCCGAGCACGAAGGCGAAGCGGCTCCACAGCAGCGCCGCGGGCGGGATCGGCGCCGCCATCAGGCGCTTCAGCATGCCCGTCTCGCGGTCGAACAGGACCTCCACCCCCCCCGCGAGCGCGCCGTTGAAGACCGTCATGATCACCACGCCGGCCGTCATGAACGCGATGTAGCTCGAGCCCTGCACCATCCCACTCTTCGCGAACAGGTTGCCGAACAGCACCAGCCACAGCGCGGGCTGCGCCAACGCCACCACGATCGAGAGCGGCGTGCGCTTGAGCCGCCACCACCAGCGTGTGCTGAGCGCCCAGGTCGCCTGCCCGAACGGGGTCGATCGGGCGGGGAGGGTCGGGACGGGTCCCTCCCCGCCGCCCCCGGCAGGGCCGCGGTCGACGTGCTTCATCTGGAGGCACCTCGTGCGGGCCCGTCGCTCGTAGAGCGCGAGACCTCCTCGGCCGTGAGCTGCAGGAAGACGTCGTCGAGCGTCGGCTGCTGGAACGCCAGCTCGAGCACGTACGCTCCCGCATCCCTTCGGAGTCGATCCACGACCTCCCACAGGCGTTCCGGCTCCCCCGTGAAGACCAGCTTTCCACCGTCGTCCACGCCGAAGGCCACCCGCGCGTCCAGCGAGCTCGCCACGTTCGGTGCGCCCGGCGCCAGGCGCACCTCCAGGCGGTGCGCACCGCGCAGGATCTTCGCCCGTAGCTCGGCGGGCGTCCCGATCGCCCGCAGCGCCCCCCGGTCGAGAATGGCCACCCGGTCGCACAGGGCGTTCGCCTCTTCCAGATAGTGCGTCGTCAGCACGATCGCGGTTCCGGCGGCCCGCAGGTCCCCGATCAGGGCCCACAGCTGGCGGCGCGTGTGGATGTCCAACCCTACCGTCGGCTCGTCGAGCAACAGGATCGGCGGTTGCGGCAGCATGCCGATGGCCAGATCGAGACGACGCTGCATGCCCCCCGAGTAGGTTCGCACCAGACGATCGGCGACGTCCCCCAGCCCCGACCACCTCAGCACGGCCTCGACGCGCACGCGGCGCTGGGCCCTGGCCAGCGGGTAGAGCGCGGCGTGCAGCTCCAGGTTCTCGCGCCCGCTCAGGTAGGGGTCCAACGCCGGCCGCTGCATGACCACGCCGACGTTGGCGCGGACCGTCAGCGGCTCGACCCGCGGGTCCGATCCGAGCACCCGCACCTCGCCCGCCGACGGCGCCGTCAGCCCCAGCATGAGCTCGACGGTGGTCGTCTTCCCCGCCCCGTTCGGCCCCAGCAGACCGAAGATCTCTCCTGCGCGCACGTCGAGTGATAGGGCGTGGAGGGCCCGTACCTCCCCGAAACGCTTCTCGACGGACCGAAGGCTCACGACCGTAGGCGTCACGCGGAAATCGCCCCTCTCCCACCGGGCGACGGCGTGCCGAACGGCGCGTAGACCGGCCTGCCACAGGCGTCTGCGAGCTTGCCCGGCTTCACGCGCCAGCGGGTCCCGACCCGTCGAGCGCGGCGAGGAAGCCCTCGACCAACCGCATGAAGCGCTCGTAGTCCGGACGGAACACCTCGTGCCCCGCCTCCTCCAAGAACTCGACCCGCAACTGCGGCAGCGCCGTTCGGTAGCGCTCGAGGTCGGCCGCCGCCACGCTCGTGCTCTTCCCGCCGACCACCAGGAGCACCGGGCAGGCGAGAGCGTGCAGGTCGTCCCACAGGTCGACCCGCCGCGCATCGCGCCGGATCGCCCGGACCACGCGCTCTGGGATTCCGCGCTCGCGCGCGAACGGCAAGGCGTGCTCGAGCCACGCCCCGTCGAGCTCCGGCGACCGCGCCGCGTAGTCGAGGAGGATCAGCCCTCGCACCTGTTCGGGCTGCCGTACGGCGTACCCCAGCGCAACGGGCACGCCCATCGAGAACGCCATCACGCAGGCCGGCCCGAGCCCGGCTCCCGCCAACACCGCCTCCAGGTCGGCCACCCGATCCTCGAACGTGTACCCGTTCTCGGGCGCTGCGTCGCCCTCGAACACACCCCGCTTGTCCACGGCCAACGTCGCCCGCGAAGCCAGGCGCACCATCTCCGCACGGAAATCGCTCGCCTGACCCAAGCTCCCGGGTAGGTAGACCAGCGGCACCTGTGCAGCCCCACCTCGGCGCACGAGGTAGTGCAGCCGCACCCCGTCGCGCTCCCCCCAGCGCTCTTCGATCATGCGTTCACCATAGCGGAAGGGGCAGGGCGGTCCACATGCGAGCCGCTTGTGTCTCCCCCCTCTGCTCCACCGGGGCGACCGCCCTCCCTACCCGGAGGAGCGGACCGGGGGACGCGGCCGAACCGTCAGCGCTTCCACAGGTCCGCGATGATGGACACGAACCGCAGCTCGCCGCCAGCATTGCGCGGATCCGAGCGCCACGAGCGGAAGACCGGCCCGTCCTCCGGGTCCCACGGCCGGTGATGGAAGCGCCCGTGCTCGTCGCAGTACTCCAGCAGCTCGACCTCGAAGCCGGCGCTCCCGAACACCTCCGCGAACAGCCGGTGATCGTACAGCACCCTGTGGTCCGCCGCCGGGTGCTCGGCCGGACCCGGCCCGCCCACCTGCACCAGCCGCCGATACGCGGGATCGCCGAAATTGCCGTCGGGAACGGCGCACCGCAGGTATCCTCCCGGCTCCAGGAACTCGAAGGACAGCGCGGCCGCGCGGCGTCCCTCCTCCAGCGTGAGGTGCTCCCAGACGTGCTCGCACAGGAAGGCGGACACGAGCCGGCTCGAGAAGCTCGCAACGAAGTCCGGCCGCTTCAGGAGGTCGAGGTCCTCCTTCTGCGTCGGGATCCATCCCGGATAGCGCTGCTCGCCCGCGCCGAGGATCACCCGTACCGGCGCGCCCGCCGGGACCCCGCTCAGATCGACCATGCGCCCGAGCCTAGCGGCTTCCCGGCCTGAACGGCTGCGGCATCACGTGCACGCCGGGCGCTCAACTGCGGCAGGCGCGTCCCCAGTCGATGGTCCGGGAGAGCAGCTCGGCCACCGCCTCGAGCCCGGCCCGGTCCTCCTCGTCGAAGGTCGCGACCTCGTCGCTGTCCAGGTCGAGCACCGCCGTCACGGCCCCGTCGCCATCGAAGGCGCCATCGAAGATGGGCACCACGATCTCGGAGCGCGAGCGCGGGTCGCAGGCGATGTGCCCGGGGAAGGCGTGGACGTCCGGGACCACCTGGCTGGCGCGTTGGGCGACCGCGGCGCCGCACACGCCGGCGCCGAACGCGATGCGAACGCACGCCGGCCGGCCCTGGAACGGTCCGACGACCAGCTCGCCGTCCCGAACCAGGTAGAAGCCGGCCCAGTTGAGCCCCGGCAGCCACTCGAAGATCGCCGCCGCGGCATTGGCGAGGTTGGCGAGCCAGTCGGCCTCGCCCTCGAACAGGCCCGCCAGTCGCTCCAGCAACTCGGCGTAGAGGTCCGACTTCGACGGGTCCGAACTCGACGGGTCCGAACTCGACGGGGCCGAATTCGACGGGGCCGATCCGGCACGGGCCCTCCGTGGCTGTGGGTGTCTGCCATGGAGTCCAGCCTAGCGGTCGCGGGGCCACGCTGCACCTACTCGCCCGACGCCCACGCCCCGTGTCCGGGTTGATCGCCGTTCCGCGCCCCGCCCCCCACGCCATTGGCGTAGGCTTGAAGGGTTGAACGGCCCCCCTGGGGCTTGATCGAACGACACGACCGTGCGCGGTCTCGGGCAGGACGGGATCCGCGCGGTAACGAGGAGCGGAGCCCATCATGGACGACACCCACACCCCCAAGATCATCTACACCAAGGTCGACGAGGCGCCGGGGCTGGCGACCTACTCGCTTCTGCCGATCGTGGAAGCCTTCACGCGGGCGGCCGACGTCGCCGTCGAGACGCGTGACATCTCGCTGGCCGGGCGCATCCTCGCGAGCTTCCCGGAGGTCCTCCGCGAGGACCAGCGCATCGCCGACGACCTCGCCTACCTCGGCACATTGGCCGAGACGCCGGACGCCAACATCATCAAGCTGCCCAACATCAGCGCCTCGCTGCCCCAGCTCAAGGCGGCCATCGGCGAGCTGCAGGACAAGGGCTACCCGCTGCCCGAGTACCCCGACGAGCCCGCTTCCGACGCCGAGCGCGACGTGCGCGAGCGCTACGACCGAGTCAAGGGCAGCGCCGTGAACCCGGTGCTGCGCCAGGGCAACTCCGACCGCCGCGCGCCGGCGTCGGTGAAGGCCTATGCCCGCAAGCACCCCCACTCCATGGGGGCGTGGAGCGCCGACTCGAAGTCCCACGTGGCCCACATGACCTCGGGCGATCTGCGCAGCAACGAGGTGTCCGCCACGGTCGCCGCGGCCGATGCCGGGGCGGCCCGCATCGAGTTGGTCGAGGCGGGCGGACGTACCACGGTCCTCAAGGACGAGCTGCCGCTCGAGGAAGGCACCGTCATCGACGCCGCGGTCATGAGCCGCGCCGCGCTGCGCGCCTTCCTGGCCGAGCAGATCGAGGACGCCAAGCGCCAGGGCGTGCTGTTCTCCATCCACCTCAAGGCCACCATGATGAAGGTCTCCGACCCCATCATCTTCGGCCACGCCGTGGAGGTGTTCTTCGCCGACGTGTTCGACAAGCACGCCGCCACCTTCCGCGAGCTCGGCGTCAAGCCCAACAACGGCCTCGCCGCCCTCTACAGCGCCATCGCGGACCTGCCCGAGACGAAGCGGCGGGAGATCGAGGCCGACCTCGATGCCGCCCTGGCAGCAGGCCCCGAGATGGCGATGGTCAACTCCGACAAGGGCATCACCAACCTGCACGTGCCCAGCGACGTCATCGTCGACGCCTCGATGCCGGCGGCCATCCGCACCTCGGGCCAGATGTGGGGACCGGACGGTGAGCAGCACGACACCAAGTTCGTCATCCCCGACAGCGCCTACGCCGGCGTCTACCAGGCCGTCATCGAGGACTGCAAGGCCCATGGGGCCTTCGACCCGGTCACCATGGGCAGCGTCCCCAACGTGGGCCTGATGGCGCAGAAGGCCGAGGAGTACGGCTCGCACGACACGACCTTCGAAGCGCCCGCCGCCGGCGCCATCCGCGTGGTTGCGGCGAGCGGCAAGACGCTGGTCGAACGCGACGTCGAGGCGGGCGACATCTGGCGCGCGTGCACCGTCACCGACGCCGCCGTCCGCGACTGGGTGAAGCTGGCCGTCAGCCGTGCCCGCGCCAGCGGCGCGCCGGCGGTGTTCTGGCTCGACGCCGAGCGCGCGCACGACGCGCAGCTCATCGCCAAAGTGGAACGCTACCTGACCGACCACGACACCGCCGGCCTGGACCTGCGCGTGCTGTCGCCGGTGGAGGCCACCCGCCTCTCCTGCCAGCGCCTCCGCCGGGGCGAGGACACCATCTCGGTGACCGGCAACGTGCTGCGCGACTACCTCACCGACCTGTTCCCCATCCTGGAGGTCGGCACCAGCGCCAAGATGCTCTCGATCGTGCCGCTCATGGCGGGCGGCGGCCTGTTCGAGACCGGCGCCGGCGGTTCCGCGCCCAAGCACGTGCAGCAGTTCGTCGCCGAAGGGCACCTGCGCTGGGACTCGCTCGGCGAGTTCCTGGCGCTCGCCGCCTCGCTCGAGCACCTCAGCGCCGCGACCGACAACCGCACCGCGCAGATCCTGGCCGACGCCCTGGATCGCGCCAACGCGGCCGTGCTCGAGAACAACAAGGCCCCCTCGCGCAAGGTCAACGAGATCGACAACCGCGGCAGCCACTTCTACCTGGCGCTGTACTGGGCCAAGGAGATGGCGAGCCAGACCGACGACCCGGCGCTGGCGTCACGCTTCAAGGCGCTGGCCGAGGCGTTGGAGGCCAACCAGGCGACCATCGCCGACGAACTGCTGGCAGCGCAGGGAGCCCCGGTCGATCTCGGCGGCTACTACCGGCCGGACGATGCGCTCGCCTCTCGCGCGATGCGCCCCAGCGCGACCTTCAACCGGCTGATGGAGGCGTTCGCAGGCTGACGACGGACGGGCGAAGACGGACGGCTCTACGGTGGGGCGCCCTCGAGGGCGCCCCACCGCTTCGTGTGCGCGCGGGTGCGCCTCGCCCAGGCCGATAACGCCCGAGTAACGGCCGTTCGCGTACCCTCCTTCCCCAAGGGGAGGAGAGCCACATGAGGCGTATCCCGTTTCCTTCGACCGGTTCCATGCGAACCGCCGTCACCGTCGCCGTGCTCTGCCTGGCGTTCGCCCTGATCGCCGGCAGCCCCTCGGCCCGCGCCCAGGGACTCTTCGCGGGCTGGGAGCTAGGCACACTCGACGTCGTCGTTCCGACGCTGGGCGGCCAGTTCGGCGTCACCGTCGCGCCACACGCGGTGGCCCGGCTGACGGTCGACGACTTCGCGTTCGTGTTCTTCCAGATCGGGGCCGACGTGCTCTACGACAGCGCGCCACCGCGCGGCTCGGTGTCGTGGTACGTCGGCGGCGGACCCCAGGTCTACGCCACTCCCGTCGGCGTCCCCGGCGCATTCGGACCGGTCGCCGCCTTCGGACTGCATCTCACCGCCGGCCTCGACGTGCCCACCGGCCCGACCACGGCGGCCTACCTCGAACTGCAACCCGCCACCGACCTGGGGTTCCACGGCATCATCGTGGGGTTCAGGGGCGGGGTCAACTACGACTTCTGAGCTCCGCCGAAGGACCCTGCGGCGCCGACGACATGGCCGGCCGCCGCGGGTCCGCATCGACCGCACGCAGCACAATGCCGCATCGACCGCCTCTCGCGGCGGTACCGTGACGGAAAGGCAACCTGCGCCCGCGAGAGGAACGGTACCCGCATGGCATCGAAGGCACGCACGGTCAGGGCACCCCGAGGCGTCGAACGCACCTGCAAGGGCTGGCAGCAGGAGGCCGCCCTGCGGATGCTCATGAACAATCTCGACCCCGACGTCGCCGAGAACCCCGACGAGCTCATCGTCTACGGCGGCAGCGGACGGGCGGCGCGGAGCTGGGAGGCGTTCGATGTCATCGTCGCCACCCTGAAGCGCCTCGAGAACGACGAGACCCTTCTCATCCAGTCCGGCAAGCCGGTCGGCGTGTTCCGCACCCACCAGATGGCGCCCAGGGTGCTCATCGCCAACTCCCTGCTGGTCCCGGCCTGGGCCACCTGGGAGGAGTTCCGCAAGCTCGAGGCGGCAGGCCTCACCATGTTCGGGCAGATGACGGCCGGCTCCTGGATCTACATCGGCACCCAGGGGATCCTCCAGGGCACCTTCGAGACCTTCGCCGAGGCCGCCAGCCAGCACTTCGGCGGCGACCTCGGCGGGCGCTGGACACTGACGGCCGGTTGCGGCGGCATGGGCGGCGCGCAACCGCTGGCCGTGACCATGAACGGCGGCGTGTGCCTCATCGTCGACGTCGACCCCGAGCGGCTGGAACGCCGCGTGAAGACGCGTTACCTCGACGAGGTCGCCGACGATCTCGAGGACGCCCTGGCCCGCGTCGAGCGCGCCGTAGGCGCGCGCGAAGCACGCTCCATCGGGCTGCTGGGCAACGCCGCGGAGGTGTTCCCGGAGCTGGTACGCCGCGGCCGCGTGCCGGACCTCACGACCGACCAGACGTCGGCGCACGACGCGCTGAACGGCTACGTCCCGGCGGGCTTGACGCTCGAGCAGGCGTCGGCACTCCGGGTCGCCGATCCCGAACGCTACGTCGACCGCGCCAAGGCCAGCATGGCCGACCACGTGCGCGCCATGCTGGCGCTTCAGGAGCGAGGCTCGGTGGTCTTCGACTACGGCAACAACCTGCGCCAGCAGGCCAAGGACGCCGGCGTGGAGGACGCCTTCGCCTTCCCCGGCTTCGTGCCCGCCTTCGTCCGTCCGCTGTTCTGCGAGGGCAAGGGTCCGTTCCGGTGGGCGGCGCTTGTCGGGGGACCCGGCCGACATCGCGCGCATCGACACCGCCATCCTCGAGGCCTTCGCCGACGACGAACGCCTCACGCGCTGGATCCGCATGGCGAGCGAACGGGTGGCGTTCCAGGGCCTGCCGGCACGCATCTGCTGGCTCGGCTACGGCGACCGCGCGAAGCTGGGAGCGATCATGAACGACCTCGTGGCGTCGGGCGAGGTGAGCGCGCCCATCGTCATCGGCCGCGACCATCTCGACAGCGGCTCGGTGGCATCGCCCAACCGCGAGACCGAGGCCATGCGCGACGGCAGCGACGCCATCGCCGACTGGCCGATCCTCAACGCGCTGCTCAACACCGCCGCGGGCGCGAGCTGGGTGTCGGTGCATCACGGCGGCGGCGTGGGGATCGGCTACGCCATCCACGCCGGCATGGTGGTGGTCGCCGACGGCACACCGGAGGCTGCCGAGCGGCTCGAGCGCGTGCTGACCACCGACCCCGGCAGCGGCGTGATGCGCCACGCCGACGCGGGCTACCCGGAGGCGGTGCGGACCGCCCGCGAGAAGGGCATCGACCTCCCGATGCTCACCCCCGACACGCCGTGAGCGCCGGAGATCCAACGAAGGCCACGCTGCTGATCCGCCACGCCGACGCTCTCGTCACGCTGGCCGGCCACGGCATGGCACCGCTCACCGGTACCGCCCTCGGTGAGCTGGGCATCATCGCCGACGGAGCGGTGGCCGCGGCGGGCGATCGCATCCTGGCCGTCGGACCCAACGAACGCGTCGAGCGCGAGGTCTCGCTCGCCGAAGGCGCTCAGGTCATCGACGCGCGCGGCCGGACCGTCCTGCCGGGCTTCGTCGACCCCCACACCCACCTGGTGTACGCCGGCACCCGCGAGCGTGAGTTCCCGCTGCGCCTGGCGGGCGCCTCCTACCTGGAGATCCTGCAGGCAGGAGGGGGCATCCTGGGCACGGTCGGCGCCACGCGCACCGCCGACGAGGCGACCCTGGCGCGGCTCACGCGCGACCGTCTCGACACCGCCTTGCGCCACGGCACCACCACCCTGGAGATCAAGAGCGGTTACGGGCTCGACACCGCCACCGAGCTGAAGCAGTTGCGGGCCGCAGAGCGCGCCGGTCGCGGGCATCCCGTGCGGACCGTCGCCACCTTCATGGGCGCTCACGCCTTCCCGCCCGAGTACCGCAACGATCCCGAAGGCTACGTGGATCTGGTCGTGGAGGCGATGATCCCGGCGGTGGCCGAGGCCGGGCTCGCCGCCTTCTGCGACGTCTTCTGCGAGGAAGGCGTGTTCGGCGCGGCCCAGTCCCGGCGCATCCTCGAGGCGGGGCGCGCGGCCGGTCTGCAGCCCAAGCTCCACGCCGACGAACTGGCCAGCTCGGGCGGGGCGGAGCTGGCCGGCGAGCTGGGCGCCGTGTCCGCCGATCACCTGGTCTACGCTTCCGAAGCCGGGCTAGCGGCGATGGCGGCCGCGGGGGTGGTGGCCGTGCTCCTGCCCGGCACTACCTTCAGCCTGATGGGGAGCCGCTACGCGGCGGCCCGCCGCATGGTCGACGCCGGCGTGCCGGTCGCGCTGGCCACCGACGCCAACCCGGGTTCGAGCCCGACCGAGTCGATGCAGATGATCGTCAACCTGGCGTGCCTGCAGCTCAAGCTCTCGCCCGAGGAGGCCATCGCCGCCGCCACGCTCAACGCCGCGCATGCCGTGGGCATGGCGGACGAGGTGGGATCGCTCGAGGTGGGCAAGCGCGCCGACCTGCTGGTGGTCGACGCACCGAGCCCCGCCTACCTCGCCTACCACTACGGCACCAACCTGGCCGAACGCGTGATCGCGGGCGGGCGGGTGGCCTGGCAGCGGCCCGGCCGGGAGACGGAGGACCGACCGTGAGCGAACGTTACCCGGCCGATCTGGCGCCCACCGGGGTCGCCACCTTCTTCAAGGCGCCGCTGCTGGAGAGCTTCGAGGCGTGCAACGGCAAGGTCGCGATGCTCGGCGTGCCGCACGACCTGGGTGTGGGCTACCGCCCGGGCGCCCGCTTCGGCCCTCGCGCCGTGCGTGAGGCCTCCACCCGGCTGGGCCCGCTGCCTGTCGAGGGCGTATTCGACGTCGAGCGCGACCGCCTGGTGCTGACCGGCACCTCCGTCGTGGACGCCGGAGACGTCGACGTGCTGCGCAGCCAGCCGGGCGCCACGCTGGAGGCGGTCGAGGCCAGCGTGACGGCGTTGCTGCGAGCCGGCGCCTTCCCCGTGCTGATCGGCGGCGACCACTCGATCACCGGCCCCGCCGTGCGGGCGCTGGCCGCCCAGGGGCCGCTCGGCGTGCTCCAGATCGACGCCCACCTCGACGTGACCGACGAGGTGATGGGCAGCCGCGACACCAGCAGCAGCCCGATGCGGCGCGCGTCCGAGGCGGCTCAGGTCGAGCGCATCGTGCAGGTCGGCATCCGCGGTCCGCGGACCTCACGGGCGGGTTTCCGCGGCGCCCTGAAGCGGGGCAACCTGGTCCTCACGCGCGAGGCCATGCGCTCGCCGGAGGGCTGGAACGCGCTGCTGGACGCCGTGGCTGCCTTCGAACGCTGTTACGTCACGCTCGACATGGACGCCTTCGATCCCGCCTTCGCGCCCGGCGTGTCCTCGCCCGAGCCCGGCGGCTTCGATTACCCCGAGGTCCGGAGGCTATTGCGCGAGGTTGCCGCCCGGACCGGCATCGTCGGCTTCGACGTGATGGAGACGAACCCCCTCGTCGACGGCAGCGGGGCGACTGCCTATCTCGCCGCCGTGGCGACGTTGGAGCTGCTGGGCGCGATCTTCCCGTGAGCTGGAGGCGCGGCAGGCCGCCGGCCGGGTGACGGCGTCCGCCCCGAGCCGCCGGCCATGGGCGGCGCGGCCGTCGGTTGGCAGGCTCGACGGAGAGATTTCTAATCGTCCCGATCTCCCCATCCCGTAGAATGCTTCCGACGTGAAAGACCGATGGGGGCTGAGCGTCCTGGGCACCGCCGTGTTGCAGCGCCCCGGACGACCGACGGAAACCCTGGAGCGGAAGGCCGCGGCGCTGCTGGCCTACGTGGCCATCGCCGGATCGACGCCGCGCGCGACGGTGGCGGGGCTGCTGTGGCCCAACGTGGTCGATGCACGCGCCCGCAACAACCTCCGGCAGCTCCTGCACCGGCTCCGTACCTTCGAGGACCTGCTCGAGCCGGGCGGCGATCTGCGGCTCGGCGCCGTAGCCGCGGACGTCACGGAGCTGCAGGAGCTGCACGCTGCCGGCCGCGCCGACGCCGTCGCCGAGCGCTGGGGCATGCATGCGCCCATGCTGCTCGAGGGCCACAGTTACGACGACTGCCCCGACCTGGCCGAGTGGGTGATCGCCGAGCGCGAGCGCCTGCTCGACATCGTGCGACGCAGCCTCGAGGTGCAGGCCGATCGACTCGAGGCCGCCGGCGACGTCCGGCGGGCGCTCCAGCTGGCGCAGCGGCTCTCCGCCCTCGATCCCCTGTCGGAGGCGGGTTACCGCAGGGTCATGCGGCTCCACTACCTCTCCGGCGACCGGGGCCAGGCCATGGCCGCCTTCCGCCGCTGCCGCCAGGTTCTGCGCGAGACGTTCGGGCTCGAGCCCCTCCCGGACACGGTGGAGCTCGCGAGGGCCATCGACAGCGGCTCGTCGGCCGCGCCACGTCCCCGCCCAACGGTGGCGCTGCCGATCACGCTCCTCCGACCGCCGCGATTGCTGGGACGCGAGGCGGCCTGGCGCGCCCTCGAGGACGCCTGGCGGCGGGTGCACACGATCGTGGTGCTGGGCGAGCCGGGCATCGGGAAATCCCATCTGATGCACGACTTCGCCGCGACCCGGGGCGGAGTCCTGGTCACGCGCGGCATGCCCGGCGACCGCAACGTCGCCTACGCCAGCAAGGCGCGGTCGCTGGCGGCGATCCTGCGTGAGCATCCGGATTACGCCGACGAGCCCTGGATACGCGACGAGCTGGCTCGCATCCTCCCCGAGCTCTTCCCACGACCCGCCGGCCAGACGCCGATCACCGACGAGCCCCAGAAGCTCCGTCTGTTCGAGGCCGCCGCACGGGTCCTCGCCAGGGCCCTGGAGGGCAAGGCCGTGCTCGTGAACGAGGACGCCCACCTGTGGGACGACGCCAGCTTCGAGATGGGCGCGTACTTCGTCACGCGCTTCGCCGACGCGCCGGTCCGGGCCCTGGTCTCGTACCGCCCGGACGAGATGGGCCTAGCGAGGGTCCGCGCCATGCGTGCCGCCGCCGAGAGCGGGCTGGCCGAGATCGTGACGCTCGAGCCGCTCGGGCTGGACGCCATCGAGGGCCTCATCGCCGAGACCGGCATGGCGGACGCGGCATCCCCCGCCTCCCTGGTCCTCCAGGTTTCGAGCGGGAACCCCTTCTACGCCCTCGAGTTCCTGCGCAACGCCTGGCAGAAGGCCTCGGGCGCTACTCCCGACGGAGGCGATGCCCTTCCCAGCAGCGCGGCCGGTGTCCTCTCCGGCCGGATCGAGCGCCTGTCGCGCGCAGCAGCCGACGTGCTCCGGATGCGGGCGATGGCCGGCACAGCCTTCTCGATGGAGATCGCAGCCGCCGTCCTGGAGGTGCCTTCCGGCTCCGTGCGAGCCGGGGTGGACGAGCTCGAGCGCCACCGGCTGCTGCACGAGGGCGAGCTTGCGCACGAGCTCGTGGCCGACGCCATCGAGGGCCGGACACCCCCCGAGGCCGCCCGGCTGTGGCACCGGCGGCTCGCCGTCCAGCTCGAGGTCTTCGACGAAGCTCCCGCCCCCATCGCCACGCACTACCTGGCCGCGTGGGAGCCGACGCCCGCGTTCCCCCACCTGCTGCGGGCGGGGGACGGCGCCCGCGCGGTGTTCGCGCTCGAGGAGGCCGAGCGCTGGTACCTGCGCGCCCTCTGGGCGGCGCCGGACGAGGCCGGGCGCGGCGACGCACTCCTCCGCCTGGACGACGTCGCGGCGCAGCGTGGCCGCAACGAGGATGCCGAGGCGCTCCTGGAGGAGCTCGAGCGCGTCGCATCGATCCTGCAGGACCCCGTCCTCCTGATCGAGAGCGCGCTCCGGCGGGCGCGCTGGGCCACGGTGCGCGGGGAGCACTCGCTCGCCGCACGCAAGGCCCGCCAGGCCCTCGACGATGCGCTCCATCTCGGCGATGCCGATCGCATCGACCAAGCACGGCTGGTGCTGGGCGACATCGCCTACTTCTCCGGCGCCTACCCGGAGGCGCACGACCACTTCCTCGAGGTGACGCGCACGGGGCACGAGGCGCGGCGTCTACGCGCCTTCCAGCGCCTCGGCGCGTTGGAGGCCATGCGCGGCGACGTCGACGCGGCGTTCGAGCATCACCGCCAGGCGCTCACCCTGGCGCGCCACCTGCACGACGTGCCCCTGATCGCGACGCTGCTCAACAGCCTGGGCGCCGACCGCGAGCGGCGAGGGCGCTACGAACAGGCCATCGGACACTTCACCGAGGCCGCCGAGGTCGCCCTGCGCGCCGCGGACCGCCGCACCGGCGCCATCGCCCTGTCCAACGCGTCGCTGACCGAGGTGAGCCGCGGGGCCCTGGCCGCCGCGCTTGGGCACGCCGAGCGCGCGCTGGAGGTCTCCGCCTCTCTCGGAGCGGACCGCTCCGCGGCGATGGCGAATTTCGCGCACGGTTACGCGTTGCGGCGCCTGGGCCGCTTCGCCCCCGCGCGCGCTGCGCTGCGCGAGGCGGCCCGGCTCCGCGAGGCGGCGTCCGACGTCCGCGGCGCCCTGGTGGCAAGGTTCAACCTGGCTGCCATCGACCTCGAGACCGCCACGGGCGGCGAACGCGACGCCGCCACGGTCCGGGTCGAGGCCGTGCTGGAGGAGCTTGCACAGCTCAACATCCCGCAGTTCTACGCCTGGTGCCTCCTCGAGCAGGCGCTCTTGACGGGCGATCCGGCATTGGTCCGGGAGCGTGTCGCGCAGGCCACCGCGTTGGACGACGGCGCCCACTTGCGGCTCGCCGCCGCCATTGCCGCCCTTCGCGGCGGCGTGCTGGCCGGCGCCAACGGGGCGGCCACAGCCATGAGGAGGTCGCTCCAAGAACGCCTCGAGGCCGGTCCCGTGCTGGAGACGAGCCTCGCCTACCTGTTGCTGGCGCATACGGCCCCGTCGGCGGAAGAGAGGCACGTGCTGCTCGAGCGCGCCGATGCCCGTCTCGATCAGGAGGTCGGCGTCCTCGGCAGGGCGGCGACAAGGAGCCGCCGGGACTACCTCGCGCGGCGGCTGCCGCGCGCCGACTGACCGGACGGGCCCTCTCGACCCGCGTTCATCCTCCCTTGACCTACGGAGACGCGCGCAGCACGCCGCGGCTGGGGGTCGATGACCGGGCACGAGCTCCCTCCCCGTCGGGGCTTCCACGCCGTTCCGGGTGCGCGTCGACGCCGCCGGCGAGGCCGCGGACCGTCCGCGCCATCCCCCCACGGTTCATGGTGCTCTTTCCTGGGATCTGCCTCCTTCGGGCATGCTGCGGGCGGAGGTGGTCTCGCGATGAAACGCGGCATGAGACAACGCGCCATGAGACATCGACGCGGGCTGACGCTAGCCGTGCTGTCCCTGACGGTCCTTCTCGGGGCCTGCGAAATCGTCCAGAGCCCCACGTCCCCACCCCCGCCTGCGCCCTCCCCGACGACCCAGCTCACCGTCACGCCCAGCGTCCTGAACGGCGTCACGACGGCCACTGTGGACGTCTCGGCCGCCGGAGACTGGACGTTGAGCTCCGACCACCCCGCTTGGGTCGAGCTGCAGCCGTCGTCGGGCACGGGGTCGACCCACGGTCACCATGACGGTCGACCCCTCCGGCCTTCAGCCGGGGAGCTACAGCATCGGCCTCACCCTGAGCGCGGGAGGGAACACCTCCAGCGTGCACGTCCCCTTCAGCTTCCCGGACGTGACCCTCACGGTCACGCGGGGGGACACGCTCAGCAGCCAGGCCCTCGAGCCGACCGCCCCGAAGGCACCGAACCCCGCCCTGCACACCTTCGCAGCCGGTCCGGGCGACCTCGTCGTGGGCGTCGGCAAGGTCCCCGCTCAGGTCCCCGCGCTGGACCTCGCCCCGATCCGGGCGTCACAGGGGGTGCGTGTCCGCAGTGCGTTCGCGCGTGCCGGCGTCGTGACGGTCCACGCGAAGAACGCAGCGGCAGCGGCCCGCCACCTGTCGGCGCTGCCCGGCGTTCGCTACGTCGAGGCCGCCGTGACGCTCCAACCCTTCTCCAACGACACCTACAGCTCCGACCAGTGGAACCTCGACAGGCTCTCGGCCGAACAGGCCTGGCCCTCGGGGGACGGGACCGGCCAGACCATCGCCATCCTGGACCGGGGGTTCGATCCCGCCCACCCCGATCTCAGCGGCAACGTGAGCGGCACGCACGACGCCGTCGGCGGCGGCAGCGACGTCATGGTGAGGGACTCCAGTTGTGGCTCCCACGGTACGCACGTGGCGGGGATCGCCGCCGCGGTCGCCAACAACGCTCGCGGCGTGGCGGGCGTCGCCCCCGGCGCCGGGCTGCTGCTCGTCAACATCGGCGACGCCGCGGCTAGCGGCTGCGCCATGACCAACACCACCCTCATCGACGGCCTGAACTACGTCACCAACGGCGGAAACGCGCGCGCGAGGGTGGTCAACATGAGCCTGGGCGCCACGACCGATCTCGGACAGGGTGTTCGCGACGCCCTCTCGGCCGCGCAGTCCGCCGGCATCGTGCTCGTCGCCGCGGCCGGCAACGACCAGAACAGCCAGCCCACCCCTGTCGCCTACCCGGCCGCCTACCCCGAGGTGCTCGCCGTGGGTGCGACCACCCGCAGCAACGACATCGCCTACTACAGCGATCGCGGCCCCGACCTGTGGGTGGTGGCGCCGGGCGGAGGCACCGCGACGGGCCCCGGTCAGGCATCCGACCAGATCATCAGCACCTGGTACGACTGGAATCAAGTTCCGCCCACCGAGACCTACGCCTACGACTTGGGCACGAGCATGGCGAGCCCCGCCGTGGCGGCGATCGCCGCCCAGCTCCTCACCGCTCGTCCGGCCGCGACCCCCGACCAGATCGCCACCGCGCTGGCGAACGGCGCGACCGACCTCGGGGCCGCCGGATTCGACAACACCTACGGCTACGGCCTGGCGAACGCCGTCGCCAGCAAACAGGCACTGGCAGACACCAGTCCGTTGATCGTCGAGACCTCCGACGGCCGCAGCTTCGACGTGACGCGCGGCGTGCCGTTCACGATCCCCAACCTGCCTACGGGCAGCGTGACGCTCCGAGCCGGCACCGACGACAACGGCAACGGCACCCTGGGCGATGCCGGCGGCGAGCTCTACGCTCAGACCACCGTGACCGTGTCGTTCGATGCCCCCGAACCACAGGTCGACCTGGCCGTGACACCGCAGTGATCGGCCCGTTGGAGGCCGTGCCGGGGCGCGGCGGACGGCTGGATTCGTACTCCCGAGCTTGACTCTCTGGATTGTGCGCCGCTAGACTCGGTGCATACCCGAGTAATAAGCTCGGGTTTCTTCAGTGGCAGCGAACGCGGCGCCCTGCACGATGCCGTTGCCGCTTCCATGAACCGGAAACGAGGAGGCGGGCCGTAGGACCGTCCCCTGCGAAAGGACCCCGAAGTATGCACTCGCCCGCCCCGCGCCGTTCGCGGCCGCTCCCCGACGGTTCGATCCGATCGGCCGCCCTTGTGTTGGTGCTCGCTCTCGCTGCGGCAGGCGCCCAGCCCGCCCCGACGGTCGCGCCGGCCGAGGTCGTCGACCTGTTCCGGCTCGAGGCCCGGGCTCACGCCGCGGCGAGCCTGAGCACGGACGGTCGCACCGACGACGCCCGTGCGCAACTCGACGGCGCGGCGAGCGGTCCCGTTGCGGCGCTCACGGCCGCCGGGGCGTCCGATGCCGTGCGCGCGGATCTCGACGAACTGCACGCCGCCGTCCTGCGCGGGGATGGGCGTGCAGCACGCGAGGCGGCCGGCCGCATCGACGCCATCGTCCGCGACCGGACCAAGGCCCGGCTCGACGGCGCCGACGCCGTGCAGGCCGTGCTGATCACGCTGGTGCGCGAGGCCGGCCGGGAGGGACTCGAAGCCGTCGCCGCGGCCGGTAGCCCGGCATCCACCGAGCCCCACGCGTACGCCTCCGCGCTGGCGGGCGTTGCCCTCGACCTGGCGCGGGAGCACCGCGCCGCCGGCACGACCCGGGATGCGCTGGCCACCCTGCACAGCGCGCTCGGGGCCCCCGGCGGCTCCGGCGCGGGGGCGGACGTCATCCGCTCGGCGGCGGACAACGCGCTGGCGGCACTGGGAGCGCCTCCCAGCGCGGTCGACACCGAGCGGCTGTTCGCTGCGATCGACCACGATCTCGACCTCGCCGAGGCGCGCTACCGCGCGGGGAACGTGGCCGGCGCACGCGAGGCGCTCATCGACGCCTACCTGGAGAACTTCGAGGACCTCGAACCCCCGCTCGAGGCCGCCGCACCCGACCTGAAGGAGCGCCTCGAACACACCCTGCGTGACGGCTTGCGCTCGCTGGCGGCCCAGGGCGTCTCGCCCGATCGCTTCGAGGCGGCCGTGGAGAACGCGCGGGCCGATATCGAGCGCGCGCGGAAGGCGCTGCAGTGACGCCGGCGATGGCGACCACGGCGCCGGCGACCGCCCGCCACCTGACGCCGCGCTCGTTCACCGCCCTGCTGGTGCTCGCGCTGGCTACGACGCTGCTGGCGTTGTTCCCGCAGGCGCGCGCCCAACAGAAGGTCGACGTCGGCGCCGAACTGCACACCGCACACGACATGGTCGCTCATAGCCTGCGGCTCTACCGCTCCGGTCAGGTCGAGAAGGCCTTCCAGCTCTCGCGCTCGGCCTACCTCGACCACTTCGAGTACGCCGAGCCCAAGCTGCGGGTGCTCGACCCCGACCTGATCCTGGACACCGAGTTCCTCTTCGCCAACCTCCGCAACTCGATGAAGGCCGGCGCCCCCATGAGCCAGATCGACGGCGCCGCCACCAAGATCTACGCCAACTTGCTGCGCGCCGAGACGGTGATCAGTGGCACCGGTGCGCTGGCGCCGACGCTGGCCGCGGGTGGAAGCTTCTTCATCCTGTTCCGCGAGGGGCTGGAGGTCGTGCTGCTGCTGGGCGCCATCCTGGCCTACCTGCGCAGCACCCGCAACGACCGGCTCGCACCCGGCGTGTGGTACGGCCTGCTGGCGGCACTCGCCGCAACGGGCCTGACCTACGTCGTCGCATCGACCGTGCTGCGCCTGGCGCCCGCCTCGCGCGAGTTGCTATCGGGCGTCACCAGTGTGGTGGCGGTGGGCATCCTGTTCTACCTGAGCTTCTGGATGTTGCAGCAGAGCGACCGACGACGCCACATGGAGTTCATGCGGGCACGGCTCGGCCAGGCTGTGCAGCGCGGCAGCCTCCTCGCCGTGGCGGGTGCCGCGTTCGCCAGCGTCTACCGCGAAGGGTTCGAGACGGTCCTGCTCTACCAGGCGCTGGTCGGCGTCAGCGGCCCGGTGATGGGCTACCTGTGGCTCGGCCTGGGCCTCGGCGCCGTCGCTCTTGCGCTGGTGGCGTTCCTGATCCTGCGCCTGCAGCGCAGGCTGCCCCTGCAGGTGTTCTTCCGAGTCGCCGTCACCGTGACGGCGCTGCTGGCGGTCGCCTTCGCGGGCAACGCCGTGCGCGCGCTCCAGGGTGCCGGCTGGCTCCCGATCACCAACCTCCTGGGGACGTTGCCACGCCTCAACCCCAGCCTCGCCGCGCTGACCGGCTTCCACCCCACCCTCGAGACCGTGCTGGCGCAGGCCTCCTTGATCGGCGTCTACGCGGTCGGGATGGTAGCATTCCTCCTGCGTCGGGGCCGGCTCAGGGCTCAACGTGCCGGCGCCGCGACGGGTGAGGCGTCCTCGGGCTGACGGCGGCTCCTCGTATTCACGGGCAGAATCCGACCGGGGGTCCTACGCGGCCGCCGGTGGGGCACTGAGCACCTCCCGCCCGCTCCGACGCCAAGGCCATGACCACCCCGAACTCCTCGCCGCCGCAAAGCGCCGTTCGCATCGGCATCGACGTCGGCGGGACCTTCACCAAGGGCGTCGCGCTCGACGCTGTCACCAGGAAGATCTACGCGCGCGCCCGCATCGCTACCACGCACCATGCCTCCGAGGGCGTGGTGGCGGGGGTGCTGCATGTCCTGGAGGAGCTTCTCGCTGCGCTACCAGCCGACCGGCCGGTAGCGCTCGTGGCGCACGCCACCACCCAGGCCACCAACGCGCTGCTCGAGGGCGATATGGCCCACGTGGGCTTGCTGGCGCTCGGGCCGGCCGCCGAGGAGCGCCTGATCCGCCGGCGCACGAAGCTCTCCGAGCTACGCCTGGCCGGCGGCCGGCCGCTCGAGCTGAGCTGGGCCTTCGTTCCCGCCGACGCACCGGACCTCGACGCGCGGGTGCGGGCCCTGGCCGCGACCTGGCGGGCCGACGGCGTCGAGGTGGCAGCCGTGAGCCAGGCGTTCGCCGTCGACGACCCCACCCTCGAGCGCCGCGCGGCCGAGCTGTTGCGCGAGGCCGGCCTGCCCGCCACCGCCGGCTCGGAGCTCACCGGCGTCTACGGCCTGGAGATGCGCTCGAGCACCGCCGCCATCAACGCCTCCATCCTGCCCACCATGCTCCGGACCGCCGAGCACGTGGAGCGAGCATTGGAGCGCACCCTGCCCGGCGTCCCCCTGCTCGTGGTCCGCGGCGACGGCGGCGCCGTCGATCTGCAGGGACTGCGCGAGGCTCCCATCCACACCGTCGTCAGCGGTCCCGCCGCCTCGCTGGCGGGCGCCATCCTCTACCACGGCGTATCCGACGGGATCCTGTTCGAGGTCGGCGGCACCAGCACGAACATCGGCGCCGTCAAGGCCGGGCGCCCGGTGATGAAGCACATGACGGTGATGGACTTCCCCACGGCGTTGCGAGCGGCCGACATCCGCATCGCGGGCGTGGCGGGGGGCAGCCTGGTCCGTCTCTCGGGCCGACGCATCGAGGAGGTGGGGCCGCGCAGCGCGCATATCGCCGGCCTCCCCTACGCGTCCTTCGCCGATCCAGCCGATCTCGAAGGCGCGCGCCTCGAACGCATCGCGCCGCGCCCCGGAGATCCCGCCGATTACGTCGTCGTCGACGCCGCCGGCGGCCGTTTCGCGATCACCCCCACTTGCGCGGCCAACGCCCTGGGCCGCCTTCCGGCCGACGACCCGGGATACCGAGAAGCGGACGCCGCCCGCACAGGCGCTGGCGCCGCTGGCAAGCATCCTCGGCGCCGGTATCGACGACGTGGCGGTGGCGGTGCTGGAAGCCAGCGCCGAGAAGCTCGTCCGCACGGTGCGGGCCGTGGCCAACGACCACGACCTGGGGGGCACCCGGCTCTACGGCGGCGGCGGCGCCGCCCGCGTGCTGGGACCGGTGGTCGCCGCGCGCCTGGGCATGCCGTTCGAGTGCGTCCCCGAGCCCGACATCATCTCCAGCATCGGAGCCGCCCTCACGTTGATCCGCGTGGAGCGCGAGCGCAACGCCGGCATCGACGATCCCACCGTCGGCGACCTGCTGCTGCGAGAGGTCGAGGGGGAGGCCGTGCGGCTCGGCGCGGACCCGGCGCGCCTGCAATCCGAGGTCCACTACCTGCCCGAGGAGCGGCTGCTGCGCGCCGTCGCATTCGGGGCTCATCCCGTCGACGGTCATCAGGGTGACCTCGACGACGACGTACTGCGCACGCTCGCACGTCCGCAGCTCGGAGGCGGCCCCTGCGAGCTGCGCTACCGGAGCCCGGCGTTGGTGCTGCTCAGCGGCGAACGCCAGGAGCGCCGCCTGTTCTCCCGCATCCACCGTCACCCGGTCGTGGCGATGGACCGGCGCGGCGCGCGACTGCTGGAGCTCGACGACGCCACCATCCTGACCGGCGCCCCGGGCGAGGTGCTGGCGGCGCTCGAGACCCGTCTCGGGACCGGCAACGCCCCTCGGACGCACGCCGTCACGCCGCGCCGACTCATCGATTGCAGCCACCTGAGCGATCCCGACGCCCTACGGCGCTTCCTCCGGAGCGCCTTCAGGCTCGAGACCCAGGTGGCGCTGGTCCTGAACGAGAGCTGAGGAGGAGACCATGCTGTACCGACGCCAGCGCCACTTCCCCGCCTACCTGGCGGCGCTGATCACCGCCGTCGTCGTCTTCCCGCTTGCGTTCCTGCTGGGCCGCGGTACGGCGCCGCCTCCGAGCCTCGCCACCCAGCTCACGCCCTCGATCTACGCCGTTCAGCACGCGCAGGGAACGCTCGACGTAGTGGACCTGGAGTACACCCGCGCGACGGGCGGAAGCCAGAGTGCCACGGCCCAGCCCGGCGACAGCCTCACCGCCGCCAAGGACGCCGCCCGCCGCGGGCTCGACGACCTCGACCAGGCGACAGATCTCTCCCGCCTCTACCCCGATCGCGCCCGACAGGCGCGCGGCGATTTCGAGGCGCTCCTGCGCGCCATCGACCGGCACGCCGCCCTCGACGAGGTGAAGACCTTGACCGGCGCGCTCCGCGCCGACCTGGCCGCCATCGTCCCTGCGCTGTAGCCGTGACGGGGCGGCGCGCGTCAAGACAACGGAACCACTTCAGCGCGTTGCTCCGCCCACCACGCACGTCGTACAATGCCGGACGCGACCGCGCCCACGCGCGGCGCCATGCGCGCCCGTAGCTCAGCTGGACAGAGCAGGGGACTCCTAAGCCCAAGGTCGAAGGTTCGAATCCTTCCGGGCGCACCACCACGACGCTGGTCGAGCGTCCCGGCTAGTCGCCGCGGTCGGCCAGCGTCGACCCCACCGACGCAACGGTGATCGCCGCCAGGGCCACGACCTGGCGCGGGCCCAGCACGTCTCCCAGCAGCACGATGCCGATCACTGCGGCGATGGCGGGCTCGCTGCTGAGCAACACCCCGAAGGCTCGCGCGCGCATCCTCCGCATCGCCTCGAATTCCAGCGAGAACGGCACGATCGTCGAGATCAGCGCCACGGCTAGTCCCAGCAGGAGAAAGCGGGGTTCGAGCAGTGCCACGCCTGCACGCGCCAACCCCGCCGGAAGCAGCACCACCGCCGCCACCGCCATGGCCAGTGCCAGTCCCTGCAGCCCCGGCAGCGTGCGCCCCAGCTTCCCGCCCACCACGATGTACAGGCCCAGGCAGGTGGCCGCCGCTGCGGCATAGGCGAGCCCGACCGGGTCGAGCGGCACGCCCCCGAGCGGCGCGAGCAGCGCGATGCCCGTCGCAGCCAGCCCGACCCACAGCAGATCGCGCGCGCGCCGTGTGCCCAGGAGCGCTACGCACAGCGGTCCCGCGAACTCGATGGTGGCGACCACGCCGAGCGGCAGCCGCGCCAGCGCCTCGTAGAAGAACAGGTTGAGCCCGGCAAGGATGAGGCCGAAGGCCAGCAACCGCCGCACATCGGCACGCGTCAAAGCCGCCAGCTGCGGCCGCGTCAGCGTCAGCAGGACGCCGGCACCGAGCGCCAGGCGCGCGAAGGCCGTGCCCTGCTCTCCCCAGGCTACGAACAGCCGGGTCGCGAGGGCTGCGCCGAGGTGGATCGACACGATGGCGGCGATCTCCAGCACCGGTGCCGGCGTCACCCTCACCAGACGGCGCGCTACCACATCGGCCGCCGATCCGACGAGCGGCAGGCGTGCGATGCGAACGGGAAAGCGGCCATGATGGGCGGCCAATCTACCGCATCCCGGCGAACGCGGTGATGCGGACTCCGCCACACCCGCCCTCCCACCGGCCCGCCTAGACTGTGCCGTGATCGGACATCTGCTGGCCTTCGTCCTCTTCAGCGTCGTGTTCGGGCTCTTCCGGCTGGTGGCCGGCCACGGCATGGGCCTCGTACCCTCGCTGGTCGTCAGCATCCCTTGCGAGGTGGCCGGCGTGGTGGCCGGCCGGTCGGTGAAGCGCTGGATGCAGGGCGGCTGAGCGACGCCGTCCCCGGGATGTAGGGGAATCTCCGACAGACGCGTCGGAAAGACGGGGATGGGTCTCCTCCCCCGTCGTCCTACGCTGACATCGAGGAGTGCCCTGAGGCGCTGAGGCTCCACCGGGAGCCCGCCGCCGGCCCACCTGGACCACACCGGCTCAGGACCTCGAAGGGGGTCGCCATGCTGGTCAGCGATTGGATGGTCGCAGATCCCGTCACCGTCACGCCGGAGACCAAGCTCTTCGAGGCGCAGAAGGTGATGCGCGACGGCGGATTCCGGCGCCTGCCGGTGGTATCCCGGGGACGTCTCGTCGGCATCGTGACGGACCGCGACCTCCGGGAGGCCGCGCCGTCCAAGGCGACCAGCCTGTCGGTGTTCGAGCTCAACTACCTGCTCAGTCGCCTCGCCGTCCACGACGTGATGAAGACGGCCGTCTTGAGCATCTCGCCCGACGACCCGATCGAGCAGGCCGCCCTGCTGATGAACGAGCACAAGATCTCGGGTCTGCCGGTCGTCGACGGCGACGCGGTGGTGGGCATCCTCACCATAACGGACCTGCTGCAGGCACTGGTGTCCCTGCTCGATCTGGAGACCGGAGGCCGCGCTGCCCCGCTCGAGCGCGAGGCCCCGTCCACCTGACCCTCGACTCTCCTTCTACCTCCTAGCGCACCCTGTCCGCGGCTCTTCTGCCGCGGACAGGCGTTTCTGGCGGTCGGCCTCTGCCTGGGCGCGCTCCAAGCCGCCGTCAGGGCGCGAACGCCGCGCCGATCTCGTCCAGGATCTCGGCCGCGACACGGTCGACCGACTCCAACACCGCCGGCGACAGCCCCTCGCCGGGCTCGAACATGCTGCCCTGGACGCCGAACACGAGCAAGCGTCCCGGCAGGGCGCCGAGCGTTCGTGCCAGCTCGACGACGTTGGCCAGGGGAAGCAGGTGGCTCGATGAGCCTGCGGGCAGGGTCGCTCCGGCCAGGACGGTGGCATCGATCCGCCGCGTCGCTCCCGGCGCCAGCCCCGCATCCATGGCGTCCACCACGATGGCGACGTCGGCGTCGCGCCAGACTTCGATGAGGTCGGCGGGCTCGCCGGCGTTCACGAGGACCGTCACGCCGGGCCCCGCGGCGCGAGCCACTTTCAGCGCCACCGCCGGCCCCACGCCGTCGTCGCCCCGCAGGTCGTTGCCGAGCCCGGCGATCAACACCCGCGTCACAGCCGGCGTTCCACCGAGAGATCCAGGAAATGCGTGGCGCAGGAGATGCAGGGATCGTAGTTCCGGATGGCCTGCTCGCACTGCCAGGTCAACGCCTGGTCGTCGAGGTCGAGGTGGGCTTCCACGAAGCGCGCCAGGTCGTCCTCGATGGCACGCTGGTTCTGCGACGTGGGCGGCGTGATGACCGCTTCCTCGATGGTGCCGTCCGCGGCCAGCGTGTAGCGGTGGTAGAGCAGTCCGCGCGGCGCCTCGCTCCAGCCCGATCCCCGGCCGGCCCGAGGCGGCACGTCGGCGGCGCTGGGATCCGGGCGCCGGTAGCGCTGGACCAGCGACAGCGCCTCCTCGACGGCGTACAGCGTCTCCACCGCCCGAACCACGATGCTCTGGAAGGGGTTGCGGCAGGTGGGGCCCAACCCGGCCTCCCGAGCCGCGGTCTGCGCCCGGGACGACAGCCGGTCGAAGTTCAGGCTGTAGCGCGCCAGAGGGCCGGTCATGTAGGTCCCGCGCCCGCGCAGCACGGCGTGAAGGGCGTTGGAGTGCTCGACGTGAAGCTCCTCGACGTGGTCCTCGAACGCCTCGGGACCGATGTCCAGGCCGCGGTCGGACACCATGCGTCCCGCCTCCATCGGGTAATCGTGAGGGTGGCGCAGCGACACGTACTCGTGGTCGTGCTCGAAGTCCGGGAACTCGAAGCCGCCCACCCAGCGCACCGTCTCCTCCGCTGCTTCCAGAGCGCGCTGCAGCGGCTCGACCAACACCTCCAGCTCGGAAGCGCTCGGAGCCCGGTAGAAGCCCCCCACGCGCACGTTCACCGGATGGACGGCGCGGCCGCCGACCACATGCATCAGGTCGTTGCCCGCCTTCTTGAGCGTCAGGCCGCGCTGAACGACGTCGGGAACGACCTTGGCGAGCTCGAGCGCGCTGGCGTAGCCGAGGAAATCGGGGGCGTGCAGCAGGTAGATGTGAAGGGCATGGCTCTGGATCCACTCGCCGCAGTACAGCAGCCGCCGGAGCGCCTGCACGGAGGCGTCGACCTCGACCCCGCAGGCCGCCTCGATGGCCTGCACGGCGCTGGTCTGGTAAGCCACCGGACAGATCCCACAGATGCGCGCGGTGATGTCGGGCGGTTCGGTGTAGGCGCGTCCGCGCAGGAACGCCTCGAAGAAGCGCGGCGGTTCGTAGATGTCGAGCGCGACCTCCTCGACGGTCTGCCCGCGCACGCGCACCCGCATGGCGCCCTCGCCCTCCACCCGGGCGAGCGCCCCTACGCTGATCCTGCGCATCTCGCGCGCCTCAGAGTCCATCCCGCGACCCCCCTTCGGCTTCCGAGCCCGATCCGAACGGATCCTCACGGGCGAAGGCCGGCGCAGCGGCGTTGAAGGTGCGCAGCGCGCGGCGGCTCGCTTCCTCGTCCATACCCAGGGTGTCTCGCCACCAGCGCATGAGCGAGCCCACGTTGGCGGTCTCGGCGGGGCCGAAGCAACCGTAGCAGCCCCGTCCGACCGCAGGGCACAGCGCCCCGCACCCTGCCTGGGTGATGGGACCCATGCAGGGCACGCCCCGGGACACCATCACGCAGGGGATGCCGCGACGCTTGCAGGACTGGCACACGCTCACCGTCGGGAGTTGTAGCCGGCGCTGGTGCAGCAGGGCGCCGATGGTCTCGAGGAGCTGCTCCTTGGCGATGGGGCATCCGCGAAGTTCAAGGTCGACCTCGATGTGTGCGGCGAGGGGTGTGGCGGTCGGCAGCACCTCCAGCACCTCGGGGTGGTCATACACGGCCCGGGCGTAGGCGTTCACGTCGGCGTAGTTGCGCAGCGACTGGATGCCGCCGGCGGTAGCGCAGGCACCGATGGCGATCACCGTGGTCGATTCCTGCCGGATCGCCTGGATGCGCTCCCGTTCGTCAGGGGTCGTGATCGAGCCCTCCACCAACGACACGTCGTACGGTCCCTCGACGACGGCGCTCGATGCTTCCAGGAAGTACGCCACCTCCAGACGGTCGGCCAGCGCCAGCAGCTCCTCCTCGCAGTCGAGCAGCGTCAACTGGCACCCATCGCAAGAAGAGAACTTCCACACGGCCAACCGGGGGCGGCGCCGTCCTGCACCCGCGCCGCCGCCCGGCCGGCCTCCGCGCCGCTGCACGGCGTTCGCCACGTTGGTGCTCACGTCGTCCCTCACGCTTCCGCCACCTGCAAGAGGTCCTTCACGTTCCCGAACGGATAGACCGGGCCGTCCCGGCACACGAAGCTGGGCCCGAACTGGCAGTGGCCACACAGTCCGACGCCGCACTTCATGTTGCGTTCCATCGATACGTGGATCCTCGGTTCGGCCACCCCTCGCTTCAACAGCTCGAGCGCAGCGAAGCGCATCATCAACTCCGGTCCGCACACCATCGCCACCGCCTCGCTGGTGTCGACCGGGGCCCGCCCGATCAGCGTGGTGACGAAGCCCACCGACCCCTTCCAACTCTCGTTGGCGCGATCGACCGTGATGGCGACGTCCAGGTCGAGCCTGGAGCGCCAGTCGCGCAGTTCGTCGACGAACACCATCTCCGCGGGACGGCGGGCACCGTAGAGCAGCGCCACCCTCCCGAAGCGCTCGCGCCTGGCGAGGACCTGGTACAGCACCGGGCGCAGCGGCGGCAGCCCGATGCCGCCCGCCACGATGACGAGGTCGCGGCCCTCGGCCTCGTCCACCGGCCACGCGCTTCCGAACGGTCCTCGCACGCCGACGGGATCACCCGGGCCCAGCGCGCTCAGGTGCCGCGTGACGGCACCGACCGTTCGCACGGTATGGATGAGGCGCTCCCCGTCGGCGGGATCGCCGCTGATCGAGATCGGCACCTCGCCCGTCCCGAAGGCGTACAGCATGTTGAACTGGCCGGGTCGGAACGCGGGAGGGGCGCCGGGCGGCGGAGCTTCGGGCCCGTGACCGCGCGCCGGTCGCAGCTCCATCGTGAAGGTGTCCGCGGTCTCGGTCCAGCGCCGCACCACCACGTAGGGACGTGGGAGCATCGCCGCGTTGGCGACGGGACCGAACGGAGCCTCAGAGCGGCTGTCCATAGAGATCCAGGAGCTGCAGGCGGGTGGCCTGCAGTCGCGCGGCCACGATGCCCGCGAAGCGCTTCATGAGCTCGTAGCCCAGGGAGGGGTCATTGTCGCACTTGTCGCGAAGGCAGGTTCCGTCGAAGGCCGTGGCGCGGACGTCGGACAAGGTGCGCGCGTCGAACTGCCAGGTGTAGGGCGGGAAGAGCCAGGACCAGCCCAGCACCTCCCCCTCGCCCAACGTCTCGAGGCGTCGCGAGGGCCCGCCCGCGAAACGGATCTCGACGCTCACGGTCCCCCCGCGCAGCACGAAGAAGCGGTCGGCCGGCTCGCCGAACTTGAAGATCGTGTCGCCGCTATTGAAGTGGACGTTCCAGCCGCAACCTGCGATGAAGTCGAGCTGGTCTTTGTCGAGACCCGCGAACACGGGGCTGGCGCTCAACAGCGCCGTCATGTCTCGCATCATGGTCTTGCTCCCCTCGCCGGGGGTCCCCTTCTCGAGGGTTCCCGCTGCGCCTTCTCGGCTGCCTCGCGTTGCTGGGTGACCGCCGCCGCCGCCTCCTGGGTGATGTCGATACCGACCGGACACCAGGCGATGCACCGGCCACACCCGACACAGCCCGACGTCCCGAACTGGTCGAACCAGCTGCTGAGCTTGTGCGTCAACCACTGGCGGTAGCGCGCCGACACGCTCTCCCGGACGCTTCCGCCGTGCAGGTAACTGAACTCCAGCCCGAAGCAGGAGTCCCAATGGCGACTCCGCTCGGCCACCCGGCCCTCCAGGTCGGTCGTGTCCAAGACCGTCGTGCAGAAGCAGGTCGGGCACACGAGGGTGCAGTTGGCGCACGCCAGGCAGCGCTCGGCGACCTCCGCGAAGAGCGGGAGCTCCTGACCCTGCGCCAGGGCTGTCCGCGCGGCTTCCGGGTCGAGCGACCGCTCCATGCTCCGCGCCGCGTCCTCCACCCTGGCGGCGCGTTCCGCCCTTTCGTCGTCGCTCGCCGGGCGGCCGCCCAGTGCGTCGAGCAGTGCCGCGCCCCGCTCGCTGGCGGCGCGCGCCACGAAGCCGTGTCGCTCCGTGCCGATGAGTTCGGTCAGCACCACGTCGGCGCCCCCTGCCGCGTCATCGAGGCCGGGCCCCGTCCCCATGGAGGCGCAGAAGCAAGTGGCCCCCGGCCGGGTGCATTCCACGGCAACGAGGAAGGCGCCCTCGCGCCGCGCTGCGTAGATGTCGTCGACGTGCGGACCGTGCACAAGAACGCGGTCCTGCACGCCGATGGCGGCCAGGTCGCAAGGCCGGACGCCAAGGAGTGCGAGGGGGCGCTCGGGGCCCGGCTCGGCTCGCACCTGCAGACCGCCGGGGCCGTCACGCCGGGCGGTGAACAGGCGCGTCTCGGGTGGGTGAAGGTAGCGCTTGTAGCTGTGCGCACCGACCCGGAAACCGAAGCGTTCCTCCGCTCGCATCGGATCGTCCTCGGTTCGCACCAGGCGGTACTGCCCGGGGGCCGCCTCGTCCGACCAGCCGCGCGGCAGCTCGTCGCCGGCGGCGACGTCGTCCAGCACCAGGGTCTCGTGCTCCGCCCGCGGGGCGATCACGCGGTAGCCGAGCCCCAGCAGAGCCTCCACCAGACGTTCGGGGGCGTCGTTCTCGAGCCACACCGGATCGCGTGTCACACGTTACCTCCCGCGCCGAAACACTCCAACGTCGGCCCGCCGCGCGCGGCACGGCACCCGTCCGCGCGATCCTCGGATTGCATATCGATCCTGGCGATGCTCGGCACACGACCTCCCGCCCGATGCCCGACACGCCCCACGACCTCGCGTTCACGCTACGAAGGCGGGACACAAGTCAGCCACGGCGTTTCCACGACACTCCCTGTGGGACTTTTACCGACCGTTGGCGGCTCTTGGTCGTCCTCTCACCGAGGCCGGGACGCGTCCTGGTAGAAGGGGCCATGCGCCGCCCGCTTCAGCTCCTGGCGATCCTGCTGGTCCTCGCTTCGGCCTCCGCCGCCACGCCCTTCACGGTCGGCGTGATCGTCTCCAAGGAGGGCGCGGCCCGCGTCACCGGCGACGCCGAAGCGCTCGCTGCCATCGCCTACGCCTCGCGCGTGCGGGCGTCCGGCGGCATCTTCGGGATCCCTCTGGAGCTCCACGTCGAGGACGACGCGGGGGATCCGACCAAGGCCGTCCAGATCGCCCGAACGCTTATCGGCGGCGGCGTCGACGCGCTCGTGTGCTGTACCACCGAAGCGGCCTCGGAGCCGGTGGCCCGGCTGGCCGAGGCGTCCGGCGTGGCCATGCTGTCGCCGTCGACCCTCGAGGGCGCGGGCGGCACGCCGTACTGGAGCTTCTCGCTCGCTCCGCGCGACCAGGACGTGCTGGCCGCGGTGGTGGCGGACGCCAGCGCGCGCGGCCTCGGGAGCCTGGCCCTGATGACACTCGACAACGGCTTCGGAGACGTTGCCGTGAAGGACCTGAAGGCCCTGCTGTCCGTGGCCGGCCTCGGTTACGCGGCGGAGGCCCGCTACCCGCCGGGGGCCGGTGTCCTCACGCCCGAGGCGCTCTGGATCGCCACGCGCCAACCGGGTGGGGTGGTGATCTGGGGTCTCAAGAACGATCTTCTCGCGGCGATCGATGGTCTCGACCGCCGCGGCTACCGCGGCCCGGTGTACGCCCGCAGTGCCCTGTTGAAGCCGGTAATGGGCGGACTGGCGCTGAGCCGGCTCGACGGCGTACGCTTCGCGGTTGCGCCGGTGACCGTGGCGCAGGGTCTACCGCGTAGCGCGACCTGCGCCGAGGCCGCCGGGACCGCCGCAGAACGCTTGCACGGCGTGTACGGCGGCGTCATCGACCTGGCACCCGCTGCGCCCGCGTACGACGCGATCGCACTGTTGAAAGCGGCGTTCGAGCAGGTGGCCGCGCTGCGCCTGCCCAACAGCGACGCTTCGGCTCGTCGGCAGGCGGTGCGCGACTCCCTCGTCGGCCTCCCCCCGACCTGCGGCGCGGGCGGGCTCTACGACCTGCGCGAGGGCAAACGCGACGCCATCGACCCGGCGGGACTGGCGATCGCTGTGGTGCGGGGAGGCCGACTGGAGGCCGCGCCCTGAGGGGCCGCCCCAGGGAGGCAGGAGCCAGGGGGGGAGCCACGGCCCAGGGGGCCATGATGCGCGCGGCCCGTGCCCCGTCCGGAGCGCCGGGGTGACGACCGGGAGCGGAACCGGCCCGCGGTACACTGGCGACAATGATCGAGAAGCTGAACACCCTCACGGACGAGTTCGAGGTGCTCGAACGAAGTCTTGCGGACCCGGCGTTGATCGCGGACACGGGGCGTTACCGCGAGGCCATGCAGCGCTATAGCGAACTCAAAGGGATCGTCGATGTCTTCAGGGAGTACCGCGACGCGAGCCGGCAGCTCGACGAGGCGCACGAGCTCGAGGCCGATCCCGAGCTCGGGGACGAGGCGCGGGCCGAAACCGAACTGCTACAGCCACGCGTCGAAGCGCTCGAGCGTTCCCTGGAGCGCCTGCTCCTCCCCACCGACCCTTTCGACGACAAGGACGTCATCGTGGAGGTACGGGCGGCCGCGGGGGGCGACGAGGCCTCGCTCTTCGCTCGCGAGGTGCTCGACATGTACCTGCGTTACGCCGAGGGCCTCGGCTACGGCACGGAACTGCTCGATTCGCATCCGACCGACGTCGGCGGCCTGTCCAAGGTCTCGTTCGAGATCCACGGCCGCGGCGCCTACAGCCGTTTCAAGTTCGAGTCGGGGGTGCATCGGGTGCAGCGCGTGCCCGCCACCGAGGCACAGGGGCGCATCCACACGAGCACGGTGACGGTGGCGGTGTTGCCCGAAGCCGAGGACGTCGATGTCAACCTCTCCGGGTCGGACTACCGGATCGACGTGTACCGCTCCAGCGGCCCGGGCGGTCAGTCGGTGAACACCACCGACTCGGCGGTGCGGGTCACGTACAAGGCGGGCACCGCCGACGAGATCGTGGTGACGTGCCAGGACGGCAAGTCGCAGATCAAGAACAAGGAGAAAGCGCTGGCGGTGTTGCGGGCGCGGCTGCTCGAGCGCGAGCGCGAGCGCGCGCTCGTCGAAGCGCGCGAGGCACGCCTGGTGCAGATCGGGAGCGGGGAGCGCAGCGAGAAGGTGCGCACCTACAACTTCCCGCAGTCGCGCGTGACCGATCACCGCATCGGCTACACCACCCGCGACCTGCAGGGGGTGCTGCTCGGCGGCCTCCAGGAGCTGACGGCGGCGCTCGCGGAGGCCGAGCAGGGGCGCCGGCTGGAAGCGATGGCGTCGAGCCCCTCGAGCGGCGAGACCGCGGCGGCCGGTGGCACGGCGTGAGTTCGTCGTTGCCGCGGCGATCCTGCTGGACGCCCAGGGGCGCGTCCTGCTCGTAGGCAACGACTGGCAAGGGTACGGCAACGTCCGCTATACGCTCCCGGGAGGGGTGGTGGAACGCGGGGAGTCCACGCTGGACGCCCTCCGTCGCGAGGTCCGCGAGGAGACGGGCCTCGTCCTCACCGAGATCACCCACCTGGCGTACGCCGTACACGTGGAGGACCGTCGTCGCAACGATCGCGCCGTGTCCTTCGCCTTCCACGCCCGCTACGACGGCCTCCTGAACCCGCGCGATCCCGACGGCTTCATCGTCGAGGCGCGGTTCTTCCCCGCCGAGGACGTCAAGAGCATCATCCCCATCCCACCGTTGCGCGACCCGCTGGTGGCCTACCTGCAGGGCCAGCGTCCCGGCACCTTCTACGCCTACGCCGGCTGGGACGGTCGCGGCATGCAGCCGGCCTGAGGCATGGCGGCCTGATAGCATGCCGCCATGGACGTACCCAGCGGGCTCGCTCCGGCCGAGGCGGTCGGCATCCTGCGGCAGGACGCCCCCACCCTCGGAAGCGAGCGCGTCGATCTGATCGACGCGCTGGGGCGCGTCCTGGCCGACGACCTCGCCAGTCTGTGCGACCACCCCGGCGTCGACAACTCGGCGCTCGACGGCTATGCCTGCAGGGTGGCGGACACGGCCGGCGCCCGCGGAGTGGCGCCGGCGAGGCTGAGGCTCGTGGGCGAAGCGCCGGCAGGTCGCCCGTTCGAGGGTCGGGTGGGGCCCGGGGAGGCGGTCCGCATCTTCACGGGAGCCGCCGTTCCGGACGGTGCCGACGGCATCGTCCCGGTCGAGGCCAGTCACGAGGGCGAGGACGGTGTGGTCGAGCTGTCGCAGCCGGCGCGCGCCGCCGACATCCGACGACGCGCCCAGGATCTCATAGATGGACAGGTCTATCTCAAACGTGGGCGACGGCTGGATGCCGCCGCCATCGGGCTCGCAGGCGGCATGGGGCACGCGACCGTGCCGGTGGTGCGCCGGCCGCGGGTGGCGCTCTTGACCACCGGCGATGAGGTCGTGGATCCCGGCCGGCCGCTCGAGCTCGGGCAGGTCTATGACAGCAACGGTGCGTCGCTCATGGCGCTGGGCCAGGCGGCGGGGGCCGACATGCTCCGACTAACCCGCGTCGGCGACGATGCCGATGCCCTCGAGCGCGCCCTGGAGCCACTCGGGGCCGTGGACCTGCTGCTCACCTCCGGCGGCGTGTCGATGGGGCGTTACGACCGGGTGCGCGACCTGCTGTTCGGCCGGGGAACGGTGCGCTTCTGGAAGGTCGCCATGAAGCCCGGCGGACCCGCCCTCTACGGCCGGCTCGGAGAGCTCCCGGTGCTGGGCCTGCCCGGGAACCCGGTATCGAGCATGGTGGTCTTCCTGGTGCTCGCCCGAGCCTTCCTCGACGCCGCCCTCGCTCGCAGCGACCCGCCGCCCTACCTCGACCGGCGGCCGGCTCGCGCGGGCACGGCGTTCCGCGGAGCGAAGGTCAAGGAGAGCCTGCAGCGCGCCCGGTTGGTGCACGCCGACGATGGGCTGGTCGCCGTGGGGTTGACGAACCAGTCGTCGGGCGTGTTGCGCTCGATGAGCGAAGGGGACGCGCTCGCCGTGGTGCCGCCGGGGCGCGACATCGATGCCGGTGAGCCGCTCGAAGTGATCCCGCTGGCGGAGCATCTGCGGTGAGCCCGGCCCCGGCGCCGCCGCGCGAGGCCCCGCTTTCGCTCGCCTTCTACGCCCGCCCCGCGGACCGGGTCGCGCGCGACCTGCTGGGGCAGCGCCTGTGCGTCGAGCAGGGAGGGCGCCGCTTGCTCGCGCGCATCGTCGAGACCGAGGCCTACCTCGGTGAGGTGGACCTCGCCTGTCACGCCTCGCGCGGCCTCACGCCCCGCACCCGGATCCTCTACGGACCTCCCGGCACCGCCTACGTCTATCTGATCTACGGGCTGCATCATCTGTTCAACGTCGTAGCCCTGGCCGAAGGCGAGCCGCACGCCGTGCTCGTCCGCGCCGTCGAGCCGCTCTCGGAGCTGACGGCCCGCACCGACGGACCCGGCCGGCTGACCCGCGCACTGGGCATCGACCTCTCGCACAACGGCATCGACCTTGCCGGCCCACCGGTCTCCATCCTGCCGGGCGACCCTCCGGCTCACGTGGGCGTAGACCGTCGCATCGGCGTCGACTACGCCGGCGACTGGGCGGCCGCTCCGCTACGCTTCGTCGACGTCGCCTCGACCCACCTCTCGCGCCCCGTGGCGCACTGAAGCGCCGGGGCCCCACCCCCGACGCCGACGGCCACCGGGTCACCGCTGCTGCGGGAACTCCTCCCGCGGCGTCAGACTGGTGTCGCGCACGCCCGCCTCGAAGGGCTCGACGTGCACCGTCGTCACCAGATCCGAGAGCTCGGCGTGCATGCGCTCCTCGAGCCTCGCCACCAGACGGTGAGCCTCGCGCACGCTCATCTCCGGATCGACGAAGACGTCGACCTCGGCGAAACGCGAGCGTCCGGCCCCGCGAGTCCGCAGGCGGTGGTATCCCTTGACCTCGGGCGCGTCGTCGAGCACCCGCAGGATGATGTGCTCCTCCGCCTCGGGGAGCCGCTCGTCCAGCAGCTCCGAGACCGAGCGCCGGAGCACGCGGACGCCCACGGCCACGATGTTGAACGCCACCAGGATGGCGATGATGGGGTCGAGCGGACCCCAGCCCGTGATGGCTACCAGCGCCACCGCCACCACCACGCCGATCGACGTCCATACGTCGGTGAGCAGGTGGCGGGCGTTGGCTTCCAGGGCCGCCGAGCGCTCGCGACGCCCCGTCCGGAACAGGAAGGCCGCCAGGCCGCCGTTGACCGCCGCGGCCACCGCCGCGATCAAGGAGCCGAACACGACGTGCTCGAGCGCCTGCGGGTGGAGCAGGCGCTGCACCGCGGTGACCAGGATGACCATCGCCGCCACGACGATCAGCGTGGCCTCGAGCACGCTCGAGAGGTACTCGGCCTTGGAGTGACCGTAGGGGTGACGGTAATCGGGCGGCGTCCCCGCCACCCACAGGGCGATCATCAGCGCGACCGCCGCCACCAGGTTCACCAGTGACTCGGCCGCGTCGGACAGGAAGCCGATCGAGCCCGTGAGCGCGTAGGCGCCGAACTTCAGGACCAGGATGACCAGGGCGCCGACGAGGCCGATGCGTGCCGCACGCCGCCGCACGGCCCCGCCATCGTCAGCCCCGACGCTCACGCGGTGTCGTCCTCGTCGGGAGCGCCCTCCGCGGAGGAAGCGCCCCCTTCGGTGGCGAGATCGTCGGCGCCGCCGAGCACCTCCTCGGGATCGGCGCCGGCTGCGATGGCGCCCATGATGGCCTCCAACTCCTCGCCCTCGAAGTCCGTGACGGTCTCCTCGATCAGTCGCAGGGCGCGCTCTGCCTCAGGCTCCGGCACGAGCACCACCGCCGAGCCGACGCCGCTGGCGCCGAGGTTGGAGAACACGTCGGTGAGGAGGTCGGAGCCACGCACCATGGCGACCATCCCTTCCTCTTCGAGAAGTGCCGCCACCATCTCCGCCAGCGCCTGGGCCGGCGCCACGTCCACGATGGTCCACCGGTCCCCGTTGATGACGACGGTCTGTCCCTTCACGTCACTTCACCCCCTGTCCGAGGAATGCGTGCGCCAAGGCGCGATAACCGGCGCGTGCGGCATGCAGGCTGGCGACGTCGACGCTCTCGTCGGTGGTGTGCGCCAGCTCCTCCTCGCCGGGGCCGAAACCGACCACCACGCCGCCCGAGCGGACCAGGTGCGGGGCGTCGGTCGCGAACCACCAGGTGCGCTCCTCAAGGGCTCGGCCGGCCTCCGCCAAGGCCGCGCGCAGCGCACCGCGGGCGGTCTCGATGACCGCACTCTCGCCGGGCGCCAGGTAGGCGTCGACCGAACGGGGGAACTCCCGCCGCAACGTACCGTCCTCGCTCTGCGCGTACTCGGTGGGGACGGTGATCTCGACCCGCGGATCGGCGGCGATCTCCTGGAGACGCCGCACCACGCTCGCCTCATCGTCGCCCGGGATGGTGCGGTAGTCGACGGTCAGCACCGCCGAGCCCGGCACGACGTTGACGCCGCCCTCCGGGAAGGTCAGGAGCTGGGTGGGCGTGGCGCTGGAGCCGTGCAGCGGGCCACCCGAGGGAAGCTCGGCGCGCTCGAGCCGTTCGAGGAAACGCGCGGCGTTCAAGAGCGCATTCTCTCCCAGCTCGGCCTTGGCCGCGTGCGCGATGCGACCGGGGAAGCGCACCTCGAGCTCGATGCGGCCCCGGTGCCCCAGCATCAGGTCGAGTTTGCTCGGCTCGCCCAGGACGATCACGTCGGCGGGTAGGTTCTCGCCCAGGAAGCGCGCGCCCAGCCCACCGACCTCCTCTTGCACCACGCCTGCGACGACCAGCGTGCCGGCGAAACCCGTTCGCGAGGCGTCGGCCGCCGCCAGCGTCATGCAGGCCAGGGCGCTCTTCATGTCACACGCGCCGCGCCCCCACAACCGCCCGTCCACCACCGCGCCGGACAGCGGAGGCTGCGGCCACAGCGAGGCATCCCCCACCGGCACGGTGTCGAGATGACCGTTGAACATCACCACGGGCCCGTCGCCGCGCCGGAACACGCCGAGCACGTTGCCGGCCTCGTCGCGCCGTACCTCGTCGAAGCCGAGTTCGCCGAAGGCGCGCAGCAGCACCTCCGCCGCCGGGCCCTCCCGACCCGAGGGGCTGGGAGCGCGGATCAGGTCGGAGGCGAGCGTCACCAGGGCGTCGGAATCCATGCCTGGCATCATACGAACTTTCCCATGGCCGCCCCGCGCTGCGTCGGCTATCCTCCGGGCATGACGCAGCTCGCCTGGGACTGCGCCGCCTGCGGCCACCACAACGCCGCCGGGGCGGTGTGCGCAGCGTGCGGGGTGGCCAAGCGCTACCTCGACGACCCTCCGCTCGATCTCCCGTTCCCGCCACGCCTCACGGCTCTCCCCGGCTTCTACGGCGGGCTGCTGTGGACGGCCGCGGCCGTGCTCGCCGCCACGTTGCTGCTGGCGCCGGGGTGGCGCGCCGCGCTCGGCCTCGGTCCGTTGTTCGTAGGGTTGGGCCTGGCGTCGGCGGCGGGCGCCGCCTGGTCGTCCCTCATCGACGCGCTGTGGCAGCGCTCGTTCAACGAGATGCGGCTCGAAGTACCCGAGACCGCTCGGAGCGGCGAGCCCTTCGAGGCCACCCTGACGCTGGTGCCCTACGACCGCGTTGCGCCGGTGCACGTGAGCTTCGCACTCGTCGACAACTTCTACCAGCGCGCGAGCGACGGCAGCGTGCAGACGCGAACGCGCCGCCTCGACCGGCAGGTCGCGATGTTCGGCGAACCCCTCAGCGGGCGCCACACGCACGTGCTCAAGGCCCTGTTCCCCGCGCCCTTCCCGGCGACGCGCCACACCGACCTGGTCGCCGAGGCGATGGCGTCGCTGCTGGGCGTCCTGGGGTGGGTGGTTCCGGGGCTCGCCTTCACCGCGCGCAACCTCAAGGAGCACGGCGGCTACTTCGTGAGCGCCACCGTGCGCGTGGGTTGGCTGCGACGCACCTTCAAACGCCGGGTGATCACCTACTTCGTCGGCGCCGACCTCTACGTCGGCTGAGCGGGGCCGTCCGCCATGCGCAATGCCAGCTCGTCGTCGGGCCACCAACCGAAGCGCGCCATGTCCACGCGCCCGCGCTCCAGCTCCACGCCTTCGGCCCGCAATAGCGCCGTCTGCAGCTCGCCGTGACCCACCTTGTAAGTCGAGATGCCGCCGCGGGCGTTCACCACGCGCTGCCACGGGACGTCCCCGTCGGCCTCTCGCAGACCGCGCAGCACCGCGCCCACGGCCCGCGCGGCGCCCGGCCTCCCTGCCAGCAGCGCCACCCGACCGTAGCTCACCACGTGGCCCTCGGGAACGCCGCGCACCACCCGCAGCACCGCACTCCGGAACGGATCCATGCCCCATGCTAGCGGGCGCGACTCGTCGGGGCCGGCGGTGAAGGCACGTTCATCGCTTCACCCACCGCGGTTGGGAGGCGCGCCGTAGACTGCGCCATGCGCCTCGCTCGTCTCCTGCCTTCCCTCGCCTGTCTGCAGATCGTGGTCCTGGCGGGCTTCCTCGCCCTTGCCGCACCCCTACCGCTGGCGGCACAGGAGCCGATCCCGCCGCCTGATGCCGCGGTGGAGACGGCGCTGCTGCGCGCTACCAACGACGCGCGCGCGGCCCAGGGGCTGGCGCCCGTCGCCCAGGACGAGGGCCTGGCGCGGGCAGCGCGCGCGCATGCCGCCGAGATGGCGCGACTCAACTACTTCTCGCACGGCTCCCCCGTCCCGGCGCACGACTCGCTGCAGAAGCGCCTGGCGCTGGCCGGCAGCCCGCTGGTGGACATCGCCGAGAACATCGTCATGCTGGCCCATCCCGGCGACGCCGACACCGCCGGCCGCCAGGCCGTGGACGACTGGTTGCACTCCCCGCCGCATCGCAGGAACCTCCTCGACGCACACTACGACCGCGTCGGCTTCGGGGCTGCCCGCAACGCCCAGGGCGAGCTCTTCGTGGTGCAGGACTTCGGAGCCGATCCCAGCGTTCTGCTCGATGCCACCGTCGTCCACGCCTCTCGCACGGTGCAACGCGTGACCGTCCATATTCGCGCGCGCGTGGCCACCCGCGCGCTGTTCCACCTCGGTGACGCAGCGCCCGAGACGCGCGACCTCCCCGCCGGCACCTCGACGGTGACGCTCACCACCGAAGCTACCGGAACGCCGAGCCTGTACGCCGGCGTACCGTTGCAGGGCAACCACTACGTCGTCGACGACGGCGGCACGCTCGATCTCGCGAGCGGTCGTTACCTTCCCGACCCCGGCGAACCCCGCACGACGCTGAGCGTGCTTGATGTCGGCGTCCGGCGCGAGACCGAGAGCGGCGCACGGCTCGAGCTGCGCTACGCTCCGCCTTCGCGCGGCGCCCTGGCCCTCTTCGTACAGGGCGACGCACAGCCCACCGCCCGCGTGTCGCCGGGCCGGTTCACGGTGTTCCTTCCCGACACGCTCGGGCTCTCCACCCTGTCGGTCGGACTGCAAGGCAACGGCAACGACGTGACCATCCTCCAGCGCTTCCACATCGATCCCCGCGCTGACGCCCCTCGCCTGCTGGCCGGCAAGGCACGCTGAGGGTATCCTCGCTCCGGTGTCCAGCGCGCTGTCGTTCCTCGTCCGCATCGCCGCCTACCTGTTCCTGGTCGGGATCGTCATGGTCGTGGTGTCGCCCGTGCCGGCGTTGTCGCGGCGCTTCCCGCGGCTCTACCTGCTGGGCTTCCTGATCTCGGTGGTGAGCGTGTTCCTGGTGCTAGCGGGCGCCCTGTTGCTGGGCTGAGGCCGTCGGGGGCGGCGCGGGCCACGACCCGAGCAGCCTGCTAGAATGGCCGCCGCAGCACGACGGGGCGGCCACGACACGGCCTGGGGCGGGCTCCGCCAGGAGGGAAGGAACCATTCGGGCGCACATCATCACCTACGGGTGTCAGATGAACGAGTACGACACCCACGTCATCCAGTCGGAGCTGGTGGCGGGCGGCCATCAACTGGTCGAGCACCCCGCCGACGCCGATCTGGTGCTGCTCAACACCTGCGCCGTGCGCGGCAAGCCGGTCGAGAAGGTGGTGTCGCTCCTCGGCGAGTTCCGCAAGGAGAAGCAGCGCGGTCGCCCGCTGGCGGTCGGCCTGATGGGCTGTCTGGCCCAGCTCGAGGAGGGGCAGGCCATCGCCGACAAGTTCGAGGTCGACCTGCTCGTCGGGCCCGGCGCCATTCCCGACATCCTGCCCGCCATCGAAGCGGTGGAACGGGGCGAAGGCGGTTTCCGCAGCCTGCGTTTCCGCGACGACCTCGACCGGGTCCTGCCACCGGCCCCGGACGCCCTCACCGGCTTCCTGACCATCATGCGGGGATGCAACCATCACTGCACCTACTGCATCGTCCCCACCACCCGTGGCCCGGAGGTCTCGAGGCCGGCCGACCTGATCCTGCGCGAGGCCCAGGCCATGCGCGAGGCCGGCGTGCAGGAGGTCGTGCTGCTCGGTCAGAACGTCAACTCCTATGGGTTGGGCGACCCCGCGCTGCCCTCGTTCGCGGAGCTGCTGCGCAAGGTGGCGGCGGTGGGCATCCCGCGCGTGAAGTTCACGACCAGCCACCCCATGAACTTCACCTCGGACGTCATCGACGCCATCGCCGAGGAGCCCAACGTCTGCAACTACATCCACCTGCCCGCCCAGAGCGGCAGCGATCGGGTGCTTCGCCGTATGGCGCGCGAGTACCGCCGCGAGCGCTACCTCGAGATCGTCCACGAGATCCGCGCGAAGGTCGACGGCGTGGTGCTCAGCACCGATCTGATCGCCGGCTTCCCGGGCGAGACCGAGGAGGACTTCGAGGCGACGCTGTCGCTCTACGACGAGGTCGCCTTCGACCACGCCTACATGTTCGTCTACAGCGCACGCCCCGGCACGCCTTCGGCCGAACGCTTCGAGGACCTCCCGAAGGCCGTGAAGGTGGGACGCCTGCAGCGCCTGATCGAGCGTCAGAAGCACTGGTCGCTGGGCTCCAACCGCGCCTTCGAGGGCCGCGAGGTGCGCGTGCTCATCAAGGACCTGGGGCGCGACGGCAGCTACGGGGTGGGGCACTCCGACCAGAACCACACGGTGCTGGTGCCGCGTGAGCAGGTGAGGCACATGGGATTGCATCGCGTGCGTATCAACCACGCCACGCCCCACACGCTCTACGGCGATGTCGTCGGCGCGGACGTGAGCGCGGTGCCGCTGGTCATGGCGTCGTGAGCGAACGCTCGGCGGGCGCGCCCGCCGTCACCCGCGACCTTGCCGCCACCGTGTTCGTGGCCTGGCGCGGCCACCTGCTGATGCACCGCCACCGCAAGCTCGGCATGTGGCTCCCCTGCGGCGGGCACGTCGAGCCGCACGAGCTGCCCGACGACGCCGCCGTGCGCGAAGTGCTCGAGGAGTCCGGGGTGCGCGTCGAGCTGGTGGGCGAGCGGGCGCTGGCGCTGCCGGCGCCGCGCCAGCTCATGCGGCCGCGCGGCGTCCAGCTCGAGACGATCCGGGAGGATCACGAGCACATCGACCTCATCTACTTCGGCCGCCCGGTCGAACCCTACGACGGCAGCCTTTCGGCAGACCAGGACGGGCTGGGCTGGTACGACGCCGCGATCCCTGGAGCGACCTCGACCTCACCGACGAGGTACGGGCCTGGACCGAGCTCGCCCTCGCCGAGCTGGGCTGACCCCCGCAGCCGACGAACGCCGTCCTGCAGCCGAACTACCGCCCCGACCACGCTTGTCGCGCCCTCCTCGTGGCGTGTATACTTCGGTGCCGTCGGCACGGGCCAGGGTCCGCCGACGCCGACGCGGGCCTGCGGGGCGTAGCGCAGTCTGGTAGCGCACCTGCTTTGGGAGCAGGGGGTCGCTGGTTCGAATCCAGCCGCCCCGACCAGCCACGCGGCGGCCGCGCCCGGCGGCGCACGCGCGCGGGAGTAGCTCAGTTGGTAGAGCGACAGCCTTCCAAGCTGTATGTCGCGGGTTCGAATCCCGTCTCCCGCTCCAGCTCCGGCAGCGTTCCCGGTCCCCAAGGGCCGGGAATCGCGCCGGCCGACCCTCGGTTCGCGCGACGAGGCATGCACCAGTAGCTCAGTGGATAGAGCAGCCGCCTTCTAAGCGGTAGGTCGAGGGTTCGAGTCCTTCCTGGTGCACCATCATCCTGCAGGACGCGGTCCATGACTCACATATCGCTGCCACGAAGTTTCTGGGGTACCGATCGGGCACCGACGGCACCGCGCAAACACGGGGCCCTCTTCAGGCCATCCCTCCATTGGCCCCTTCACCGGAGAGGACAGTCCCTTCGGACCGGCGCTGCCCTCGGCTAGCAAGGTCGAGACGCGCTCTGAAGGACGCTCGGGGCTCACGGCGGTCGCCCGCGACCGACGCGAGCATGTCTCGGAAGCCTGCGGTCCTCACGTCAACGGGCATGGGCGCGACGCCCAATGCCTGGTTCGCGCAGTGCAGTTCCTGCCGCTCCAACCCCGAAACCGCGTCGAGAAGCATCGGCGCGGCGCCTCGCGCGTTTGCCGGGATGGCGGGCGGCCCTCTCTTCCACCCCGCGGCCCATGGTCGGCCGACCCTTGGGGGTCCTTGAACGCGAAACGCTCGCGGCTGTCCGCCTGGCGCGAGCCAGCCGCCACGACAGGGCGGCGAGGAGCACGCGGCCGGCCTGCAGACCTTGACACGGCCGCGGGCGTTCCCCCAAGATGGGGCACCTCCATAAAGTGGGCCGCGACGTTTCCATAGGCGTTCCGCATCCGAATCCACCGATGTCCGGGATCGTGGAGCGTGGCCAAAGGAGCCGCAGTCGCAGGGGCATCTGTGAGCCCGGCCGAGACTGCCCAGGGACCTTGGGAGGGGACCCTTATGACAACCGGACGCGACCGCCACGTTCTTCGTTTGCTGCTCGCAGGGTCGTTGATCGCGATCCTCGTGACGGCCTGCAGCGGTCCTACGACGCCGCAGCCCGCGCAGGGCACAACCATCAAGGGCTACCCCACGGTGGATGGGAGCCCGGCCGTCGAACTGAGCGACGGCAAGGTCTACTTGCTTCAGGATCTGGCCGACTGGCAGATCATGATCGACCAGTTCCCCGCTTCCGAGGTGCAGCCTGCGGCGCTGTCCCTACGCCCCGCGGCGCTGCCGAGCGCGGTCGATCTGCTGAGCAACCAGACCGCCATCCGGGACCAGGGGGGACGGAACACCTGCGTTGCGTTCGCCACGACTGCGGCGATCGAGGCCGCGTACAAGAGGTTGAGAGGCGAAACGCTGGACCTCTCGGAGCAGTACGCAAACCACATCCAGAAGGCGACCGCGCTGCCGCGAACCCTGAACGCCCTGCCGGCCCGCGAGACGCAGCTGGGAGCCTGGGGTGGGAGCGGTGTCGGCTACCAGCTCGGCTGGTTGTACCGGCTTCGCTTCGGGCTCCCGCCCGACGCGGACCTCCCGTACATCAGCACCGGCGACTACGAGAGGACCAACCAGCCAGGGGACGATCCGCGCCTGCAGTGGGACGATCCCAGCTTCTCTCAGCAGCTCATCGACACGTGGAATCTGGAGAACGAGGCGACCACCTATCACATCCCAGCCACGACGACGCTCACCAACCTGCCCAGGCAGGCCCTGGCAGACGCCGTGTATGGCGTGTCGAGCGTCGCGGCGGTGGACCCGATCAACCTGAACAACCTGAAGCAGGCCCTGGCAGACGGCCGAGAGGTCGCCTTCGGGGCCGCGCTGACGAAGCCCGCGGCAGGCGAGTCGGCGTTCGTGGACGGTGTGTGGGTGCCGACCTCTGACGATTGGGGCGGCCATGCGATGCTCATGGTCGGTTACGACGACGCCAAGCGGGCCTTCATCGTGAAGAACTCCTGGGGTCGGGACGCGACAGGCCGGGGGCGACCCGGCGCCGCTGACGCGAACGCCGACGGGTTCATCCTCATGAGCTACGACTGGGTGCCGCGGATCGGGGAGGCCTACACCGTCGTCGCCGTCCGTGACACCGGCACCTGGCAGAACCAGCAGCCGTTCCTCGGAGATTGGTCGATCGATGCTGACTACCCGGCCACGGCGGATATCCACGGCCACCTCGACGTGTACCACCTGCCGGGGGCCTTCCCGAGCAGCTCGCTGTCAGGAGCGACGGATCTCCGGCTCGGCACGCTGTATACCGCCGCCAACGGCGATCACCGCGTCAACGGCTCGGTCTCGGCCGGCACCGGCCACATCACGGCCTCGTTCGAGCGCGCCGGCGGCGCAGACGGCACCTACGACTTCGCGGACGGGCAGGTTGCCATCGACGCCTACACCCTCTCGAGCGATCGAACCGTGATGGCGGGATGGTCGTCGCGCGGAGGCTCGACCGTGCCCTTCTACGGCACGCTGGACGGCCTCCTGTCGGGTACGCCGGCGGACACCACCGCCGCGGTCGCGGCCACCGACTACCTGGGGGCATGGCGGCTCCTCGACGATGACGGGGAGAGCGTGCTGCGCCTCGGGGGCGTCGACTCGGGCGGTCGCGTGACCGGCCGATTGGAGGGGCCGAGCGCAACGGTCAGAGGCGTGCTCGGCACGCTCGACGGGACCGACCCGTGCCGCATCTCGCTCGACGTGCCGTTCTCCTCCGGGAGCCGCACCTACAACGCGGGGCTGTTCTGCAGCACCGACGGTCGGGCCCCGCGTACCGTCATGGCCGGGACCTCGACGCCCACCGGCGCCTCGACGCCGCGCCGGGGCTTCGTGGCCGTCCGGACGGGCTCGGCCGTTGCCATCTCGATCACATCCCCCAGTGACGGCAGCTCGTTCCCACGCGGTTCGGTGAACGTTCCACTCTCGGCCGACGTGATCGGTGCCTCGAGCGTCACCTGGACCAGCAGCCTCGACGGGGTGATCGGCACGGGCGCGAGCACCTCGGTCAACGACCTCCCCGTCGGCACGCAAACCATCACGGTGACCGCGACGGCATCGGATGGGGCCACGGCATCCGACAGCGTCACCATCACCATCACCAATGATCCGCCTTCGGTGGCCATCGTCGAACCCGACGGCTCCGTATCCTTCTGCACGAGCGAGAGCATCACCTTCAGTGCGACCGCCACAGACTTGAATGAGCCGCCCGACTACACGCTCGGTGACTCGGCGGTCACCTGGCGGGTCGACGGATCGACAACTTTCGCAACCGGCAAGAGCGTGGCGCATGCGTTTGGCACAGCCGGGACGTTCACCGTGGTGGTGCGAGCCACCGATCCGCAGGGTGCCTTCGCGGAGGACTCGGTGGACCTCACCGTGGTGGACTGCCCCACCAACCAGCCACCCTCCTCGGTGTCCATCACCGATCCACCGGCCGATACCGGCACGAGCAACACGGACTTTGCCTACGACGGCTTCGACAACACCAAGGGCATGTGGTACAAGGACGTCGCACTCGCAGGTGAGGCGAGCGATCCCGAGGACGGCGCTTTGACAGGCAGCGCGCTCGTGTGGACGACCGACCGGACGGACCTCCAGGTTGGGTCGCTCGGGACCGGAGGATCGCTGACGGTGCGTCTGTACTCCGATGTCTGCACCGGCACCTGGCACGAGATCACGCTGTCCGCCACGGACAGCGGTGGACTGACCCGCTCCACGGTTCGGAGGATCTTCATCTGGACGCTGTGTTGATGCCGGCGACAAGCTCCATCTGAGGGGCGCATCGAGGTTGCGGCCGTGCCGCGCCCGTCACGGTCGACGGGCGCGGCACGGCCTGTAACATGCGTCCGGGTCGCCCTCAAACGGCAGCGGCGTACCGGTCAGGACCTTCCCGCGGGAGAGGGGGACGCGGCCTCCGCCGCCGTGCTTCCATCTGTACCTGTTCGCCAATGACGAGTATCCGGCTTGAGCCGCTGCCGGTATGCGACCGTCGGGTTACGACGCTGGCTGTCCTGCGGGCGTCCGGAGACGATACGGGTATACGGACGGTGCCAGCACAGGCCGGATCCCTGGAGACGGCGGTTCCGCACGGTGCTAGCGTGGGAGGATCCTGCGCTATCGGCGTAGAGGGGTCCACAAGAGGATGGGAGCAGCGTGCCACACAAACGTTGGTTTGGTCCCGCCATAGCGGTGGCGGTCGTGATCGGCCTGACGGCATGTGCGACCGCGAACGGAGCCGGAGGCTCGTCGGGAGGTTCGGGCGGCTCGAGCGCGGGCGTTCCGCGCCCGGATCACGTCGTCATCGTGATCGAGGAGAACCACGTATACACCGATATCTACGGCAATCGTTCCGCGCCCTACATGACGAGCCTCGCTGATGGAGGCGCCCTGTTCACGCAGTCGCACGGCGTCGAGCACCCGAGCGAGCCCAACTACCTCGACCTGTTCTCGGGCTCCAACCAGGGCGTGACGGACGACTCCTGCCCGCACACCTTCACGACTCCGAACCTCGCCAACGCGCTGATCGATGCCAAGTTCACGTTCGGGGCCTACTCCGAGGACCTTCACAGCGCCGGCAGCACCGTGTGCTCCCACCTCAAGTACGCGAGGAAGCACGACCCCTGGGTGAACTGGCCCAGTATCCCCGGCAGCACCGCGATGCCCTTCACCAGCTTCCCGAGTGACTACTCCACGCTTCCGGACGTTTCGTTCGTGATTCCCAACCTCGATGATGATATGCACGACGGCAGCATCTCGCGGGGTGACACCTGGCTCCAGACCAAGATCGATGGTTACGCGCAGTGGGCCAAGACGCACAACAGCCTCCTCATCGTCACCTACGACGAGGGCGTCGGCTCGAACCAGCGCATCTACACGGTGTTCTACGGGCAGCATGAGACGCGCACTCGCGCTCATTCCGGCGCCGGCGGGATGTTCGCGTTGATGCGGAAGACGTTGTCGGGGTCGTAGCGGCGCTTGACCTGCCGGAGGCGCTGGTAGTTGGTGCCGTAGGCTGCCCGGATACGCTGCTCGCCCTCATCGTCCATCAGGAAGTTCACGTAACCCGCGCCGGCCGAGTGAGGGCGGAGCGCCTCGTGGTAGCCGACCACCCAGTCGCGCAGGAGCCCGGCGTTGGCGGGGTCGGGATCGACCCCCGCGATGATCTGCGACCACACGGCATCCCGATGATGGTAGGCCGTGTCCTCCTGCGCGACGCGCGCTGCGGCGCCGTTCAAGGGGTAGAGGTGGACGATGGACCCCGGCGTCGGAAGGGTGGCTCCGTGCAGGACGTGCAGCCGGATGGCTTCGTCCCCGAGCTCGGGCAGGTAATCGCCGCGCCAGTACTGCTGGAGCCCGGGCGGATTGAGGGCGTCGAAGAGGGACTGCAGCACCGGGAAGGGCATCTCGTGCGGCGCGTGGAGCAGCGGCTCCACGTCGGCGAGCAGCGGCCGCGTGAGGCGGTCGAAGGATTCCTGCGAGCCGTTGTGGCACCACACTGCGCCCGCCACCTTGCGGCCATGCAGGTCCTCCGGGAAGGGCGACTCGTCCGGCACGGTGAGGAAGGCGAAGAACCCGTTGAGCTCCTCGGGCGCGTCCCGGATGAATGCCTGGAACGCACGCAGAGCGTCCTCGGCGCGCTCGAGGTCCCAGAAGGTGGGGCCAGCGATGACGTTCCTCACGGGGTGGGCACGGAAGAGGAAGCTGGTGACGACGCCGAAGTTGCCGCCACCGCCGCGCAGCGCCCAGAAGAGGTCGGGGTGCTCGTCGGCGCTAGCCGTCACGAAACTGCCGTCGGCGAGCACGACGTCGGCCTCCAAGAGGTTGTCGATGGTGAGCCCGTACTTGCGGGTCAGGTGGCCCGTGCCGCCGCCGAGGGTGAGGCCTCCGACGCCGGTGCTGGCGATGAGACCGGCGGGGACGGCGAGGCCGAAGGCGTGCGTAGCATGATCGACGTCGCCCCAGACGCAGCCGCCGCCGACGCGGACGGTGCCCACCCGGGGGTCCACGCGCACGTCCTTCAGGCACCCGAGGTCCAGGACGACCCCGCCGTCGACGGTTCCCATCCCTGACGCGCTGTGCCCGCCACCGCGGATGGCGAGGCGCACACCGGCGTCACGGACGGCGTTGACGCAGGCGATCACGTCGGCCACGTCGGCGACGCGGGCGATGGCGCCAGGGCGGCGCAGGATCATGGCGTTGTAGACCTGTCGGGCGTCCTCGTACTCGGCATCGCCCGGCGCGATCACCTCGCCCCGCAGCGCGGTCTTGAGGACCTCGACGAAGGCGGGGGAAAGCGAAGGCGGTGCCCCTGGCGAGGCAGTTCGGGAAGGTTCCGGCCGTTCGTGCATGCTCTCCTCCTCTCCGGCTCGATCTCGAGCCGGTCAACCCAACTGGCACGTACCTTCATGGAGAGACTATGGGAGAGCCGTTCGCCCAGCGTTCGCCGCGGCGGTCGCGCCGCTCATCCTCCGATGCGGGTTGCGAGCCGACGTGCCCTCATGTGATCGCGGTCGGATTCCCCCTCCGGAGATGCGTTCAGCACCCCGTGGAGCTTCGTTCGTGCTTCCTCGGTCCGGCCGGCGGCACGGAGCGCGAGGGCCAGCGACGCGGCGACGCGGGCGGCGAGCGGCCGCGCCTTCATGGCGATGGCGCAGCGAAGCGCGTCCTCGAGCCCGGTGAGAGCGTGCGAGGCATCCGGCGCAAGCAGCGCCCTGAGCCTCGCGATCTCAGGGCGCCACCACGCCTCGTCGCTCGCCTTCGCCAGCTCGGCGGCCTCCTCGAGGGTGGCGCGCGCCACGGCTCTCTGGCCTGCGTCCGCTTGCACGATCGCCAGAACGCTCAGGTAGAACGGCCTGCGCGTGTTCGCACCTTCACGGTCGACGGCAGCGATGGCCTCGCGGACCTCGACGACGCGCGCGGGCCGATCGATCCTGGGGCGGGCCCAAACGGCGAACATCCTTCCCCAGTGCACGTAGTAGGCGAAGCCGTAGCGCTCGCAGAGGTCACGCACCGCAACGGCGTGACGGAGGCAGGCGGCACGGTCACGCCGCATGTGATGCAGCGCCGCGGCGTAGGCGTGCGCCACGACCTCGCTGTACGGGTGGTCCAGATCCTGGGCGCGCCGCACGGCTTGCGCCGAGGACGCCAGACCGCGATCGGACAGCCCGTAGAGCCACAGCGCGTGCGCCTTCCAGGCCGCTGTGAAGACGGCCAGGTCGGCACCGGCCCGCGACGGGAGCGCGGTACCGCCATCCGGGTCGTAACTCTGCTCGGAGCGCTCGAAGTGCCTGATGGCGCCCTCCAGGTCGCCCGCGTTGAGAAGCGCGCCGCCCGTGATGTGATCCACCTCCGCCCGCCGGTCGGGGACCTCCCGCGTCAGCGTCTGCAGGGGCCCGGAGAGCGCCTGGGCCTCGCTCACGCGGCCGCCGACGAAGCGGGTCGTCTGCTGGTTGATGAGCGCCTGGAAGAGGCTCGCGCGGTCACCCAGGCGCTCGCTGAGCGCCTGGGCCCTGCGCATCGCGTCGTCGAGCGCCGGGGCGGCATGGCCACCGAGCGCACGCAGGGGGGTGGTCTTGGCAAACTGCAGCTTGAGCTCGCGGCGATCGCGGTCCGCCGAAGCCGGCAGCGCCATGAGAAGCGCGTGGGCGCGTTCGAGCAACCGCACGGCCTCCGCGTGCGAGAACACGGCGGCCGCCTCACGGGCTGCGTGCCGGTAGGCCTCGACGGCACGTTCGGCCTCACCTCCCTGCTCGTAGTGATGGGCGAGGCGGGCGCTCGGCGAGCCGGGACCACCAGCCTGTAGGTTCTCCAGCGCTCTGGCGACGCGCCGATGCAGCAGCCGCCGCCGCGCCGGCTCCATCCGCCGGTAGGCGGCATCGCGCAGAGCGTCGTGGCTGAAGTCGTACTCGCCAGCCGTCTGTTCGCGAACCACGCGCCGACGCCACAGCTCGTCCAGAGCACGCACCAGCGCCTCCTCTGGCTCCTCGGACGCCTGCCTGAGCACCTCGAAGGTGAAGGCCCGTCCGACGGTGGCCGCGAGCTCGGCCAGGCCGCGGGCGGCGGGCGTGAGCTGGCGCAGCCGGGTGGCCAGCACGCCACGCACCCGTGGCGAGAGCTCGGCAGGGACGACCGTGGCGTCGCCCTCGCGATGCCCTGCCGCCGCCTCGCGGTCCGCGCGCAAGGCCTCCACCACGAACAGTGGAACCCCCTCACTGACGCGGTAGATGTGCTCGAGCCGATCCTGCGTCAGGCTCTCCCCCGCGACCTTGCTTGCAAGCAGCGCCGTGTCCTCCGGGCCCAGCCTGCCGAGCTCCCGCTCGACCAGACGACCGCCGGAACGCAGCGACACCAGCAGCTCCTCGAGGTTGGCGTTGCCGGGAAGCTCCTCGGTGCGTGCCGTGGCCACCACCAGCACCTGTGCCCTCTCGTCCAAGCGCGTGACCAGGTGCAACGCCTCGAGCGAGTCCGCGTCCGCCCACTGGAGGTCGTCGGCGACCAACAGCAGGGGTTGGGGCGCCGCTAGCAGACCGTGCGCGATCGCCTCGAGGAGCCGCCGCCTCTGCCAGGCGGCGGGCACGCTGTCGGGCGGAGGCGAGCCCGCCACCCCGGACGCATCCAGCTCGGGCGCCAACCGCGCGAGCTCGCCGCGCCACGCGGCAGGCAGCTCAGCGACTCCTTCGACGACACCGGACGTGCGCAACCAGTCGAGCGCGAGGCCGTAGCTGACGGGAACTTCCGCCGCGTAGGCTCTGGCCTGGGCGATGGTCGCCGCCTGTCGCTGGACGCTGCGAACGAACTCCTCGATCAGGCGCGTCTTGCCGATACCGGGCTCACCGTAAACGATGGTTGCTGCCGGCCCCAGCAAGCACGCTTCCGCCCAGGCCTGCCGGAGACGTGCCAGGGCGTCGTCGCGCCCCACCAGCGGGACCGACTCGCGGGTGTCGGTGGCCGCTGGCGTCCCCCCATCTCCACCGGCGGCTAGAAGCTCCTGATACGCCTGCCGGGTGCCTTCGCTCGGGTCGAGATCGAGCTCGCGCCGCAGCACGCCGGCCAGGCGGTGGAACGCGTGGATCGCCGCGGCGCTGCTCCCCATGCGCCGGTGGAGCCTCATCAAGGCCCGGTAGGCGGTCTCGTCGAGCGGTTCCAGCCGAACCACGCGTTCGGCGTGAGCCAGCGCCGCGCCGAGGTTGCCGCCCACCTCGTGCAGCTCGACCAGCCGCGACAGGCTGGCGAGGAGGGCCGCTCGCAGGCGCCCGCGGTCGGGCTCGACCCACTCCTCGGAGATCGACGGGAGCAGGTCGCCGCGGTACAGGGCCGCGGCACTCTCCAACGCGCGTAGCTCGGCGTGAACGTCGCTCGGCGCGCGCGCCTGGGCGGCACGCCGGCGCTGCTCCTCGAACTCCTCGACGTCCACCCTCGCGCTGCCGTTCGAGCTCCACTGGAGGGTCTCCGCCTGGATCGTGAGGAGCTCGTCGGCATGCGGCAGCTCGGCGCGAAGGTGGTGGAGCTCGCGGCGCAGGTTCGTACGCGCCTGTGCCCCTTCGGAATCCGGCCACAAGAGGGAGGCAAGGCGCTCCCGAGGCACGGCCGCGTCGCGGTGGAGGATGAGGTAACTCAGGAGCGCCCGCCGGCGGGCCGACGGCAGGCTCACCGGGTCGGCGCCCTCGTCGTGGACGCGCAAGTGACCCAGCAATTCGATCCGGAGCGACGTCTCGGACACGCTTCCCCTCACCCAAGGTCCCGAGCGGATGGTCGCGACAGGCCGACGCACGAGCAGGTCGTCGAATGGCATCAGCATGGACGAGGAGGGGGGGCCTGTCAAGCTGGCCAGGTTGCCGATGCTTAGCACGCGAAGCCGGAGACGGCCAACGCCAGCAGGCCGAGGCACTCGGGAACGTCCTTTCCCGACAGCAGACGGCCCTTGTCGTACGGACGCACGTCTCGAGGCATCGCCTCGGGGTGAGTTCGTGTTGCTGATCCGCCATGCTTCACTCCTGGCACACGGTCGCGCGGTGGCGGTCCACGTCGACGGCCCGGGCCGTCGGACCGTCTTCGCCGACGGCAGCGAGATCCTCAGCCACGTGCTGCTCATCGCCAGCGGGGTGTCGTACCGCCGCCTGGAGGCGCCGGGGCTGCACGAGCTCACTGGCACCGGCGTCTACTACGGAGCAGCCGCCACCGAGGCCCCCACCGTGGAGGGACGTGATGCGTACGTGGTAGGCGGAGGCAACTCGGCCGGTCAGGCAGCCATGTACTTCTCCCGTTTCGCGCGAAGCGTCACCATCCTGATCCGAGGAGAGAGCCTCGCGTCCTCGATGTCGCAGTACCTCATCGACCAGATCGATGCCACGCCGAACATCACGGTGCGCAACAACACCCGGGTGGTGGAAGCGCGGGGCGAGAAGAACCTCGAGCAGCTCGTGATCCGGGACGGCTCCACCGATACCACCGAGATCGTCGAGGCCGCCTCGAGGTACCGGCCCTGCTCGTCCACAGCCGAAGCGAGCCCGAGCGCGGCGTAGCGCCAGCCGCGCGTCAGCTCCTCACGCATGGACCCGCCCCACTCCTGGAAGGCGTTCGTTCCGGAGAGCGCGTAGCTCTCGAGGAACGGCCCGCCGTAGGCCTCCACCGCCGCGACCCAGCGACGGGACTTCGAGCCGTTCTTCACGACCAAGGACGTGGGGGAGGGCACCGGCATGGGCCTCGACGTCGTGCGGCGGATCGTCCAGGGCCACGGGGCGGATGTCTACGTCGAATCGGTTCCGGGCCGCACGTGCTTCGAGGTGCGGTTCCGCGCATCTCGACCGGCCACCGAAGGGAACCCTGCCTGATGACAAGGCCAACCGGGTCCGCGCCCACGACCGCCTCCGACCAGCCTAGTCCTCGGGTCGGTTGATCTGGCGCCAGGGAGCCAGGGTGCCAGGACCGCTGAATGTCACGGCGAGATCGAGGATGCCGTCGCCGTTGAGGTCCTGGGCCAGGAGCGAGGTGGGGTGGGCCGACACGGGCATCGACGCCGCCGGCGCGAAGGTCCCGTTCCCCGCACCAGCGAGCAGGCTCACGTCGTTGCCGAAGTAGTCCGCCGTCGCCAGGTCGAGCATGCCATCGTGATTGAAGTCTCCGATGACGATGGCGTCGGGGGCATGACCCGTCGTGAACGAGCCGGCGACCCGGAGCAGGCCGCTCGGCTGACCGAGGAGAACATTCACCTTGTTGTCCCCGAAATCGGCGACCGCCACGTCGACCGCACCGTCCCCGCTCAGATCGGCAGCGGCCAGCGCGTCCGGCTGGCGGCCGACCTGGAGCGTCTGGCCGGGGCGGAAGGTGCCGTCGCCGTTGGCGAAGAAGGTGGTGATGGTGCCGTCGCTGAAGTTCGCCGACACCAGGTCCTCGACGCCGTCCTGGTTCAGGTCGGCGGCCGCCAGGGCGTCCGGGCTGTGCCCGGCGGCGAGCATGCTGCCGTCGCGGAAGTGGCCGTTGCCCTGTCCGAGGAGCACCGACAGGGTGTTCCCGCCCGTGTTCGCGGTCGCCAGGTCGACGATCCCATCGCTGTTGAAGTCTCCCGCCACCAGCGCCGTCGGGTGGCTCCCGACCGCGAAGCGCAGGGCCGGTTGGAAGGTGCCGTAGGTTCGGCCCAGAAACACCGCGACGTTGTCCTCACCGCTGTTGGCAACGCTCAGGTCGAGGTGGCCATCACCGTTCAGGTCGGTCGCAACGAGCGCGGACGGCCCCGGTCCGGCTGTCAGGGTGGGGTGGGGCTGGCAGGCGGTCGCGGCGAGCCCGTATAGCAGCGTGACCGTCTCGCCATCGGCGTTCGCCACCGCCAGATCGGCGAGCCCGTCCCCGTTCAGATCCGCCGTGGTCACGGCGTAGGGGTAATCCCCCACCACGAAACTTTCGCCTTGTTGGAAGGTTCCGCGCTCGCTTCCGAGGTAGTACGCCACGGTCCCGCTCTGCTCTTCTTGCGCCTGTTCGGCGCCAAGAGCTTGCGCGGTGGCACGGGTGGGCCCCCAGAGTGGAGCGACAGCGGGAACCAGCATCGCCACCAGGCCGAACACGGCCATGAGCTTCATCCGCATGATCGCCTCCGCCGCCGGCGGGTGAACCGGCGAATCGGTGAACGCGCCGTTTGGCGCCACCGTAGGCCCGACGCACTGTCACGGGCAGGGCCAATTGTCCTCCCCGGGACGTTCGGCCTCAAGAACGTGCTGGCGCTCGCCCCGGACACTCCACGCGTCCAGCCCTGGAGCCCATCCACGGCAGCCGGGCACGGCTGCGCCATGCATCCGACCTGCCACCTGCTACGATGAACCGCACGAACGACAACGTGGGGGTCACGGGAGGGACGTCATGGTCAAGCCGACCTTGATGGCTGTCGACGACGATGCGCAGGTGCTGCGGGCCATCACCAGCGACCTGAAGCGCAGGTACGGCAAGCAGTACCGTGTCGTTGCCGCCGAGTCGGGCGAAGCCGGCCTCGAGCTCGCGCGGAAGCTCCGCCTGCGCAACGATGAGGTCGCGCTGTTCCTGTCCGACCAGCGCATGCCGCAGATGACGGGTACGGAGTTCCTCGCGCAGGCCAGCGACGCCTTTCCCAGAGCCAAGCGCATCCTTCTGACGGCCTACGCCGATACCAACGCCGCCATCGAGGCGATCAACCGGGCCGACGTCCACTACTACCTGTTGAAGCCGTGGCATCCGCCGGAAGAGAAGCTGTTCCCGGTTTTGGACGACTTCCTCGACGATTGGCAGGCGCACTACCGGCCGCCGTTCGAGGGGTTGCGGCTGCTCGCCTACCGCTGGACCCGGGACGCCTACGCCCTGAAGAACTTCCTTGCCAGGAACCAGGTCCCCTACCACTTCCTGGACGTGGAGACCGTTCCCGAGGCGAGGAACCTTCGCGCCGACGCCGAGCTCTCCGACGCCCAGCTTCCGGCTATCGTCTTCCAGGACGGAACGGTGCTTCCCAACGCCGATGCGCCACAGGTCGCCGAGCGCCTCGGGCTCAAGACCCACGCCGACGCCGCCTTCTACGACCTCGTCATCATCGGCGCCGGACCCGCCGGGCTTGCCGCCGCCGTGTACGGCGCCAGCGAAGGGCTCCGCACGCTGCTGGTCGAGCGCGACGCCCCCGGTGGCCAGGCCGGCGAGAGCTCCCGCATCGAGAACTACCTCGGGTTCCCCGCCGGCATCGCCGGAAGCGAGCTCTCGCGGCGCGCCACGACGCAGGCGCGCCGCTTCGGCGTCGACATCCTCGTTCCGCAGGAGGCGGTGGCGGTCCACGTCGATGGCCCGGGCCGTCGGACCGTCTTCGCCGACGGCAGCGAGATCCTCAGCCACGTGCTGCTCATCGCCAGCGGGGTGTCGTACCGCCGTCTGGAGGCGCCGGGGCTGCATGAGCTCACTGGCACCGGCGTCTACTACGGAGCAGCCGCCACCGAGGCCCCCACCGTGGAGGGACGTGATGCGTACGTGGTAGGCGGAGGCAACTCGGCCGGTCAGGCAGCCATGTACTTCTCCCGTTTCGCGCGAAGCGTCACCATCCTGATCCGAGGAGAGAGCCTCGCGTCCTCGATGTCGCAGTACCTCATCGACCAGATCGATGCCACGCCGAACATCACGGTGCGCAACAACACCCGGGTGGTGGAAGCGCGGGGCGAGAAGAACCTCGAGCAGCTCGTGATCCGGGACGGCTCCACCGATACCACCGAGGTCGTCGAGGCCGCCGGGCTCTTCGTGTTCATCGGCGCCCTGCCCCACACCGAGTGGCTCGACGGCCTGGTGCGGCGCGATCCCAAGGGCTTCGTGCTGACCGGTCCGGACCTGACCGATGACGACGGACGCTTGCGGAACTGGCCCCTGGAACGCGACCCCTACCCGTTCGAGACCAGCGTGCCCGGGATCTTCGCCGCCGGCGACGTGCGCAGCGGATCGGTCAAGCGGGTGGCCTCCGGCGTTGGCGAGGGCTCGGTCTCGGTGTCGTCGATCCACCGCTACCTGGCCGAGCTGTGATCGACCCGCAGGAGCTCCGGAAGGTCACCGCCTTCGCCGACCTGGCGGACGACGACCTGCAGTGGCTCGCAGAGCGAGCCGAGATCCGGACCTTCGAGCCCGGTGATGCACTGATGGTGGAAGGCGACGCCACCGTGGAGATGATCGCCCTCCTCGAAGGCGAGATCACCTGGCGGAAAGAGAAGGGACCGTCCGACGGGCTGGTGATCGTCAATCGGGGCGGTGACATCACGGGACTGATGCCGCATTCACGGATGACGCACACTCCCGTGACGTTGCGGGCGGTGGTCCGCACACGTACCGCGAACTTCCCGAAGGCGATCTTCCCCGCCATGCTGGAACGCATGCCGGTGCTGCACGTGCGGTTGGCATCGATCGTGATCGACCGTTCGCGGGAGTTCACCCGCCACGGCGAACAACGCGAGAAGCTCATGAGCCTCGGCAGGCTGTCAGCCGGCCTGGCGCACGAGTTGAACAACCCCGCAGCGGCCATCCAGCAGCGTACGGACGGGCTCGCTCGGCGCCTCGACGACCTCAGCGCCATGGCGCTGCGCGGACTCGCGCCGGGCGCCGCAGAGACGCTCAGGGAGCGCGTTCCTGTCATCGTCGGGAAGCCATCGACCGGTGGGCCGGCTCTCATCCTCGACGCGCTCGAGCGAAGCGACGCCGAAGAAGCGGTGACGCGCTGGCTCGAGACGCGCGACCTGCCGGACCCATGGGCGGCCGCCGAAACACTGGTCGGCGCCGGACTCTCGACGGCCGACCTGGAGCAGCTGACCGACGGCGTACCCGATGACGCCGTGGGCGCAGGCCTGGAGTGGCTGACGGCGGACCTTGCGCTCCGGCGCCTGGTGGCCGACATCGCCGACGCCACGGGCAGGATCGTCGAGCTCATCGCCGCGGTCAAGGCCTACTCCAACATGGACCGGGCCCCACGCAGTCAAGAGATCGACCTGCGCGAGGGGATCCGGTCGACCCTCGCCATGCTGAGCCACAGACTTCGCAGCAAGAACGCGGTGCTCCGAACCGATTTCGCTACCGACACGCCGCGCGTGGCCGGCAACCCGGCCGAGCTCAACCAGGTCTGGATGAACCTCCTGGACAACGCCATCGACGCCATCGAGGAGGGCGGCGAGATCACCGTTCGCACCTCGGGCGCGGCAGGACGCGCCGTGATCGCGATCCTCGACGACGGGCCCGGCATCCCCGACGAGATCAAGGCGCGCATCTTCGAGCCCTTCTACACCACCAAGGACGTCGGTGAGGGCACCGGCCTGGGGCTCGACGTGGTGCGCCGCATCGTCGAGCGGCACAGGGGCGACGTGACCGTGGAGTCGGAACCGGGACGCACCAGCTTCGAGATTCGACTCCCACCCGTGGATGCCGCGGCGGCGCAATGACGGCCGAGCACGAGCTTCGCCGCGTGGAGGTCTTCGCCGATCTCGAGGAGGATCAGATCGCATGGCTCGCCGAGCATGCCCACTACCTGGACCTCGAACCCGGCGAGATCCTCTTCCGCGAAGGCGACCCGGCCACAGTCCTGTTCGCCATCATCGAAGGCGAGATCCGGGCGCGTCGCGAGGAGGGGCCGTCCGACGACCGTGTCATCGTACGAACGGCCGGCAACGTCACGGGCATGCTTCCGCACTCGCGCCTCACGCAGTCGCCGTTCACGGGCCGCGCCACCATCCCCACGCGCGTGGCCACCCTCTCGACGGACCTGTTCCCCGAGATGCTGCGGCGCATCCCCGGCCTTCAGGCACGGCTGGCGGCGGTGATGGTCGACCGCTCCCGCGAGTACACGCGGCGCGACGATCAGCGCGAGAAGCTCCTGAGCCTCGGCAAGCTCTCCGCCGGGCTCGCCCACGAGCTCAACAACCCCACCGCCGCCATCCAGCGACGAGCCGACGAGCTGGCGCGTCGGCTCCAGACCCTCAGCGACGTCGCTCGCTCGCTCCTCGAGCGCCAGGTGGAGCACGACCGTCTCGTCCCCTTGTTGACGCTGGCGACCATCGACCGGGCCGCAGCCGGTGGCGGCCTCGATCCCCTGGACCGCAGCGAGGCGGAAGACGCCCTCACCGCCTGGCTCGAGCATCGGTCGGTCCCCGACGCTTGGCTCACCGCGGAGACGCTCGTGTCCGCAGGCGTGACCGAGCCGCGCCTCGACGAGGCGACCCGGACGCTACCGGAAGCGATGGTCCCGCCCGCACTCCAGTGGCTCGAAGCCGACCTGGCGTCGCGGAGACTGCTCGACGACGTCGCCGAGGCCACCCGCCGCATCACCGAGCTGATCGGCTCCGTCAAGGCCTACTCGAACATGGACCGGGCTCCGACGAAGAGCGCCATCGACGTCCACGAAGGCATCCGCTCCACGCTCGCCATGCTGGCGCACAAGCTGCGCAGCGAGGAGATCGGCGTGAAGACCGAGCTCGATCCGTTGCTTCCCAGGGTGAGGGGGAACCCCGGTGAGCTCAATCAGGTGTGGATGAACCTCATCGACAACGCCATCGACGTCCTCCCGCCGGGCGGGGAGATCCTGGTCGCGACGTCCCGTTCCGCCGACGGGGCGATGGTTCAGGTCGTCGACAACGGTCCCGGCATGCCGCCCGAGGTCCAGCGGCGCGCCTTCGAGCCCTTCTTCACCACCAAGGCGGTCGGGGACGGGGCCGGTCTGGGGCTGGACATCGTTCATCGCATCGTGCGGGATCACGAGGGGAGCGTTCACGTCGAGTCGGCTCCCGGGCGCACCTGCTTCGAGGTCCGGCTCCCCGCTTCCCCCTCGGAGCCCGTCTCGAAGCCCGCCTAACGCGCTCGGCTCCGGACCCCGGTGGACCCGGCGTGGGAACCGCAGCCCGGCGGTCTTCGCGCTCGGAGACGGTCGCCGCACGGATCACTCCCCCGGCTCCCACGCCCAACGGTCTCGGCGGAGACCGGAGCCCGCTCGCAGCCATCCGGCGCCGTCGCCGGTTCCAGGTGACCCGAGTTCCCACGCGCCGCGCAGGTCTGATAGACTATTGGACGCGAGCTTGGTGGATGTAGCTCAGGTGGTTAGAGCATCGGATTGTGGTTCCGAGGGTCGTGGGTTCAAGTCCCATCATCCACCCCACCCAACGGGGCGAGGTCCTGCACGGGCCCGCCCCGGCGCCCGGGAGGGGCCGCTGCGCGGCCCCTCTTCGCGGCGTGATAGCAGCCGCGCTGCGCCAGCGGCCCTCCGGGGCGCCTCATGCGAGGATGGCGGAATTGGTAGACGCGCTAGATTTAGGATCTAGTGGCCTAGCCGTGCGGGTTCAAGTCCCGCTCCTCGCACCAGGACGGCAAGCCCCCGGGCTTGCCGCTCTCTTTGAAGGCGTTCGCTCATCAGCGAACGCGCGTCGCCGCCCTGCCGGACCCGGCCCCGTCTCGCGCGGGCGCCCGCGCGACGTGGAAAGGCTAGGAGATCCATGGAAACAGAGCTCATCGAGAAGCAGGCGGTCAACGCCACGTTCAAGGTCACGGTCCCGGCGGGCGAGGTCGACGCCGCGTTCGATCGCGTGCTGGGAACGCTCTCGCGCCAGATGAAGGTACCCGGCTTCCGTCCGGGGCGGGCGCCGCGCGGGGTGCTGGAACGACGCATCGGTCGCGACACGCTCGAGGAAGAGGTCCAGGAGGCACTGGTCGACGCCAACTACGCCGACGCCGTGCGCGAGCTCGATCTCACGCCGGTGCACGCCCACTTCCACGGCGACGCGCCCAAGGAGGGTGAGCCCTTCACCTTCGAGGTGCACGCCGAGCTCTACCCCGAGGTCTCCCTGCCCGACGTCTCCGAGATCGTCATCGACACCGCTCCGCGGGAGCTCGACGACGCCATGGTGAACGACACCATCGAACAGCTCCGCAACCAGAACGCAACCCTGGTCCCGGTGGAGCGCAGCGTCGAAGGCACCGACTACGTGCTGCTCGAGTCGCTCCCGCCCGCAGGCGAGGGCGAGGAGCCCTCGGAGGGCACCGGCTCGGTGCAGCCGGTGGACATGGAGTCGGCAGCCGAGGAGATCCGGGAGCAGCTCGTCGGCAAGAGCATCGGCGACATCATCGATCTCGAGCTCCTGGACGACGCCCAGGCGTCGGACGAGGACGCGGAGCCGGTCAAGCGCACCCTGCGGGTGCTGGTGAAGGACGTCAAGGGCAAGGAGAAGCCCGAGGTCGATGACGACTTCGCCAAGACCCTCGGGTTCGAGACGTGGGCGGAAGCCCGTGAGCAGGTCACCGCCAGCCTGAAGAGCCAGCTCGAGCGCGAGGCCTTCGATCAGCAGCGCGAGGAGCTCCTCGACAAGCTCGTCGCCGGCACCGACTTCGAGGTGCCCGCAAGCCTGCTGCAGCGCCGTCAGCGCAGCCTCCTCCAGGACCTCCAGGACGACCTCCAGGAGAAGGGCACGACGTTGGAGCGCTACCTGGCGGACCTCGAGGCCCGCGAAGGGCGCGAGGGGTTCGAGACCGAGCTCCAGGAGGCGGCAGAGCGCGGGGTGCGCCGCGACCTGGTGCTCGAGCGCTTGCAGGAGATGCGCGGCACCGAGGTCAGCGACGAGGAGCTCGACGACGCCGTGCGCTACATGGCGCGGCGCCGGCAGCAGGAAGCGGGCCGCTTCAAGCGCGAGATGGGCGAGCGCTGGCTGGCGAACTACCGCTTCCTCCTGGCGCGCGACAAGGCGCTCCGCGAAGTCGTTCGCGAGTTGACGGGCGGAGCCATGGGCGACGACGCCGGCGCGACCGAGGCGGCCTACGAATCCGCGGCCGCGGGCGCGGCCGACGACGAGGCGGAAGACGACGAGACCCACGAGCACGAGGGCCACGAGCACGAGGGCCACGAGGCCGAGGCGGAAGCGCCGCGCTCGGAGAGCTGAGGCGAGGCGCCCGCAATGTGCGGGCGCCGGCTCGAGCCGCCGAGGGCCCTACCCCGGCGCGATGGTAAACTGGAGGCCGTATGCCGCTCGTCCCTTACGTGATCGAACAGACCGGCCGCGGTGAGCGGACCTACGACGTCTACAGCCGTTTGCTCAAGGAGCGGATCATCTTCCTCGGGGCCGCCATCGATTCCGAGACGGCCAACGTGATCACGGCGCAGCTCCTGCTGCTCGACTCGCAGTCGAGCGAGCAGCCGATCAACATGTTCATCAACACCCCGGGCGGCGAAGTCTACGCCGGGCTGGCGATCTACGACGTCATGCAGTACATCTCGGCACCGGTGCACACCAACTGCGTGGGGATCGCGATGTCGATGGGGTCGGTCATCCTCATGGCGGGTGAGCGGGGCCACCGGGTGGCGTTGCCGCACAGCCGCATCATGATCCACGCTGGCTCGGCGGGGTTCCCGCGATCGAGCCTTCCCGACCTCGAGGTGCAGGCTCGCGAGTTCATGGAGATCCGCGACACCCTCGAGTCGATCTACCAGCAGCACACCGGTCACGCCCGTGAGAAGCTCCGGCAGGACATGGAACGCGACAAGTTCATGGCGCCCGAGGAGGCCGTGACCTACGGGCTGATCGACCGGGTCGTGGAACCGCGGCATCTCGGTCGCTTCGGGACCGACAAGGCGGGCTGAGCATGGCGCAGGCCCGGTGCAGCTTCTGCGGCCGAACCCAGGCGGAGGTCCGCGAGCTGGTCTCGGCCGCCAACGGCGGCGCGCACATCTGCAACGACTGCGCCGAACGGGTCAACAACGTGCTGGCCGGGGCCGAGCAACACAGACTGCCCAAGCTCCACCTGCCGCCGCCACGCGAGCTGAAAGCGCATCTCGACCAGTACGTCATCGAGCAGGACGACGCCAAGCGTACCCTGTCGGTGGCCGTGTACAACCACTACCGGCGCCTGCAGAACCCCGATGCGGAGATCGAGAAGGCCAACATCCTGTTGATCGGCAACAGCGGCACCGGCAAGACGCTGCTGGCACGAAGCCTCGCCAGGACGCTCGAGGTCCCCTTCGCCATCGCCGACGCCACCACCCTCACGGAGGCGGGCTATGTCGGCGACGACGTCGAGAACATCGTCTTGCGCCTGCTTCAGGTAGCCGACTACGACGTTGCGGCCGCCGAACGCGGCATCATCTACATCGACGAGATCGACAAGATCGCGCGCAAGTCGGAGGGGGTGTCCATCACCCGTGACGTCTCCGGCGAGGGCGTCCAGCAGGCGCTCCTCAAGATCATCGAGGGTACCGTGACCCACGTCCCCCCGCAGGGCGGGCGCAAGCATCCCCACCAGGAACTCATCCCGGTCGACACCACCAACATCCTGTTCATCGTGGGTGGCGCGTTCGAAGGGCTCGAGGACATCCTGCGCCGGCGCGTGAGCGTGTCGCGCGTGGGCTTCCAGGGTGATCCCCCGCTTCTCGGCGCCCCCGACCCGGTCGAGCAGGCCGAGGTGCTGCCGGAGGACCTGATGGCCTTCGGGCTGATCCCCGAGCTCATCGGCCGGCTCGCGGTCACCGTGCGCTTGCAGGACCTCAGCCTGGAGGCCCTGGTGGACGTGCTGACGAAGCCCCGCAATGCCCTGGTCAAGCAGTACCGCGAGTTGTTCGCGCTCGAAGGCGTCGAGCTCAACTTCAGCGAAGGTGTCCTGTACGAGGTCGCCCGGCGGGCACGCGATCGACGCACCGGCGCCCGCGCACTGCGCTCGGTGCTGGAACGCAGCCTGACCGACCTCATGTACGAGATCCCCGGCAGCGAGATCACCCGTTTGACGCTCGAAGAGGGCGACCTGGACGACCCGCTGCGCGCCCTCGACCGCGCTCAGCGCCGCAAGACGGCCTGAACGCCGGCGACGCGGCTCACGCCACCTGCTCCCTGCAACGCGCCACGGCCCGCCCGAACAGACCTGCGGCCTTGATCGCGTCGGCCTCGCTCACGGTGTGCGCGAAGCTGAAGCGTACGCTCGCTTTCGCCTCGGCCGCGCTCAATCCCATCGCCATCAGCACGTGGCTCGGCTCAAGACTCCCGGCCGAGCAGGCGCTCCCCGCGCTCGCCTCCACGCCCAGGTCGTCGAGCGCGAGCAGGAGCGTCTCGCCGTCGACGCCGTCGACGCGCAGGTTGCTGTGCTTGACGCCGCGGGGCGCGCCGCCCCCGTTCACTCGGACGCCGGGCACGCTCGTGGCGGCCGCCTCGAAGGCGTCGCGGGCCCGCCGCACGGCCTCGCGGCGGGGGCTGCGCTGCGCTGCGGCGCGCTCCGCGGCCGCGCCCAATCCCACGATGGCTGGGGTCGCGTGGGTGCCCGGTCGCAGGCCCCGCTCCTGCTCGCCTCCGAAGAGCAGCGGCCGCACCTCCACGCCGTCAGCGACGTAGAGAGCGCCCGCCCCCTTGGGGCCGAAGATCTTGTGTCCCGACACCGCCAGCAGGTCGACGCCCAAGGTAGCGACATCCAGTGCCTCCAGCCCGAAGCCCTGCACCGCGTCGCACAACAGCAGCGCCCCATGGCGATGCGCCACCTCCGCCGCCGCGCCGACGTCGGTGAGCACACCGGTCTCGTTGTTGACGGCCATCAGCGCAACCAGGCGGGTGTCCGGCGCGTCGGCGAGCACGGCATCGAGGGCGTCGACGCTCAGGCGCCCGTGCTCGTCGGGGTGGAGATAGGTCACCGGCGTGCCGGCGTCGTGCAACACGCGCGCGGTGGACAGCACCGCAGCATGCTCCAAGGGGCTGGTCACGAGACCGCCCGTGCCGCCGTCCAGGACGCCGCGGAGGGCCTGGTTGTCGGCCTCGGTCGCTCCGGACGTGAAGTGGATCTGTCGGGGCCGCGCTCCCAACGCCGCCGCGACCTGTTCGCGTGCCCGCTCGATGAGCCGGCGGGCGCGCTGGCCCGTGCGGTGCACGCTGGCGGGATTGCCGTAGGTGTCGGTCAACGCCGGCATCATGGCATCCAGCACCGCCGCATCGAGCGGCGTGGTGGCGGCGAAATCGAGATATAGGGGCGCGTCGCGCCGGGTGCTGGGGGCGCGAATCAGCCGGCCCGCCCGACGCTCTCGGGTTCGCGGACGCTCCCCAGCCCGAGGATCTGCCGCTGCGCCACCAGATCGGCGAGCGACGTCGAACCCAGCACCTCGCGCACGGCGGCGTCCACGCGTCGCCACAAGGTCTCGGTCGAGCAGTGGCCCACGCGTTCGCAAGCGCCCTCGTCATCGATGCAGGTGACCGGCGCCACGCTGCCCTCGAGCAGCTCGACGACCTCGAGCGCGGGCACGGTGTCGAGCGAACGCGCCATGCGGTAGCCTCCACGAGCGCCGCGCACGGACTCGACGATCCCGGCGCGCCGCAGCACCGCGAAGATCTGCTCCAGGTACTGGTGGCTCAAGCTCTGGCGGTCGGCCACCGTCTTGAGGCTGGTCGGTTCGTCACCGCCGAGCGCCACCTCGACCAGGGCTCGCATGCCGTATTGGGCCTTCGTCGAGATCCACATGGTTCGTCATCCCCTAGGCATATCCTCGGAATCATTCCGAAGAATCGTTACACGTGAGTATAGCCGCGGGGCCCTACCAACGTCAACGAAATACGATGCGAACGGCGCTTCTCACGTGTCGCTGGGCGTGTACCGAAGGCCTCAGCCTCGGACGGTGGACTCCGCACCCGACGCGATCACGCCCTTGGCGAGCTCGACCAACCGTCCCGGCCGGAAGGGGTGACGAAGCTCCTTCCACGGCGGCGCCAGGAATCGACCGTCGAGGTCGGAGGACGCCGCGAACTCGCCGCTTGTTGGCGCGCTCTCCGGCCAGCCAGCGAGGTCGTCGGCACCGTACAAAGAGGGTTCTTGCAGGGTGGTCTCGTCATGTGCTGCCACGCCATCGCCGGAGCGATGGACCGAGAAGCCCCAGCGACCGCGCCCCTCGAGGACGATCACGGGCACCCTGCGGAGCTCTGGATCACGGGCCAGCCGACCCGCCAGGTCGAGGCCGCCGGCATCGCGCACCGAGCCCTCCACCACGATGACGTCGGGCATGCCACGACGGGCCACGCCCAGCGCTCCCTCACCATCGACGGCCTCCACCAACTCGAAACCCTCGCGTACGAAACGGCGGCGGAACACGCGCCTCAGGTGATCGTTCGGCTCAACAAGAAGGACCGTGGCCACGGCCACACGCTACGCTCCCGAGCGGAGCTTCGTCTGTGTCCGTTCCCGGCCCGCTCAGGGCCTCGCCATGCCCTGCAGGTAGTCGAGAGGGTCGACGGCGCGGCCGTCGAAACGTAACTCGAAATGGACGTGCGGCCCCGTCGACGCGCCTGTGCTGCCGGCCAGCCCCAGCACATCCCCCTGCCGCAGGGACTCCCCGACGTGCACCTCGATGCGGCTGAGGTGCGCGTAGCGGGTCTGCGTGCCGTCGCCATGGTCGAGGTAGACCACGTTGCCGTAGGTTCCGCCCCAGCCGGCCTTGGCGACGACGCCGTCGCGGGCGGCACGCACCGGCGTTCCCAGCGCTACCGCGAGGTCGACGCCGGCATGGAAATGGTTGCCGTTCACGCTCAGTGCACGCCAGCCGAACCGGGAGGATACCCTCCCCTGCACCGGCGCCCGGAAGGTGTCGTCCTCGAAGGACACCACCGGCAGTCGCGCCACGGCCGCACGCAGGTCGGCGTCTTGCAGGCGGCGCAACCGCTCGCGCATCGAGGCCACGTCTCCGTGCGCGGCCACTTCGGCGACAGCAGAAGCCGCGCCGGACGCCGGGGATGGCGGCCCCATGGGAGCGCCATCACGGGAGCGGCCGGCATCGGTCATGGGCCCGGTCATGGGCCCGGCGCCGCCCACGCCTCCAAGTCCTCCCGCGAGCCCGTCGGCGCCTCCCGGCAGGAGCACCGACTGGCCGCGCTGCAAGACCGTATCGCGCGCGATGTCGTTCAAACGGGCCAGGGCCTCGGCAGTGGTTCCCGAGCGGGCGGCCAGGCTCGCGAGCGTGTCACCCGGAGCGACCTCGACGGTCACGCCGTCGGCCGGCGGGACCGAGACCGCCGCACCCGCAGCGACGCTCCCCGAGGCGAGGCCTGGGTTCGCCGACACCAGCGACGCAGGCGTCCGGCCAACGCGCCGCGCCACGTCGAGAAGCGTCTCGCCCGGCCTTGCGATGGTGGTGCGGTACCCGCCACGCTGCTCGCCCGGCACCTTGAGTTCCTGACCGACATGCAGGACATCGCTGCCGAGCCCATTGGACGCCGCCAGGGCGGAAACGCTGGTGTCGAAGCGCCGGGCCAGCGCGAAGAGGGTGTCACCTCGGCGGACCACGTAGACTTGCTGAGCCTGCGCCACGGCGCCTAGCACCAGCGATGCCAACGCGACGGCGGTGACGACGCCCAGCCTCAACCCGACCATGAGACGACGCTCATGGCTCTACGCTGTCACTCAACCCTGACCGAGCGTGGCGAGGAATTCCTCATTGCTCTTGGTGCGCGACAGCCGCGAGAGCAGCATCTCCATCGCCTCGGCAGCATCCATGTCGCTGATGACCTTGCGAAGCAACCACATCTTGGCCAGGATCGCTTCGCCTAGCAGCAGGTCCTCTCGACGCGTGCCCGACTTCAGGATGTCGATGGCCGGGAAGATGCGCCGTTCCTCGAGGCGTCGGCTCAGATGCAGCTCCATGTTGCCGGTTCCCTTGAACTCCTCGAAGATGACGTCGTCCATGCGGGAGCCCGTCTCGACCAGGGCGGTGGCCAGGATGCTGAGGCTGCCGCCGCCGCGGATGTTGCGGGCCGCGCCCAGGAAGCGCTTCGGCCAGTGCAAGGCGTTGGAGTCCAGACCACCCGACAGGGTGCGTCCGGTCGCCGGCGTCACGAGGTTGTTTGCACGGGCCAGGCGGGTGATCGAGTCGAGCAGGATCATCACGTGGCCCCCCTCCTCGACGATGCGGCGCGCCCGCTCGTGTACGAACTCGGCCACGCGGATGTGGTTCGAGGGGGGCTCGTCGAAGGTGCTGGCGATGACCTCCACGCCACTGACCGACTCCCGGAAGTCGGTGACCTCCTCGGGCCGCTCATCCACCAGCAACACGATGACCTTGATGTCGTCCTCGTTGGTGATCACCGAGTTGGCGATCTTCTTGAGCAGGGTGGTCTTCCCTGCCTTGGGCGGCGCCACGATCAGTCCGCGCTGCCCCCGGCCGATCGGCGCGAGCAGATCGATGACGCGGGCCGAGAGCTCGTTCTGCACGGTCTCGAGCGTGATGCGCTGCTCCGGGAAGGTCGGGACCAGATCGTCGAATCGGGGGCGTTTGGAGGCGTGGAAGGGGTCGACCCCGTTGACGGCCTCGACCCGGATCAGGGTCCCGTAGCGCTCGTTGTCGCGAGGGCGGCGTGCCTTTCCCAGGATGTAGTCGCCAGCGCGCAGCTTGAACTGCTTGATGAGGCCGGCGGACACGATCACGCTGCGCGAGCTGAGCTGCAACAGCGACTCCTGCAGGAAGCCGTAGCCGTCCGACGAGATCTCGAGGTAGCCCTGAACCAGCTTGAGCCCCTCGCTCTCGGCCGAGCGCTCGAGGATCGCCAGCGCCAGATCGTCCTTGCTCATCTGGCGGTAGTCCTCCAGGCCGACCTCCTTGGCCAGCAGGTGCAACTCCGGCACGATCTTGGACTGCAGCTCGCGGAAGTTCAGGCCACCCTTGCGCCCGCCGCCCGAGCGACCGCGCCGGTTGCGGCCGCCGCGACCGCCACGGCTGCGCTCGTCCTGATCGGCGTCGTCGCCGGAACGCTCCTGCGAGCCTCCGGATCCATCCTGGTCCGCCGGGCTGGTGTCGGCGGCCTCCGAGCCACCTCGGACATCCCCGTCCTGGTTCCGCTTGCTCTTGCCGTTGTTGCCGCCCCCCTTGCGGCCGCCCGAGCGGCTGCCCTTCTTCTCACCGCTGCGACCTGACTGCGGCTTCTCGGAGGTGCCGCCGTCGCCGCCGACCTCCTGGCGGGCGCCGTCAGACGCCGCCTCGACGGCGCCGCCCGTTCCGGGGGAATCATCGGCCACCGCCCCGTTCCCGCTCGCCGCGTCGGCGGCCGCCGCCTCCTGCTTGCGCGGCCGGCCGCGCTTGCGCGCCTTCACGTCCTGGGCGTCCTTCGCCTCGGACACCTCGTTGGCGCCGCTGTCGTTGGCTGTCTTCCGGCTTCTGGGGCTCATGCCATCTCCGTTCCGTGCGCTCGCCCTCGAAGGGTTCCGAGGCTGGGATGCAGAACTCGAACTGGATGTCGAACGTTGACGTGAATCACGGAAACACTCGTTGTCTACCGCTCGGCAGGGTCGCACGCCGTGCGTCCGTGGAGCATGCGCGCACCGCGAGGACGCACGAACAGGTTGTGCGAGGAGTCGCAGCGGCGAGATTGACGTTGTCGCGGCCTGCTGCTAGGTTTAGTATATGCGGGGCCGTTGAAGATTGTAAAGCGGCTCCGAACCGCCGGCCACGGCACGGTGCACTCCGGCCGGCGACAGGGCGATGACGGGAACGAGTACGCCTGCGCGAAGGACTCTCCAGCGAACCGGGGACGGTGCGAGCCCGGTCGGGTACCGACAGGCGGAAGATCCTCCCCGAGCCGCTCCCCGAACCCGCGACGCCCTGGGGCGGAGGCGGCAGTAGACGGAGCCGCGCGGCGCGCGTCACAGCGCCAGACTCTTCCGCTTCCCGTGAGCGGGGCAGTCGATCGAGTCCGGACCTCGTGAGGGGCCGGAGAAGTTGGGTGGTTCCGCGCGGCACGTCACGCGCCCCAACGCCGCAAGCGTTCGGGGCGCGTTCTCGTGGCCGCCCCCGGAGAGCGAGGTAACACCGTGTTCCGTGAGGTGCCGTCCGGCGTCCGCTTCCCCGATCTGGAACAGCGCGTCATCGCGTTCTGGCGCGAGCGCGACATCTTCCGCAAGACCCTCGACAAGCCCGCCCCCGAGGGCCGCTTCGTCTTCTACGAGGGCCCCCCCACCGCCAACGGCAAGCCCGGCGTGCACCACGTCATCAGCCGGGCCTTCAAGGACCTCTTCCCGCGCTTCAAGACCATGCAGGGCTACCGCGTGGGGCGCAAGGGGGGCTGGGACACGCACGGGCTGCCGGTCGAGATCGCTATCGAGAAGCGGCTCGGCTTCACCAACAAGCAGCAGATCGAGGCCTACGGCATCGAGCGCTTCAACCGCCTGTGCCGCGAGGACGTGTTCAGCAACATCCAGGACTGGAACGCCATGACGGAGCGCATCGGGTTCTGGCTCGACCTCGAGAACGCCTACGTCACCTACACCAACGATTACATCGAGTCCTGCTGGTGGGTGCTCAAGCAGCTCTGGGACCGCGGCCTGCTGACCGAGGACTACAAGACCACCTGGCACAGTCCCAGCAGCAACACCACCCTGGCATCGCACGAGGTAGCGCTGGGCTACAAGGAGGACGTCGAGGACCCCAGCGTCTTCCCCATGTTCCCGGCGATGACCGCGGAGCTGGTCGAGCGCGGCCTTCTCGACGAGGGAGAGCAGCGGCCCGTGTTCTTCCTGGCCTGGACCACGACCCCCTGGACGCTGGCAGCCAACACCGGCCTGGCAGTGGCTGCGGACGCCGACTACGCGCTGGTCGAAGCACCGTCACGCAAGCAGGGTCGGGCCGGCGAGCGCGCCCTGCTGTGGCTGGCCGCCGAGCTCGCGCCCGTCGTCCTCGAAGGCACGGACTGGCGCGAGCTGCGTCGCGTGCGCGGCCGCGAGCTCGAAGGGGTGCACTACCGCCCCGTCCTCCAGGGGCGGGCCGACGCCGGGCAGGACTTGTCGAGCGGATTCCGGGTGGTGAGCGACGCGCTCGTCAGCCTGGAGGACGGCACCGGCATCGTCCACCTTGCTCCCGCCTACGGCGATCTCGAGCAGGGACGGCGGCACGACCTGCCTACGCTCTTCTCGGTGGATCTCACCGGCCAGGTCCTGCCCGAGGTGCGGGCGCTCGACGCCGCAGAGGACTACGGCCCGTACACCGGGCAGTGGTTCAAGGACGCCGACGCTACCATCGCCGACGACCTCCTCGCGCGCGGCCTGATGTGGCACCGGGGCGTCGTACGCCACGCCTACCCCTTCAACTGGCGCGACGACACACCGCTGATGAACGTTGCCAAGCGGAGCTGGTACATCCGCACCAGCCTGCTCAAGGACAAGCTGCTGGCGAACAACGACAAGGTGCACTGGCACCCCGATCACATCCGCACGGGCCGCTTCGGCAAGTGGCTCGAGAACAACGTGGACTGGGCTCTGAGCCGCGAGCGATTCTGGGGTGCGCCGCTCCCCATCTGGGTCAGCGAGGACGGCGAGGAGCAGGTGTGCGTTGGCAGCGTCCGTGAGCTCGCCGAGCTCACCGGGCGCGACCTGGAAGGGCTCGAGCTCCACCGCCCCTACGTCGACGACGTCACCTTCGAGCGCGGCGGCAAGACCTTCCGGCGCGTTCCCTACACGGTCGACGTGTGGTTCGAGTCGGGCGCCATGCCCTATGCCCAGTGGCACTACCAGGGCGACGCCTCCACGCCCGACGCGGCGCAGGCGCTCGCCGACAACTTCCCTGCCGACTACATCTGCGAGGCCGTCGATCAGACGCGAGGCTGGTTCTACAGCCTGCACACCCTCGCCACCCTGCTCACCGACAGCGGCGATCCGGCGACTTCCCGACCGGCCGGGCCCCTGGCAGACCTCGCGCCGGATACCTCGGCGTTTCGCAACGTGATCGTCCTGGGTCACATCGTCGACGAGCGCGGCGAGAAGATGTCGAAATCCAAGGGCAACGTCGTCGATCCCTGGGCCGTGCTCGACGAGCAGGGGGCCGATGCGCTGCGCTGGTACCTGTTCAGCGTGTCCCCGCCAGAGGCCACCAAACGCTTCAGCGCGGGACTGGTCGACGAGACGCTGCGCGATTTCTTCATGACGTTGTGGAACACCTACAGCTTCTTCGTCCTCTACGCCAACCTCGATCGCCCGGCGTCTGCATGCGGCCCCACCGGCCGACGAGCGGCCGCTGGTGGACCGCTGGCTGCTCTCGCGGCTGCACGAGCTCATCGCAGCCGTCACCGATCACCTGGAGAGCTACGATCCCACCGCCGCCAGCCGCGCACTGCGCGACTTCGTGGTCGACGACCTGTCGAACTGGTACGTGCGCCGCAACCGCCGGCGCTTCTGGAGGGCGCAGGGCGATACCGACAAGCTCGCGGCCTATGCGACCCTGTACGAGGCCCTCGTCACGGCGGCGAAGCTGATGGCGCCGATGGCGCCGTTCACCTCCGAGGAGCTCTTCCAGAACCTGGTGCGCTCGCTCGACGACGGAGCGCCCGAATCGGTGCACCTGGCGGACTGGCCGGTCGCCGACGCCGCCCACATCGATGCCGACCTCACGCGCGACATGCGCGCCCTGATGCGCCTGGTCGAGCTCGGCCGGGCGGCCCGCGCGGCCTCCGGGATCAAGGTCCGCCAGCCCCTTCCCGAGGTGCTGGTGCGGCTTCGCAGCGCAGAGGAGCTCACCGGCGTGAGGCGCCTGGAGGATCAGCTCCTGGAGGAGCTCAACGTCAAGCAGGTGCGCTACCTGGGGGTACACGACGACTTCGTCGACTACCAGGTCAAGCCCAACCTGCCGCGCGTCGGGCCCCGGCTGGGCAAGCTGGTGCCGGAGCTACGACGGGCGCTCGGAGCCCTCGACGGCCGCGCCGTAGCGGCGGCCGTGCGTGACGGCGAGGACACCGTGCTGGAACTGTCCGGTGGGGAGGTACGGCTGCAGCCCGAGGACCTTCTGCTCGACGCACGGAGCCCGGAAGGCTTCGCCGCGGTCGAGGAGCGTGGTTACCTCGCGGCGCTCAACACCGCCCTCACGCCCGAGTTGGTGCGCGAGGGGCTGGCGCGCGACGCCATAAGGCTGGTGCAGAACGCGCGCAAGAACGCCGGGCTGGCGGTCTCCGACACCATCACGCTGACCCTGGCGGCCGACGGCACCCTCGCGACCGCCCTGCACGAGCACCGCGACGCCATCGCCGCGGAGGTGCTGGCCAGCGACCTGACGCTGGGGCCCGCCGAGGAAGACGCCTTCCGCGAGGAGCACGACGTCGAAGGCGAACGCCTCCGGCTCGGCCTCCGCCGGACCTGAGCGCAGCGCCCGCCCTCCGGGTCGTTTGCCCGATTGCGGACGCCCCGGAGGGCAGGAGTATCATGAGACCGTTGTCATCGGATCTCGTGAGTACACAAGCTCTATCGGAGGACTTCCATGAACATCGGCATCAACGGCTTCGGACGCATCGGACGGCAGATCTTTCGCATCGCCCATCAACGGGGCCTGAACGTCGTCCTGGTCAACGATCTCACGGACAACGAGACGCTGGCGAACCTGCTGAAGTACGACTCCAACTACGGGCCCTTCGCGGGCGACGTCGGCTTCGATGACGAGAACCTGATCGTCGACGGCAAGAAGGTGCGGGCCACCGAGGTCCGCAAGCCCGAAGAACTCCCCTGGAAGGAACTCGGCGTCGACATCGTGGTCGAGTCGACGGGTATCTTCCGCAAGCGCGCCCAGGCGGCGGCGCATCTCACGGCCGGCGCCAAGAAGGTGCTCATCAGCGCGCCTTCGCCCGACAGCGACTTCGACATCATGCTCGGCGTCAACGAGCAGGACTACGACCCCGCCCGGCACGACGTGGTCTCCAACGCCTCGTGCACCACGAACTCGCTGGCCGCGGTCATGAAGGTGGTCGACGAGACGTTCGGCGTCGAGCAGGCCATGATGACCACCGTCCACAGCTACACCAACGACCAGATGCTGCTCGACGGTCCCCACAAGGACCTCCGCCGCGGGCGAAACGCTGCCACCAACATCGTGCCTACCAGCACCGGCGCCGCCAAGGCGGTCGCCAAGGTGCTCCCGCAGTTCCAGGGCATCTTCGACGGCATGGCGCTGCGGGTGCCGACCCCCACCGGCTCGATCTCCGACGTGACCGCGGTGCTCAAGCGCGAGGTCAGCGCCGAGGAGCTGAACGCCGCCCTGCGCAAGGCCGCCGAGGGGCCGCTCGACCACGTCGTCCGCTACACCGAGGACCCGCTCGTGTCGCGTGACATCGTGGGCGATCCGCACTCGGCGATCGTGGACGGCGCGCTGACCAAGACCATGGGTAGGATGGCGAAGATCCTGGTCTGGTACGACAACGAGTGGGGCTACTCCAACCGCATGGTGGACGTGCTCGAGCTCATGGGCGAGAAGCTCTGAACGGGCCTTCCGGCACCGCTCGCCCCACCACGAACGCTCGGTTAGGAGCCTCCATGTTCAGGACCCTCGAGGACCTCGACGTCAAGGACAAGCGCGTCCTGGTCCGGGTCGACTTCAATGTCCCGATCAAGGACGGCCGTGTCGGCGACGACACCCGCATCCGCGCGGCCCTACCCACCCTGGAAGCGCTGGCCTCGCGCGGCGCGACGCTCATCCTGATGAGCCATCTCGGCCGTCCCAAGGGCGTGGACGAGTCGGCGCGCATGCGGCCCGTTGCGGCGCGCCTCGAGGAGCTGCTGGGACGCGACGTGCGCTACCTGGCCTGTGACGGGCCCGGCTCCGCCGAGCAGCAGGCCTTCGTCCAAGAGGCGCCGCACGGCAGCATCACCCTGCTCGAGAACACCCGCTTCGACGCCCGTGAGACCAAGAACGACCCCGCCCTGGCGCGCATCCTGGCGGGCTACGCCGACGTCTACGTCGACGACGCGTTCGGCTCGGCCCACCGCGCACACGCCAGCACCGAGGGCGTGGCGCTGCTGCTGCCGTCGGCCGCCGGCCACCTGCTCGAACAGGAGCTGCACGCCCTGGGCAAGCTGCTCGACCACCCGGAGCACCCGTTCGTGGTGATCCTGGGCGGCGCCAAGGTGTCGGACAAGATCGGCGTCATCAGCAGTCTCCTGCAGGTCGCGGACCGCATCCTCATCGGCGGCGCCATGGCGTTCACCTTCGCGGCGGCACAGGGTGGCAAGGTGGGAGCCTCGCGCGTCGAGGAGGACCAGTTCGACACCGCCCGGAGCCTTCTGGCGGAGGCTTAGGAGCGCGGCGTCACCGTGGTGCTCCCCGAGGACTCGGTATGCGCCAGCGAACTGAAGGAGGGCGCGAAGACCTCGGTCTACCCCACCGACCACATCCCCGACGGGCTGCTCGGACTGGACGTCGGCCCGCGCGCCATCGAGGCCTTCCGTGAGGCGCTCGACGGTGCACGAACGGTCTTCTGGAACGGTCCGCTAGGCGTGTTCGAGACGCCCCCGTTCGACGCCGGCACGGTGGCACTGGCGCACGCCGTCGCCGAGCTACCCGCCTTCACGGTGGTGGGCGGCGGGGACTCCGTTGCGGCCGTGAACGGCACGGGCCTCGCCGACCGCATCGGCCACATCTCCACCGGCGGCGGGGCCGCGCTCGAGTTCCTCGAGGGCAAGACCCTCCCCGGTGTGGCGGTGCTGGAATCCTGAGCGCTTCCCCGACGAGCCCGTGACCACGCCGCTACTGCAGCTCGATTCGAAGGTGTTCGGCCCCGACGCTCCTCAGGACGTCGGGGCCGACGTGGCGAACATGGCCGGCGACTACGGCTACCTGGCCAGCGGCTATTACCGCTCGCTCGACGGCGAATTGCAGGGCCTGCGGCTCATCCCGACCACCGCCGACGCGCTCGATGCCTACGTCGTGCCGATCGCCATGGAGAAGGCTCTGCTGGCCGGCCTGCCGGTACCCGCGTTCCTCATCACGACCTCGCGCTTCCCGCCGCCACCGCTGATGGCCTACCCGGTCAACCCCTTCTCCGACAGGAGCGAGCTGCTCGTCGACGCCGACGCCATCGAGGCGCGTCGCAAGGGCCTGACGTACACGGGCAAGTATGCGGTGCTGTGCCAGGAGTTGCCTCCCGATTACCGCATCGACGTGGTGCGCTGCGTGCTGGGTCGAACCCTGGTACCGGAATACGAGGCGTTCGCGCGCGCGGTGTTCGCCGCCTTCCGGCTACCCCTGGCACGCGTGCGCGTGATCGTGACGCCCAGGGCATACCTGCTTGTCGGCGCTGATGCCGCTGCCGCTCGCACAACTCACGCCCGAGGAGCGGGCCCTGGTCGAGGAGCTGGGATCGTGGCGCGACTAGCCATCTTCGCCGAGCGCTACACCATCCGCTCGTCAGTGGAGCTCACCGCCCTGACGAACTTCCGGCTCGCGGCGTTCGAGATCGGCCACGAACTCGACTTCCTGTTCAAAGACGAGCTGAAGTACCTCCGCAACTACGACGGGGTCTTGATCCGCGCGCTCACCGACCCGCTCAACACCAGCTACGTGGTGGCCCGCACCGCCGAGATGCTCGGCATCCGGGTGCTCGACCACGCCGAGTCGATCCGCATCTGTTGCGACAAGGTGAACATGTACTCCCGACTCGAGAAGGGCGGCGTACCGATCCCCGTCACCCGCTACCTGGCCGAGGACGAGGTGCGCGAGGCAACGGCGGAAGCGCTGTTCGAGGAGCTCGGTTCTCCTCTGGTGCTGAAGGCGCCGAACTCCAGCTTCAGCCTCTACGTCGACAAGGTGGCCACGCGGGAAGCGTTCGTGAAGGTCGGCCGTCGCTTCCTGCGTCGCGCCGACCGGCTGGTGGTGCAGCAGTACATGCCGAGCGATTTCGACTGGCGCGTGATCACCCTTGACGGGCGCGTGCTGGCGGTCGTGAAGTACCGCTTCCCGCCGCAGGGCTGGCGCACCATGGACCGCAGCGATGCCGGCGAGTGGGCGAGCGTCGAGGGCGTCGCCCGGGAGCAGGCCGACCCCCGGTTGCTCGAGGTGGCGCTCGCCTCGGCGCACGCTATCGGCAGCAGCCTCTACGGCGTCGACATCAAGGAGATCGACGGCGACTACTTCGTCATCGAGGTGAACGACAACCCCACCATCGCCGCCGGCGAAGAGGACCAGGCCAACCCCGAGATCTACGGAGAGATCATCCGCTATCTTGCTGGCGACGGCTGACCCGTCCCCAGCGCTCGACGAGCACCATGGCGCGGTGGCGGCGCTTTCCGAAGCGACTCACCGCCTCGAAGGCGTCCCGCCTGAGCGGCAGATGTACGCTGTCGGCGCGACCGGCACCGTCGGGGATGAAGGGATCGTGGAGGTACAGGTGACCGTCGTCGAAGCCGGTCGCGATCACCCAGTGCGGCACCTTCTCCGCGTACAGCCGGTACCCCGACAGCATCACCAGCGGCAGCGCCCCGCGCTTGAGCGCGTCCACCACGTCGCGGTCGGTGAAGTCGCGTAGCTCGGCTCGCCCACCCAGGTCACGCAGGTCGCGCTCGAAGGTGTGGTGCGCGATGCGGATGACGTCCTTCTTGTCCTCACTGCGAACCGAGTCGAGGAACGGCACCTCGCCGTCACTCGTCACCACGGTCGCGCGGAACCCGCGCCGCAACGCCGCCACCGCCAACCCCTGGGCGCTGCATCCGCCGTGCCCCGAGAGCATGAAGATGGTCGTCGCCTCGCGCCACAGGGCGAGCTCCAACCAACGCTCGAGCGGCACCGGGTAGCCGTGATAACGCATCGCCATCATCAGCGCGGCCGGCCCGCAGGTGAACTCCAGCGATTGCGGGTAGTAGGGCACCCCCAGCACGGTGGCCCCGCCGGCGGCGAAGCTCTTCTGCATCCGCACCGCATCGGAGTGATCCTGGTAGTAATCGGCGGTGCGGCCCACGACTTCGTAGCCGGTCTTCCGATACAGCGCGATGGCGGTGGCGTTGTCCTTGCGCACCTCGAGGCGCATGGCCACGGCGCCGCGCTCGCGCGCGCCCTCCTCGGCCTTCGCCAGCAGCGAGCGCGCCACGCCCTGGCGACGGCTCTCCGGCTTCACCACCAGGGAGTACAGACGCGCGGAGACGAAGCCCTTGCGGAACAGCACGACGGCGTCTCCGACGACGTGTCCCGACGCCTCGGCAACCCACAGCTGGGCGCTGTCGCGCCCCAGCAGGCGGGACAGGGAGCTGCGCCGGAGGCGGTCGCCCGGGAAGCTGCGCTCGAGTTCGGCCAGCGCCTCCAGGTCGACCTTGCTGGCACGCCGCACGCGCACCTCGCCGCCCTCGGCCTCCATGGGGTCGCCACCTCCGTCCACCGGCTCGGCGTCCCGGCCGGTCATGCTAGCCCTGGCGCTCCGCCAGCGCCTCCTTGAGCGGCGGCACGACGGCATTGACGTCACCGACCACGCCGTAGTCGCACACCTTGAAGATGGGAGCGTCGGGATCCTTGTTGATCGCAACGATCACCTTGGAGCGATTCATGCCGGAGAGGTGCTGGACCGCGCCGGACACGCCGAGCGCCAGGTAGAGTTCGGGCGCCACCGTCTTGCCCGTCTGCCCCACCTGCTCGGCGTACGGGCGCCAGCCCGCATCCACCACCGCACGCGTCGAGCCCACGCCGGCTCCCAGCAGGTCGGCCAGCGGCTCCACCAGGCGCGTGAAGCCGTCGGCGTCGCCCACGCCGCGACCGCCGGTGACGACGACCTTGGCGTCCTCCAAAGCGACGCGCCCGCCCTTCGCGCTGGTGCGGTCGCCGACCTCGACGCGGCCGTCATTCTCGCCGAGCGCGACGTCGGCATCCTGCACCTCGCCTGCCGCGTCGGCGGGCTCGGCGGCCGTGAACACGTTGGGCTTGACGCTGACGACGGCGGGGAGCGCCTCGGCCCGCACGGTCTCGGTCACACGCGACAGGTACGTGAAGCGCTTCGCCGTCACCTTGCCGTCCTGCACCCCGATCGCGCTGACGTCCTCGAGCAGGGGCACACCAAGGCGCATCGCCAGACGCGGGCCAAGGCTCTGGCCGGAGCGCGACGCCCCCATCAGCACCACCTGGGCGCCGGTCTCCTGCACGAGCCCGTGGACGGCGCTGGTGAAGGGCTCGGCCCGGAAGGGCGCCAACGCCTCGGAGGCGAGGCGGTACACGGTCGGCACGTAGCGGGCGAGGTCGTCGGCCTTGGGGGCCGGGTCGGCGCCCAGCACCGCCGCGGCGAGCGGCAGGCCGAGCGAGGCGGCGAGCTCGCGGCCCGCTCCGATGAGCTCCAGGTCCGCCTTCTGTGCGCGGTCCGCGTTGGCTTGCGTCACGATGAGGATCATGCCGTCTCCTTGCACGCCTACGACAACACCTTGGCCTCGTCGGCCAGGAGGCGTGCCAGCTCGCGGGCGGCCTCGTCGGGGTCGCCCTCCAGGACGTTTCCGATGCGCTCGCGGGTCTGGATGGTCTGTTCCAGCGTGGTCGTCAGCGGCTCGGCACCGCCGAAGTCCTCGAGCGTCTTCTTGGCGAGCTCCTTGCGCTTGGCCTTCATGATGTTGGGGAGCGTCGGATAGCGGGGCTCGTTGAGTCCCTGCTGCGTCGTCACCACCGCCGGCAAGGGCAAGGTCAGCGCCTCGCTGCCGTCGTCGGTATCGTGGCGCGTGCGGAGCGTACTGCCGTCGAGCTCGAGCTCGGTCGTCCAGTCGCTGTGTGGCCAGCCCAGCGCCTCGGCCACCGCGGCGCCCAGGGCAGCGCTGTCCCAATCGGCTTCCTTGCCGCCCACCAGGACCAGGTCGGCGGCCTCCTCCCGGACAACGCGCGCGAGCACGCGCGCCTGAGCGATGGCGTCGAGGGCATCGTCGGTCTCGACGTGCACGGCGCGGTCCGCACCCATGGCAAGGGCCGTGCGCACGGCTTCCTCGAAGCGCTGCGGGCCGAGCGCCAGTGCGATCACCTCGGCCTCGACCCCGCCCTCGCGGATCCGCAACGCCTCTTCGACGCCGTACTCGTCCATGCCGTCGATCACGAAGGTGACCCCACCGAGGTCCACCTTCCCACCGTCGGCCCGCACCCGCGCCTCGGCGTCGGGCACCTGTTTCAGAATGGTCACGATCTTCATGCTGTCCTCCAGGCCGCGCCGGAGGGCGCGACGGTGATCGAGGGTCTCACGGGAGGGGCTCTGCGGCGGGTACGCCGGCCCGCGCAGGGCTCGAGCGCGGCGCGACCCGCCAGCACGGCGGTCGACCGCCTACTCCCACGCGCCCCGCCCCACCCAACTATTCTAGGACCTGCCGCAGCAACCCGCGCGCGATGACCACGCGCTGGATCTCGTTGGTCCCCTCGTAGATCTGGTTCAGCTTCACGTCACGCATCAGCTTCTCCACCGGATACTCGTTGACGTAGCCGTAGCCGCCGTGAACGTTGAGCGCCTCGTCGGCAGCCTTGAACGCCATGTCCGAGGCGTAGGCCTTCGCGATGGCAGCCGCCTCCCCGTGCGGCATGCCCCGATCGGCCAGCCAGGCCGCGTGGTAGGTCTGCCAGCGCGCCGTCTCGATGCCGATCTTCATCTCCGCGAGCTTGAACTGGATCGCCTGGAACTGCGCGATCGGACGACCGAAGGCGTGTCGCTCGGCCGCGTAGGAGAGCGCCTCGTCGAGAGCGCGGCGCGCCACCCCCACCGACCCGGCGGCGACCGGGATGCGGGTCTTGTCGAGCGTCTGCATCGCGATGCGGAAGCCATCCCCCGGCTCGCCGAGGATGTTGGCACGCGGCACGCGTACGTTGTCGAAGGCCAGCTCGGCGGTGGGGCTGGCACGCTGCCCCAGCTTGCCGTGCAGCTTCGTTGCGCGGAATCCCTCCCGACCGGACTCGACCACCACGGCCAGCGTGCCGCCGTGCTTGAGGTCCGGGTCGAAGGTCGCGAACACCACCGTGAACTCGGCCCGATCGCCGTTGCTGATCCACATCTTGTTGCCGTTCAGGATCACGTCGTCGCCGTCGAGGACGGCCCGCGTCTTCATGGCGGCGGCGTCGCTGCCGTTGTCGGGCTCGGAGAGCGCGAAGGCCGCGAGCTTCGGGCCCTCGGTCAACGGGCGCAGGAAGCGCTCGTGCTGTTCGGGGCTGCCCGCCAGCAGCAGGGGCGTGATCCCGAGCTCCGACGCCATGAAGATGGTGTAGATCCCCATGCAACCGTACGCGAGCTCCTCGCCGATGATGGCCTCGTCGAGCGAGCCCAGCCCGAGGCCGCCGGCCGACTCGGGCACGATGGTGTTGAGCAGGCCCAGCTCGTGACCGCGCCGGATCACCTCGTCGGGATAGCTCTCCTCTCGATCGTGCTGCGCGGCTACCGGCTGGATGTGGTCGCGAGCGAACTGCCGCGCCAGGCTCTGGAACTGCTTCTGCTCGTCGGTGAGCTCGAAATCGATCACTCGTCCGCTCCTATTCAGGGCGACCCGCGGTGGTCGCCTAGCGGCGCTCCAGATCGCGGTAGATCTGGCGGTGGATCACCATGCGTTGGATCTCGCTGGTGCCCTCGTAGATCTCCGTGACCCGTGCGTCCCGGAAGTAGCGCTCCACCGGGTAGTCCTGTGTGTAACCGTACCCGCCGAACACCTGGATGGCATCGTGGGTGATCCGTCCCGCGGCGCTCGAGGCGAAGAGCTTGGCCTGCGCCGCCTCCCGCGTCACGCGGTAACCCCGGTCCTTCAGCCAGGCCGCGCGCAGCGTCAGCATGCGCGCCGCCTCCAGCTCGGTGTCCATGTCGGCCAGCGAGAAGCCGATCGCCTGGTAGTGGTGGATCGCCTTCCCGAACGCGGTGCGCTCGGCGGCGTAGTCCCTTGCCGCCTCGAAGGCCGCGCGCGCCACGCCTACGGCCAGGGCCGCGATGCCGATGCGGCCGCCGTCGAGCGACGCCATGGCGATGACGAAACCCTGCCCCTCGGGGCCGAGGAGCGCGTCGTCAGCCACGAAGCAGTCGTCGAAGGTCACGGTGGTGGTGATGGCGGCGTGCTGGCCGAGCTTCCGCTCGGGCCGGCCGAAGCTCATCCCCTCCGTGCCCTTCTCGACGAGGAAACAGCTCACGCCTCGCGCGCCCGCGTGGGAATCGGTCTTGACCATCACCAGGTAGAGCTGGGCCTCGCCGCCGCTGGTGATCCAGGCCTTCGTGCCGTTGAGCACGTAGCCCCCGTCGACGCGCCGGGCGCGCGTGGTCATGGCCACGGCGTCGGAGCCGGCTTGCGGCTCCGAGAGGCAGAAGGCCCCGATCCAGGCGCCGCTCGCCAGCTTCGGGAGGTAGCGCTCCTTCTGATCGTCCGAGCCGTAGCGCAACAGCATGCTCTGCGGCAGTCCATTGGTGACGCTCATGATGGTGGCGTGGCTAGCGTCGGCGGCGGCGATCTCCTCGAGCAACACGACGTAGCTCAGCGTGTCGAGGCCGGCGCCGCCGTAGCGCTCCGGGGTGGTGACGCCGAGCAGGCCCAGCTCCCCCATCTTGCGCAACGTCTCCCAGGGGAAGCGCGGCTCACGGTCCAACTCGGCAGCCAACGGCGCCAGCTCCGTGCGGGCGAAGTGCCGCACGTGCGTCTGCATCGCCAGGAGCTCTTCGGAGAGGGAGAAGTCCATGGTCACCGGCGCGCCCGCGAGACGGGCGCACCGCCGAGTATACCGAGCGCTCGCCGACGCGCCGCGAGCGCCCCTCGGCCCGCGTACAACCGCTAGACTGGCTCCATGACAGCGAAGGAGCTGCTCCACCGCATCCCCCAGAGCTTCGACGCCCGCGATATGGGTGAGAAGGCCGTCATCCAGTACGTCATCTCCGAGCCCGTGTACCACGTGCTCGAGAACGGCAAGTTGACGGCGCACGACGGCGAAGCCGATGCTCCCGACGTCACCATCCGCGTCAGCGACGAGAACCTCATCCGGCTGATGAAGGGGGAGCTCAACCCCATGTCCGCGTTCATGACCGGCAAGCTGAAGGTCGACGGCAACGTCATGCTGGCGCAGCGCCTGGTCTCGCACGTCGACCGCTCCAGCCTGGCCGACCTCTCCTGATCAACTCGCCTCGCCCTCCTCCTCGCCGAGGAAGACGCCGCCCTTGCCGTAGAAGGACGCCTGGTAGCCCCGGTAGCGACCCCCTTCGTAGCGCAAGCGTGCGGAGAAGAGAGCGGACCCGTCGAGCCAGGGCAGGAACACCCGGTCGCCCGGCCACAGCATCAGGTCCAGCAAGGCCTCGTCCGGCACCCAGTGCAACGTGCCCTCGGGCGAGCGCGCCACCAGTTCGCCCGAGAATCGCGGCACGACGTAGACGAAGGCGTACCAGTCGTCCTTGCCGTCGAACGCCGGGAACGTCAGGAAGCCCTTGAGGTGCGCTTCCTCGACGCGCAGGCCCGATTCCTCGAGGACCTCGCGCCGAACGCACGCCTCCGGCGATTCCCCGGGCTCGAACTTCCCGCCCAGCCCGTTGTGGCGGCCCCGATGGTAGTCGTCCGCCCGACCGCTGCGGTGGAGCATCAGGGTGTGGCCGTCGCGGCGCAGGTAGGCCAGGGTGGCGAGCTTCAGGCCCATGGCGCCACGCCCACGGTGTCGCGACCACCTTCAGCTACTCCCACCCCGTTACTCCCACCCTGTTATTCCCACCCGTGTCCTCGACCCCTTCGCGCGCCAGCGTCGCGACCAGCAGATCGCGCAGGCGGGCGTCGTCGACCAGACCGTCGCCACGCTCGACCCGCAGGCGCAGCCGGCCGGACGCGGCGATGCCGCGCCGGGCCAGGTGGGTGCCGGCGAAACGCACCGCTTCCTCGGACGAGATCGTCGGGGCCTGCAGGGTCTCGCGCTGCCGATCGCCGGCGGGAGACTCCAGCACCATCAGCAACTCGATGCGACCGCCACGTCGCCGCACGAAGAGCTGCTCCACGCGGTCGACGCGCACCGCTGCGCTCCTAACCCGCCCGCTCGGGCGCGTCCAACCCGAAAGCGGTGTGGACGGCGCGCAGCGCCTCCTTGGCACGCCGGGCCGGGATCACGACGCTGATGCGGACCTCGCTGGTGGTGATCATCTCGATATTGGCCCCGGCGGCGGCAACGGCGTCGAACATGCGGCCGGCCACGCCGGGCGTGGAACCCACGGCGATGCCCACGATGGAGAGCTTGGCGACGTCCGGGTCGGCCGTGGCGCTGGCTCCGAACCCGTCGAGCACCGGCTGGATCGCGTCGAGCGCCTCCTGCATGGCGTCCTGCGGGACCGTGAAGGCCATCTGCTGACGGCTCTCCGAGACGGCGCGCACCCCCTGGACGATCATGTCGGGGCTGACCCCGGCGCGGCCCAGCGCCGCGAACAAGCGCGCGGCGATGCCCGGCTCGTCGGGAACACCGTGCACGTCGATGCGGGCATGGTTGAGGTCGAGGGCCACACCGGTGACCGGTTTCTCGGTGATCATGCGGGCCTCCTCGGGACGCTCGATGCGGGCGACGAGGGTCCCCGGGTTGTAGCTGAACGAGCTGCGCACGTGGATGCGCACGCCGTACCGCCGGGCGTACCAGACGCTGCGCGGGTGGAGCACCCCGGCGCCCAACGCCGCGAGCTCGAGCATCTCGTCGTAGTCGACGCTCTCGAGCTTCCGCGCCGTCGGGATGAGATGCGGGTCGGTGGTGTACACCCCCTCGGTGTCGGTGTAGATCTCGCACTCCCGAGCGCCCAGCGCGGCCGCCAGCGCCACGGCCGTGGTATCGGATCCGCCGCGCCCCAGGGTGGTGATGGCGCCGTCCGAGTCCACGCCCTGGAATCCCGCCACCACCGCGACCTCTCCCGCGTCGAGCGCGGCTCGCACGTCCCGCGTGTCGACCTCCAGGATGCGGGCACTGCCGTGCTGCGCGTCGGTCAGGAACCCCGCCTGCGCCCCCGTGAAGGAGCGCGCCTTCACCCCCAGCGACTGCAGTGCCATGGCGAGAAGCGCACTCGACTGCTGCTCGCCCGTGGCCAGCAGCACGTCGAGCTCGCGCCGCGACGGACGAGGCGCCAGCTCGCGCGCGAGGCCCACCAGCCGATCCGTGCTGTGGCCCATCGCGGACACGGTGACGGCGACCTGCCGGCCGCCCGCCGCGGTTGCAGCGATACGCGCCGCCACCTTGTGGATGCGTTCGACGTCGCCGACGCTGGTGCCACCGTACTTCTGCACCAGGGGCGCTTCCGGGGGGGCGGCACTCGCCGCGCTCCTCGAGCTCATGGCCTGCCAGGATACCCGCCGCTCCCTCGCAGACGCAAATCCGGGTGACGGGCGAGCCCGCACGCGTCCGAGGACATTCAACCTGAGACGGGACATTTCGCCTTTTTGTGCCCCCGAAGTCCCGTGGTACAAGGAACGCATGAGCTCTGTGCAGCCTTCTCCCCTGCGCGTCGCCGTCATCGGCGCCGGGCCGTCGGGCTTCTACGCCACGGACGCGCTGCTCAAGCAGCGTGAGGACGTCTCGATCGACCTGATCGACCGCCTGCCGACCCCCTACGGCCTGGTGCGCTACGGCGTTGCGCCCGACCACCAGAAGATCAAGTCGGTGACCAAGCTCTACGAGCGCACCTGCAGCGATCCGCCGGGTCCGTTTCCTTGGCAACGTCGACTTCGGTCGCGACCTGACGCACGAGGACGTGACACGCCACTACCACGCCGTGATCTACGCCGTGGGCGCACCGTCGGACCGCAACCTCGGCATCCCCGGCGAGGACAAGTCGGCCTGCCTCTCGGCCACCGAGTTCGTTGCCTGGTACAACGGTCACCCCGACTACGTCGGCCTCGAGGTCCCACTGGACGCCCAGAGCGTGGCCGTCGTGGGGATGGGCAACGTCGCCGTCGACGTGGCGCGGGTGCTAGCGAAGTCGGTGGACGAGCTGGCTCAGACCGATATGGCGGACTATGCCGTCGAGCACCTCCGTACCAGCCACGTGACCGACGTGTACATGCTCGGACGCCGCGGCCCCGCGGAGGCGAAGTTCACCACCAAGGAGTTGCGCGAGCTCGGCGAGCTCGCCAACGCCGACATCGTGGTCCTCCCCGAGGAGCTCGAGGTGTCCGAGGCGAGCATGAAGGGCATCGAAGACGACGCCACGAAGCTCAAGAACCTCGAGGTGCTACGGGAGATGGCGGCCAAGCCTCTGGAGGGCAAGCCCCGGAGGCTCCACATCCGCTTCTGCGTCTCCCCCGTCGAGGTGCTCGGCGACGAGCGCATCGCGGGCGTCAAGCTCGAACGCAACCGCCTGGAGCCCACCGAGTCCGGCTACATGCGTTCGGTCGGCACCGGCGAGTACGAGACCCTCGACGCGCAGCTTCTGATGCGGTCGGTCGGCTACCAGGGCACGGCGTTGCCGGGCGTCCCCTTCGACGCCCGGAAGCACGTCATCCCGAACGACCGGGGTCGCGTCCTGGAGAGCCCCGACGGCGCGCCGATGGCCGGCGAGTACGTGGCCGGCTGGATCAAGCGCGGCCCCACCGGCGTGATCGGCACCAACAAGGCCGACGCCATGGAGACGGTCGCGTCACTGCTGGGCGACGAGCTGCCGTCGATCGATGCAGCGGAGGCCTCACCGGACGCTGTCGATCGGTTGCTGCAGGAGCGCGGCGTACACCCGTTCGACTTCGAGCGTTGGCTGGCGCTGGACAAGCACGAGCAGGAAGCGGGCAAAGCCGCGGGCCGCCCGCGCGTCAAGGTGACCGCCCTCGAGGAGATGCTTCGCCTGGCGAAACCCGAGGCGTAACAGAAACCCGACGAACCACCGCGAGGGGCGCTACCCACAGGCAGCGCCCCTCGCCATCGTCTGCCCTCAGGCTCGTCGCGCCGGCGCGACGACACGCCCCGAGCTCAGCCGCGCCCCTCGCCGCCGAGCTCGGCCTCGCGCGAGACCACCGCTTCTTCGCCCATCAGGCCGCGCGGGCGCAGCACCAGCATGAGCATCAAGACCACCCCGATGAGGATGATCTGCAGGGCGCCCCCCTTGACCTGCAATCCGGCGGGAAGGATCGCCTGGGTGAACGAGCCCGTGCCCGTCCATAGCGCCCACACCAGCACCGAGCCGAGGATGGCGCCGCGGTTGTTGCCGCTGCCGCCCACGATCAGCATGGCCCAGATCTCGAAGGTGAGGATCGGCAGGAAGTCCGTGGGCGCGGTGAAGCCCACGAAGCTGGCGTTGAGAGCGCCCCCCAGGCCCATGATGGCGCAGCCGATGACGAACGCCTGCAGGCGGAACACGAAGGGGTTCTTGCCGAGCGAGGAAGCGGCCGACTCGTCCTCGCGGATGGCCTTCAGCACGCGGCCCCAGGGCGAACGCACCATGGCCTCCAACGCGTAGTAGATGGCCACCACCACGACCACCATCAACAGCATGTAGACGACGTTGCTCCAGAGGTTGCTGGTGATGAGGTCGGCGAAGGGGCGCGGGATGCTCTCGGCGCCGCGGCTGCCGCCGGTCAGCCCGCGAGCGTTGAGAGCCACCAGTTGCAGGGTCACCGCGATGCCGATGGTGGCGATCGCCAGGTAGTCCTCCCGAAGTCGCAACGTGGGGATGCCCACGATCAACCCGGCGATCGCGGACAGCACGATGGCGCCAGCCACGCCCACGATCCAGGGCAGGCCGAAGCCGCCCAGGTGGGTGAGGTACGCCGGTCCGCTGAGGATGGCGAAGGTGTAGCTGCCGATCAGGAAGAAGCCGGCGACCCCGATGTTGAAAAGCCCGGTGTAACCCCACTGCAGGTTGAGCCCCAGCGACACCGCCGAGTAGATGAGCGCCTGGATCAGGAAGAACACCAGGTAGGAGATGATGCCGATCACGCCCGTTCCCCCAACAGGCCGCCAGGGTACACGAGCAGCATCAGGAACATCAGCAGGAAGGCCACGGCGGGCTTGTAGGCGGGGTCGATCCAGAACACCGACACCGACTCCGCCAGCCCGATGACCATGCCGCCCAGCACCGCGCCGTAGACGCTGCCGATGCCGCCCAGGATGGCGGCGGCGAACATCGGGAGGATGAGGTTGAAGCCCATGTTGGGGCCCACCTGCACGGTGATGCCGTAGAAGATGCCCCCTATGGCGGCCAGCGTGCCGCCGACCACCCACATCAGCCTGATGATGTTCTGAACGTTGATACCGGTGACCTGCGCCAGCAACGCATTGTCGGACACCGCCCGCATCGCCTTGCCCGCGCGGGTGCGGGTGAGGAACAGGTGCAGAGCCACCATGAGCACGGCGGCCAGCACGACCACGAAGATCTCGTCGGACGTGACGCGCACGCCCGGCAGGATTTCCCTGGCGATGGAGATGGTCCGGAAGTAGTACTCCGGCTGGTTACCCCAGATCAGGACCACGATGTTGCGGAGCATCAGCGAGGCGCCGAACGAGGCGATCACGATGGTGGCGACGATGTCGCTGCGCCGCAGGATGCGGTAGACCAAGAAGTCGACGACGATCGCCAGCAGCGCCGTCAGGACGGCCGCCAACACGATCACCAGGATGAACCCCCAGCCGAAGGTGAGCGTGCCCAGTGGGGCCCCCACAGCCAGCACCGTGGACAGCGCCAGCGCGAAGTAGGCGCCGAAGGTGAGGAGCTCACCGTGGGCGAAGTTGGCGAAACGCAAGATCTTGAACGTCAGCGTCAGGCCGATCGCCCCGAGTGCCAGGGTGGCGCCCAGGATGATGCCGTCGGCGATGTACTGCCCCACTACGCCAGCCCCTTTCGCGCGCCGAGGTAGAGCTCGCCCACCTCGGGGTTCTCCAAGAGTTCCTGGGCGGGCCCGGAGATCCGATCCGTGCCCTCGGCCAGCACGTAACCGCGGTCGGAGATGGCGAGCGCGGCCTTGGCGTTCTGCTCCACGATGAGGATGGTCACGCCGATGTCACGGACCTCCCGAACCTTGTCGAAGACGTGGTTCACCAGCAAGGGCGACAGCCCCGCCGACGGCTCGTCGAGGAGCATGAGGCGAGGCTGCAGCATCAAGGCGCGGGCGATCGCCACCATCTGCCGCTGACCGCCCGAGAGGCGTCCGGCCTGCTGGTGGCGCATGCGCTGCAGGTCCGGGAAGAGCTCGTAGGACTGCGTCAGCCCACGTCGCAGCTCGCTGCGGCGCACGTACGCCCCCATCTCCAGGTTCTCCTCCACGCTCAGCTTGGGGAACACGTTCTGGGTCTGCGGGACGTAGCCGACGCCACGCTCCATCATGCGGTGGGCGGGCAGGTGGGAGATGTCCTCGCCGAACAGCCGCACCTCGCCGGAGCGGACCTTCAGCAGTCCCGCGACCACTTTGATGAGGGTGGACTTGCCGGCGCCGTTGGGGCCGAGGACGGTGACGATCTCACCGGGCGCGACCTGCAGGTTGATGCCGCGGAGGATGTCGACCCCGGCGACGTAGCCAGCGACGATACCGTCGACGACGAGCGCGCTCTCGCTCATACGGGAGCCCCTCCCAGGTAGGCCTCGAGGACGCGGGCGTCGGTCCGCACCTCGTCGGGCGTGCCCTGCATCAGCAGGCCGCCCTGCGCCATCACCAGCACCGGGTCGCACAGAGCGGCGATCAGGTCCATGTTGTGCTCGATGATCAGGAAGGTGATGCCGGTGTCGTGGATCTCCTGAAGCTTGTCCATGATGGTCCCCAACAACGTGGGGTTGACGCCGGCGCCGGGTTCGTCCAGCAGGATCAGCTTCGGCTCGGCCATGAGGGCGCGGGCGATCTCCAGCAGCTTCTGCTGCCCACCGGAGAGGTTCTTGGCGTACTCGCCGGCCAGGCGCTCGAGCCCCAGGAACGCCAACACCTCGCGCGCGCGGTCGCGCGTGGTGCGCTCCTCGGCGCGGACGGCGCCGCGCTGGAACCAGTTGTTCCAGAATCGCTCCCCCGCCTGGTCGAGCGGGACCAGCATGACGTTCTCCAGCACCGTCATCTCCGCGAACGGACGAGGGATCTGGAAGGTCCGCACCAGCCCCGAGCGGAAGATGGCATGAGGCGCCTTGCCGTCGATACGCTTCCCCTGGAAGGTGATCGCTCCAGAGCTCGGGGGCAGGGCCCCGGCCAGCATGTTGAAGAGCGTCGTCTTACCGGCGCCGTTCGGCCCGATGAGTCCGGTGATGGTGCGCTCCTCGATCCGGAAGGACACGTTGTTGACGGCGCGCAGGCCACCGAAGTCCTTGACGAGATTCGTTACCTCTAGCATCCCATTCCTTGTCGTGAGGTCCAGGCGTGCGTGCGCGGTAGGACGCGCCCAGCGTGGCTCCGGCCTGTAACGGCTCGCATAGATATTAACAGATGCGTGGGCGCGCGGGGAACGGGCGTCCTGCCTGCGCCCCGGCGCCAAGGAGAAGGGGGCCACCGTCGTTGCGGCGACCCCCTGGCACGTGCTCAGGTCGAGGGTTACTCCCCGATCTGTTGCTGGATCTGCTGAATCTGCGAGACGGTCATCTGCCCGGTCTCGGCCACGGTACCGTCCTTGACGGTCCACAGGTTGTAGGGACCGGCGATGTCGCCGTACTGGTTGAAGTGGATCGGGCCGACGGCGCCGATGTACTGGACCGTGGTGCCCAGCTTCATCAGGCCGTGGGCGGCCTCGAGCTCGTTGACGCCGGCGTAGACCTTCTGGCCGTTGGGGTCGGTGACCTTGCGCATGGCGTCACGGATGGCGGCGGTGTCGGTCGTGGTGTGGGCGTACTCCATGGCCAGGCCGACGATCACGGTGGCGTCGTAGGCGTTGGTCACGTAGGCCTGCGTCGGCACCTTGCCGTACTTGTCCTGGAACTCCTTGCGGAAGGTGTCCAGCGACGGCGTCGTGGTCGAGCCGGACGCCGTCCCGTAGACGGTCTTCAAGTACTGTGCCCCGACGTCGTCGACGAAGTGCTGGTCCTCCAGGCCGTCAGGCAGCAGCCAGGTCTGCGGTCCGCCGGACGCTACCCATTCGCGGGCGATGGTCGTGCCGTCACCCGGGTAGCCGATGAGGAAGATCGCCTGCGGGCTGCCGCGCAGCGCCTTGCTGACCTCGGCACGGTACGAGGGCTGATCGGGATTGTAGACCACGCTCTGGGTCACCGTCCCGCCCAGCTTGGTGAAGGCGGTGTTGAAAGCGTCCGCGAGCCCTTGCCCGTACGCGTTGTTGAGGTACACGACCGCGACCTTGCTGATGTCGTGGTCCATGGCGACCTTCGCGATGGCCACGCTCTGCAGGGCGTCCGAAGGCGCGGTGCGGAAGAAGTAGCCGCCGGTCTTGCCCTGCTTGCCGAGATCGGTCAGCGTGGGCGAGGTAGAAGCGGGCGAGATCAGGATAACGTTGCTGGGTGCGGTCACCGACGTGAGGATGGCGGTGGTGATGCCGCTCGAGAGTGCGCCGACGATGGCCGGCACGTGCTGTACGTCGACGAGCTTCTTGGCCGCGTCGACACCGACGTTCGCCTGCGTCTGGTCGTCCGCCAGCGACAGCTTCACGGTGCACCCGTTCACACCGCCAGCTGCGTTGAGGTCGGACACGGCCAGCTGCGCGCCCTGTGCGATGGCCTGACCCAGGACCCCCAGGGATCCCGTCAATGCCATGACACTCCCGATGGTTACCGTGCAGCTCTGCGCCATGGCCGAGCCGAACGCCAGAGCCGCGACAACCACGCCTACCTTGAGAACCTTCCTCATCAGGCTCGCTCTCCTTTCGCGTTGCAGGTCCGAGTCTACCGGAGGCCATCCGAGATGTCCAGCAGGCGGCGATTCTCGCTTCGCGTGATCGTGGCGAGCCTCGGGTACCGGACCGGGTACCGCGTTCCGACTCGCTTCTCATCTGCGCTGGTGGAATCTCCGAAGGCCATCCGGCCAACCTGTCCGGCCATCCTACGCTAGACGAGCGACGGATCGTGCTCGGTGGCACCGATAGAGTGAACGTCCGGCAAGATTCTGGTGTACACTTCGCCAACGCCGTACCGGCCCCCGTGGTACCGTCGGGTCCACCGCGGCCCTGCGCCGACCGGCACATCTCGTCCGAGGAGGGACCACTCGATGGGCTTCAGCAAAGAGGACATCCGCAAGCAGCTACAGGAACACGACGTCAAGTTCCTGCGATTGCAGTTCACGGACATCTTGGGGCACAACAAGAACGTCGAGTTGCCCGCCTCGCAATTCGAGAAGGCGCTCGACGGCGAGATCATGTTCGACGGGTCGTCGGTGCAGGGCTTCACGCGCATCGAGGAGTCCGACATGCTCCTCGATCCCGATTTCGAGACCTTCCTGATCTTCCCCGACATCATCGAGGGAACCGAGCGCGGCACGGTGGCACGGCTGATCTGCAACATCGAGCTCCCCGACGGTTCACCGTTCGAAGGCGATCCGCGCACCATCCTGCGGCGTGAGATCGACAAGCTCAAGAAGCTCGGCTTCGACGACATGTACGCCGGCCCCGAGCCGGAGTTCTTCCTCTTCCTGCGCGACGCCGACGGCACGCCGACCACCGTCACCCACGACAAGGCCGGCTACTTCGATCTGGCGCCGGTGGACCTCGGCGAGGACGCCCGGCGCGACATGGTCAACGCGCTGGTCGAGATGGGCTTCGAGATCGAAGCGGCGCACCACGAGGTCGCGCCCGGACAGCACGAGATCGATTTCAAGTACGACGAGGCGCTCCGGACGGCGGACGCCATCTCCACGTTCCGGATGGTGGTCAAGCGCATTGCCCTCAACCACGGCCTGCACGCGACCTTCATGCCGAAGCCGGTGGCCGGCATCAACGGCTCGGGGATGCACACCCACCTGTCGGTGTTCAAGAACGGGAAGAACGCCTTCTTCGATGAGAAGGCGGAGTACCAGCTCTCCCGGACGGCGCTGAACTGGATCGCGGGGCTGCTCGAGCATGCCGCGGGCATGGTCGCGATCACCAACCCCACCGTCAACAGCTACAAGCGTCTGACCCCAGGCTTCGAGGCTCCGACCAACATCGCGTGGTCGGCATCCAACCGCAGCGCCATGATCCGCATCCCGGCGCGCAGGGGGCTCGGCACCCGCAGCGAGCTGCGCATGCCCGACCCCTCATGCAACCCCTACCTGGCGTTGGCCGTCATGCTGGCCGCCGGGCGGGACGGCATCGAGCGCGACCTGATGCCGCCCCCCGCCATCCAGCGCAACATCTTCGAGATGAGCGTGCGGGATCGTCGGCGCCACAAGATCAAGGAGCTCCCGGGCACCCTGCGCGAAGCCCTGATCGCTTTGCAGAAGGACCGGACCATGGTCGATGCACTGGGCGAGCACGCCTTCGAGCACTTCGTCGGCGCCAAGACACGCGAGTTCGACGAGTACCGGATCGCCGTCCACGACTGGGAGCTCGACAAGTACCTGGCCGAGTACTGAGCCGCACCTCGCGGCTCTCCTGCCATGCCCAAGCCCGCTGACCAGCGTGCCGACCCCGCACGACCGTACCGTGTGGTGGGCGTGGATCCCGGCATCGCGAACCTCGGCCTCGGAGCGATCGAGGAGGTGCGGCGAGACGCGCGCCTCCTTGCCTCCGAGGTCGTCCGCACGCGTTCCGGGGAGGCCCAGGCAGCGCGACTGTTGACGTTGCGGGACGCGGTCGCCGCCTTCCTCGACGCCCACCGGCCCGACGCCCTGGCGATCGAAGGGCAGTTCTTCCATCAGCAGCGCGAGGTGTCGTTCCGGGTAGGCCAGGCGTTCGGAGTCGTGCTCGTGGCCGCCGCCGAACGCCGGGTGCCCGTCTTCGAGTACGGCCCCATGCAGGTCAAGCAGGCCCTGGTCGGCACCGGCCGCGCCCAGAAGGCGCAGGTCGCGTACATGGTGCGGGCGCTGCTCGGTCTCGACAAGGCCGTCGCCAACCACCACGCCGCAGACGCCCTGGCGCTGGCGCTGACCCACCTCCACAGCCGGCGGCTACCGTCGCAGGCCGCGCGCTGAGCGCAGCGCGCGCCGGACACGCGAGGTCACGCCGACCGTCCTTCGGCTCAGCCTTCAACGTACGCTCCGGCGCGCGTTTCGTGCCGCTACTTCGTCTTCTTCCCCGACTTGCTCTTCTTCGCTCGCTTCGTCGGATCCTTCGTTCCGCGCTTCGGACCCCGCTTCGAGGCGGGTTGCGGTGCTTCGTCAGCATCGCTCCGTCCCGTCGCTTCCTCGCCCCCCGCGGCCGCCGCATGCTCCGCCGGCCCCTCACGCAACCGGTCGAAGCGGTAGCCGCTGGCGCGCTCGACGCGCTCGAGCTCGCGCCGTAGCGTCCCGAGCGCCGTCTTGGCGGCGCCGGAGGCGGCCGCGAGCCCCCGCACACCGGCACACAGCAACCGGAAACGCTCCTGGCGGAACCAGCGCTCGCCCCCGTGCTCGTGCACGTCCAGGAACTCCTGCGCCAACGCGTCGCGTGCGATGGCGTCGAGCAGCGACGTCACCTCGAACTCGGCCCCGCGGGGCGCCAGCCGCGTGAGCAGCGCGGGCAACCGGGCGGCCGCCCAGGGATCGGCCACACCGGCCGACGCCAGCGTGACCTCCAAGGCGCCCTGCAGCCGTAGCGAGGCGTAGAGTTGCTCGCCTCCCTCCAGCGCGCCCAACGCTAGCGCTGCCCGCAGCGCGGCGGCGAGGCCCAGGCCGCTCGCCTCTGCCGCGTCCAAGCCGGCGCGATCCAGGGCCGCCGCGGCGGCGTCATCGATCACGACCGTCGCGCCGCTGGCGCTACCGGAAGCACCTGTTTCGGAAGCACCGACTTCGGAAGCACCTGCACCGCGGGTGCGCGGGGACGTGCTCTCCTCCGCCGAGCGAACCACCTGTCGGCGGCCGCCGGCGCCGCGCGTCCGAGCCGTGCCCCGCAGGGCCGTCGTCAGCGCCTCGACCGCGGCGAGATCCGCGCCGGTGTCTTCGGGCACCGCTCCGCCCGCCTCGGAAGCAGCGGATCCGGCAGCGGTGGGTTTACTACCGGTGGGTTTACTACCGGCGAGCTTGTCACCGGCGTCGCCGGGGTCGCCGGCGTGGGCCGCGCCAGCGTCCGTCGCCGGCCCCGGCTCCGACGCAGCCGCAGCGGTCGCTCCTGACGCGGTGCGGTTGCGGCGCACAGCTGACTCCGAGCCCCCGCCTCGTGCCGGCACGACCTCGGCGTGCTCGCGCGCGGCGCGAACGAAGGCGAGAGCGGAACCGGCCACGTCACCACCGTCGCGCACCGCGTCCAGCAGGGCCAGGAAGGTCTGGCGGGGCCGGCGCAGCGTCCAATCGAGGCGGGCCTCCTCAAGATCGGGGATACCGGCACCGGCGAGCTGTTCGTGAAGCCCGGCGTAGCTGCCGTCCACGTCGCGCACCTCGCGCACCTCGGTGAAGGCGCGCGCCTGGAAGCCGTCGAGGCTGAAGCGCAATCCCTGCCGGACCAGATCGTCGGAGCGATGGAGGTAGTCGAGGCCGGTGAGCCGCTCGCGGAGGATGGTGAAGCGCCGCTCACCGCCGGCGACGCCAAGGGCCTGGTGGAGCGGCTCGGCGCGCGTCCCACCGTCCGTCCAGGGCTCGGCGAAGGAGACGCTGTGGTGGATGGTGACCTCGGCGCGCGCGTAGCGGTTGTTGAACAGCACCAGCGAGGCTCCGCCGTCGGCCCGGTTGCTGTAGGCGTAGACGTCCTCGCGTACCGCGCCGTCGTCCCCGTAGGCGTCGAACAGCCGGAAGGTCTCGGCCGGAGCGAACTGCGCGCGGCGATGCAGCAGCGGTGCGATCTCCCGCCGGTGGCGCGCGACCATGCGTGCGTCGGGCTCCTCCTCGAACGTGGGCGCACGGTACTCCATGCCGTACTTCTCACGAAAGCCCTCGACCTGTCCGTGACCGAACATCGGCAGGCCGGGCAGGGTGGCCATCATCACCGCCACGCCGAAGTACTTGTCGCCGTCGCCGAACTGCGCGATGGCGGTCTCCTCGTCGGGGTTGTTCATGAAGTTGACGAAGCGCCCGAGGATGCGCGGGTCGAACGCCAGCACGTTCTTCATCAGCAGACGGTAGTCGGCGTTCTCCTCCCGCTTCAACATGTTCATGAAGGCGCTGTTGTAGACGCGGTGCATGCCGAGCGTCCGAACGAAGTACCCCTCCATCATCCAGAAGGCCTCGGCAAGGAGCAGCGTGCCGGGAGCCTCCTGCGCGACCCGGTCCACCACCTCCCGCCAGAACTCGGTCGGGAGGGCCCGCTCGAACTCCTCGGCGCTCATGCCTCCGTAGGCGCTGCGCGACGGGATGGCCCCGCCATGGCCGGGAGGCGGATACCAGAGACGCTGGATGTGGCGCTTGGCCAACGTCATGGCGGCGTCGAAGCGGATGATCGGCACCGTTCGCGCGACATGCAGGATGGCCTGGATGACCGCCTCACGCACCTCCGACTTCAGGTAGTCGAGCTGCGCGGTGTCGTTCCATGGCATGGTGGTGCCGTCGTTGCCGTGGTAGAGGTAGCGCGTCTCGCCGCTCGAGCGATCGACGCGCTTGAACACCACGGCCGCGTCGCTATCGTCCCAGTAGTGGTCCTCGATCGTCACGGCCATCGACGCATGCGACGAAAGGTCGGGACCGTCGAAACGGTAACCCGGGTAGGGCGGATGGTCGAGCTGAATGAACCAGTCGGGGTGCTCCGCCACCCACCGGCCGTCGATGCCCACATGGTTGGGCACCATGTCGCCGGCCAGGCGGATGCCGCGGCGTGCGGCCCGCCTCTCGAGCTCGCGCAGCCCGGCCTCGCCACCGAGATCGTCGGCCACCACGTAGTCGTACAGGGCATAGGCACTGGCAAGCGCGTCGGCCTGACCGCGACGTTGCTTGATGCGCCGTGACGCCTCACTGCGCTCCCAAAGGCCGATCAGCCACAGCCCGTTGAACCCGCTCTCCGCCAGCTCGTCCAGGGCCTCGTCGGGGATCTGGTCCAGGCGCCGGACCTCCCGGCCGAAGCGACGCTCCAACTGTGCCAGCCACACGTAGGTGCTCTTGGCGACCAGCACCACGCGGGGCATCCAATCGCTGTCTGGGCTGAACGCCTCGATCTCGCCGGGGCGGGCCAGGGCCTCGGCGTCGAGCACCGGAGCCGGCCCGGGGCCACCTGGGCCACGGCTGCGTTCCTCACGCAGGGCGTCGACCGAACGCAACAGCCGCGCCAACAGCCCGGCGTAGCGCTCTCCCAGCACGGCCCCCCACAGCTCCTCGGCCGCCCTCAACTGTCCCTCGAGCGAGGTGGGGCTCCGGCGCTGCGGCGCCCACAGCAGGTCGATCAGCGACATGCCCCCCGCCCACGTCTCGCCTTGCTCGCGCAGGCCTTCCTCCAGCAACGGGAGCGCCCGCTCGTAGGCGCTCGAACGGCGCAAGGGAGCGTCGTCGAAGAGCTCGTGCAGGCGCTCCAGGGCCGGATTGGCGTTGGCTAGCCAGAGCAGCAGCGCCTCCTCCAGCACGACCAGCCGGTTGGACGTTCCTTCGGTCGTTCCGGCCAGGTACCGCTCCGCGTCCTCCCAGCCGTCGGCAACGGCAGGGGCCGGGAAGCGCTCGACGAACGCCCGCTGCATGCCACTCAGGGCGCGCTCCCCGATCGCGCCCTGCAACCGACCGAGCGCGTCCTCGACCACGTTCCGGCCAGAGCGCTCGGAGGCCGTCTGCAGCACGGCGTGCATCAGCTCGTGCAGCAGCGCCGCACCGTACAGCTCGCTGCCAGCGATCGACAACTCGGGGTAGCGCCCGGCCTCGCGTACGTCGTTCATCCGGGCCGCCAGGCGATAGGCGGTCGCGAGATCGCCGAACATCACACGGCCACGCAGGCCGAACAGCTCACCCTCGACGCGATAGCGGCGCCGTGCATCGAGCGCCACATGAAGGTGGCGCCCGCGCTGCAGCAGCAAGACGCCACGCTCCGGGCGGCGGATGTCGTTGCATGTGCTCACGGTCTCGCCCTCCCGGGGGCCTCGAACATCGGGCACGCCGCTCCGGCCCCAGGACGCGGCACTGGCGCGCGGGGCCGCTCCGGCCCCGCGCACTTCCTCGTAGTCCTCTGGAGCTTAGCACGCGGCCCGCGCGCTGCACGTCCCCCGAGGGACGTGAGTAGCGTCACCGACGTCTTTGCTGTGAGCGCTCCATTGCCGGGAAGCCGGCTGCGCGGGTACAATCCCAATCATCGGAAGTTCGCAACGGGAGAGGAGCGGATCGCCACGTCACGCAAGCAGGGAGCCAACCGCACCGTTCGGCGTGCCAGCGCGGCGAGAGCGCTCGTCGTCGCCCTGCTCGCCTCGGTCGTGCTGAGCGGCTGCACCGGCGATCTCAACACGCCTGGCGAGGCGCTCCGGATCCTCGGCACCGGGATCCCTCCCGCATACCTCGGGCAGGCCTACGACCAGCCGGTCCAGGCCGTGGGCGGCCTGCGCCCTTACGAGTTCGCGCTGGCCGACGGGGCGTTGCCCCCCGGCATCCAGTTGCAGGGTGGCACGCTCCGCGGCACGCCCAGCAAGATCGGTCAGTATACGTTCACTCTGCAGGTCACCGACGCGAATCTTTCCAAGACCGTCCAGAAATACACGCTCTCGGTGTCCGAGCTCCCTCCCCCCGGTCTGACCCTCAACGTTCCCAACACCGAGGTGGACCACCGCATCACACTGCGAGCGCACCTGCACAACGGCCGGGGCTTCCAGGGACTCCGCACACAGATCCGGTGGGACCCGCAACGCTTCGAGCTCGTACAGGGCAGCGTGCGCGCCAGCCGTCAGGGGCTGGCTCTGCTCCACCAGGCGGCCAGCGGGGAGCTCCAGGTGGCACTGGCTCCGCTCGGCAACACCCTCGACGGTGACGTCGGCCTCTTCCAGTTCGACCTGCAACCCACGGCAGGCGCGAGCTACCTGAAGCTCGACGCGCAGACGGAGTTCATGTCCGTCGGGGGCCACGACTTCGCCCAGACGAGCGAGGGACGCCAGCCGCCCCCCACCGGTTCCGGCACGACGGGCACCGGAACGACGGATGGCGTCCCGGCGGACACGACGCCCACCCCCCCAGGCAACGGCGGCGGCACGCCGTGAACGCGCGCTCCCCGGCCCCAGGACGCAGTGGCCTGCCGGCGTTCTTTCGCCGCCTGGCGAGCGCGCTGCTCACCGTGGCACTGTTCAGCGCGCCGGCCGGCGCGACCACCTATCTGCAGCTGACGCCACAGGCCATGCTCGCCAAGGCGAGCATGGTGTTCGTCGGGACGGTCGCCGAGGTTCGCGTCACCAACGACGCCGGCACGCCCTGGACGCATGTGCGCTTCAACGTCGACACCGCTCTGGCAGGCGTGCCGGTCGGCGCCGACGGCAAGGCACCGCAGCCCGTCGAACTCGCCTTCCTCGGAGGCGCGGTGCCCGGAGGCCCGGCCCTCACCGTGAGCGGCATGCCGCAGTTCGAGACCGGAGAGAAGGTGCTGGTGTTCGCCTACGACCAGACCTACGCCTCCCCCATCGTGGGCTTCCGCCAGGGTCTGTGGCGCATCACGCCCGCGGGTCTGCGCGACGAAGACGGCCGACTGCTGTCGGTGTCGGACACTGGAAAGCTGGTCGCGGGCGGATCGGGCGCCCCGCTCGACAGCATCGTCCAGGCCATCCGCGACGCTCTCGCGAGTTCGGGTGGAACGCCGTGAGGGGCGCTCTCCGTCGGCGATGGTTCGCCCTGGCGGCTCTCCTGTTCCTGGTCGTCGCCACGCCCGCTGCAGCCCAGGACGGCTCGTCGGCCCCGCCTCCCACCGCCGAGCCCACGACGCCTCCGCCTGCCGCGACCCAGGCCCCGGCAGCGACCACCGACACCGCCTCCGCACCCGCCAGGACGGTCACCGTGAACGCCAGCGGCGGTCCCGCCAGCCTGCAAGACGACCTGAAGGCGGCGGTTGCCGCCTGGACGAAGGCCGCGCCCGACCTCGCGAAGCTCACCATCGACCCCGCGGCCGCCTCCAGCGTCGGCTACGCCGCTCCCGCCCGGCTTGGTCCCGACACGCTGTCGCTCGACCTCCGCGTTCCCGGTCGCGACGGCGTCGAGGTCCGCGTCGCCTCCGGCGCGCCCGCCGCGCACCCGATGGTCCTGCTCCACGAGGTCGGCGTCCTTCTGGGCCTCCCGGAGGGCGGCAGCGGGGTCATGGCGTTCGCGGTCCCCGCCAGCGACGAGCCGACCGCGCCGACCGCCGGAGATGTGCAGACGCTGCGGGCCCAGCGCAGCTTCGCTCGCGAGGACCTCAACCACGACGGCACCGTCGACTTCTACGACCTGGTGTTGTTCGGCCAGGCGTTCGGGACGCAAGGCGTGAACCTTCCGGCGGACTTCAACGGCGACGGACGCGTCGACCGGCAGGATCTGTCGATGCTGGAGAAGGCCTATACCTTCGCGGCCCCGTCGAAGACGGCTCCCGGCGAAAACGCACCCGCCCCGGCGCCCTCGCCTACCACGCCTTCGGCGCCCCCCGCCAGCGGCGAGGCGCCCGCCCCGCCCACGGCGCCCGCCCCCTCCGCGACGCCGAGTGGCGGCGCTACCGGCGGCAAGGGGTCGACCCCGTCGGGCGCCCCCTGATCAACCCAGCGTCTGGATCGACGCTGCCATCTCCAGGTCGGAGTCGGTCACGCCTCCTGCGTCGTGGCTCACCAGCTCGAGCACGACGCGGCTGTAGCTGTTCTGGATGTCGGGATGATGGTTGCTCTTCTCGGCGAGCAACGCCACCCTGCTGAGGAAGCCGAAGGCGGCCGAGAAGTCGTCGAAGCGGTACTCCCGCCGAAGCTTGCCGTCCTGGAGGCTCCACCCTGGAAGGCCGGAGAGACGATCGCGGATGGTGGCATCGTCGAGGATCTGCGCCATGGTGCTGCTCCCTTCTCGAGCCGTTACGTGGTGGCGTCGTCGGGGGCTGGCGAGCTTCTCAGAGCGCCTGGCCTGTGCCGGTCTTCAGCTCCGGTACGTAGAGCACGGCCAGCTCCTGCTCGCCACGAACCAGGGTCACTGTACCGTTGCCGACCGGGGCGATCAGGTAGTCCGTGAACGAGCCCAGCACCTGACCGGGCAACATGGCAACCAGACTCTCCTGCATGTCCCGGCTCCGCCCGCGGTACTGACGGACGGTGATCTTCTGCCCGCCCAGATCGATCGTGAGCGGCTCGCCGGTGAGCTGATAGACGTTGGCATCGGCGCCCGGAACGCGTTCGATGACATCGGAGAGATCGCTCGCCTCGACCGTCATGGCGTCGACGAAGCGCTGGACCAGGCCGAGCACGGCGTTGTCGTCGAGCGTCACGCCGGCCGCGCGCGCGGCCCCCCGCAGCAGACCCTCCACGGCCTGGCGCCGGTTGGGAGCGCGGGCGCTAACGCCGTTGGCCCGGGCGACGGCGCGCGTGACGAGGTCCTGCGGATCGCCCTGCACCGAGCTCGCCAGCACCTTGAGCACCGTCAGCAGGTCGTCGCGCCGGCGATCGGCCAGCACGAACAGCACGACCAGCGCTTCGGCCAGCCTTACCGCCAGCGAGCGCCCCTCGTCGCGATAGCGGAAGTGGACGTAATCGCCCTCGCTGAACACGCTCAACTTGCTGCGGCCGAGGTCGAGCACCATCCGTCCCTGGAGCGCCACCTCCTGGTCCCCGACGAACAGCGATCGTGACGGTCCCGTCCCCATGATCGCGATCTCGTGATCCGCCAGCCTGAAGCGCACCGGACCGACCAGCCGCACCGTCAGGGCCGTAGCGCCTGGGGGCACGGCGTCCCAGCGGAGGGCGGGGTTCACGGCGAACAGCACGCCGCCTTCGAGCTGAGGGCCGCTCGCCCTGCCGCCCACCGACGTCGGCAGGTAATCGGCCAGCCGCTCGAAGAAGGCGTGGACCAGATCGGTGAACTGCAGCACGTCACGCTGGAAGAGCTGCCGCTGGTTGCGCTCGAAGGCGAGCGTCTCGGCCAGGCGCTTCTCCAGCTCCTTGCGGTGCGCGCCGCGTTGCCCGTCGGGAAGACGCTCCTTGGCGATCTCCTGGAGCGCCATCCGGAGCTGCTTGCTGTTCGGCCCCCGGTGTTCGATCAGGGACAGCGCACCGGCGTAGGGGTCCTGCGCGACCGCCTGCGCGACCTGACGCACGAACGCCATCGCGTCCGCTTCGCGCACCTCCAAGTCGGCGTAGGAGCCCCCCCGCTTGCCGAGAGTCATGACGGTGTTGACCAGCTCGCGAACGAGCTCGGCGAGGGCGTCCAGGTCGGACAGCGACACCAGCGGATCGTTGAACTCCGGGATCGGCTCGTACACCTGGAAACCGCGCAGGTTCACGTCCTGCGCGAAGGTCTTCTTGGCACTGTTGCGCTGCAGGTTCTGCAACGTCGCGTAGATCAGCCGGGCCGTCTGACGCTCCCGTTCGGCACGCCAGCCAGCTGCCACCTTGAGCACGAACTCGTCGAGTTGCTCCCACCAGACGCGCTGCGCCAGACGCTGCAGAACCGCCTGCTCCTCGCGCTCCTCCGGGCGGTCGGCCGGCGTGGCGATGGGCGCCACATCCTCGTCGTCGAGCTCGACGTCGAACGCGTCGCCAAGCACCAGCGCATCGATATCGGGGGCACGCCGAGCCGAGCCTTGCGCCCCGTCGGAGATGAGCTTGAGGCCCTGCGACACGGTCTCGAGCCGCGCCCGCTCCTCCTGGCTCAGCGATGTCATCTGGCGGCTGAGGTGCCCGTAGAGCTCCCACATGCCGTCGACGCCACCCTTCACCTGCCGGGTGGCGCGATACTCCGACACCTTGTACTCCAGCAGCTCGAGTGCGACGCTCTCCAACTTCAACATACGGCCTCCAGTATACGGTCGCATCGTGAGCTCGTGCTGGCGGAAACCTCACGCGACCCAACCGTCCTGGACGCAGGAACCGGCGCTCGCACGGGCTACACGGGTACGCCCACCGGCCCGCGCGCGCGTGCCTCGCCGGCGAGATGGGTGAACACCGCGCGCAGCACCTCCACCGCACGCGCGTACTCGGTGAGGTCGATGCGCTCCTCGGGCGTGTGATCGAGCGACGCATCGCCGGGACCGTACGCCACCATCGGAACCGCCCAGTAGGGGGCGACGACGTTCATGTCCGAGGTCCCCGTCTTCACCTTGGCCCGCGGACGGGCTCCTGCGCCACGGATGGCGACCCGAAAGGCGCGAGCCAGCGGCGAGTCCTTCGGGCCACGATAGGCCTGCTCCGGCCCACTGACGGAAAGCCGCACGCCGTAGGGAAGCGCCAGCGCCTGCAGGCTCTCGCTGAGCGCCCGCGGCGGCCAGCGTGGCGGGAGCCGGAAACCCAGGACTGCCTCGCAGCATTGCGTGAGTCCGTCGTTGTCCGAGTGCAGCGACTGCAACGACACCTGCAGGGCGTCGAACCGTCCCTCCACGCCGTGGTTGTCCTCTTGCACGAAGGCCCTAACGGCCGCGAAGGCGGTCACCGCCAGCTCGGCGGCGGTAGGCTCGTCACGGGAGGAATGGGTGTTGGGTCGTTCGGCACGCAGGCGCACCAGCAGCCTGCCCTTGTACCCCAGGGTGTAGGCGTCCCACCCGCTGGGCTCGCCGATGATCACCAGGTGCGGGGCCTCGTAGGCGCCCACGGCGTACCGCGCCCCCTTGCTGCTGGGCGCCTCCTCCTCGACCGCGCCGATCAGGCGCAGCCGGAGCGCTCCCTTGAGCGACGACGGCAGTCCGGCGACCGCCGCGACGGCGGCGCAGAAGCTCCCCTTGGCGTCCACCGCACCCCGACCGTGCAAGACGCCGTCTTCCCGCCGCACCCGGATCTCGCCCGGAACCGTGTCGATGTGGCCCAGCACGGTCACTGCCAGGTCGCCGCGCCCCCACACGCCGACCGCGTTGCCCGCCTCGTCGACGAACGCCTCGTCGGCGAAGCCCGCCATGGCCTCCACCAGCATCGCGGCGACGGCGGCCTCCTGTCCCGAGGGGCTGGGCGTGGCCACCGCACGCTCCAGCAGATCGGCCGGGTCGAGCGATCCCTCGCTCACGACGCCAGCACGCGCGCCGTCCGGGCCAGCACCTCGTCGATCTGCGCTTCTTCGATCACCAGCGGAGGCAGGAAACGGATGACCGTGGCACCCCCGGCGATGGTGAGCACGCCCTCGCGCTTGAGCGCGGCGATGAGCGGAGCCGCCTTCTCCTTGAGCTCGACGCCGATCATCAGCCCCCGCCCACGCACCTCCCGCACGCGGTCGCCGCCGATGCGGCGCAGCCCCTCCATGAGCCGGTCGCCCATCGCTCGCGCATGCTCCATCAAGCCGCGCTCCTCGATCTCCTCGAGCACCGCCAGGCCGGCGGCGCTCGCCAGGGGGTTGCCACCGAAGGTGGTGCCGTGCCCCCCCCTGGGCATACTCGCGGCCACGGCGTCGGTCATGAGCAACGCGCCGATCGGCACGCCACCGGCAAGACCCTTCGCCAGCGTGACCATGTCCGGCTCCACGCCGTACGCTTCGCTGGCGAGGAAGGTACCCGTGCGTCCCACGCCACACTGGATCTCGTCAAACACCAGCATCGCGCCGGCGGCGCTCGCCGCTTCCCTGGCGGCACGAAGGAAGGCCTCGTCGGCGGGGTGGATGCCCCCTTCTCCCTGTAGCGGCTCCAGCAGCACCGCGGCCACGTCCTGGTTCACCGCCGCGCGCAGTTCGTCGACGTCGTTGTAGCGGATGAACTCCACGTCCATGGCGTAGGGACCGAAGGGCTCGCGATACTTCGGTTCCCAGGTCATCGGGAGCACACCCAGCGTCCGCCCGGAGAAGCCGCGCTTGGCGGCAACGAAGCGGCTCCGACCGGTGGCGGCGCGCGCCCACTTCAGCGCCGCTTCGTTGGCCTCGCTCCCCGAGTTGCACAGGAACACGCGGTTCAGGGGCGCCGGGACGTGCCGGAACAGGCGATCGACGAACGCGGTGCGGGCGTCGTTGCCGAGGTTCTGCGGGCACACGATGAGTCGCTGGGCCTGTTCGGCCACGGCGCGCGCCAGCCTGGGGTTGGCGTGCCCGACGCTGGCCACCGCGATGCCGGCCATGCAATCGAGGTACTCGTTGCCGTCCAGGTCGTACAGGAGCGCGCCGTCACCACGCACGAACACCGTGTCCGGCTCCCAGAGCCCCGAGCGGTGAACGGCGTCGCGCGCAAGCAGCTCGGCACTGGTGACTCCCCTACTGCGTTCCTCGATGTCGGTCATGCGGTCCCTTCCTTCCTGGGCGTTGCCGCCATGGCGGGTGCCGGGCCCGTCGGCCGGACGCGTCTAGGCGACGACGGTGCCCTCGCCTCGCAGGGCGCGCTCGATCGGTTCGGGTACACGGGCGTCGGCGAACACCACGCGACCCACGCCTCCGGCCACCGCCTCCGCGGCTCCGAGAACCTTCTTCTTCATCCTGCCCTGCGCGATCTCCAAGTACTCTTCGACGCGGGCGGCGGGGATCTCACGGATCAGGCTGGCTTCGTCCGGGAACGCGGCGAGCAGCCCCGGCACGTTGGAGAGCAGCACCAGCGCCTCGGCCCCGAGCGCAGCCGCGACGGCGGCGGCCGCCCTGTCGCCATCGACGTTCACGGCGACCCCTTCGAAGCTGGCGCCGGGCGGCGTCAGCACCGGTAGATAGCCATGGTCGAGAAGCAGCCGGAGGAGTCCATCGTTGACGCGCTCCACGGTACCGGTGTGGTCGCCCCGCAGGATGACGGTCTTGCCCTCCTCCACGCTCCGGACGCTCTTCTTGTGCCTGCCCTCGAACACACGGCCGTCGAGGCCCGAGAGCCCGACGGCGTTCACGCCGCGGCGCTGCAGCCTCTCGACCAGTCCCTTGTTCATCTTGCCGCAGTAGACCATCTCGAAGATCTCGAGCGTCTCGCGATCGGTGAAGCGGCTGGTGAAGCCGCTCGGGCTCGTCACGAAACGGGGCGGGTGTCCCAGCGCCTCGGCCACCCGGTTGGTCTCGGCGCTGCCGCCGTGCACCAGCAGCAGCCGGCGCCCCGCGACGTGCAGCGCGGCGATATCGTCGCATACGGCGTCGTAGTCGATCCCTTCGGAGCCGCCCACCTTGACGACCACCAGGCCGCCCATGCCCGCCGCTCCGCTCACGGCGCACCCCGCTCGCGGATCATGAATCGCTCCCACCGTTCGCCCTGCAGCGGGCCGAACCCGAAGCGCCGGTAGAGGTCGTGGGCATCGCGCGTGAAGAGGGTCCAGTAGCGCACCGTCGAGAGCGCCTCGTAGCCGGTCACGCACTCCAGCAGGAAGCTACCCAGCCCACGCCCGCGCTCCGCGCCCAGTACGAACACGTCAGCCAGGTAGGCGAACGTCAGCGCGTCGGTGACGACGCGAAGCGAAGCCCACCTGGCGTTCGCCCAGGTAGAGACCGAACGGCAGGCTGTGATCGACCGCCACGCGCAGCTCCTCGAGGCTGCGGCCGCGAGCCCAGTAGCTCCCGGCGAGGAACTCCTGCATCATCGCGAGGTCGAGCCGATCGCGGTCGGTGTCGACCACGGCGTCACCCCGGCGCCATGCGCTCATGCCTCCGCTCCCTTCGACAGTGCCGCGGCCGTCGCCGCCTCGACGCCCTCGCCCGTCGCCAGACCGTCTGCGCCGAGGTAGCGCGCGAAACGGCGGGCGGCGCCCTCGAGCGCATGCAACGATGCCGCGCTCGGCGTCCGCTCCCAATCGAAGCGCTCGACGCGCCAGGTGGCATGCCGACCGTCGCGCTCCAGACGCGAGTCGAAGCGCCCCACCAGGCGACCTCGGTGCCACACCGGCAGCACGTAGTAGCCCCAGCGCCGCTTGTGTTCGGGCTTGTACACCTCCCACACGTAGTCGAAACCGTACAGGCGCTGCACGCCCCGCCGATCCCATAGCACGCCGTCGAGCGGCGCCAGGAAACGCATGCCCCGCGGGGTAGCACCCTCCAGCGCCTCGAGCGCGTCGGGCAGGGCCAGGAAGGCCTCGCCCTCGACCTCGACCAGGACAAGCGCCCCCTCTGCCAGCAGGTCGTCGAGCGCCCGGCGTCGCCTGTCGCCCTCGACGGGCACCGACCAGACCTCGGTGCCCGCGCCGGGTCTCAGCAGACCCGCGCTTCGCACGCGGCGCGTCAGCAGGTAGCGCAGGCTCGCCTCCTCACCGGGATCGGGCATGGCCAGCACATCGACCGGCAGCACCCGTGCCGGTAGATCGTAGACGTGCCTGCCCTTGACGCGGTGATGCGTGACGATCTCCCCGGACATCCACAGGCCGCGCAGGATGTGCTTGACGAGCTTGTCACCGTACCAGCTACCGCGGATGGCCTCGGGCCGATGGTCGTCGAACAGGTCGTCGGCGAATTCGAGGCTCGACAGCGGGCCGTGACGCTCGAACTGGCGTAGCGTGATGCGCACCTCCTCGGGGTACGCGTCGAGCACCCGCTCGCCCCAGCGGCGCCGGAAGTGCCGGTGGTAGAGGCGGCGGTAGGGCCAGTCCTCCACCGGCGTCAGGCACACCTGCTTGTCCCAGGCGTCGTAGACGCGCCGCCGCCGGTAGGCGAGATGCTGCCAGCCGTCGACACGGTAGCCGGGGACGCGCGACTGCAGCACCAGGTCGGGGTTGCGGCCGAGCGGCTTGAGCGGATCGTACTGCACGGTGCCGAGGTGCTCGAAGGCGGCGCCCAGTCGGCGCGGCACGAAGTGGTAGGTGCCCAGCAGCTGTCGCGCCTCGTGGCCGGTCAGACGCACCACGGGCTGGCTTCCTCCGCCCTTCCCGCCGCGCCGCGCCGCACCCCGCGCTCCGCCACGGCGGACAGCCGAGCCGTTCACGGGTGGAGCCCCGGGAACGTGAGTCCCAGGGTCTCGTCCCACCCCATGGCCAGGTTGAGGGCCTGCAAGACGTGCCCGGCCGTCCCCTTGACGAGGTTGTCGATGGCGCTCATCACCACGACGCGCCCGCTGTCGGGATCCATCTCGAAGCCGATGTCCGCCCAGTTGGTACCGTCGAGGATCTTCGGGTCGGGCACCCGGTGGATGCCCTTGCGCGCCTGCACGATGCGAACGAAGGGCTCGCCCTCGTAACGCTCGCGCAGAGCGGCGGCCACGTCCCGTTCGCTGGTGCCGTCCGGCACGAACACATGGGCGGTCGCGAGGATCCCGCGCACCCTCTCCACGGCGGTGGCCGTCAGGTGCACCTTGACGTCTCCCGGAAGCTCCTGCTCGACCTCGGCGGTATGCCGGTGGCGGGTTGGCGCGTAGGTACGCACCACGCCCATCCGCTCGGGGTGGTGGCCCGAGCCGGTCGGCTGGTTGCCCGCCGCGCTGGAACCGATCTTGGCTTCCACCACGATGTCGCGGCGGGTGACGAGGCCGGAGGCCAGAAGCGGGTAGAGCCCGAGGATGGCGGCGGTGGCGATGCAGCCCGCGCCGGAGATGCGCGTCGCGCCCGCCAGTTCCTCCCTGTGCAGCTCGGGATTGCCGTATACGAAGCTTCCCAGAAGGTCGGGGCGAGGATGCGCCTCGCCGTAGTAGCGCTGGTACTGGACGGGATCCCGTAGCCGGAAGTCCGACGACAGGTCGATGACCACGGGCGCTTTGGCCGCGAGCGCGTCGAAGCGGGAGGCGAAGCGCTTGTGCGGCAGCCCGGACACCAGCACGTCGACGTCATCGAGCTCCTCGAGCTTGACGAAGCGCAGCCTCGTCACGCTGCGCAGGTTCGGGTGCACCAGCGGCACCGGCAGCCCTGCGTTGCGCTCGCTGGTGACCTGCACGACCTGCAGCCGCGGGTGACCCAGCGCCAGCCGCAGGAACTCGCCGCCGGCGTAACCCGAGGCGCCGATGATGCCGACACGCACCGTGTCTGCATCGTGAAACGCGTGGGGGACGGTGGGATCGCTCGAAGACATGCCTGGCATTCTATCCGTCTGGACGCTTCCCCTTCAGACCGGCACGACCTGCTCGGCGGCGTAGCGCACCACCCGCGCCGGGATGTCGACCCCGGTGGTGGAGACCGAGTTCCGGAACTCCATGGTGTGGTTCACCTCGACGACCAGCAGGCCACGCTCGGATTCGATGACGTCGACCGCCAGCACGCCCCCTCCGACCGCTCGGGCGGCGGCGGACGCCACCTCGACCAGGTCGTCGCTGAGAGGGCAATTGCTGGCGCTGCCGCCACGTGCGGTGTTGGTGATCCAGTGCTCGCTGGAGCGGTAGATGGCGGCGATCACCTCGTCGCCGACCACGAAGGCGCGGATGTCGCGGCCGGGCTTGCGCACGAACTCCTGGACGTAGAAGACCTTGTGCTGCGGGCCCCCCAGCACCTCCTTGTGCTCGAGCACCGCCTCGACCGCATCCCGATCCGAGAGCTTGGACACCATGCGCCCCCAGCTCCCGACCACCGGCTTCAGCACCACCGGGTAGCCGAAGCGCTCGCACAGCTCCAGCACCGCATCGGTCGTGAACGCCACGCCGGTACGCGGGGCGGGAACGCCGGCAGCGGCCAGCGCGGCGTTGGTGGCGAGCTTGTCGCCGCAGGTCTCGATCACCTCCGGGCGGTTGATGACCCGCGCCCCCGCCGCCGTGTACAGGCGGCTGAAAGCGAGCCCCCGTGTCTGCGAAAGGCACCGTTCCATCACGACATCGAACGGCGAGCGCTCGAAGCGGCTGAAGTCCACCGCCTGATGGGGCGCGTAGACCTGCTCGAACGGCACGCCGCCGCGCTCGAACGCCTCGAAGAGCATGCGCTCCTCGGGACGCAGGCGGTCGTAGACCACGGCGATCCGGGGGTGGGCGGCAACCTCGCTCAAGGCCTACTCTCCCCAGTCCTCGTCCTCCTCGGGGGCCGGCTCGAAGCGCAAGGGCTCGAGCCCGACGACCTCGAGCTCGGCCCCTTCGTCGGTGACCACCAGCTCCCCGAGGGTGAGATTCTCCGGATCCACGTCCACGCGACCGTAGGGGGTGTCGATCGTCTGCATGCCTGGTTCTCCTTCTGGAGCGGCGCGGGAGCGCCGCGGGGTTGGGGCCCGTCTGCCTCGAAGCAGCCCACGTCCGCCTCGGGCCCGCAGCGGACGTGCGCGGGATGGATGGGTCTCAGCCGCCACGCTCGGGGGAGGAGGCGTCCTCGCCCGGGAAGCGGCCGTGCTTCTTGAAGAACGCCAGCACCGAGCCTTCGCTCAGGACCTCCTGCAGGAAACCGGGCACGGGCGGCAGCACCAGGCTCTCCTCCACGCCGTCCTCGCGCCAGCGAACGAGGCGCCCGCGCTCCATCTCCAGCCTCACCCGGTCACCGTCGAGCAGCGCATCCACGAGCTCGGGGGCGGCGAAGGCGGGGATGCCGAGGTTGAGGAGGTTGCGGTAGTGGATACGCGCGAACGAACGCGCGACGATCGCGCCCACACCCAGGCGCTTGAGCGCCTGCGGGGCGTACTCGCGGCTCGAGCCCAGACCCCAGTTGCGCCCTCCCACCAGCACGTCACCGGGCGTCACCTCGGCGGCGAACTCCGGCCGCAGGTGCGCGAAGGCGTAGCGATGGAACACCTCCTCACCGACCATCAGGGGAGCGTACTTTCCCGGCAGGATATCGTCGGTATTCACGGCGTCGCCGAAGCGCCACACGCGGTTGCCCGCGCTCATGCCGGCACCCCCTCGTCGGGCCGCACATCGGGCAGCGCGACGGCGCCCGCCAGGGCGGAGGCGGCGGCGACTGCGGGGCTGGCCAGGTAGATCTCGGCCTCGGGGCTACCCATGCGACCCATGAAGTTGCGGTTGCTGGTGCTGACGCACACCTCGCCCGGCGCGAGCACGCCCATGTGCCGGCCCATGCAGGGCCCGCAGCCAGGCACGCCGATGCTGGCGCCGGCCGCCACCAGGGTAGCGATGGTGCCGTCGGCCAGGGCGTCCTCCAGGACCTGGCTGCTCGCGGGGATGACCAGCAGCCGCGTGCCCTCGGCCACCCGGCGGCCGCGAAGGACGTTCGCGACCTGGTGCAGGTCCTCGAGCCGGCCGTTGGTGCAGGTCCCGACGAAGACCTGATCGACGTGCACGCCCAGGTGCTCGCCGACCGGGTGCACGTTGTCGACCTGGAAGGGGACGCTGAGCACCGGGCCGAGCCCGGACAGGTCGATCTCCAGCGTTCTCGCCACGGTGGCGGCGTCGTCGACCTCCAGCCAGGCCGGCACCCGGTAGCGCTGACGGAGCGCGTCGTCGGGAGCGACCAGCCCCACCTTGGCGCCGGCCTCGACGGCGAGGTTCGCCAGCGTCATGCGCTCCCCGGCACCGAACGCGCCGGCTCCGAGGATCTCGATGCTGGCGTAGGTGGCGCCGTCGGCGGTGAGCCGCCGGACGATCTCCAGCGCCACGTCCTTGGCGGCCACTCCGGCCGGGCGCTCGCCCGTCAGGCGGACGCGCACCGTCTCGGGCACGCGGAACCAGGTGCGGCCGGCCACCATCGCCAGCGCGATGTCGGTGGCGCCCATGCCGGTACCGAAGGCACACACCGCACCGTAGGTGGTGGAGTGCGAATCGGAGCCGACCACCACCCAGCCCGGACGGGCCAGCCCCTCCTCCATCAGCACCTGATGGCAGATGCCGCGCCCCACGTCGAACAGGCGCAGGCCCTTGTCGCGGGCGACCTGCCGAAGGCGCTTCTGGGTCGTCGCGACCTCGACGTTGGAGGCGGGCGCCACGTGATCGACCACCACCGACACTCGCTCGGGGTGCTGGAGGACGCCGCCCAGCTCCTCTTCGACGATGCGCAGCGCACTCGGCGCGATGGAATCGACCATCATCACCTGGTCGACCGGGACCACCACCACCTCGCCCGCGTGCACCCTGCGGCCGGCCTTGACCGACAGGATGCGCTCGGCCAGCGTCATGCCGCGCAGGTCGAACCCGGGATCGTCGGGCAGCGCGCTCGGCCAGCGCGCCGGAGCGGCGCGCCGCGGGGCCGCGGTCATGCCGACCTCCGCTGGTGCTCGGCCGTCTCCCGCGAGAAGGCCTCGAGCAGCATGCGGTCGATCTCGTCGAGCGGGACGTCGCCGTCGTCCGCGAGCGCCTTGACCTCGCGCGTCACGTCGCGGACGGCCTCGTCGGAGAGCTCGAGCGCCAGATTGCGGGCACGCGCGGCGATGGCGTGCCGGCCCGTCAGCCGGCTCCCGAGCTGCATGCGGCGGTCGACGCCGAACGCCTGCGGCGGGATGGCCTCGTAGCTGCCGGGGTTCACGTAGATGGCCTTGAGGTGCATGCCGGCCTTGTGGTTGTAGGCGAAGGCGCCCGTCAGGTAGTTGTTGAACGGGATCTCGATGCCGGTCATGCGCGCGATCATACTGTCGAGCTCGGGGAGCAGCTCGAGATCGTACTTCTTCGCCAGCCGCTCGGGGTTGAGCGTGAACATGCGAGCGAGGAAGCCTCCCAGCGGTGTGATGCCGTTGCGCTCGCCGATCCCCAGCACGCTGGTGTCGACGTGGGTGGCGCCGGAACGTACCGCCTCGAAGGCGTTGGCGATGGCGCAGCCGGTGTCGTTGTGACCGTGGAACTCGATGTCGCAGTGCACCGCGTGGCGGACGTCGGCAACGAGCTCCCGCACCTGGGCGGGGGTGGCGATGCCGACGGTGTCGGCCAGCCCGACCCGGTCGACGCCGGCCCGGTCGGCTGCCTGGTAGACCTTGAGCAGGTCGCGCTTGTCCGAACGGAACGTGTCCTCCGACGAGAAGCGCACGTTGCGCCCCTCCCCCTTCACGTAATCGATGACCTCGAGGCTCTGGTCGATGATCTGCTCGACGCTTCGGCCGTGACTGGTGCTGGCCAGCTCGCGGCTCGTCGCGAACAGGATGTCCACGCCGTACACGCCGCACTCGACGGCCACCCGGGCGTCGTGGAGGTTGGCGCGTGTGTGGGTGAGGATGCGGGCATCCAACCCGAGCCCGGCGATCGTCTCGCAGGCCTTGCGCGAGGCCGGCGACGCGACGGGGGTAGTGAGCTCGATGAAGTCCACTCCGAACGCGTCCAGGAGCTTCACGACCTCGATCTTGTCTGCAAGCGAGAAGTTGCCGAGGGCGAACTGCTCGCCTTCGCGGAGGGTGGAGTCGATGATGTGCCAGTCAAGAATCGCCATGCTCACCTCGTGGCCGGTTCGCCGAGCCGGAGCGCGCCTCTCCCGCTCGTTGCAACAACGCTTTCGTTCCGAAAGTTGCGCCGCTCTACCGGGCAGGGCGCTCGTCGCCCGAGTCGCGGCATCCGCGAGGCATCCTACGAGGGCATCGCGCGGACTGTCAAGCCGACGGAATACGATCAGGACGGGACATTCTGTCGATTCCAAGGAGCCGGCTCGTCGACGCCGAGGATCGCCTCACGGGTCCCGTCGGCGACTTGCGATTGCCTGGCCGCGCCCTCTCCATGCCTACGATTCGTAATACGTGGCTCAGACCCCGACGAGCACCATGCCGATGGGCACCTCGCCCCGACCGTCCACTTGCAGCAGCCCCGACAGCTCGTCGTCGTAGAAGTCGGCCAGAAAGTGCGCCGCGAGGCCCATGCCGGAGCACCCCAGCACCACGGACTGCGCCGCAGCACCGACGTCCAGGCACAGGTAGCGCAAGGCGCGTCCGTTGCTGCCGGCCCGATGCCGAGCGAAGATCCCCGTGAAGCACAGCGCCACGGCCTGTGCGCCTACGTCGACAGGGTCGACCAGGCTGGCGGTGAAGCCTTCGGTCGGATCGCCCGTCGACAGGTGCTCCAGGGTGTGGTCGCGGGGGTTGTAATGGTAGACGCCGGCGAAGAGGTCTTCGACCTGCCGGGCCACGACGTAGGTCTCGATGCTCGAGACGTCGACCGCCGACAGGTGGGTGCGCTCGAAACCGAAGGTGAAGCCGGCCGCGCCCCACAGGAGCTGCGAGAGCTGTGCCTGCTTGAGGCGTCCGCCCTCGGCGACGCCGTCGCGAGCGGTCGACAGCACGCTCCACAGACCCGAGCCCCCCCGCAGTTGCGGCACCGGCAACGCAGCGACCTCACGCGGGTTGGCGTACACCTTGAACGGTGGCGCCACCCGCATACGCGTGCGCGGCACGTTGCCGCGGCGGTACTTGGTTTGGGCATGGAACTCCGCCCCGATCGACTTGTCACGGCTGTGAGCCACGGGTGCTCCCACGCGAGTCTAGCACCCGGCGCGGGTCCCCTCGGCGCCCTCGAACGAAGGCGCCACAACGGCGCGGACGACGACGCTGACGACGGCGCCCCCAGCATCGGGGGACCCGTCGGCCGGTCCGCCGCCGAGGCGCGCCCCGCGGCGGAGGCGGAGTGGGGAGGGCCGGTCGGGCGCGGCAGCAGACCGCCACGAATCCCGCGCCGAAGTTACCCTGGCCGGGTGAGACACGCCCTCTCGAGCTGGTTCATCGAGCATGGCCGGCCCCTGCCGTGGCGGCCCGCGGACGCACGCGCTCTCGACGCGCCGCGGGACCCGTACGCGGTGCTGGTCTCCGAAGTGATGCTGCAGCAAACGCGGGTCGAAGCGGTGGTGCCCTACTTCGAACGCTGGATGCGCCGCTTCCCCGACGTCCACAGCCTGGCCGTCGCCGATGAAGACGAGGTCCTCAAACGGTGGCAGGGGCTCGGCTACTACCGCCGTGCGCTGCGCCTGCACGAAGCGGCCAGGCTGGTGGCCCTGCAACGCGACGGCGTCTTCCCGACCACCCGCGCCGAGCTCCAGGCTCTCCCCGGTGTGGGCGGCTACACCGCGGCCGCGGTCGAGGCCCTGGCCTACGGCCGGGACACGATCGCCGTCGACGGCAACGTGCGGCGCGTGGCCGCGCGGCTGCTGGCCTGCTCCGCCCTGCCGCCCGACCGGGAGGTCGAGCGTGCGCTGGCCGAGCTACTGGACGACGGCACGGCCGCGAGAGCGGACCCGCATCCCAAGGGGCCTCCGCTCGCCGAGGCACTGATCGAGCTGGGGGCCCTGGTGTGCACGCCGCGCGCGCCGACTTGCCAGCGCTGCCCGCTGAGGCCCTGCTGCCGGGCGGCGGCACGCGGGACGCCCGAGGCCTTCCCGGCTCCGAGGGCGCGCAGGGCGGCGCCCCGGCGCCGGCGCTTCGCGCTGGTGGCGCTCGAGGCCGACCGACTCTGGCTGCGACGCCGCGGCCGCAACGAGATGTTGAGCGGCCTGTGGGGGTTCCCGCAGCTCGCGAGCGCTCCGGACGGCGCACGCTGCCTGACGAGCGTGCGCCACAGCTACAGCCACTTCCACCTCGAGCTGGTGCCCGCGCTGGTCGAGCCCGACCACCCGGCGGTGGCGAGCGCGGCTGACGCCACGCCGCGCCCCCTCACCGATCTACCGGGCCTGGCCCTGTCGGGCGTCGACCTGCGGGTGCTCGAGCGACTCCGGCAGGAAGGGCTGCTGCCCGGACCGGCGTTAAGCTGAGCCATGGCCGCGACCGCCGACCCGCCCGACGAGAGCCCCGTCCTGCACCTGCGTGTGCGCTTCGCCGAGACCGACCAGATGGGCATCGCCCACCACGCCGTCTACCCGGTGTGGATGGAGGCCGGGCGCGTGCAGTGGCTGAGGGCCCACGGACTCTCCTATCGCGGCATCGAGGAGAGCGGCGTGTCGCTGGCGGTCTCGGGGCTCGAGCTCCGCTACCGCCGGGCCGCCCGCTTCGACGATCTGGTCGCGGTCCACACCCACCTGAGGGTCGCGCGAAGCCGTGCCCTGCGCTTCGAGTACCGGCTGACGCGGGTGGACGACGGCGCTCTGCTCGCGACCGGCGCCTCAAGCCACGTCCCCACCGACCGGCGCGGCCGTGCGGTGCGCCTTCCCGAGACGTGGCTCACGCCGATCGCGGCGCTCGTCGAGCCGCCCTCCTGAGCGCCGCTCGAGCCCTACCGGTGCCGGCGTGAGGCGCCCGTATACTGTCGCAATACCGCGCCGGCGAAGCGCGCGACCGCGAGGTGAACCATGACCGAGACCCCGCCCACCCTACCGAACCGCGAGCGCACCCGCTCCGCCAAGATCATCGGTGAAGCCCTTACGTTCGACGACGTCCTGCTTGTGCCCGCCCACTCCGCCGTCCTTCCGCGCGACGTTTCGGTCGCGTCCCGTTTCTCCCGGTCGATCGAGCTCGGGATCCCCGTCGTCTCCGCGGCCATGGACACCGTCACGGAGACGAAGATGGCCATCTCGATGGCGCGCCAGGGTGGCATCGGCGTGATCCACAAGAAGATGGCGGTCGACGTGCAGGCGGAGATGGTGCGCAAGGTCAAGCGCTCCGAGTCGGGCATGATCGTCGATCCCATCACGCTGGGGCCGGGGGCGACGCTGGAGCAGGCCGAACACCTGATGAGCGAGTACCGCATCAGCGGCGTGCCGATCGTCGACCCGCAGGGGCGGCTGCTCGGCATCCTCACCAATCGCGACCTGCGCTTCGAGACCGACTTCGCGCGCCGCGTCGACGAGCTGATGACCTCGCAGAACCTGGTGACGGTCCCGGTGGGCACCACGCTCGAGAAGGCGCGCGAGATGCTGCGCCAGCACAAGGTGGAGAAGCTGCTGGTGGTCGACGAGGCGAACATCCTGCGCGGCCTCATCACCATCAAGGACATCCAGAAGAAGTTGGATTACCCCAACGCCGCCAAGGACGCGCTCGGGCGCCTGCGGGTGGCCGCCGCCGTCGGGGTCTCCCAGGACCTGGAGGCCCGCAGCGCCGCGCTGGTCGAGGCGGGCGTCGACGCGCTGGTGCTCGACAGCGCGCACGGCCATTCCCAGGGCATCCTCGACGCTCTGGTCTACCTCAAGGAATCCTACGAGGTGGACGTGGTGGCCGGGAACATCGCCACCCCGGAGGCCGCCTCCGACCTGATCGATCGCGGCGCCGACGCGGTCAAGGTCGGGGTGGGGCCCGGCAGCATCTGCACCACCCGGGTGGTGACCGGCGTGGGCATGCCGCAGCTCAGCGCCATCCTGGCCATCGCAGAGCTCACGGGCGAGGCCGACGTCCCGCTCATCGCCGACGGCGGCATCAAGTTCACCGGCGATGTCCCCAAGGCGCTGGCGGCCGGCGCCGACAGCGTCATGGTGGGAGGGCTGCTGGCCGGGACCAGTGAGGCGCCCGGCGAGGACATCCTGCGCGACGGTCGCCGCTACAAGGCCTACCGCGGCATGGGCAGCCTGGGCGCCATGGCGGGCGGCAGTGCCGATCGCTACTTCCAGGAGGACGCCAAGAAGCACGTTCCCGAAGGCATCGAAGGGATGGTCGCCTACAAGGGGCCGGCCGAGGACGTGCTCTTCCAGCTGATCGGCGGGTTGCGCTCGTCGATGGGCTACTGCGGGGCGCCCGACGTGCCCGCCCTGAAGCGCTCCGGCCGCTTCGTACAGATCACCCAGGCGAGCCTCGTCGAGTCCCACCCGCACGACGTGACGATCACCAAGGACGCCCCCAACTACTCGCTGAAGCGCCGCTCCTGAGTCCGGGCGGCGCCGGAAGCAGCGCCGAAGCTCAGATGCGCACGGCGAAGGTGCCCTCGGCCCCGATCGAGGTATAGGCCCGCATCGTCGGCCCAACCCCGAACTTCAGGAAGGCGCCGAAGGGGCTGAGCACCCGCTCGGACGGCTGGCCGAGCGGAAGCAAGTGGGCGCGAAGGCGCTCGAACTGCGCCCCGGTGATGGCGTCTTCGCGGGCTAGCGCGGCCGCCGTCTTGCTCCGGAGACGCTGCAGTGTGTTCTCCAGGTATCCGCGTCCTCGGTCGACCGTCCCCTGCAAGGTGGGATCGATCCCTTCGACCGAGGCGAGCAGGCGATCCATGGCGCGTTCAACCTCGTCCGCGGTCGAGCGGAAGCGCTCGCCGTGGCCGCTCCGCTCGAGCACCACGCGCTCCAGGCAACCCTCCGGGTCCGCCTGGAAGGCGGCCACGTCGAGGCCGTACTTGTCGAGGATGCGCGCGACCGGCGGCTCGACCAGCGTGGCGGTGGCCCGCGGCCACACCAGCGGCATCGGCACCCCATGCCGGGCGTACACGCCCCTGAGTTGCGCGAAGTAGCGCAGCTCGCCCGGCCCCAGCACCACCACGGCCGTGGGCAGCACGGCGTCCTGCACCACCGGCCGCAGGCCGGCGGCGGGCGTGAGCGAGGCCGCGTCCTGTTCGAGCCGGGCGCGCACGTCGTCGATCGACAGCACCCGCCCCTCCAATCGGAAGTTCCGGCCCTCGTGCCGCAGCAGCACCCGGCGCGGCGCGGCGCTGTCGCCGACCTCGAGGAACAGGTTGGTGGCGTCGGCACCGCGACCGAGCTGCGGATCGAAACCCAGCCGCCGCAGCCGCCTCGCGGCCCGGTTGACCTCGGCAACGCTCTCCTCCGGCCGCTCCAGCTCGCGCTCGAGCACCGGCCTGAGAAGGGGGGCGGTCTCGGCGTGCATGGGGTCGAACAGCACCAGCCCCTGGTCGCCGAGAAGCCGGTAGAGCACCGCGGCGAACCAGTCGGCGTAGGTCGCGGCCGTCCCCGCCGTCTCCTGCAGCAGAGCCACCACCTCGTCGCGGAAGGGCGCCGCCGGGCGCATGGCGTCGATGCCCTGCACCACGCCATCCACCATCGCCCCCGTCAGGCGCACCCGTCCGGCAGGCGCATCCTCCGGCAGATCGACGCTCAGGTGGTGCAGTCGCTCCTCGCCATCGAGCAGGTGCGCGTGGTCGATCTCGGCGGTGTCGTGATCCTGACTGGCGAGCCAGAACACCGGCACCACCGGCCGGTCCTCACGGTCCAGACGGCGGGCGAGCTTCACGGCGGTGATCGCCTTGGAGAGCGTGTACGCGGGCCCGAGCAGCAATCCCGTCTGCTGGCCGGTGACGACCGTGCGAGACGCGGGGTGCTCGAGCCGCTCCAGGCTCTCGAACACCGCCCGCGGCGCGCCCAGCGCGCCGGCGTGGCTGCGCATCGCCGCAGCAAGGGCGGCGCGCCCCGCGGGGCGCGGCACCCGCAGGGCCGCGTCGACGTCGCCCGCCGGTAGATCGAAGAACTCACTCAGGTCCCCGGACCGGTAGTGGTCCAGGAAGCTCGTACGGGACGGCGGCGCATCGTCGCGGGACACGCGCCAGCTTACCCTCCGGGTGGTGCGGTGGAAGTCGCGTGCTACGCACGCGACGGCAGAGGAATCGGGGGCGCCTCATGGTAGAATCCGGTTCGTGCGTCTGCGCGGCTCTCCGCGCCGCCGTGTCCGGCGCAACCCCCCACGTATGCGCATCCACACCGACCTCACCCCCACCGGCAACTACCGCGACGTCGTCGTCCTGGTCGACGTTCTACGGACCTGTACCGTGGCTCCGCTGCTGTTCGAGCGCGGGCTCACCGAGCTGGCGCTCACGCCCAGTCTGCGCACCGCGCGCGCGGCCGCCCGCGAGGGCTGGCTGCTGCTGGGCGAGCGCCAGGGCGTTCCGGCCGAGGGCTTCAACTACGGCAACTCCCCCGCGGAGCTCGCGGGCATCGACGTCATGGGCAAGCGAGCGGTGATGGTGTCGGAGAACGCGCCGCGCTGGCTTCCCCAGATCGCGGACGCCCGACGCGTGCTGCTCGGCTCGCTCTACAACGCCGCCGCCGTGGCCGAGGTGGCGTCGCGCCAGGCCCTGGAGAGCATCGACCTGGTCGGCTCCGGCTTCGAAGGCGAACCCGACCTCGACGATGCGCTTGCCGCCGGCGTGCTGGCGGCGATGTTGGCCGAGCGCCTGCCCACGGCCGCGCGCAGCGGCGCCACCCGCTTCGCGCTCAGTCTCCTGCGCGCCTTCCCCGACCCGATGGAAGCCCTGTGGCAGTCGGTCTCCGGGCACTATCTGCGGCGGGTCGGGCTCGAGCGTGATCTGGCGTTCTCGGCCCAGATCTCGGCCAGTAGCGTGGTGCCGCAACTGGTGGGCCGCCAGCCGGGTGCCGGCAGCGCCCCCCTCTACCTGTTCGCACCCGCACCCCGCCCGAGCTGATGGAACGGGATCCCGGCCCGCGGCGCTGGCTGCTCGGCCTTCCGGTGGACGCGCTCACGCTTCCCGAGGCCGCGACCTGGGTGCTGGACGCCGTGCACGGCGACCGTCCCCGGCTGGTGGTGACCCTCAACCCCGAGATCGTGGTCGGCGCGCACGACGACCCGCGGCTCTTCCAGGCGCTCCGCGGCGCCGACCTCAGCGTGGCCGACGGCGTCGGCATCACCTGGGCGGCGCGCCGGCAAGGGGAGCGCCTGCCGGGGCGCGTGCCCGGCGTCGACCTCGTCGTCGAGGTGCTGCGCTCAGCCGGTCCGGAGCTGAGCGTGTTCCTGCTCGGCGGTCGTCCCGGCGTGGCGGAGCGGGCGGCGGACGCCGCCCAGCGCCGCTACGGGACCCGGATCGCCGGCGTGCATCACGGCTACTTCCGGCGTCCCGAGGAGGTCCCCGAGGTCTGCCGTGAGGTCGCGGCCAGCGGCTGCCAGCTGCTGCTGGCCGGGCTCGGCGCGGGCCAGGAACGCTTCCTGTGGGAGAACGCGGCCGAGCTCGGCGCGCCGGTGTCGATCGGGGTGGGCGGCACGCTCGACGTGCTCGCCGGCGAGGTGCAGCGCATGCCCGCCTGGAGCAGCCGGCTCGGCGTGGAGTGGCTGCTCCGGGTCGGGCTCGACGCCAAGCGCTGGCGACGCGTGCCCAGGCTCCTGCGGTTCACCTGGATGGTGCTGCGGCGCAACGACACGCGCCCCTGAAGGCGCCCTTCAGGCCGGCGCTACCTCGACCGGCCGCTCGTTCTCCGCGTCCAGGCCGTCCTTCTCTGCTTCCTCACCGGGGTGCCCGGCGGGATAGCGGCCGTCGAAGCACGCCAGGCAGGTCCTGTCGAGCGCGATGGCGCGCGCCAGCCCCGGTTCCGACAGGAAGTGCAGGGTGTCGGCGCCGATGCGCCGGCGGATCTCGTCGACGCTCATCGTGGCCGCGGCCAGATCCTTGCGGGCGGCGGTGTCGATACCGTAGTAGCAAGGGAAGCGGATGGGCGGGCTCGATACGCGGAAGTGGACCTCCGTCGCGCCGGCCTCGCGGAGCAGCTGCACGATGCGACCCGAGGTGGTCCCCCGAACGATCGAGTCATCGACGAGGACGACCCGCTTGCCACGAACGGCGGGCGTCGGAGCAAGCTTCAGTTTCACCTTCTGGTCACGCAGACGCTGGTTGGGGTGGATGAACGTGCGCCCCGCGTAGGGTGACTTGTACAATCCCATGTCGTAAGGGATGCCGGAAGCGCGCGCGTAACCGATGGCGGCGGCCAGCCCCGACTCGGGCACGCCCACCACCACGTCGGCCGAGACCGGGTCCTCCGCGGCCAGCACCTCTCCCATGCGGATGCGCGAAGCATGCACCTCGACGCCGTCGAGCACGGAGTCCCCGCGCGCGAAATAGATCCACTCGAAGGCGCAGGGCGTGGGCTGGGGAGACAGCACCTGATAGCTGTGCAGCCCCTCATCGTCGGCCATCACCAGCTCGCCCGGCCGGACGTCGCGCAGGAAGGTGGCGCCCATCACGTGCAGCGCCGACGGCTCGGACGCGAGGACGTAGCCCCCGTCGATCTCGCCGATGACGAGCGGCCGCACGCCGTTGGCGTCGCGCAGTCCGAGGATGCGGTGGCGGTCCATGAGCACGACCGCGAAGCCGCCCTCGAGTTCGCCCATCACCTGCGCGGTGGCGTCGCGCAGGCTGAGATGGCTGTAGCGGGCGATGAGGTTGATCATCACCTCGCTGTCGTTGGTGGTCTGGAAGACAGCACCCTCGTCGAGCATGCGCGCGCGCATCGACTTGGCGTTGGTGAAGTTGCCGTTGTGCGCAAGCGCGAGCAGCCCCTTGTTGGAGCGCACCGTGATGGGCTGGGCGTTGAAGCGCAGGCTCGAGCCCGTCGTCGAGTAGCGGGTGTGGGCGATGCCGGTGCGCGCGCCGGCGAAGCGCAGCTTCTCGAGCCGGTCCTCGGTGAACACGGCGCTGACCAGCCCCATGTCCTTCTCGATGCGGATCTCGTCGTCCGACGCCACGCAGATACCGCACGACTCCTGCCCGCGATGCTGAAGCGCGAACAGGCCGATGTGCAGCAGCGACGCCATGTCGCTCGCATGCGGCAGGTGCGCCGCCACCACGCCGCATTCCTCGTGCAACTTGTCCTCGCCAAGGATGTCCCAGGGGGTTCCGTCCATCGCCATCAGCGTAGCGCCTCCGCCAGGGGCCTGTGGTAAGCCGTCCGAAGGTTCGTCAGGGGCACGGCGAACGCCCCGCGGACGGTGCGCATGCGGACGTCCTGACCTTCGCTGATCCCCAGCCGGTGGCAGGGAACCCCCGCCTCCGAGCAGCGCCTCTGCGCCTCGACGACGCGCTCCTCGCCCTGCAGCGCCAGCACGATGCGCGCAGCGCCCTCCCCGAAGAGGACGGCGTCGTCGGACGTCCCCGGGACGCCGGGCAGGGTCGCGTCGAGGCCGAACGCACCGGTGATCGCCATCTCGGCCAGCGCCACCGCCAGCCCCCCTTCGGAGACATCGTGCGCGGTATCGCACAGGCCCTCCTGGATCAGGGAGCGCACCACGCGCTGCACCGCCACCTCCCGCTCCAGGTCCAGCGGCGGTGGAGCGCCCGCGACGGTGCCGTGCAGCCGCGCCAGCATCTCGCTCGCGCCCAGCGATCCGGCCGCCTCGCCAACGAGCAGCAGCACGTCTCCTGTGCGCTTGAGAGCCATGTCGGCGCGGTTCCCGACGTCCGGCAGCACCCCGACCATCCCTACCGTGGGCGTCGGGTCGATGGCGTGGTAGCCGTCCTCGGAGCGGTACTGGTTGTAGAGGCTGACGTTGCCGCCGGTCACCGGCGTTCCCAGCGCCAGGCAGGCCTCTTTCAGGCCTTCGACCGCCTGCTCGAGCTGGTAGTAGACCTCGGGGAGGTAGGGGTTGCCGAAATTGAGGTTGTCCGTCACGCCGAGCGGCGTGGCCCCTACGCAGGTGAGGTTGCGGGCGGCCTCGGCCACGGCGTGGGCTGCCCCCAGGCGGGGGTCGAGGCGCACGTAGCGGGCGTTGCAGTCCACCGTCGCCGCCACCCCCAACGGGCTCCCTTTCACCCGCAGGACCGCTGCGTCGCCACGACCGGGCAGTACCACGGTATTGGTCATGACCTGGTGGTCGTACTGCCGGAACACCGCTTCCTTGCTGGCGATGGTGGGGCTCTCGAGCAGCGTGAGCAGGGCACCTGCAGGATCGGACGTATCGGGGACGTCCACGCTGCGCGCGCGCAGCGCCACGGTCTCGGCCGCCTCCACGCCCTCCCGGGTATAGGTGGGGGGCTCGTTGAGCGCCGCCACCGGGAGATCGCCGATGAGCCGCTTGCCGTCGAACAGCCGCAGGCGCCCGTGGTCGCGCACCACACCGATGGCATGGGCATCGAGCTCCCACCGTTCCAGTAGCTCCAGCAACTCCTCCTCGCGCCCCGGCGTGGCGGTCAGCAGCATGCGCTCTTGCGACTCCGAGAGCATCACCTCGAGCGCGCTCATGCCGTCCTCGCGGCGAGGCACCCGGTCGAGATCGAGGTCCACGCCGAGTTCGGCCCGGTGCGCCATCTCGGCCACGCTGCTGCTCAGTCCCGCCGCGCCCATGTCCTGTACGCCGGCGACGAGCCCGCGAGCGTACGCCTCCAGGCAGGCCTCGAGCAGCAGCTTCTCCATGAAAGGGTCGCCGACCTGTACGGCCGGCCGGTCCGCATCGGACGCCTCGCTCAGATCGGCCGATGCGAACACCGCACCGCCGAGGCCGTCCCGGCCGGTCTTCGACCCCACGTAGATGATGCTGTTCCCCACCGCACCGACCGTGCCCCGCTTGAGCTCGTCATGGCGCAGGTAGCCGAGCGCCATGACGTTGACCAGCGGGTTCTCCTGGTAGCAGGGGTCGAACGCGATCTCGCCCCCGACGGTAGGGACGCCGATGGCGTTGCCGTACAGGGAGATGCCCTGCACCACCCCCGCCAGCAAGTAGCGGTTGCGCGCCTCGCCGAGCTCACCGAAGCGCAAGGAGTCGAGCACCGCCACCGGCCGCGCGCCCATGGCGAAGATGTCGCGCAGGATGCCTCCCACGCCGGTGGCCGCGCCCTGCACGGGCTCGACCGCGCTGGGATGGTTGTGGCTCTCCATCTTGAACGCCACCGCCCAGCCGTCACCGATGTCGACGACGCCGGCGTTCTCGCCCGGCCCCTGGAGCACTTGCACACCGGTGGTCGGCAGGCGCTTCAGGAGCGGACGCGAGTTCTTGTAGCCGCAGTGCTCGCTCCACAACGCCCCGAACACGCCTGCCTCGAGCGGGTTGGGCTCCCGACCCAGCCTCTCGACGACGTCGTCGAACTCGGCCTCGCTGAGACCGAAGGTGGCCGCAGACGCGCGCAAGCTCGCGCTCATCGTGCCCTCCGTCGCCATGCACGCCCCGGGTGGAGGCAGCCGCTCATGCCCGCGCCGCCCCGTCGTGCAGGTGCTCGAGCATGCCGCGAAGCAGCTCCGCGCCGTCGACCGAGCCGAGCAGTGGCTCGACCGCGCGCTCCGGGTGAGGCATCATGCCGAGCACGTTGCCGCGCTCGTTGACCACGCCGGCGATCGCGTTCACGCTGCCGTTGGCGTTGGCCTCGGGCGTGGCATGACCCTGCGCGTCGACGTAGCGGAACACCACCCGCCCGTCGCCCTCGAGGCGCTCGAGGGTGGCGTCATCGACGTAGAAGCGCCCTTCGTTGTGGGCGATGGGAAGTCGGAGCACCTGGCCGCGCTCGAAGCGGCTGGTGAAGAGCAGGTCGTCGCGCTCGACGCGGAGGTGCACGTCCCGGCACAGGAAATGGAGCGAGGGGTTGCGCGCCAGCTGACCCGGCAACAGGCCCGCCTCGGTGAGGATCTGCCAACCGTTGCAGATCCCCAGCACGGGGCCGCCCCGCCGCGCGAAGTCGCGCACGGCATCCATCACCGGGCTGAGCGCCGCCAGCGCGCCGCCGCGAAGGTAGTCGCCGTAACTGAAGCCGCCCGGCAACACCACGGCGTCGGCGCGGCCCAGCGAGCTGTCGCGGTGCCACACGAAGCGCACCGGAGATCCGAGAACGAACTCGAACGCGTGCCGGGCGTCGTCGTCACAGTTGCTGCCTGGGAAACGGACAACGGCGATGGTCATGGTAATCCTGGGGGCGCACGGCGCCCGCCAGCTGCAGCCGGCGACCCTGCGACGCGCGTACTGTACCACCGGCCGCCGGAGGGGGGTGGGCGCGACGCGTGAGCCCGCTTGGGGCGCCCGGAAGGAGGGATTCATGTCGCTGCTTCGCAGGATCGCCAGCCTGCCGCATCTGGTGCCGCTCCGCCGCATCGCCCGGGACTACCCCTGGATCCACACGGGTCTGGGCCTGGTCGGGAACACCACGTTCTTCGTGGGGAGCATCTTCTTCCTGTTCGCGGGCCTCAGGGAAGCCGGCACCTGGCTGTTCATCACCGGCAGCCTAGGCATGCTGATCGACACCGTGGGCGAGGCGCTCCTGCGTGTCGAGGGCTACGCCGACCTGGCGGAGCGCTGACCCCGGAACGCGGAGCCAGGGACTCCCGGTCCTCCGCAAGCCCTTGCAGGCCCTTGCCGGACACGGGCCCCTACCGTTACGCTTGAGTGCGGGCGGCGTGGGCCGCCCGTCCGGGCCGAGATGGCGGAATCGGTAGACGCAGTAGACTCAAAATCTACCGGGGCAACCCGTGCGGGTTCGAGTCCCGCTCTCGGCACCACCTTGCCGTAGGATCGGCGTAAGAGTTCGGCGCGAGAGATCGGCGGGCGCACCTGTCCGCTTCCCGTTCGCCGCGGAGGAAGCATGTTCTGGATTGCCTTCATACTGTTCGTCATCGACTCGGTCCTGGTGACCATCGTCATCCTGATGCAGGAGCCCAAGCAGTCGGGCCTCGGCGACGCCCTGGGCGGCGGCGGTGGCGGGGGCGGCGACTTCGGGACCATGGGTGGTACCGCCGGCGGTCTGCACCGGCTCACCATCTGGCTCGGCACCGTCTGGGGTTTGCTGGCGCTGGCGCTGCAGGTCATCCCCAGGGCCTGACACGAACGCCGGGCCCAGCGCACCGACCCGGGACATAGGAACGCGACGACCCACGCCGCCGTCATGCGGTGTGGGTCGGTTTCGTTACCGTCGCGGCGAACGATACCTTGCCGCTGGGGTGCCGCGTGCTTGCCCTCCATGAGCTTGCCCTGCATGAGAGATCCTCTTGATGCGGGCCGTGCCAGCAGGTAGGCTTGCTGGCGTAGTTCCAACGGATGAGCAGGCTCCCTGCGGGGGTTCCCGCGGTCCGGCCATTCGTATCTCCCCGAGGAGGTATGTCCGTGAAGCGAACTCTGTTGTTTGTCGTTGCGGCAGCGCTTCTGGCCGTAGCCACCGCGCAGGTGGAGACGTTCACCTGGCCGAAGGATTACGCGCCGACGCTGAAGAGCGGCGGTACCGTCAACGAAACACTGTTCGGCGATATCACCACCCTGAACCCCGTGCTCACCTCGAGCGCCAACGAAGCAGCGATCATCGGGATGTACGCCGGGCCAGCCGCCATCTACCGCGACTGGGTCGGGAACCGCTCCTTCCAGAAGCCCGACGGCAGCTACAACATGCAGTGGGCCAAGGACATCCAGGTCCTCAAGAAGGACCAGCAGTTCATCATCACGGTGCGCAAGGGCTGGAAGTGGTCCGACGGCGTCGAGATGACGACGGACGACGTCAAGGCGACCTGGGACATCGTGGGCGACCCCAAGGTGGAGTCGAACAACTACTCCTGCTCGGTCGTGGGCGACAAGAAGGTGCAGCTCAAGATCCTGGGCAAGTACCAGTACGAGATCACCCTGCCCGAGCCACAGGTCAACGCCCTGGCCAACAACGACTGCGTGACCTTGAACGGCCTGATCCCGGCCCATATCTTCATGCCCGTCTACAAGGCCAAGGGCGCCGACGGCGTCAAGGCCCTGTGGGGCGTCGACGCTGACGTGAGCAAGATCGTGTCGGGCGGCCCCTACATGCTCAAGGAGTTCCGCGCCGGCGAGCGCGTGGTCCTGGTGAAGAACCCGCAGTACGCCGAGCAGGTCAAGGCGGCCGACGGCAGCGGCGTGCCCGGACCCGACACCTGGAACGTCACGCTCGTGAAGGACGCCAACCAGGTGCTGAGCCGCGCCGTGACGGGCCAGTCGGACTTCTACTGGCCGGTCAACCTCGACCAGGTCAAGGCCGTCAAGGACGCGCTCGACAAGGGAACCATCAAGGGCAACCTCTACGCCAACATCGGGCCCAGCAGCGCCGTCGACTTCATCACCTACAACTTCAACAACACCGACAAGTGCAAGGCGGACATGTTCAAGAACGTCTACTTCCGCCGCGCCATCAGCGACATGATCGACCGCAACGCGCTCGTGAACGCCGCGCTCGGTGGCCTGGGCTTCCCCGCCAAGGACTGGAACACCGAGGCGGCCAAACCCTTCGACGCTCCCAACCTCAAGCCCTTCACGTTCGACCCGGAGCAGGGCGTACAGCTCCTGCACAACATCGGCTTCACCCAGAAGGATTCCGACGGGGTGCTCACCAACCCCACCACCGGCTGCAAGGTGGCGTTCGACCTGCAGTACAACAGCGGCAACACCCGCCGCGGCCAGGAAGCGCAGGTCATCGCGCAGACCGTGGCCCCCTACGGCGTGAAGATCAACCCGCGTGAGGTCTCGACGCAGATCTGGGCCAACTCCATCGTGGGCACCAGCGCCGACTACGACCCCGCCAAGGGCCGCACGGTCAACTACGACGCGCAGATCTGGGGCCTCGCCGGCGGCGACGTCGACAACCCCAGCTTCGACAACGGCCTGCGCCCCGGCACCAACCTGAACTCCTGGAACAAGAGCAAGACCGACCTGCAGTCCTGGGAGATCCTGATGGGCCAGTACACCGTCGAGATGAACGCGGCCCTGGACCTGCAGAAGCGCGTGGATCTCTACAACCAGCGCGCAGCGTTGATGCGAGAGTGGCTGCCGCTCACGCCCCTGATCAGCCAGGCCTTCAGCTTCTACACGGACCTGGGCAACACCTGGCCCAAGTCGGCGCTGGACGCCAACAGCATCCAGTCGCCCTACAACCCGGGTAGCTATCGGGAGTTGCTCACCGCGAACTGAGCCTCCGGTAATCAGGTCCCCTACGAGGGGAACGGGGGCTCCGGTCCGAGAGACCGGAGCCCCCGAAGCTTGCAGGGCCGCTCTCAACCGGCGACTCCCCCATCTGGCTTAGAATGCTCCATTGCGTGCCGGGCGCGTGCCCGCCCCGTCTTCAGGGCGCGCCCCGCAAACCGACCCCGGAGGCTCTTCTTCGCGATGTTGCCGTTCATCGTTCGCCGGCTGTTCAACCTCATCCCTACCTTCATCATCGCGACCTTCCTGGCATGGGGCATCATCCAGGCGGCCCCGGGCGATTTCGCGACGCAGTTCGCCTTCGACCAGGTCGACCCCAACAAGGCCGAGCGGATCCGGCAGCTGCTGGGGCTCGATCAGGCCTGGTACGTCCGCTATTTCTACTGGCTGCGCAATCTGATCCTGCACTTCAACCTCGGGACCAGCATGACGAGCAAGGCCAGCGTGACCGCGCTCATCTTGCCGCTGATGCGCAACAGCATGGTGTTGCTGATCCCGGCGACCGTCCTGGCGTTCGCGATCGCCATCCCCATCGGCGTGTATTCGGCGCTTCACAAGTACTCGCTCGCCGACCGCTTCCTCACCGTCTTCAGCCTCCTCGGGCTGGCCGTGCCCAACTTCTTCCTGGCGCTCATCGTGCTGGCGTTCAGCGTGCAGTGGTTCCACCACTACCACTGGTTCCTCATCCCGACCGGCGGCATGACCAGCACGGACTTCAGCAGCTTCGGTCCGGTTCGCCAGGTCCTCGACGTGGGGTGGCACCTGATCGGACCGGTGCTGGTGGTCACCCTTTCCTCCCTGGCGTTCGTCAGCCGCGTGATGCGCGGCGAGATGCTCGAGGTGCTCAGCCAGGACTACATCCGGACCGCCCGCTCGAAGGGCCTGTCGGAGCGCTCCGTGAACGTCAAGCACGCGCTGCGCAACGCCATCCTGGTGATCGTCGCCATCATCGGCTCCACGTTGCCCGGGCTCGTTTCCGGCGCAGGCTCGGTCGAGTACGTGACCGGCTGGCCCGGCATCACGCCACTGTTCATCAGCTCGATCTTCGCTCAGGACGTCTACGTGGTGATGGCGCTGCTCACCATCCTGACGCTGCTGTTGATGGTGGGCAACCTCCTGTCCGACCTGGCGCTCGCCATGATCGACCCCCGGATCCGGTACTGACGTGGAGCGCGTGCCCCCCGAGATCGAGACCGCGCAGGCCCCTGTGGGCAAGCAAGCCGTCCAGGGCGCCAGCCTCACCACCATCGCCTGGCAGCAGTTCAAGAAGCACCCCATGGCGCGCACGGCGCTCGTCATCCTGGGCGTCATGTACCTGCTGGCGGCCTTCGCCGACTTCTTCGCCCCCTATCCGGAGCACGACATCAACCCCAACGCCACCTTCGAGCCGCCGACCGTCGTCCACTTCCTCGACTCCCAGGGACAGCTCACCTGGCCGTACATCTATGGCCTGAAGAAGACCATCAACATGCAGACCTTCGCGTCGGTGTGGACGACGGATACCTCGACGCGCTACCCGCTGACGCTGTTCGTCCACCGCACCGGGATCCGCGACCGATACGTGCCCTTCCCGGTGAACCTGATCCCGGTTCAGCTCCGTCATGTGCTCGGCATACGGCCCTGGGCGACGCTCCACCTGTTCGGGGTCGCCGACGCCGGCGACCAGGCCAAGATCCATCTGCTGGGCACCGATGACATCGGGGCCGACGTCTTCGGGAAACTGATGTTCGGAGCGCGCATCAGCCTCACCATCGGCATCCTGGCCAGCGCGGTGGCCATCGTCATCGGCATGCTCATGGGCGGGTTGGCCGGCTTCTACGGCGGCTGGCTCGACGAGATCATCCTGCGCTTCGTCGAGGCGCTCTCGGCCATCCCCTTCCTGTTCCTGCTGCTCACCCTCTCGGCCATCTTCTACCCACTCCACCTACCGTCCACCACGCAGTTCATGGTGATCATCGTGGCGCTGTCTGTGATCGGCTGGGGTCAGATCGCGCGCGCGGTGCGCGGCCAGGTGCTGAGCCTGCGCGAGCGCGATTTCACCGTCGCCGCACAGGCCCTCGGGGCGAGCAACATGCGCGTCATCACGCGCCACCTGCTACCCCAGACCCTGAGCTTCATCATCATCTCCCTGTCGATCCAGATCCCGGAGTACACGCTCGCCGAGTCGGTGTTGAGTTTCTTCGGGCTGGGGATCCAACCGCCGTCGACGAGCTGGGGCCTGATGCTCTCGACGGCGCAATCGTTCGCGGGCGTCACCGGCCTGGGCGACCGCTGGTGGATCTTCACGCCCGGCATCGCCATCTTCGTCGCGGTGCTGACGTGGAACCTGTTGGGGGACGGCCTGCGGGACGCCTTCGATCCCAAGAGTCGCCGATGACGGGCGCCGAGGCGCAGCTCGAACGTGCCGCCGCCATGGGACGGGAGGGATTTGACCTGTGCGCCCCCGCGCTATATTCTCGCGGGGACCGGCCCGCCGGAACGCGAGCCAGCCGCGCCCCTTCGGAGCGCGCCTCGGCCTCGACACCTCCTCGGCCCGTCCGGTACGCTCGGTCGCGAGGGCGCGTTCTTCGCCGTCCGACCGGGTCTCGGCACCGCCGCGACGCGGACCTCCCGGATCCGGGAGCGCCCGCAGGCGGAACCGGCTATTTCCTTGCAACGGGGGTATCTCGCTGGGCGCGACGGCGTCTCACCATCTTGCGTGGGATCCACCGCGTCCCGGACGGGTGTTTGCGTCCCGTCTGGCCCCGGCCGTATTCGGGTAGAATCGAACCTTGTGAGGAGTGTACGCGCTGATGCCTAGTTCCGACCGGCTACTCGAGGTCACCGACCTCAAGACCTACTTCGACACCGACGAAGGCGTCGTGAAGGCCGTCGACGGGGTGAGCTTCCACCTCGACAAGGGCGAGACGCTTGCCGTGGTGGGCGAGTCCGGCTCCGGCAAGTCCGTCACCAGCCTTTCGGTCATGCGGCTCATCCCCACCCCTCCGGGACGGATCGCGTCCGGCCAGATGCTGTTCGAGGGCCAGGACCTGGCCCGCAAGAGCGAGCGCGACATGCGCCGGATCCGTGGCAACGACATCTCCATGATCTTCCAGGAGCCCATGACGAGCCTCAACCCGGTGTACACGGTGGGCGACCAGATCGCGGAGGCCATCGTCCTGCACCAGGGCAAGAGCTACCGCGACGCCATGAAGGTGGCCGTCGACATGCTGGATCTCGTCGGCATCCCCGAACCCGGCAAGCGCGTGAAGAACTACCCGCACCAGATGTCTGGCGGCATGCGGCAACGCGTCATGATCGCCATGGCACTCTCGTGCGGGCCCAAGTTGCTGATCGCCGACGAGCCCACCACGGCCCTCGACGTGACCATCCAGGCGCAGATCCTCGACCTGATGCGCAAGCTGCAGCGCGAGATCGGCATGTCCATCCTCTTCATCACCCACGACCTGGGCGTCGTCGCTGAGATCGCCGACCGCGTGGTGGTGATGTACGCCGGACGGGCCGTCGAAGAGGGCGACGTCAACGATATCTTCGCCCGGCCCCAGATGCCCTACACGCTGGGCCTGATGAACTCCATCCCGCGCGTCGACCGCGCCGCCGAGCACCAGGACCGCCTCGAGGCCATCCCCGGCAACGTGCCCAACCCGCTCTACCTGCCCGAAGGCTGCGCCTTCCATCCGCGCTGCCGCTTCGCTACCGCCGAGTGCAAGGAAGCCATCCCGTCGCTCGAAGACACCGGCAACGGTCACATGGTGCGATGCATACGCTGGAAGGATCTCGATCTCAAGCAGGAGATGGTGGCATGACCTCGTCGACGACCCGCGCGGAATCCGAAGCGATCCGCGACGCCACGGACAACCTCCTCGAGGTCCGCAATCTTCGCAAGTACTTCCCCATCCGCGGCGGGATCTTCTCGCGCGTCGTGGCGAACGTCAAGGCGGTCGAGGACGTGTCGTTCGAGATCAAGAAGGGCGAGGTCGTGGGGTTGGTCGGTGAGTCGGGCTCCGGCAAGACCACGGCCGGCCGCAGCATCCTGAGGCTCATCGAACCGACCGACGGCGAGGTCCTGTTCAACGGCGTCGACATCGCCAAGCTCCCCAAGGCGAAGATGCGGGACTACCGCAAGGAGATGCAGATCATCTTCCAGGATCCCTTCGCCAGCCTGAATCCGCGCATGTCGGTGGGCGACATCATCGGCGAGGCGATGACCATCCACAACCTCGCTCGCGGCAAGGACAAGGAGCAGCGCGTCGCCGACCTGCTCGATCGCGTCGGCATGTCCCCGAACCACATGCGCCGCTATCCGCACGAGTTCTCCGGCGGACAGCGCCAGCGCATCGGCATCGCCCGCGCGCTCGCCGTGGACCCGCAGTTCATCGTGGCCGACGAGCCGGTGTCCGCGCTCGACGTGTCCATCCAGGCGCAGGTGGTCAACCTCCTCCAGGACCTCAAGGAGGAGCTGGGCCTGACGCTGCTGTTCATCGCGCACGACCTGGGCGTGGTGGAGTACATCAGCGACCGTGTCGTGGTGATGTACCTGGGCCGCGTCATGGAGGTCGCTCCCTCGAAGGACCTCTACGCCAACCCGATCCACCCCTATACCGAGGCGCTGCTGTCGGCCGTGCCCATCCCGGACCCCACCATCAAGCGCGATCGCGTCATCTTGCAAGGTGACATCCCCAGTCCCATCAACCCACCCTCCGGCTGCGTGTTCCGCACGCGCTGCCCGATCGCGGTGGAGGACTGCGCCCACGTGGTGCCGCCGCTCGAAGAGGTGAGCCCCGGTCACTTCAAAGCCTGCATCCGTCGGCCCTGAGGCCGGTGCCGCCAACGCCTCGGCGCGAGCGCGAGGGGACGTCGTGAACGCGCCTGCCAGCGACCTTCCGGCACGCATCCGGCAGGCCGTCGTGGCGGCGCTGCCCGAGGGTCACAGCCATCCGGAGCTGCGGCGCTTCATCGAGCTGCAGCGCGCCTACCCGGAGCGCTCCGGCAAGACGCTGCGCGGCCAGATCGTGGTGCTTTCGGCCCGCGCGCATGCCGGCGACGAGCAGTCGGCTCTGACCGCCGCCGCCGGCGTCGAGCTCTTCCAGAACTGGGTGCTGGTCCACGACGACATCGAGGACGACTCGGAGGAGCGGCGGGGCCTGCCCGCCCTGCACCGGCTGGTCGGAACACCGATCGCGATCAACGTCGGCGACGCACTCCACGTCGCGATGTGGCGCCTGGTGATGTCGCTCCCGTCGGTCTCCGCCGGCGGACTCGATCGGGAAGCCGTCCTGCAGGAGTTCCTGTGGATGATCGAACGCACCGCCGAGGGGCAACACCTCGACCTGAGCTGGGTCGCGTCCGGCCGTTTCGACGTCACCGAAGCGGACTACCTGACCATGGTCACGCTCAAGACGGCCTACTACACGGTCGTCTGCCCCCTGCGGCTGGGAGCAGCCTGTGCGGGCGTCGACCCGTCGCCCGTCTTCGAGACGGCCGGAATCGATCTGGGCGTCGCCTTCCAGATCCGCGATGACGTCCTGAACCTCACGCCCGGAGTCGCATACGGCAAGGAGTTCGCCGGCGACCTCTACGAGGGAAAACGCACCCTCATCCTCGCCCACTTGCTGGCACACGCCTCGAGCAGCGAGCGCGACGAGGTCGTGGAGATGCTGGCCGAGCCCCGCGAAGTCAAGAGCCCCGACGGGATCCGGCGCGTGCTCGAGGCCATCGAGCGGCACGGCTCGCTGGCCTACGCCCAATCCGTAGCGGAGGACCGCGCACGGCGCGGGCTCGCGCGCCTGTCCGAGGCGCTCGCACCCCTGCCGGGCCAGCCAGCCGCACGGGAACTCGAGACGCTCCTCCGGTCGCTGGCGCTCCGCTCCACCTGACGCTTCCGCTCCTGCCCAGGCTCGGCCGAGCGCAGCCCATCACCGGCATTCCCGGCCGCGACGTCCCGCTAGAGTCGGGGCATGACCCTTCCCCTGCAGGCGCTCCGGTCCGCGCTGGCTGCGGGTGTGTCCGCGACCGTGGGCGCGACGCTGGGCGCGCTCCTGCCCTGCCCGGCCTGCGGCGTCAGACGCGCCGGTCGCCGGGGCTGCTGCGGCCGCTGCCGTCGCCGGGCCTGCCGTCCCGGGCGCCTCGGCGACGCATTGTGGCTGGGGCCGTATGCGGGGCCGCTCGGACGTGCGGTGCGGGCCCTGAAGTACCGCGGCGCCACGCGGCTGGCCGGCTGGCTGGGCGAGAGACTGGCGCGCGAGGTGGCGGACGCCGGCTGGCACCCCACCGTGGTGAGCGCAGTGCCCCTGCACTCCTCCCGCCGTCGCCAGCGCGGCCACGACCAGGCGCAGCTGCTGGCCCGCCATGCGGCCGCCGCACTCCACGTGCCCTACCGCCCGCTCCTGGTGCGCACCCGCGCCACGGCGTCGCAGGCCCGGCTGAGCCGCGAGGCACGCTCGCACAACGTGGCGGGCGCATTCCGCAGCGAGCGGGCGCGCGGCGCCTCGGTCCTGCTGGTGGACGACGTGCTCACCACCGGCGCCACCGCCGCAGCCTGCCGCGAGGCGCTCTACGCCGCCGGTGCATCCAGGGTTCACCTGGCCGTCATCGCCCGCTCCGAACGCTCGCACTCTCCGTCTACGACGTCGAGCGCGCCGCCGGCACCCCGCTCCGCTCAGAGGGCGACCAGCAGGGCGGTCGTGATGCCGACCAGGGCCCCCACCAGCACCTGCGGGTAGGTGTGTCCGAGGAGCGTCTTGAGCGCCTGGGGCTGGAACCCTTCGTCGAACAGGTGCGCCAGCTCCTGCACGAGGTCGTTGATCAGCTCGGCCTGCACGCCTGCCGCCCTGCGGATGCCGGTGGCGTCGTACATCACGATCGAGCCGAAGACCGCTGCGATCGCGAACTGCGGGCTCCCCCAGCCGAAGCGCAGACCGAGCGACGTCGCCAGCGCCGTGACGGCCGCGGTGTGCGACGACGGCATCCCGCCGGTCTCGAGAAACCTCCCGAGGGCCAGACGCCGCTCGGTCACGACGACGAGCAGCACCTTCAGGATCTGCGCGGCAGAAGTCGCGATCAGCGCGGTCAGCAACACGCCGTTGGACAGCACCGTGCTCATCCGCTCGAGCGCCTGCGCCGGGCCGCCTCCACGGTGGTGTCGATGACCATGGCCACCGTCATCAGGCCCGTGCCCCCGGGCATCGGGGTCAGGTGACCCGCCACCTCGGCGACGTCCGGCGCGACGTCCCCCACGATGCCCTGCTCCTCCCGGGTCATGCCCACGTCGAGCACGGCGGCCCCGGGCTTGACCATCGACCCGCTGATCATCCGCGCACGGCCCGCCGCGGCGACCACGATGTCCCCTTGCCGGACGACGTCACCGAGGTCGCGCGTGCGCGAGTGCGCCATCGTCACCGTGGCGTTGCGGTGCTGGAACAGGGCGGCCGCCGGCCGGCCGACCAGGTTCGAGCGCCCCACGATGACCACGTGCCGCCCCTCGATCTCGACACCGTAGTGGTCGAGAAGCGCCAGCAGCCCGCGCGGCGTGGCGGGCGCCAGGGCGGGACGGCCGGTCCACAGCCGGCCCACGTTGACCGGGTGCAGGCCGTCGACGTCCTTGTCGGGATCGATGAGGTCGAGCACCGGCTGCGACGCCAGACCGTCGGGCAACGGTAGCTGCACCAGGATGCCGTCGACCTCCGGGTCGGCGTTCAGGTCGGCGATGAGCTTCTCCAGCGCCGCCCTGCGACGTCCCCACCGGCAACACGTGCGTCTCGGACACGACTCCCACGCGCTTCGCCATGCGCTCCTTGGAGCGGACGTAGAACGCGCTGGCGGGGTCCTCGCCCACCCGGACGAACACCAGCTTGGGCGCGAAGGCGAGCTCCGCCACCGTCTCCTTGAGCCGCTCGGCCACCGCCGCCGAGACCACCTTGCCGTCGAGCCTGATCGCCGCCACGTGCTACCTCATCTCATGCTCGTTCGCCGGCCAGGCGCCGGAACAGCTTGGCCAGCACGCCGTTGACGAAGCGTCCGGATTCCTCGCCGCCGAACTTCTTGGCGAGCCGGACCGCCATCTCGATCGCAACTTCCGGGGGCCCAGGGGGCCCGTACCTCATCTCGGTCACCGCCAGGCGCAACACGTTGAGATCGGTCTGCGCCATCTGGCCGAAGCTCCAACCGCTGACGAGGTCGGTCAGCTCGCTGTCGACCTCGTCCCGGTGCTCGGCATACGCCCGCACCAGGGTCTGCGCGAAATCGAGGGCCGGGGTATCCAGGCCCTCGCCGTAGGCCGCGTCCGCCTCCGGCTCGGGCTCCTCGAGCGCCTCCTCGCGGACCTGACGCCAGACCTCGAGGACCGGAGTACCTCCACGCTCGGACTGGAACAGGGTGCGGAACGCCAGCTCGCGTGCCTTCCGCCTAGCCACCGGGCGGTTCCTCCGGAGCATCGACGCTCTCCACGTTGACGTTGACGCTCCGGACCTTCAGGCCGGTCATCGACGCCACCGCCTCCCGCACCGAGGTCTGCGCCCGCGACGCCACGGCGGGGATCTCCACGCCGTAGGCAACCGCCACCCGCAGATCGACGTACACGTCCGTGCCTTCACGCTCGATCTGGATCCCCTTCGCGCGGCGGCCGCTCAGGAACTCGCCGACCCGGGCGGGCGGCACGATCGGTCGCATGCCCTCGATCTCGTCGAGGGCGAGCTGAGCGATGCCGTACAGCACATCGGGGGCGATCTCGAGGTCGGGACCTTCGGTCACGGTGACATCCTTCGAGCCACGAAGTTGGTGTAGATCGCGCCACGCCGGAAGAAAGCGTTGTCCAGCACCTTCAGGTGGAACGGCACGGTGGTCTTCACCCCTTCGATGACGGTCTCGCGCAGGGCGCGCTCCATGCGGGCGATCGCCTCTTGCCGGGTAGGCGCCCAGGCGATGATCTTGGCGATGAGGCTGTCGTAGTTGGGCGGGATGCGGTAGCCGGCGTAGACGTGCGAGTCCACGCGGATGCCCGGCCCGCCGGGCCAGTGGACGTCGCTGATGGTTCCCGCCGAGGGGCGGAAGTCGTGGTCGGGGTCCTCCGCGGTGACCCGCACCTCGATGGCGTGCCCCTCCAGGCGCACGTCCTCCTGGGCCAGCGAGAGGCCCATGCCGGCCGCGACCCGGAACTGCTCCTGCACCAGATCGAAGCGGGTGACCATCTCGGTGGTCGGGTGCTCGACCTGGATGCGCGTGTTCATCTCGCTGAAGTAGAAGTTGCCGTCGCGGTCGACCAGGAACTCGCAGGTGCCGGCGCCGCGATACTCGATGTGGCGCGCCAGCTTCACGGCGGCCTCGATGATGCGCTGGCGCAGGTCGTCGTCGACGATGCTGGGCGCCTCCTCCAGCATCTTCTGGTAGCGACGCTGGATCGAGCAGTCGCGCTCGAAGAAGTGGATCACGTTGCCCTGGCCGTCCCCGAACACCTGCACCTCGATGTGCTTGGGCTCCTCCAGGTACTTCTCCATGTAGAGCTCGGGATTGGCGAAGGCGGCCCGCGCTTCCTCCTGGGCGTTCACGAACTGGCGCTCCAGGTCCTGGAAGCTGTGGACGACGCGCATGCCGCGCCCCCCACCCCCTGCCGAAGCCTTGAGGATGAGCGGGAAGCCGATGCGCTCGGCGAACGCTCGAGCCGCGTCCAGGTCCTTGAGCGGCTCCGACCCCGGCGTGATCGGGACCCCCGCCTCCTCGGCCAGCCGCCGTGCGGCCGCCTTGTCGCCGATGCGCTGGATGTTCTCGGCGCGGGGTCCGATGAAGACCAGGTTGTGTTCCTCGCACTTCTCCGCGAACTCCGCGTTCTCGGCCAGGAAGCCGTAGCCCGGATGGATCGCCTCGGCGCCGGTCACCAGCGCCGCGGACAGGATGTTACGGACGTTGAGGTAGCTCGCGCCCGCCGGGGCGGGGCCGATGCAGATGGCCTCGTCGGCGAGCAGCACCGGCAACGAGTTCTCGTCGACCTGCGAGTACACCACGACCGTCTGGATGCCGAGCTCACGCGCGGCGCGCAGCACGCGCAGGGCGATCTCGCCTCGGTTCGCGATCAGGATCTTGCGGAACACGGCGTCTGTCCCCGAGCCTCAGGCCGGCTCGATGCGGAAGAGCACCTGACCGTACTCCACGGGCTCCTCGTTGCGCACCAGCACCTCGCGGACCACGCCGGAGGTCTCGGCCTCGATCTCGTTCATGAGCTTCATGGCCTCGATGATGCACAACACCGTGCCGGGCTCGACCCGGTCACCGGCCTTGACGTAGGAGGGCGCGTCGGGGGCAGGCGCGCCATAGAAGGTCCCCACGATCGGGGCGGTCACTTCCACCCAGTGCGACGGGACCTCGTCGGCCCCCGACTGGCGCCGGCGCGCTCTCCGCCGGCGCGGGTCCCTGGACCGCCGGGGCGGGCTGCGCCGCCTGGGGCGCAGGTTGGGGCACGGCGGCCACCGTTTGCGCGACAACCGGCTCCTGGCCGCGCTTGACGTTGAGCTTGTACTCCTCGGTCTCGTAGCTGAACTCGCGGACCTCGGACGCCGCCAGGGCGTCGAGCAAGCGTTTGATGTCCTTGACGTCCATCAGGCACGCCCCAGGTACTCGCCGCTGCGCGTGTCGACGCGGATCACCTCGCCCTGCTCGATGAACAGCGGCACGTTGACGGTCGCCCCCGACTCGAGCGCCGCCGGCTTGCTGCCGCCCGAAACGGTGTCCCCGCGGACGCCGGGATCGGTCTGGGTGATCTCGAGCTCGACCACGTTGGGCAACGTGACCTTGAGGGGTCTGCCCTGGTAGTAGTCCACCGTTACCTCCAGGTTGGGCTTGAGGAAGCGGGCCGTGTCACCGATCTGGTCCCGGCTCAGCACGGGTTGCTCGAACGTCTCCATGTCCATGAAGGTGTACAGGTCACCGTCGGCGAACAGGTACTGCATCTGACGGTAGTCGATGAAGATGTCCTGCAGCTTCTCCGTGGCGTTGAAGGTGCGCTCGACGATCGACCCGCTCTCCAGGCTGCGGAACTTGCCGACCACCTTGGCGCCCCCGCGCCCGATCTTCTGGTGCTGGTAGTCCAGGCATTCCCACAGGCCGCCGTCCATCTCGACCTTCGTCCCGTTGCGCAGGTCCGTCACACTGATCATGCACTATCCTCCGACGCATCACGGCACGTACCCGACCGCTGATGGCGGCACGCGCTCGCGGAAGTTCAAGACGCAGCACAGTGTAGCACCCGGGCACGCGTGCCCCTGGCGCGCCGTGCTGCTCGTTCAACGCTCTGGGCGCCTTCAGGACGCGAGCTCGAGCACCGTCGGCTCGAGCCCCGCCTCCTCGATCATGGCACGGTAGCGCTCGGCGGAGAGCTCGCCCTCACCTCCATCGATGGCGACGAACGCGGCCTCCAACAGATTCGTACCCACGCTGCGCCCGTCGAAACGTGGGGTGGTGGTGATCAAGGTACGCACGCCGCGCGCCTTCAGGAAGGCGACGTCGGCCTCGGTAGTGGTGTTGGTGAGCACCGTCTTGCCAAGCATGTCGGCGGGGGCGTAGCGCCGGATGTAGTGCCAGTCCCCCGCCACGACATCGGCCCAGCGGTAGTACCGCGAGAAGCGCTCGGTGGTCGCCTCGGTCTCCTGGCTCGCGCCCACCGGGTAGAGCCACTTGAAGGGCAGCTTCACGAACACAGGCAACAGCACCGTGGCGAGGGCATGCAGGGTCCCCAGCCGGTACAGCGGGATCGGCAGACCCAGGGAGAAGATGAAGTCTCCGAACAGCACGTGGGCGCCGTGGGACGCCAGCTCCTCGGCCATGCCGAAGCGGTCGAGCGCCGAGACCATCAGCACCTTGCGTCCCTGCCACGGCAGCCGGTCCGAGAGCGCCCGCACCATCGCCCGCTCAAGGCTGTTCTTCAGGCCAGCGCCGCACACCACCGGCGTGCGCTTCGCCGCTGCAGCGAGGCCGCGCGCGTCGCGAAAGTAGTAACGCCGGCTCCCCACCGGAAGGAAGAGGTCGATGCCCCCGAGTCCGATGGCGTCGACCTCGCCATCGAGGTCACGGATGAGGTCGCGCGCGGCGTCGAAGTCGCCCTGCGTCCCCCGCCGTTCCAGGTGGACCTGCTCGCCCAGGATGGTGACCGTCTGATCGGTATCGCGCGTGGCCGAACCGAGGGAGACGCTGACGACATGCTTCATGGCGGAAAGGATACACCGCCGTCTCCCTGGGGCACACACTCTCTGGCCCCGTGCGGTCGGGGCCGCGCGTTCTCGTAAGGCCCAGGGTCAGGCGAGCTGCTTGGCGTACCAGTCGAGCACGGGCTTCGCGTCGATCGCGAAGGCGTACCCCAGCCTCTCCCAGAAGCGGCGCGCGTGCGGATTCTGCCCGTAGATGCTTGCAAGCACGCGTCGAACACGGCCGCGAAGACGCTCTTCGAGGTCGCGCACGCATTGGCCGCCGATGCCGCGCCCCTGCAGGTCGCCTTCGACCAGCAGCAGGTTGACCGTGGCATCTCCAGCGTCGGGGTAGTCGAGCTTGTAGTCGAGGTAGCCCACGACCTGACGTCCACTCACCGGGTCCTCGAGGCCCGCCTCGCGCGGCACGCGCTCGTGGGGAGGCAGGAGCACCAGCTCGATGCGCCGCCGGCTGTCGCGGACGGCGGTGTCGAGGTCCGTCTCGACTTCGGCGAGCGTGGGGATCGGGATGGAGATGACGTCGAAATAGCCGGGGGTCTTCTCGTAGAGTCGATGGACCAAGCTGGCGTCCGACGCGTCGGCGGGACGCGTCAAGGCACCGGGCGACGTCAGATTCAATGCGCTCATCCTTCCGGCACTCCTCGCATGCACGGCACGTAGGTTTTGACGACCACGGCACGAGTATATCGTGCCCGGCGGAACGCTCACGGAGGATTGGGTCACACGCCGAGAGCCCGTGGGGCGGTTCCCGCCCCTTGGAAAGCGGAGCGCTATGGAGAAAACATCGCTTGCGCCTGGAAGCCCCATTGCGTAGGGTGTGACGAGCCATCGCCCCCGTGCTGGACTTCGACGGGTGCGTGCTATAGTGCCCTAATTGGCTTGCAGCCGCGTTGGAGGAAGTCTTGTCAGAGGTCGTTGACGCCCGCCAGAATCCGGTGACTCAGGAAGGCTCCGAGCAGCGCTCGGGGCGAGCCCGGGACGCCTTCGCGAAGGCCTTCGCGTTCAGTCGCGCCGAACAGGCCGAATCGGCGGGCCTGCACCCATACTTCAAACCCATCGCCGCCCAGCACGGCGGAACCGTCCGTGCCAACGGGCGGGAGATGGTCATCACCGGTTCGAACGACTACCTGGGGCTGACCCAGGACGAGCGCCTCAAGAACGCGGCCCGCAACGCGCTGGACGACTTCGGCACGAGCTGCACCGGCTCGCGCTTCCTGACCGGCACGCTGACGCTTCACGAGACACTCGAGCAGCGTCTCGCGAGCTTCCTCAACAAGGAGGCGGCTCTCACGTTCAGCGCCGGTTATCTCGGTTGCCTCTCGGTGGTGAGCGCCCTCGCGGGTCGGCACGACATCCTGTACTACGACCGCGAGAACCACGCCTCGCTCTACGACGCTGCGCGTCTGTCGTTCGCGACCCTGCGCAAGTACGATCACAATGACCTCGATCACCTCGAGCGCCTTCTGGCTGCGGACGCCGACAAGCCGGGTGGGCGCATCATCGTGTCCGACGGTGTCTTCTCCATGAGCGGCCACATCGTGGACCTGCCGGGCCTGGTCGAGGTCAAGCGCCGCTACGGCGCGCGTCTGATGATCGACGACGCCCACGCCAGCGGAGTTCTGGGCGACGGCGGCCGTGGTACCGGCGAGCACTTCGGCCTCGAGGACGAGGTCGACGTCATCATCGGCACCTTCTCGAAGTCGTTCGCGAGCGTCGGCGGGTTCATGGCCGGTGATCACAAGGTGGTGCAGTTCGTCAAGCATCACGCGCGCCCCTTCATCTTCACCGCCGCCCTGCCCGCCATGCAGATGGCGGCCGCGCTCGCCGCGCTCGACATCATGGAGACCGAACCCGAGCATCGCCGGCGCCTGTGGAGCAACGTCCAGCGCTTCCGCACCGGGATGCAGGAGCTCGGCTTCGATACGCTCGGCTCCGAGACCCCGATCGTGCCGGTGCTGGTAGGCGAGGACGAACGGGCACTGGCCTTCTGGAAGGGCCTGTGGGACGCGGGTGTGTTCACGACCCCGGCGTTGCCGCCCGGTGTTCCCCCCGGGCACTCGATCATCCGGACCAGCGTCAACGCGAACCACACGGACGACGAGCTCGACCGCCTTCTCACCGCGTTCGAAACGGTGGGCAAGGGGCTTGGTGTAATCTGACAGCCGAATAAGGGGTGATCAGCCATGGTCGAGATCAAGAAGGTCGCGACGAAGCGCGACCTCGGTCGCTTCATTGATTACGTCTACGACAAGTACCGGGGTGATCCGACCTTCGTGCCCCCGTTGCGCATGGGGGAGTTCGACAAGCTGAACCCGAAGAAGAACCCCTTCTTCGAGCACGGTCGGATCACCCCCTACCTCGCCGAACGCGACGGACGCATCGTCGGCCGCATCGCCTGCATCGACAACGACGCCCACAACGAGCAGTTCGGTGACAACCTGGTGTTCTTCGGGTTCTTCGAGGCCGAGGACGCCGAGGTCGCGACGGCACTGTACGAAGCCGTCGAGAAGGAGGCGCGGGCGCTGGGCAGGGACACCGTTCGCGGTCCCGCCAACCCCACCATGGACGACGGCGCCGGCTTCCAGATCGATGCCTTCGAGACCAGGCCGTTCATCATGATGCCCCAGAATCCGCCGGACTACCTGGGCTTCGCCGAGGCTTCCGGTTACCGCAAGGTCAAGGACCTCTACGCTTGGAAGATCGACATCCGCCACGGCGCCACCGAACGCCTGGAGCGTATGGCCGATCGCGTGCGCAAGCGCTACGACGTCACGGTGCGCCCCGCCGACATGAAGCAGTTCAAACGCGAGGTCGGCCTGCTCAAGCACCTCTACACCGTCGCCTGGGAGGAGAACTGGGGGCAGGTGCGCGGCACCGACGCGGAGTTCGACTATCTCGCCAACGACCTCAAGATGATCATGGAGCCGGAGCTGGCGCTCTTCCTGGAGTACAAGGGGGAGACGGTCGGGCTCTCGATCACCATCCCGGACCTCAACCAGGTGCTGGCGAAGTTCAACGGCCGGCTCTTCCCCTTCGGGATCTTCCACCTGCTCAACCGCAAGAAGATCATCGACCAGGGACGGCTGGCCATCCTCGGGGTGTTGCCGGAGTATCGCCGGAAGGGCTTCGAGCTGCTCATGATCGCCGAGACCGCGCGGCGCGGTCGCGCCATCGGCTACACCGGCGGCGAGTGCAGCTGGGTGCTCGAGGACAACGACGCCATGAACCGTGGGATCGAGGCGGCGGGCAGCGAGCTCTACAAGACCTACCGCATGTACCAGAAGGCGCTGTGAGCCCGCTGCGTTCGGTCGGCGTGGTGTTCGCCGACCTGGCGCAGCTGTTCGACCGGAAGCACGCCCGGCTGTGGTTCCTGCTCACTGCGGCGGTGCTTCTGCAGGTGGGATTCTGGTACATCGCCAGCCCCGGCCCCGCGCTCATGCAGTTCCAGCCGCGCACGCTGACGACAGGCATCACCACGGTAGCGTGGTCCCTGGTGTTCCTGCTGGCCCTGCCCGCGCTGTTGCTGGCGGTCGTGGGCGTCGATCTCAGGCACGTCGGGCTTCGCCTCGGCGACGCCCGGTTCGGCCTCTCGGCGGCGCTGGGCGGCGCCGTGATCGCCGTGCCGCTGATGTACCTGGGCAGTTTCGACAAGGGGCTCCAGGCGACCTACCCCTGGGCGGGCGCCTGGGTCGGGCGCAGCCTCGGCACCATCTTGCTGTGGGCCCTGATCTACGGCCTGTACTACGTCGCGTTCGAGTTCTTCTACCGAGGCTTCCTGCAGCGCATCGTCGCCGACGCCTGGGGCGCCCCGCAGGGCATCTGGGTGCAGACGCTGGCGGCCACCCTCATCCACCTAGGGAAGCCCATGACCGAGTTGCTGGCCGCGCTGCCCGCCAGCCTGCTCTTCGGAGCGCTGGCGCTGCGCAGCCGGTCGGTGCTCTACTCCACCATCATCCATCTGGTCATCGGGCTGTCCACCGACCTGTTCGTGCTCTACCACCAGGGCCTGCTGTTCCACCGCTGACGCCATGGCCCGCCGCGACGCCCGAAATGACCGAGCGAGACCCCTTCCTGGTAGGCTTGGATGGCGGCGGCTGTCATGAAAGTCCTGGTTACCGGTGCCCATGGCTTCCTCGGGAGCCACATCAGCGAACACCTGCTGGCCGCAGGCCACCAGGTACGGGCCCTCGTCTCCCCCTGGGGGACCATCGGGAACCTGTCCGCGGTGCTCGATCGGCAGAGCTTGGAGATCGGGCGCGCCGACCTCAGCCGCGAGGGCGCCCTGGGCGGCGCCTGCGACGGCGTCGAGGCCGTGGTGCACGCCGCCGCCCGCGTCGCCGACTGGGGACCTTGGGACGCCTTCTACCGCACCAACGTGATGGGCACGCAACAGCTCCTGCAGGAGGCCACCCGCGCGGGTGCAGCTCGTTTCGTGCTCATCTCCAGCGTCGCCGTCCACCGCTACAGCGGCTTCCGCAACGCCGACCCGCGTGAGGTCCCGCGCGACAACCTGCGCGAGGCCTACGCGCACTCCAAGATCATGGCCGAGGACCTGGTCCGGCAGGCCGAGGGGATCGAGGGCGTGATCGTGCGCCCGGGGCTGTGGCCCTTCGGCCCGCGGGACCCCAACTTCCGCCGCGTCGCACGCGCGCTCGAGCAGGGCGTTCTCCCCATGGTGGGGAGCGGCGACAGCGTCATCAACACGGCCTACGCCGAGAACCTCGCCCTCGGGATACGCCTGGCGTTGGAGCGCGCGGAGGCGGCCCACCGCTCGTACGTGATCGCCGACGACGGCATGCCGAGCTGGCGGGAGCTGCTCGCCGAGCTGGCGCGCCTCCTGGGCGAGCGTCCGCCCCGGTTGCGCCTGCCCGGCACCCCCACCAAGGCGCTCGCCCGCGGCGTGGAAGCGACCTGGGGAGCCCTCTTCCCGCGCAACGAGCCCCCCATGACCCGCTACCGTGCTGGATTGATGACCCGCGACGTGCACTTCAGCATCCGGCACGCCGTGGAGGAGCTGGGCTACCGCCCGGTGGTGTCCTGGCGCGAGGGGCTGCGCCGCTCGGTAGGTGCCCTCGCCCCCGTCTAGGTCCCTTTTTTTTTTTTTTTTTTTTTTTTTTTTTTTTTTTTTTTTTTTTTTTTTTTTTTTTTTTTTTTTTTTTTTTTTTTTTTTTTTTTTTTTTTTTTTTTTTTTTTTTTTTTTTTTTTTTTTTTTTTTTTTTTTTTTTTTTTTTTTTTTTTTTTTTTTTTTTTTTTTTTTTTTTTTTTTTTTTTTTTTTTTTTTTTTTTTTTTTTTTTTTTTTTTTTTTTTTTTTTTTTTTTTTTTTTTTTTTTTTTTTTTTTTTTTTTTTTTTTTTTTTTTTTTTTTTTTTTTTTTTTTTTTTTTTTTTTTTTTTTTTTTTTTTTTTTTTTTTTTTTTTTTTTTTTTTTTTTTTTTTTTTTTTTTTTTTTTTTTTTTTTTTTTTTTTTTTTTTTTTTTTTTTTTTTTTTTTTTTTTTTTTTTTTTTTTTTTTTTTTTTTTTTTTTTTTTTTTTTTTTTTTTTTTTTTTTTTTTTTTTTTTTTTTTTTTTTTTTTTTTTTTTTTTTTTTTTTTTTTTTTTTTTTTTTTTTTTTTTTTTTTTTTTTTTTTTTTTTTTTTTTTTTTTTTTTTTTTTTTTTTTTTTTTTTTTTTTTTTTTTTTTTTTTTTTTTTTTTTTTTTTTTTTTTTTTTTTTTTTTTTTTTTTTTTTTTTTTTTTTTTTTTTTTTTTTTTTTTTTTTTTTTTTTTTTTTTTTTTTTTTTTTTTTTTTTTTTTTTTTTTTTTTTTTTTTTTTTTTTTTTTTTTTAAAAAAAAAAAAAGGGGGGGGGGGGGGGGGGGGGGGGGGGGGGGGGGGGGGGGGGGGGGGGGGGGGGGGGGGGGGGGGGGGGGGGGGGGGGGGGGGGGGGGCGGATCTGGCGGGTCGCCATGAACGGCTCGTGGTGCGCGCCTACGTGGACGACATGCACCGCTACCTGGCGGCCGCCGACGTCGTGATCGGCAAGGCCGGCCCGGCTTCGGTGATGGAGGCGCTGGCCGTGGGGCGCCCCGTCCTGGTGACCTCCTCTGCCGGCCTGAACGAGCGCCGTGTGGTCGAGTTCCTTCAGGCCCACGCACTGGGTCGCTACGTGCCGCGGCCCGAGCAGGCGGTGGAGGCGGCGCGGCCACCTCCGCGACCGGGATGGCCTGGCGCGGTGGCGCCGCTGCGTCGCGATCGACTTCGCAACATGACAGACGGCGTTGCCGGTACTGACCACTACGCCTGCATCGCCGACGCCTGACCTCCGGGGCGAGCGAGGGCTCGTGACATGAAGCGACTGCTGGCTCTCCTGGTCTGAGCGTAGGGCTCGGGCTCCTGGGGCTCTACGTGAGCACGCGATCGGAGCTCCTGTCGGCAGCGACGTATACGCCTCGCGGACTCACCTGGCCTTGGCGCGCTCTGCGCCGCCAGTCTCGCTTCGCTGTGGTTGGCCCCGTGGTTCGGGTACGATGCTCGCACGGGCCAGGGGCAGCGCCTGCATCCGGGCGGGGCTCTGGCGAGCGCGATGGTTTCGGCACGCATGACTCCGAGCGGCACGGGCGGCGTGGCTTTGATGGTGGCACTGAGTCGGCTCGGCCTCCCCTGGGCAGGGGGCTCGGCATCGCGATCCAGCTCTTCATCCTCGATCTCGTGATTCGGCTGGCTCATCCCGGCAGGGCTCGTCTACCTGCTGGCCACCAGCCGTTCGCTCTTCCGGCGGTGTCAGACGTTGGCGGAGCAGCGGCGGCCATCGCCATCGCCGGCGCGTCTGCTCTCGCGCTTCCGGGCACCTCGCCGACTGATGCGCAGGGTCGCGGGATGGCGCCTGCTACGGCGTTTCCGCGCGCATCCTGTCACCGCGCACGAGTACTACACCAGTGCGGAGAGTTTCGCGTGATGCCGATCCGCACCTGGGTGTGGCTCCAATTCGCCACCTGGTGGCGTGGATGGCGAACTTCGTGCTGTTCTGGGCCTGCTCCAGATCTACGGCACGCGGACGCCGATCCTCGCGATCCTGGCGCTGCTCAGCATGATCACGCTGATCTCGTTCTTCTTCCCGACACCGGAGCCTCGGGCTTCGTCGAGTTGGCGTGGGACTGACGCTCGGCGTGCAGGTGTGGTCGCGACATCGCCGCCCCATCCTGTTCTGGCGGGTCGGCACGTTCTACGTCGCCTACCTGCTCGGCCGATCATTACGTGGGTGATCCTGGTGCAACGCCACCTCGCTGGCTGGCCGGTGTGGTCCGGCGCAGGAAGCGAGCCGGCTCGGCGGTGAGTGAGCGGCTCCGTCGTGAGAGGTTCGTGAGCGATCGGGACGCGGGGAGCGGGACCGGCGCGCAGCACCTGCGCGTTGACCGCTAGGCTTGCGCGCGGTCACGATCGGCTCCCCGGGGTGTCGCCTGTTGCATCAGGCCGGCGTACAGCGCGGCCAGGATGCGCCGCTCTCCTTGACGTGTGGCGTCGCACGGCCTCAAGGCCTTGCGCTGATACGCGAGCAGGCGCTCCGGTGTCGAGCAGGCGTCGATGGCCTCGGCGGCCTCGACGAACCGCCTGGAGCGTAGACCAGTCCGCTCCGACTCGCGCACGAGCGAAGGCACGGCGCTGGTGGGAAGCCGCCGCCACGACCGCACATCCGTGCGCATGGCCTCCAGCGTGGCGATGCTCGGAGCTCGTGGGCGACGGCATCAGGAAGACCTCGGCGTGTGAAGCAGCGCGCTTGGTCGGCTCGTCGACGAAGCCACGAACGCCACCTGTCTCGATGCCAGCAGCCTGCACGGTGAGGCATCTGCGGCGCATCAGTTAGTCGACGATGGTAGGCGCGTGGCAGGGTGGGTGGGTCGAACGCGAGATCGATCCCGTTCGAGACGGGGTGAACCGGGCGATCGGTGAAGCGTCGGGCGATCGCCGCGGCGAGGGCGTTGGCGCCGCGAGGCACGTCGGCTGGTGGTACAGCCACCGGTACCAGCCCGCAAGGGCCACAACGGACGCTCGGCCCACCGCGGGCAGGTGAAGGCTCGACGTGTCGATCTCGACGCGAACCCCCATGACCACGGGAACGCCGTGCGCCCTCGCCATGCGACAGACCGCCGCTCCAAGGGGAGTCGGCGCGTTCACCTGGACGACGTCCGCCCACTCGACGAGGGCACGTACGGACCGCCGGCGTGGCCGAGCGAATTGCGTCTGGATCCTTCCAAGCCTCCACACCGGGAGCCTCTCGACCTCCACGCGCGGCGGAGGCTGGGTGGGATGGGCTTTGACGCCGGCAAGAACGCGGACCTCGTGCCCGAGAGCGATCAGCGCCGCAATATGGCCCTGGCTGGCCCTGGCCGGCGACGTACCCCGGGTAGAGGTCGTCGGCGACGAATCCGATGCGCATGCTCCCACCCCCCCGCGTCGACCGGCCGGTCCCCGGCGCTCGGCACGCCAACGCGCGTCCTCCAGCGCCGGCAAGCGCGGGGCGCGCCGCGCCACGATCACCATCCCGCCCCCGTGAGCCGTGCCGTGACCGACAGGCTCGCTTCTCCCGAAGGGTAGCACGGTCGCCGCCGTCCACGATGCAGGGACTCGTCGTTTGGGACGACGCTCCGGCGTGCAGGCGGCGACCCTGGATGCCGCGCGGACGGCGGGCGCAACGCGGTGGTATGGTGGCGCGACATGAGCGAGGGATTCGACTTCCTCATCGTGGGCGCAGGCTTCTCGGGAGCCGTCCTCGCCGAACGGATCGCCAGCCAGCGCGGCGGTCGTGTGCTGGTCGTGGACCGCCGCGATCACATCGGGGGCAACGCCTACGACGAGTACGACGACAACGGCGTGCTGGTCCACCGCTACGGACCGCACATCTTCCACACCAACGCCAAGAGCGTGTTCGACTACCTGTCGCAGTTCACGGGCTGGCGCCCCTACCAGCACCGCGTGCGCGCCCTGGTCGACGGCCGCCTGGTGCCGATCCCGATCAATCTCGATACCATCAACACCCTGTACAACCTCGACCTGTCGAGCTCCGAGCTGGAGGCGTTCTTCTCGGCGCGCGCCGAGAAGCGCGAGCGCATCGAGACGTCCGAAGACGTGGTGGTGGCGCGAGTCGGGCGGGAGCTGTTCGAGAAGTTCTTCCGCGGCTACACCAAGAAGCAGTGGGGGCTCGAGCCCAAGGAGCTCGACGCCACCGTGACCGCGCGTGTTCCGGTGCGCACCAACCGCGACGACCGCTACTTCACCGACGTCTACCAGGCGATGCCCCTCCACGGCTACACGGCGATGTTCCGTCGCATGCTGCGCCATCCCAACATCAAGGTGATGCTCAACACCGACTACCGCGAGGTGGCCGATCTGGTCCCCCACAAGCACCTGATCTACACCGGTCCCATCGACGGTTACTTCGAGCGCAGCCTGGGCCCGCTACCCTACCGTTCGCTGGAGTTCGAGTTCGTCACCCACGACGAGGAGCAGGTGCAGGAGACCGGCACGACCAACTACCCGAACGACTACGCCTACACCCGGCGCACCGAGATGAAGCACCTGACCGGCCAGCGGCACGCCAAGTCGGTGCTCGTGTACGAGCACCCGCGCGCCGAGGGCGATCCCTACTACCCGGTGCCCAGGCCGGAGAACCGGGCCCTCTACGAAGAGTACAGCGCCATGGCCGCCGAGCTCGGGCACGTCACGTTCGCCGGCCGTCTCGGCACGTACCGGTACTACAACATGGACCAGGTCGTGGCACAGGCGCTCAAGACCTTCGAGACGCTGCCGGACGTGTGACGTCCCGGACACCGGAGACAACCTCATGACGTCGCCGAGCGGCACGCGCCCGCGCATCCTCATCGCCATGATCGAGGCCGGTGGTGGACACCGAGCGCCGGCCCTGGCGTTGCAGGCCGCCCTGGAGCAGGTCCGGCCCGGACGCTTCGAGGTCGACGTCTTCGACATCATGCGTCACGTCGGCGAGGTGGCGCTGGACCGTCGCCACAAGCAAAGCTGGAAGTGGATGCTCGCCCATCCACGGGTCACCTTCGTGCTGCAGAACGCCATCGATCGCGTGGTACCCGTGGCCTGGACCCAGGCGGTACAGGCTCGGACGCTGGCCGGCTTCCGCCGACGTCTCTCCTCCTTGGTGCGCGAGCAGGGCTACGATCTGGTCGTGGCCGTGCACTTCATGCCGCTGCAGGCGGCCGCGCTGGCCCGCCGTCGGGGCGAGCTCGACGCCCGGGTGGTGGGCGTCGATACCGACCCCTTCGACGGCCACGCCCTCTGGGCAGTCCGGGACGCCGACGAGATCGTGGTGGCCAGCGAGCAGGCGAAGGCGCTGCTGAGCGCCAAGGGCGTGCCCGCCGAGCGCGTCAAGATCTTCGGGTACCCGCTCAACCTCGCCTTCGTCGACACCGTTCCCGACGTCGACACCGCGCGCCGTCACCTCGGCCTCGACGCCGCTCGCCTCACGGTGCTCCACACTCCGGGAGGCGAAGGCATCGGCGGCAATGTCGAGGGCATCGTCGAGGCGGTGCTGGCAGCCGATCTCGACCTGCAGTACGTGGTCATCGCCGGGCGCAACGAGCAACTCCGCGCGCGGCTGCAGGGTCTGGCGGACGCCCACGCCGCCCGGGGAGGCCGGACCCGCCTGGAGGTCGAGGGTTTCACCACCAACATGCCGGAATGGATCGCGGCCAGCGATCTGGTGCTCGGCAAGGCCGGAGCGGCATCGACCTTCGAGGCGCTGGCGCTGGGCAAGCCCATCTTCCACACCAGCTACGTGGCCCCCAACGAGAAACGCAACCTCGATTACTGCCGGCAGCACGAGATCGGCGGCTACGTGCCCCGTCCGCGAGACGTCGTCGCGCTGCTGGCTCCCCTGTGCCAGGATCCGGCGCCACTGCACACCTGGCAGGGACGCGTCCGAGCTCTGGGCTTCCGACCGGGAACGCTCGACATCGCCGAGCACCTGGCGGCACTGGCGGAGGCCCCTTGAACAGGATGGTCTTGCGCTCGCTGATCGTCTCCATGGTGCTCAGCGCGTTGGGGCTCGCCTGGGTCGTGTTCCGTGTCGGCAAGGTGCAGGACCTGGGTGTCATCCGGCAGCTGCCCTTGAGCTACGCGCTGGCAGCGCTCGGGGGGCTGCTGGGCGCATTCACCATGGCCGCCCTGCGCCTGATCTACATGTGTCGCCGGCTGGGGTACCGATTGCCCCTGTTCTACGCCGTGCGCGCGCACATCCTCGGCATGTTCAGCGCCACCGTCACGCCCGGCGGGAGCGGTTCGACCCCCGCGCTGGCGCTCGCCCTGCAAGGCCAGCGGCTGCCCCCGGGGGTGGCGTGGGCAGTGGGTGTGGCCGTGTTCGGGGCCGACGCGCTGTTCCACACCTGGGGCCTGCCCATCGCGCTCGGGCTGCTCTATGCGCTCGGTCTCTACCCGCAGGGCACGACCTGGCTCGCACTCGGCGCGCTCACGGTGGTGCTGTCGGCGGCGGTCGCCTACCTGGTGCAGTTCCGGCTGGCGTGGCTCGAGCCGATCGGTCGCTGGGTCCTGCGGGGCCCGCTGATCCGCTGGCGCCGGAAGGGGCTGCGTTTCGTGGAGACGATGCTGGAGTCGAACAGGCTGTTCAAGAACGCGCCGCTCGGCTTCCACCTGGTCCTCCAGGCCGTGACGGCCGCGTCCTGGATCAGCTTCTTCTCGATCCTGTTCTTCCTCGCCCGGGGGCTGGGAGTGATGGTGTCGCTGCCCGCTATCGAGGCCGCCCAGATGGTGGTCGTGGTCATGTCGGCCTTCGTTCCCACGCCGGGCGGCTCCGGCTTCTTCGAGCTCGGCATCTCCTACGTGCTCATCGCGCGAGGGGGCGGCACCTCGGTCCCGGGCGTGGTGCTGTTGTGGCGCCTGGTGACCTTCTACTCGATCTTCCTTCTCGGACCGCTGCTCGGCGGCTACCTGGTGACGCGGCGCGCGCAGGAGGCCGGCTGAGGCTCGGTGCCCGACGCCGGGCCCCGGCCCCTATGGACGGTCGAGCGCCGGCCCCTCGCCCCGACGGGCGTCCTGGGGACCGCTCCCGACGGCCGCGCGCGCGCCGATGAGCTCCTCGTAGAGCGCCTCGAGGCGACGCCCGATCGCCGGCAGCTCGAACGAGCCAGCGGACGCGCGCGCCGCACGACGGTACTCCGCCAGCCGGTCATCGTCGGCCAGCAACCCGAGCAGGATCTCCGCTCCCCGATCGGCCCGGCCGGCCGGATAGGCAACGCCCGCACCGCACTCGGCCACCAGCTCCGGAACCGCGCTCGTCGAGTAGTCGGCGGTGAGCACGGGGCACCCCTCGCTCATCGCCTCGAGGGTGGCGATGCTCTGGAGCTCCGCCTCGGAGGGCATGAGGAAGACGTCGGTGGCTCGCAACAGGGCGCGCTTGCGGCGCTCGTCGACGAACCCCAGCGCGTGGACGTGGCCCTCCACGCCGGCCCTGCGGGCGAGCTCGGGAAGGCGACCGCTCATCGGCCCGCGCCCCGCCACCGCCAGAGCCGCCCTCAGCCCCCGCGAGCGGGCTGCCGCCAGCAGCGCGACCAGCTCCTCCGGGTGTTTCTCTGGGTAGAGCCGACCCACATATGCGAGCACCACCTCGTCACCGGTAGCGAGCAATTCGCGGCGCAGGGCGTCGACCTCGCCGGCGAAGTCGTCGTCGGCGGAGAAGGGGTCCAGGCCGTTGGACACCACTTCGATCCGGGGCGGCCCGTAGCTGCCCGCCAGGCGTCCGGCGAAGGCGGTGGGGGCCGTCACACAGTCGGAACCGCCGAACAGTCCCCGGTAGTAGCGGTGCAGCAGCCCTTCCAGGACCGGCCGCAGAGGGCCGAGCAGGTGCATCGAGGTGTTCTGCTCCTGGATGTGGAGCCCCATCACCACGGGTAGGTTGCGCTTCCGAGCCATCCGCATGGTGACGAAGGCCAGCGGTCCGGGAAGGTTGATGTGAACGATCTCGGCCCAGTCGAGCACGGGGGCCAGCACGCCGACGCGTGGCAGCGCGATGTGCGACAGCGTCCCTAGCGGGAACACCGGTAGCGTCGTGAGCCTCACCCCCGGGGGGGGCGCCGTCTGGTTCCGCTGCCGTCCGACCACCACCCGGATCTCGTGGCCGAGGTCCGCCAGCGCAAGGACGTGCGACTGCGTGGCCGTGGCCTGACCGCCGAAACCCGGGTACGCCTCATCGGTGACGTAAGCAATCCGCATGTCGCGGAATTGTACCGCCGGCGGCGTGAGAAGCGCCCCGTCCCGGCGACGGCTCGCGCACCCTGCGGCGACGGCCCGGCGACGGTACACTGGGCAACGTGACGGCGCTGCGTCGTTTGGCCCTCCTGAACCTGCTCCGGCACCCCTGGCGCAGCCTGGCCACGATCCTCGGTGTGGGAATCGGGATCGCGGCGGTGCTGACCACCCTGTCGGTCGGCGCCAACGTCGAGGCCAACGTGCGCGGCGCGCTGCAGGCGGCAGCGGGCAAGGCCGACCTGCTGGTCACGCCGGGCGCCGGCGGGCGCGTGGTCTTCGAGGACGGCCCCGCCCTCGACTTGCTGCGCACCATCACCGGCGTGAAGGCGGTCTACCCGGTCCTCAACACCCGCGCCGAGCCCGTGCGCGCCATCCAGGATTTCCAGAAGTCGATCATCCCCGGCGTCGATACCGGATTCCAGCTCAGCGGTCGCGTGACCACCGAGCCCGCGGACCTGCCGGCCAAGCTCGCGCAAGGCGCCCTCCCCCAGCCCGGGTCGAACGGCGTGGCCATCGCTCAGGGATTCGCTCGCGAGCGCGGGATCGCAGTGGGCGACACCGTTCGCTTCGCGACCAGCTTCGGCGACATCCCGCTCACGGTGACGGGCCTCCTCGACGACCGCTACGGGCTGGCCAGTACCAACGGCGGGCGAGTCGGCATCATCGCCATCCAGGACCTGCGGACGATCCTCCACATGCAGGGGCGCGCCTCTCACATCGAGGTCCTGGTGGATCCATCGGTGTCGGTGGAGGACGTGCGCATGCGCATCGAGGCCCGCCTCCCGTCGCTGTCGCAGGATCTGACCGTCACCTACCCAGCGGTTTCCGGCAACGTGGCATCGGGCATCGTCGACACGTTGCAGTCAGGGCTCTCGGTGCTTGCGGTGACCCTGCTCGCGCTGGGCGGGTTCATGGCTTACAACACCTTCATGGCCTCGGTGGTGGAGCGCACGCGGGAGTACGCGCTGCTGCGCACCATCTGTATGACGCGGGGGGACGTGCAACGCCTGGCGCTGTACGAGGCGGGCGCGCTGAGCCTCCTCGGGGTGCTGGCCGGGCTTCTCCTCGGCGTCGGACTGGCCTACGTCATCACGCGCATGAATGCGGTCAACCTCGGCTTCGATTTCCGGACGCTGGTCATCCCGGTTCGCAGCGTGGCCCTGGCGTCCGGGGTCGGTGTCGTGGTCTCGCTGGCCGCCGGCGTGCTGCCGGCGCGCAGCGCCTCGCGCACGCCTCCCATCGCGGCCGACCGCCGGGCGGACGAAGCCCCTTCGCCGCGCCTAGCGGTGCTGGGCTGGAGCCTGCTGGCGTTGGGCGTCGTGATGAGCGTGCTGCCGTGGTCGGGGTATCTGGCGCTCGCTGCCAGCGGCACCGCGATGGCAGTGTTCTTCGTCGGGGTGGCTCTGGCCACGCCGAGCCTGCTGCGTTCCCTCCCTACGCCTGTTCACGCCCCTGCTGGTGCGCCTCTTCGGCGCCCCGGGGCGCCTGGGCAGCAATTTTGCCCTGCGCAACGCCGCCCGCAACGGCGTGGCCATCGGCACCGTGGCAGTCGGCACGGGGCTGATCATCGGCGTCGGATCGATGGTCGCCGGCATCAACCGGGCCATCGGCTCCTGGGTCGACACCACCATCGTGGGCGACCTGTTCGTGACCTCTCCTGTCAGCTTCCCGGACGACTTCGAGCAGAAGGCGCAGCAGGTCCCGGGCGTGAACGTCGCCAGCGGCGTCGGCATCCGGGTGGTCCGCTTCGAGCCGAAGGGGGGCGGGCGCGGGCGCTCGATCGCGATGATCCTGGTCGACCCGCAACGCTTCGATCCCAGCGGCGGTTTCGGCCGCTTCCAGTACATCCAGGGGCAGGGCAACAACCTCGAGGGCTACCGGTCCCTGTCGAAGGGCGGTGAGGTCCTGGTGGCCAACACCATGCGTGACAAGTACGGGATCCAGAAGGGCGACACCATCCGCTTGCGGACCGTCGACGGCTTCAAGGACTTTCCCGTGGCAGGCGTGGTGGTCGACTTCACCGGGGGCGGCGAGACGGTGGTGGGAAGCATCCGCGACCTTCCCCTGTTCGGGGGCGGCTCGCCCGACCTCTTCGTCATCGCCGACAAGCAGGGGGCGGACCCGCAACAGGTGCGCCAGGCGTTGCTCAACCGCTTCCCGGCACTGCACCTCGACGTCACCCTCAACGCCGACTACCGGAGCTACATCCTTCGCCTGACGCAACAGTCGTTCCAGACCACCAACATGCTGCTGCTCATCGCGGTGCTGGTCGCGGCACTGGGCGTGGCCAACACGCTGGGCATGAACCTGGTGAGCCGCAGTCACGAAATCGCCGTCCTGCGCACGGTCGGCATGACGCGCGGCGGCGTCAGGCGTCTCATCGCCTCAGAGGGTATGGTGGTGACTTTGGTGGGCGCCGTACTCGGCGTGGCCTTCGGGTTGCTCCTCTCCCGCGTGATCAGTGCGGGCGCGAGCGCCCTGACCGGCTTCCTGCTGACGCCTGCGATCAACTGGGCCCTGGTGGGCCTGGCGCTGGCGGCGTCCCCCCTGGTGGGCCTGCTCGCGTCGCTGCTCCCCGCGCGGCGTGCGGCGCAACTCTCCCCCACCCGGGCGCTGGGATTCGTGGAGTGACCATGGCGACGAGCGACGTACCCGTCCTACGTGCAACCGCGTTGACCAAACGCTACCGACTCGGCGACCTCACCATCGAGGCGCTGAAGGCGGTCGATCTCACCGTGAAGGCGGGCGAGTTCCTGGCGGTGATGGGCCCCAGCGGCAGTGGCAAGAGCACGCTCCTGCACCTGCTGGGGCTGCTCGATCTGCCCGATGGCGGCGGAGTCGAGGTGGCGGGGCAGGTGACCGCAGACCTGGACGACGACGCCCTGACGGCGCTGCGGCGCACCAAGCTGGGGTTCTTGTTCCAGAGCTTCGAGCTGATTCCCAACCTCACGGCCCGTGAGAACATCCTGTTGCCGGCGGAGATCGCCGGACGCGCCGCCCAGGCGGCCGACCGTCTCCGGCAGCTGTCCGACCAGCTCGCCATCGCCGATCGGCTCAATCACCGTCCCCGTCAGCTTTCCGGCGGCCAGCGACAGCGCGTGGCACTGGCCCGCGCGCTCATCAACGACCCCGTGGTGGTGCTGGCCGACGAACCCACCGGCAACCTCGACACCCACACCGGTTCCGAGGTCCTCGACCTGCTCCGGCTCGGGGTCGATACCCTTGGTTGGACCGTGGTGATGGTCACCCACGACCCCAACGCCGCCATGCACGCCGACCGCATCGTCTTCCTGCGTGACGGCCGGGTCTCGGGCGAGACCGGCACGGGCCAGAGCAACGCCCGCGACATCATCGAACGCTTCGTGGGGGTGTGAGCGGGCCCGCGCGGCCCCCGCAAACCGCATGTTGAGACGCATCGCAAGGATCACGGCCCGCTACCCACGATGGGTCCTGGCCGCGTGGCTGTTGCTGGCGGGGATCTCGCTCCCCTTCGCGGCGCGGGTCGGCGACGTCCTGACGGCGCAGCCTGGCATGGCGCCACACAGTGTCGCCAGGCAGGTGCGCGCCGTGCTGCGCCAGCAGTTCGCGCTGCCCGACGACTACAACGTCGTGCTGGTGGCACACGGGGTCGGCGACAAGGTGGGACAACCCGCCTTCGACGCCCCCTTCGCCCGGGTGGTCGACAACATCTTGGCGGTCCCCGGCGTCACAGCGGTCCGCGACCATCGGAGCGTCACGGGACTGAACCTGGTCTCGCCCGACAAGAGCTACACGGTCGCCCTGATCAGCATGGCGGCGCCCGACCTCGGCAAGGCCAAGATCATCACCAACCAGATCCGCCAGGCGTTGAAGGGCGCGCCCGGTCTACGCTTCACCATGGCCGGGGGGCCGGCCACCGTACAGGAGCTCGAGCACGTGAGCGAGCGCGACGCCCGGCGCGCCGAAGTGTTCGGCCTGCCCATCTCGTTGATCATCCTCGTCATCGCCTTCGGCGCCGTCATCGCTTCGGCGCTGCCGCTTCTGGTGGCGCTGGCCTCGATCACCGTTTCGCTCGCCGCCCTCTACGCCATGGGCCAGGTGGTCGAGTTCGCCGTGTTCACCCAGACGATCGTCACCATGCTGGGGCTGGCGACGGGCATCGATTACGCGCTGTTGATGGTGAACCGTTTCCGTGAGGAGCTCCGCCACACGTTCGACCCTCGAGAGGCGGCCGAACGCACGGCGCAGACGGCGGGCAAGGCCGTGGCTTTCAGCGGGCTGACGGTGGTGATGGCGTTGAGCGGCCTGCTGGTACCCCCGCTGGCGTTCATCCGCTCGATCGGCGTCGGCACCATCATCGTGCTCCTGATCAGCGTCTCGGTGTCGGTCACGGCGCTGCCCGCCGCGCTGGCGTTGCTCGGACACCGGGTGAACTGGCTCAAGGTCACGCGCCGCGAGCCCGGGCTGCGCAGCCGCAGCTTCTGGCGCGCCCGCGCCAACGAGATCATGAGGCGCCCCGTGCTCTGGGCGGTGATCGGTGGGGTCGTCCTGATCGCCGCGGGATTGCCTGCGCTCGGGATGCAGGTGGCCGACCCGGGTCCTCGCGGGCTCTCCAAGAGCACCGACGCCAACCGCACCGTCACGGCTCTGGAGAACCTGGGGCTGGAAGGTCTGCTGAACTCCTTCGACGTGCTGGTGGATTTCGGCCCCAAGGGCTTCTACCGCCCGGACAACGTCCGCAAGATCTCCGAGCTCGACCGTAGCCTGACGGAGCTGGACAGGGTGGAGGCCATCACCAGCCCGATGGCCGTCAGCAGCGTTCCGAGGCTGTTCCTCTATCAGTACTACGCTTCGCCCGACATCGCCTTGAAGAGCGAGATCGCCCCCCTCGCCCGGGCCACGATCAGCACGGCCGGACGCTACGCGCTGGTCCGGGTCTTCCCCAAGGGCACACTCACCCCCGCGGAAGGCGGTTCCCTGCTGACCACCATCCAGCATCGCGCGCGGGCGCTCGGCCTCGACGTCAAGGTGGGCGGGGGCTACGTGCAGGAGGCCGAATGGGCGGCGGTGCTCTATCGCAGCTTCCCGTGGGCGGTGCTGCTGGTGTACCTCGCCACCATCGTGGTCCTGGGCCTGGCCTTCCGGTCGCTGCTGATCCCCATCAAGGCGATCATCCTCAACACCCTCACCGTCGCTGCGGCCTACGGCGTCATCACCCTGGTGTTCCAGCAGGGCGTGCTGACGGCGCTCTTCGGCGGGGGGCCGGTGCTCGGCTACATCGATACCAGCGCGCCGCTGTTCATCTTCGCGATCGTGTTCGGTCTGAGCATGGACTACGAGGTGTTCCTGGTGGCGCGCATCCTGGAGCAGCACGAGCGCGGCGCCAGCGACCGGGAGGCTGTCGCCACCGCGCTGTCGGCCACGGGCGGCGTGATCACCAGCGCTGCGGCCGTGATGATCACGGTCTTCGCGCTGTTCCTGTTCAGCCACGTGGTGCTGGTACGCACGCTCGGGCTGGGGCTGTCGGTCGCGGTCTTGCTCGACGGCACCCTGGTGCGCATGGCGCTGGTCCCGGCGGTGATGACCCTGGCGGGCCGCTGGAACTGGTGGATGCCGGCTGCACTGACGCGCCTCACGAAGCGGAACAAGCTCAGCCCGGACTAGACCTCCAGCGAGCTACCGAGCGTGCAGCCGCCGCTGCCGGCACATGCACCTCAGCGCAGCGTGCCGGTCAGGAGCGCCGTCGCATCGACCTGGTGGCTGGCGAGCCCGGGGGCCTGCAGGCTGAGCGGACCCGATACCCGGAAGTCGAGGCTGCCGGCGCCCGACGCCACGGCCGAGACCTGGGTCGCCAGCGCGGGACCGACCTGCAAGGGGTTGAATCGGAACCGCAGGTCGATGGGGACGGTCGCGCCCGCGGGCGCGATGATCCGATCGAGTTGCAAGGTGGCGACGTCGGCTCCGCCGAGCGCGAGCCGAACCGCCGGCGCCTGGACGACGTAACCCAGCCGCGAAGGGTTGTGCAGCGTCGCCTGGATGTCGAGGGTCGCGCTCGTCAGTGAGTCGATGTGCAGCGTGGGGCCGGAGGAAGCCAGACGGATCTCGGGCGCGGCCCACTTCGGCGACCACCGTACGCTCCCCTGGGCCAGGGTGGTGCGCGGGAACCGCTGCACGGCACCGAACACCCGCACGCCGACCGTGGCGTCCACGCGGTAGGAGGTCGCGGCGCCGGTGAGCAGGCCGGCGACGGTCTGGAGGAGAGCGGGCGCCTGTGCGAGGGGCACCCGGACCTCCATCGTGAGATCGCTGCTACCCCGCGCAGGCAGCTCGATGCCGTGACGGAACGTGGTCGTGGCAGCCCGGCGATCGCCAAGGTAGAAGTCGCCGTCGAGGCTGGCCAGGCTGAGGCCGATTCTGTTGGGATTGTGCGCCCGCAGGTGGATGTCGAAAACGGCGGCACCCTCCCCGATCCCGGGCGGATCGACGTACTGGAAACCGGTCCCACTCTCCAGCACCGTGAACGTCGGCGCAGCGATGGCCGGCTCCGTGCCCGGCGCACATGCCGTCAACAGTAGGGGGAACACCACCAGGAGCAGTAGCCACGAGCGACGCACACGACACCTCCGCGGCGCTCGGAAGCGCCTGTCACCGCAGGGTAATGCGGGGGTTGAAGGCGGCATATAAGATATCCGCCACCAGGTTCGCCAGCGCGAATCCGAGCACCGCCACCAGTGCCACCGCCTGGAGCAGCGGGATGTCGCGTCGCGCGATGGCGAACGTCAGCAACCTGCCCAGCCCAGGGTAGTTGAAGACGTTCTCGACGACGATGAGCCCGCTGATGAGCCAGCCGAAGCTGATGGCCACCACCGTGATGGTCGGCAGCAGGGCGTTGCGCAGCACGTGTGCCACCACCACGCGCCGCCAGCGCACGCCCTTGAGGACGGCCGTGCGGACGTAGGGACGGTTGAGCTCGACCAGCATGCTGGCGCGGGTCAGGCGGGCGACGTAGGCGAGCAGCACCAGGGTGGCCGTCAGGGCCGGCAACACCAGCGACGGCAACGCGGCGATGAAGCCGGTGTCGGGCGCGATGGATGAGTTGGCCGGCAACCAGCCGAGCCGGAAGCTGAAGATCTGGATGAGCACCAGCCCGGTGATGAACTCCGGCAGACCCACCACGGACAGGCTGGCGAGGCTGATGAGGGTGTCGATCCAGCTCTCCTCGTAAAGGGCGGCAACGACCCCTAGCGTGACGGCGGTCGGCACGGCGATGACGAGCGTCAGTCCGGCGAGCTCGAGCGAGTTCCCGAGCCGCGCCAGCACCAGGGCCCGCACGCTCTGACCGGTACTGAACGACGTACCCCAGTCGCCACGGACGAAGTCGCCCAGCCAGCTCAGGTACTGCACCGGCAGGGGGCGGTCGAGACCGAGCTGGCTTCGGAGCTGGTCGAGCGCCTGCTGGCTTGCCTCCCGGCCCAGCAGGATACGCGCGACGTCACCGGGAAGCGCCTGCGTGATGAGGAAGATCAGCAGCGAGGTGAAGACCATCGTCAGGAGCAGGAAGCCCAGACGCCGGAGCAGGAACCTACCCATGGTCCTCCTGCTCCGGACCCGCATCGCGCACGTACCCGAACGCGGGCGCTTGCGAAGCGTGAAGGTCCTCCAGCGGGATGTGACAGTAGATGCCGTGGGCATCCGCCGCTTCTCGCCAGGGGGGCGTTTCATCGCGGCACACGTCCCCGAGGTAGCGGGGGCAGCGCGTGTGGAAGGGACATCCGGAGGGCGTGTCTACCGCGCTCGGCACCTCCCCCTCGAGGCGGATGTGCGAGCGCTCCGCGCCCGGATCGAGAAGCGGGATCGCCGACAGCAGCGCCTCGGTGTAGGGGTGGTAGGGGGGCTGCAGCACGCGCTCCGCTGGACCGGACTCCATCACCCTGCCCAGGTACACCACCGCCACGTAGTCGGCGAGGAAGCTCACCACGGCTAGATCGTGCGAGATGAACAGGTAACCGGTCTCCCGCTCCTCCTGCAACGCGTTGAGCAGGTTGAGGATGGCCGCCTGGACCGACACGTCGAGCCCCGATACGGACTCGTCGAAGACCAGCACCTCAGGCTCGGCGGCGAAAGAGCGCGCGATGGCGACGCGTTGCTTCTCGCCTCCCGACAGCTCCGCCGGACGGCGCGTGGCGTAGTCTCCCGTGAGTTGAACGTCCTTGAGCAGCTGGGTGACGCGCTCCGCGGCCTCCGAGCGCGACAGGCCCGCCAGCCGGCGGAAGGGCCGGCGCAGGGTGGCTCCCACCGAGCGGTAGGGGTTCAGCGCCTCGTCGGAGCTCTGGAACACCATCTGCAAGCGACGGATGGCACGCTGCGAGCGCCGCCCGAGCGCGAGCGCCACCGGCTCGCCGACGAGCTCGATGGTGCCCGCCGAGGCGGGATCCAGACCGACGATGGCGCGCGCCGTGGTGCTCTTGCCCGAACCGCTCTCCCCCACCAGGCCCAGCGTGTGGCCGCGCCTCACGGTCACGCTGATGTCCTCCACGGCGCGCACCGCACGCTGCGGCTCGCCCGAAAGCAGCTCGCCCAGCGACCGACGCAGCGGGAAGTGCTTGCGCAGGCGGGCGACGTCGAGCACGGCGTCGACCTCGCCGACAGGAGTCGAGACACGCGAGGGGGGCGCGCTCTGGTGCGGGTCCACGCTCCCAGCGTCGATATCGCGCCACCGGATGCAGCGCACCGAGCCCTCCCCGGCGGCCTCCAGCGGAGGCTGATCGGCACGGCAGGCGTCGATCGCGATCGGACAGCGCGGCGCGAACACGCATCCGGGCGGCAGCGCCGACGGTGAGGGGATGCGTCCCGGAATCGGTCGCAGCGCAACCAACCGTCGGTTGGTCCCCAACCTCGGCACGCTGTCGAACAGGCCCTGGGTGTACGGGTGACGCGGCCGATCGTACAGCTCCCGGGTCGGCGCGTCCTCGACCAGCTCGCCGGCGTAGAGCACCGCGACGCGGTCGCACAACTCGGCGACGACGCCCAGGCTGTGCGAGACGTAGAGCACCGCGGTGTCGCGGTCGCGCACCAGGTCCCGGACCAGATCGAGGATCGTGGCTTCGGTCGTGACGTCGAGGTTGGTGGTGGGTTCGTCCAGCACCAGCAGGTCGGGCTCGCCGGCGAGCGCCATGGCGATGAGCACGCGCTGCTGCATCCCGCCCGAGAGCTGGTGGGGGTAGGACCGGGCCACCCGCTCGGGATCGGCCATCCCCACGGCCTGCAGCATCTCCAGAGAGCGTGACCGCGTCCCCGCATCGGACCGACCGGTGGGTTCGACCACCTCCTCGATCTGACGTCCGATCCGCCGTGCCGGGTTCAGCGACGGCAACGGATCCTGGGGAACGAGCGCCACGCTGCGGTAGAAGGCGCGGAGCTCGTCGGACGTGAGGTCGGCCAGCACGCGACCGCGATAGCGGATGGTCCCCTCCACGACCCGGCCGTTGGGGGGCAATACCTGCAACAACGCCAGCGCCAGCGTGCTCTTGCCGCTGCCGCTCTCCCCCACCAGCCCGTAGGTCATGCCCGCGCGGATGCGAAGGTCGACGCCGCGCACGGCGCGCGACCAGTGCCGACCGCGCCGATAGGCGACGGTGACGCCGTCGAACTCGACCAGGGGCGTGTCGACGGCGGCGCTCACGGCCCGGCTCCCACCTGCAGGACGCGCTTGAGCCCGTCCGCCAGGAGGTTGACGCCGATCACCAACAGCGAGATCGCCAGCGCCGGAAAGGTCAGCGTCCAGGGCGTGATGTAGACGAAGTCCCGCGCCTCGCTGACCATGAGGCCCCAGTCGGGGTTGGGGGGCTGCACTCCGACCCCCAGGAACCCGAGCGACGCGACCAGGAAGATGGCGTAGGAGAAGCGAAGGGCCGACTCGACCGCCAGCGCGGGCAGCACGCTGGGGAGGATCTCACGACCCAGGATGAAGGCCGTGCTCTCCCCCTGCATCCGCGCGGCGAGCACGTACTCCTTGGTCTTGGTGTCGAGCACCACGCTCCGCACGACGCGTGCGACGATCGGGGTGTAGGCCACCGCGATGACCGCCAGCACGCTGCTGCGTGACGGCCCCAGCGAACCCAGTAGCAGCAGCGCCAGCAACAGCGCGGGAACCGCCAACAGGCTGTCGAAGAAGCGGTAGGTGATCTCATCGGCCCAACCGCCGCGGTAGGTGGCGAACAACCCCAGTAGCGTTCCCACCAGCACGGCGATGAGCGTTCCGCTGCCGGCGAGGAGGAAGATGTCGCGGTCGCCGACCACCACACGACTGAAGACGTCGCGACCGAGGTGATCGGTGCCGAACAGGTGTTGCAGGGACGGGGGCTGGCTGCGGTCGGTGAAGACCTGCTCGGTGGCCCCGTAGGGCGTGGCCAGCGGTCCGAGCACAGCCAGGACCAGGAACACCGCCACCAGGCTGGTCCCGAGAGCGGACGACGGCTTGCCGTAGAGCTCGCGCAGGCCACGGAGCCAGGCGCTGCGGCGCACGGCGCCCCTCGCCGAGCTAGCCATGGCCGACGCCCGCATGTGGGAGGGTCATCGTAGGGGGCATCGGAAGCTCGTGGGCACGCCGGTCG
>CAWAPF010000005.1:0-291738 GCA_963783895.1 uncultured Trueperaceae bacterium
CACCGGCATCGGTGAGCTCATCAGCCCCGTCATGTCCCACCTCGTGCCGCGCGGCTCGAGCTGGATGTACGTGTTCGGCAGCGCCACGCTGTTCGCGTTCATCCTGCAGATCGTCACCGGCATCGCACTGAGCTTCGTCTACGTCCCCTCGTCGAGCCAGGCGTACAAGAGCCTGAGATTCATCACCGAGAACTCCGCGCTCGATCACTTCCTACGCTCGGTGCACTACTCCGGCGCTTCCGCCATGATCCTGATGGTGGGGCTGCACATGTTGCGCACGTTCCTGTTCGCCTCGTACAAGTACCCGCGCGAGGCAAGCTGGATGAGCGGCACGGTGCTGCTGTTCCTCACGCTCGCCATGGGCTTCACGGGGCAGATCCTGCGTTGGGACCAGACCGCCATCTGGTCGGTGGTGGTGGGTGCGCAGCAGGCCGGTTACGTCCCGCTCATCGGACCGGCACTGGCGCGCTTCATGCTGGCGGGCGAAAGCCTGGGCGGCCAGACGCTCAGCCAGTTCTTCGCGCTGCACGTGTTCGTCTTCCCCGTTCTGATCGGCGCGATGCTCGGGCCGCACCTGTGGATGGTCATTCGCAACGGCATCTCGGAGCCCCCCAAGCGAGGCAAGCCGGTGGACCCGAAGTCCTACAACGAGGAGTACCACCAGCTCCTCGAGAAGGACGGCGTCCCCTTCTGGCCCGACGCGGCCTGGCGCGACGTGGCCTTCGCGGTGGCCATGATCGTGGTGATCGTAGGCCTGGCGATCGCCATGGGGCCGCCCCACCTGGCCGCCGCCCCGGACCCGACCAACCTCAACACGCACCCCGCCCCCGACTGGTACCTGCTCTGGTACTTCGGCGTGCTGGCGCTGATCCCGCACGCCTGGACCCCGTACATCATCATCGGCGGCCCCGGCGTCGTGTTCTTGACCCTGTTCCTGATGCCGCTGTTCGCGCGCGCGGGGGAACGGCACCCGCTGCGGCGCCCGTGGGCGCTGGGCACGGTCGCGGTGGTGGTGGTCGCGATCGCCGCCTTCTGGTCGCTGGCGACCTGGGAACCGTGGTCCCCGCGCTTCGATGCGCCGCCGTTGTCGGCCCAGGTGGTCGGGAACGTCAGCGCGCAGGCGCAGCAAGGTGCCCAGCTCTTCCACGACAAGGGCTGCATCGAGTGCCATCGCATCGGCAACGACGGCGGCTTCCGAGGCCCCAACCTGACCAACGTCGGCAACCGCCTCGACGCCAAGGAGCTCACCTGGCGCATCGCCAACGGCGGCTACAACATGCCGTCGTTCGCTCGCATCCTTTCGTCCAAGGAGCTCGACGATCTGGTGGCGTTCCTGGAAACGCGCAAGCCCAGTTTGAGCGCCGAGTCGAAGTAGCGCTCGCCAGACCCATCGCGAAGCGGGCGGCGGCCTTTCGAGGCCGCCGCCCGCTTCCCATGGTCGGGTTGCCGTCAGGCTACAGGTCGAGTTCCGCCCGGTGCGCGTTGTCCTCGATGAACTCACGCCGCGGCGGGACCTCGGTACCCATGAGCATCTCGAAGGTCTCGCTGGCCTCCAGAACGTCCTCGATGGTGACCTTGCGCAGCACCCGGCTCTCGGGATTCATGGTGGTCTCCCAGAGTTGCTCGGGGTTCATCTCCCCCAGCCCCTTGAAGCGCTGGATCTCCATCTTCTTGCCCGCGTTCTCCTTCAGCAAGCGCTGCAGCGCAGCCTCGTCGAAGACGTAGGTGAGGTCCTTCTGGCGGCCGAATCGCACCCCGAACAGGGGCGGCTGCGCGATGTAGAGATAGCCCGCATCGATGATGGGCCGCATGTAGCGGTAGAAGAAGGTCAGCAACAGGGTGCGGATGTGGCTGCCGTCGACGTCGGCGTCGGTCATGATGATGATCCGGTGGTAGCGCACGTCCTCGATGTTGAAGTGCGTGTCGTCGCCCGTTCCGTCGAGGCCGGCGCCGATTGCGGCGATCATGGCCCGGATCTCGGTGTTCTTGAGGATCCTGCCGATGTTCGCCTTCTCGACGTTGAGGATCTTGCCCCGAAGCGGCAGGATCGCCTGGAAGCGGCGCTCCCGACCCTGCTTGGCGCTACCGCCCGCCGAATCCCCCTCGACGATGTAGATCTCGCTCATCGACGGGTCCTGCGACTGGCAGTCGGCCAGCTTGCCGGGCAGATCGTCGTTCTCCAGGGGGTTCGCACGCCGCACAAGGTCGCGCGCCTTGCGCGCCGCCTCGCGTGCCCGCGCGGCGTTCGCCGCCTTCTCGATGATCGAGCGCCCGACCTTCGGATTCTCCTCCAGCACCTCGGCGAACTTCTCGTACACCACCGACTGCACGGCGGTCTGGGCCTCCGGGTTGAGGAGCTTGACCTTGGCCTGCGACTCGAACTGCGGATCCGGCAGCTTGACCGAGATGATGCACGAGATCCCCTCCAGGAAGTCGTCGCCGGTGGGGGCCGGGTCGCCCTTCTTGAGGAGGTTCTTGCTGCGCGCGTAGTTGTTGAGCACGCGCGTGTAGGCGGTCTTGAAACCGGTGAGGTGGGTGCCGCCGTCGCGGTTGGTGATCATGTTGGCGTAGGGGAGCACATTCTGGCCGTAGCCACCGGTGTGGATCAGTCCGACCTCGACCTCGATGTCGTGGCTGGCACCGTCCGACTCGACGCGCGTCGAGCCTTGGATGAACACCGGCAGGTCGTACAGCACCTTGCTGTCCTTCGCGAGGTAGGCAGCGAAGGCGCCCAGCCCGCCACGCTCCTGGAACACCTCGTGGCGCTTCTCGTCCCCGCGGTCGTCACTCAGCTCGATCCTCACGCCTCCGGTGAGGAAGGCGAGCTCGCGCAGACGGCGCTTGATGCGCTGGAAGTCGAAGGAGCGGACCTCCTTGAAGACGGTGGGATCGGGCTGGAAGGTCACCGTCGACCCACTGACGCCCTTGGGGGCGTCGCCCACCTGGTGGACCGGCTCCGTCACATCGCCCCGGTCGAAGCGGATGCGGTGCATCTTGCCGTCGACCGCCACCTCGGCGACCAGGAAGGTCGACAGCGCGTTGACGACCGAGCTGCCCACCCCGTGCAGCCCACCCGACACCTTGTACGACGAGTTGTCGAACTTGCCGCCGGCATGCAGCTCGGTGAAGATCACCTCGATGGCCGGCCGGCCTTCCTTCTTCATCACCTCGACGGGGATGCCGCGCCCGTTGTCGCGCACCGTCGCCGAGCCGTCGGCATTGAGCATGACCGACACCGTGTCGGCGTAGCCCGCCAACGCCTCGTCGATGGCGTTGTCGATGATCTCGGTGAGGAGCTGGTGGTAGCCATCGACGCCGGTTCCGCCCTGAACGTACATGGCAGGGCGCTTGCGTACGCCCTCCAGGCCCTTCAACACCTTGATGCTCTCGGCACTGTAAGTACTCAAGTCATCCCTCCGATGCACACATGCGATGTGCGTGGGAAAAGCAGCGCACCCCAAACACCCCATTATACCCCCCGGCGGGGTCCCCGGTCAAAACACTTTTGCCGTCAGGGACGCGACTCCATACCATGCGTGCGGGTCCATCCGGTACCGCGGGACCGCGTGCGCCGTTCACGTTCGCCTAACGCGCCACCGGTAGCCTCGGCAGCGGACGTGCAACGCTAGGCAGCGCGTTCGTGACGAGAGGAGACGCATGAACCGACGAACGTTGCTGTGGGGGATGGTCGCCGTCGTGGCCTTCACCATCTTGATCCAGTTCGTGCCCTTCCCGGGCCTTGGAAGCAACCCTCCCGTGGTGGCCGAACCGACATGGGACAGCACCACCACCCGCACCCTGGCCGTACGCGCCTGTTACGACTGCCACAGCAATCGGACCCGCTGGCCCTGGTACAGCCGGGTCGCCCCCATCTCCTGGGTCGTCGCCCACCACGTATCCGAAGGCCGAGCCGCCCTCAACTTCTCCGATCCCGCGGCCTCCCGCGTGAGCGCCGAGCGGGCCGCGCGCGCCGTCACCGACCACGCCATGCCCCCCTTCTACTACACCTGGCTTCACCCCGGCGCCGCGCTCAGCCCAGCCGAACGCAAGACGCTGGCGGCAGGACTCCGCGCCAGCCTGGGGAAGACCGCCCAGCGCTAGATCCGGTCGGCTGCGACCCAGCGGGGCCGTTTGCCCACTGCGCACGCGCGCCCCGTCCGTTACCCTGGTGGCGACGTGAACGAACGGATCCTCATCGTCGAGGACGAGCCACGCATCGCCGATGTACTCGAACGGTTCCTGCGGGCTGCCGGGTACCTCACCGAGCGCGCGTCGAGCGGCCGGCGAGCGCTCGAGCTGTGGCGCGCCGCCAACCCCGACGCCATCCTGCTCGACCTGATGATCCCCGACATGGACGGCCTGGAGGTTGCGCGCAAGGTACGCGCCGCCTCCGACGTGCCGATCCTGATGGTGACCGCCCGGGCGGATGAGGTCGACCGCCTGGTCGGGCTCGGTCTCGGCGCCGACGACTACATCACCAAGCCCTTCAGCCCGCGCGAGGTGGTGGCCAGGCTGCGCGCCGTGTTACGGCGCAGCCAGGGCACGCTCCGCCAAGGCCGTCGCTTCTCGGTGGGCCCGCTGGAGATCGATCTGGACGCCTTCGAGGCCCGCTGCGACGGGACCCCGCTGCCTCTCAGCCCCACGCAGCTACGGCTGCTCGGCGCGCTGGCCGAGCAGCCGAACCGCGCGTTCAAGCGCAGCGAGCTGCTCGAAGCCCTGCAGGACCCCACCACCGACACCCGCACGGTCGACGCCCACATCAAGAACCTCCGTCAACGCCTCGGCGCCTGCGCCGAACGGCTCGAGACCGTGCGCGGCGTCGGTTACCGCCTCCGGGGCTGACGGGTGCGGCTTCGCGGCCAGCTCATGATCGCCGTGACGCTGGTGGCGCTGGCAGCGGTCACCGTCACAGCGCTGTTGAGCGTCCAGGTGGCGACGCAGCGCGTCGGCCGGTTGCTCGACGCCCCCGCCACCCCGGACGCTGGCCGCGTGCCGGCCGCGCGGGGCTCGGGTCCGGGGATGGCTGCCGGCGCGGGCCCCGCCTTCGCCGAGGCGCGCCGGGCAACGCTGCGACGCGACCTGTGGCGCGCCAACCTGCAGTCCGCGGGGATCGCATTGCTGGCGGCGGCGGCGGTCGGCATGGCACTGGCGGCACGGCTCGCCCGGCCGCTGCGCGCCCTCACGGCGACCGCCAATCGCTACGCCGCCGGCGAGCGCGCCGCCCGCGCCGACGAGACCGGTCACGACGAGGTGGCGGAGGTCGCGCACGCGTTCAACCGCATGGCGGACAGCCTGCGCCTCGAGGAGGAACAGCAGCAGAGGCTCATCGCCGACATCGCCCACGAGCTCCGGACGCCCCTGACGATCCTGAAGGGGGAGCTCGAGGCCCTCGAGGACGGCCTGCTCGAGCCCGAGGCCGCCACCTTCGGCCGCCTGGGCGAGGAGGTCACCCTGCTCGAACGCCTGGTGCAGGACCTGCGCCTGCTCACCCAGGCGGAGAGCGGCGAGCTGTCGCTGCACCGTCAGCGCGTGGACCTCGCCGCCCTGGCACGCGAGGCGACCGCCTCGTTCGCCGCGCACGCGCGGCACCGCGACGTGACCGTCGTTCCCGACGTCGCGTCCGTCATCCTGGAAGGCGACCCCGATCGCCTGCGCCAGGTCCTCGCGAACCTGCTGGAGAATGCGGTGCGCCACGCGCCGCCGGGCAGCCGCGTGGATGTGGGCCTTGGGCGGGACGACGAGCACGCAATCCTCACCGTGAGGGACCGGGGCGAAGGCATCCCGGAGGAGCAACGCGAACGGGTGTTCCAGCGTTTCTACCGGGTCGATCGCGCGCGCAGCCGCGCCACCGGCGGGTCGGGTCTGGGCCTGGCCATCGTGCGCACGCTGGTGGAGCTGCACGGCGGCTCGGTGGCAGCCGCCTCCCACCCTCACGGGGGGGCCGTGCTCACGGTGCGACTGCCGCTCGCGACGGAGGATGGCGGCCCTCAGTCGCGGACCTGACCCTCGCCATCGACCAGGTACTTGTAGGTCACGATCTCCGCCAGCCCCATGGGGCCGCGGGCATGCAGCTTCTGGGTGCTGATCCCGATCTCGGCGCCGAATCCCAGCGCGAAGCCGTCGGTGAACCGCGTGGAGGCGTTGACGTACACCGCCGCCGCGTCCACCTCGTTGCGGAAGCGCTCGGCGACCCCCAGGTCGTTCGCCACGATGGCCTCGCTGTGCTGCGTGCCGTAGCGCGCGATGTGCTCCAGCGCTTCATCGAGACCGTCGACGACGCGGACCGCAAGCTCGAGGTCGAGGAACTCCGTGGCCCAGTCCTCCTCGGTGGCCTCCCCTACCCCGTCCACCAGCGCGCGGGTGCGGGCGCAGCCGACGAGCGCCACACCGGCCGAGGCCAGGCGCGCCAACGCCGCGGGGAGGAAGCGCTCGGCCACCGCTGCGTCGACGAGCAACGTCTCGGCGGCGTTGCACACGCCGGGCCGCTGCACCTTGGCATTGAAGACGATGGCATCGGCGGCGTCCAGATCGGCGGTGGCGTGCACGTAGACGTGGCAGTTCCCGACACCGGTCTCGATGACGGGCACGCGGGCGCTGTCGACGACGTGCCGGATCAGGCCGGCACCGCCGCGCGGGATCACCAGGTCGACCCGACCGCGCGCCTCCAGCAGCTCCGTCACCAGCGCCCGGTCGGGCGAGTCGACGAGCTGCAGCGCGTCGGCGGGCAAGCCGGCATCGGCGATGGCGCTGCGCATCACGGTGCTCAGCGCCCGGTTGCTGTGCAGGGCGTTGGACGAGCCCCGCAGCACGGCGGCGCTGCCGGCCTTGATGGCCAGCACCGCGGCGTCGACGGTGACGTTGGGGCGGGACTCGTAGATCATGCCGATCACGCCGAACGGCACGCTCACCTTGCGCACCCGCAGGCCGTTGGGGAGCCGCCAGCCGTCGAGTACGCGGCCGAGCGGGTCGGGTAGCTCGGCGACCTGCCGACAGCCGCGCGCCATGCCGGCCACGCGCTCCTCGTCGAGAGCCAGGCGGTCGACCCGCGAGGCGGGGGTACCGCGCTCGCGCTCGGCCGCAACGTCGCGGGCGTTCGCCTCCAGGATGCGCTCCACATGCTGCTCGAGCGCCCACGCGACGGCCTCGAGCGACGCGTTCCGGTCGGCCGCCGCCAGCGACCTGCTGGCGCGGCGCGCACGCGTCAGGAGCGTGTCGAGCGAAACGTCCATGGTGCCGGGCATACGGGAGTATATCGGTGGTCGGGTTCTTGATTCGTGAAGGCGAGTGATTGTTGGGGTTTCTACTGTCAGAGACGGACGTGCTGGGCACCAAACGCACCTCGTCTTGAAGGGCGATGCGCGCGGCTCGTCATCGTAATCCCGGCGACTCCCGTCCCCCTCCGCCCCCAGTCTCTTGCGACGCCAGAGCTAGCCAAGCACCGTTTCGCGCCAGGGTTGCCGGACACAGGGTCCCCCCTGCTCCAGGCCGGATTCCTGCTCGCTTTGCTCCCACTCCGTGGAACTGGGGCCTTCATCAATCGCAGGACGGTTCAACGTGGTGGACGGCTTAGGTCGCCAGAAGGCCTTCGGGTCCAGCATACGGAACGTGACCGCGCCGCGGCAGCTTACGAAGGCCGCGCAAGCTCGCACTGAAGTCTCGTGTCCACGCCGTGCCCGTGCCGGGCTATCAGCGCTCGGCCCGAGCCAAGGGGCTAGAGTGTTGCGCCGGCCGTGCGTCGCAGCCGGCCGAGCGCCGCAAGGTATTCACAGTGTAGATCCCGAAGACGACGATGTACGCCACGGTGATGATCGCCACCAGGGTGGTGTGGTCGGGACCGTTGGCCACCCCGCCGTCGGAGATGAAAGCGAACAGGTCGGTGGCGGCATGCGAGGCGATGAGCGGCAGCAAGCGCCCGCCCGCCTCGAGGCCGGCGGCGAACGCGCAGCCCAGCGCGAAGGCGTAGAGGACCTGCAGCAGCGTGACCAGGAGGCCGGCGCCTTGCGTGATGTTCAGCAGGTGCGCCAGGCCGAACACGAGCGCCGAGCCGATCACCGCGCGGCCGACGCCGAACCGGCGGAGCGCGGCGTACAGCACGCCCCGGAACAGCACCTCTTCGGTGACGCCGACGAGGAGCGCCAGCAGCGCGAAGACGAGCACGCGCCCGGGCGCCCAACTGCCGCCGAAGCGCAACGCCAGCGCGAGCGTCACAGCCGCAGGCAGGAACAGCGGGGCGGTGAGCGCGAAGGCGCGGCGCCAGGGTTGCGGCTCGAGCCCGGCGGCGCGCAGGCCGCCGCGGCGCGCCAGCACCAGCAGCCCAGCCAGCGCCAGGGGCACGTCGGCGAGCACGACCAGCAACGTCGACGACAGGCCGAGCATCCGAACGATGACGCCGACGGCGGGGATGTAGAGGACGATGATGGCGACGAGGAGCACGATGGCGAACCGTGCCGGCCGCCGCGCGGAGGGACGGTCGCATTGCGCTTCAGAGCGCGCGGAGTTCGATGTGTTCATGAAGCCCCCCAAGGCCTCGGTTGGCGCGCGATGAGGCCCGCGGCAAGAGGCCCGACGACGGTGTCCCCCGCGGCCTCGTTGGAGCGCCCACCAAACGGGCAGAAGGCTGCGAGGGCATGGCTCACGGGCCGTCTTGACGCGGTTTGCCCAGCCAAAGACGCGCGAACCTCGCAAACCCTAGCACCGGACCGCTGGTATAAATGACCCGCTACCCCTGCAACAAGCGCATAGCGCCGCAGACGCCGGCGAAGTCGGGTCGGGCGCGTCGGGCCGAGCCGGAAGAATTTCGTGCCGAGGTACCGACGCCAGACCCCGCCACACTGCTGCCGACAAGAACTCTCCATGTGTGCAGTGGACCTGCAAGGACTCGAAGTTCCGCCAATTGGACCTGAGGCAGCGTCCAGGGACATCGCAACTCTCGGGGGAACGCCACTGTCAACGTCACCGGCGAAGCACACAGGCTTGGTCAACGACGCCAAACCGCGCCGCGTAGAGCGCCGCCGAGACCGTTCCCGGCTGCTGCCGTGAGGTCCACGAATCGGTGCTGGGCCGCCCTCACAAGAACGAATACCGGCGGCGCTCAAGACGTGGAGGCCACCGAAGTGGCCTCCAACGGATCCTCTGGGTCAACGCACCAGGTCGGCGCTCCTAGGGCGTCACCTTGAACGCATACCTGAAGTGGAAGCCCTTCGGGTGGTCCTGCCACGTCACGATGGCGGCGGTGTAGAGGAACGGTGCCTCTTGAGCCTCGCCGTAGTTCTTGTTCCGATAGAACGAGGGGTAGAGATCGATGACGTGCCACCCCGGTGCCCAGGATGCGATGAGCGGCACGCTCAGGTGGCCGTCGGCGTAGGAACCGCACGCGTAGCCGACGTAGGCGTTGTCCACCACGACAGCGAAGATGTTGTCGATTTCCGTCCAACCGATCCCCTTGACCGCCAACTCGATCTCCGTGCCCTGGGGGCCCGACACGGGCGTGATCGGCTCGCCGCTCCGGGCGATGGCGAACACACCGGTCGCAACGTCTTCTCCGTCTACGGACGCGACCAACCGATGGTCACCGCCGAGCACGTCCGGCATGGGGGCGGTCGCCGTGAAGGCTCCTCGAGCATCGGTCGTGACGGTCAGGAGGGGCTTGCTCACGTAGTCGAAGCCCTTGGCCGTGACTCCCGATCCCGTCGTATCCCGGAACGTAAGCTTCACGGTCGCGTTCGCCGGCAAGCCGGAGCCGTGAACCGTCTCCCGGGTCCCGACCGTCGCTCGACTCGGATCCATCCAGACCTTCGGTCCGGGACCGGAGGGCGGCCCGGCATGCTCGGGAGGATTGGATTGCTCCGCCACGGGTGGCGGCAGCACCGCCGGCGCGTCCGTCACCGCGAACCAGAACTTCGGTTCCGGCATGAAGGCGTACGGCGACGATTTGAGATTCAGGAAGGGCTCCTCCGGGAAGATCGAGCTGCGCAGGATGATCAAGTGGCGACCGGGCGCCCCTGCGGCCGGAATCGTAATGTGAGCCGTTCCGTGGGTGGTGATGGTGGTGATCATGCCCGTGGGATGGTTGTCGTAGGTGACCTCGTACCACCCAGCGATGTCGTGGATCTGGTTCAGGCCCGTGAAGGTGAGGTGGATGTCCGACCCTACGGGGCCGCTCGCAGGTTCCATGGTGGCGCTCGCTGTGACCTGCACGCCAACCTTGTTGATGGCCGTATCACCGTCCTTCACGTACACGTCGTGACCGCCGCCGAACCCCTCCGGCACCTCGAACCCGAAGTGGAAGGCGCCGTTCGAATCCGTGGTCACCGAACCCAGTTGCGTGGTCGTCGGCTTGAAGGTGCGACCGAAGAAGTCGTTCCGGGTATAGATGCCGTCGTCCTTCTTCAGCAGCCAGGAACCTTTGTAGCCGTCCCAAACGATCCTGAGGACGGCTCCAGGCGCGAAGCCACTGCCGGAGAGGTTGACCCGTTGTCCCACGACGGCGTGCTCCGGATTCGCGCTCACCGTCCCCACAAAGGGCGTGGATGTCGTGCTCTGCGCGTTGACCCCACTCAGTAGCAGTAGGAGCGCGACGACCGCCGGCACCACAAGCACCAGGCGACCTCTGGAGTCGATTCTGTTTCTTGGCATGTTCGGATGCCCCCATTCGTTGGTCTCTGCGCGACCGTACGTCGGTCGATCATCGCTTCATGGGTCCTAATGTCCCAAGGGACAAACAACCCCCCTCCCGAACCCCTGCACGTACACCCGCGCCCACCACCACGCGCACACGCGCCACCCGCGCCGAAGGAGCATCCAACACTCGAGCAACTGTCGCCCAATTCACGCCAATCCCGATTGCCACAACCTCGGCCCGCTCGCCCGCTTCCCACACCAAAGGGCCGCACTACCCGACCTCTGAACCGATGCAGGATGAACCGCACTGGGTTTGATGGAGGCCCCGTCCCCCACCGACCGACACGCCTCGCCCACGTGCGTCGCTACACTGGGCCGCGAAGGGAGGCCCAAGAAGGCTGCATGAACGAGCGGCCTTCGAACGACACCTCGCGCGTCGCGCTGATCACCGGCGCTGCCGGCGCCATCGGCTCGCGCATGGCACGACGCTTCGACGCCGACGGCTGGCGACTCGCGCTGCTCGAGCGCCCCCACAACCTCGACGCGGTGCGCGAAGCGTTCCCCGACGCCCTCGTGATCGGCGTCGACCTCACGGCCGCGGACGACACCGCCAGTGCGGTAGGAACCGTCCTGGAGAGCCGGGGGCATATCGACGCACTCCTGAACATCGTCGGAGCCTTCGGCATGCAGTCGGCGCTCGAGGCCGATGACAGCGTCCTCGACCGGCAGCTCGACCTCAACCTGCGTACCGCGGTCCATGCCACGCGGGCCGTGCTGCCGGCGATGCTCGAGCGCGGCAGGGGCTTCGTGATGGGAGTCGGGGCGGCGACGGTCGTGCGGGGCAGCGCCCGCATGCCGGCCTACGGCGCCGCCAAATCGGCGCTGGCGGGGTATCTCCGAAGCGTGCGCGCCGAGGTGGAGCCCCAGGGGATCGGCGTAGGCCTGCTCGTGCCCATGGGCACGGTGGACACCCCCGCGAACCGCGATGCGATGCCCTCAGCCGACCCGGCCTCGTGGATCGATCCCGACGAGCTCGCGGCCGCGGCGGCGTTCCTCGTCGGGCGCAGCGCACGCGGCCGCGTGCGCGAGCTGCGGGTGTACGCCTCCGGCTGAACGCGCCACGCCCGAGGGCCACGCCTCCCGTTCAGGCCAGGGCGTCCTCCCCGTGGGTGACGGCGCCCCCCTTGAGCGTCGCCACCACGGCGAGATCGTCGAGCGTGCGGATGGGATCGTGCGACAGCACGACCAGGTCGGCGTCGAAGCCGGGCGCCAGGCGGCCCGAGCGGTCCTCGCGGCCGATGGCGTGGGCCGCGCCGCGCGTGTAGGCCTCGAGGGCCTGCTGCACCGTGAGCCGTTCGCCGGCGTTGAGCACGCTGCCGTCCACCCCGCGGCGCCCGGTCGCCGCGCGCAGGCCCCCGATCACGTCGGGATCGGCCACTGGCGTGTCCGAGCCGAACGCCAGGGTGGCGCCGCTGGCCAGCAACGAGGCGAAGGCGTAGGCGCGGTCGCTGCGGTCTGCCAGGGTGCGCAGGATGGTGGGCACGTCGAAGGTGAGGTGGAGCGGCTGCGCCGACGCCGTCACCCCGAGCGCACCGAAGCGCGGAAGGTCGTCGGGGTGGAGGTGCTGGGCGTGCTCGATGCGCGGCCGCAGCCCGGCCGCCCGCCACGCCGGAGCGGCCGTCTCGAGCGCGTCGAGCACCGCGCGGTTCGCGGCGTCGCCGATCGCGTGGATGACCGGCGTGAGACCGGCGCCGATGGCCAGCGGCAGGCGCCGCGCCAGCACCTCGGGGCCGTCGACGGCCACGCCGACGTCCTCGCCGCGACCGGCGTAGGGCTCGAGCATCCAGGCCGTGAGGCTGCCCAGCGCACCGTCGGCGAAGAACTTCGCTCCCCCCACCGTGAACGACCCGCCCCCCTGACCCGTCGCAAGCCCCAGCGCCGCTGCCTGCTCGATGTGCTCCTGGCCGATGCACGCCCACACCCGCAGCGGGTAGGCGTCCTTCGACGCGGCGTCGGCCGTTGCCCGCCAGTAGGACGCCGGCTCGTAGGCCATGTCGTGCACCGTCGTCACGCCGCGGGCGGCCAGGTGCTCGCCCGCGCGCTGCAGGGCGCGGGCGAGCTCGCCCGCGTCGGGCTCCGGTAGGTGCGCCGCCAGCAACTCCATGCCGTGTTCCAGCAGGAGCCCCGTCGGCTCGCCGCCGGGGTCGCGTTGGATGACGCCCTCCGGAGGGTCGGCCGTGGTGCGGTCGATGCCCGCCAGGCGCAGCGCGCTCCGGCTTCCCCACAGGCTGTGGTGGTCCTGGCTCCGTAGCGCCACCGGCCTGCCCGCCGACGCCCGCTCGAGGGCGTCGGCCTCGGCCGGGCCGATGCCCTCGAGCCCCAGCCGCTCCAGCGCGAAACCGTTGCCAAGGAGCCAGGCATCCGCCGGCAGGGCGTTGGCGCGCGTCTCGACCCGCTCCAGTAGGACGTCGAGCGAGCGCACGTCCTTCAGGTCGAGCTGGGCGAGCTCGAGGCCGTGCGCGGCCAGGTGCACGTGCGCGTCGTGGAAGCCCGGCAGCAACGCCCGCTCGCCGAGCGCGACGACCCGGGTGCGCGATCCGGCCAGCGCCTCGGCCTCGTCGCCGAGCGCCACGACGCGCCCGCCGGTGACGGCCAGCGCGTGCGTTCGCGGACGCGCGGCGTCCATGGTGAGGACGGTTCCCTCGTACAGCCAGTCGGCGCTCATCGCGGCCTCAACGCCCGCGGAAGCGCGGGAGACGCTTCTCCTGGAAGGCGGCGACGCCCTCGCGCACGTCTTCGCTGGCGGCCGCGCGCCCCTGCAGCTCGGCCTCCAGCGCGAGTTGCTGCTCGAGATCGTGCTGCAGCGAGGCGCGAAGCTCACGCTTGGCGAGCGCGAAGGCGTAGGTCGGGCCCTCGGCCAGCTCGCGCACGAAGCGCCACGCCTCCTCTTCGAAGGTGTCGGCTTCCAGGATTCGCTCGCCCAGCCCCAGCGCCAGCGCCTCGTCGGCCTCGACGCGACGCCCCCCGTAGACCAGCTCGAAGGCGCGGCCCAGGCCCACCAATCGCGGCAATGCGTAGCTGCAGGAGGCGTCCATGACCAGTCCGATACCGGTGAACCCCACCGCGAAGCTCGCCTGGCTCGACAGCAGTCGCAGGTCGCATGCCAGCGCCAGGCTCATGCCCGCGCCCGCAGCCACGCCGTTGACGCCGGCCACGACCGGCTTGGGGAGCGTCGCCAGGGCCCGCACGATCGGGTGGTAGCGGCGCTCGAGCAGGTCACTGATGTCGGCGTCGACCGAGGTCTCGGCGAGATCGGCCCCGGCGCAGAAGCCGCGCCCCTCGCCGGTGAGCAGCACTGCCCGGACGTCGTCCTGGGCTGCGGGCCCCTCCAGCGCCTGCCGGAGCTCGTCGAGCATGGCCGGCGAGAGGGCGTTGAGCACGCGGGGCCGCGCGAGGGTGATGCGTAGCGCGTCGCCCTCGCGGTCGAGCCTCAGGTGGTCGAAGGCCATGGAACCTCCCGTTCCTCGGTCGCGCCCGGCCGGACGCCTCAGCGGGCGGCGGGCGGTCGACCGCTGGCGAGCGCCATCAGGCGCTCGTAATCGTCGGGCCAACTCCGGTCGTCGAGGGCCGCCCGGTTCCTGCGCACGGCGCCGCAGCTCCGACAGCGGTGGACGATGATCCAGCCCTTCTTGCCGCTGTGCTCGGCCGCCACCGGCTCGAGCACGCCGCCGCAGTCGCTGGCGCGGTCGCCGGGGTTGACGTCGACGTGGAGCGAATGCAGGCACGCGGGGCAGTGGTTGCGGTAGCTGCCGTTGGCGAGCGGGGGCACCTCGGCCCCGCAGACCGTGCAGGTGAAGCCCTCGTTGGTCCCGCGGCCGATGAAGCGTCGCACGTGCCGACAGTCTACCCGCCAGCCCCGACCTCGGGAGGTTGCGGTGGGCGGACCGGACCCGCACCGCGGGAACCGGGAGACCGGCTCGCCGCGCGCCTCAGTGCGGGCGTTCCAGCCGGCACCGAACCTCGGCGACGTAGCCTGCGGGGTCGTGCTTGCGCGCGAGGCCCGCCGCGGTCATGCTGCGCACCTTCCCGAAGACGGGTCGTTCCGGGAAGGGGCGGTCGTGCAGCCCGTAGCACCAGCCCACGTTGGCGTAGCTGTTGGGGTCGCGGCCGTCCAGGAAGTAGCGATCGTTGAGGCGCAGCGTGCGTTCAAAGCCCTCCTCGGGCGACCGGGCCCAGGCCAGCAGCCGCTTGCCCCAGTACATGCGCATGTGCGGGTGCATGGACCCGGTCTCGCGGAGCTCGAGCATGGCGGCATTGAAGGCGGGGTCGTCGGTCTCGGCGCCGACGAGGCGCTCCTCGGTGACGCCGCCCTCCCGGTGATCCGAGCGGTGGGCGTCGAGCGTCGCCCGCGCCCATGCGGGCAACCCCTCGTAGCGGTCGTAGGCGGCCGTGAAGGTGACGAAGTTGAGGGCCAGCTCACGCCGCACCAGCAGCTGCTCCAGGAACGCGTCGGCACCGGCCGCGTGCGCCGCGTCGCGGGCCCCGGCACGGCGGGTCTCGAACGCCACGCGCACCGGCGAGAGCTGCCCGAAACGCAGGTACATGCTCAGCTCCGACCCGGCGCGCCCCGGCAACCGAGCACGCTCGATCGCGTAACGCGCCAACCCGTCCGCCAGGAAGCGCTCCAGGCGCTGCCGCGCAGCGCGCGCCCCACCCGGATGCCACGCGCTCACCGGGGACGGGCCGCGGCCGCTGCTCACCTCGCGCGCCAGCGCCGGGGGAGAATCGAGCGCGAGCGACGGGAGGTCAGCCAGCGTGTCGCCGACGACGCGCACCGGCTGCTCGAGAGGGAGCTCGAGCCATCGGTCCAACTCCCGCCGCACCCGCGGCCGGAACGTCCGCGCCGCCACCTCCGCACGGTCGCTGGCCGCCTCGACCGGCACGATGGCGTCGGCCTCGACCTCCAGCACCGGGCAACCGGCCTCGGCCGCGACACGCTCGCGCCAGCCTCGCTGACGCCGCAGGTGACCGCGATCGCACACCAGTAGGCGGGCATCGGCGGCGAGAGACAGGGCCACCTCGGGCGGCGACCCGAGGCGCGCCACGAACCGGATGCGCCGTGCCGCCAGCGTTGCCGCCGTCTCACGCAGGCCTTCCAGCATGAAGCGCCACGCGCGCTCGCCGAGCGCGTGGTCGCCCGGGTCGCAGCCGACGCCGACCACCACCGGACAGCCGATCTCGTTGGCGTGTGCCACGGCGACCTCGAGCGCGTGGTTGTCCTCCGCGCGCTGGCTCCGCTCCATCCAGTACAGGACGTACCGGCCGGGCCTGGGCGGGCCCGGGGCGAGCGTCCGCTGGCGGTCGGTCGGGGTCGCAGAAAGGGGCACGGCACCAGGGTATCGAGCCGGCGTCGGTGAGACCGCGTGCCACCACCGAATGATGCCCACCTAGAGGCGCCCACAGACAAGCGCCCACAGACAAGCGCCCACAGACAGGCGCCCACAGAAGAGCGCCCGCCGGAAGCCGCGAACGCCTGCTCCGGGTGTCTCCTCCGGGTCTCGCGGCAGGCGTCGCGGCAGGCGTCGCAGCAGGCATCGCAGCAGGCATCGCAGCAGCCGAGGCGCCGCCGAAGGCCGCTCGCTGCGGGAAGCCGGACACGCCCGCTCCACGCCACCGCCCTACAATGAGCGTCGGTCCCCTCGCATCAGGGGGCCGCGATCCATGGAGCTACTCGACGTCCACGACCTGACCTGCTACCGCCGGGGAGAGCCGCTCTTCCGGCCGCTGGACCTGCGCTTGACCGCCGGCATGCGTCTCGGCGTGGCCGGCCCCAACGGTGCGGGGAAGTCCACCTTGCTCCGCCTGCTCGCCGGCCACCTGATCCCTGACGAGGGCCGCGTGGCGCGGGCACCGGGGGTGCGCGTCGCCCTGCTGCCGCAGGCGTCCGACGCGGCCACGAAGGGCAACGTGTGGGAGGTCGCCAGCCTCGGGCTGGCGCCCGTGCGAGACGCCGAGGAGCGCCTCCGGAGCGAAGAGCGCCGGCTCGCCGCAGGAGAACCACGCCCAGACGCGCTGGCCGAGGCGCTCGACACCTTCGAGCGGCTCGGCGGTTACCGCGCAGAGGCGGACTTGCGGGAGATCCTGGCTGCGCTCGGGTTCGCCGAGGCCGACCACGACCGCCCGGCTGGCCGGTTATCGGGCGGCGAGCGTCGCCGCCTGGCCCTGGCCGCGGCGCTGGCGGGGAGTCCCGAGGTCCTGCTCCTCGACGAGCCGACCAACCACCTCGACCTGCCGACCCGGAGCTGGCTGGCCAAGCGCCTGGCATCCTGGCGGGGCGCGCTGGTGCTGGTGTCCCACGACCGCAGCGTGCTCGAGGCGAGCACGAACGCCACCCTGTTGCTGGAGGGGGGCGCCTGGAGGCTCCGGCGCGGGCCCTACGGGCGCGCCCGCGAAGCCCGCGACCGGGAACTGGTCGCGCTACGCCGGCGCGACGCGGCGCGCGCCCGCGAGGCCGAACGGCTCCGCTCGATGGCGGCGGAGTTGGCCCAGCGTGGCGACCGCGCCGCGGCCCGGCGGCGGCGCGTGGCCCAACGGCGGCACGCCCTGCTCGAAGCCCAGGCGCCGCCGTCGGCCGGCGCAAAGGGAGTCGCCCTCGAACTGCGAACGCGCGGCCTGCAGGGCGTTCTGCTGGAGGGCCGGTCGTTGCGCCGTCGCGGCCTGCTCGAGGTGCCCTTCGTCCACCTGCGGGCGGGGCAACGCGTTGCGCTGCTGGGCCCCAACGGCGCGGGCAAGAGCACGCTCCTGGGGTTGCTGGCCGGTGATCTACCCTCCGACGACCCACGCAGCGAGCTGCGCTACGCCGCCGGCCTTCGGCTGGCACGAGCGGGGCAACTCGACCGGGGCCTGGAGCCGGGCGAGAGCGTACTGCGCCAGGTCGCGCAGGGGGTCGGGGAGGGACGCGCACGCCAACTGCTGGCGCAGGCGGGAGTGGCAACGGATCGCTGGGACACCCCACCCGAGAGGCTCTCCGGAGGGGAGCGGGCGCGCGCCGGACTGGCCCGCCTGGAAGCCCGCGAGGCCGACCTCCTGCTGCTCGACGAGCCCACCAACGATCTCGACCTGGCGGCCGTGGAAGCGCTGCATGGCGCGCTCGAGCGCAGCTCGGCGGCCATGGTGGTGGCGACCCACGATCGCCGCCTGGCCGAGGCGCTCGCCGACGAGGTCTGGGTCCTGGAGGGGGGCACGCTTGTGCGTTTCGACGACGTGAGCGCCTACCTGGCGGGCGAGGCGGGCGGCGCGCTCACGGCGGAGGCGCCGCCGGACGTGGACGCCGCGGCGCGCGCCGCGACCGCGGGCACGCCCGACCTTCCGTCTACGGGCGTCGCGCGCGGTCGAGGAGCGAGCGAGGTGGAGGCTCTGGAGGACGAGCGGCGCGCGCTGGAGCGCCTCCTCGAGGAGCCCATGCAACTGGCGCCACGCGAGCTCGAGCGGATCACGGCGCGGCGGGGCGCCCTCGAGGACCGCCTGGCCAGCGCCTATGACGCGCTGCTGGAACCGCCCGCGCCGCGCTTCCGTGTCCGCGAGCGCGGACTGGAGGTGGTGGCGGACCGCCTGGCCGACGATCTGCTGGTGATGCTCGTCCCGCCGGCAGATGCGCCCCGCGCCATGGACCTCTTGCTGCGCGGCGAAGCCGGCGACGCCGCGGCAGCGGCCGCGGCCGCGGAGGCCCCGTGGCCGTGGGCGCGCGTCCGCCGAGACGGTTCGGTGGCGCACGTCGCCCTGCACGAGCCGCGCAGCGCAAGCCCGCTACCGTGGGCGCGCGCCGCGCTGGCGGACGCTGCCGCCCGCTTCACCTTCACGTTGCTGGACGTCTCCGCGCTCCAGCTCTTCAGCCGCGACACGCTGCCTGGGACGCGCCTCCAGGCCGCTGGTGAAGGCTGGTGGACCTGGACGCGTACAGCGTTCGCACGTCGCGAGGGGTTGCCGGCGGACCCACCCGCACCGACGACTCGGAAGCGCCGACGCACCGGCGCGCAGCAACGGCCGTGAGGGACACGAGGAGCGGGCGTCGCCGTACGGGCCGCGGGAGCACCGTCGCGGCCCTGGCCGCGCTGGCGCTCGGCCTGGCGCTGGCCCTGATCCCCTGGCCGGAATCCTGGGTGGAGCGGTTCTTCGCGCGAGGCCTCTTCCCCGTCGTCAGCCACCTCCTCGCCCCCTGGGTGGGCGCCGTTCCCTGGAGCGTGACGGCGACGCTGGCGCTCGCCCTGCTGCTGACGGTCCTGGCATGCCTGCCATGGCGCCCGGGCCGGCGCTTCCTGCGCCGCCGCCTGTTGCCCTGGACGGCGGCTGTGCTGGTCCTCGGCTTCATGCTGGTGTGGGGGCTGGCCTACCGTCGCGCCCCGCTGACGACGCTGCTCGGCGTGCCGGAGACGGCACCCACCGGGGCCGAACTCGCCACCGCGCAGGCCCGCCTGCTCTCGGCGCTGGCGCGTTCGATGGACTCCGCGCCGCCCGAGCCGGCGGACGTCACCGCCGCCGCACGCTGCGTCGCGCGCGAGGTGCAGCGTCTGACCGGCAGCCGGGTCGCCGTGCCGCGCCGCGTCAAGTTGCTTCCCGCTGGGACCCTACTGCGGCTGGGCTTCGCCGGCGTCACCTCGCCCTGGTTGCTGGAGCCGCACGTCGACGCCGGCTTGCCTCCGGTCGCCCGTCTCGCCACGGCCACCCACGAGCTCACCCACAGCGCCGGCTTCGCTCGCGAAGCCGACACCGACGCGCTGGCCGTCCTCGCCGGGGTGCGCTGCGACGACCCGGCGGTGCGCTACGCCCTGAGCCTCCACGCCCTCGATCTGCTGCTGGTATCGCTGCCGGACCCGGCGCGCCAACGGCTGCTGGACCGCCTTCCGCGGCGCGCGCTCGACGACCTCCGCGCCGCCTCCGCCGCGGCCGCGCGCTACCGCGTTCCCTGGTTGCAGCGTGCCGCGTCCGCGACCTACGGCACCTACCTGCGCAGTCGCGGCGTGCAGGCGGGCATGGCCGACTATGGACGGGCAACGACGCTGGTGGTGCAGGCGCTCGCACGCGGCACCCTGTGAGGACGGCCGCTCAGCTCGCCAGCGGCGTCGGTTCGCCTTCGGGCTCGACGCCCAGATTGCGGCGGATGAGCGCGTCGACATCGGGGCCGCGTCCCATGAAACGCTCGAACAGGACCATCGGGTCTTCGCTGTCGGCCTTCGAAAGCACCGCGTCGACGAAGGCGCGTCCGGTGTCGGCGTTGAAGATGCCCTCGCGCTGGAAGCGACTGAAGGCATCGGCGTCGAGCACCTCGCTCCACTTGTAGCTGTAGTACCCGGCCGCGTAACCCGACGCGAAGATATGGCTGAACGACGTCAGGAACTGGTTGTGTGCGAACTCCGGCCGCATGACGAACGGCTCCATCACGTGCTGTCCGAAGGCGAGCGGATCGCCGCCGAGCAGCGGATCGTAGTCCACGTGGAGCGCCAGGTCCACGGTGCCGAGGCTGAGCTGGCGCATCTGCGCTGCGGCCGCCAGGAAGGTGCGGCTTCCCGCAAGGCGTGCGAACAGGTCGTCGGGGATGGGATCGCCCGTTTCCACGTGGCGGGCGAACAGGTCCAGCCCTTCGCGCTCCCACGCCCAGTTCTCGAGCAGCTGCGAAGGGAGCTCGACGAAATCCCAGGCAACGCTCCCCAGGCTGCCGCGGCCGGGGACCTCCACGCGACCGAGCACATGGTGCAGCAGGTGGCCGAACTCGTGGAAGAGGGTGGTGACCTCATCGTGCGTCAGCATCGCCGGCTGCCCGTCGGTGGGTGGCGTGATGTTGGCGGCGATGGCGCCGACGTGCGGCGCGAAGGAGGACCCCTCCGGGCCCCCGGTGATCATCGGGTTCATCCAGGCGCCGTCGCGCTTCGACGCGCGCGGGTGCCAGTCGGCGTAGAAGGTGCCGATGCGCGTGCCTTCGCGGTCGTGCAAGTCGTACACGGCAACGTCCGGGTTCCAGGTCGGCACACCGTCGACCGCCCGCACACGGACCCCGAAAAGGCGCTCGGCCACCGAGAACATGCCGTCGAGCACACCGTCGAGGGCGAAGTAGGGGCGTAGCTCCTCCTCGTCGAAGGCGAAGCGCGCGCGCCGCAGCGACTCGGCCACGAAACCGAGGTCCCAGGGCTCGAGCCGCTCGATCCCGAGATGGTCCCGCGCGAAATCGTTGAGCGCGCGGACCTCCTCACGGAAATGCGGCAGCGTCTTGCCCGCCAGCTCCCGTTCGAATGCCTGCGCCTCCGCCCCGCTCTTGAGCATGCGGTCCTCGAGCTGGAGGTCGGCGAAGTCGCGGTAGCCCAGTAGCCGCGCCAGCCGGCGACGCCGATCGAGGATGGCGGCGAGGACAGGGCGGTTGTCGTGCGCCCCGCCGGCCGCGCGCCCCGTGAAGGCCTGGTAGAGCTGCCGCCTGCGATCGCGCGCGGTCGCGAACTTCATGAACGAACGGTACGAGGGCGCCTGCAGCGTGAAGCGGTAGCCCTCCTGGCCGTGCGCCTCGGCATCGAGGCGCGCCCGGCGGCGCACGCCCGGCGGCAATCCGCACAGCTCCGCCTCGTCGGTCAGCACCATCGCGAAGGCGTTGGTCGCGTCCAGAACGTTCTCGCTGAAGCGCGTCGAGAGCCGTGACAGCTCCACGCGTAGTGCACGAGCCTTGTCGCGCTCCCGCTCGGGAAGGTCGGCTCCCGCCTGCCGGAACTCCTGCAGCGTCTTCTCCAGGTGCCGGCGGCGGACGCCCGTCAGGGCACGCGCATCGTCGGTCTCCGCGTACGCCTTCATTGCCGCCCACAGACCGGCATGGGTCGGGATGCTCGCCATGAACCCGGAGTAGACGGGGAGCGCCTCGTTGTAGGCGTGCCGGAGCTCGGGTGAGCTGCGCACCTGCGTGAGGTGACGCGCGAAGCCGAACACGCGTGAGACGCGCTCCACCAGCGCATCGAGCTCCAACAGGGTGTTCTCGAAGGTGCGCGGGCCGCCGGCCCGTGCAAGCTTCTCGAGCTCGCCTTCGGCGGTCGTGACCGCCTCACGCACCGCGGGCACAACGTCCTCGGCGGTCATGGCCTCGAAGGGCGGGGGTACGGCCCGGGACAGGAAGGGGTTCTCGTTCATCGACACTCCTCAGCCTCCAACAACCGGGACAGTCTACCCGCGCATCCCGCGTGGGGGCACGACCCGGGAACGTCAGGCGAAGGCCGGCACGTACTCGGCGGGCACCGCTTGGCTGAACAGGAAACCCTGCCCCTCGTCGCACGCGAGGGTACGCAACAGCGAGTTCTGCTCGCGTGTCTCGATCCCCTCCGCGGTGACGGTCAGGCGCAGGCTCTTGCCGAGGCCGATGATCGCTCGGATCATCTCCACATCCTCCCCGACCTCGCGACCGCTGAGCCTCCCGACGAAGCTGCGGTCGATCTTCAGACCGTCGAGCGGCATCCCCCGCAACAGCGATAGCGACGCGTTCGCCACGCCAAAGTCGTCGAGCGCAACGTGCACGCCCATGCTGCGAAGCTCGTGGAGGTGATGGTCGGCCGCCTCCAGGGTACTGGCGCCCGTCCGTTCGTTGATCTCGATCTCCAGCAGGCCGGGGTGGAGGTCGTAGCGGGTGAGCACCCCCTGTACCCGGCGCGTGAAGTCCTCGTCCTCCAGCGCCTGCGGGCTGACGTTCACGGCCACGCGACGCGAGGTCCGCTGCTGCTGCCAGCGCTTGGCCTGGGCGCAGGCGCGCTCCAGAACCCACTCGAACAGGTCCCCGCCGAGGCGGGCCTCCTCGGCGAGCGGCACGAAGGCGGCAGGTTTGAGCAGTCCGCGCTCCGGGTGCTCCCAACGCACGAGCGCCTCCACGCTGGTGATCGATCCGGTCTGTAGCTCGACGCGCGGCTGGTAGTGGAGGACGAGCTGGTCTTCCAGCAACGCCCGCCGCAACTCCTTCTCGAGCCCCGAACGCTCGCGCATGGCCTCGTCGAACCCCTGCCGGTAGAAGCGGTAGGCGCCGCGTTGGTGTTCCTTGGCGTCCTCCAAGGCCACCCGGGCATGGTCGATCAGCTCGGCTGCGCTGGCGGCACCCTCCGGGAAGACCTCGGCGCCGATGGTGGCACTGAGCCGCAACGTGGCGCCGCGGTCCTGGAACGGATCGGTCACCGTGGCCCGGATCTTGTCGAGCACCGGCAAAGCCGCGCCCGGCGTGGGTAGGCGCGACAGCAGCACCGCAAAGGTATCGGCGTCCAGCCGGGCCAGGGTGTCGCTGCGGCGCAAGTGCCTGCTGAGGCGCCCGCCGACCTCCTGCAAGACCCGATCGCCGCGCTCCGCCCCGAGCATCTCGTTGAGGAATCGGAAGTCGTCGAGATCGACGAGCGCCAGCAGCGTGGCGCCTCCTTCGCGCCGGGTCCGGTAGAGCGCCTGCTGGATCCGGTCCTCGAGCAGGTAGCGGTTGGGCAGCCCGGTGAGGGCGTCGAAGTGCGCCCCCCGCCACAGCTCGGCCGTCACCTGCCTGTTGGCCGTGACGTCGCGCACGACGCCGTAAACGCCGCGTACGCCGGCCTCCTGCCCCTCCCAGCGCACCATCGCGAAGTCCTCCACCCAGAGCACGCGCCCGCCCTTGGTTCGCAGACGGTAGGCGTGATGCCGCTCGCGTTGCGCGGCCAGGCTGTGGAGCGACGCCTCGAAGGTCTCGCGATCATCGTCCAGAACGAGCTCGCTCGGCCCCATCGTCAGGACTTCCGCGACCTCGTATCCGGTCAGCGCTGAGCACGCCGGACTCACCCACGACCAGCGCGCCGCGCCGTCATGGTCGAGGAGGAGGGCGTACGCGAACGACGCCCCCTGGCCCTCCATGCGAGCAGCGAGTGCGCTGCGGGCCGCTTCGGCCCCCGCAGCGTGGGTCGAGACGGTCACGTCACGCTGGAGCACCAGCAAGTGCCGGGGGCGGCCATCCGGCCCGGGGAGCGGCAGGTGGCGCTGCTCGTTGTAGAACAGAGCGCCGTCCTTGCGGTAGTTGCGGAGGGTGACGGTCTCCGGCCGCCCGCCGTCGAGTGCTTCCTTGATGCGCTCGTTGGCATCCTGATCGCTGTCGTCACGCTGCAAAAAGCCCAGGTTGCGGCCGGTCACCTCCTCGGGTCGGTACCCCGTCAGCTCCCCGAACGCCTCGCTGGCATGCACCACCGGATGGCCGACCTGCGTCAGGTCGGAGACCGTGAAGCAGGCCTCGCCGAGCAGGCGCTGCACCGTCTCCACCACTTCCGAAGTCCCCGCCGCAGCGGATCCCTTGGCCAGCTTCATCAGCATGGCGCGCTCGTTCGTCGCGCTGTCGAACTTCATGGAACCTGCACGCCTCCTCCGTACAGCCCGGCTACCGCCACTGGCGGCAACCGGGCGCGGAGGCCACGGGGCTACGTTCGCGTCGGGGCTCCCAACCGCCGACCGCTCGACTCCCGCACCCTCCCATCTCTTCCGAGGAAGACGGTACCATCTCATACCCGCCCGAACCGTGACAAATCTCCGACACAGAGGGCATTCCTGGCGTATAGGAGACGGGCGGTCGGTGGACGCCGGGGCCCGTCCGGCGCACCCAGGCTGCCGGCACGGCGTCAGTCGTGGTCGACCTCACCAAGCATCAGTCGCGCCAGGTCGTGCGAGATCGACAACCGTTCGTCACCCAGCGCAACGGTCAACAGCTCGCCTACCGGCTCCTTGGCCTGGACAAGCAACCGCGAGCCGGGGTGAACACCCAGCTCGGTGACGTAGGCGAGAACCTCGGCGTCCTGGCTCAGGACGCGCGAGACCGTGAACCACTTCCCCACCGGCACGTCGCACAGCCCCGTGCTCGGCGTCGACGGCACGGTTCCGTCGTCACGGGGGATGGGATCGCCGTGCGGATCGTGCGTCGGCTGACCCAGGTGATCGGCCAGGCGCTCGGTGAACCGTCCCGACATCACATGCTCCATCGCCTCCGCTTCCTCGTGGACTTCGTCCCAGCTGTAGCCGAGGTCGCGGATGAGGAAGGTCTCGAGGAGCCGGTGGCGCCGGATGAGGCGCAGCGCCTCGGCGCGACCAGCGACGCTGAGTTGCGCCCCGTAGTAGGGGCGGTACCGGATGAGCCCCATGCGCTTCAACTTGCCGAGCATGCCCGTGACCGACGACGCCTTGACGCCCAACGCGCGTGCGATGTCCCCCGTTGCGGCCGGCTCGTCGCGTGCGATCACCCAGATCGCCTTGAGGTAATCGCCTACCGATGTCGACAGCGACGCCTTTCCGGGCTCTTCCTTCGTCACACCGAAGTCTACGGGCTGTGCCCGGGGCCTGCAACCAACTCGGGGGCGACCGGCTCGCGGCGTTCGGCCTCCTGCAGGAGGCGCTCCACCAGCTCGCGGGCCGCCCGCGAGGCCAGCTCGGGCGGACGATAGAGGAGCGTGAGCGGACGCACCAACGCCTCGGACGCCAGCGGCACGACGCGCAGCAAACCTGCCCCCACTTCGCGGCGGACCGCGGACTCCGATAGGAAGCCGGCCCCGATCCCCGCCAGCACCGCTTGCTTCACCGTATCGAGGCCCGTTGCCTCCAGCGCGGTCGCCACCGTCACGCCGGCACCTGCCAGGGCCCGGTCCACCACCTCGCGGCTGCCGGATCCGAGCTCGCGGCGCACTACCTCCAAGCCCTCCAGCCGCGGAAGGGGCAGCGCTTCGTCCGCCTGTAGCGGGTGGTCGGGGCGCACGACCAACACCAGCCGGTCGACCCCGTAGAGCGCGGCCTTCACCTGGGCCGGAGGTTCTCCCACCGGGCCCTCGATGATCGCGAGATCGGCCTCGCCCGCGGCGAGCAACGTCACGGCGTCGGCCGAATTGCGGGTCAACAGCGCCATGCGCAGGGCCGGATAGGCCTCCCGAAAGCGCGCCAGCGCCGGAGGCAAGCGGTAGACAGCGACCGTCATGCTGGCCGCGATCCGCAAGGTGCCACGGAGCAGGCCCCCCTGCTCGTCGGACCAGCGTTGCGCGCCCTCGATCGCATGCGTCACGGCCCGGGCGTAGGGCAGGAGCGCCTTCCCCGCTTCGGTGAGGCGGACACCGTGCCGGTGACGACGGTAGAGCGGCTCGCCGACGGCATCGGTGAGCTTGCGAAGCTGGGCCGAGAGGGCGGGCTGTGTGCGGTGCAGCCGCTCGGCGGCCGCCGACACGCTTCCCGCCTCGGCCACGCGCGCGAACACGATGAGCGGCTCTGGCTCGATGCGCATGACTGATTATAAGAGATGTTTATAGAAGTAACCACCATTTCAACTTTGCTTTATGGCCAGGATCGGCCTACACTCCCCGGATGCGCCTGCTCGCACCCCCTTCGCTGCCCGCCCCGGCTACGCTTCGTGCCCTTCCCCGCGGCCTCCTGCTGACCGGTGCTCTGGCGCTCGCCGCCAGCCTGACCGCACGCCTCCCGGGACTCGCCACCCTGGGGCCGCTCGGCATCGCCATGCTCCTCGGCGTCCTGTGGCGTACCACGGCCGGCCTCGGCGTCTCCCTGGTCCCGGGCACCACGTTCGCCGCGCGCACGTTGCTGCGCCTGGGGGTCATCCTGCTGGGCGTCCGGTTGGACTTCGCGCTGCTCCTGAGAGCCGGGCCACGTGTGCTCCTGCTCGACCTGCTCGTCGTGGTGATCGGCACACTCGCGATGGAACGTTTCGGCAAGATGCTCGGGCTCGGGCGCGGGCTCCGGCTCGGCCTGGCGCTCGGTTCGTGCATCTGCGGCGCCGCGGCGATCGCCGCGGCCGCACCGATCATCCGCGCTAGCGACGACGACGTTTCGGTATCGGTCGGCATCGTGAGCCTGCTAGGCACCGTGGGGGTCGTAGGGTTCGCCGTGCTCGCCCCACTGCTGGGCATGAGCGTCCAACGCTATGGCCTCATGACCGGGGCCACCCTGCACGAAGTGGCGCAGGTCCTGGCCGCGGGCGCCGCACACGGCGGCCGTGCCCTCGACCTGGCCACCATCACCAAGTTGACGAGGGTGGCCCTGCTGGCGCCCACGCTGCTCGTGGTCGGCGCCGTCCTGCGGCGCCGCGACACCGCCGGCACCGGCGGGGCGACCGGCGCGGTGCGGCGGCCGCCCCTGTTGCCCGGCTTCCTGATCGGCTTCCTGGCGCTGGGAGCGCTCCGCAGCGCCGGCCTGGTACCGGCACCGATGGTGCCGATGTTGCAGACCGGGAGCACCGTCCTGATGACCGCCGCCATGGCCGGCATCGGACTGGCCGTCGACCTTCGGGTCGTTCGCAGGATCGGCGCTCCCGCCGTCGTGCTCGCCGTCGCGGGCTTCGCCCTGACGTTGAGCATCGCGACCATGGCCACGCTCGGGCTTCCGGGCTGACCGCCTCGAGCCCGCCGTGAAGGCCGCGAGGGAAGCGCCGCCGCCCTAGCGCGGGACATACCCCCCGTAGGTATTCAATGTGACAGATCGGCCGTGCCGTCGGGTGCTAGCCTTGAGGCTGGATGGAGGGTGGCATGCCCAAGAGAGAGCAGCAGCACGACGTCGTGATCATCGGCGGCGGACCGGCGGGTCTCACCGCCGGCATCTACGCCGGGCGCGGCCAGCTCGACACCATCATCGTCGAGAAGGGCCTTCCCGGCGGGCAGATCGCTCAGACCGACGAGGTCGAGAACTACGCAGGGTTCCCCGAAGGCATCACCGGGCCCGAGCTGTCGCAACGCATGGTCCAGCAGGCCGAGAAGTTCGGAGCGTCCATCGTCATGGACGAGGTCACCGTCGTCGAACGCAAGCCGGGCGGCGGGTTCGTCGTTCGCGGCTACGACGCCGACTATCATGCTCGCTCGGTCATCGTCGCCACCGGCGCGAACCCGCGCCGCCTGGGCGTGCCCGGGGAGGATGAGTTCTACGGGCGCGGCGTCTCGACCTGCGCCACGTGCGACGGCTTCTTCTATCGCGGCAAGCGCGTGGTCGTGGTCGGCGGAGGCGACGCTGCCATCGAAGAGGGCACGTTCTTGACGAAGTTCGCCGACTCGGTCACGATCGTTCACCGACGTGACGAGCTCCGCGCCCACAAGGGCGCCCAGGAGCGCGCCATGGCGAACCCCAAGATGCACTTCGTGTGGAACACCGTGGTCACCGAAGTCCTCGGCAGGGACGGCCAGGTCAGTGGCGTGCGCACACGCGACGTGGCGACGGGCGAGGAAGACGTGCTCGAGACCGACGGCGTGTTCATCTACATCGGCCACGAGCCGAACACCGGTTTCGTCAAGGGCACGGTACGCCTGCGCGAGAGCGGATACATCGACGTGCGCGACGAGATCTACACCGATGTGGAGGGGCTGTTCGCAGCCGGCGACGTCTCCGACGAGGTCTACCGGCAGCTGGGGACGTCGGTCGGGGCGGGCACCCGCGCGGCCATGGCCGCCGAACGCTGGCTCGCCGAGCAGGACCAGCCTGCCTCGCCGCGGCCCGTCGAGGAGAAGGCGCAGACCGAGGCACGCCCGAGCCTGGCCTTCAACGTGCCGGTCCGCGAGGCCTGAGCGTTCGAGCCCTCCCGCGTCAACGCGGCAGGAAGTCGTAGAACAGGAACGAACCGCGATAGGCGGTTGCCAGCACGTGGCCGTCGGTCCACAACGGTGTGCCGACGGCCTCGCGCCAGGCCCTGGCGTCACTTCCGGTCAGGGTGATGAAGCGGCCGTCCACGTTCGCGGTCCAGCCGTCCCCCTCGACCGGCCCGACCGCGGGCGCCTCCAGCGCGAGCGCCACGCCCTTCGGGGCGTCCGGCAGCTCTCCCTTGCTGAGGCCGAGGTACTGGGCTGGACCGTTCTTCGTCATGCCGAGCTCGGGCACGCCCAGGGCGAGTAGCTTGCTCGCCTCGTTGCCGTTCTGGCCAACCGTGACACGCTCCAGGACCACCAGTCTCGGCACCACGTCGGTCTGAGGCCGATAGATGGTGGCCTTGACGTCCGAAAGCGGCAGCCCGAGACCGTCCGCGACCAGCGACAGTACCGACGCCTCGAAGGCATCGCGGGCCTCGCTGCTGTCCTGCTGGTAGTGGTCCGGCCACAAGGAGAGGTTTCGCAGGCGCGTGACGCTTCCGTCGGCGGCCGGGACGGCCAACCAGGCGTCGAAGGAATCGACCTGGTCGCCCTCGAGCGTGACGTAGCGGGCTTCCCGCAACGGAGATGACTGCTGCAGCCGCACCGCAACCCCGCTCCGCCACGGCAACACGGTCACGTCCCGCCCGTCCGGGATGATGCGCGTCAGCACCCGCGGCGCCAGCGACACGATGCCCGGCGGGATCGCTTCGGCGAGCGCGGGCACCGGACGGCCACCCGCCACCGAGGGCATGGAATCGGCAAACACCAGGGCCGCCTGCCGATTCGCGAAGGCACCCACCCTCACGCGGAACACGTCCCCCAGTCCGGTGGTCGAGCGCACCACGTAGGCCGGGTAGCCTTCCCCGTTGAGCTGCGTCTGGAGCGCCAGCGCCGAGTCCTTGTCCGACAAGGCCACCACCTGCACGGTGTAGGAGATGGCCTGGGCCGAGGCCGCCGTCACCATCGCCAGGAGCGCGGTGAGGACGGCCGCACGGAGCCGGAACGGCACTAGAAGTCCTTCCGCTCGAACAGGACGACCGAAACGGCCGCGAAGGCGGCACAGTAGAGTGCGATCAGCGCGGCCACCCAACCCATGTTGGCGACCGGCTTGGCGTAGGCGTTGAGCTGGGTGGTGAGAAGATACGGCGTGAGTCCCGGGAAGACCACGAGGAGTTGCATGAAGATCAGCACCGAGAGCGTCGCCAGCGCGCCGCCCGCGGCGTTCATGAATACCACGGTGAACAGCACGCCCAGAAGGCTCACCGGCACGAGGCTGTAGGCGGCCACGAGGTACGCACCGGCCACCTCCCGCAGAGCGTGCGCAGCCGCCATGGTGCCCTGTCCCAGCAGTCCCGCCTGACCGAGCCCGGTGCCGCCAACGAAGGAGCCGTAGCCGTAGGGAGCACCGGCGAGCAGGGACACCACGAAGAACAGGGCGAGCACCGCGAAGGGGTAGACCGATGCCACCAGCAGCTTGGCGAGCAGCCACTGCGAACGCGACACCGGCCGGAGCAGCACCGTCGGCAGGGTGCCGTTGCTCAGCTCCATGCCGAGGAGCTCCGCGGAGGTGATCGCCACCAGCAAGGGCAGCAGGAACTGCATGCTCGACAGCAGGCTCAACGCCGGAACCTGGTAGGCCGAGACCAGGTAGAAGCCATAGACGTTGAAGATTCCTGGGGCGTACGCCCACAGGATCGGGAACAGGATCAGCAGGACGGCCGAGAAGCGCACGCTCGCGAGGCGGGCGACTTTGCCGAACTCCATGGCCAGCAGGCTTCTCACGCCTCGTCCTCCCTCTCCCCGCTCATGCGTGGATCGGCCGGCGACCAGGCTCCGCTGCGCCGTGAGCGCTCGTTGGAGACGCGTTCTCGGTAGTAGCCGCGAAGGTCGAAGATGTCCCGCGTCAGCTCGAACACCGCGATCCCCGCCTCGGCGAGGGCGGCGGACACGCGCCCGATGACCCCGGATTCCGCGGGGATGAAGACCACTTCCTCACCGCGCACCGCGGCGTGGCGGATCCAGGGCTGGGTCTCGAGCAACGCGCGCGCATCGTGCGGCCGGTCGACCGAGACGCGGTAGCGCTCCCGGCGATCGAGAAGGTTCACCTCGTCGATGAGCGCGCCCTCCTCCATGATCGCCACGCGCGTGCAGTAGGCAACCACCTCGTCCAGGTGGTGGGTGGAGAGCAGCACCGCGGTGCCGTTCGCCGCCGCCTCGCGAAGCACCGAGTGCACCAGATGGAGGCTGAGCGGATCCATGCCACTGGCGGGCTCGTCCAGGATCAGCACCTCCGGCCGCGTCAGCATGGCCGCCGCCACGCCGAGGCGCTGGCGCATGCCCAGGCTGTACACGCCCACCCGCCGCTCGGCCGCGTTGCCCAGCTCCATCATGTCGAGCACCTCATCGACCCGCTCGTCCGGCACCCCGCCGGCCAGCCTCCCATGGAGGCGCAGGTTGCCTCGTCCCGTGAGGTAGGGATAGAAGGCGGCGGGAGCCTCGACCACTGCGCCGAGCTTTCGGCGCACCGCCGGTTCCTGATGGGGGTTGCCACCGAGCATGCGCACCGAACCCTCGGACGGGAAGGCCAGACCCGCCACCAGGCGGATGACCGTCGTCTTCCCCGCGCCGTTCGGACCCACCAGTGCGTACACTTCTCCGGGATTCACCGTGAAGCTCATGTCCCGGACGACCGGACGATGGCCGTACCGCTTGGTCAGGTGGTCGACTTCGATCGATGGCGTGGGCATGGGGTTCCTCGGCGAAAGTGTACGTCCTGGCGGAACGATCACACGGTTAATTCTTCATCACGCCGACGCCCGAGCGGTGCGCGAGCGGGCGCGCCGCGTCAGCCAGGTCCCTCCTGACCGGCACCCACCATCCCGTCATGCTCGACGAGCATGATGTCGAGTACGTGCTCGATGGTCTTCTCCACGGCACGGTCGAAGTCGGACGCTTCCACCACGGGAACCCCCTCCACCTCGGCCTGTTCGACGACGAAGTCGTGCAGGATGCGGATCTCCGTGAAGTGCTCCAGGTAGGGCTGGCGACGACGACGTTGGTAGGTCTGGCCCTCGCGTACACCGAAGTGACGTCGATGGTCCTCCACGTCGGAAACTGCCAGCACCAACTTGATGAGCAGGGCATCCGGCGTCTCGTGGCTGGGCGCGATGCCCGGCACCAGATGCGCTCCCTCCATCACCAGCGAGGTCGCCTCGGTGACGTTGCGGTCGATGATGGCGCACACCGCCGGATCGAGCTGCTGGACCTGGGCCAGGAAGCCCCGCAGCACGCGCTTGCGCTTGGGCTTCACGGAGTCGCGTTCGCCGGGCAGCAGCTCCGCCCGCCAGGCAGAGTAGCTGGAGCTGTGCAACACCGGGCTCAGGTCGGGGCCGATGAGGGAACGCAGCGCCTGACGCACCGAGTCGGTCGACACGTTCCGAGGGATCCCCAGGCGGTAGCCGACCTCCGAGGCGATCGCCGACTTACCGACCCCCGGAGCGCCGCCGACCAGCAGGATGATCGGTCGGTCCGGACGCCGCACCGCACGCATCAGCTCGTAGCGTCGGGCGAACTCTTCGCCGGCCTCGTCGCGCAGGAGTCGAATCACCTGGCGGCGCACCTCCAACCGCTGCACGATCGGCTGTTCGGATCGGTACAGCGCCTCCTCGACCCGCTTGGCCAGGTTGTGGGAGAACTCCGGGCCGAGCCCGACCGCCATCACCGACTGCGCCAGGATGCCACGCGAGAAGGGCATCTCGACCCCGTCCTCCTCGAGCACCTTGAGCTCGAGGCTCTGGCGGGTGAGCGCTTCGTAGCGCAACCGCAAATCGCGGCCGTACCGGCCCTCCAACGCACCCGCCACGCGGCGCGCCAACTCCGTTTGGGGCAGCCGCTCGACCCCCTCGGCGCGGAGCCCCTGCTCGACCAGGTTGGCCACGGCGTGCGCTTCCTTGAAGCCGAGATCGAGCTTCTCCAACGACGCCATCAGGGTACGCCTCGAGAACGGTTCCTGGTTCCCGTCGACGTCGATCAGGACTGGAACGAAAGGGGGTGTCTGGTGGCGGAGTCGCTGCGCCACTTCGGGCGCGACGCGCTCCTCGACCATGCCTGCCAGCACGTCCAGGAGGTCGCCAAGGTCCACCTGCCGCGTCCCCGTCTCACGCAGCCGGCGCTCGGCCTCGCGCGCGATGCGGATGGCCTCATCGGTCACGACCCCGGCCGACTGCAACGACTCCACCACCTCCCCGGTGGTATAGGCGTAGCGCTCGTCACCACGGACCACGCGAAGATCCCGCCGCTTCACCGCCAGCCTCCTCTCCGTTCGAACCCGCGTTCCGGCAACCCCGAAATCGTGAGCGAGGCTACCACGGATCGAAGGGATCCCCCGACCGCCCTTCCAGCACGTCCAGCAGGTTCTTCACAACGTTCCCAGTGAAGCCCCAGATGTTGCGCCCCTGCCAGGGATAGCTGTAGATGCGCCGGCGATAGCTGCGAAGCTGGCGGACTTCGCTGCTCGGCTCGATGGCCGCGAGATCGCTCAGCGGCGTCGTGAAGGTGCCGGCGACCTCGATCGCATTCAGGGCGAGCGGCTGCGGCCAGGCGATGCGTGCTACCACCGGCGTCGCGACATAGCCGGCGGGGGAAGGGTGATCGCTGAGGATGCCGAGCACGGCCTCGACCGGCACGCGCAATCCCACTTCCTCTTCGGTCTCGCGCAGCGCAGCCTCGACCAGCGCCTCGCCCTCCTCCATGCCGCCCCCAGGGAACGCGATCTGGCCGGCGTGGTTGGCGAGCGACGAGGCGCGCACCGTGAACAGCAGCTCGAGTCCGCCGGGCGCTTCCAGCAGCGGCACGAGCACGGCCGCTCGGCGGAAGCCGGGGATCTCCATGGCGACCCGGTCGGCGCGCTCGAGACGCTCCCTGAGCCCCTGGAGCGTCGGCGTCACGAGCGCCCTGCCGCGCATCGACCGGAAGAAGTCACGAGCATGACGCCAGGATAGCGTGGGCGCGGGCCTTCCCGCGTCGCGACCCGTCGGCTCTTGGCGTGCATCGCTACCGGCGCGGCACCCCGATGAAGGCCCAATGTCTCCCCGTCACGCCGGCGTCACGGCGATGGCTGAAGTAGCGTTCCGGCTCGCAATGCGTGCAGGCTCCGGCACTCCAGATGCGCTCCGGCTGAACCCCCGCCCGCACCAGCGACCAGCGGTTGGCCGCGACCAGGTCGAGGCGGTGCCGACCGTCGTCGTCCGGTGTCGCCACCTCGGACGGGAAGCCCGCGCGCCGGTACGCCGTCGACCACCTCGGGCCCGACCTGGTAGCAGGCTCCCCGGATCCCCGGTCCGATCGCCACGCGCAGGTCGGCGGGACGGCTGTCGTAGCGCTCGGTCATGCGCCGCACAACGGTCCCGGCCAGACCGGCTACGGTGCCCCGCCAGCCGCAATGCGCTGCAGCCACGGCGCCGCGCACCGGATCATGGAACAGCAGCGGGAAGCAATCGGCGACGCTCACCACCAGGAGCCGGCCAGGAACGTCGGTGGTGGCGGCGTCGGCGCGTTCGGTGAACCAGCTCGCGTCGCCCGCCAGCACATGGTCGCCATGCACCTGGTCGAAGGCGCAGACGTCGCCGCGAGCGTACCCGAGCACGGCCAGCAGCCGGTCGCGGTTGGCTTCGACCGCGTCCGGTGCATCGCCCGAGCTGAGACCCAGGTTCAGCGAGGCGTAGGCGCCGCCGCTCACACCCCCACCGCGCAGCGTGAAGCCGTGCGGCCAGGGCAGATCGGGCGCGATCAGGACGGACAGGGCCTCGCGGTCCGGGCCGCTCGGGTTCGACAGCTCGCGCAGGGGCATGCGTCGATGCTAGCCCGAACGTCGTGCCACGGACCGCGAGCCGCTCAGTAGTTGCGTGCCCGCAGGCGCAAGTCGGTGGCCGCTGTCAGCCATTCGGCGACGGCGTGTACCGCACCCCGCACAGTGGGGGTGATGACGGGATCGCCGAAAGGCTCGAGCCGCACGATCACCTCGCCCTCGGCGCGCTGCTGAACCAGCACCAGCAGGTGCTGGCGGATGTCGGGCTCGTCCACGCTCGCCCGCACCCACCAGCGCGGCCGTGTCCCCTCGCTGCCGGCGGCCGGGGTCACCTGGGCGGCCTCGGCCGGAGTATGCGCCCGCTCCGAGGCTTCGCCGTCGAGCGGGCCGAAGCTGCGGGCGACCTCGTGCAGGATGACGTGCCCCTCCCCGTAGGGGAGCACGACCTTGGCGAAGGGCGCCGCGTGCGGCAGCGTCCCCGTGAACAGTGCATGGGGCATGGTGGCCGGCCTTTCGAGGTGCGGGAACGGGTCGCAGGGGGAGCCGTCGTAGACGAACTCGACGTAGTGCAGGGGCTTGCCCTGCGCCTTCCACTTGAGCGCGTACTTGGTCTCGAACACCGCCTCGGGCGGCGTGGTCTCGTGGGCCTCGAACCCCCCGGCGAGCTCGGCCTCGGCGAGAGCGAAGGCGAGATACTCCGGGTGATCGGTCGCCAGTTGGACCGCCCCGCCGGGGCGCAGGCGGCTGGCCGCGAGGCGGAAGAAGGCGCGCTGCAACAGGCGCCGCTCGACATGACGCTCCTTCGGCCAGGGGTCCGGGAAGTTGACCACGATGCCGGCCAGGGCATGTTCGGCGAAGAGGTGGCGGAGCGCGAACTGCGCCCCCACCTTGGCCAGGCGCACGTTGGCGGCACCCTCGCGGCGCACGCGCCGGACCGCGCGCTGCACGCTGGCACTGGAGATCTCGAGGCCGACGAAGCCGGCACCGGGCTCGTCCAACGCGCGGCGCACCGTGAAACGCCCATCACCGAAGCCGATCTCCAGGTGGAGATCGCAGGGCCGTTCGAACTCGGCCGTCCAGTCGACCGGGAACGGGCGCGTGCGCCAGGGCAGCAACGGGCTGAGCGGGGCACGCTCGTCCATGGGTAGGCTCCTCGGCAGGGTCTCAGTCGCGCTTGACCACGGGCCGCACCAGCAGGGCCTCGTTGGCGGCCAGGTCCGACCGGAAGAGGGTGTCGCGAGAGAACAGGATGTAGGGACCGGCCCCGTCGACGGCGCTGGCTCGGAAGACCAGCACCTTGCCGTCCTTGCGCCGGCAGGCCACGCGTTCCGTGGGTCCGCCGGCGGCGCGCTCCCAGGTGTTGAGGATGCCGGGATCGAGGCCGGCCACGCCAGCGGCCAGCTCGCTGTCGCTGAGACGGGCCACCAGGCGCGCCGTCCGGGGCCGCCGCCCGCGCATCTTCAACACGCCCAGGCGCGACAGGCGCTCGACGATGGCGAGCGCGTCGTCTGGATCGAGGCCGGCGTCCAGAGCGATGCGGGTGACGTTGCGCTGGGCGTTGACGTGGGCGAGCACCTTGCGTTCTTCGTCGTTGAGGATGAGTTCCTCGGCGCGCTCGAAGGTGGTGTCCAGAACGGGGACCGCGTCACGCGCGACGGTAGGGCCGCCCTCGCGGCGCGCCTCGTCGAGACGCCGGATCGACTCCAGCACCAGATTCTCGGTGCCGCTCTGGATGGTGGACTCGGGCGCGGGGATGCCCATGCGGAACTCGAAGCTCCCCCGCTCGTCGGCGAACAGCGCGTAGACGGCGTCCTGTCCCTTGAGCTCCCCGAACTCCGCGTGCACGACCTGACCCTTGTCGAAGTACACCCGCGCGAGCCCAGCAGGATGATCGATCCCGAGGCGCCCCGAGCGTTGCGAGCTGGAGAGCAGCTGGAAGAGATCGACCAGCGAGAAGAGGCCCAACGTTCCGGTCACGGCCGCATTCTACCTTCGAGGTCGCGGATCGGACCGGGGTGCGGCCCCCGGTCGGGCAACGCCACCTCCGCGTGTACGAAGGTCTCGCGCTCGGCGTCCGGCGCCAGCGCCAGCACGCCCTCACGGCCCTCGATCCAGTCGTGGTGCACCAGCGCCGCATTGGCGAGCACGCTCGAGCGTCCCCGAGGCGCGAAGCCGAACACCTCCCCCACCAGCATCGGGTTGAGGCCGTAGCGGAGGTGGACCCGTCCCTGCAGCAGTGCCCGCAGTCCGCGTTCCAGCCACGCCTCCCCCTCGCTCAGACTGGCGTCCGGCGGCCAGGGGCGATCCCAATCGGCGTCGTTGGCACTGGGCTGCACCAGCACCTCTGCTCCCTGCGCGTCGAGCGCGGCGACGACCCCTTCGTACCAGCCGTCCAGACAAACCGCCACGCCGACGTTGCCGCAGGGCGCTTGCATCACGGGAAGATCGGCCACCCGGCCGCGTGCGAGCCCCGCGCGCGACTCGATTCCAGGGGTGAGGAACACCTTGCGGCTGCGCCCGAGCAGGCCGCCACCCGGCGCGAAGGTGTAGGCGACGTTGTGGACGCGTCGGGCGGTCACGTGCGGACCGCGCGCCGCTTCGATGTCGATCTCGGGGAGAAACGCCGAGCCCCCAACGACGGTGGCGCCCGTGTCCCGCGCCACCGCGCGGAAGGCGTTCACGTAGGCGTCGTGCACCTCCAAGGCGCGCACCAGATGGACGGCCGCTGGTCCCGCGGCCCGGTAACGCCAGGCTGCCGCCAACACCTCCGCCCAGTGGCCCCGCAACGACCGCCATGCCGCCTCCATGACGGTGTCGCTGCCGGTCACCCGACCGGCGTCGCCAAGCGTGAACATCAGGGGCATCGCGATCGCCTCGGGAAAGGCCAGCAGCACCTCCCCTCGATCGTCCGGCAGCGTCGCCACCGCCTCACGCGCCAGCCGCAACGTCCACGCCGCAAAGTGCGCGGCGCTGCGGTATGGGGCCTCGGAGAGTGCGGCCTGGACGGCCACGAGGTGAATGCGCACGCTTCAGTCTAGCCGGACGGCGCTCGATGGAGAAGCTACGGCTGGGACGCATCGCACCGCGAGGCGCCGGAGACGCGACGGTATACTGCGCTGGTGCCCGCCCGTTTGGCGCGTTACCTGCTTCGCGAGACCGCGGGGCTCTACTTCCTGGGCGTCGCGGCCTTCTGCCTGCTGCTGTCCATCGACCTGTTGAGCGTCCTCGCGCGCTTCCTGATCCAGCAGGGCGCCACGCTCGGGCAGGTGGGGCAGTTGCTGCTGTACAAGCTGCCCTACTTCTTCCACCTCAGCTTCCCCATCGCCGTGGTCTTCGCCGTGCTGCTCGCCACGGGGAGGCTCGCCAAGGACTCGGAGCTCAAGGCCGCCTACGCCCTGGGCGCGCGACCGGTCGACCTGCTGGTCCCGCTGGTCGCGCTGGGCGTGCTGGTCGGTGCCGTGAGCCTGGTGAACAACGGCTTCCTCGAGGCGCGGGCCGAGAACGCCTACCAGCACATGATCGACGGCTTCATCTACGTTCGGCCCCCAGCCCAGGTGCAGACGAACGCATCGTTCCGCATCGAGGGCGAAGGCGTCTTCTACGCGGCGCGCGTGCGCGGCAACCTCCAGGACCTCAAGGAGGCAAGCCTGCAGGGGATCCTGGTGCTGCTCGACGACGGTACCGTCCTGACGGCAGCCAGCGGGAGCTGGTCGAGCAGCGCCAAGACCTGGACGCTCCTCGGCGCGCAGCGCAGCGCGGCCGGTCGCGCACCGGCGAAGGCGGGCACCGTCACCGTGCCGTTCCCGCTGGAAGCGAGCCCCGATCAGACCCTGGCACGTAGCGAGACCCTGCCGCTCGACGCGTTGTGGGCGCAGATCGGCCGCCTGCGCCAGGCCGGCGGAGACACCGGACCGCTGTTGTTCCAGTTCCATCGCCGCGTCGCGGACGCCTTCACCGCCGTGGTGTTCGCCATCATCGCCGCCGCCCTGGGCCTGCGCGTCCGTGGGCGGGCCTCGGGCTTCGCCTGGACGATCATCCTGCTGGTGCTGTTCTGGGCCATGTGGTTCTTCGCGCGCAGCCTGTACGAGGCCGGCGCACTGGGACCGGTCGAAGCGGCATGGATGACGCCGGTGGTAGGAGCCGCGGGTGCGGTGCTGCTGGCGATCTGGAGCCTGCGAACGTGAACCGCTTCAGTCGCTACCTGTTCCGCGAGATCCTGCCGCTGTACGCCGCCGGCCTGGCGGTGCTGCTGGTCCTGCTACTCATGAGCTTCCTGCTCGGCGTGCTGGCGGACGCCCTGGCGCGCGGCGTTCCCGCGCCCCTGGTGGCGCGCTTCCTGCTCTTCAAGCTGCCGGCGGCGGCGGGTCCGGGTCTGCCGCTGGCGTTGCTGTTCGCCGCCCTGCTGGGCCTGACCCGACTCGCTCAGGACGGCGAGATCAAGGCGGCGCTGCTGCTGGGGCTCAGCCCGCGACGCTTCCTGATGCCGATGCTCGGCCTGGGGCTGCTGGTGAGTCTGCTGGCCTTCGCCAACGACGAGCTCGTGGTGCCCTGGAGCGAACAGCACGCGCTCCAGGTCCAGAAGGACATCCTGTTGAGGAGTCCCGAGACCGTGATCAAGGCCGGCTCGTTCTTCACCGATGCGCTCGGCCGCAGCATCTACATCGGGTCGGTGGCCCCCGGCGGGCACCTCCGCAACGTGACCGTCATCAGTCCCGGGGGCACCCAGGGCCCGCGCGACGTCATCCAGGCTGCCAGCGGCGACCTCGACCAGGCCGCCGGGGTGTGGCACCTGCAGGACCTGCGCTTCCGGGTATTCCGCGACAGCCGCATGGTGCTCGATTTCCACGCCGCGAGCGGCGAGCTGCCGGTGCGGGGCCTGTCCGCCGGCGTCACCGGGACCCCCGATCTGGTCTATCTGCCCCTGGGCGAACTGATCCAGCGCCTGCGAAGCGACCCGGGCCGGCCCAAGCCCGCGGAGTGGACCGCGCTGTACCGCAAGCTGGCCGAACCCCTCGCCGCCACGGCGTTCGCGCTGTTCGCGCTCTCCGTCGCACTCTTCACCTTCCGCCGCGGCGCGCCGCTGGGGCTGGTTTCCGTCCTCTTCCTCACTTTCGTCTACTACGCGACCGGCAGCGTCGCGAAGCTCCTGGGAGCGCAGGGCACCATCCCCGCCTACGTCGCAGGGTGGGCGCCGGTCGCTCTCTATGTCGTGGCGGGCGGGGTCCTCCTGGCCCTGTCCTGGAGGCGCTGAGTGCGGCGCGCCCTGCTCCTCGGCGCCGTCACCCTGGCGTTGCTGGCGAGCGGGGCCGCCCAGGCCGTGCGCATCACGATCGATACCGGCGGCGACCCGAACAGCCGCCTGGAGATCCGGACCCTCACGCTCCCGGACGGCACAGAGGCTCAGCTCTACGTCCTGGAGGGGCACCAGGTCCACGTCTCCATCGGCGACAGCGAGCTGGTCGCCGACCACGTCGAGTTCGATCTGACCAACCGCATCGTGCGTGTGGTGGGCTACGGAAGCTACACGACCAAGGGCGAGACGGTGGCGGGCAAGGACCTCGTCATCGACCTGGCGGGCGAGAGCTTCCAGGGCAGGGACGTCATCATCAGCACCTCCGCCCTCGACGTGAAGGGGGACAGCGCCAGCCGGGTGCCGGGCCAGATCAGCATCCTCAGCGGCCACTTCAGCCCCTGCTCCCGCTGCGACCAGACGGTCGAGGACTACGGCTTCGACGCCTCTCGCATCGAGCTCTACCCGGGCGATCGCCTGGTGGCCTACGGCGTCACGGTGCTGCTGCGCGATCGCCCGCTGTTCCAGCTCCCCCTGCTGGTGCTGCCGCTGGCGCCGCCCAACCGCCAGCCCCTGCTGTCGATCACCTCCGGCACCGCCACGACGCGGGCCGAAGTCGCCCTGCGCTGGCCCTACGTCTCCGGCCCGGACGGCTTCGGCAACGTCGACCTGCACTACTACGCCGACGTCGTCCCAGGAGCCGGGAACTGGCTGGAGAACAACCTGCTGGGCGGGCAGGTGGAGACGGCGTACCTCGGCGGCGGCTTCGATCACCGCTTCTACACCGACCGCGGCAAGGGCGAGTTCAAGGTGGAGTACACCCCGTTCACGCTCGATCGCAACTCCGACGGCACCGTGCCGACGGGCGCGAAGGGCGCGAGCACGTTGCAGTTCGACCTGCACTACGCCACCGAGTCGTCGCTGGGACCGCCGGCGCTGTCGTTCAGCCTCAAGCGCGACGACACCGTGCGGAACCGCATCTGGGAGTTCGGCTGGTCGGCCACCGAGCAGAGTGCCGGACTCGAGGGAACCTTCAGCTCGCAGGGATTCCTCGACCTGAAGCCCGGCGACGACGTGAGCACCCCCAGCTACGCCAACCGCACTACGCCGCTGTGGACTGTGGCACGACTGCAGGTGAAGCCTACCGACCTCAAGGACTACACGTTCGGCCCCTTCCAGGTGCAGAGCGCGCTCGTGGATCTGGGCGCCTTCCGCGACAACAGCAACCTCAGCAACCGCAGCGCAGCCGCCACCCCCACGGTGACCTCGGCCCGCGCGCTCGACAACTACGCGCTGGCGCTGAACCCGGTGTCGCCATGGGCCGGCATGACGGTGTCCGGCAAGAGCGTGTTCACGGGCCGGTACTACGGCACCGGTGAACGGCTGATCGACTGGAATTCCGACATCACGGCGAAGCAGACGGTGGCAGACACGGGCTCGCTGTCGCTGACGTTCCTACGCGACACCGCTCAGGGCGAGACCCCGTTCTCGTTCGATCAGATCCCGCTGCGGACACGAACGGAGTCGAACGCAACGCTCCTCCTCGACCCGCTGGCGTGGGCCAGCCTCGAGGTGAAGGGCGGCTACGTCTTCGTCGACAGTCGCGACCAGCAGAACCTGGGGGTGCAGCCGATCGATTCCACCCTGAGCCTGTTCAGGAACACCGACTGGATCGACATCAGCGTCAGCAACAGCTACGACGTGAAGAACCAGGATCCCGGAACGATCGACGCCAAGCTCGACCTGACCTCGCAGGGCGACCTGACGGCGTCGCTGAACCTCGAACACGTCGAGGACCTCAAGGCCACCCCCGACCGGCTCAGCGGCATCGTGACGGACCAGACCCACTCGCTGGCGAAGGCCAGCCTGGCCTACACCGGCGTGGTAGAGCTGTCGATCCGCGGCGGCTACAACTATGCGCCGCCGCCTCCGCCGGCCGGAGAGCCGCCACAGGCGTGGGATCCGCTCGATCTCTCCCTCACCCTGGGGACGCTCCAGCAGGACGACGCGACGCCCGGCGTCAAACTCACCTACGAGCGCGACCTCAATGCCGGCAAGGTCACCGCTCTGCAGGTCGACGCCGCCGCAGCAGCCGGCCCCCTGCAGTTCAGCGCTTCGGAGCGGCTGGCGTTCCCGGCAGGCACCGTGGCGTCGAGCTCGTTGCGGCTGGCCTGGCCAGGGATCGCGGCGCTCGAGGCCGATGGACTGGCGTGGCTCGAACCCGCCTGGCTGGGCTTCCCGGGCGATCCCACCGTCAGCCGCGGGCTGTCGTTCCGGATCGAGGACGCTCCCGGGACGGGCTCCCCGATCTGGCAGGTGCGTTACGACACTCTCTTCGATCCCACCCTGAACGGAGGGGCCGGCGGCTACCGCAACACCGACCTGACCACTCGCGCCGTGCTGACCGACCGCCAGGTCGGCCCCGCCAACTTCAGCGTGGACCTCTTCTCCGACATGCCGCTGCGCGACGACCTGCAGCCCATCTCCTACCTGCGCCGCGCCAGCCTCACCTTCGGGATCGATCTCTACCAGACGGTCGGCTTGCAGGGGTCGCTGGGCTACAACGGCGCCTATTCCAGCGCCACCCAATCCGTGACGAGCGAAGTGCTCACCCTCGGTGACGTCGCTCTCATCGTGCGCCCCCTCAAGGAGCTCTATGTTGGAGCAGTGCTGAACGACACCTGGGACTTCTCGGGCAACGATCCCAACCACCCGCCGTTCAACCTGCAACCGACCTTCGTGGCGGCCTGGAACCGCTGCTGCTGGGCGCTCTACAGCTCCTGGGACAGCGCCACCGGTCGCTTCAAGATCGCGCTCACCACACCGGGAGCGCAGAAGGGGTTGCTGCAGATGTTCGATACCGGGCTCACCCTGCCGGGAGCGAAACCGTGAGGCGGCTGCGGACGCTGGCGCCGCTGCTGCTCTTGCTGGCGGGAGTCGTGGCGGGGTGCACCGGCACGAGCGAGAACGTGCCGCCGCTGCTACTGGCGGTGGGCCGGCAGGATCCAACGAACCCGTCGGCCTCCCAGTTGGTGCTGGTGGAGGACAACTTCACGACCAACCAGAGCACGGCGCGCACGTTGACGGTCGTTCCGGGCAGTGCCCGGCCCCTGCCCTACCCGGCAGTGGCGTCCGACGTGGTCGACCGCGCTGGGGCTCGATCGAGCATGGTGGTGCTGACCCGCGATCTGTCGGGAGGGACCTCTCCGAGCTCGGCGTTGGTGACCTTCAACCTGGTCGGGATCGATCCCGCTGCGCCCACGGCCTTCGCCCGGCAGTCGACGACGCCGCTCACCGGCGCCGCCGGGGACGCGCTGCAGTCCTACGCGCCGCTCTGCCTCACGGGCGTGACCGTGTCGGCGACGGGGCGCTACGTGACGCTGCTCGACGACCCGCGCGCCTGCAACGACACCGTTCGTTACCCCCAACTGTTCCAGCTCGACACGCAGACCGGCAGCGTGCAACCGGTGGTTCTGAGCAGCGGCGTACAGGCACACGCAGCCGACCGTTCCCGTCGACGACCAGATCACCCCCGGTGAGACGCTCTACTTCCTGGTGCCGGGAACGAACGACGCCCAGGTCTGGGCCGACCCGGTGCCGCACGACACCAGCCTCGAGAAACAGGTGGCCAGCCTGCCGGGCCAGGACCAGATCGCGCTCTCGACCAACGGCACGGATCTGGTGGCCGTCACCAATCCGTATCTCTACGCGTCGGGCACGTACGCACAGTCGTACGTGCAGACGGTCACCCCCGGACTGCTGACGCCCGCCGGTACCCAGATCGACACGATCTACGGGGCGAACGTGCTGGCCATCGATCCATCGGGCGCGACGTCCCAGGTGGTGGTGGCCGGTCACAGCTCCACGGGGTACGGGCAGATCGCCGTGCACCCCGACCCGGGCACCAAGGCCACGGCGACCACGCTCGCCTACGCGGGCTACACGGGGACGGCCGCAGCCATCGACCCGGTGAACCGCTTCGCCTACGTCGTCGACAACGAGCGCATCGTGGTGCTCGACCTGCTCAGCATCGCCAACCAGCCGAACGGTTGGTACAAGGCGTTCGACTTCTCGAGCACATCGGATCTCGCCCTGCCCCGCGACGCCACCGGCCGCTACGAGACGGCTCTGGCATGGACACGCGCCAAGCCGACGACGCCTTGAGTCCGGGCCCGCCCGGCCAGGTGGCCTCAGGCGGGTAACTCCACTTCGCTCAGCCCCGCGATCCCGCTCCTGATGTGTTCGACCAGACGGCCCTCGACGGCTTTGTAGGCGGTGCGCAACGCGCTCGCCACCGCCCGTGCGTCGGCGCTGCCGTGTCCGATGAAGGCGTGCCCGTCGACACCCAGGAGCGGTTGCGCCCCGTACTCCGCCGGGTCGAGGCGGGCGGCGACGGCACGCAGGCTCGGCCGCACGAGCATGCCGCCGATGCGACTGCGCAGGTCGGACCGCAGGGCATCGCGTACCCAGGAGAACAGCTCCCTCGCCTCGCCCTCCGCAAGCTTGAGGATCACGTTGCCGGTGAAGCCGTCGGTGACGACCACATCGGTGAGACCGCGGAAGAGGTCGCGCCCTTCCACGTTGCCGTAGAAATGCACGCCGCGGGTCTCCTCGAGCAGCGCATGGGCCCGGAGGACCAGCTCGTTCCCCTTCTCGGGCTCCTCCCCGATCGACATCAAGCCGACGCTGGGAGATGCCACCCCCCACATGGTCCGCACGAAGATCGAACCCATCAGGGCGAACTGCTGCAGGTGGGAGGGGCGGCACTCGGCGTTGGCACCGACGTCGATGAGGGCCACGAAGCCATCCTTGACGGGGATGTTGGCGAGGATGCCGGGACGCTCGACCCCGCGCAGCCTACCCAGCACGAACAGTGCTGCCGCCATGGTGGCGCCGGAGTGGCCCAGCGATACGGCGGCCGAGGCCTCACCGTCCTTCACCATCCGCATCGTGACCATCACGCTGCTGTCGCGACGTCGCCGCACATCGGCGGCATGCTCGCGCATGGCGATGACGTCGTCGGCGTGGCGCACGGGGAGCGAAGCTCCCCGCTGTTCCAGACCTGCGCGCAGGCGGTCCTCGTCCCCCACGAGAACGACGGGCACGCCCTCCGCGGCGGCGGCGAGCGCGCCGTCGAGCGCCGCATCCGGCATCCGGTCGCCCCCCATGGCGTCGAGCGCGATCGGCTCCATATCGGGCCAGTATAGCGCCGCTGCCGTGCGCTCCCGGCGAGCCGCTAGACTGTCGGACGTGGATGTTCGCTCCTTCGAGGCTCCCGACGGCGAGCGGCTGGACGTCGCCATCGCCATGGCGCTCGAGCTTTCCCGCACCTACGCCAAGGAGCTGGTCAGCGAGGGTTACGTGACGATCGACGGCAGGCCGGTCGGCAAGGCCGCGCACAAGCTCGGCGGCCACGAGATCGTCTCGGTGCTGCTGCCGCCACCCCGCCCCATGCTGGTGGAGCCGGAGGACATCGACCTGGACATCATCTACCAGGACGACGAGCTCGCCGCCATCAACAAGCCGCCCAACCTGGTGGCCCATCCGACGGCAACGTTGCGCTCGGGTACCGTGGTGAATGCCCTGCTGGGGCGTATGGAGTTGTCGAAGGAGAAGATCTACGATCCCGGCGAGGAGGCGTACCGGCCCGGCATCGTGCACCGTCTCGACAAGGACACATCCGGCGTGATGGTGGTGGCCAAGACCGACGCCGCTCATCGACATCTGGCAGCGTCGTTCAAGAAGCGCCTCACCGAGAAGGAGTACGTGGCCATCGCGGTGGGATCGATCGACGATGCCGTCCACGTCGATGCCTCCATCGGTCGCCACCCCGTCAAGCGTCAACAGATGACGGTCGGCGGCGAGACGCCGAAGCACGCTGTGACCGCCTTTCGCGTCATCGCCCGGATCCCCGGCTACGTGCTGGTGAAAGCCAAGCCGCACTCGGGACGCACGCACCAGATCCGGGTGCACCTCGCCCACCTGGGAGCTCCGGTCCTGGCGGACGCGGTGTACGGCCGCGAGTCCGAGGCGATCGGTCGCCAGGCGTTGCACGCCTACCGGCTCACCCTGCCGCACCCGCGAGACAACCAGGCCATCACCTTCATCGCGCAGGTGCCCGTCGACATGGTCGATGCCTGGCTACGGCTGGGTGGTTCCTGGCCCCCCAGCGAGAACGAAGCGCTCTAGCGCCGATGGGCCTGCCATGAGCCCGCTCTGGCTGGTGGTCTACGGTTCCCTGCTGCTGGCAGGCGTGCTGGCCCTGTCGGCGTTGACCGGCATGAAGCGCTACCGGCGGCTGGGCAGCGCGCTTCAGCTCATGGCGTCCCTGCTGCTGCTGGCGCTCGCGGCCCTCGCGCTCGTCGTCGCCATGGGCGTACACGGCTACCGCGCGCTCACCCAGGAGGTCACCGCCGCGACGGTGGACGTCGAGCGACTCGCGCCCCAGACCTACCGGGCGCGGGTGAGCTTCGCCGGCGGCGGCGAGCGCACCTACGAGCTCAAGGGGGACGAGCTCTACGTCGACGCCCATATCCTCAAGTGGAAAGCGGTGGCCACCCTGCTGGGGTTGCACACCGGCTATCGACTCGATCGCATCGCCGGCCGCTACGCCAGCATCGAGGACGAGCGCTCGCAGGCGCACAGCGTGTACGTCCTGCAACCGGGAGGGCGCGTCGACGTCTTCGACCTGGCGCGTCGCTACCCGGTGCTCGCCCCCCTGGTCGACGCTCGCTACGGCAGCGGGACGTTCGTGCGGCTCGGGTCCGGTGGACGCTTCGCCATCCGCGTCTCGACGACCGGGCTGCTGATCCGCCGCACCGGAGCGCCGTCCGGGCCCAACGACACGCGCGCTCGGTAGACTGTCCCGCAACGTCACGATGAAGGGACGGTGACCCCATGTCCCAGGCGGACCTTCCCGCATGGCAACTGGATAGCATCTACCCCGGCCTCGACAGTCAGGCCTTCCGAGACGACCGCGACACCCTCATGAAGGGCGTCGACGAGCTCGAGGCGTTCCTGGACCAGCACCGGATCCGCGCGCCCGCGAACGGTGGCGACGCGAACCCCCCGGTAGGCACGCTCGAGGCGCTCGTCGGGCGCCTCAACGACCTCTACGAGACCTTCTCCACCCTGGGATCGTTCCTCGGTAACGCCCTCTCCGTCGACGCCTCCAACGACCGCGTCCGGGCCGAGCTCACGGCGCTCGATCCGGCGGAGGCGAAGCTCGGCGCACTCGTGGCCCGCGTCACCGGCTGGGTCGGAGCGCTCGACCTCGACGCCTTGGGCGAACGCTCCGCCCTGGTGCGCGACCACGCGCACGTCCTGCAGCGCATCCAGTCCGACGCGCTGCACCTGATGGGCGAGGAGGCCGAGGCCCTGGCCGCCGCGCTCGACGCCAGCGGCGCGAGCGCCTGGGAACGTCTGCACTCCGACCTCGTGAGCCGCCGCTCCCTGAACGTGCGCCTGCCCGACGACGACGAGGCGAAGCCCTACGGCGTCGCCGAGCTCTACGTCCGGCTCGCCGACGAGCGCGACGAGGTGCGGGCGGCGGCCTTCGCGGCGCAGACCGAGCTCCTCGAACGGGACGCCGTGTCCTTCGCGGCCGCACTCAACGGGGTCAAGGGTCACACCCAGGAGCTGGCGCGCAGGCGCGGCTGGTCTTCGGTTCTGGCGTCTACGCTGTTCGACAACGCCATCGACGCCGCCAGCCTCGAAGCGATGCGCACGGCAACGACCGAGGCCGCGCCGATGATGCGACGCTACCTCGAGGCGAAGGCGCGCTTCCTGGGCAAGGAGGCGCTCCGCTGGTCCGACCTGCAGGCCCCGGTCTCGATCGGGGAGCCGCGCCGCTTCGACTGGGAGCAAGCCAAGACGTTCGTGATCGAGCGCTTCGGGCGCTACTCGCAACGCCTGGCCGCCTTCGCGGAGCGCGCCTTCCAGGAAGGCTGGGTCGACGTTCCGCCGCGGCCCGGAAAACGCAACGGCGCGTTCTGCAGCTCGGTGCTCGGGCGCCGGGAATCACGCGTGATGCTCAACTTCGGCGGCCGCCTGTCCGACGTGTTCACGCTAGCGCACGAGCTCGGGCACGCCTACCACAACGACTGCCTGTACCGGTTCGAACGCACCGCCATGCAGACGCAACTGCCGATGACGTTGGCGGAGACCGCCAGCATCTTCTGCGAGACCCTCGTCACCAATGGGCTGCTGGACGAGGCCGACGATGCCATGGAACTCGCGATCCTGGAGCAGGATCTGCGCCAGACGTCGATGCTGGTGCTCGATATCGAGGCGCGCTTCCGCTTCGAGTCCGCGGTGTTCGAGGGGCGCGCCAAGCGACCCCTGTCCCCGACGGAGCTCGACGAGCTCATGATCGGCGCGCAACGTGAGGTGTACGGCGACGCCCTCAGCTCCGACGGTGGGCACCGGCTGGCGTGGGCGGAGAAGCCGCACTACTACTTCAGCAGCCGCTCGTTCTACAACTATCCGTACACCTTCGGGTTCCTGTTCGGTCGCGGCCTCTACAGCGCCTATCGGGAGGACCCCGACGGGTTCCTGGAGCGCTACGATGGACTCCTCGCCAGTACCGGCATGGCCGACGCGGCTGCGCTGGCCACCGATTTCGGCATCGACATCCACGATCCCGGCTTCTGGCGCAGCAGCCTGGCCGTGGCTCGGGAACGCGTACAGCGGTACGAGACCCTCGTGGGAAGGATGGCCTCATGAACTATCGTGATCTCTTCGATCTTTCGGGCAAGCACGCCCTCGTCGTGGGCGCGGGCTCGGGGATCGGCCGGGCGACGGCCGCAGGACTTGCCGACTTCGGAGCTCAGGTCATCTGCGCCGACGTGCACACCGAAACGGCGGAAGCCGCGGCGGCGGAAGTCGAGGGGCGCGGGGGCAAGGCCCGCGCGGTGACGCTCGACATCACGCAGGAAGCCCAGGTCCGCGACCTCATCGGCGGCTTGAACGCGCTCGACGTGCTCGTGAGCACGCCGTCGATCAACGTGCGCAAGCCCCTGCTGGAGGTCTCGGTCGAGGAGTTCCAACGCGTGATCGACCTCAATCTCAAGGGAAGCTTCCTGGTGATGCGCGAAGCCGGCAAGCGCATGGCCGCGCAGGGCAAGGGTAGCCTCGTCTTCTTCTCCTCCATCCGCTCGCAGGTCGTCGAGCCCGGTCAGGGCGTCTACGCGGCGACCAAGGCCGGCACCTTGCAGATGATCCGCGCGCTGGCCGCAGAGCTGGGGCCCAAGGGCGTGCGCGCCAACGCGGTGGCTCCTGGAGTGGTGGAGACGCCGCTGACCGCCCAGATCAAGAACCAGCCGGAATGGTACCGGGCCTACGCGGAGAAGGGCGCATTGGGCCGGTGGGCGCAGCCGAGCGAGATGGTCGGCGCGGTGGTGTACCTGGCCAGCGACGCCGCCAGCTTCGTGACCGGCTCGATCCTCTACGTGGACGGCGGCTGGACCGCCGTGGACGGGCGCTTCACCCCACCCCTGTGAGCCTGAGTGCGCACGCCCGCCGTGCGGCCGAGGCGGTCGATCCCGAACGCGTGGCCGCCCTGGCGAGCGGTCTGGTGCGCGCGCGCAGCGTGTTCGAGCCCGAGCGGGGCGGCACCGAGGCGGAGGCGGCCGGGTTCGTGGCGGACGCGCTGCGCGAGATCGGACTCGAGCCCGTGGTCGAGGACGCCGCGCCAGGTCGCCCCAACGTCATCTGCGATTGGTCGGGGAGCGCCTTCGACCCGGTACGGCACCGCACCCTCATGTTCGAGGGGCACACCGACGTGGTCACCGAGGGCGACCCCGGGCAGTGGACGATCCCCCCGTTCGAGGGGCGGATCGAGGGCGGCGTGCTCCATGGGCGCGGCAGCGCCGACATGAAGGCCGGTGTGGCCGCCGCCATCGCCGCGTTGGAAGCCGTCCGCCGCGTCGCGCCCGACCTCCCCGGGCGCATCCGTCTCGGCATCGTCGCCGACGAGGAAGGCATGATGCTTGGCATCAAGCGCTTCATCGAGCGGGGTTGGGCCGACGAGGTGAGCGGGGCCATCATCTGCGAGCCCGAGGAGAACGAGATCTGTCTGTTCCAGAAGGGAGCCATGCGCCTGCACGTGCGGGTGCGCGGCGTGATGAGTCACGGCGCGATGCCGTATGCCGGCGTGAACCCCATCCTCGGGGTCGCCGACATCATCGCGGGCGTGCAGGCCATCGAGCGCGCCGAGCAGGAGCGGCTGGGGGAACACCCCTACCTCGGACGGCCCTGGCTGACGCCGACCATCGTGGCCGCGCCGCCCAGCGGCGAGGCGCAGCACAACGTGATGCCCGAAGAGGCCTATCTGGCGCTGGACATCCGCACCGTTCCGGGCCAGGATCACGACGCTCTTCTGGAACGAGTCGTCGCGCTCTGCCGCTCCGTCGAACGCGCGACCGATCGACTGCAGGTCGCGGTGGAGTGCTTCGAATCGCGCCCCTGGACCGAGACGCCCGCCGATGACCCGTTGGTCCGGGCGATCGAGACCGCCTACTCCCAGGTGCTCGACCGGGCACCCCGTTACGGGGGCGTTCCCGGGGCCACTGATGGCACCTTCTTGCGGGCCTGGCGCGACGTTCCCATCGTCACCCTGGGACCGGGTGACCGCACGATCCCCCATCAGGTCAACGAGTTCGTGCGGCTGTCGGAAGTCGTGACGGCGGCACGGCTTTACGCCGCCTCAGCCGTGGAGTACCTTGGACGGGAAACCCCCCTCCATCCCGTTTCCGCTGACGGGTAGGCCGCGCCGGACCGGGGCCGGTGATCCTCGAAGGAGGAACGACATGAAGCGAGTGCTGCTCTTCCTGGTGGCGCTGACGTTGGTTGGCAGTCTGGCTTGGGCAGCGGACCCGCCTCCGCAGCGAGGCGGCACCGTGACGGTAGCCATCACGGCCGACCCTCCCGGATGGGATCCGACGGCCTCCACCTCGCAGGAGATCGCGCGGGTGGTCTACCACAACGTCTACGAGGGTCTGGTGCGACTCGACCGCAACGGCAACATCGTGCCGGCCCTGGCGAAGTCCTGGACGGTCAGCCCGGACGGCACCACCCTCACCTTCCAGCTCCGGAGTGGCGTGACGTTCCACGACGGCACGCCCTTCACGCCCGAGGACGTGGTGAAGACCTTCGAGCGGGCCAAGGACAAGACCTCGGGGCACACCCACCCCGAGTACTACGCCTCGATCGACACCATCGAGGTCGGGCCCGACAACACGGTCGTGTTCCACCTCAGCAAGCCCAACTCCAGCCTGCTGTTCAACCTGGCACGGCCGGACTCGGTCATCTATCCGCCGTCGAAGGCCGGCACCCAGCGCAGCCACCCCATCGGCACCGGGCCCTTCATGTTCGCTTCCTACACGCCGGGTAGCGAAGTGGTGCTGGAGCGCAACCCCCATTACTACATCCAAGGCGAGCCCTACCTCGACAAGGTCGTGTTCAAGATCATGCCGGACCCGAATACTCGCTTCGCGGCGCTGCAGGCCGGCGACATCGACATGATCGCCAGCTCGCTGCCGCCCGAGCAGTATCTGCAGATCAAGAACGGCAGCGTGCCCGGCGTCAAGGGCGCCGAAGGCACAGCCACGACCGAGATCACGCTGGCGCTCAACAACGCGCGGCCGCCGCTGAACGACAAGCGCGTGCGCGAGGCCATCACCATGGCCATCGACAAGAAGGCCATCGTTCAGGGGGCCATGTTCGGCCTCGGCACGGTGATCAGCACGCACATGACGCCCGCGGAGCCGTACTACATCAACCCCGACCCCTACCCCTACGACCCGGCGAAGGCCAAGCAATTGCTCGCCGAAGCCGGCTATCCGAACGGCTTCAAGATCAAGTTCGAGCTGCCCCAGCCCTACCCGATCGAGCGGCGTACGGGTCAGGTCATCGCGCAGCAGCTCAAGCAGGTCGGCATCGACGCGCAGGTGTCGGTCGTGGAGTGGACCACCTGGCTGCAGCGCATCTTCCTTGGTGGCGACTACGACATGACCATCATCGGCCACTCCGAACCGCGTGACATCAGCATCTACGGCAACCCCAACTACTACTTCCACTACGACAACCCGGTCGTGCAGAACCTGCTCAAGCAGGCCGAGGCCGCCACCTCGCCGCAAGTGCAGACCGCCGACTACCAGGAGGTCGGGAAGATCATCGCTCAGGACGCGGTGAACGTGTGGGTCTTCAGTCCACCGTACCTGGTGGCGGCGCGCAACGACATCTACGGCTTCTGGACCAACCAGCCCACGCCGGCGATCGACATGACCCGCGTCTACCGCGCCCCCTAGGCGCCTCCGCGAACGGGGGACGGTGGACTTCGCCGTCCCCCCCGCCGCCCGATGCTCGGCTTCCTCACGCGCCGTTTCCTCACCGCCGTCGTCAGCGTGCTGCTGGCGTCCGTCGTGGTCTTCTCTGCGCTGCTGGCCGTGCCGGGTGATCCGGCCGAGGTCATCCTCGGGCTGAACGCCAGCCCGGAGGCCTTGACGGCTCTGCGACACCAGCTCGGTCTCGATGAGCCCGCTGCCCAACGCTACGTTCAGTGGCTGGGGGGCATCCTGCACGGTGACTTCGGCGAGTCCCTGAACTACCAGAAGCCGGTCGGGGCGCTCATCCGCGGACGCCTGGGCGTCTCCGTCCCGCTGTCGCTGGGAGCCGCCCTGGTGGCGTGCCTCATCGCACTGCCCCTGGGCATCCTGGCGGCGTTGCGCCGCGGCACGGTGCTCGACCCGCTGATCACGGCCTCCTCGCAGGTCGGCGCGGCGATCCCGAGCTTCTGGCTGGGTCTGATGCTCATCCTGCTCTTCGCCGTCCGCCTGCACTGGTTGCCCGCCGGCGGGTTCGCGGGCTGGCACACCGACCCGATCCGATCCCTGCGCAGCCTGATCCTCCCCGTGTTCGCCCTGGGCCTGGGGCAGGCCGCCGTCATCACCCGCATGACGCGCGCCGCGATGCTCGAGGAACTCGATCAGGATTACGTCCGGACGGCGCGAGCCAAGGGACTTGCTACGCGCCGCGTGGTCCTGCTGCACGCGCTGCGCAACGCCCTGGTCACGATCGTGACGATCTTCGGCCTGAGCCTCACCAACGTCTTCATCGGCTCGATCATCATCGAGCAGGTCTTCGCCCTGCCGGGGATGGGTAGGCTGGTACTCACCGCCATCGGCGCGCGAGACTTCCCCCTGCTCCAGGGCGAGATCCTCGTCTACGCCGCCACCATCGTGGCGCTCAGCTTCCTTGTGGACATCTCCTACGGCCTACTCGACCCACGCATCCGGTACGAGTGATGCATCGGCGGCTCAATCTCGTGCTGGGAACCATCCTCATAGGGCTCGTCGTGGTGGCCGCCCTGGTGAGCTTCGTGTGGCTGCCTTTCGATCCCAATGCCCTCGACTTCGCCGCGCAGCTGAAGGGGCCCTCCGCGCACCACTGGCTGGGGACCGACCAGTTCGGACGCGACCTCTTCAGCCGCGTGCTCGTCGGCGCCCGGGGGACGCTCTACGTGGGCGTCATCGCGGTAGGACTGGCGCTCACCATCGGCGGATTGCTGGGGGCCGTCGCCGGCTACGCAGGATCGCTCCTCGACGAACTCCTCATGCGTTTGGTGGACGTACTCTACGCTTTCCCCGCCATCCTGATGGCGCTGCTTCTTGCTGCCGTGTATCAGCCGGGGACGTTGACCGCCATGAGCGCCATCGGTCTCGCCACGGTGCCGATCTTCGCGCGCCTCACGCGCTCCTCCGTGCTGTCGCTCAAACAGCGGGATTACGTGGAGGCGGGCCGCGCGCTGGGCGCCGGGGACGGCCGTTTGCTGCGGCGCTACATCCTACCGGGAGCCCTCGGGCCGCTCGTGGTGCAGGCGAGCCTCAGCATGGCGGTAGCGGTGCTGGCGGAGGCGGCTCTCAGTTTCCTGGGGCTGGGCACGCCCCCCGGCGTCCCGTCGTGGGGCAACATGCTGCGCGAAGCGCAGGGTTTCCTGGCCATGAGTCCGTATCCGGCCCTGGTGCCGGGGCTTGCCATCGTCTGGACAGTGCTGGGGTGGAGTCTTCTGGGAGACGGGCTTCGCGACCTTGCCGACCCCCGCAGCCGCCACAGGTGAGCGTCTCCCGCATGACACCCTCCCTCGTTCCGACCACTTGCACGAGATCGCCCTAAGCAGGAAGGTAGGCTAGCCCGGCTCCTCCCCCCGACCGACCGGGTCCGATCCCGAAAGGCCTCTCCCACGTTCGCCATGCCTCGACTGGCGTCTCCGCGCGGCGGTTGTGCACCCGTCGGCGGCAACCAACCCGCAACCCGCCTCTGTCCACTATGAGAGTCCCGGAACGGGAATCACGTGGAGGAGGTAGAGCATGTCCAGGAAGAAGATTGGCGTGAGGCTCAAGCTGGCTCATGAAACGTTCGGGAGCCTGGTCGATGAGGTGCTGGAACGCTCCGGCCTCTCGACGCCCGACCCGTCCTCTGGAGGCGTTGCCGAGATCATCCTCGACTACCCCCTCGCCTGGGCCTTCGGACAACTCGACACCATGAACAGCATCGAGCGCGCACGCACGTTGGTCGTCACGCAGTCGAATCATCCGGCTTACCACGACTGCCTGGCGAGCTACCACGTCAGCGGCGTGGTCGAATCGACCAACGAGCCTGCCCTCCTGAGCGGGGTGTATGCCGCGGCCGCGTCCCAGCGCACCTATCAGTGGAAGTCCGGGCTCACCTACATGGAGCTCCGGGTGACGCGGTTGCTGCTCAAGGGGTTCGACACCGGTCGGGCGGCCGCTCAGCTCAGCATCTCGTTCAAGACCGTCAACGCCCACGTTTCCAATGTCCTGGGCAAGCTCGGCTTCGACAACCGCGCCCAGCTCGTTGCAGGATTGCTGAGTCATCACCAGGCCTGACCCCTAGGGGGTCTCCCCGTCTCGCCAAGCGCGCCGTTCCATCTCCTTGGAACGGCGCGCTCCCTTCGTACCCGCTGACGTTCCCCTCAGTTTTACCAAGCGGTGTCTTCGCAGAGTGGAGCTACGTCGTCTCGGTACGCCAGCGTTTGCGGATACGCCGGATGCGCGCGTTGGCCAGCGGCCGCCGTGGGTCGTTCGGGGGCAGGTGCCGCCGCGTCTCCTCCCATAGCTCCAGGTCGTCCCCCTGCTGATTGGCCAGGTCGATCATGGCATCGGCGTCGCCCGACGCCAGCACCGCCTGCCGGAGACTCTCCTCGAGGTGCTCGCGCAACTCGACGACGGCAGGCGCCTCGGACTCCGGCAGGAGGGGACCGCGATAGTGCTCCAAGGCTGCTTGCACTTTGCCTTCGTGCAGCAACTCGAGCACCTTCACGAAATCGGCCTCGTACGCCTCGGCGATGTGATACGGAAGCGGTTCGATGGGGATCACCTTGCGCGCACGCGAGACGGTCGCTTTCAGCGTGCTTCGGTTCGCCCGGTCCCCGTAGAGTGCCAGTGCGAGCTGTTCGCCACGAATGCCCTCCGGGTTCGCCGCCAGCACCGCAAACAGCTCGGCGAACCGCAAACTGAGCGTCGTTTCTCCATCGCGACCGCGCAACGATCGCTTGCCCAACAGCCGAATCTTCAGCTCGGGCTCGTCGTTCCTGAGGAGCGCCTTGAGTTGAGCGACCTCGGGACCGTCACCGCCTAGGAGCAACCATCCGGAGTCCCCCAGTTCCTTGAGGTAGCGGGCGTTGCTTTCTACGAGGGCGCGGGCTTCGTCGGGGCGCTCCTCACGCAAGTAGAGGCATCCAAGCTGTATTGACGCCTGAGCCGCATATGCAGCAAACGGCGCCGAACTGAACTCATCCGCGGCATTCTGGAGAAGCTCCTCAGCCTCGCTCGCGCCCGTGGCCGCGAGCGCACAGCCAAGTGCCAATCGCGCCACACGTTCGTGAGTTGGAGAGACCTCTCGGGACATCTCCACAGCTTCTCTCGCTACTTCGACAGATTGGCGTCGCATGCCGAGGACACCGTAGATTCTGACGAGGTCGTTTGCGACGGTAGGAAGTTGAGCGCGTGATGCGTTGGCCGCCACCATCTCGTAGTAGTACCTGGCCTGCTTCAGATCGCCAGAAACCAACGCGAAGTCACCAAGCGTTGAAAGAATCCCCTCAGTGCTAAGGATTCCGACGAGTGGTTTTGGGATTTGAACGGTCGCAAGAGCCTGCTCCGCGCTAGCCACAGCACCGGTCAACAGCCTCGTGTATGCGGCGAAGTTGACGAGCGTGAGTCGAAGTAGCTCCTCCCTGAGACCAACCGTGTGAAACTGCCGCATCGCCCATCCGGCCCAGTACTGTGCACTAATGTAATTGCCGGCAGAGAGATGAGCCAGTGCCATATCGCCCGCAACGGATACAACAAGTCTCGGCCGCCCAGCCCGCTCGCTATACTCCATCGCTTCCTTGAGAACCTCAATTGCTCTGGGTATCTGCCCATTTAGTGTAAGCAGAAAGCCGAGCGCAGCCGCGGTCACCGCATTTGGTCGTACATGGTATGCGCGCTCAACCTCTGCCACGGACCCGGAATGCACATCTATCGTTGCGCGAAGCGCCCTCACGTCGGGGGCTTCATGACGTTCGAGGTAGCGATCCACAAGTGGGAGCAGAGACCGCCACCTATTCACAGTGACTGAAGAACTGAACTGCCAGTATACGACCTGCTCATCACGCAGGAGCCAGCCTGGAAGCGTTGAGATCGTTCTCCAGAATCGGTCAAATTGTCCCGTGTCGAATAGGAGGTTGCCCGCTTCTTCGACGACTTCAGGCACTCTCGTCGGTGCATGTCTGGCCGCCAACTCAAACGCTTCTACCCACTTGCCGTTCCTAATCAACGCATCGACACCGGCGGCCACGTCCCTCGGCGAGAACACATACACGGAGGAACTCGAGTCCTCGGAGCCTTCGAGGGCTTCCGGCCAAGCCAGTCCAAGAGATCTTTCAACAAGAGCAATGGCCCCTCCGGTCTCGGCAAGAGCTTTCTCAATGATGGTCTCGTGACGCTCATCTCCATAAAGGTCGAGAGCTTCGTCACGTGTCAATGCCAGATCGGAGGTCAAAATCAGCGCGCAATCGGCGCACAACTCGCCAATGTCCGCCTCATAGGACGCCTGCAGCACCAGCAGACTCGGAGCACGAATCACGCCTGCAACCTCGCGCGCCCAGTGCGGGCATTCGTCTGCCGCGGTCAGCACGAACGTGATTGGCTCAAGTGAAGACAGATATGACTCAAAGACGCTCAGTCCATAAGCGGCTTCTGCGCCCGTACCGAACAACGGTGCGCCCAATCCGGATCGAACCGCCTCGGATAACGCATCACCGACGGCAACGTCGTCGGTGCAATCGACTGCGCTCAGGTCCATCCAGACCAACGGTTGTTCTGGGTGGCGGAGACTGGTAATGACCCTATTCAACCCCCAGTCTTCATTCGCAAGAACCAGGGACGGCCCGCCTGCCTCCCAGACCCTCCTGCGAATCCGGTCGATCCAAGCGTTCATGACCGCCTCTGTGCGCCGCCTTCTACGTTGGACGAACGTAGAACGCAAGGCTCAGCATGTGCCGATCTATGCTTGGCTAACATGGAGCTCTCCTCACGCGCCATTTCTCGCAGAGCGAAGACTTACCTCCGAAACCACGACCTTGAGCTATTCGTGCCTGTCTTGCCGGGCCTTGAGCAAGCAGCACTGGACGAGATCGAATCGATGGGTCACAATGCGGTCCAATCCAGAGGCGGCCTCTCTCTAAGAGGCAACCTGGCAACGGTATATGCAGCCAATCTAATGCACCGGACTGCCAACCGGGTTCTCATCCGTATTGGCGACTACCTCGCTCAGAGCTACCCCATGCTCTACGATCACACAAAGCGAATCCCTTGGGAGGTCTTTCTAGGCAGTTGCCCAGACGTTCAGCTTAGGGTGACGTTTGCACAGTGTCGATTACGCAATAAGAGTCACATTCAGGCTGTTGTAAGCGACGCGATAATCGCACATTGCAAGCCTCTTGGACTCAACCTGACCTTCTCGAGGTCATCGCAACTCAGTCTCTCCTTTCGGCTACACGAGGACAGGTGCACAGTGAGCCTTGACTCGTCCGGCGCACATCTGCACAAGCGTGGGTATCGATTGGAGAGGGTCACCGCGCCAATTCGCGAGACAACTGCAGCAGGGATCCTAATGTTGACGGACGCAAGCTCATATCGCGCCATCGTGGACCCATTTTGCGGCTCGGGTACATTCTGTATTGAGGCTGAAATGCTCGTCCGAGGGATTGCGCCAGGACTCAAGCGCCAGTTCGCGATTGAGCGTACACCACTGCACTCAAGTGGCAAACTTGCTCAAGCTAGACGGGAAGCGGCCGCCAACGTCCAAAGTGCGGACGGGGTTCGGATTTTGGGAAGCGACGTAGATCCATTGGCCGTGAAGATTGCCATCGCTGGAGCTTCCCGCGCGGCATGCTCCACTGCCAGGTTTCACGTTTCAGACGCCTTGGCCACCAACTTCGCGTCGCTCAAGCAAGCAAGTGAGCGGGGCCTGATTGTGGCCAACCTCCCGTACGGGAGAAGGCTCTATGATCCAGACAACGTGCAGGGTTTGCTGGTCCGTTTCAAGGACTACCTACTGGACCACGCTAGGGGGTGGGACTTCGCTCTCGTCACCACTCATCCAGGAATCTTCACGGGCTCAGGCCTGCGCATTAGGAGTCAACTCAAGTTCGTGAACGGGGGCCTGAGGGCCACAGCTGTGCTTGGAACCGTTCCATAGGTCGAACAATCGCGGCGAAACAATCGTTCGGGCTTTCAGAATCCTGCGTCACTGCGGCTCTGCCAATCATTATGCGTGGTGATAGGCGAGTGCTTCCGCGGAACTAGAATCGTGAGCGGTCGCCAACGATGGGTGCCTTGCAAACTCAATCTGGCCAAGCTCGCAAAGTCGTTCAAACTCGGCAACCAGCTCGGGATCAAACTGCGTTCGTGAACCGTTGACTATGTACTTCAATGCCTGCGCGGCAGGCATCGGGCTCCGATAGGGTCGCTCACTCGTGAGAGCCTCAAAGACGTCAACGACTGCAATGATTCGCGCAAGGCGTGGAATCTGTTCCCCCTTGTAGCCCAACGGGTAACCAAGCCCATCCCAACGTTCATGGTGCGCTCGGACCACATCTGCGATAGGGCGAAAGTCGACTGAAACCGAGGCAAGCAAGTCTGCTCCGTACGATGGATGTCGACGAATCTCAGCAAACTCCTCTTCGGTAAGACGCCCGCTCTTCAGAAGTATGTACTCCGGAACAGCGATCTTGCCCAGGTCGTGTAGCCTCGCAGCCCAGTACAGCACACTTGTCTCTCTTGCCGAAATACCAAGTGCGCGCCCCATGATGAGAGCATTTCGAGCTACCCGCTCACAGTGACCCTGGGTATGATGGTCGCGAACCTCAACAGTATTTGCGAGACTGGCCAGAACACGATCATATCCTTCGAAACCGGCGTCGGCACTCATTGACCGCTCCTCGCCCTCCGACTGTCGGTCTGACTCCGAGAACAACAATCCTGACGTAAGCGCAAACGCAACGATGACTACGCCTTGGAAAGCCCACGAACTCACTGGCGACACGAACTCGCCTAGCCCAATCGCTTCATGGATGGCAATAGGTGACACTAGTACCAATGCGGCCAAGCTAGTCGCCAAAGCACCAAACCCGCCGCCCCAGGCCGCCCCTACAAGTATTGGAAACATCAGGGTTTCGGCCAACGCACCATAGCTAAGGGCCATTCCAAGAGCCTTCGTCGCAACCAGAAGAAGCAGGATCGGAACGATGGCAGCAGAAAGGAGGACAGTGAGCCACCTGTATTGCCGACGCGGCTCGCTCGCCGCCGAGGGGCGCAAGCGCAAGCGCGAAGCGAATCGCTGAAACCCGCTCTTCATCGACGGCCCATTCCCTCAACACCGGTTGAGGCGGACACTTGAATCGCATGCAACGTAAAAGAGCCCACGACGAACGCCTCCTTTCGGCGTACTCGCAGACTAAAAGGCCGACGCTTATTATCCGTATAAACGTCGGCCTAGACAAGCAGACTGTCAATTACTCTGGGCGCCTGCGCTCCCAAGCTTAGGGCCCAATACTGAGCAGCGTCAGCTTAGCGCTGCGAAAAGTGCAATCCTGCCGAAACGACAGCAGGAAGGCCAGCGATGATCGCGAAGACGATTGCTGCGAAGATGCGCTTTCCAGTGTTCTTCATGTGTGTCCCATCCTCCCGAGACCCGTACTAAACGGGTACTAAAACCACACCCTTACGGTCTCCCATACCGTAAGCGCCGCTCTATGGGTCTCCCAACCCAAGAAGCTATACGAAGGCCATGCGGCCCGTACCAATTGGAGCTGTTAGGGTTCTGTGGACCAGATCCTTCCCAGGCGCAGCTCCCAAATCTTCCGATGCCGGGATCACATCCCGGAACCGATTGGCCTCCCAACCAAATCGATTGCCGATAGTGTACACGCGGGATACCCCTTCGTCAAGGTATATAGTGCCAAGCCTCGCACTTGGCTACCACCGTATATTCGATGTCCCAGACGCCACGCCAGGCACTCGAATGTGCACTACTTCCGGCACACATGGGCGAGCCGTGTATTAGAATCCAGTGCCTAGTGATGGGGGCCTGACAAAATGGCAGGAAAGTAGACCCACATGGCCACGGACATTCAGAAGCTGGTACAGGAGCGCTTCCCGGGAGTCGAGTTAGTCAGCGAGATCCAGGGCTGGGCCTTTCTCGAACAATTTGAGAAGGGCGTCGAAGCATACTCTCAAGAGAGCGAACCATCTCCGCAAGACGACCGTTGGCTTGGCGTGTGTCTATTTCAGCTCGTTCGTGACCTAGAGGCGCTAGAGGCTCTCTATCGGGCACTTAACAGAGGCGATCAGGCAGCGCGAGTGAACCTCGCGCACGTTCTCAGGTTTGTAGAGCGAGGAGAAGACGCGACCGAGGAACTGGGGAAGGTCGCACCGGAAAGCCTCTCCTCCTACGATCAGGTTCTCTACTTCCGAGTGATGAGTATGGAACAAGAAACCAACGGGAACCTCCGGGAAGCATTGAAGGCGGCAGAGGAAGCCTGGCGCAAGATCCAAGGGCTCCCAGAGTTCGCGTTGCTTGCGCCGTCGATACTGGCGCAGCTAGCTACGCTGCATGGACGAATTGGGCGCTCACAACGCGCTCTGTGGTTCCTTGAACGTGGATTACAACTCACGTCGGGAGCTGAGTTGCTGAAGCTACAACTGCGACGCGCAAATGTCCTAATCAGCCTCGGTAGGTATCAAGAAGCCCACTCCGAGCTCGAATCACTCGACCTTTCTCACGCGCCCGAGAAGTTCCAAGGCGAACGCCATTGGCTCCTGGGAGAGGTGGCCAGGTCCAGCGGCAATTTGCCGACAGCGGCACACGAATACCAACAAGCGATTGCGCTCTCCGTCCGCCTCCAGATGGGTTACGAGGAGTTCTTGGCACGGATACTCTTGATGGCCATCCTCGGAAGTCAGCGGGATTTCTTGGCCGCCACCGAGAACGCAGCGCGCGCGCAAACACTCATCTCCGATAGATCTGACCGCTTGGAGTTTCGCTTTCGAGAGGTCCTCCTGCTCTATTGGCAAGGAACCTATACTCGAGAACACGCCATCGTGGAGTTGGATGCACTCATCGAAGAGTTCGGGACTATGGGACTCCTGAAGGAGCAGGGACACGTAGAGCTCTATAAGGCAGACATCCTTCGTCAGGGAGGAAAGTCGTTTGAAGGTGAGTTGGACCGCCTGCAGGCACTTAGTGTCACGCTCCAGAATCCTGCATTTCTTGCTCCGGAGTGGACTCTGCTACCCGACCTCCACGAAATTGCCCGAAGAACCCACCCAAGGATCGCGGGAAGAGCACCGAGAATTCTAAGAGTGTCAACTCTTGGCCAGGAACAACTCGAACTTGATTCAAAGCCCATCAGTGTCCCGTTGCGCAAGGGCGTCGAAGTACTCGCGTACTTCCTCGAGAACAGAGCCGTCACCCTCAAACAGCTTCTCGCCGAGGTCTTCCCCGACGACAAGCCCCGTAGCGCGAAGTCCTACTTCCACCAGTTCCGCCACCAGCTCCGGGAGAACGTGGAGGGGCTCGAGATCGAGTACGACGGAGAGTCCAAGATGTACCGCCTCAAGAGCGAGATCGATATCGTCTGGGACGTGTCGGAACTCCGGGCCGGCCGGATCATGGGCAAGACGGGACTCTTCTTGCCGAGTTCCGGCAACGACTGGGCCCTTACCGTCGATCGATCCCTGGATCCCTACCGGGAAGCCGCCGGCGTCCTCGAGGCGGTCTGACACAGCACCGCGTGCGGATCACCGCCTGTGCTATTCTTTTCGCAACGGAAGAGATGGTGGTTGGGAGATCCCGGAGCCGCGGTTGGGAGCCATGAGCTCCGGGTTTTTCTGTGCCTTGGAGGGTTCGCTGTCGGAACCGCGAGCCGACCCCATCGCGACGATCCGCGGATCGGGGCTGTAAGAATCCTGTAAGAGGGCCCGGCTATACTCGACTCGTGGACCTGAGGTAATTCTCCCAGTACCTCTTCCCATCTCTTCCGAACAACGGGCTCCGCGCCTCCCACGCGGAGTCCAACTTTTTTGGGCCCCTGCGATACAGGGTCACGCTGCACCGGGCCGTAGCATCGGAGTAAGTACACGTGCTGACCCGTGCTCCGCGTGGAATCTGACGGTTCGGTACGGGCTGCGCGACGACCCTCAACAAGCGCGCTGTCGTACCCCATTTGCTTGCGTGGGACCCCGAAAGTGTGTTAAAAAGGGTAGTTGCCAGCTTACCCAAATCGAGGAGGAAGCCCACTTCATGGACGAAAAAGTAAACCCGGCCGAGGGAACCCCTGTCCCGGCCACCGACCAAGCCCCGGAGGAAGTCACGATCCAGGCCCCATCCGCGGCAGCTGAACAGGGCACAGGCACCGCGATGGCGAACGATAAGGATCTCGACCCGCAGGAACGGGCTCCCTCAGAAGACGCCACAGCGGAAAGTACCGAGAGCGCCGACGCCGACACAGGCCTCGACGATGCAAGCGTGGTCTCCGACCAGGCGGCTGGTGCTGCTAGCACGGCTCAGGACGACAATCCCGAGATGACGATGGAAGACGTGCTCGCTGCCAGCGATGAGCAGCTCGCACGCAAGCCCGTCCATCGCGGCATGATCACCAACGGTGAGGTCATCATGCTTTCGCAGGACGGCATCATCGTCGATGTGGGCGCGAAGATCGAGGGCCTCCTGCCCTACAACCAACTCTTCGAGTTCGAGACGAACGCCGAAGATGCGGCCAAGTACTTCAAGCCCGGCGACGAGATCCAGGTCTATGTCGTCCGCTCCGACATCCCCAACAACACCATCGTGCTGTCCAAGAAGCGGGCCGACCAGGAACGCGCCTGGAACCTGCTCCAGGAGATCCACGACAAGGAGAAGCCGGTCGAGGTCGAGATCATCGAGAAGGTGCGCGGCGGGCTCGTCGCCAACCTCGGGATCCGTGCCTTCCTTCCGGCGAGCCAGGTCGACGTGCGGCGCGTCAACGACCTCTCCCCCTTCGTCGGGCAGCGCTTGAAGGTCAAGATCATCGAGCTCAATCGGCGCCGCAACCGCGTGATCATCTCGCGCCGCTCGATCCTCGAGGAGGAGATCGCCGAGAAGAAGTCGGAGACGCTCCAGAAGCTCGAGCCGGGCCTCAAGCTCGACGGCGAGGTCGTCGAGATCACCGACTTCGGCGTGTTCGTGAACCTCGGCGGCATCGATGGGCTGGTGCACCGCAGCGAGCTCACCCATGGGCGCTTCAGCCACCCGCGCGACGTGGTGAAGGTGAACGAGAAGGTGCGCGTCGAGGTGCTCGACATGGACCTCGAACGCGAGCGCATCAACCTCTCCATGAAGTCGCTGTTGCCGAATCCGTGGGACAACGTGCTGGCCAACTACAGCATCGGCCAGAAGATCGCGGGCAAGGTCACCAACCTCACGCCGTTCGGCGCCTTCGTCGAGATCGAACCCGGCCTCGAGGGGCTCATCCACGTCAGCGAGATGAGCTGGACCAAGCGCGTGCGTCACCCCAAGGAGATCGTGACCGAGGGCGACGAGGTCGAGGCGATGATCCTCAAGGTCGACACCAACCAGCAACGGATCTCGCTCGGTCTTCGCCAGACCCAGCCCGACCCCTGGAGCAGCCTGCCGGACCGCTACCCTCCCGGCACGGAGGTCACGGGCCCGATCACCGGCATCACCGACTTCGGTGTGTTCATGGAGATCGAGGAAGGCATCGAGGGCCTGGTCCACATCAGCGAGCTGAGCCACGACCACATCGAGAACATCAACGACCACTTCAAGCGTGGCGACGAGGTCACCGCGGTGATCCTCAACATCGATCCGGTCGAGCAGCGGGCGAGCCTTTCCCGCAAGCGGCTCCTCCCCTTCTCGGCGACCGATCTGGAGTCCGTGGGCACGGGTGCCCCCGCATCGCGCGGTGGCGGTCGTCGCGGTGGCCGGCGCAGCCGGCGCGGCTCGGACATCGACTACGACTACAGCTACGCTTCGTCCGACGCCAGCAACAAGGCCACCACGAAGCTCGGTGACGTCTACGCCGATCTCTTCGCCCAGTTCGGGTTGACCGAGACCAAGGGCGACGAGGACGAGGCCTCGGCCGACAGCGACGAGGCCAAGGCCGAAGCGTCCGAAGCGACCGAAGCCAGTGCGGAAGCCCCGGTCGAGCAGGATGCCGCGGCCCAAGCGCCGCAGGCTGCCGTCGAGGAAGCGGCCGCCGAAGGTGAGGCCCCCAAGGCCGATGCCCCGGAGGAAGTCGCCGAGGAGCCGGTGGCAGCGAGCGCCGAGCCCATGGCGGCGAATGCGGAGCCCGAAGCTGCGAGCGAAGCCAAGGCCGAGCAGGCGGAGGCCGACGACGGGGAGTCCGAGAACGGCATCGACGCGGCCGAAGCCGCGGCCATGCTGACCGCGGCGTTCCGCGAAGGCAAGCGACCCAAGGCAGAGCAGAAGGCCGAAGCCGAAGGCGACGAGGAGAAGGTGGAGGACGCCGAGACCTCGAACGCCTGAGCCCGGTACCAGCTACAGAGAAGGGGCATCGCTCGTCGCGAGCGATGCCCCTTCTCCTTGGATCTGCGCTCGGAAGCATGAGCGCTGCCCTCGAGCGGCGATCGGCTCTACATCCGCCGCAGCCGGTCGATCCTCTCCTGGATAGGCGGGTGGGTGGCGAAGAGGTCCACACCGTTGTGCCTCGCCAGGGGATTCACGATGAACATGTGACGCACGCCCTCGGAGACCTCGAGGCCGTCACCCTGATAGCTGCCGAGCTTCTCCAGCGCGCTGGCAAGGCCATCCGGATTCCGGGTGATGTATGCACCCGTGGCGTCGGCCAGGAACTCGCGGCGGCGGCTCACAGCAAGCCTCAGGATGGTCGCCAGGATGGGACCTAGCACCAGAAGTGCGACCAGCAGGACCATCATGATGCCCTGGCCACGATTGTTGCCGCGGCCTCCGCCACGACGGCTGCGCGACCCCCCCAACGCGCCGAACTGGAACCACCGCAGCACCAGGTCCCGCAGGATCACGATCGCGCCGATGGTCGCAGCCAGCATCGACAGGAACCGAATGTCGTAGTTGCGCACGTGCGCCATCTCGTGAGCGACCACGCCCTCGAGCTCCTGCCGGTCCATCATGTCGATGAGGCCGCGCGTCACGGCGATCGATGCGTGCTGTGGGTCGCGCCCGGTGGCGAAGGCGTTGGGCGCAGGTGAGTCGATGACGTAGATGCGGGGCGCGGGTACCCCCGCCCCGATCGCGACCGCCTCGGTGACGTTGACGAGGTAGCGGTGCTCGTCCTTGGTGGCCTTGCGGGCACCCGCTGCTCCCAGCGCGAGCTGATCACTGAACCAGTACGCCACCACACTCTGCCCGGCTCCGATGACGCCCGCCACGGATACGAAGAACAGCGCCGACCCCGGGTTCGTGACCTGGGCCAGCAGGTAGCCGATGGCACCGAGCAGCGCCACCATGATGAGTCCCAGCCCCCACGACATCCGGCGATTGGTCGCCTGCCAGTCCAGGAGGTTGATTCGCCTCCCGGTGGCACCGTCGGTGATGACGTTCGGCAGGACCGCTGCGCCGCGTGACGTCATGATGGGTCCGTCGCCGGCTCAGCTCAGCCCGCGAACGACACCTTCGGGACTTCGCGATCGGCTTCGGGGATCTCCAGGAAGACCGCCTGCTTCTTGTTCATGGGGCCAGCCAGGAACACGCCGGGGATGGTCTCGATGGCGTTGTTGTACTGCAACACGGCATCGTTGTAGAACTGACGAGCGTAAGCGATCTTGTTCTCGACGCTGGACAGCTCTTCCTGAAGCATCTTGAAGTTCTCGTTCGCCTTGAGCTCGGGGTAGTTCTCGGCGATGGCGAACAGCCGGCCCAACGCACCCGTCATCTGGTTGGCGGCGTCCGCCGACTCGTTGACGCTCTTGGCATTCATGAGGGCCTGCCGCGACCGCGCGACCTCCTCGAACACGGTCTTCTCGTGGGCGGCGTAGCCCTTGACCGTCTCGACGAGATTCGGGATCAGGTCGACGCGTCGCTTGAGCTGCACGTCGATCTGGCTCCACGCGTTCTGGAAGCGGTTCTCCAAGCTGATGATCCGGTTGTAGACACCCACCGCCGAGATCGCCAGGATGGCCAGAATGACCAACACCACGATGGTCGCCATAAGACCTCCTAGCGTTCAGTCTACTGGACGCCGCCACGCCGACAGGGGGAAAATCTACGACGTCCGGCGCAGCACCCCGCAGGACATCGCCGTCAGCGCAGGCGCTCGCGGATGACGCCTCCGCCGAGCAGGCGCTCTCCCTCGTACAGGACGGCCGACTGACCGACCGTCACTGCGAATTGCGGCTCCTCGAAGTCGAGCCGGAAGCCTTCGCCCGTACGCGTCAGGGTCGCTGGTACCGGCGCCTGCCGGTAGCGGACCTGCGCGTGGACCTGGCGCGGGAGATCGGACTCGTCCACCAGGAAGTTGCTGCGATCCGCGGTCAGGCCCGACCAGAAGCACATCTCCCGCGGGCCGACGACCACCGTGTCGTCCTCGGGGCGGAGCTCGATGACGTAGCGCTCCAGATGCGACTTCCACAGGCCCAGCCCCTTCTTCTGGCCGATGGTGTAGAACTGAACGCCCCGGTGCTCGCCCACCACGGCGTCGCCACGGCTGGCGTCCACGACAGGGCCCGGCCGCTCCTGGCTGGCGTTCTGCAGGTAGCCCCGAACCGTGTCCGGCACGAAGCACAGACCCGACGAGCTCTTCTTCTCGGCCGTGAGCAGACCGCGATCGGCTGCCAGGGAACGCACCTCGCTCTTGCTCAGCTCACCCAGCGGGAACAGCAGGAAGGGCAGGATCTCGCGTGGCAGAGCCCACAGAAAATAGGTCTGGTCCTTGTCGTCGTCCTGCCCACGGTGCAGCTCGACACCACCGGGCCCGTCCACGCGCCGCACGTAGTGGCCAGTGGCGAGGAAGTCGCACCCCAGCACCTGCGCACGCTCGACGAACGCGCCGAACTTGATGTGGCGGTTGCACCACACGCACGGGTTCGGGGTCTCGCCGGCCTGGTAGCTCGGCACGAACGGATCGACCACGATCTCTTGGAAGCGCTCCCGGAAGTCGAGCAGGTAGAAGGGTATGTCCACGGCGTCCGCGACACGCCGCGCATCGTAGGCGGCCTCCGGGCTGCAGCACAGGTCGAAGGCGCCGGTCGGGCAGTCGTCGGGCCAGAAGCGTGCCATCGTTCCGACGACCTCGAAGCCGCCCTCACGCAGCAAGGCTGTTGCGACCGACGAGTCTACGCCGCCCGACATCGCGCTGAGCACCTTCGGGGCGGTGGCGGGGTTCGGGTTGGGGTCGAGCCGTTCCACGGCCCACCAGTCTAGCCGACCCTGCCGCGCATGACCCGAGATGCGCGACACCCGGCCCCGGGGGCTGCCGGAACGTGCGGTAGACTAGGCCGCACGGAGGTGGATGTGAAAGGCGCTCGCATCCTGCAGTTGATCCTACTCATCCTGTTGGCGCTCTACATGGTGGCGTTCAACAATGTGAACCCGGACCCCCTGACGCTGCCGCTGCTCCCCATGCTGATCCCGCTACCGCCTGTGCTGGTGGTGATCGTCGCGTTGGTGGGCGGGTGGCTGCTCGGGTGGGTACCTGTCCGGATCGCGCTGTGGCGGCGTAGCAGGGAGACCCGTCGGCTGCGCCAGCGCCTCAGCGAGCTGGAAGGGGGGCATCGGCCGAGCGGAACGGGTCCCGCGGAGCGCGAGCCCGTCATCCCGGACCGTTTTCCCATCATCCCGGACCGGCCGCCGCCTCCAGACGAGGAGACCGAGCCGTCGTGAGCCCGGCCGACGACCCTCGGCCGCCCTCGCCCGTCTGGTTCCTGCGTCCTCCCGCACCCCCGCACGCCGTCCGTTCGCTGGCGCGCAGCCTCGGTGTGCCGCCGCTGCTGGCGGCCATGCTGTGGTCGCGAGGGCTGCGCGACGACGCTCCGGAGCATCTCAATCCGCCGCTCGAGCTCACCCGCATCCCTCACCTCGCGGCAGCGGCCGAGCGGATCGAGCGGGCCATCCGCGGCGGCCAGCGCATCCTCGTGCACGGCGACTACGACGCCGACGGTATCAGCGGCACCGCCGTGCTGACCCTGGGCCTGCGCGAGCTTGGGGCGAGCGTCGAGCCGTTCATCCCGGATCGGCTCACCGACGGTTACGGCATCCACCCCGACCGGGTACCGGAACACGCGGAACGCTGCGAGCTGTTCGTCACCGTCGACTGCGGCATCACCAACCTAGAGGAGATCCGCCGCCTCCAGGAGGCCGACGTCGACGTGATCGTCACCGACCACCACACGCCGGGTGACGCCCGGCCCGACTGCCTGGTCGTCCATCCTGCCACCTCGCCGCTCGCCTCCGACGGTCTGCCGCAGCTCACCGGCGCCGGCGTGGCCTTCCATCTCTTGTGGGCGTTGCGCCTCCGGCTCGGACTCGATCGGCCGGACGACTACGCCGATCTGGCAGCCATCGGCACCATCGCCGACGTCGCACCGCTGTTGGGCGAGAATCGCGCCCTCATCGTGCCGGGCCTAGAGCGCCTCGCGGACTCGCGCTGGCCCGGCATCCGGGCCATCGTCAAGCAATCACACCTGCGCGGGGCGATCACCGCCCGCCAGGTGGCCTTCGTGGTCGCGCCGAGGCTCAACGCCGCCGGCCGGCTGGGCGAGGCCGATCTGGGGCTGGAGTTGCTCACCACGGCCAGCGAGCGCAGGGCCAGCGAGCTCGCCGCCTACCTCGACGCCCGCAACCAGGACCGGCGCCGCATCCAGGACGAGATGTTCGCCCAGGCCCTGGAGATCGTGGACCCGGACGCGCCGGCGCTGGTGGTCGAGGACGCGCGCTGGCACCCCGGCGTCATGGGCATCGTCGCCTCCAAGTTGCTCGAGCGCTTCTACAAGCCCGTCTACATCGTCGCCAAGGGCAAAGGCAGCGTCCGCTCCACGCCCGGCATCTCCGCGGTCAACGGACTCCGCGCCGCCTCCGAGCACCTGCTCCGCTTCGGGGGCCATGCCCAGGCCGCCGGGTTCGCCCTGGACATGGCGAAGCTGCCGGCGTTCCGTGACGCCATCCACACCTACGCCTCGGGCTTCTCGCGCCCCCAACCGCAGATCACGGCCGACGCCGTGCTCTCGGGCGAGGAGGTCGAACGGGGGTTGTGGCAGGCCATCCGAGCGCTCGAGCCCTTCGGGGAGGGCCACCCCGCACCGGTGTTCGCCCTCACCGATCGGCTCGACAGCGCCCGCGCCGTGGGACGCGAGCGCGCCACGCTGCAGCTCAGGATCGGGGGTGTGAAGGGCGTCGCCTGGAAGATGGGCACGCTGGCCGACGCCCTGCCGCTGGGCGAACCCGTCAACGCGGCCGTGACGCTGGCCGAGAGCGAGTGGCGTGACCGGAAGACGTTGGAGTTCGTGGCGGAGGCGGTACGCCCGTTCGAGCGTCTGCCGCTGGTCCCGGTCGAAGTGGGCGCCAGCGCAACCGACCCCGGGGTCCCGCGCGTGATCCGCGGCAGTCTGCCCGACGCCCGCCCCCTCGACGCGCCGGATCTCGATGCGCTGCTCGCCAGCCTCAACGGTGCGCCCCACGCCGTCTCCCCCATCTGGCTCCGCGGGCTTCCGGACGACGACGCCGTCCACGCGCTGCGCGCGGTGATGGAGCGGGCGTCGCGGATCGGATTCGACCTGGACGCCTCCGCGCTCGCCGCCCTGCAAACGCAGGCGCTGCGCTTCCCCACCGTGGACGAGGTGCGACGTGGCTTCGTGGCATTGCGGCGGGGCCTCGCGCTGCCCTTCGAGGGAGCCAAGGCCGCGCGCACCCGGGCGGCGCTGGAGGATCTCGAGCTCGTGGACGGCAGCGGCCACGTGCTGAGCGGACAGAAGCGCGATCCCTACTCCTCGGACACGCTCCTCGACGGCCTGTTGCAGCGTCACCTGCTGCTGCGCTTCGTCACCGCCTACCGTTTCCTGGACGACGCCGGCTTCGCGCGCAGCGTGGAGACCCTCTTCGGCGCGAACGCGGTGCCGTCCGACGCAGCCGCAGCGCGCGCCGCGGGCGCGCTACCGACCCCAACGAACGTCGTATCCGATGGCATCGTCGGCCGCTGAGCGGCCTGGCCGAACTCCGTGAGGCGCGTGCGATACTGACGGCATGAACAGCGCCGCCGCGTCGCCGTCGCCCGTGGACCCTTCGACCGTCGTCACACTGGAACGCGAGCTGAGGGCACGGCTGCAGGGCGAGGTGCGCTTCGACGAGACCGCCCGCACGCTCTACGCGACGGATGCCAGCCCGTACGAGATCCGCCCGATCGGCGTCGTGGTTCCGCGCACGACCGACGACGTGCGGGCCGCGGTCGAAATCGCCGCGCGTCACAGCGTGCCATTGCTGCCGCGCGGCGGCGGGACCAGCCTGGCGGGCCAGACCGTGGGCCGCGCGCTGGTCCTGGACGTGTCGAAGTATCTCGACCGGGTGCTCGAAGTGAACCTCGAGGAGCGCTGGGCGCGCGTCGAGCCCGGAGTGGTGCGCGACCGTCTCAACGCCGAACTCGCGCCCCACGGCCTGCAGTTCACGCCCGACATCTCCACCACCAGCCGGGCCAACATCGGCGGGATGGTCGCCAACAACTCGGCGGGGACGCGCAGCATCAAGTACGGCAAGACGGTCGACCAGGTCGAGAGCATGCGCGTGCTGTTGATGGACGGCACCGAGCTGGAGCTCGGCCCCGTCGACGACGCAGCGCTCCGAGCCAAGCTGGGCCAACAGGACCGCGAGGGCGAGCTCTACCGCACCGTGCACCACATCGTGACCGAGCACGCCGCCGAGATCGACGCACGCTACCCGAAGATCATGCGGCGCGTCGGGGGCTACAACCTCGACGAATTCGTCGCCGGACACCCCTTCAACCTGGCGAAGCTGGTTTGCGGCAGCGAGGGCACGCTCGCCGTGATCCTGGACGTCACCGTACGCCTCGATCCCGTTCCCACCCACCGGCTGCTCGCCATGCTGCACTTCGAGACCTTGGAGAATGCGCTCACGGCCGTGCAGCACGTTAACCGCCACGGCCCGTCGGCGGTCGAGCTGATGGACAGGGACATCTTCGTGCTGGGCCGACAGAATCGCGCCCTGGAGCCCCTGCTCGGCTGGCTGCAGGGCGACCCGGGCGCCGTCCTGATGGTCGAGTTCGACGGTACCTCCCCACAGGAGATGCGCGCCGGACTGCAGAGCCTGCAAGGAGACCCGGACGTTGCGGGGCTCGCCTACGCCACGTATCTCGCCACAGCTCCCGAACAGCAGGCGGAGATCCTGCAGTTCCGGCGCGACGGGCTCGGCATCTACTCGACCGTGAAGGGGCGCAACAAACCGACGCCTTTCGTGGAGGACAGCTCCGTGCCGGTCGAGAACCTGCCCGCCTACATCGCCGAGGTCGCCGAGGTCTGCCGCCGGCACGGCGTCCACGTCGTGTTCTACGCCCACGCCTCGGTCGGCGTGATCCACCTGCGTCCGCATCTCGACCTCAAGACCGAGCGGGGGGTCACCGCCTTCGAGGCCATCAGCCGTGAGGTGTTCGAGCTGGTGAAGAAGTACGGCGGAGCGTGGAGCGGCGAGCACGGTGACGGCCTGATCCGCTCCTACCAGAACCCCTCCATGTTCGGGCCGGTGCTCTACCAGGACTTCCGCGCCATCAAGGAGGCCTTCGACCCGGCGAGGCTGCTCAACCCGGGCAAGGTGGTCGACGCCCCGCCCATGACCGACAACCTGCGCTACGGCGCGGACTACCCCGAGGTGGAGCTCCCCACCCACTTCGACTTCTCCGCCGACGGCGGGTACCTCGGCGCGATCGAGAACTGCAACGGCGTTGGGGCGTGCCGCAAGGTCGGCACAGGCACCATGTGCCCGAGCTACATGGCGACGCGCGACGAGGACCACAGCACGCGCGGGCGGGCCAACGTGCTCCGCGACGCCCTCAACGGCCGCATGCCCGGCGGGCTCACCAGCCGCGAGGTCTACGACGTGCTGGACCTGTGCCTGGAGTGCAAAGCGTGCAAGGCCGAGTGCCCCAGCCAGGTCGACATGGCGACGATCAAGTATGAGTTCCTGCAGCACTACTACGACGATCACGGCACCCCGCTGTCGGTGCGCGCCGTCGGCAACGTAGCCCGCGTCGCGCCGTTGGCACAGCGCCTGGCCCCGCTCAGCAACGCCCTGTTGCCCAGCGCGCCGGTGCGCTGGGTCATGGAGAAACTGGTCGATGTCGACCGGCGGCGGGTGATGCCGCGCTACGCCAGGGAGACGTTCAAACACTGGTTCGAGCGCGAGCGCGCAGCGGCGCCGACAGCGGGCGCCGATCACCGGGTGGCGCTGTTCGCCGACACCTGGACGATGTTCAACGAGACGGCGCCGGGGCAGGCGGCGGTGCGGGTGCTCGAGGCGCTGGGCTACGCCGTCGAGCTGGTGCCGTACGGCTGCTGTGGCCGCCCGCAGCTGTCCAAGGGACTTCTGCGCGAGGCCAAGGGGATGGCACGGCGCAACGTGGAGCGGCTCCACCCCTACGTCGAGCGCGGCATCCCCGTGGTCGGGCTCGAGCCGTCCTGCGTCACGGCTCTCGCCGACGACTACCGGGGCTTGCTCCCGGGAGCCCGGACCGACGCCGTTGCGGACAACGTGGTGATGATCGACCAGTTCCTCGCCAAGGCCTGGACCCGCGGCGAGATCGATCCGTCCACAGCCTTCGAGAAGCGGCCGGGAGAGACGATGCTGCACGGCCATTGCCAGCAGAAGGCGGTGCTGGGCACCGCGTCCACGCGAGCCGTGCTGGAGTGGGTCTCCGAGGAGGTCCGCGAGGTCGATTCCGGCTGCTGCGGCATGGCCGGATCGTTCGGTTACGGCCACCACGACCTGTCGATGGCCATCGGCGAGCAACGCCTCTTCCCCGCCGTCCGCGAGCACCAGGGAGACACCGTGGCGTGCGGCTTCAGCTGCCGTCACCAGATCGCGGACGGCACCAGCAAGCAGGCGCGGCATGTCGTGGAGGTGCTGGAGGAGGCGCTCGCCCCGCGTCGTTGAAGGCCGCCTTCCGCCCCGAGCGGACGATCCGACCACAGAACCCGAACGCAGAACCCGAACGCAGCGCCCGAGCGAGGCACGCGCGCGTGGCGACCGCCTCAGCAGCCCCTCCCGCCGGGCGCCCGGCGGGAGATAGTGACGGTTGCCCGGGAGGGGGTGATGGTTGCCCGGAATCTGCTGGGGGATGCCCGTACGATGCATTAGATCGGCTTCGTGGAGCGGCCTGTCGTGCCGCGGTCAATACCGCGGCGTTCCCCTGGGAGGGGTCTCATGATAAGACGGGTCGTGTTGTTGTGCCTCGCGCTGGCGGCCTCGGCGTTGCTGCTGTCGGCGTGCACCACCTCGAGCAGTGGCGCGACGAAGGCCACGTTCAACGGAGTGACCGCGCTCGACGCGGTGAACGGTAACGCCAACCTCAGCGTCAGCGCCCTGGACAGCCAGGGGAAGGTGGTGTCCGGCACGCTTTCGGACGTGTCGGCCACGGTGACGTCGGCGGCTGACAGCGGTGGGCCGATCGCCACGTCGTACTCGGCCAGCGCCACGATCTGTGGCCAGATCACCGGCAGCAGCGGCGACATCACCGGGATCCTGACGCTCGACGCCACGGGCTCGATGTTCTCGAGCGACCCCAACATGCTGCGCGCAGACGCGGCCAAGGGGTTCGTCGCCCGCATGGCTTCGACCGATCAGGCCGCCGTCGCGTCGTTCGACACCAGCACGACGCCCACGTCCGGATACCTGGCCATCTACCTGCACCAGACGCTCACGTCGGACAAGACCAAGCTGGATACCGCCATCGACGCAGCGACGTTCAACGGTGGCACCACCAACCTGTGGGACGCCGGCGTCGACAGCGCCGACTACCTCGCCGCGGTCACCGGCACCAACAAGATGGCTTTGCTGCTCACCGACGGCGCAGACAACGCCTCCTCGAGCACGCCGGCGAACGTCATCTCGGCGGCCCAGACAGCCGGCGTGAAGGTCTACACGGTGGGTCTGGGGAGCTACGTCGACTCGCAGGATCTGATCGACATCGCTTCGCAGACGGGCGGGACCTACACCCAGGTGCAGGACGCCACCGACCTCAGCGCCCTGTTCGACAGCATCTTCAACGCCACCCAGGCGGCGGGCTGCATCCAGGTGCAGTTCAGCCCCGTTCCCGCGTCCGGCCACATCATCAAGGGCCGGTTGACGTTCAAGATCGACGGCCAGCTGCTGACCGCCGACTACGTCGTCTACTTCCCGTAATCCCTGTCTTCCTTCGGGTGGGCCGTGGCTTCGTGCCGTGGCCCACCCGTCACATCTCCTCCGGCGCTTCGATCCCCAGCAGCGCCAGCGCCTCGGCGAGCGTGGACCGCACCCGGTCGACGAGCGCCAGGCGCGCTTCGCGCAGGCCCGCCTCGGCCTTGAGGACCTGCGTGTCCGGACGCCCGTCGGGGCCCTTGTGGTTGTAGTAGCCGTTCCACGCCGTCGCCAGCTCGAGGGCGTACTGCGCCAGCAGGTGGGGCGCCAGGTCGCGTGCGGCGGCTTCCACCACCGCGGGAAAGCGGAGGATCGCCTGCGCCAGACGCACCTCGAGACTCCCGAGGGCGGCGAAGTCGGCTCGCGTGCGCCCGCTGCCCTCGACCTCGGCCGCGCGCAGGATGCTGCAGGCCCGGGCATGGGCGTACTGCACGTAGGGGGCGCTGTCCCCCTGCAGGGATAGCGCCTGCTCCCAGCGGAAGTCGATGACCTTGCGGGCCTCGCTCTTGAGCATCCCGAAGCGCAGCGCTCCCACTCCGACCTGGCGCGCCACCGTGTCGATGCTCGGCAGCTCCGGGTTCTTCTCCTCCACCACGGCCCGGGCGCGGCGCCGCGCTTCGGCCAGCACGTCGTCGATGGACAGGGTGACGCCCTTGCGGCCGCTCATGGGCTGGCCCTCCAGGGTCACGACCTCGTACGCCAGGTGGTGGGAGTTCCGGTGGGCCCGCTCCCCCTCCTCCGTGTTCGACAGGGCCAGCGCGGTCCGGACCAGGGTCTGCGGGTGGCTCTGCCGAACGTCGATGACGTTGATGATCTCCTGCCCGTGGGCGAACGTGCGGCCGTCGGGGTGGGCCTCCCCCTCCGGCGCGCTGGAGTAGAGCACCTTGCCGGACGGCTGGCGCTCGAAGTCCCGGAAGCGCAGCCCCTCGAAGATCCCCGCCTTCCAGAACTGGTACCCGATGTCCTTGGCGACGTACATGGCGTTGCCGTCGCTACGCACCAGAACCACGTGGGTCTCCTCGAGACCGGGCAGGAACTCCGACACGTCCATGACGAGCGCGCCCGCGAACTTGCCTTCGGTCGGGCGCGATACGTAGGGGCTGGCCTCGAGGACGTCGAGGCCGCGCCGAAGGAAGCCGCCGTGCACCACGTCGGATTCCCACACGAGTAGGTCGTACTCGGCGCCGAGCGCGTGGAAGGTCTCGAGCTGCGCCGCCACGACCCGCTCGACGTCCGCACGAAGCTCGCCGCGCTCGAGGCGGTGCATGACCTCCGAGACGCCCGCGTCGATGCGTTCGGCGTCGCTCTCCTTGGTCTCGCCGAGCCGGACGTAGAGCTCGCCCAGCCAGTGGTCGTACTTGCTCGCGCCGTCGTAGCGCTCCCCGAAGTACTCGGTCGCGAACAGGCTCTCGGCCGCCTGTCGCCCGGTGTCGTCGATGTAGTTCTGCACCTCGACGTCGTTCCCGGCCGCCCGCAAGATGCGAGCGCAGGCGTCGCCGAGCACGATGTTGCGCAGGTGCCCGACGTGCGCCTCCTTGTTGGGGTTGACCGACGTGTGCTCGAGGACGACCTTGAGACCGGCTCCCGCCGGGGGCGGGGGCGCCTGCACGACCTGGGCGACGAAGTCGCCCGGCACGAGGTGGAAGTTGATGTAGGGGCCGACGGCGTCGGCGCGCGCAACGCCGCCGGGCAACGCGAGCGCGGCGATGATGTCCTGCGCGATGGTGGCGGGGTTGCGCCGCAGACGGCGCGCGAGCGTGAAGGCGACGGGGGTGCCGTAATCGCCGGGCTTGTCGGCGGGCACCTCCTGGATCGCGACCTCGGCATCCTCCACCGCAAGGCTCGCAAGCGCGGCCTGGACGGCCTCTCGTAGGGCTTGGGTGACGTCGGCCATGGCGCGCTCACGCTACCACAAGGCCCTCACGCGCTCTCGCTGCCCGGCGTAGGCGCGCGTTCGGCAACGCAAGCGCGGCAGCCGGGCGGGCAGTTTATACTGTTGGGACTGGCCCGACGCCCCACCAGCCGGGGCCCGCCGGCCGGCTGGCGGGATCGCGAGCGTCGTGCGGCACGCCGGAGAAGGTAAGCCACCTTCCAGCTGAGCCGCTCAACTGCAGTAAACTTGACAAGTGCTGACTCAGGTTTCGACGCTCATTCGGTGCGCGGTCCACGGGCCCGCACACGGTCACGTTCACCCTCGTCCCCAGCGCCCCGCGCTTCGCGCAGGCTAGGAGAGCCCATGGCAGAGACTCCCACCCCCACCGACTTCAGCGCTCCGATCCCGGTGTGCCCGGTGCGCGGCAGCGTGCTCTACCCCACCATGGTCATGCCGATCGACGCCGGCCGGGGCATCTCCATTCGCGCCATCAACGCCGCGCTCGACCGCGACCGCACGATCGTCATCGCCAGCCAGCGCGACCGCGACGTGGAGGAGCCCAAGCCCGAGGATCTCTACGAGGTCGGTACCGCCTGCAATATCATGCGCATGAAGAAGAATCCCGACGGCAGCATCCAGATGCTGGTGCGGGCCTTCGCGCGCGTGCACATCGATCACTTCCACGGCTCCACGGGCCTCATCGAAGCCGATGTGAGCCCCATCGAGGTTCCCGAGGGCAACGAGGTGATGGTCCAGGCGACCTTCCGCGAGCTCAAGGAGAAGTTCGCCGATCTGGTCGAGAACGGTAGCCGGCAGGTCCAACACGAGGTCGCGCAGTTCGTCATGAATCTCGAGGACGCCGGCCAGTTCGCCGACTACGTCGCCTACCACCTCGACTTCAAACTTCCCGACAAGCAGAGCGTTCTGGAGGCGCCCACGGTGGAGGAGCGCCTGCGCAAGGTGTTGCTGCTGATCGACACCGAGCTCGAGCTCCAGGAGACCCAGCGCCGCCTGCAACGCGAGGTCAAGGAGGAGATCGACCGCAACCAGCGCGAGTTCTTCCTCCGAGAACAGATCAAGGCGCTGCAGAAGGAGCTCTCCGGCAACGACGAGGACGAGGACGAGGTCGAGGCCTTCCGCGAGAAGCTCGAGGCGCTCGAGCTGCCCGAGGTCGTCATGAAGGAGGCGCAACGCGAGCTCAACCGGCTGTCGCGGATGCACCCCGACTCCGCCGAGGCTTCGGTCATCCGTACCTACCTCACGACCATCACCGAGCTGCCGTGGAACAAGCGCAGCGAGGACCGGCTCGACATCGGCATGGCGGCCAAGATCCTGGAAGAGGACCACTACGGCCTGGAGAAGGTCAAGGACCGCGTGCTCGAGTACCTGGCGGTGCGCAAGCTCAAGGAGGAGCGCGCGCAGAAGGGCGAGCTCGACGCCTTCGAGGTCAACAAGGGACCGATCTTGTTGTTCGTGGGGCCGCCCGGCGTCGGCAAGACCAGCATCGCGAAGTCGATCGGCAAGGCGCTCGGGCGCGAATACGTGCGCATCTCGCTCGGCGGCGCGCGCGACGAGTCGGACATCCGCGGGCACCGGCGCACCTACATCGGTTCGATGCCGGGCCGCATCATCCAGGGCATCCGCCAGGCCGGCACCAAGAACCCGGTGTTCCTGCTCGACGAGGTCGACAAGCTGGGCGCCTCCTACCAGGGCGACCCCTCGTCCGCCCTGCTCGAGGTGCTCGACCCGGCGCAGAACAACAACTTCGTCGACCACTACCTCGGCGTCCCGTTCGACCTCTCCGAGGTCCTCTTCATCGCCACGGCCAACTACGCCCAGCAGATCCCCGAGGCGCTGGCCGACCGCATGGAGATGATCGAGTTCTCCAGCTACATCGAGCAGGAGAAGATGGAGATCGCGAAGCGCTACCTGCTGCCCCGACAGATCTCCGAGAACGGGCTGAAGGCCAACCAGCTCAGCATGTCCGACGGCGCGCTGTCGAGCGTCATCACCTCCTACACCCGCGAAGCGGGCGTACGCAATCTCGAGCGCATCATCGGCACGCTCTGCCGCAAGGCCGCCAGGCGCATCGCCGAAGGCGACGCCAAGCGGGTCCGCATCACCGAGCGCAGCCTGGAAGGATACCTGGGCGCTCACCGGTTCACCCCCGAGTCGGAAGCCGAGGACAACCTCGTCGGCGTCGCCACCGGCATGTACTACACCCCGGTGGGCGGGGACATCCTGTTCGTCGAGACCTCCATCACGCCCGGCAAGGGTGGGCTGGTCCTGACCGGGCAGCTCGGCGACGTCATGAAGGAGTCCGCCCGGGCCGCCCTGACCTACGCCAAGTCGAACGCCGAGCGCTTCGGCATCCCGAAGGGGACGCTGGACGAGAGCGAGATCCACATCCACGTGCCGGCTGGCTCGACGCCCAAGGAAGGACCCAGCGCGGGCGTGGCCCTCGCCACCTCGTTGATCAGCGCGCTCACGGGCACGCCGGTCCGCAAGGACGTCGCGATGACGGGCGAGATCACGCTGCGTGGCCGCGTGCTGCCCATCGGCGGCCTGAAAGAGAAGATCCTGGGCGCGAAGCGGGCGGGGATCAAGCACATCCTGTTCCCCGAGAAGAACAGCGCGGACATGAAGGACATCGCCACGCACCTCACCAAGAGCCTGCAGCTCCACGAGGTCGCCGATCTGGACGGCGTGCTCGAGGTAGCGCTGGTCGGTGGACTCAAGGCGCTCGAGCAGCGCAAGCCCAGCGGTGGCGGCGGCAAGCGCAGTCGCCGCAGGGGCGGCAAGGCCGGCGAGGCCGGCGTCCAGGCCTGAGGCCGGCGCCTCCCATCGATCGGAAGCGAGGGGCCGGGCCGCGAAGGTCCGGCCCTTCCCCATGCCCGCTCCCGGCCCCGAGGGCCCGCGACGGCTGCGGTATCCTGGCGCATGTCATCGCCGAACGCCCGAATCCGACCGCTCATCGCCGGCAACTGGAAGATGCACAAGCTGCCCAGCGAGGCCACTGCCTGGCTGCGCGCCTTCCTCGAGGGCCTCGACGCCATCGAGCACGACCACTGCGACCTGCTGCTCAGCGTTCCCTTCACGCACCTCGCGCCGATGGCGGAGGTGGCCCGCGGCACCAACGTGGCGCTGGGCGCGCAGGACGTCAGCGCGCACGAGCAGGGCGCCTACACCGGAGAGGTCTCGGCGGCCATGCTCCACGATGCGGGCGCGCGATACGTGGTCGTCGGCCACTCCGAGCGCCGCGCCTACCACGGCGAGGACGACGCGCTCATCCATGACAAGCTGACGCGCGCGCTCGAGGCCGGACTGGTGCCCATCCTGTGCGTCGGCGAGCGCGAGGAGGAGCGCGTCGCGGGGCGGGCACGCGATGTCGTCCTGGGGCAGCTCGCGGGCGACCTCGAGGGCATCGAGCTGACGGGTCCCGATGCCCTGGTCATCGCCTACGAGCCGGTCTGGGCCATCGGCACAGGCCGCACCGCCACCGCCGACGACGCGCAGGAGATGGGGGCCGCCCTACGCGAGGCCGTCGTGGAGCGCTACGGCGACACCGGACGCGCCCTGCGGCTTCTCTACGGCGGCAGCATGAAGCCCGCCAACGCGGCCGAGCTGCTCGCGATGGGCGACGTGAACGGCGGCCTCATCGGCGGCGCCAGCCTCGACGCCGACCAGCTCCTGGCGATCGTCGAGGCGGCGCGGTGAGCGTCTTGCACGACGTGCGGGGCAAGCTGACGGGCATCGACGCCCAGGCCCTGCTGGTCACGGCGCCGGCCAACGTGCGCTACCTCTCCGGGTTCACCAGCCCCGAGGACGGCGTGGTCGTGGTCACCGGCGAACGAGCGGCCCTGCTCACCGACGGCCGCTACACCGCCCAGGCGGCCGAGGAGTCCCGGCTCGAGGTCGTCATCACCCCGAACTGGGAGGAACACCTCCCCGGGATGGTGGGCGATCGGCGCCTCGCCGTCGAGAGCGAACACCTCAGCCTGCAACGCTTCCGGCGCATCACCGAGCGCATGGGGGCCGAGCCCGTGGCGACCGAGGCGTTCCTGGCATCGTTCCGGCTCATCAAGGACGCGCAGGAGATCGGCAAGCTGCGGGAAGCGGCGCGCATCACCGACGAGGCCTTCGAGAAGGTCGTGCCGATGCTGCGGCCGGGGGTGCGCGAGATCGAGGTCGCCCTCGAGCTCGAGCGCCACATGCGCCTGGCCGGCTCCGGCGGGCCGGGCTTCCACATCATCGTGGCGAGCGGCGTGCGTAGCGCGATGCCGCACGGTGTCGCCTCGACCAAGGCGATCGAGGCCGGCGACCTCGTCACGCTCGACTTCGGCGCCGTGTACGAGGGCTACCACGCCGACATGACGCGGGCGGTGGCGGTCGGCGACATCGACCCCGAGCTCCGCCGCCTCTTCGACGCCGTTCTCGAAGCGCAGGAGGCGGCCCTGGCAACGGTGGCGCCCGGGCGTTCGGGCCGCGAGCTCGACGCCGTGGCGCGCGACCTGCTGGCCGGGCACGACCTCGCTGAGGCCTTCGCGCATTCGCTGGGCCACGGCACCGGGCTCGAGATCCACGAGGGCCCGCGGCTGTCCACCCGCTCCGACGACCTGCTCGCCCCCGGCATGTCGGTGACCATCGAGCCCGGGGCCTACCTGCCTGGCTTCGGCGGGGTCCGCATCGAGGACCTCGCGATCGTCACGGAGGACGGCCACGAGCTGCTGTCGAAGAGCCCGAAGGCGTTCCGGCAGGTGTGACCTAGGCACGCGCGAACGCGGCGCCGGGATTCAGCCGAGGGTGTCGATCCAGGCGCGCGCCGCGTCGAGCAGGGACCTCACGTCCTCGGGCGTGGGGGCTTCGCAGTAGGTGCGGAGCACCGGTTCGGTGCCGCTCGGCCGAAAGAGCAGCCAGGCGTCGTCCGCCAGGTTGAGCTTGACGCCGTCGAGCCGTTCCACCGAGGTGACTTCGCGCGTGCCGACGTGCGTAGGCGCGTCGCGCAGCTCCGCCAGCACCCGGTCCTTGAGCGCCTCGCCCGAAAGGCGGAGGTCCAGCCGGTCGTAGGCGTGTCGCCAGGCGGTCTCGCGCTCGATGCCCGCGAAGCGTTCGGCCAGCGATTGCCCGCTGCGCACCACGCTCTGCACCAGCAGCAGCGTGTTGACGATGCCGTCGCGTTCGGGGATATGCCCCGCCACACCGATGCCGCCAGACTCCTCGCCACCGATCAGCACGTCCTGGGACAGCATGGCCTCGACGATGTACTTGAAGCCGACCGGGGTCTCCACCACCGTGCGGCCCCGCCTGGACGCAAGGCGCTCGATGACACGCGACACCGTGAAGGTCTTCACCACCGAGCCCGCGCGCCCGTCATGGGCGAGCTCGTCGAGCAACACCGCGAAGATCTGGTGGGCGTCGAAGAACGCCCCGCCCGGAAGGACCACGCCGAGCCGGTCGCCATCCCCGTCGGTAGCGGCGGCGAACCAGGCCTCGGCCCCGCGCATGCGCTCGCGCGTTTCGACGAGGTTGATGGCGATCGGCTCCGGATTCACGCCGTAGAACAGCGGGTGCGGCTCACCGTGCACGGGTTCGATCTGGAGCGCCAGTCCCCGCGAAGAGGCGAAGCCGGTGATCCATCCGCAAGCGGCGCCACCCATGGCATCGTGCAGGATGCGTCCGTGCGCCCGGGACAGCACGTCCATGTCGAGCACGCCCTCGAGGGCCCCGTAGTAGGCCTCCCGCACATCGAAGCGCTCGATCCCCGTCGGGTCGCTGACACCCACCGGTCTGGCCGTCTCCGCACGCCGCGCCACGTCGCGGTAGATCTCGTCGGTGGCGGTTCCGCCGTACGGACCCTTGAGCTTGAACCCGTGGTAGTGCGGCGGGTTGTGCGACGCCGTCAGCATCACACCGCCGCCCGCGCGATAGTGCGCAACGGCGTACGAGAGCGCCGGCGTGGGCAGATAGCCGTCGGATAGCAGCACCTCGAGCCCATGGCCCGCCAGCTCGCGGGCAGCCTCGAGCGCGAACAGTTCCCCTCCGAAACGGGTGTCGTGACCCACCACCACGCGGCGGGCGTCACGTTCGAGGAGGTGCTCGGCGTACGCGGCCGCCGCACGGCGCACGTTGGCCACCGTGAACCGGTCGGCGATGACGTCACGCCAGCCGTCGGTCCCGAACACCAGGGATGGGAATGGGTCCACCTCGTCTCCTCTCCCCCTCGAGCGGCCGGCGGTGCCGCGGCCGGGAACCGCCCGCCGCCACGGCGAGGCGCGTCCGAATCTACCACGGACCCCGTCCGGCACACCGTGCCGGCCTCCCGGCCGGGCGCGCACCGTCCACGCCGGGCTAGACTGGCGCATGTCCGTGGTCGTCAAGTACGGCGGAAACGCCATGACCGACGACGCCACCCGCCTGACGGTGGCCTCGGAGATCCGCACGCTGTTCGAGGCCGGGGAGGATCCGGTCGTCGTGCACGGCGGCGGCCCCTTCATCAACGCCGCGCTCGACGAGAACGGGCTTGAGCACCGCTTCGTGCGGGGCCTGCGCGTCACCACGCCCGAGAGCCTCGCGAGTGGTCGAGCAGGTGCTCACGCTGCTGGGCAAGCGGCTGGCGCAGGACGTCGGCCCTGCCCTCGGCCTGAGCGGGCGGGACGCCACGCTGCTGCGCGCCGAGGTCCTCGACCCGGCACTGGGACGCGTCGGCCGGGTCACGGGCGTCAACCGGGGCGCGCTCCGGGCGCTCCTGGCGGCACGCTTCGTGCCGGTGCTGGCCTGCCTGGCTCTCGACCGCGACGGCGCTCTGCTCAACGTCAACGCCGACGAGGTCGCGGGCGCCGTCGCGGGCGCGCTCGGCGCCGGCTGCGTCTTCCTCACCAACGTGCCGGGCGTGCTGGACGACGCCGCGCGCCCCGAGAGCCTGCTTGCAACCCTGACGCGCCACGACGCCCGGGAGCGCATCGAGGACGGCCGCATCGACGGCGGCATGATCCCGAAGGTCGAGGCAGCCCTGCGCGCCATCGACCTCGGCGCCCCCTACGCCGTCATCGCCGACGGGCGGAGCGCAGAAGGCGCCCGCCGTGGGCTGCGCCGACGGGGCGGTACGCGCGTGATCGGCGACGACGGCGGATGACGACGATGGAGGACGATTGAGAATGCCGTAAGCGGGCCGCTGCTAGACTCCCCTCGATCCAAGGCGAGAGGAGCCCGCATGCTCGAACGACTCTCCAAGCTCCCCAATCAGGCGCTCCAATGTGAGGCGCGCAGGCTCGAGCGCGGCTCATCGAAGGCGTCGCCGACGGGCCCGAGATCGATGCGTACGTCGCCTTCGAGAGCGAGCTGGGTCGGCGCTGGCTGCTGGCGATCGAGCTTCCCGACGCCCTGGACGGGCTTCTCGACCCGCGCGACTGAGTTGCTGGCCGGAGGTCGAGCCGCGCTTCGCGCGTCATGTTCGACCAGCAGGTGACTTCACCCCCTCCGGACATGAATTCTTTCCACTTGCGGCTGCGCCGGTTCTGGTAACCTAGCCGAGATGCCTCGCCGCCGCCCGTTCTTCGTCCTTGGCTTGACGCTCGTCTCGCTGACCTTCTCGGCGGCCTGGGCGCAGAACACGACCATCACGGTGCAACCTGGCGATACCCTATGGGGGCTTGCGCAACGCTACAGCACCACCGTCGACGCCCTGCGCCAGGCCAACAGCCTGGTGGGCGATGCGTTGAAGCCCGGCACCAGCCTGAAGCTCCCGCAGGGCGGCAACGCAACGCCCGACGCCTACGTCGTCCAGCCGGGCGACACCCTGTACGACATCGCACTGGCGTTCCATCTGCGGGTGGATGACCTCATCGCCTACAACAACCTCGAGCGGCTCCACCATCAAACCCGGGCAGACGCTCAAGCTGCAGCCGAGCACGCCCGCGCCGGCACCACTGGTCATCACGGTCCAGCCCGGCGATACGCTTTGGAACCTCGCTCAGAGCTACCAGGTGACGGTCGCGACGCTGGCCAGCGCCAACGACCTGAGCTCCGGAGGCATCCTCCACCCGGGCGACAGCCTCAAGGTTCCCGGCCGCTACGCCGGTCCCAGCACGGACACCGGCGGCCCCGTGCCGCCGACGGTGACCGTCAACAAGGGCGACAGCCTGTGGTCGATCGCGCACCGCTACAACACCACGGTCGCGGCGCTCATGAGCGCCAACGATCTGCCCTCCAGCAACCTGTTCGCCGGGCAGACGCTGCGCATCGTGCCGGCCGGCGAGCTCGGGGCCGCCCGCTCCAGCTACGCCACCCCGACGCCCGCGCCCGCCTCGGGCATGGTGTGGCCGATCCACGGGCCCATCACCTCGCACTTCGGCTACCGCCAGCTTCGCGTTGACGGCTCCAACTTCCACACCGGCCTCGACATCGCCGGCAACACGCGGAGAGGCCATCCATGCCGCGGTCGGAGGCACCGTGGTCCTGGCGGGCTGGAACGGCGGGTACGGCCTGTGCGTGATCATCAAGAGCGGCAACACCGCCTACTACTACGGTCACGCGTCCGCCCTGCTCGTGCAGCAGGGGCAGCAGGTCCAGGAGGGTCAGGTGATCGCGCGGGTGGGTACCACCGGGCACTCGACCGGCCCGCACCTCCACTTCGAGATCCGCGTCGACAACGAGCCGGTCGATCCGCTTCCGCTCCTCCAGACGCAGGCCAGTCGCTAGCGCCAATCCCGCCGATGGGCGCCGCGTCTCCGACCGCACCCCTCGCCTCCGACCGCGGGCGCAGCCGCCGGGCGCCCGGCGCCGTAGCGGGGCGTGAGCGCAGAGGCCTGCCGTGCGCGTGATCGTCGTCGGGGACATCCACATGCAGGCCGACAAGCTCTGGCGCATCCTGCGGGAGGCGGAGCTTGCCGACGAAGGGCACCGGCCCACCACCGCCTTCGTTCAGGGCGACAGCCGGCTGGTGCTGCTCGGTGACCTGGTGCACGCCAAGAGCCGCGAGCGCTACGCCGATCTCATCAACGTACGCCGGTACGACGAGTACAACCCGCGTCACCTGGAACGTGCCGAGAAGGCTCAGACGACGTTCCTGCGCGAGGTCAAGGGGTTCCAGGACCGCTTGCCGGAGGGCAAGATGGTCATCCTGATGGGCAACCACGACTTCAACGCCGTGCACCCCGAACAGGGGCCGTTGCGCACGGACGACGTCTCGCACCTCGAGTGGAAGGTCGGCTACGGCGGCGAGATGGACCCCGAGATCCGGCAGTGGATCCTCGCCTGGCCCTCCCAGGTCGTGATCGAGGAGCTGCACCTGGCGCACGTCGGCCCGCTCCCCGAGCACAACACCTACGACAACGGCTTCTACCTCGAGAACCGGCGCCGCTGGATCTACGAGGAGAAGGACTTCCTCGAGCAGACCCCCTACCGGCTCGGAATCTACGGCCACACGCCGGTACGCGGCGGCGTGAACATCGCATCCCAGGGGCGCGCCATCCTGCTCGACACCAACGGTTACCAGGACGAATACAGCTATCTCGACGTGGACGTCGCCGAGCAGCGCTACCGGCTGCGCATGCGGGGGCTGTTCTTCGACGAGACCGTCGCGCGCGCCGACGACTGAGCGAGCGCGCCTACTGCTCGACGCGCTGATCGTAGGTCGGCGTCATCACGAACCACGTCTGGAACGGCGCCAGGTCGACCGGCTGGCCGCCCTCCGTCACGAAGCGCACACCGTCGGCCAGGTCCCAGTGTCCGCGGACGGCGCGCCCGCGCACGTAGAGGGTCGCCGGCCCTCCCTGCAACGGGATGTAGAGCCGGCCCTCGGGGTCGTCGGGCAAGGGGCGCGCGCTGATCTTGGCCATCACCACGGCGTCTACCAGCACGTTCTCGCCGGAAGCGTCGTTGGCGCCACTGCCGTTGCGGACCCAACGGTAGCTGTCGAGCGTCGGGAGGTACCGGAAGCCCGTCTTGTAGTCCGCGCTGAAGCGGTCGGTAACGCTGATGACCGTGGGGGCGTCACTGGGAGGCCGGAACAACGTGCCCGTCAACACGCGCGTGCGCGACGGGAGCAGCCGGTTGACGGCGCGACGTAGGGCGTCGCCCTGGCTGTAGAGGTTGTAGGGCGCCTGGCGCTGGCTGGCGCGCTTGAACAGATCGCCGCGGTGGAGGGCGTCCAGCGTCGGCAAGGCACCCTGCTTGATGGCGATCATGGCGCCCGGCGACCCGCCGTCGTGCACCAGCACGGCGTTCATCGAGTCGGTGATCTTCACGAAGTAGTCGCGCGCACTGCGGATGGGCCCGACCTGGCCGGGATCTGCGGTGTCGTAGATGAGCATGAGCCGCGTCAGGCCACCCTCGACCGGCATCTCGACGATGCTCGAGGCCTGCTTCAAGCCTGCCTGCGGGTAACCGTGGACATTGTCGACCAGCACCGCCAGCGGCCGCTCGAGCTGCTGCCGGAAGGGGGCGGGCGCGGTGACGGGCGATCCCGTGCCGGTGGCGCTTCCGTCCGGCGACGTTGCACTGCCGCGACCGGCGGCGTTGGCCTGGGTGGTGCCGCCCACCTGCCCGGCCGACGGCGCGTTCCCGCCCGGGGTGCGGCTGCCCGCACGGTTCGTGGCTACGTCGGCACTGCCCGGCGGAGCGCCGCTGCTGCTCGGCGCACCCGTTGCCGGCGCCGGGGCCCGCACCTCGGCTCGCACCGTCGGGAGCGGTACCTGCTGCGCGGCGCTGACGGACACCTGCGGCGTCACCCGCACGTTGCGGGCGTTGCCGGCCGTGGCGCTCGCCTGCGGCGCCGACAGGGCGCGCGGCGCCGCCACCGATGCCGACGCCTGGGGCGCGTCCAGGGATCGCGGCGCGGCGACCTGCGCCGACGCCTGCGGCGCCTGAAGCGGCTGCGCCGCGGCGACCTGCGCCTGGGCCTGGGGCGCCCGGAGGCTCTGCGCCACGCTGGCCGACGCCTGGGGCCGGGGCACAGCCTGGGCCGGCGCCACCTGCGCCTGCGTCTGCGGCGAGGGCACCCTCTCCGCCGGCGTCACGCTGGACTGCGGCGTGATGGCCAGGCTCGTCGCCTGGGGCACCTCGGCCTGCACCTGCGGCTTGGGGATGGTGATCGAAGGGGCCGCCTGCCTGGGCTGCAGCTGCACCGGGTTGATGTCGGGCAAGGTGGCCGAGGTGGTCGCCCCCGACCGCTGCGAGGGTGCCGGGGCAGCCGGCGCGGGCGGGGTCGGAGACGTCAGGCTGGGCGCCGGGGCCTCGGCCGCCTGCGCGGGCGGCGCCTGCGGTTGCGGGGCCGGCTGCTGCACTTGAGGCTGCGGCTGGGCCGGTGCCGGCGGCTGCGCAGTGGCCTGCTGCGGCTCGGGCGCCTGCGGTTGGGGCTGCGGGGCGCTCCTGCGCCTGTGGCTCGCCGATCGTGCCGGAGGCCACCTGCGGCTGGGACGTTTGCGGCGCGGGCGCCTCGGCCGCCGGCGCCTGCGTCGTGGTCTGGGACTGCTGCGGCGAGCCCAGGGTGACGACCAGATAGTGCTCCAGCTTGCGCGGTTTGGGGGCGCTCAGGAACACCGCCAACAGCAGCAGCGCCACCAGATGGACGGTGACCGACAGCAGGAGGGCGCGCCGCCTGTCCGGATCGCGCCACGCATCGGCGAGGCGGGTCACGCCCGTGATCAACCCCCCGTCGCGATGGCGAGGCGTTTCGCGCCGGCCTGCTTGATCAGGTCCATGACGCGCACGACGAGACCGTGGGGGACGGTCGTGTCGGCGCGGAGCACGACGGTGGTGTACCCGGTGGCCGCCATCCGGCCGCGCACGACGTCGACCAGCTGCGCCTGCGACACGGCGCTGCCACCCACGAAGATCTGCTCGTCCTTGGTGATGGTGACGGTGGGGAGCGTCGAGGGCTCGGTGACGGCCGTCTGCGCCGACGGCAGGTCGACCGGAAGGCCCGACTCCATGGTGATGAAGGTGGTGGACACCATGAAGAAGATCACCAGCAGGAACACCACGTCGACCATCGGGGTGAGGTCGATGCTGGGCGCTGCTCTCAGGCGGCTGCGGCCGCGCGACTCACGCATGGTGGTCCCCTACGCCTGCGAGGCGGCCCGCGCCGCGGAGGGCTCCCGCTCGGCGGCCTGGGGCTCCGCTCGAGACGTCTCCTCCTTGCGCGCGGCGACGGCCTGCACCACGTTCCCCATCAGCTCCTCGCGGCGCCGGTCGATCTCCATCAGGATGGTGTCGACCCGGCTCGCCAGGTAGTTCTGGCCGATGACGGTGGGGATGGCGACGATCAGGCCGGCTGCCGTGGTGACCAGTGCCTGCCCGATGCCGTCGGCCAGCACCGACGGGTTGCCGGTGCCCTGGTTGGCGATCTCGGAGAAGGCGAGGATCATGCCGGTCACGGTACCGAGCAGGCCCAGCATGGGGGCGATCTGTGCGATGGCCGCCAGCGGCCGCAGACCGCGGGTGAGGTTCTGCTCCTCCTGGAGGGAGGCCTCCTGGAAGGCCGCCTCGACAGCGGAGCGACCGTACGGCAGCCGCAGCAGCGCCGCGCGCAGCACCCGGGCGACCGGGCCGCCGTGCTGCTCGCACGCGGCCAGCGCCAGCTCCAGGTCGCGCTCGCGCACCGCGGCGTTGACACGCCCCATCAGCACATCGCTATCGAGGCGCTCCTTGGAGAGCTTGAAGAAGCGTTCGAAGAACAGGTAGACGGCGTACAGCGAAACGAGCAGAATTGCGACCAGAACGGGGCCGCCGCTCATCAGAAGACTCATGCGCGACTCCTCATCGTAGAACCGTCAGCATAGGTGGCTTCGCAATGAACGCCATGAGACGGTTATACCAGAGGCTTCATGCGACTTCATCCAACGGTGTCTCCGGGAACGGCGCCTCAACCGGTGTTGCGCATCCCCGCCGCCACGCCGAGGAGCGACACCAGTACCGCGTACTCCAAGCCCTCGCGCTCCGGGCTCTCCTCGGGCAGGGCGCGCAGCCTGCCCAGCAACTCGACCTGGAGGAAGCTGATGGGGTCGACGTAGGGGTTGCGAAGCTCGATGGAGCGCGCCAGCGTGGGATCGTGCTCGAGAAGCCCATGACCGGTGGCGCGCTCGACCTGCTCGACGGTCCGGGCGTGCTCCTCGTGGATGATGGCGCGGAAACGCTCCCGCAAGCCCTGGGGCACCAGCTCCAGGTAGCGCTCGAAGATGTCGAGATCGGCCTTTGCGAGGCTCATCTGCGCGAAGTCGATGAGGGTCCCGAAGAACGGCCACTCGCGCACCATCTCGGCGGTGAGCTCCGGCGGCAACACCGCCAGCCCCGAGCCGAGCCCGAACCAGCCCGGGAGGTTGGCTCGGCACTGCGTCCAGGAGAACACCCACGGGATCGCGCGGAGGTTGTCGAGCGAGCGGTCTCCGGCACGGCGGGCGGGCCGCGAGCCGATATCGAGCCGGCTGATCTCCTCGATGGGGGTGACGGTGTGGAAGAAGTCGAGGAAGCCGTCGCTCTCGAGAAGGGTGCGATAGCGTTCCCTCGCGGCGCGCGAGGCGCGCTCCATGGCCTCGCGGTAGCGCTCGGGGAGCTCGGGGAGCGGGCCGGCATCGCGTGCCGAGGAGAGGATGAAGGCGTGCGCGACCTGCTCCAGGTGCCGGTGGGCGAGGTCGGGGTCGGCGTAGCGCGCCGCCAGCGCTTCGCCCTGCTCGGTGATGCGCATGCGACCCCCGAGGCTGCCAGGCGGCTGTGCCAGGATGGCCCGCCCGGCGGGACCGCCTCCCCGACCGATGCTGGTGCCGCGGCCGTGGAAGATCCGCAGCGGCACGCGTGCCTCGCGGCAGACCTTCGCCACACCGTCCTGCGCCTGGTAGAGGGCCCAGTTGGCGGCCAGGAAGCCGGCGTCCTTGTTCGAGTCCGAGTACCCGATCATGACCTCCTGCACCCCGCGGCGCTCCACGTGGCGCCGGTAGGCGGGGACCGCGAACAGGCGCTCGATGACGCCGGGCGCGGCCCGCAGGTCGGCTTCGGTCTCGAACAGCGGGGTGGCATCGATGGCCGACACGCCCGCCTGCTTCGCCAGCACCAGCGCCTCCAGGATGTCGGACACCCCTTCGGTCATGCTCACGACGTAGCTCCCGGTCGCCTCCTCGCCGAAGCGCGCCTGCGTGCGGCGGACCTCCTCGAGGAAGGCCAGCGCACGCTCGGCCTCGGCTCCCAGCGCCGCTTCGGGCGGAGCCAGGGGACGCGGCGAGTCCAGCTCGCGTTCGAGCAGCGCCACGCGGGCGTCCTCGTCGAGCGAGGCGTAGTCGTCCACGACCCCGGCGTAGCGCAAGAGCTGCGCCACCGCCCTCTCGTGCACCTGTGAGTGCTCGCGCAGGTCGAGCGGCGCGAGGTGGAAGCGGAACGCGCTGGCACGGTGCAGCGCCGGTCGCACGAACGACCGGGCCGCGCGCTCGCCCTGACTGGCCTCGAGCGTGCTCTCCACCAACGCCAGGTCGTCGACGAGCGCCTGCGCGCCGCCCGGGTATCCGGCCGGCCCTTCCCGGCGCAGCGCCGCGCGCTCGCGCTCGAGGAAACGATGCACGTACGCCAGCTTCTGCCGGTAGGGCTCCTCGTGGAAGCGCTCGGGCGGACCCTCCTCCTGCAACAGGTGCTGCAGGTCGTCGCGGAAGGGCTTGGTCAGGGTCACCCTCCGCTCCCACAGCGACAGCCGCTGCACCAGCGCGTCCACATCGGCGAGGTAGGCGTCGAGCGCGACCTCCGCCTGCAGGGTGATCGCCTCGCGGGTGACGTCGGGCGTGACGAAAGGGTTGCCGTCACGGTCGCCGCCGATCCACGAGCGGAAGCCCAGCACGCTCGCCAGCGGCGGGTTGTCGTCGACGCCGTAGACGGCGTCGAGCGCCTCCTCCATGTCTTGCATGAGGCGCGGGATGGCGTCGAGCAGCGAGCGGCGGAAGTAGTACAGGGCGCTCTTCACCTCGTCGAGCACGGTCGGCTTGACCGCGAACAGCTCACGCGTCTGCCACAGGGTGGCGATCTCGGCGAAGACCTCGTCCTTCAAGCGGACCTCTTGCTGCGGCGACAGCTCGTGCTCGCTCGAACGCCGCAGGGCCGCCGCGATACGCTCGAGCTTGAGCCGCACGGTGTAGCGCTTGACCTCGGTCGGATGCGCAGTCAGGGTGAGCCCGACGTCGATCCTCTCCATGAAGGAGCGAACCTGGCCGCGCGTCCATCCCTGGTCGCGCAGGCTACTCACCGCCGCCGCCACCGACTCGGGACGCGGCGATTCCGGGGTGGCGTGCGCGTCGCGCAGGCGGTTCACCCGCACGCGATGGATCTCCTCGGCGAGGTTGATGAGCTGGAAGTACACGGTGAAGGCCCGAAGCAGCCGCTCGGCAGTAGCCAGATCGAGCGCCGCGATGCGCTCCTCGAGCGCATCCGCGGCACCGACCTGGCCCGAGCGCCGCTGCTTGGTGCCGGCGCGCACGCTCTCCACCAGCTCGAACAGTCGCTCCCCCTCGAGCTCACGTAGGACCGTGCCCAGGGCACTTCCCAGGAACCCTACGTCGGCCCTGAGCTGCTCGAAGGCGTCCTGTGGGCTGTGGTGCCGGTTCTCGCGGTCGTTCTCGGGCTCGGGGTCCACGCGGCCGATTCTATCGCGGCATGGCGCGCGACCCGGATCACGGGCTCATCGAGGCGCCGGTCGCTCCCGGCCCCGTGGCGCCTACCACGGCGTCAGTCCTCTCGATCCCCGTCCGGCGCCGGCCACTGCAGTCGCCGGATCGAGCGCGCGCGCCGCCCCTCCAGCTCCAGCACCACACCGCAGAGAGTCCCGCGGCCCTGGGCGGGCCGGTAGCGGCGCGGCAGCTTGTGCACGAAGCGGGCGTGCACCTCTTCGAAGCCCATGCCGATGGACGACGCCTGCACGCCGCTCATGCCCGCATCGGTGATATAGGCGGTGCCGCGCATGATGGCCTCGTCGGCGGTCTGGACGTGCGTGTGGGTGCCGATGAGGGCGCTCGCCCGGCCCCCCAGGTGGTAGAGCATCGCCTTCTTCTCGCTGGTGGCCTCGGCGTGGAAGTCGACCAGGAGCGGTTGACCCTCCGGAACGTCCTCGACGACGGCGTCGACGGCCCGGAAGGGGTCGTCGAGCGCATCCATGAAGACGCGCCCCATCGCCTGCGCCACGGTGATGCGCTCGCCGTTGCGGGCCTGGAAGGCCGCCGCGCCTACGCCGGGGGTTCCGGGAGGGTAGTTGGCGGCCCGGATCAACCGCGGCGTCTCCTCGGCCAGCTCGACGGCTTCCCCCTGGTCCCACCCGTGGTTGCCGAGCGTGACGACGTCGACCCCGGCCTCGCGGAGTTGCTGGAAGTGCCGCCGCGTGATGCCGAAGCCGCCGGCCGCGTTCTCACCGTTGGCGATGATGAAGTCGTAGTCGTCGCGGGCCTGCGCGAGGTAGGCCTGTACGACCTTCATGCCTGGCGTGCTGAAGATGTCGCCGATGAACAGGACGCGCACAGCGCATGCTACCAGGGGCATTGCATGCGCCGCAGGCTACCAGGGGCGCTGGCATGCGCCGCAGGCCACCGTACGGCCGGCTCGCGGCAAGCGCCGTCGACCGCACGCGTGCGCCGAGGGCGGCGCGCCGCCGCCGTGCTAGGCTTTGCATGCACCATGGACTTCGATGCCGTCGACCGCAGCATCCTTCACATCTTGCGCGAGGACGGACGCGCGTCGCACGCTAGCATCGCCAAGGCGGTCGGCCTATCGGCGCCCGCGGTGGGCGAACGCATCCGCAAGCTCGAACAGGCGGGCGTCATCCGCGGCTACCGGGCGGTGCTCGAGCCGCACGGTGTCGGCCTTCCGATCTGCGCCTTCGTAGCCATCGCGCCGCAACCGCGGAAATCCGCCCAGGGCCTGGTCGAACGCCTGCTCAGCCTGCCCGAGATCGAGGAGCTGCACGCGGTCGCCGGCACCTACTCCTACATCGCCAAGGTACGCGTCTCCTCCACCCAGGCGCTCGACGGCTTCCTGGACCGGCTGTTCATGCTCGAGGGGGTCGAGCGCACCGAGACCACCATGGTCCTGCGCACCAACGCCGAGCGCCCGATGTACCTGCCGTTCGAGGCCGGATGAGCCACCGCTTCGAGCTGCGCCTGCTGCGTGAGGAAGATCTCGCAGGCCTGCTCGAGGACCTGTCGATCGCCTTCGGCGAGGTCCCCGCCGCCGCGGAAGACCGCATCGTTGCCGAGATCCGGTCGCACCTCAGCGTCACCCTCGGTAGCTTCGAGGACGGGCGGCTGGCGAGCAGCGCCGTGATGCTGCCCTACGAGATGTACGTCGGCGGCGTGCGCCAGCGCGTGGGAGGCCTGGCGAGCGTGCAGACCGCCCCCTGGGCACGGCGGCGCGGCCACGTCGCCCACCTCTTGCGAGCGTGGTTCGAACGCCTGCGGCAGGACGCCGTGGGCTGGTGTGCCGAGCACCCGTTCGATCCCCGCTTCTACGCACGCTACGGCTTCCAGTCGCTGCCCAACGGACGCTCGCTGGAGGTGCCGCCGAGCTACTTCATGGCAGGCCGACCACCCGACGCAAAGCGCCTGACCGGCGGTGACGTTGCGGTCCTGAAGCCCATCCACGAAGCCTTCGCCCGCCGCTACAGCTTCGCGCTCACGCGCGACGACGACGCACGCGACAGCTGGGATCACGTGACCCGCAGCTGGACCGGCGAACAGCGGCACGCCTTCCTGCTAAAGGACGCCTACCTGGTGTTCGCCCGCTTCCACAACGGCACCAGCCAGCTGCACGTGAGCGACCTGGCCTGGGCCACGCCCGCGGGACGCGAGCGCCTCGGACGCTTCCTGCGGTCGTTCGAAGGCCAGGTCGAGCGGGTGCACGTCCACCTGCCGCCGGGCGACGCATTGCTGCTCGACGCCACCGCCCGCCATGCCGTGCGGACACCGCTGCTGCAGGTGCGACTGGTCGACATGGCCGCAGCCCTCGCTCCGCTGACCGCCCCGCGCCCCAGCCACTGGCGCCTGGCGCTCGAGGACGAAGAGTGCCCGTGGAACCGCGGCGTGTTCGCGATGGCGCTGGGACCCGAGGGTTGCACCGTCGAGCCCGACGACGGCCCGGCCGACGCGAGGCTCCACGTGCGCGCGCTGGCGGCGCTGCTCACGGGCGCTGCCACGCCCGAGCTGCTGCTCGCCGACGGACGGGCCGATGGCGACCGGCGGGCGCTTCACGCCCTAGCGGAGCTGATGCGCGGTCAGCCGCCGTTCCAGACCGAAATCGACCGGTTCTGAGGCTCTCCCGGCGGCAACACCGCCGCCCCCTCAATCCTGCTGGATCGCCTCCAGGAACCAGGAGGGGAAGCGCTTGTGCTGCCGACGCAGGTAGCCCGGGAAGTCGGCGTCGAGCAGGTAGGTGACGGCGTAATCGTCTTCGCTGCGCACCGAGCGACCGTAGGCCTGCACCACGCTCAGGCAGGTCCGCCAGTCGTACCAGCCCGGGTCCAGCTCCATGCGACGCGCCACCTGCGGATCGCCCAGATAGGGGTAGGGGATCTTGCACAGCACCTGCCACCGCGCCAGGTCCTCGGCCAGGTCGATCCCCTCGGTCATGCTCGGCGACAACAGGATGGTCGGCTCGTCGGACTCCAGGTGAGCGTTGAGCGCAGCATCGCGCTCGCTGGCGTCACGGTGAGTCACCAGCCGCCAGGCGTGCTCGCGCGGCAGCCCGCGCTCGATCGCCTGCGCGATCCGGTAGGAATGCGCGTGGATGATGCCCTTCTCATCGGCATGCCGTTCGCACAGCTCGCCGATGGCATGCACCAGCTTGGGCAGCCCGGCGGCAAGGTAGTGCCGCGTGAGGCGGGTGGTGGGAAGCAACACCAGCGGCCGGTTCTCGGGCGGGAAGCTCGAAGGGGTGCGGATCACCGCGGCATCCTCCTGCTCGATACCGAGCCCGCGCAGGAACGTCCCCGGATCGAGCACCGTCGCCGACAGCATGAGGACGTGCTCGTGGCGGTGGAACAGGAGCGGCTCGGCGAAGGGCGCCACCTCGACGGGCTTGAACACCAGCGCCTCGCCCGCTTGCGAGCGCCGGCGCTCCACCACCCACTCCACCCCGTCCTCGTCGCGGCTGTCGACCAGCAGCTCGAGCCGCGCGAGCTGGCCGTCGAGCCACTGCTTGGTCTGCAACCGCGACAACGCGGCGCTCTCGGGAAGGTCCTCCGTGCGCAGCTCGAGGTCGAGCTCGCGGCCGCGCTCCAGCAGCTCCGGCACCAGTTCCTCGGCGAAGTCGAAGTAGGCGTCCGCTCCCAAGGGTGGAGGGAGCCGCCGTTCGATGCCGGCCCGTGCCAACCACCCCTCCCCGAGGGTGACCTGCACGAATCCCATCAGCGCCCCCTCGGCGTTGTGTGCCTCGTCGAGCACCAGCAGCTCGCGCTGTCGGAATCCGCCGGCGTAGTTGAGCTCCGCCAGGTAGTAGGCGTAGTTCAGCGTTGCCGACGAGGCAGCCATGGCGACGTCCTTGGCCGCGAAGTAGGGGCAGTCGTCGCAGGCGGGGAAGCGCCGGCCGGCGATGCACGGCGCCGCCGCGGCGTGGGTCGGCGCGACCAGACAGGGGTAGTTGCTGCGTCCCTTCATCAGCGCGAGCTCCGGGAAGTCGCGGGTGTACTGCTCCTGGAGCACCTTCTGGGCCGTGAGGACGTAGCTCGAGCCCGCCTCCCGCGCCAGCGCCACGGCGATGGCCGACTTGCCGGAGCCGGTGGGCGCCTCCACGATCACGAAGCGCTTGCCCTGGTCGAAGGCGTCGCGCGCCGCGTCGAGCGCCTCGCGTTGGCCGTCACGGTAGCTGGCGAAGGGGAAACTGCCCGAGGGCACGGCTCAGGCTATCACGGCGCCGGCGGGCCCCCCGGCCCGGCTCGGCAGCGGTGCAGCGGACCGCGTCGGCTCCCCGTCAGACCGGCGCGTCGCCGCCGTCCCCGGGCAGATCGAGCTCGCAGCAGTTGCGTCCCCGCGCCTTGGCCCGGTACAGAGCGTCGTCGGCGCGCGCGACCAGGCGCTCCAGCGCATCGCCACGCCGGTAGGCGGTCACGCCGAAGCTGGCCGTGACGGGATGCACGTGCCAGGCATGCCGTTCGAGGATCGCCCGCAGGCGCTCCGCCAGACCCAGGGCCTCGTCGGCACCCGTGTTCGGGGCCACCACCAGGAACTCCTCACCGCCCCAGCGACCCAGCTCGTCCTCGGCGCGGAGCGTGGCGCGCGCCACGGCCGCCAGCTCCATGAGCACCGCGTCGCCAGCGCCGTGTCCGTGCACATCGTTCAGCACCTTGAAACTGTCGATGTCGAAGAGGATAACCGCGAACGGGGAGCCGCTCCGCCGTGAGCGCGCGATCTCGCGGCGGACGGTGAGCTCGGTGGCACGGCGGTTCGCCTGGCCGGTCAGCTGATCGGTGAGTGACTCCCGCTCCGCCTCCTGCACCCGGATCTGCGCTTCGCCAAGCGCGGTGCGCCATGCCACCAGGGCGGAAGCCAGAACCATCGCCACCAGCCCGCCCCCCTGGAACTGCACGAACGCCGCCACGTTCGCGAAGGTCGTCGCCCGCACCAGCGCTGCCAGCAGGCCCGCCAGCCAGGTCAGCGACCAGGAGACGCCCGTGAACCAGCGTGCGGAGCGCGCCGAGAGGACGTAGAATGCGTAGATGTCGATCAGGTAGAGCCAGAGGCCGGCCGACAGCAGGGTAGCTGCGCTGAGGCCCTGCGCGATGAGCGCCAGGAACGCGTGCGCCAGGAACGCCACGGTGAGCAGCACGAAGCCGGTGAGCTCCCAGGGCCGCGAGACGGCCCGCCGGACCGACAACCGCACGATGAACACCGCGCCGATGAGGATCACCAGCAGGCGAGCGGGGGCGTCGCCGCCATAACCCCACACACCGGCCCAGCTCAGCGCCACGTCCGCCACGTACACGAGCCACCCCACCAGCAGCACCTGCAGGTGGTTGCGCCGGTGGATGCGCTCGATGCTGGCGCGGGTGTCGCTTCCTGGGTGCGTCGCTAACACGCTTCCAGATTGCGACGAGGCCGGTAACGGAACGCTTACCCGACAGCCGTCCTGGTCGCCCCGGAACAACAGAACGGGCCGGCGGTTGGCCGGCCCGTACGCGTGGTGCCGAGGAGGGGACTTGAACCCCTACGACCTAAGCGGTCACTAGCCCCTCAAGCTAGCGCGTCTACCAATTCCGCCACCTCGGCAAGCCCTCAGAGCGGCCGTGCAGCGCGCAAACTCGATGATACGTCGGGCGCCACGGGAGTGTCAAGAACGCTCACTCCTGGACGGCGTTCGCGCCTCCGACGCCTGCTCGCGCCCGGTATCCTCGGAGCATGACCGAACGCCGCTTCCGCCGCATCCAGGAGGTCCTGGATCGACGCCAACCGGACCTGACGATCCTCGCGGAGGACGTGTACAAGCCGCACAACCTGTCGGCCATGCTGCGCTCGAGCGACGCCGTGGGCATCGGTACGGTCCATGCCGTGAGGCCCACGGGGGGCGTGCCCACCTACAACGCCACCAGCGGCTCGGCCCAGAAGTGGGTGGAACTCCGCGTCCATGACACGCTGGAAGGTGCCCTCGTCAGCCTACGTAACCAGGGCATGCAGTTGCTCGCGGCGCACTTCTCCGACGCCGCGGTCCGCTACGACGCCGTCGACTACACCCGGCCGACGTGCGTGGTGTTCGGCAACGAGAAGCAGGGCGTGTCGCCGGCGTGCGCGGCCGCCGTCGACGGGCACGTCGTGATCCCGATGCTAGGCATGGTGAGCTCGCTCAACGTGTCGGTGGCGACGGCGGTCATCCTCTTCGAGGCACAACGCCAGCGCCGCCGGGCGGGGCTCTACGACAGCCCCCGCCTCGACGAGGCGGAGCGCAACGCGCTGACGGTGCGCTGGCTACACCCGCGCCAGGCCCGCTGGCTCCAGGCCCGCGGCCTCCCCCTACCCCACCTGCTCCCCGACGGCTCGCTGCCTGCAGAAACGGTGGCAAGGCTCGCTGACGGGGATCCGTAGTGCCGCTAGGCTGAGGCCATGAATCGAGCCGTCGCCCGCACAAGCCGACCTGCAGCCGCACGCGTCCTGCCGATCCTCCTCGGGCTCCTCGCGGTCGGAAGCGCCTTCGGCCAGCGGCTCGAGCCGATGGTGCGAGGCCTGGCGCAGCCGCTGGCCGTCGCCACCGCGGGGGACGGTCGCCTGTACGTTGTCGAGCAGGCGGGGACCGTGCGCGTAGTCCAGAACGGCGCTCTGGCCCCGGACCCCTTCCTCGACCTGCGGGGCCGTGTAAGCACCGGCGGCGAGCGCGGCCTGCTGGGCCTGGCCTTCCCGCCCGATTACGCCACCAGCGGACGCTTCTACGTCGACTACACGGACCGCGGCGGCGACAGCGTGCTGGCGCGCTTCACCCGCCAGGAGGGCGCCCTCCGCGTCGATCCCGGCTCCGGCACGACGTTGATGCGGGTGAAACAACCGTACGCCAACCACAACGGTGGCAACCTGGTCTTCGGTCCCGACGGGTACCTCTACTGGGGGCTCGGCGACGGAGGCTCGGGTGGCGACCCGCACGGCAACGGTCAGAACCTGCGGTCGCTGCTCGGCACGATCCTGCGCCTCGACGTCTCGGGCGACGGCGCCCTGCCGGCGCCGGGCAACCCCTTCCTGGAGCGCGCGGACGCTCGTCCGGAGGTGTGGTTGTACGGCCTGCGCAACCCCTGGCGCTTCAGTTTCGACCGGGCGACGGGCGATCTCTACATCGGGGACGTGGGCCAGAACGCCTACGAGGAGATCGATTTCTTGCCGGCTGCCGCACAAGGTGGGCAGAACCTCGGCTGGAACGTGATGGAGGGTGACCACTGCTACCGGCCCGCGCAGGGCTGCAACACGGACGGCCTGACCGCGCCGATCGTGACCTACCCCCACGACGCCGCCTGGGGGAACTCCGTGACCGGTGGCTACGTCTACCGCGGCAAGGCGCTTCCCGCCTTGCGGGGCGCCTATCTGTTCGCGGACTTCGGCAGCGGTCGGGTATGGACGGCGCGGCGGGACGCCTCCGGCTCGTGGCGGGTCTCGAAGCTGCTCGACACCGGCAAGAACATCTCGAGCTTCGGCCAGGACGACGCCGGCGAGCTGCTGGTGGTCGATTTCGGTGGCGGGGTCCTCTACCGCCTCGTACCCTGAACGCCCATGACGCGCAGCTTCCCCGGGAGCCGGCGGGGGCGCTGGTAGAATTCGGGTGTGGAACGCTTCGTGTTGCGCGATCTCGGCCACATGGCCTACCGACCTGCCTGGGAGGAGCAGCTGAGGCTGCACGCCCAGGTGGCCGCCGGGCAGGCGCCGCCGACCCTGTTGCTGGTCGAGCACGCGCCGGTGGTGACCTTCGGCAAGAAGGGCGGGCGCGAGCACCTGCGCGTGCCCGAGCAGGAGCTGCGCGCGCGCGGCTTCGAGTTGTTCGACATCGAGCGCGGCGGGGACGTCACCTACCACGGCCCGGGGCAGCTCGTGGGCTACCCCATCTTCCCGGTCGGCCGGCGGGTACAGGAGTACCTGCGCAAACTCGAGGCGGCCATGGTGCGGGTGCTGGCCGAGTACGGCATCGACGCGGTCGGCAGCCCCGGCTACGCAGGCGTGTGGGCCGGCAACGACAAGGTGGTCGCCATCGGCGTGGCCATCAAGCGTGACGTCAGCTTCCACGGCTTCGCGATGAACGTGACCACCGACCTCGGTCACTTCGACACCATCGTGCCCTGCGGCCTGGAGGGCAAGGGCGTGGCGAGCATCGCCTCGCTCACCGGCCGCCGCGTCCCCCTGGACGACGTCAAGCCGCGGGTGGTGGACGCCCTGCGCGCGGTCTTCGCGGAGCAGGACGGTTCCAACGAGCCGCCGACGGGCCGAGCCACGAACGTAGGAGAGGGGGCGACCCCATGATCAACTCGCGCGAGTTCAAGAAGCATGTCAAGGCTGTCGAGGGCGGCATCCGCCGCAACGAGGAGATCGCCGAGGACGGCGGGCTCGGGCAGAAACCCTCCTGGCTCAAGGTCAAGCTGCCTTCGGGTGGCGCCTTCCAGGACATGAAACGCAACGTCACCGGCCATCGCCTCGCGACGGTGTGCGAGGAGGCGCGTTGCCCCAACATGGCCGAGTGCTGGAACGCCGGCACCGCCACGATCATGCTGATGGGCTCGGTGTGCACCCGCGGCTGCAAGTTCTGCGCCGTCGCCACCGGCAACCCGGCCGGCCTGCTCGACCCCGAAGAGCCTGGGCTGGCTGCCCGTTCCGTGAAGAGCATGGGCCTCACGTACGTGGTGCTCACCTCGGTCGACCGCGACGACCTCGACGACGGCGGGGCCTCCCACTACGCCGCCTGCGTGCGCGCCATCAAGGAGGCCAGTCCCGAGACCGCGGTCGAGGCCCTGACGCCCGACTTCTCCGGCAACACCGACCACGTGCAGCGCGTGCTCGACTCGGGCATCGAGGTGTACGCCCAGAACATCGAGACCGTGCGGCGCCTGACCCACCCGGTACGCGACCCGCGCGCCGGCTACGAACAGACCCTGGCGGTGCTGGCCTACGCCAAGCGCGCCCGGCCGGACGTGCTCACCAAGACCAGCCTGATGCTCGGCCTGGGCGAAACCGACGACGAGATCCTGCAGACGATGCGCGACCTTCGCGCCGTGAGCGTGGACATCCTCACGCTGGGCCAGTACCTCCGCCCCAGCCGCGCCCACCTGCCGGTGGAACGCTGGGTGCCCCCGGAGGACTTCCGTCGCTACCGCGACGTCGGGCTCGAGCTCGGCTTTCTCGAGGTCGTTTCCGGCCCCCTCGTGCGCAGCTCGTACCGCGCCGAGCGGGCGCTCGAGAAGAACAACGCCGGCATCACCCTTTAGGCGAGCCGGCGCGCTCCTGCAGGGCGGCGTCCGCCGCCTCTAGCCGTTCTCTTCCGTTTCCAGTGCGGCTTCCTTCTGTCGCTGGTAGGCCTCGATGGTCGACCCGATGAGGGCGTGCGTCTCGTCCATGCCGTGCCACTCGTCGACGTGGGTGTGCTTCCCCTCGAGCTCCTTGTAGATGGTGAAGAAGTGCTCGATCTCGCGCAGACGGTGACGCGAGACGGTGTCGAGGTGGCGGTTGCTGTCGTAGCGGGGGTCGTCCACCGGCACGGCCAGCAGCTTCTGGTCACGCCCCTTCTCATCGCTCATCTCCAGGAAACCTAGCGGCCGCGCGCGCAGCACCGCACCAGGGAAGGTGGCCCGCGTGATCAGCACCAGGATGTCGACCGGGTCGCCGTCTTCGGCGAGCGTTCCGGGGACGAAGCCGTAGTCGCCGGGATAGTGCATGGGACTGTAGAGGACACGGTCGAGCCGGAAGATCCCCAGCTCGGGGTCGTACTCGTACTTGTTGCTGCTTCCCGAGGGCACCTCGATGACGGCGTTGACGACGTCCGGTGCGTTCTCGCCGGGGCTCAGGTCCTTGAGGTTGGTCACGTAAACTCTCCTGTCTCGAGGGCGGGCTCCGGCCGCACGCCGCACACGCTATCGAGGAACAGGGCGTGCACGCGGTCGTCGCCGAGAAGCTCGGGGTGGAACACGGTGGCCATCAGGCGCTCGCCCACGGCCGCCACGATGTCGTCGTCGTAGCGCGCCAGCACCCGCACGCTTTCCGCCACCCGGGTGATGCGCGGCGCCCGGATGAACAGGGCGTGGAAGGGCGCGTCGAGGCCGTCGATGTCGAGGTCGGCCTCGAACGAGGCCACCTGCCGGCCGTAGTCGTTCCGTGCCACGGAGATGTCCATGAGGCCGAGGCGCGGTTGATGCGGGTAGCCCACGATGTCCACCGCCAGTTCGATGGCTCCGGCGCAGGTGCCCCACAGCGAGCCGCCCTCGCGGTAGAAGCGCTCCAGCGCGGTGTCGAGCCCGTAGTCACGCATGAGCTTTGCCATGGTGGTCGACTCCCCGCCCGGGATCACCACGCCCTGCAGACCGTCGAGGTGGCGGGGCAAACGCACCTCGACAACCGTCATACCGAGGCGTTCGAATGCCAGGCGGTGCTCGCGGAAGGCGCCCTGCAGGGCCAACACGCCGACGCGTCGAGAGGGGGCGGCATCGTCCACGGCAGTCATTGTGTCACGCCGACGGCCCGCACCGAGCAGCGCGGGACGACGCGCCCGTCCCCGCCTAGGCGTCCACTCCAGCCAGCACGCCCTTCACCAGGGCCCGGGCGACGACCGTCTGCACAGCGACCGAGAGGCCGTAGAGCGGCGTGGACGGGCCCCGCCCGGTGCTCAGGACGAAGGACGCATCACCGTCGAACACCGTGTGCGACGGCCGAGTGACTCGAGCGATGCCCATGTGCGCGCTCTGCGCCAGCGCCCTCGCACCGGCCTTCGTGAGGGGAGCGTCGGTGGCGACGACCACGAGCGAAGTCTGCGTCCCCAGACGGGCCAGCGCGAAATCGACCGCAGCCTCCGAAAGCGCCTCCCTCGGTCCCGCCACGAGGCTCCCCGACTCGGCATCGACGATGCTCCCCGCTGCGTTGCTGATGCCCAGCGCCGCGACGACCGCGCCTCCGACCCGCATCGCTGCGCTCCCGACCCCGCTGCGCACGGCGGCCCCCGGACCGCCGAACTGACCCACCGTTGCGCCGGTCCCGGCACCTACAGCCCCCATGGGGACGGGGGCCGCCGTCGCCGCCTTCGCAGCGGCTGCGCCGGCAGCGGCGTCGGGCCGCACGCCCGCGTCACCGACGTTGAGGTCGAACAACGCGGCGGCCGGCACGATCGGCACACGCCCGTACGGCGTGACGTGGCCGCGCCCCATCCCCTCGAGCCAGCGCATCACCCCATCCGCGGCCGCAAGGCCGAAGGCGCTGCCTCCCGTCAGCAGCACCGCGTCCGCACGCTCGACGGTCTTCTCCGGCGCCAGAAGGGCGGTCTCGCGCGATCCTGGGGAAGCGCCCATCACAAGGCCCGAGACGAGGCAACCGCCCTCCGGGCACACGACCACGGTGCATCCGGTGCGGGCAAGGGCGTCGGTCCAGTGGCCGACGAGGATGTCCTGGACGGCCGTGAGGCTATCGTTGTCGATGACTGTGCTCCCCTCTCCAGCGGATCGGGGCTCAGCCGCCGACCCGGAACGGCCGGGCGGGAGCGGCCGGCTGCGCGCCCTCGCCGAGAGCGACCGTCAGCGACCGCTGGGAGGCGCGTTCCCGTTCGTTGAGGACGTACCCCCCGTCGAGGCGGCGGGGCCCACCTGGGCCCCCGCCGGCAGGTACTGATCGACGTTCTTGGGGTCCACCTCGATCATCTTGATCTGGTCGGACGGGGTATCGACGGTGGCGCGCTTGCCGGTGCGCTTGTCGATCGGCAACTGCAGCTTCACGGTGGACAGGAACCCTTGCGTGCTCAGGTCGGTGGTCGCCTTGAAGGCCGCCTTGGTTCCGGTCGGGTCGAGCGCCCCCGTCTTCAGGTCGATATTGTGGAATACGATCCCGTCCGGGACCGGGAAACCGTTGGAATCCGCGGAGTGACCCCGCAAGGCGCCCTGTGCGAAGGTGTTGAATGCGAAGATCGGCTGCTGCGAGCTGGTCACCAGATGACTGGTGCCGTCAGCATAGGTCATATGCTTCGGCATCGGCTTGTTGTCGTCATTGCCGATCCACACGGCACCGACCAGACCCGGCGTGAGCCCCACGAACCAGATGTCGCGTTCCGAGTCGGTGGTGCCCGTCTTGCCGGCCAGCCAGTGGCCCGGAACCTCGGCCCGCCACGACAGCGCCCAGTACGGCTTCCGATCCACGATGTTGCCGTGCATCATGTCCAGCATGATGTAGGCCGTCTGCGGACTCCATACCCTGGCTCGGCGCGGATGCGCCTCGTAGAGCACGTTGCCCTGGGCGTCCTCGACCTTGTTGACGAAGTAGGGCACGGTGTACACGCCGCCGTTGGCGAAGGCCGCGATGGCGGCGGCATGCTGCAGCGGCGTCACCTCGAAGCTACCGAGCGCCATGCCGAGGTAGGGCTTGACGCTGTAGCCGAGCTCACGCGCCTTCTCGGCGACGGCCGCCGGCGTGGCCGCCTCGAGGGCCTTCACCGCCGGAATGTTGCGGCTGCGGTCGAGGTTCTCGCGCGCCGTCTGGTAGCCGTCGTAGGCGTTGTCCCACTCTTTGGGCTGGTAGTCCGGCTGGCCCTTGACCTTGAAGATCGTCTTGTCGTCGACCAGGATGCTCGCCTGGTTCAACGCCCCCTGCTCGACGCCGGTTCCGTACACGATGGGCTTGAACGACGAGCCGGGCTGGCGATAGGCCTGGATGGCACGGTTGAACTCCTGCGGAGGCTGGTTCGGCCCAAGCTTCTGCCCGACCATCGCCAGTACCCCGCCCGTCTGGGGGTCGATGCCCACGATCGCCATCTGGGCCCCCGCCGGGATCTGGGTGGTACGGCTGGCCTCGTTGGCCGCCTTCTGCGCCTGGACGTCGATGGTGGTGTAGACCTTGAGCCCGCCGCGCCCGAACACCATGTTCTCGCCGTAGCGCTGCGTCAGCCAGTTGCGCACCGCCAGCACCACACCGCGGGAAAGGTCGGAGCTGATGCTCGATTGCACCACCACGTTGTCGCCGGTACGCGTCGCCTTCACCACGTCGCCCTTGTCGTCGTAGGTGATGTTCCAGCCGCGCGGCTCGAGCTTGTAGTTCCAGGCCCTCTGCGCTGCCTCCTTGGAGATGGTGCCACGCCGGACCATCTTGTCCAGCACGTCCCGCATCCCCTGGCGCGCAGCGGTGAAGTTGTCGTGCATGGCATTGGGCGCGGGGATCAACCGCGCCAGGTAGAGCCCCTCGGCCAGGTTCAGCTCGATGGGGTTCTTGCCGAAGTAGGCCTGCGAAGCGGCGCGGATACCGTAGACGTTGCCGCCCCAGAACACCACGTTGATGTAGCGCTGCAAGATCTCAGGCTTGGTCAGGCGACGCTCCAGCTCGACCGCCAGCATGATCTCCTTGGCCTTGCGCTCCAACGAACGCTCACCGGCGATGTTCTGCAGCACGGTGTTCTTGATGACCTGCGTGGTGATGGTGGAGCCGCCGCGGTTGGAGTTCCCGAAGAACTCCTGGTAGGTGGCCTTGGCGATGCCGGGCAGATCGAAACCGTAGTGCCGGAAGAACTGGTCGTCCTCCGAGGCCACGATCGCCTCCAGCGCCGCCGGGGACACCTGGCTCAACGTGACCGGGATGCGGTTGGTCGGCTCCTTGTTCTTCCCCACCGCCGGCACGATCGTCCCGATGCGCGTTCCGTCCTGCGCGTACACCTCGGTGTTGGACGTGTACTCGAGAGCGTCGACCTGATCGAGCGAGGGCAGATCCTGTGCCCAGTGCAGCGCCGACGAGCCCAGTAGGGCCACGAGCGACAGGACCACTGTAAGGGCGAGCAGGTAGAGCCCCTGGACGACTTTCACGAGGTTCATGCTACCAGGGCGAGCCATGAGCCGGAGTTAAGGAGTCTCGCACGGACCCTCATGCTCGTTTCCGTGCGAGGCGCCCGCTCGTCGATCGTCGGACCGGCCGCCCGCATCGCGACGACGCCGTCGGCCCTCACCAGCCGCGCGTCGCGAGCAGCTCCTCCTCCTTGAGGGTGTCGAGATTGATGCCGACCATGGCCTCGCCGAGGTTCCGCGACACCTGCGCCAGGATCTCCGGATCCTCGAAGTGGGTGACCGCCTTGACGATGGCCTCGGCACGCCGCAGCCACGCCTCATGACGCTTGCCTTCGTCCGGCTCGCTCATGGCCGACTTGAAGATGCCGGAGCCCACGAAGACACCGTCGAGCCCGAGCTGCATCATCATGGCGGCGTCCGCCGGGGTGGCGACGCCACCGGCCGCGAAGTTCACCACGGGCAGCTTGCCGGTCTCATGGATGGAGCGCACCAGGTCGACGGGCGCGCCGTGGTCCTTGGCGTAGGCCATGAGCTGCTCGGGGCGCATCGCCTGGATGGCCCGGATCTCCCCCATCACGGCGCGCGCGTGGCGCACCGCCTCCACCACGTTGCCGGTACCCGCCTCGCCCTTGGTGCGGATCATCGCCGCGCCCTCGCCGATGCGACGCAGCGCCTCACCGATGTTCGTGGCCCCGCACACGAACGGCACCGTGAAGCCGAACTTGTCGATGTGGTAGGCCTCGTCGGCCGGCGTGAGCACTTCCGACTCGTCCACGAAGTCCACGCCCAGCGCCTGAAGGATCTGCGCCTCGACGAAGTGACCGATACGGACCTTCGCCATCACCGGGATCGAGACCGCATCGATGATCTGCTCGATCAGTCCCGGATCGCTCATGCGGGCCACCCCGCCCTGCGCCCGGATGTCGGCCGGTACGCGCTCCAGCGCCATCACCGCCGTCGCTCCGGCGTCCTCCGCGATGCGCGCCTGATCCACCGTGACGACGTCCATGATGACGCCGCCCTTGAACATCTCCGCGAAGCCGGTCTTCACCTTGGTGCTGCCGATCTTCTTCTCTGCCATGGCCACTCCTTCTCGCCTTCACCCCGTGCCCCGCCGCCGGCGTTCACGCACGTCGAAACGGGCGTCGCACCGGGGCGCGCGCTCCTGTTCGCTAGCTCCATTGTGCCGCAGCCCCGCCGCGGACGCTTGGAGTATACGCGACGCTGCGCCGCGACGCTGCCCCGCACGGCGCCTTGCCGCGCTCAGGAACGCGTGAAGGCGATGTAGTCCTCGAGCTTGCGCAGCGCCGAGCCATCGGCGATCAGCTCGAGGGCGCGCTCCACGCCGCTGCGCAGGTCGTCGACCGCGTCCGCCAGGTACAGGGCGGCTCCGCTGTTGAACGCCACCACGTCGCGCTTGGCACCGTTGACGCTCCCGTCCAGCACGCCGCGAAGCGCGGCGGCGTTGGCCTCGCGCGTCGCCGCCGGCCAGCTCCTCCAACCGGGCGCGCTTCAGCCCCACCTCCTCGGGCGTCACGACGTAGGTGCGTCGAGACCCGTCGGCCATCAGCTCGGTCACCTTCGACGGGCCGGTCACCGTGAAGTCGTCGATGCGGTCGCCATGCACCACCAACGCGCGCTCGACGCCGAGGCCCGCCAGCACGTCCGCCAGACGCTCGGTCAACTCCGCGTCGTAGACGCCCATGAGCTGCCGGTTCGCCGACGCCGGGTTGGTGAGCGGACCGAGGTTGTTGAAGATGGTGCGCGCCCTCAGGTCGGCCCGGATCGGCGCCACGAACTGCATGGCAGGGTGATGGTTGCGCGCGAACATGAAGGCAAGACCGACACGGTCGACGGCCTCGGCCAGACGTTCGGGGCTCTGATCGAGCTCGGCACCCAGCGCCCGCAGCACGTCGGCCGAGCCGGACTTCCGGGTCACACCGATGTTGCCGTGCTTCGCGACGCGCACGCCCCCGGCAGCGATGACGAACATGGCGCTGGTGCTGATGTTGATGGTGTCGATGCCGGTGCCACCCGTACCGCAGGTGTCGACCAGGACGCCGCCCGGCCGCACCGGTACGTGGATGGCGCGCTCGCGCATGGCCTCGGCGAAACCGATGATCTCGTCGACGGTCTCGCCGCGCGTGCGCAGCGCGGCCAGCAACGCCGCAGCCTGCATCTGCGACAGGCGCCCGTCCATAAGGCGGCCCATGACGTCGCGGGCGATGTCGCGGCTCAGGGTCTCGCCGTTGAAGACGGCGCCCAGGATCGGCGCGATGTCGGACTTCGGATTCAGCTGCTCACTCATGCGGACTCCTCCACGGTGCCGCCCTCACGGTCGCATGCGCCGTCCAGGTAGGCGCGCTCGTAGGCGACGCTGCCGCCACCGAGGCGTTGGAACCACCCGCCCAGCCCGATGCCGAAGACCAACCGCTTCCCGGCCACCTGCAGCGGGTGGAGCCCGAGCCGCCAACGCAGGGGCGGGTGGCGCTCGACCAGGCGTGCGGCGTTGGCGCCAGCGGCCCTCGCCTTCGCAGGGTCGGCGCCCCACCGCGGATCGGGGCCAAGGTGCACGGCCGAAGCGGAAGGCAAGGCTCGGAACACCAGCCCCGCACGAGCCAGCCGGAAACCCAGCTCGATGTCCTCTCCGCCGTAGCCCACGAGATCCTCGTCGAAGCCGCCGATCTGCCGGAACGTGACCGCCGGAACGCTGCTGTTGGCGCCGTTCAGGTTCCAGAACCCCACGCGCGCGGGCCGCCACCACCGGCGCTCGCCGTCCGCCTCGAACGCCACGCTGCCGATGGCGGCGCACAGGCCCTTCTCCTGCTCGGCCACGTGCCGCGCCAGGGCGTCGGGCGCGGGCAGGCAATCGTCGTCGGAGAACAGCAGGATGCTGCCGCAGGTGCGCTCGGCGCAGGCGTTGCGGGCGGCCCCCGCCGACAACCGCTCGTCGGTCTCGAACAGCTTGAGGGAGAACGGGAGATCGAGGGCGGACAATGCGGCCGCGCTGCCGTCGTCACCGCCGTTCAGGCACACCACCCACTCGAAGCGCTCGGGATCGAGCGTCTGCGCCGCCAGCGCATCGGCCTTGCGCCGTAATGCGCGGGGTCGCCCGCCGGCGACGGTCAACACGCTGATGTACGGGCAGGGCACGGAGCGATTCCCCTACAACCGGTCCAGGAAGCGCTGCAGCATGGCGTGTCCGGTGTCGGTAAGGATGCTCTCGGGATGGAACTGCACGCCCCACACGGGATGGTCCCGGTGCACCACGCCCATCACCACCTCTACCCCGTCGTCCTCGCACCAGGCGTTGACGCGCAGCTCGCCCGGCAGGTCCTCGATCACCAGCGAGTGGTAGCGCGTGGCCTTCAGCGGGCTCGGCAGACCCTCGAAGATGCCACTCCCATCGTGCTCGACGAGACTGGTCTTGCCGTGCATCAGGCGCCGCGCCCGTACCACCGACGCGCCGTAGGCCGCGCCGATGGCCTGGTGACCGAGGCAGACGCCGAGGATCGGCATCTGCGCGCCGTAGCGGCGGATGAGCTCGACGGACTGTCCGGCCTCCGCCGGCGTGCAGGGGCCCGGCGACACCACGATGCCTGCCGGCGCCATCCGCGCGACTTCGTCGAGCTCGAAGGCGTCGTTGCGCCATACCACAGGCTCCGCGCCCAGCTCACCGAGGTACTGCACCAGGTTGTAGGTGAACGAATCGTAGTTGTCGATGACCAGGACCTGGGCCACGGCGTCACCCGAGCCCTTCGGTGGCCATCTCGACGGCGCGCCGCAGCGCCGCCAGCTTGTTGATCGACTCCTGCCACTCCGCCGCAGGGTCGCTGTCGGCCACCACGCCACAGCCGGCCTGCAGGTGGAGCCGCCCTCCCACGGCCACCAGGGTGCGCAGCGTCAGCGCCATGTCCATGGCACCCGAGACGCTCAGGTAACCGAAGGCGCCGGCGTAGGGGCCGCGCCGCACAGGCTCGAGCTCGTCGATGATCTCCATGGCACGGATCTTCGGCGCGCCCGACGCCGTGCCCATCGGCAGTGTCGAGCCGAGCGCATCGAGCGGCGTGCGCCCGGGTGCCAGCTCCCCCTCGACCCGGGACACCAGATGCATCACGTGGCTGTAACGCTCCACCCGCATCAGGTCGGACACGCGCACGCTGCCGAAGCGACACACCCGGCCCAGGTCGTTGCGACCGAGGTCGACGAGCATCACGTGCTCGGCACGCTCCTTCTCGTCGGAGAGGAGCTCCGCGGCCAGCGCGGCGTCCTCCTCGGCATCGGCGCCGCGGGGACGGGTGCCGGCGATGGGACGGGTCTCGACCCGTACCCCGTCGCTGCGCACGAGGCTCTCGGGACTGCTCGACACCAGCGTGACCGGCCCGAGGTCGAGGTAGCCGAGATAGGGGCTGGGGTTGATCGAGCGCAGCGCGCGGTAGATGGCGAAGGGATGGACCCCCAGTTCCGCGCTCAGGCGCTGGCTCGGAACCACCTGGAAGATGTCGCCGGCGCGGATGAAGTCGACGGAGCGCTCGACCGCCGTCATGAAGGTCTCGCGCGTGAAGTTGCTGGTGAAGCTGCTCAGGCGGCCGGCACGATCGCCGGGCACGCCCGGCAGCGGACCTCGCAGGCGCTGATAGGTGGCGTCCACCAGGGCTCGTGCTCGCGCCTCGTCGCCGGGGTCGCCGTCAACAGCAGGCGCGACGACGTACAGGCGGCGCAACAGGTGATCGAAGATCACCAGCACCTCGGGCTCGATGAAGAGCAGGTCAGGCACGTTCAGCTCGTCCGGGTTGGCGTCCGGGAGCTGCTCGTAGAGCCGGATGAGATCGTAGCTGGCGTAGCCGACCGCGCCCGCCCAGAACGGTGGGAGCTCGGGGGGTGCAGCCGCCGGCCGGACCGTCATGTCCCACAGCGCCCGCAGGGGGTCGCGGGTGGTGAAGCGGTCGGTGCCGCCCGGGCCGGTGAGCGTGACGCGGTCACCGCGCACCTCGATGCGGCGCCGCTGACCGGTGCCGATGAAGGAGTAACGTGCCACGTGCTCGCCCTGCTCGACGCTCTCGAGCAGGAACGACGGGTGGCCGGCGACCTTCAAGTAGGCCGTGAGCGGGGTCTCGAGGTCGGCCAGCAACTCCCGGAACACCGGGCGCACGCGACTTTCGACGCGGGTGGGGTCAGTCAAGGGATTCTCTCCGATTCCGAACCTTGGGCCGGGCCGCCGCAGAGCGGCCGATCATGCGGACGTCAGACGCCGCCGTGGCGCCATCGCCCGAGGGCCCCGGTCCAGGAATGGAGCACGGACATGACGAGAGTATACCGAGGAACGGCAGCAATCCCGGGCCGGTGCCGGCCACGCCTCGAGGGCGTCGCCGGCGCACTCCCATTGCACGTGCGCTCCTTGCGACGTAGGCGCTCAGCCCTCCTCGGCCTCGGGCAGGAACATCCCGATGGCGTGGTAACCGGCATCGACGTACACGGTCTCCCCCGTGACGCCGCCGCCCAGCTCGTCGCACAGCAGCGACAGGCTGAGACCAGCCACCTCGCGGCTCTCGATGTTGCGGCCGAGCATGCTGCGCGCTCCGGCCTCGGAGTACATCTCGCCGAACCCGCGGATGGACCGCGCCGCGACCGTCCGCACCGGGCCCGCGGAGATGGCGTTCACGCGGATGCCCTTCGGCCCCAGGTCGTAGGCCAGGTAGCGCATGCTGGCCTCGAGCGCCGCCTTCGAAACGCCCATCATGTTGTAGTGCGGTACCACGCGCTCGGCAGCGAGGTAACTCAGCGTCACGATGCTCCCGCCGCCCTTCATCAGTCTGGCCGCCCGGTCTGCCACGGCCACGAGGGAGTAGGCCGAAACGTCGAGCGCGGTGCTCCAATCCTCACGACGGGTGTTGACGAAGGGCCGCTCGAAGGTGACGGGCGGCGCGAAGGCCAGGGCGTGCACCACATAGTCGAGGTGCCCCATCTCGGCAGCGAGGGTGTCGAAGAGGGCGTCGAGTTGCTCGTCACTGGTCACGTCGCACTCCGCCAGCACCGTTCCCTCGAGATCCGAGGTGAGCTTCTCCAGGGTGGGCCGCAGTCGCTCCCCCTGGTAGCTGAACGCGAGACGAGCGCCGGCGTCCGCCAGCGGCTGCGCGATGGCCCACGCCAGCGAGCGCTGGTTGGTGACTCCCATGACCAAGCCGTTCTTTCCGGTCAGATCGATGCCGAACATGGTGCTCCCTCCCGATCGTCCGCCGCCGCGCCAGTCGCGGACCGCGCGATCGCTCGCAGGCCGCTGCGCCAGTCTACCGGGCTTGCCTGTCGGTCCTGCTTCGTTGCCGTGTGGGTGTCGTCAGCCCTCCGTCATGAGCCGCTCGAAGCGCTCGCGGGCGTCGCTGGCCTTGCCGCGTTCGCCTCGCGCCTCCCACGCCGAGGCCAGCCCTTCCCACGCGATCTCACTGTAGGGCTCGTGCTCCGTCATCTTCTGGTAGAACGTCGTCGCCTGCTTGAGATCGTCCTGCTCCTCGGCGAGCTCGGCGGCCGCCTGCAACAGGGTCAGGTGCTCGGCCTGCAAGTTCAGCCGGATGGTCTCGATCCAGTCGGAATCGAACCCGATGAGGAAGTGACCGTTGTAGACCTGCATGGCCTCCTGGTATACGTGCATCTCGCCCGACTCGCGGGCCTGCTGGCCGAGGCCGCGGTACCGGTCGACGTCGTACTCGATGTTGAACTTGCTGTGCAGGTAGTAGCGACGGTTCGCAGACTCCACCAGCTCGCCGCCCATGACCTTGCGCAGCCGGTACAGCGTGGTGTGGAAGCTGCTGGAGGCCTTGGACTCGCTCTTGCCCGGCCACAAGGCCTCGGCCACTTCGAACGTCGTGACGCCAGACCGGTGCTCGAGCAGGTAGTACAGCAACTCGAGCGCCTTCAGCGAGTCCCAATCGAGACGCTCGCCATCACGCGTGATGACCGGATGCCCGAACCCCTTGGCGGTGACGATGCCCTCGAAGGGCTGCCGAAGCTCCGCGATGCGCTTCAGCCGCACCTCGACCGCTTCCAGCAGCTCGGCCTTGCTGAAGGGCTTGGTGAGGTAGTCGTCGGCGCCGAGCGCCATACCCTTGCGCATCGACCCCCGGTCCTCCATCGCCGTGAGGAACAGGAACGGCACCGCACGGAGCTCCTGAACGGAGCGCGCCTGACGGTAGAACTCGAAGCCGTCCATGTCGGGCATGGAGATGTCCGACACGATGACGTCTGGCCTCAGCCCCTCGTTCAGCTCGCCCAGGGCCTCCATCGGATTGTCGAAGGTCAACACGGCGTAGCCCGCACCGACAAGGCACAACTCCGTGACCTTGAGGGTTCCGGGCTCGTCGTCCACGACCATCACGAGCGTCGCCGACATCAACCGAGTCTACTCCACCGTCTTGCGCGCTGCTTATGAAGGAATCGACCAGTGGCGCGACGACGGGCCGGGGCCCGCACCACGCAGGAGAGGGGATCAGTCATTCCAGGACTCGGTCTCCTGGTAGTGCACCAGCGCCGAGAACTCGACCGTGGTCTCCAGCGCGGCGGTCGAGAACTTGACGTCGACGATCACGGTGTCCCGGTCGAGCGAGGCGATGAAGTCGTTCAGCCGCGTCTCGAAGAGCTCGAAGTTGTTGGAGCTGATGAGCTTGAACTTGGGTTCCATAAGTCCCTATCCTCCTGCGCTCGAGCTTCGGAGCTCGCTCGGATCGTCGCCCATGATGGCGTCCACCCCCACGGCACGCAAAGCGCGCATCGCGTCCGGATCGTTCACCGTCCACACGTTGACCGCCACCGCTCGTGCGTGCGCCGCACGCACGAGGTGTTCGTCCACCAGCGAATGGTGTGGGTGAAGGGCGTCGACGTGCAACCATCCCGGGCGCGGGAGGCCGCCCCGGAACTTCACGGTCGACGCGTCGTACAGCAGCGCCACGCGCAGACGCGGCGCCAGCAGCCGCACACGCGCCAGCGACAACGGGTTGAAGCTCGACAACAGGACCCGGTCGGCCAGGCCGGAGACGTTCACGGCGCGAACGATCGCGCGCTCGAGCCCGTGGGTGCGCCAGCCGCTGGCCTTGATCTCGAGGTTGAGCAGGCGCCCCGGATAGCGCCGCGCCAACGCGAACAGCTCGTCCAGCGTCGCCAGCTCGGGGAGCCGCTCGCGCAGCTGCCCGTAGCTCTGTGCCGCCACCGGTCGGCCCCCCACCTCCGCGTCGTGGGTGAGCACCAGCTCGCCGTCGAGGCTGCGCTGCACGTCGAACTCGACGCCGTCCAGCCCGTCGTCGAAGGCCCGGGCGAAGGCGGTCAGGGTGTTCTCCGGCTCGACGCCACGCGTTCCACGGTGGCCCACCAGCAGCGTGCGCCCGCCGGGAACCCCGGGTAGGGCACGCCCCCGCCAGACCGCACGCCACAGGCCGAACGCGAGCGCGAGCAGCACGACGTAGGTGAGCGCGTCCGGCACAGAACCGAAGGGACCCGGCAGCATCGCCGCGAGTATAGCGTGCTCACACGTGCCAGGCTCCGGTCGCGCTGGTAGGAACGTGCGCAGGGACGGATTCGGCCGGACCGGGCCTCTGCTAGCATGAGGGGTCGTGGACATCCCCGAGGCCAGCAAGCCCCGCCCGCGTCGCGAGTGGATCATGCGTGCGGTCCAGCCGCTCGCGAACCGCTGCGTAGCCTGGGCGGCGCGGCGACGCATCGATCCGATGGCCGTCGTCGCGGCGCACGCCCTGATGGGACTGGCGGCGGCGGTCCTGCTGACGCGCCAGGCGAGCGTTGCCCTCATCGCGGCCGCCGTGTTGCTGCAGCTCAAGACCCTGCTCGACAACGTCGACGGCGGCCTCGCACGCGTGAGCGGACGCGTCACCGAGGCCGGTCGCTACCTCGACACGACCGCCGACCTGGTCGTCAACGTCGCCCTCTTCACCGCTCTGACACGCCACGGGCCCGCCCTGCCGGCGCTGCTCGCCCTGCTCGTCCTCACGCTCCTGCTGTCGCTCGATTTCAACCTGGAGGGGCGATACCGGGAGTTGCGGGCCCCGATCCCCGCTGCGCCCGCTCCGCTCCCGCCCGGCATGCCACGATGGCTTCTGAGCGTGCCGAGGGGTGTGTACCGGGCGTTGCTCGCACCACAGGACCGCTGGCTGCGCCAGCTGGATCGTGCTCTGTTCGAGCGCGTTGCCGGCCGGACCGAGGCCTTGGCCCCCGCTCATCTGCGGCTGGCCTGGAACGACCTCTTCTCCACGGCGACCGTCGTCAACCTTGGCCTGAGCAGCCAGCTCGCCCTGCTCGGGGCGTTCTGCGTGCTCGGGCGACCGTACCTGTACGTGGTGAGCGTCTACCTCCAACTCGCCTACGTCCTCGCGGTGCAGGCCGTGCGGGTCGCCCGGCTCCGCAGGACGCTGCGCCAGGGGCGCGGGAGCGCGGCATGACCGCCGGCTCCGCCACGCCGCGTCCGCTCGCCACCGTCGGCGCGCTCGTCGTCGGCCCTTCCGGTCGGGTGCTGTTGATCCGCACCCACAAGTGGCGGGACCGCTGGGGGGTACCTGGCGGCAAGATCGAGTACGGCGAGACGATGGCTTCGGCGGTGCGCCGCGAGGTGCTCGAGGAGACCGGCCTGGATCTGGATGACGTCCGCTGGGCACCGGTCCAGGAGGCCGTGGAGAGCCATGAGTTCCACCGGCCCGCCCACTTCGTGTTGCTGAACTTCGTGGCCCGGAGCGCTTCCGAACAGGTTCACCTCAACGAGGAGGCGCAGGCGTTCGCCTGGGTGAAGCCCGAGGAGGCCCTCACGATGGATCTCAACCGACCGACCGCCGTTCTGGTGCGGCATTTCCTGGAGCGCGGCTTCGACACCCCGCCGCTGGAGCGCCGTGCTTGAGCCCTCGGTTCCCCGGCCCACGGCGCTGGTGACGGGCTCGGCGCGCGGCATCGGCCGGGCGCTGGTCCTGGCGCTGGCGAGATCGGGTCACGACGTCGCCGTTCACTACCGCAACAGCGCCGCGGAGGCCGCCGAGACCGCCGAGGAGGCGCGCTCGTTCGGGGCGCGAACCGTTGCGCTGCAGGCCGACGTGACGGTCGAAGCGGAGGCGCGCGACCTCGTCGAGACCGCCCGCCGCGAGCTGGGACGCCTCGACGTGCTCGTGAACAACGTCGGCAACTACCACTTCGGTCCGCTCGACGAGCTCGACGCGCGGCGTTGGCACGCCATGTTCGACAGCAACCTGCACGCCACCTTCTACACCTGCCAGACGGCGGTGCCGATCCTGCGTGCGCAGGGCGGCGGGCGCATCGTGAACATCGGTTATGCCGGCGCCGAGCTCGTCAAGGCACGGCCCTCGATCGTTGCCTACGCCGCCGCCAAGACCGGCGTCATCCTCTACAGCAAAGCGCTCGCCCGGAGCGAGGCCGATCACGGCATCACCGTCAACGTGGTGAGTCCCGGAGTGATGGAGAACAGCGTCACCCAGCCAACCGGCGAGGTGCCGATGGGTCGTGCAGGCAGGTTCGAGGAGCTGGTGGCGGCGGTCCGTTACCTGCTTTCGGCCGAGGCCGCCTACGTCACCGGCACGACCATCGAGGTGGCCGGCGGCTGGAACCTGTGATGCGCGCTACAGGTCGTCCTCTTCGAGGTGGAGGCTGCCCCTAGCGCGATGACCGGCACCGCTGTCGCCGACACCGTGGCTGACATCGAACACGCCGCCCGCCTGCTTGAGGTTGATCGTCACGAAGTCATGGTGCTGCAGGACCTCGAACGCTTCCAAGGGCGCGTCCCGGCGCGGGAGGAGCACCCGCGCGCCGTGGAGGTCCTGGAAGGGCCGGTCGGTGAACACCGTGTGGAGATAGTCCGACACCCGCTGGTCGGGCATGAGGTAGAGCCGCCCGGTGAGCACGTAGCTGGCGTACATGACGTAGACCAGGCGGGCCTCGCGGCGTACGTGCTCGCTCGGCTCCTCGGCGCGGCCCCCCACCACCCACATGATGTGTTCTTTGGGCACAGCGGCGAAATCGGTCTCGTATTGCAGCGCATTGTTCTCCGGCGGGTGGCGGAAGCCAGCGTCGTAGACCATGCAACGTGTCACGGGCAGGTAGGGGCGATCGGTCAGGTTGAGCAGGCGCGCGGTGCTCACGAACTCGGGCAGGTGAAGCAGACCATAGAGGCGGAACTCGTTGGTGTAGACCCGTGCTTCGGTCGGCGTGACGCGACGCCCGGTGACGACCATGCAGGACGCTACCACGTTCCTCCGGTGGATCCTGGCCGCCCCGGGGCGAGCGCTCGAAAGCATCTGCGCCCTCCCCGACGCTATGCTGGTCCCATGGCCTGGGACGACGAGGGCGCCGGGGAACAGCGCGGCCGACGCGCCGAGCAGGACAGCCTGTTCGAGGCCCCGGACGCGGGCCCTTCCTCGGGCCCGGAAGCCGACCCGGAAACGCTCACCGACGTCGGCGGCACGGGAGCCGCCGGGTCCGGAGTCCCCGCTCCGGGCGCGCGGGTCGTCGTCATCGACGGGCACGGCCTCGCGTACCGCAGCTACTTCGGCATGCGCGATCTCTCCACCTCCAGCGGGCAACCGACCCAGGCCATCTACGGCTTCCTGCGGACGCTGCTCGCTCTGCTCGGGGAAGGCGACGCCGTGTTGGTCGTCACCTTCGATGCCCCCGCGCCCACGTTCCGGCACGAACGCTTCGAGCATTACAAGGCGGGACGCGCGCCCACCCCGGAGGACCTGCCCTCGCAGATCGCCGTGATCAAGCGCCTCCTCGACCTGATGGGGATCCCCAGGCGGGAGATACCCGGACTCGAGGCAGACGATCTCATCGGCACCATCGCCACGCGCTGCGCCGCGCAGGGCTACCGGGTCGAAGTGGTCACCAGCGATCGCGACGCCCTGCAACTCGTCGGTGAGCGCGTGCGCGTTCGCAGCCCGGATCGCCCCGACACGCTGGGGCCCGAGCAGGTGGAGGCGCGCTACGGCGTGACGCCCGCGCAGTGGGTCGACTACCGCGCGCTCACCGGCGACAGTAGCGACAACCTGCCGGGCGTACGAGGGATCGGCCCGGTGGCCGCGCGCACGCTGCTGCAACGCTACGGATCGCTCGACCGCGTCCTCGCGGACCTCGACGCCGTCGAACCCGCCTCCTACGCCAGCAAGATCGCGGCCGATCGCAACGCTCTGGCGCTGTCGCGCGAGCTCTCCCGCATCCGCACCGACGTCGACATGCCGGTGGAGCCCGAGGCCTGGGCGCGGCGCGAACCGGACCGCGAAGCGCTCACCGCGCTGCTGCGAGAGCTGGAGTTCGGCTCCGTGCTCCACGAGCTCGGACTGGAGCAACGAACCGAGTACCGCCGTGTGACGTGGGCGGAGCTGGCGCCCGACGGAGCGATCGGATTCGTGCTGGACGGCGAACGCGCTACCACGGCGAGGATCATCGAGCTGGCGATCGCCCGCGGGGCCCGCGTGGCATGCGCCGCCGATCCGGCGGAGCACACCGAGGTGCTGGGGCGCTCGACGCCGCTGGATGCCTGCGACGCCAAGGCGCTGACGGTGGCGAGCCGGCGGCAAGGGCTCCCGGCGAGACCCGGCGACGATCCGCTGCTCATGGCCTACCTGCTGGACCCGAGCGGAGCCTCCCCCGAGCGTCTTGCCCGCCGCCACGGCGCGGGCGTGTGGGGGGCCGACGCCCGCAGCCGCGCCGTGACCACCGCCGAGCTGCTGCGCATCCTTGGCCCGCGCCTGGAGGGCGACCAGCGTTCCATCTACGAGGAGCTGGAGCGCCCTCTTCAGGCGGTGCTGGCGGAGATGGAGCTGGCCGGCGTGCGCCTCGACGTGAGTCGCCTGCGGCGGCAGTCCGAAGTGCTGGCCGAACGCATCGAGCGCATCGAAGGGCGCGTCCGGATGCTGGCCCAGCAACCGGACTTCAACGTGAACTCCCGCGACCAGGTCGCGTGGCTGCTCTACGACAAGCTGGGTATGCGCGCGGGCCGGCGCACCGCCACCGGTAAGCGCAGCACGGCGCTCTCGGCGCTCGAGCCGTTGCATGGCGAACACGAGGCCGTGGACCTGATCCTGGAACACCGGGAGCTCAGCAAGCTCAAGAGCACCTACCTCGACCCGCTGCCGGAACTCGTCGACCCCGTCACCGGCCGGCTCCACACCACCTTCAACCAGGCTGTGGTGGCGACGGGTCGCCTCTCCTCGATGCACCCCAACCTCCAGAACATCCCGGTCCGCAGCGAACTGGGCCGCCAGATTCGACGCGCCTTCATCGCCGCCGAGGGGGCGCAGGTCCTGGTCGCCGACTACAGCCAGATCGAGCTGCGGGTGCTGGCTCACATCGCCGATGAACCCGTCCTGATCGACGCCTTCAACCGCGGCGAGGACGTCCACCGGCGGACGGCAGCGGAGATCAACGGCGTGGACGCGTCGCAGGTCAGCGCCGAGATGCGCAGGCGTGCGAAGGTCGTGAACTTCGGCATCCTGTACGGCATGGGGCCGCGCCGTCTCAGCACCGATCTGGGCATCAGCCTGCGGGAAGCGGAACGCACCATCGCCACCTACTTCGAGCGCTACCCGCGGGTGCGCGCCTACATCGACGCCACCCTGGACTCCTGTCGCGAGCACGGGTACGTCACCACGCTGCTGGGCCGGCGTCGCGCGATCCCCGACATCCACAGCCCCAACCGAAGCGCCCGCGAGTACGCCGAACGAACCGCCTACAACATGCCCATCCAGGGCACTGCAGCAGACATCATGAAGTGGGCGATGCTGAAGCTTGCGCCGGCGTTGCAGGCGCTGGGTGGTCGCCTGCTGCTTCAGGTGCACGACGAGATCGTGGCGGAGGTCCCCATCGACGCTGCGGCGGCCTCTGTCGCAGCCGTGCGCGAGGCGATGGAGACCGCCGCCAGCTTGCGGGTCCCGCTGGTGGCCGATGTGGGTGTGGGACCCAACTGGCTGGAGGCGAAGTAGCTGAGCAGGCGAGCCAGCCGGCGTAGGCCGAGCCATCGCGCCGAACGAGCAGCGCCTGGACACTGGCGGGCCTCACCGGGGGAGCCCCGCGCGGGCGCGCGGCCGGGCTAGAATGGCTCTCATGGCAGACAGGCGATACTTCGGCACCGACGGCATTCGAGGGGTCGCCGGCGCGTCCCCCATGACGGGAGCGTTCGCCTTCAGACTCGGTGTCGCAGCCGCGGAGGGGTTACGGCGCCGCGGCGCCGCACGCCCGCATGTGGTGGTGGGCATGGACACGCGGCGCTCGGGACCGATGCTGGCCCACGCGGTATCCGCGGGACTGGCATCCCGCGGCGCCGACGTCACCTGGCTCGGCGTGATGCCCACGCCCGGTGTCTCCTACCTGGCGCGGGCGCTGGAGGCGGACGCGGGCGTGGTCGTGAGCGCCAGCCACAACCCCTTCGCGGACAACGGCTTGAAGCTCTTCAACGGCGCCGGGGAGAAGCTGTCCGACGCCCTCGAGGAGGAGATCGAGTCCCTGATCGAACAGGATGTGGACGGCCTCGAGCCCGTGACAGGCAACGCCGTCGGCTCCGCTACGCGCTACCGCACGAGCGAGGGCCACTACCTGCAGCACCTGCTGTCCAACGCGCCGTACCTGGACGGCATGCGGGTGGCGCTCGATTGCGCCAACGGCGCGAGCCATGTGATCGCCCCCACCGTCTTCGAGAAGATCGGCGCGAGGCTCGACCTGACCCACGCCCGGCCGGACGGGGAGAACATCAACGTCGAATGCGGCAGTACGCATCCCGAGGCCATCCGTGAACGGGTGCTGGCGCACGAGCTGGACGTCGGCGTGACCTTCGACGGCGATGCCGACCGGGCCTTGCTCGTCGACCGGCGCGGCCGCCTCGTGACCGGCGACCACATCCTGGCGATCTGCGCCCTGACAGCCGGCGATACCGAGGTGGTGGCCACGCTGATGAGCAATCTGGGTGTGGAGCGCTACCTGCAGGGGCGGGGCGTGCAGATGCACCGCGTCCAGGTGGGCGATCGCTACGTCCATGAGGAGCTGACGCGGCGTGGGTTGCGCCTCGGTGGGGAGCAGTCGGGCCACGTTCTGTTCCTCGACAAGGCGCCCACCGGGGACGGCATCCTCACGGCGCTGCAGCTCCTGGCCGCCGTGCGCAAGTCCGGCCGGCCGCTGGAGGTGTGGATGGACGAGATCCCCGTCTACCCGCAGAAGCTGGTGAACGTCCGTGTGCCGTCGTCGGCCAAGGCGGCGGTCCTCGAGGCGGCCGCGGTCCGGGACGCGCTGGAGGCTGCGCGCGCCCGGCTGGGCGACGCCGGACGCATCAACCTGCGACCGAGCGGCACGGAGCCGCTGGTGCGGGTGATGGTCGAGGCCGAGGACGAGGGGCTGGTGGAACGGCTCGCGCGCGAGGTCGCTGCGTCGGTCGAGACGGCCGCGGGCTGAGCGCCGCCGGATGAGCATCGCCGGATGAGCGCTGCCGGCCGGCATGCGCGCCGCGCGGCGAGTATAGTGCCTGCATGAGCGAACGACCTGGTGCCACCGATTGGACCACCCTCAGCGGCTATGCCCTGGGCGTCGGCATCTGCTTCGTGGCCTCGTTGGGCGTGTGGCTCCAGTATTCTACCCAGACCTTCACCGCCTGGTCGGGCGGGGCACTGAGCCTTGGCATCGGGCTGGTGGTGGGCGGCGGCTGGTTCCTGCTGCGCCTCCGTGACGCCTGACCCGACGACTCCTGCAGGACAGGTGCCCCCCAGCCGTCAGCGCTACGGCTTCGCGTGGCAGGCGGTCGACCCGCTGTCGTGGAAGCGTCCGCCAGCCACGGGGCGGAAGGCCCAATCGTAGGCGTCCTTCCCGAGCTTCAGCTCGAGCACCCCGAACGTCCCCACCTCGAGCGCCTGGCTGTGCGCCCGTCGCCATAGCACCACGTACTGCGGCGCGCCACCGGTGCCCACCACGAACTCACGGATGCCGTGGGCGGGGTCCAACCGGCCGCTGGCGTCCTGCAGCGCGAACCGCTCGTAGTCGTGATCGTGACCCGACAGCACGACGTCCACGCCCCCCGCTTGCAGCGCCGTCCAGAAGGGCGCCATGCGCTCGTTGTTGCCGTGGGGGCCCGAGCTGAAACGCGGATGGTGGAAGAAGGCCAGGGTGCACAGGCTGGGATGAGCCTTCAGGTCGGCGGCGATCCATCGCACCTCCGGCGAGTCCGGGCCGCATCCGCCCACGGCCGGGCAGTTCGAGTTGAGCGCGAGGACGTGCCAGGCGCCCAGGTCGAAACTGTAATAGCCCTTCGACGGATCGCCGGCACGCGCGCCCCAGTACGCGAAGTAGCCGTTCGCGCCCCGGTAGTACTCATGATTGCCCGGCACCGGGAAGGTGATGGCCTTGAAGCGGCCCCAGCTGCGCTCGTACGCCGCCCGGAACGACGCCAGGGATCCGTAGGGGTACTGCAGGTCCCCGACGGCCAGCACGGCATCGGGATGGAGGCTCGCTGCCATGTTGGCCGTGGCCTGCTGCTGGCAGGCCCGCGGGCCCGGCGCGGCGCCCGGCTCGCACACGATGTCGCCCACCGCCACAACGGTGACGGAGGCCGTTGCCGGCTGCGCGCGCGCGGACCCGGTGAGGGAGTAGGCAGCGACGACAGTGGCCGCCAGCAGCAACGGCACCAGCACAGGCCGGCGAGCCGGGAGGGTATCACGCGTCATGGTCGCCACGCTACCGGGCTCGACCGCCGGCCGGGTGAGAGGCGCCCGGCACCGACGTTTAGCATGGGTGCATGATCGATATCACGCGCGAGCTCTCCGAGGGACACCCGGTGTGGCCGGGCGACAGCGCCTTCCGCCTCGAGCAGGTCAGCAGCATCGACGAGGGGAGCGCCGTCAACGTCATGCGTCTGAGCACCACCACCCACCTGGGCACGCACCTCGACGCGCCCTGGCACTACGCGCGCACCGGCGCCACGCTGGTCGCGGTCGGGCTCGACACCCTGGTGGGCGACGCCCTGGTGATCGACGCGCGCGGCGAGGGCGAGGTAGGCGCCCGCGTGCTGCCGGACGCGCCGCTGCCCGCGCGGGTGTTGCTGCGCACCGGGCAGCCCGAGCGCTGGGAGGGGTTCCCGAACTTCCGGCCGCTGCTCCCCGAGCTCATCGAAGCGCTCGGGCAGAGGGGCGTTCGCCTGCTCGGCACGGACGCGCCCAGCGTCGACGCGCTCGACAGCAAGGATTTGCCCGCGCACCAGGCGTGCTTCCGGAACGACATCGCCATCGTGGAGGGGTTGGAGCTCAGCCGCGTGGAGCCGGGCCGCTACCGGCTCATCTGCCTTCCGCTGCGCATGCCGCACGCCGACGCCTCTCCCGTAAGGGCGGTGCTCGAGCCACTCGCCTGACGGCCGGCACGACGGCGCGGGCGGGCGCCCGGAGGCGCCCGCCCGCGCTCGGTCCGCGCCGCGTCAGCGGCGACGGACGCGTCGGAAGATCAGCGGACGACCAGGTAACCCGCCATGTAGCCGTCCTGGCCGTTACCGTCGAAGCCCTTGCTCATGGCCCAGTGGGTCGGGCCGTCGCACGGCAGGGCGCAGTACCAGCGGTAGTAGCCGACCTTGGCAGGCGCGGTGAAGGTGAAGGTGGTCTTGCCCGGCGTGAAGCCGGTCTCCTTGCCGCTGGCGTCCTTGGTGAAGGTTCCGCCCTTGGCGACGAGGTTCATGTTGATCTCGGGGGCCGTGATGCTGTGGTCGCCGTCGTCGTAGTTGATGACGGTCAGCGTGACCTGCTGGCCGGGTTCTACGACCAGGTCGGAGGGCATGAACGCGTCGTGGTTGGTGCCGTCGGGGCCGGGCTTACCGAGCACGCCTGCCACGCTGTTGCTGTGCATGATGACCATGGTCAGGCTCACGGGGGCCGGCGTGCTCGCCGCCAGCGCCGGCATCAACGCCATGAGGCCGAAGGTCGCCATCATCAGGACTGCACCTTTGCGAACGCTCTGCATATTGGACTCTCCTCTTCTGAACTCGCCGCGGAGTTCTCGGTGGCCGCGTTCGGCCAACGAGCGCCATGCTCGCTCCGGCCGCCCTCCGCCGAAAAGGGACATTCGCCCCGCCCAAGACATTTGTCCCGGTCTGCGTTCGGCGTGCCCTGGCGGCCCGAGGCGCTCATGGCTCACACCTTGCCGGCGGTAGGCTGACCCCCGTGAACGGCTCGGGAACCTGGCGCTACCTATCGCTCGGCGGGGCGGTGGGGCTGCTCTGCGGCCTCGCGCTGTTTCTCTGGCCCGGCCCCGTTGCGAGGGTGGCGGGGGGTCCCGCGCCGCTGCCGAAGCTGTTCCGAGCGCCGAGCTACGCGCTGACGGACCAGCTCGACCGAAAGGTGCAATCCCGCGACTTCCTCGGCAAGGTGCGCATCGTCGTGACCATGGACCCGTACTGCACCACACTCTGCCCGCTCACGGCCTCGAAGGTGCTGAACCTGGAGCAGGTCCTGAAGCGCCGTCACCTGACCCAGAACGTGCAGATCGTGGCCTTCGACATCGACAAGGCAACGGGCCCCAAGGATCTGCGTGCGTTCCTCGACCAGGAGGGCGTGAACCCCGACGCGCACTGGCTGGCCTACCTCACCGGGCCCGCCAGGACCGTCCGAAGCGTGGTACACGACGGCTATCACAGCAGCTACTACAGCGTGAGCAACGCGCAGGCCGAGAAGCTCGCCCCCAGCGCCTTCCAGGCGCGCATGAGCAATCCGGTGGCCGAGCAGGCGAGCGCGCCGTTCGCGGTCATGCACCAGAGCCCGCTGTTCGTCGTCGACCGCAATGGCTGGGTGCGGGCCGCCTTCGGCGACGCCAGCACGACGCCAACCACGGAGATCGCGGGGGACGTGGCGCGGCTGGCGGGGTCCGGCGGATGAGCGCCGCTCCGCGCCCCTCCCGCACCACCCGCGCGGCGCAGATCGCGGTCGGCCTGCTCGTGGGGTTGGCGCTGGCGTTCGTGGGGGGCGAGCTCTACCACCGCGCGTCCAGCCCGGCCGCGATCGCAGCCGGCCGGGCGGAGCACGGCTACGCCATCCGTGACCTCGGTGCGGCTCCCAGTCTGCGAGGCTTCACGGACCAGCAGGGGCAGCCGTTCGACCCAAAGACTTTACAGGGCAAGGTTCAAGTGGTCAGCTTCCTCGATCCTCGCGGCACGCGCGTCAGTCCCGTGATCGGCGTCAACCTCCTGATGGCGGTGGAGAGCGATCTGAAGGCCACCGGCAGGTTCGGGAAGGACGTCGTGTTCGTGTCATTGAACGTCGACCCGCAGGCCAGCAACCCGGCGACCACCGCGAGCTTCCTGAAGCGCGTGGTCGGGTACGGGAAGGTACCGGCCACAGCGGCCCAGTGGCCGTTCTTGAGCGGCTCGGCCACCCGGGTCGCGCAGGTGGTGCGCGACGGCTACGGGGTGCCCTACCGGCGCCTCGGCGGCGCAGCGCTGCGAAACTACACCGCACAGCAGAAGGCCCAGGGCACGTACTTCTACGCCAGCGCCTGGAACCCCCTGGCCGAGAACGACCTGCCGACCGTGATCGGAAACGGAACCCTCGTCATCGTCGGGCCCCACGGGCGCGTGCGAGCCCGCATCCCGCGCGCCTACCAGGTGTCGAGCGTGGCCGTCGAGCAGACGATCGACGCGGTGCTGGCGAAGAGCGGCCGCTGACGGCGGGGAGCGCCCCTCAGCCCACTCCTCACCACACCCCTCGACGCAGGCGTCACCCTTCCATCCCGGCGGGTCGGGCCCTCAGCCGCGCGGCAAGCGCCTCGGCGAGGTCCTGCGCCTGCGGATCGTCGCTGGCGCCGATAGCCACGAGGACCGTCCCGTCCGTTCTCGGGACCAGCGTCACGGTCACGCGGGCCGTGTTCGTACGGCAACGGTACTCGGCGAACCGGAACGGCACGTAACCGCAGCTCCTGTAGCTCATCTCGGCCGCCACGAAGGCGCTGCTCGGATCGGCCTGGGTGATGATCCAGCCACCCATCGACGCCGGATACGGCTGTGTGTCGATGGTGGCGACCGCGGCCGCGTAGGCGTCCGGAACCGTGAGCGTCGTGACGGTATGCCGGGGCTTGACGATCGCGGGTGCGCAGCCGGAGAGCAGGATCAGGAGGATCGCGGCGCCCAGCCACGTCCCCGTCCGCGCGGAGCTCCGCCGCGAACGGCCACGACCAACCGGCTCACCCCCAACCGGGCCGCTTCGCATCGAGGCGCGCTCCCTCGCGATCCGCATGATCGAAGTCCGTCTGATCGAAGTCCGTCTGATCGAGATCCCCATCCGGTCGCTCGCTTCCCCTTCCATGCTAGTCCCGGCACCCCGCGTTCGGCGGTGTCGCGCAGGGTGGACGGCACGAGGCGAAGGGCGACGCGGGTCGCCGCTCACACGGCCCGGAACCCCAGCGAAGCGTTCAGGGCGAGGATCGCGGTGTTGCCGACGTGGTTCCACGTCACCACGGCGGCGACGCCCCGCTCTTGCGCCCGTCGTAGCGCCAACGCCTTCAGCGCGCGGGCCACGCCGCGCCGGCGGTACCCCCGACGCACCACGGTGATGCCCATCTCCGCTTGCTCGGCGGTCCGCAGCTGCAGGTTCACCAGCCCGACCCACCGCTCGCCCTCGGCGGCGACGAACTGTGCGTCGGCCCAGCGCCAGTAGAACGGCTCGAAGAGCTCGGCGTCGAAGCGCTCGAACGGCAGGAAGTCCGCGCCCTCGCCTGGATCATCCACGACCCCGAGGCGCACCAGCTCGTAAAGCTCGCGGCGGACCTGCGGGCCGGAGCCGGCGTCGCGGAGGGTGAACCGGCGCAGACCGAGGCGCGCGAGGGCGCGTTCGGCCTCCCCTGCGGCGTCCACTCCGAACGGGGCGGACGCGGGCCGCCACACGAGCTTCGTCATCCCAGAACCCATGCGGTCATGATGCACCCGTTCCATCCGGACTCTCCCCTCTACGGCTACCTTCTGCCTCCACGAGCGAACGTGGGTCCCACGTCACGTCGGGGGCACCGCAGTCCGGATCCCCTCACGAGAAGAAGCCCCGCCGTCGGCGGGGCTTCTCGCTGTGGTGCGCCTGCAAGGATTCGAACCCTGGACCTTCTGATCCGTAGTCAGACGCTCTATCCAACTGAGCTACAGGCGCGCGCGTCGTGAACGCGGGAGCTGCTTGGCGGAGAGGGAGGGATTCGAACCCTCGATGGAGGTTTTGCCCCCATACTCCCTTAGCAGGGGAGCGCCTTCAGCCGCTCGGCCACCTCTCCCGATTGTGCTCCGACCGGACTCTTGGCGGAGGGTGAGGGATTCGAACCCCCGGACGGGTCGCCCCGTCAACGGTTTTCAAGACCGCCGCTTTCAACCACTCAGCCAACCCTCCGGTCAGCGGCAGCTTGCGGCCGAACCCTCCGGACGGCGCCGCGAAGGCAACCCTCCAGGACCGGCCGTCCGGTCAGCGTCGGGTAGTATACCCACCCCTCTTTCCCGCTGTCAACGCTCTTCCTTGCGCCCGGGGAGCCGCTCCGGCGGCTGCTCGGCCGCCCACATCACCTGGCTCACGAGGCCGCGCAACGCCGCCACCTCGCGCGGCGTGAGGGCGACCCGGTCGAACATCCCCCGGTAGACGCGGAGGATCGCCCGTTCGCGCTGCGCGTCGGTGTAGCCGATGCGGTGGAAGGCCTCCACGAGCTGCCCGTAGAAGCGCTCGAGCTGCTCCCGCGGCGCCCGCTCGACGGTCGCGGGTACGGTCCCGGGTACGGCTGCGGGCACGTCCATGGGCATGCCCGCGCCCGCCCCCGTGGCATCGGCGACGGGCGCGGCTTGCCGCGCGAGGTGCACCTCGTACGCGACGAGCAGCACGGCCTGGGCCAGGTTGAGCGAGGCGTACGCAGCGGTGGGGATCGACACGTAGCCCTGGCACAAGTTCAGGTCCTCGTTGCTGAGGCCGTGGTCCTCGGGTCCGAACAGCACCGCCACGCCTTCGTCGAGCAGGTGCGGCGCCGCCTGGCGCGGCGGCCAGGTAGGCAGGGTGTCCGTTCCCCGCAACCGCGCGCTGGTCCCGAGCACGAAGCGGCGGTCGGCGATGGCCTCCTCCACCGTGTCCACCACCCGGGCCGTCTGGAGCACGTCGACGGCGTGCGAGGCGAGTGCGCGGGCGCGATCGTCGATCCTGCAGCGCGGAGCGACCAGCACCAGTTCCTCGAGGCCGAAATTCTTCATGGCGCGGGCGGACGCGCCGACGTTGGCGGAGTCCTTGCTGCGGACCAGGACGATGCGGGGTTCTGCCACGCCCCAAGCTATCAGGGTCGCGTACGGCGCGGCGGCGCGGTCCACCGCGACCGGTTGGAGCCGAAGCCGGAAATCGTCGTTGGGGACATGGTTACAAGCATCCTCCGTGCTAGCGTGGCCGCATGAACCGCCGGTTCTTCTCCAAGCGCCCCGACGACGAGCGCCTACCGCCGGGGCAGAGCCTCGTCAGGGGCTTCCCGGTATTGACCTACGGGCCCACCCCGCGCCTCGCCAGGCAGGACCTGAAGCTCACCGTCAGCGGCTTGGCGAAGGCCCGCACGTTCGGCTGGGACGACCTCATGGCGCTTCCGCAGACCGACGTCCGCCGCGACTTCCACTGCGTCACCCGGTGGTCGAAGTACGACGTGGGGTGGACGGGCGTGCTCACGCGCGACCTGATGGAGCACCTGGAGGTCGACGCCGCGGCCACCCACGTGATGCTGCGCTGCTACGGCGGCTACAGCACCAACCTCAGCCTGGAGGACTTCCTGGCCGACGGTTGTCTGCTCGCCCACCGCCTCGAGGGCGAGGATCTCGCGGTCGAACACGGTGGGCCCCTTCGCGCCATCGTCCCCCACCTGTACGCCTGGAAGAGCGCCAAGTGGCTCTCCGAGCTGCACTTCATGGACCAGAACGTACCCGGCTTCTGGGAACGCAACGGCTACCACATGCGGGGCGACCCGTTCGCCGAGGAGCGCTTCGGCTGACGATGTCTCGAGCGCCGACCCCGCCGAACCGCGAAAAGCGGGCGCCGTCCTCATCGAACGGCGCCCGCTTCTCGTGCATCTCGTGCTTGAACGTCAGGAACTCAGGCGGCCTTCCTTGATCGCGTTGAGGTGACGGGCCAGGCGCGCCTTCTTGCGTGCGGCGGTGTTCTTGTGGACCGTGGACACCTTGGTGGCCTTGTCGACCAGGCTCTGCACGACCTTCTGGTACTTGGCCGCGGCCTCGAAGTCGCCGGACTCGGCAGCCGCCACCGCCTTCTTGGTGAAGGTACGGATGGTGCTCTTGCGCGCCCGGTTGGCGAGCCGGGCCTTCTCGGACTGGCGATGGTACTTCATCGCGGACGGGTTCCTGGCCATGGTTCTCCTTCGAGTCTCTCCAGGCGCACCTTTCCAGGCGCGCGGACTGATGTCACGACGAACGGTCCGGTACGGGACCGGCAGCCTTCGAATGCTAGCACGACGCGGCGTCCGAGGCAACGGGCAGATTCCCGTCCCGGCCGCGACGTGTCGCTGCAGACGACACCGCGGGCGTTGGCGGCGTAGACTGCCGAGGCTACGTCCGCACGGTCTTGAGGTCCTCTCGGCCGGTGGTGAGCCAGGAGGGATCCTTTTGAGTTTCGAACCCTATAACCTCGATGCCCGCATCCAGACGGGCATCCGAGCGGCAGGCTACGTGAGCCCCACCCCCATCCAGGAGCGTGCGCTGCCGCCCGCGCTCGAGGGACGTGACGTGCTGGGCCTGGCCCAGACCGGCACCGGGAAGACCGCCGGCTTCGTCCTCCCTATCCTCCAGCGTCTGCTGGACGGCCCGCGCGGCCGCATCCGGGCGCTGATCGTGGCGCCCACCCGCGAGCTGGCGGAGCAGATCCACGTGGAGATCGACAAGCTCGGCAAGAAGACGGGCCTGCGCAGCGCCACCATCTACGGCGGTGTCGGTTTCGCCCAGCAGGAGGCTGCACTGCGCGGCCGTGCCGAGATCGCGGTGGTGTGCCCCGGCCGCTTCCTCGATCACCTGGGCCGGGGCAACGCCGACCTTCGCGCGCTCGAGGTGGTGGTGCTCGACGAGGCCGACCATCTACTCGACATGGGCTTCCTGCCCGACGTCCGGCGCATCCTGGCGAAGGTGCCCGAGGGCGCCCAGCGCATGCTCTTCTCCGCCACCATGCCGAGCGAGCTGCGCGGGCTGGTGAACGAGATGCTCGACGACCCCATCACGGTGGAGGTCGGCCGCCGCGAGCCCGCCAAGACCGTCGAGCAAGCTCTCTACCCGGTGCTGGGCACCGAGAAGACCGAGCTGCTCAGGCATGTCCTGCGCGAGCACGACCCGCGGTCCGCGCTGGTGTTCACGCGCACCAAGCACCGCGCCAAGAAGCTCGCGGCGCAGCTCGATCGCGAGAACCACTTCGTGACCGCGATCCAGGGCAACCTGTCGCAGAACAAGCGTCAGAAGGCGTTGGACGGCTTCCGCGACGGCCACTACCACATCCTCGTCGCGACCGACATCGCCGCCCGCGGCATCGATGTCTCGCGCATCTCGCATGTCATCAACTACGACATGCCGGACACCGTGGAGGCGTACATCCACCGCATCGGCCGCACCGGCCGCATGGAGCACAGCGGCCAGGCGCTCACCTTCGTGACGCCGGACGACGGGGCCATGGTCCGTGCCATCGAGAAGCGCCTGGGTCGTCGCATCGACCGCGTGCGGATCGATGGCTATGGCACGGGCAGCGACGCGCTCCAGACGGACGAACCCGATGCCCGGGGCCAACGCCCCGCCAAGCGCTCGGGCGGCCGGCCGTCCGGCAACGGTTCGGGGAACGGCTCGAGTCATCGCGCCGGCAACAGCCCCCGCAACAACGCGAGCAACGGCACCAGCAACAGCACGGGCAACAGAACCGGGAACAACACCGGAGGCGGCTCGCGCCGGCGCCGTGGTCGTCGCCGCGGGCGCGGCGGATCGCAACAGGGCTCGTCGACCTCCGGCGGAGGCCCCCGAGAGCGCTGATCTCGCAGTTGCGGGAAGCTGCGGGCTGCAGCGGACATCATGAACCCCGAGGGGGCGCCGTCGGCGCCCCCTTCCTCGTGGACGACCACCGGGCCCATCGACCCGGCTGGCTGCGCGCTACGACACGTCGGTCGTCCCGCGCCGAGCGGACCGGGGCGATGGCCAATGCTCGGCATCGCCGCGATGCCCTATCATGACTCCATGGTCCATCTGGTCATTGCGTCATGTCTATCGCGGGCGGCCTGAGCCGTGCCGCGCACCTTCTCCGAGACCGACCGGAGGGTCATCCGGCAGGCGCTCACCGAGGCCGGAAGGGAGAGCTTCTTGCGCTTCGGGCTGCGCAAGACGAGCGTGGAACAGCTCGCCCGCACGGTGGGCATCGCCAAGGGCAGCTTCTACAGCTTCTTCGATTCCAAGGAGGACCTGTGTGCCGCGATCTTCGAGCAGGACGAGGCGCAGCGTTACAGCGCGCTCGACGCGATCCTCGCGGAATCCTCCGATCCGCGCCAGACCCTGCGATCGCTGATGCGCCTGGCTCTGGACTTCGTGCATCGCGACTCGCTGATCGGCGCCCTTCGGGAGAGCGGGGAACTGGCGCAGGTCATGCGCGGCAGGAACGAGGAACGCTGGTCGGAGCACTTCCGCCACGACACCGACTTCGTTCGCAAGGTCCTCGAGGCATGCAGCCGCGCAGGGGCCACGTGTGACATCGACCCGGAGATCGCCACGGGCGTCTTCCGCGCCGTCACCACGCTCGGGTTCCACGAGGCGGAGATCGGCTCGGACGTGTTCCCGGACGCGATCGACCGTATCGTCGACTGGGTGGCCGAAGGGATCGTCGGGGAGACGGTACGGCCATGACCGGAGCGGCGGCGGAGCGGCGGCGCTCCGCCTCGACGCCGGCCCCATCGGCGCAGATGGCGGCGATCCTCACGCAGGAGCTCACCAAGCGCTTCGGGGACGTCACGGCGGTGTACGCGCTGTCCATGTCGGTCGCCCGCGGCGAGATCTACGGCTTCCTGGGCCGCAACGGCGCCGGCAAGACCACCACCATCCGGATGCTGGCGGGGCTCGTACGTCCCACGCGCGGGAGCGTGTCGATCTTCGGACGCGATGTGGCCCGGCATCGCAGGCGGACCGCCGAAGACGTCGGCGTGCTGGTGGAGACGGCCGCCTCGTACGGCAACCTCACGGTGTTCGAGAACCTGGACGTGCAGCGTCGCCTCACCCGCTCGCCTCGGGAAGCGGTCGACCGTGTCCTGACGCTGCTGGGGTTGGAGGAGCTGGCCTACCGCCGGGCCGACCGACTGTCGTTGGGGAACAAGCAACGCCTCGGCCTCGCCCGCGCCATGCTCGCCCGACCGAAGATTCTCGTCCTGGACGAGCCTGTCAACGGGCTCGATCCGGTGGGCATCGTGGAGATCCGTCAACTGCTGCGCCGTCTGGCGGACGACGAGGGCGTGACCGTGTTCCTGTCGAGCCACAACCTCGGCGAGGTCGCGCAGCTCGTGGACCGGATCGGAATCATCCATCGGGGGCGCCTCGTCGACGAGCTCGACGTGCGAGCCGCAGGCGACGCGGTGCACCTCGAGGTCCTCGTGTCCGACGCGGCCGCGGCACGCACCGCGCTTTCGGCGGCGTCGCCGCGCCTGGCGGTAAGCGACCTCCCCGGAGACAGGCTCGAGGTGGCGTGCGGCGACGTCGCGCCGTCCACCGTGATCCGCGCCCTCGTCGAGGCGGGGATCGAGGTGCACGCCGCTTGCCCGCGGCAGGGCGACCTCGAAGCGCACTTCCTGCGCCTGACGGGTGGAGGACCATGATGCTCGCGCAAGCCTTCGTGTGCGAACTGCTCAAGCTCAAGCGAGCGAGGATCACGTGGATCCTCACGGCCGCCTATGCCTTCGCTCCACTCATGCTGGGGCTCATGATGAGCGTGCTGATGCACCCCGACCTGGGCCGCCGCATGGGCCTTCTCACCGCCAAGGCGCAGCTCACCATCGGAGCGGCGAACTGGCCCACCTACCTCACCCTGACCTCCGCCCTCTTCGCGGGCGGACTGATCGTCCTCGCCGTCGTGGAAGCGTTCGTGTTCGGGCGCGAGTATGCCGAAGGTACGGCCAAGAACCTGCTGACGCTGCCGGTCGGCCGCGCGGCCCTCGTGGCCGCGAAGCTCGCGGTGTCGGCCGTCTGGTTCGTGGCCATGGCCGCCGTCGTGTACCTGATCGCTGTGGCCGTGGGGTTCGCGCTCGGCCTGCCGGGCTTCGAGGGCGCACTGCTCGCGGCTAGCGTGCGCACGGTCGCGATCCTGATCCTGCAGGTCCTGCTCGCCGGCACCGCTGGCGCATGGCTCGCCGTCGTCGGCCGCGGCTACCTTGCGCCGATCGGCGTGACCGTCCTGCTCCTCCTCCTCGGGAACCTCTTCTCCCACACCGGCTGGGGCCCCTGGATCCCCTGGTCGATCGTGCTCATGAGCGCCGGAACGGTGCCCGACGGGGCCCCCATCGGCGCAGCGTCGATGGCGATCCTCGTGATCTTCTTCGTGGTTGCGGCGTTCGCGACCTACCTCGCCATGGACCGCTCGGACAACCTGCAATAGGAGCGCTGACCCGCCGGCAGGCCGCGGGGATCCAACGAGCACCGCCCGTCGCCGACGGCCGGGTGGATAGGCGGGCTAGCGGAAGGAACCGCTCTCGACGTCGTGGACGAAGGCGCGCAGCGTCTCAAAGTAGTCCTCGGCGTCGTCCCAGAAGGGCATGTGGCTGCCTTTCTCGCACACGTGCACGCGCGCGTTCGGCATGCGCCGGCCCATCTCCTCGACGTCCTCCACCCGCATGGTGTCGTGCCGTCCCACCACCAGCAGCGTCGGCACGGTGATCCGCACCAGATCGTCCCAGCGATCCCAGTCGGCGAACGTACCCGTGACCACGAACTCGTTCGGCCCCTGCATCGTGTTGTACACGGGCAGCGCGAGGTGGTCCATGCAGCGCTGCACGGGCGCCGGCCAGGGCTCGAGCCGGCAGATGTGCTCCTTGTAGAGGTGCTCGGTGAGGAGCTCCTGGTAGCGCGGCGCCTCGTAGTCCCCCGCCCGCTCGAACGCTTGCATCTCGTCGACGAGCGAGCGCGGCAGCCTGTCGCGGAGCTCGTTCACGTGCCGGACGTAGGAAGGGATGCTGGCCGTCATGTTGGACACGATCAGGCCCTTCAGGTGCTCCTGGTAGTGCAGGGCGTACTCGATGCCCAACATGCCGCCCCACGAGTTCCCGAAGAGGATGAACCCCTCGAGGCCGAGGGCCGTGCGCACCTCCTCGACCTCCGAACGGAACCGGTCGACGGTCCAGAGGCTCGTGTCGTCGGGTTGATCGGAGTAGTACGATCCGAGCTGGTCGTAGTAGTACAGCTCGATCTCGGCCCTGTCGAGATGATCCTCGAAGACCTCGAAGTACTCGTGCGTGCAGCCCGGCCCGCCATGCAGCGTGAGCATCTTCGTCGGCGCGTGCCCCACGCGCCGCGTCCACACGTGGTGCCCGGACTCCAGTCCGACGATCCGTGAAGCGCCGTGCTCGAGGTCACTCACCGTCGACGGCGTCCCTCACGAGCTCGACCACGACGGTGTCGATGGGGTCGAGCGCGTACCGGACCTGCGTGGGGCCGTCCGCACGGATCGGCGGGATGATCGAGCCGGTGATGACGACCTCGCCCTCCCGCAGCGTCTCCCCCATCGACGCGAGAAGGTTCGCGACGTGCATGACGTTGTCGAGCAGGTCGCCGGGGGCAACCTGGAGATCTTCGACGGTGGCGAGCGGTACCCCGTCGCGCTCGACCCTGCCGACAAGGCCCTCGAGGTTGCCACCCGCACGCGTCCAGTCGCGACGGCCGAGGACGACGTGCCGCTGGAAGACGTCGGCGGCGAGGATGGCCTCCACGTCGTCCGGCGCGAAGCTCAGGTCGGCGAGTTCGATCGCGGGCCCGAGAGCGCCGATCGCGTCGCTCACCGTTCGGCGATCGGTGGTCGCCGGCAGGTCACGGCCCATGGTCACGGCGATCTCCGGCTCGATGACGGGGTTCGTCCAGCCGGCGATGGACACGCGGGCACCCGGGTCCACCTCCGCCCCACGCAGCAGGAACCCGACCAGGGGAGCGTCCGTGCCGAGCCCCTCCATCGCAGACGGCGTCCCGAAGCCGAGCTTCCAGCCGAGCGGCGCGTCGCCGCCGGCGAGGCGAGAGCGCCGCAGCTCCAACTGCCGCTTCATGCCGGCCACGATGCTGGGGTCCTGCGCTGCGGCGCTCACCTGCCGGCCCCATGCGGCGGCAACGACCCGTCCGCTCCGTTGCCTTCAGCGGCGACCTCGTAGCCGGCGGCCTCGAGGGACCCGGCGCCGCTCCATCCCCAGACGAGGACGACCTCATCGTCGGTGGTGTTGGCGAACCCGTGCCAGTGGCCGCGTTCGGTGTAGACCACGTCCCCCTGGCCGGAGGGCTCCTCGCCGTCGTCGGTATAGATGACGCCGCTGCCCTTGAGCACGAGCAGGAACTCGTCGGCATGGAAGTGCCGGTGCCGCTCGTGGCGCGCGCCGGGCGGCAACACCGTCCAGCCGAGCACCAGCTTGTCCGATCCCGCGCTCTGCTGATCGATGAGGAACTGCACCCGCATGTCGATCCAACCGTCGTCGCGCGACAGCCCCTCGACGTGGGGCACCTGGTCCAGATTCGTCCGGTAGGGGCTCACGACTCGGCTCCTCCCAGGCGACGGTAGACCTCGTGCGCAGTGACGAAGTCGCGGCGATCCAACCCGAGCCCGCGGCAGGCGTTCATCATCTCGTTCGCGGCCGCGGCCAGCGGCACGGGCGAGCCGAGCCTCCGACCCTGCTCCAACACAAGCATCATGTCCTTCTGCTGGAGGTTGACGTCGGCGAGCGCCTGCTCGGGCATGTTGCCCTCGAGGATGAACGGGCCGCGGTAACCGAGAACGGGCGAGGCGGCCACGCTGTTGAGCATCGCGTCGACGGCGACCTGCCGATCGACGCCCCCTTTCTCGGCGAGCGCGATCCCCTCGCCGAAGGCGATGACCTCGACCATCAGCACGAGGTTGATGGACAGCTTCATCTGCGCCGCCATCCCGTTCGCGCCGATGTAGGAGGCCTTGGCGCCGATGTCGAGCAGCACGGGCTCGACCCGTTCGAAAGCTCCCCGGTCGCCGCCGACCATGATGGACGCCTTGCCCTGCTCGAGCGTCACGGGGCTGCCGGAGAGCGGCGCGTCGAGCATCGTTCGCCCCGCTCGCTCGAAGGCGGCCGCCACGGCCCGGCTCTCGGTAGGGTCGATGGTGCTCATGTCGAGGTAGACGCCGTCGCTGCGGAGCCCCGAGACGATGCCGTGGTCGCCGAGCGCAACATCGCGCACCGCGGCCGCGTCGGTCACGATGGAGAACACCACCTCCGAAGCGGCCGCCACGCCCGCCGGGCTGTCGGCCCAGGCCATGCCCGCGTCGACCAGCGCCGACGCCTTCGCCTTCGTCCTGTTCCAACCGGTGACCTGGTGTCCAGCCGCGAGCAGACGCTCCACGATCCCGGCACCCATGGTCCCGATCCCAACCATACCGACGTCCATGTGCACTCCCAATCCCGTTTTTTCGTTGGGGGCCATTGTATTCGTCCAACCGATCTCGGACAAGGGCGCCGGTCCGCCGCCATAACGGCAGCTTCGCCTACAGGGGCCTGAGAGACCGCCACCAGGCGGCTGCGCGCCCCGAGGCGATGCCGGGGTTCACGTGCAGTCGACTACGGCAGCGACGTAGGACTCCAGGATCGGGGTCGTCGACGAGGCCCAACCCGACTTCAGCTCACCGTCGTTGGGCCGGAGACCGGCGAACCCGTTCGCCACCGTCGTCGGCGCCAACAGCAACCGTCGGTTGGGCGAGATCGTCTCGGGCCCCCCTGCGGAAGCGAACGCGCGGTGCCGAACACCCGTGGGGGATGTACCAGGGCGTTCTCTTGCGAAGACCAGGCGAAGTACTATGAGGACGCGGACCACGGAATCCACGGTTGTCCGTAGCTGCTGCGTGCGCCCGGGCTTGCTCCCCGAGGCGCGTGAGGGAGATCCAGACATGCCCGCCCAGCAGACCGTTCTTCTCGTTGGCGGCACCGGACGCACAGGCAGCCGCGTGTTGAAGCAACTCCTGGACCGCGGCATCGCTGTTCGCGCCGTCGTGCGATCGGCAGGGAAGCTCCCGCCCGACGTCGCGGGCAACTCCAACCTGACTGCGATCGAGGCCAGCCTGCTGTGGCTTCCCGATGACGAGCTGCGGCAGAAGCTACACGGCTGCGATGCGGTCATCTCCTGTCTCGGTCACGTCCTCAGCCTCAAGGGCGTCTTCGGAGCGCCGCGCGACCTTGTCACGAGAGCGACGACGCGTCTGTGCCGTGAGGTCGAAGCGCTGCAGCCCGCCGAGCCGGTCAAGTTCATCCTCATGAGCAGCGTCTCGGTGAATCGCCCCGGGGGCCTCGACACGCGCCGGGGCTCCCTCGAGAGGGCGTTTCTCTGGGTGCTCCGCGGCGTGCTTCCCCCGGCCAGGGACAACCAGCGAGCCGCGGACCTCCTGGTCGAGAAGGTCGGGCCGAACAACCCGTCTACGCAGTGGGTGGTGGTCCGACCCGACTCGCTCCTCGAGGGCGAGGTCTCCGAATACACGTTGCACGAGGGCCTCGTGGACAGCCTCTTCAAGCCCGGCAAGACGAACATGGCCAACGTCGCGCACTTCATGTGCGAGCTGGTGACGAGCCCGAAGGCGTGGGCCGACTGGAAGGGAATGCAACCCGTGGTCGTCAACGCTTCTTCGAAGCCTGCCTAGTCGGCATGAGCTCGAGCACCCTGTCGAAAACGGAGGGTGAACCTTCCCGGGCTTCGTGAACAGCGCATCCACGCGCTCCTGAACGCCCCGGCGATGACGGCAGTGGGTGAAGCAGGACTCGTCGGCGGCTGGAATGTTCAAGAGCTTGGATTACGGGCCGAGAGACAGGAAGTCGGTACTAGAGGCACGGTAACCCTCTAGTACCGACTTCCCAGGCTGGATGCCACAGACTGCAATCGGCGCTACGCAGATGCCACGAAGTGCAACGACCGGCCGTTCACGCGGAACTCGACAGCGCTACTGACTGAGCTGGCCGATGATGGAGAACAACGGCAGGAACATGCCGGCCACGATGAAGCCCACGATCACGCCGAGGAACACGATGAGGGCAGGCTCGAGCGCCGCAGTCAGGCTGTCGACGGCCTCGTCGACCTCGCGCTCGTAGAACGCGGCGATCTTCTCCAGCATGCTGTCCACCGCACCGGTCTCCTCACCGATGGAGATCATCGAGCTGACCAGCGGTGGGAACACCAGCGGGTACTTCGACAGCGTCTGGCTGATCTGCTCGCCGCGCTGCACCGCGTCCTTGGTCTCGTCCAGGATGTCTTCGACGATGATATTGCCGGACGTGCCCTTGGTGATCTCGATCGACTCGATGATGTTGACGCCCGAATGGAGAAGCAGCCCGAAGGTGCTGGAGAAGTTCGCGATGGAGGTCTTCTGGATCAGTGGACCGAAGACCGGCAAGCGCAGGAGCAGACGGTCGATGTTGTGGCGCCCGTTGTCGGTCCGGTAGTAGAAGTTGATGGCCACCACGATCGCTACGATCGCGCCGATCAGGATGTACCACTGGAAGCGCAGGAAGTCCGAGACCGCGATCAGCAACTGCGTGATGGTCGGGAGCTTGCCGCCGAGCTGAGTGAGGATGCTGGCGAACTGCGGCACGATGCCCGTGAGCAGGAAGTAGGAGACGGCCAACGCGATGAACAGCACCACGCCGGGGTAGGTCAGGGCGGTACGGATCTTGCCGCGCAGCTCCGCCTGCTTCTCCTGGTAGCTGGCGATGCGCTCGAGGATGCCGTCGAGGTTCCCCGAGACTTCCCCGGCCCGCACCAGGTAGACGTACAGGTTGTTGAACAGCCGAGGGAACTTGGCCAGCGAATTGGAGAGTGGCTGCCCGGTCTCGACGTCCTCGCGCACGCGCCGGATCGCGTCCTTGAGGCCATCCTTGGGCGACTGGCGTTGCAGGATGGCCAGCGACTGGACCATCGGCAGGCCGGCGTTGATGACCGTGGCGAACTGGCGCGAGAAGATGGTGATGTCGCGGACGGTGGGCTTGCTCCCCAGGTCCAACCACTTCGGAAGCTTGATCTCGGCGTTCAGCCCCGCCTTGGGCGCCTTGATCTCGCTGATGAAGTAGCCCTTGTCGCGCAGCGCGGAGGCCACGTCGCGCTGCGACGCCGCCTCCATGGTCGCCGCGACCACCTTGCCGGAGCGGTCGCGCGCTTTGTACTCGAATACGGGCATCCTGCCTCCTTCGCGCACCTTCGGGCGGGGCCCTATGGAGTCGCTCGCAGTCTACCGAAGCGCCCCGCCGCGAGGCTGGCGAATAGCTCACTTGGCGTGCCCGGCACACTCCCGGGACCGCGCTGTTCCACCGCGGAGGCTATGCTGGTGCCCATGCCACGCGAGAGCCAGGCCCGCAAGCGCGAGCGCGCCGCCCGCGTGCTGTCGGAGCTGAAGGCCCTCTATCCGGACGCCGAGACCGAGCTCGAGTTCCGCACGCCGTTCGAGCTTCTGGTCGCCACCGTGCTCTCGGCCCAGGCCACGGACGTCAGCGTGAACCGGGCCACCCCCGCCCTGTTCGCCCGGTTCCCGGACGCCTCCGCCCTCGCGGACGCGGACGCCGGGGAGGTGGAGCCGCTCATCCAGACCATCGGGCTGTACCGCTCCAAGGCGAAGAACCTGACCGCCGCCGCACGACTGCTGGTCGAGCGCCACGGCGGCACGGTGCCGTCCACCCTGCACGAGCTCACGGCGCTGCCGGGCGTGGGGCGCAAGACCGCCAACGTGGTGCTGGCCAACGCCTTCGGCCAGCCCACCATCGCCGTAGACACGCACGTCGGGCGGCTGGCCCGCCGGCTGCGCTTCAGTCGCCACGACGACCCCGACAAGGTCGAGCGTGACCTCCAGAAGCTGTTCGACGAGGACGACTGGGTGTTCGTGCACCACGGCCTCATCCTGCACGGTCGCCGGGTGTGCAAGGCGCGCAGGCCCGAGTGCGAACGCTGCCCGTTGTGCTCCGAGTGCCCCTCGTGCGTCGTTCCCTAGCCCGGTGGTCCCTAGGCACCTGTCGCAGGCGGTCCGCGGGCGCTCGAGCCGGTCTGTTAGGGTAGTCGGCATGGTTGACTTGGCCATCGTGGGCGCCGGCCCCATCGGCATCGAGACCGCCATCCTCGCGAAGCGCGCCGGGCTGGACTACCGGATCATCGAGAAGGGCTCCATCGTAAACGCCATCGCCGGCTACCCCACCTACATGACCTTCTTCACCACCTCCGAGCGGCTCGAGGTCGGCGGCCACCCCCTGGTGACGGCCACCGACAAGCCGACCCGCAAGGAGGCCCTCGACTACTACCGCAAGGTCGTCCAGAACGAGCGCCTCGAGCTCATGTCCTTCGCCGAGGTCACCGCGGTGGAACGCCGCGGTGAGGGGTTCGCCGTCCGCATGCGCTCGCGCGCGCCCGCGGGTGGCGCCGAGCGCGTCGTCGAGGCGCGCTGCGTCGCGCTGGCCACCGGCTACTTCGACAATCCCAAGGCGCTGGGCGTGCCGGGCGAGGACCTGCCGAACGTCAGCCACTACTACACCGAGGCGCACCCGTACTTCGAGCGCAACGTGACCATCGTCGGCGCCGGCAGCTCAGCTGCCGACGCCGCTCTCGACCTGTTCCGGAGCGGCGCGCACGTGACCATGGTCCATCGCGGCGCCGACTTCCGGCACAGCCTCAAGTACTGGATCCGCCCCAACCTCGAGAACCGCGTCAAGGAGGGCTCGATCGACGTCCACTTCGACACCGTGGTCCGCGAGATCCGGCCCGACCGGGTGGTGGCCGAGAAGCGCGGCGAGCGCCTCGACATCGCCACCGACCAGACCTTCCTGCTCACCGGCTACTTCGCCTCCCCCGACCTGCTGCGCTCGGCGGGCGTGACACTCGACGATGCCACGTTCGCCGCCCGGCTCGATCCCGAGACCTTCGAGAGCGACGTCCCCGGTCTGTTCGTGGTGGGATCCGCCGGCTTCGGCACGCGCACCAGCGACGTGTTCATCGAGAACGGCATCGTTCACGCCCGCAAGGCGATGGCGGCCATCGCCCGGCGTCTGCAATCCGTCCCCAGCGTGGCCTGACCGGCGCCGACGGTTGCGGGCGCCTGCGCCGAGCTCGCTGCGACGTCGGCGGCCGGTCCCGGCCTCCTCGCACGTAGACTGGTGCGAGGAGGCACGTGTTCATGAGGAATCGGAACCAGGTCATCGGCATCATCCTGATCGTCGCCGGCATCCTCGTCCTGATGGGACGGCTGGCCGGCGCCGACAGCATCGGCTGGCCGCTGTTCGTGCTGCTCCCGGGCATCGCGCTGCTGGTGTGGGCGTTCGTGGGGGGCGAGGAAGCGGCGACGCTGGCCATCCCCGGCAGCATCGTGACCACCATCGGCCTGATCCTGTTCGTGCAGAACCTCGGCGACTACTTCCAATCGTGGTCCTACGCCTGGGGACTGATCGTTTCCGGCGTGGGCTTCGGGATCTTCCTGCAAGGTGCCCTCACGGCCGATCACGACCGTGAACGCGAGGGCATGCGTGTCGTCACGGTAGGCCTCGCACTCTTCGCCGCCTTCGGTGCCTTCTTCGAGTTCTTCATCTTCGACAACTGGGCGGCAAGCTGGGTCGGCCGCTGGCTGCTTCCGCTGGCCCTCATCGCCGCCGGACTGGTGCTATGGGCCCGCCGCGGTGGCGACCCCAGCGACAGCGGCGACCGCGCCGCCGACCCCAGCGCAGACCCCAGCGCAGACCGCAGCGAGCCGTGAACCGGAATGGCTCCCGGCGCGATCTCCTGCCCGCCCTGCTGATCGCGGTCGGTATCCTGTGGCTGCTGTTCCAGACCGGCTTCGTGCCGCCGCGGGCGCTCTCGGCGCTGGCGTTCTACTGGCCCCTGTTGCTGATCGGCGTTGGACTCGACCTGCTGCGCGTGCGGCGCCCCTGGGCCGTTCCCTACACGGGGCTGGCGGTCCTCGTCGTGGTACTGGCCGCCATCGTGCTCCCGCCGCCGGACGCCGGCCAGCCGGTGACGCGCTTCCGCGAGCCGGTGGGCGGGGCACGCAGTGCCAGCATCCGCCTGGAGCTGTCGAGCGCGCCGACCCATGTCTTCGCCGCACCCGACGGCGCCACCCTGCTCGACGCCGAGACTCGCGGGCGGCCCAGCGCCGCTTTCGACGTGCGCGGCGATCGCGACAAGACCGTCACCGTCCACGCGCAGAGCCGCGGGGCCTGGTTCTCCACCCCGCTGAGCAGCAGCCGCTGGGACCTCGGCCTCGGCCGCAGCCTCCCGCTCGACCTGACGGTCGACGGCGGCTCGGGCGGTGCGACCCTCGATCTCGACGGCCTGCAGCTCGCCGCGCTCCGGACCGACGTCGGCTCCGGCTCGGTGACGTTGACCCTTCCCGGCCAGGTCGAGAGCTATCGCGCCAGCATCGCCGGCGGTAGCGGCGCCACGCGCATCACCGTTCCCTCCGATGCGTCGCTGGAACTCGCCCTCGATACCGGTTCGGGAGCGACGCATCTGGCGCTGCCGCCGAGCGGCCGGGTGGGCGTGACGCTGCGCTCGGGTAGCGGCCCCGTGACGATCGACGTTCCCGACGGAGCGGCGGCGCGCCTGGAGGTGCGGGACGACGGTTCCGGCCCGTTGCGGGTGGCGCCCTTCCTGACGCGGCAGAGCGGCTCCGGTGACATCGGTGTGTGGGAGTCGGGGGGCTCGGCCGGCTCTCCCGGAGAGATCCTGATCACGGTGGCGGGCGCCGGGTCGGGGAGCATCACGATCCGCTGACGGAGGCGGCCGGCGTTATGCTGGCCGCCATGGCACTCGACCTATCCTTCCTCCGGGAGCTGACCTCCGCGGCCGGCACGTCGGGCTTCGAGGCCCGGCCCGCCGCGGTCTGGCGCTCGCGCGCCGAGACCGCGGGCGCCGAACTCGCCACGGACGCCTACGGCAACGTCTTCGCCACCTTCCGGCCCGGCCGCAAGCCGCGCGTGATGCTCGCCGGACACATCGACGAGATCGGGCTCATCGTCAGCTACGTCGACGACAACGGCTTGCTCTACGTGCGCCCGGTCGGCGGCTGGGATCCGATGCAGCTCGTCGGGCAACGCGTCCGCGTCCTCGGCCATGGGGGCGACGTGCTGGGGGTCATCGGCAAGAAGGCCATCCACCTGATGAACGCCGAGGACCGTCGCAAGGTGCCCAGCATGGACGACCTGTGGATCGACATCGGGGCCACCAACCGCGAGGAGGCCGCTTCCCACGTGCGGGCCGGCGACACCGCGGTCATCGAACAGCCGTTCGTAGAGCTGCTCAACGGCCGCGTGGCGAGCCGCGCCATCGACGACCGCATCGGCGCCTACGTTGCGCTGGAAGCGGCCCGGCGCGCCGGCGGGTCCGCCGAAGTGGTGGCCGTCGCCACCGTGCAGGAGGAGATCGGCGGGGTCGGTGCGCGCGCCGCGGCGTTCGCGCTCGAGCCCGACGTCGCCATCGCGATCGACGTCACCCACGCCATCGACACACCCGGGTTGGAGAAGAAGCTCCACGGCGACGTGCCGCTCGGCGGCGGCCCGGTGCTGACGGCCGGTTCGTACGTGCACCGCGCCGTGATGGAGAGTCTGCGTGCGACCGCCGAACGCGAGGGCATCCCGGTGAGCGTCGGCGTTTCCCCCCGGCGCACGGCGACCGACGCCGACCACATCGCTCCGTCGCGCGCCGGTACGCCGAGCGCGGTGGTGTCGATCCCGAACCGCTACATGCACTCCCCCAACGAGATGGTGGACCTCGCGGACGTGGAGCGCACCATCGACCTGCTGGCCGCCTTCATCGGCAGCCTCGCCGAGGACACGCGCTTCCGGCACACGTGAGCGTCGGCCGGGGATCACCGACCGCCCGCGAAGCCGACCTCCGACCACGCTAGATAGAGGACGGCCGCCACCGCCGCGGACAGGTTGAGCGAGCGCGCGCCCGGCCGCATCGGCAGGCGCAGCGGAGCGGCCTCGGCGAGCACCGCAGCGGGAAGGCCGCGCGACTCCGGCCCGAACAGCAGCAGAAGATCCCCCGGCGCGGCGGCGAGGGCGAACAGCGAGGGCCCTGAAGCCGGCCCTATCGACGCGCCCCGCGTCGATAGGGCGAGGACGCGTCCCTGCCCGAACAGAGGATCGAGCGCGGCCCGGAAGGCCGGGTAGCCGGCATGCACCTGCACGTCGGCCTGCTCCCAGTAGTCCATGCCGGCGCGGCGCAGCGCGGCGTCATGGAGACGGAAGCCCAGCGGGCGGATGAGGTGCAGGCGGCTCCCAACCGCAAGGCAGGTCCGCGCGATCTGTCCGGTGTTGCCGGCGATCTCGGGCTCGAGCAGCGCCACGTGGAGCACGGCGCCAGTGTGACACGCCGCCCCGTTGCCGGGCGCGGCGCCCGCCAGCCGCTACACTGACCCCAGAACCATGCGGCTCATCGTCACCCACGAGCAGCCCGATTTCGACGCCCTCGCCAGTCTGGCCTTGGCGCGGTTGCTCTTCCCCAACGCCACCGCGACCGTGCAGGGCGCGTTGAGCCCTGGCCTCACGGACTTCCTGAGGCTCTACCGGGATCAGCTCGAGCTCGCGGACCCGCAGGCCATCGATCTCGACGCCGTCACCGAGCTCATCGTGGTCGACACCGCGGACGCCAGCCGCATCCGGCCCTTCGATCGCCTGGTCGGGGCGGTCCCGACGACCCTCTACGACCACCATCCGCCCCCTGCCGTCCCGATCCCGGCCGCACGCGGCCTGCGCGAGCAGTTGGGCGCCACCGCCACCCTGCTCACCCGCGAGCTCATGGCCACCGACATCGTCATCCCGCCGCCGATCGCCAGCCTGGCGCTCCTGGGCATCCACGAGGACACCGGCAATCTCAGCTACGACCTGACCCGGCCCGACGACTACCGCGCCGCCGCTCACCTGCTGGCCTGCGGCGCCAGCCTGCAACTCGTCCGGCGTTTCACCGTCGACGCGACGTCACCGGAGCATCACGCCTTCCGGGAGGCCATGCTCGATGCCGCACGTCCCGTGGCGGTAGCCGGCCGCCGCGTCAGCGTCGCGGCGTTCGAGTATCCCCACTACGTCCCCGGCGTGTCGGGGCTCGCCAACGACCTGCTCGAGCTCCACCGTGCCGACGCCGCTATCGTCTCCGTACGCATGGAGGGCAAGACGCTGGTCTTCGCCCGCGCCACGGAGCGCTTCGACGTCGCATCGGCCCTGCACGACGCCCTCGGCGGCGCGGGCCATCCGGGTGCCGCGTACGGCAAGGCGGACCTCGACCCGCTGGAGGCGGCGCAGCGCGTACTGGACGCGCTCGCGGCGCACACCACACCGGTCTTGACCGCTGCGGATCTGATGAGCGCCCCCGTCAAGACGGTGCGCGAGAGCGCGACGGTGGCCGAGGCCCAACAGCTACTCCTGCTCTACGGTCACAACGGCATGCCGGTGATGAGCGACGACGGCGCGCTCGCCGGGGTGGTGTCACGTCGCGACCTGGAGCGAGCCCTGCGGCACGGCCTGGGCCGCAGCCGGGTCTCCGGGTTCATGAGCCGCAACGTCGTCAGCGCCGGGCGCGACGCGGTCCTGACCGAGCTCGAGGAGCTGGTGCTGCGCCACAACATCGGCCGCATCCCGATCCTGGACGGCGGCGCGCTCGTCGGCATCGTCACCCGCACCGATCTCATCGCCTCGCGCCACCAGCGGCCCAGCTCCGAGGACCCCGCCCGCGCGCTGCTCGGACGACTCCCTCCCAGCGCCCAGCAGGCGCTGCAGGCGGCCCGCTCGGTGGCCGGCGACGCCTCGCTCTACCTCGTCGGCGGTACCGTCCGCGACGCCCTGCTCGGTGCCGGCTTCAAGGACCTCGACCTAGCGGTCGAGGGGGGTACCGCCGAGCGCCTGGGCACCCGGCTGAATGCGCGTCTGGGCGGCACTCTGTCCTGTCACGTACCGTTCGGGACCTGTACCCTCACGCTGGAGGACGGCCTGGTCATCGACCTGGCGACGGCACGCGAGGAGATCTACGAGCACCCCGGCGCGCTGCCGGCCGTCACCCCCAGCACGGTCCGCAAGGACCTGTCCCGGCGCGACTTCACGGTCAACGCCCTGGCACTGCGCTTCCACCCGGAACCGCCGGAGCTGATCGACCCCTACGGCGGAGCGGACGACCTGCGCGCCAAGCAATTACGCGTGCTGCACCCGCTCTCGTTCATCGAGGACCCGACCCGGGTGTTGCGCGGGTCGCGGCTGGCCGGCCGCCTCGGCTTCCACTTCGAGCCCGCCACCGCCGAACGGGCGCACGACGCGCTCGACCCCGCCATCGTCCGCAACGTCAGCGGCGGACGCCTGCGGGGCGAGCTGGAGCTCACGCTGGCCGAGCCGCGGGTGGCCTCTGCGCTGCGCAGCCTGGAGGAGGTCGGGGGCCTGGAGGCATTGTTCGGGCTGCAGGCGGACGGATCGCTGCTGCAGGAGCTCGACCGGCAGCGCCACGACCGTGACGTCCCCGACGAGGCGTACCTGCTGGCGCTGCTCCTTGCCAGCGACGACGCGGCCGCCGCGGCCCACCTCGAGGCCTTCCACTGGCCCCGCCGTTACGGCCAGCTGCGCGATCGTCTGCGGGCCATGCTACGCGCCGAGCATGTTCGCGACGAGGATCTCGAGTGGCTCGACGAAGCGGCGCGCGTCGTTCTGCGCTGCCTCTCCCCCGACCTCGCCGCCCGTCTGACACGACTCGAAGAGGGCCCGCCCAGACGGCGGTTGCGCGGCAGGGACGTGTTAGACTTGGGCTTGGCGCCTGGACCGGCCGTGGGACGCATTCTCGACGAAGTCGCGCGTGCCCGCGCCGACCAACGCGTGCAGACCTTCGAAGACGAGGTCGAGATGGCCAGGCAGCTCGTTCACGAGCTGCAGACGTGAGGAAGCTGCCGGGAGCTTGCCATGATCCTGAGGTACTACAACGACCCCACCGTTCTGGTGATCAGTGCCGTCGTCATGGTGATGGCGCTGATCTTCCACAACATCGTGCAGAGCTTCGTGGCGGCGCGGTTCGGCGACAGCACGCCGCGCTTCTCTGGCTTCACGGCCTTCGATCCCCAGCGCCACCTCGATCCCTTCGGGGTGCTGTTCCTGTTCTTGCTCGGCTTCGGATGGCCCAACGCGGTGCCGGTCAACAGCCGCAACTACCGGGGACGGGGACGCCAGGAGGCCCTGGTATGGCTGTCTGGGATCGCCGCCTACCTGGTGGTGGGGTTCCTCAGTCTCGCCGCCTCGGTGGCGTTCGTGGGGCTCGGCCAGGCGCACCTCGCGATCGCCTTCCAGGCCGCCGCCGCGTACGCCGTGGTGCACGCCGTCATCAACCTGTTCCCGGTGTTGCCGCTCGACATGGCGCACGCGGCGCTGGCGTGGGGGAATCCCGATGTACGGCGGATCATCCAGCAGATCGCCGGCTTCGGCGTCCTGGGCTTCATGGTGTTCTTCTTCATCCTGAGCTTCCTGGGAGTGATCAGCGGGCTGGTCCGACTGTTCCTGCAGATCTTTCTCAACATCATCACAGCACTGACCGGCCTCTGACCGGCCCCCGATCGCAGCCGGACCGGCGTGCGACGGAGCTCGCCGTCGCTCAGTCCTGGACGCTCGGCTCAGGGTACGAGCGGCGCACGTCGACCAACATCTGCACCACCGGCGCGTAAGTCTCGAACGCCTCCAGCAGCCGGCCCGCGGGATCGAACTTGCGGATGAGGTGGCCGCCGCGGCGCGCGGTGTAGAGGTAGCCCTCGTCATCCACGCCGAGGTCGAGGATCGTGTCGGTGACCTCACCCTGGCGCGCCTCCAGTGCGAACGACACCCCTACCTTGCCCTCCGCCGTCACCTTGCGCACCTTGCCGGCAGCGGCGTCGCTGATGTAGAGGTTGCCGGCACGGTCGAGCGTTACGCCGTCGAGCAAGCGCATTCCCGGCTGGTCGGCGCCCAGTTTGAAGGCCCAGCGCGTCTGATAGCTGCCGTCGGGCGCCAGACGCTGCACCTGACGGTTGCCGAAGTCCAGCACGTACAGGGCGCCTGCCGGGCCGATCACCAGCACGCGGGGGTCGTTGAAGGCCCCGTGTCCCTTGCCGCGGCCCCCGAAGCTATCGAGGAAGGTACCGTCGTTGCTGAAGTGCTGGACGAGATGCGTCTCGCTGTCGAGCACGTACACGGTGTCGTCGGCCGCCACGGCCACCGACATCGGATACAGGAACTCGCCCGGTTTCATGCCGTAGGCGCCGAACGACAGCAGCGGCTCCCCGTCCGGAGCGAGCTTGTGGATCATCCGGTGATCCTCCTGCCCGAGCCGGTACTCGAAGATCGCGGCGAAGAAGTTGCCCTGGCTGTCCACTGCCACTGAAAGCGGCGCCGCCGAGAACGCCCCCGCGCCCACCCCGATGTCGCCGAGCGAGGTATGCAGATTGCCTTCGGGATCGAGGATGCGCAGGACCCCCTGGCGGGCGCTCACCGTCAGCACCAGGCGGCTCGGGAGGTTCAGGGGCTCGTCGTCGTCGAAGTCGGCCTTCTCGAGCGTGTCGTAGACCTCGTCCAGTGTCGGGCGCTCGTCCGGATCCTTGGCGATCATGCGCATCACCAGCTGGTCGAGCGCCTTGGGAACCTTCAAGTTGATCTGGCGAGGGGGCGGTGGGGTCTGGAAGATCTGCTGGTGGACGATCGCCTCGTAGCCGCCCTTGAAGGCCGTCTGGTTCGTCAGCATCTCGTAGAACACCAGTCCCAGGCTGTAGATGTCGCTGCGATGGTCGATCTTGAGTCCACGCGCTTGCTCCGGCGACATGTAGACCGGCGTGCCCACCCGCGCACCCGTCATGGTCAGGCGCGACAGCACCTTCCCCCCCGCGATGCCGAAGTCCATCAGCTTGACCGCCTCGGGTTGCACCCGCTGTTGTCCGTCGACCTCACGCACGCCCCCGCGCAAGATCATGATGTTGCCGGGCTTGATGTCGCGGTGGATGATGCCCGCTGAGTGGATGTGCTGCAGGGCGCGCACCACGCGCTTCATGATGTCCACGTCGAGATCGAGGCTGAGCTCCTCGCCCTCGACGTACCCCTCGAGGCTACGTCCGTCGACGTATTCCATCACCATGTAGTGCTGGATGCCGATGCTGCCGTGCTCGTAGGTCTGCACGATGTTGACGTGGCTGAGGCGCTGCGCCACTTCCGCCTCGCGGTGGAAGCGGCGGATGAACTTGGCGTCGGCAACGTACTGCTCCATGGGGATCTTCAGCGCGACGATCTGGTTGTCGGCCTTGCGTTTGGCCCGGTAGACGCTCGCCATGCCCCCGGAGCCGACCTTCTCGAGCAACTCGTAGCCCGGGATGTCCATGGCGTCGAAACTGGACTGCACCCGCTTCTTGGACCGCGCTGAGGCGCCCTGCGTGCGGTTGCGCCTGCGCTTCGGGGGAGCCACCCGGCTGCTGCGAAGTGCCACCGTCCCGCCGGGAACAAGCAAGCCCAGCGCCAGCGCGTAGAGCAGCAGCGGCGACACCGACCGCGCCAGACCCCCCACCACCACGGCGCCCGCGCCGACGAGGAACGACAGCGCCAGCACCACCAGCACCAGCCAGGTCGGCGCGCGCAGGAGTAGCACGATGAGAATGGCGGCGATGGCGGCGAGCACGATCAGCATCAGGCGACCTCGGCGATCACGAGCGTGATGTTATCGGGTCCCCCGCGGTCGTTGGCCAGCGAGATGAGGTACTCCACGCTGAGCTGCCGGTTGGCGGTGCGCTTGATCTCGCCAAGGATCTCCTCGGGCTTCACCAGGCCGTGAAGGCCGTCGGTGGAGATGACGAACACGTCACCCGACTCGACGCCGATCTCGATGACGTCGGGAGCGACCTGGGGGCGCGTTCCGAGCGCGCGGGTGATGAGGTTGCGCCACTCGTGTTGCTCCGCCTCGTCCTCGCTCAGGAGCCCCTTCTCGAGCTGCTCCTCGACCCAGGAGTGGTCCTTCGTGAGCTGGTAGATCTTGTTGCCGCGCACCATGTAGGCGCGCGAATCGCCGACGTGCCCGACGTAGGCGCGGCTGCCGACCACCGCCACGCAGGTGAGCGTCGTCCCCATCCCGCGACGCCCCTGGTTCTTGATGGCCGCCGCGTAGACGCGGCGGTTCGCCAGACGCATCGCCTTCTCCGTCAGCTTGTCGATCCCGACCACCGGATTGCCGGCGCGCATCTCCTCCACGTAGCGGCTGAAGGACTCGTCCAGCACCTCCATGGCGAGCTTGCTCGCCACTTCGCCGGCCGCAGCACCCCCCATCCCGTCCGCCACGGCAAGGAGCGTCAGCTCCCCGTCAGCGAGAGGGAACTGCCAGACACGATGATAGTCCTCGTTGAGGGGGCGGACCCGGCCCACATCCGATCCGTGCCCCACGTTCTGTCCCAGCCGCACGGCGTCAGTCTACCGCGACCGCTTCGGGGCCCGAACGACAATTCCCACACAATCCGTCAGGCACGCGAGAGATCTCAATTGCCCTTGGGTCGGGGTCGCCGGACCGTCTCCAGGTAGGGGTAGCTCTCGAGCAGGTGACGGTAGTCCTGGAACAGCTTCACAGCCTCATGCTGGTCGGTCGGGAGCTCCCGGATCCGGAGGTACGCCGTCTCTCCTGCGGGCAGGACGAACGTCGGCGTGCCGAACACCTCGCGCGCCGCTGCGTAATGGTGCTCCTGAGCGAGAACGGTGCGGCACTCGGGGTTGGTCAGATCGTCGGCGAAGCGCGGTATGTGGAGGCCGTTGCAGTCGGCGACCTCGTCGATGGTCGCGCGATTCAGGGGTCGGTGGTCACGATGACGTGCGCGCAGCAAGCCCAGGCGGAAGGCCGCGAAGGCGTCGGGACCCTGCTTCCGGGCCGCCTGCGACGCCAGGAAGGGCAGCAGGCCCTTGCTGCCCATGGCGTCGTCCGGGTCGATCGGCTCATTCCACAGCTGCCAGCGCTCACGCGGGTCGCGGTTGAACTGGTAGAGGCTGAAGTGGCGCCACTCGAAGACCAGGTCGAGGGGGCCAGCCACCCACTCCACCAGTTCCGCGGCGCGCCACGAGTACGGACAGGTGTAGTCGAAGAAGACGGTGACCCCTTCCGGCATAGGGCCATTACAAACCGGCCTCCAGTTCGCTCGGGTAGCGCCCATGACAGCCGTCCTGGGCGTGCGCCCCGCGCAAGCATGGCACCTGCACCGAAGCGGACCGGCGCGTGCGGCGGCGCGCCGGCGCCCTCAATTCGAGTCGTCGGGATCCGAGCGGGGCGGTTCCGGTATGGGGCCGTGATGCTCTTCGAAGCGCCGGATGTTCTCCTCCAGGCTCCGCAACAGCGCCTTGGCGTGACGCGGGCTGGTGATGACGCGGGCGGTCACTACGGGCGCCTGCTGCGGGTACGCCAACGCGAAGTCCACGATGAACTCGTCATGGGTATGGGTGATGATGGCGAGGTTGGCGTAGTGCCCCCGCGCCACCTCGGGCGGGATCTCCAGGTGGAACTCGTTCACGCCCTCAGCCTACTCGTCCCGTCCGCTCAAGACGCCTCGTGCCGTCCCAACGCCTCGGCCAGTGCCGGCAACCGTCGCTTGAGCTGGAACCGCACCCTGCCCAGGTCGGCGACGTCGGCGAGCCCGACCACCGCCACGTGCTCCGGCTCCAGCTCCGCCCCGCCGTCAACGGGAGCGAGCAGGACGGGCCCCATTTCGTACTCCACCAGCGTCTGCTTCACCGCGGTATCGCCGAGCAAGCCTCCCAGCGCCCGGCTCGAAGCCAGCGCGGTCGGCACCAGTTCCTGCAGCGCGCGCAGCGCATCCTCGCCCAGCGCCAAACCGTCGACCAACGAGCCGTCGGCGCCGGCGACCGCCACGCTGGCGACGCCTCGGATGCCGAGGATCTCGCGCAGGACGTCCCTCAAGGTAGCCTCCGGAACGCTCACGCGGCGTCCCCGAGCGCCTCGCGCAGCGACGCCACGGCGGCGCGCGCGACCTCGAGCGCGCCGGAGGCCTCGTCGCCGGCCAGCACGAGGGCGAGAGCGTGCTCCCCGAGCAACAGGCAGGTCAGGCGGTAACCGGGCGCCCGCACCGTGATCTCGTCGGCCTCGCCCAGCATCAGCCGGTCGGCGGCCGACCGGCACGCCTCGGCGAGCGCACCTCCCTCGGCCGCCAGCACGTCGGCCCGCACGCCGTGGCCGACCATCTCCACGGGCAGGCCGTCGCGCGTCAACACCAGCGCCGCCACCACGCCGCCTTCCTCCGCGAGCGGCGTCAGGGCTTCACGCAGGCGCAACTGCGCGCTCATGCGAAGCTCCCCTCGATCTTGCGGGCCGCCTCGCCGGTGAGCAGGCGCGCCTGTGGGCTCATGCGAAGCTCCCCTCGATCTTGCGGGCCGCCTCGCCGGTGAGCAGGCGGGCCTTGCCAACGTTGCCGTGGCGATTGAGGACCAACAGGCAGAAGAGGTCGCCCTCCAGCAAGCGGGCGTAGGCGATGCGCCGGTCGCTGGTGGCGATCACTTCGTGCAACGGGCCACCACCGAGGTGCTCGCTGACAGTGCTCGACAACCCCGTCAGGGCGTTGGTGAGCTCGGCGACCACACCTGCGAGCTCCGTGCTCTCACGGGGGGACTGCTCGATCACAAGGCCGTCCATTCCGGCAACGGCGGCGGCGAGGCAACCGTCCACCCCCTGCACGAGCTGCGCGAGGATCTCCTCCATGTCCTGCACAGGCGGGATCTTAGCACGCCACCGCACCTCTCTCCCGTTCAACCTTTCATAGTTGCGGGCTCACCCGAGCCGGGCCACGGCCCGCCCCAGCCGTGTCCGGGCGCACCCCAGCGCAAAGGTCGCGCGCCTCACGCTCTGGTATCGTGACGCGATGACACCGTTGCACGTTCGCGCCCACCAGGACGATGTCGCCCCCTTCGTGTTGCTCCCCGGCGACCCGGACCGGGCGCGACGCATCGCGGAACGCTTCTTCGACGAGGCTCGACCCATCAACACGTACCGCCAGCTCCTCGGCTTCAGTGGCCGCTACAAGGGCATGCCGGTCACCGTGCAGACCACCGGGATGGGCTGCCCCAGCCTCGCCATCGTGGTCGAGGAGCTGATCCAGCTCGGAGCCCGGACGCTGGTGCGCGTGGGCACCTGCGGCACCGTCGCCAGCGGCCTCGCCCCCGGCGACCTGGTAGTCGCCGTGTCGAGCATCCCTCGCGACGGCACCACCGCCATGTACCTCCATGGCGAGCCCTACGCGCCCACCGCAGACTTCGTGGTCACGCGCGCGCTGGTGGAGGCGGCCGAGGCGTCCGGGCGGCACCCTGCTGTCGGCCTCATCCAGACGGAGGACGCCTTCTACGCCACCGCGCCCGAGGACGTCCCGGCCCTGGCGAAGAAGGGCGTACTGGCCGTGGAGATGGAAGCCTCCGCGCTGTTCACGCTGGGAGCGCTGCGGGGCGTGCGTACCGGCTGCGCGCTGGTGGCCAGCAACGCCATCGGGGACCCCAGCTTCGTGGACCCCGACGTGCTCGGCCAGGCCGTCGACGGCATGGTGGAGACCGCGCTGGAGGCCGGGCTCGCCCTCCAGGAGGGCGGCGAGCCGTGAGCCACCGGCTGCGCGTACGCCGCCGACACGACCGGCATCGCGCGCGGGGCGGCGGGTGCGCCCCCGCTCCCGCGCTGAGAAAGGACGATTCATGAACGTAGCTGTGATCGGAGCAGGAACGATGGGGTCGGGGATCGCGCAGGCCTGCGCGGTAGCGGGGCACGACGTGGTGCTGTGCGACGTGGCGCCCGGAGCGCTGGACCGTGCAGAGCGGGCGATCGCCTCCAGCCTCGGCCGGCTGGTGAAGAAGGAGACGCTGGGTCAGGGCGAAGCGGACGAGGCACGCGGCCGCATCGCCATGCGCGATCGCCTGGAAGGCCTCGAGGAGGCGGGCGTCGTCATCGAAGCCGTGTACGAGTCGCTCGAGGTGAAACGCGACGTCTGGGGCCGGCTCGCCGCCGCCACCAGCGAAGGCGCCCTGCTCGCCACCAACACCTCCAGTCTGTCGGTCACCGAGGTAGCCGGTTACAGCGGCCGGCCGGAGCGCTTCTGCGGCATGCATTTCTTCAATCCGGTGCCGGTCATGGCACTGGTCGAGGTCGTCCGCGGGCTGCGCTCGTCCGACGAGACGGTGGAGCAGGCGCGCGCCTTCGCCGAGGGGATCGGGAAGACCCCCATCGTGTGCGAGGACAAGCCCGGATTCATCGTCAACCGCCTGCTGATCCCCTACCTGAACGACGCCGTGCACGCGCTGTCCGAGGGGGTCGCGTCGGCCGAAGACATCGACCGGGCGATGAAGCTGGGGGCGAACATGCCCATCGGGCCGCTGGCGCTCTCGGATCTGGTGGGACTGGACGTCGGGCTGGCCGCCACCGAAGCGCTGTTCGCCGAGTTCGGCGACCCCAAGTACCGGCCGGCGCCGCTCATGCGCCAGATGGTGCGCGCCGGCAAGCTCGGCCGCAAGAGCGGCGAGGGCTTCTTCCGCTACGATTGAGGGGAACACCCGTTTCCCGCCACCGGAGGCTTGCATGAGCGACCAGGAATCCTACGAGGACGTCACCTTCGAGAATCTTCGCTACGAGGTCGACGGCGGCATCGCCGTGGTCACCGTCGATCGCCAGGAAGCGCTCAACGCCCTCAACGACGAGGTGCTCACCGAGCTGTCGTTCGCCTTCGAATTGGCCGAGGCCGACCTCGCGGTGCGAGCGCTCGTCCTGACCGGTGCGGGGCGCGCCTTCGTGGCAGGGGCGGACATCGCAGCCCTGCAACGCCTGTCGGACACCTTTGCCGGCCGCGAGGCGTCCCTCGCCGGCCAGGACTTGACCAACACGCTGGCTGCGCTGCCGATCCCCACCATCGCAGCGCTCAACGGCTTCGCGCTCGGCGGGGGCCTGGAGCTGGCGCTCGCCGCCGACCTGCGGGTCGCCTCCCCGAACGCCCGGCTGGGGCTCCCCGAGGTCGGTTTGGGCCTCATCCCCGGCTACGGCGGGACGCAACGCCTGCCGCGCCTCATCGGACAGGGTCGCGCTCTGGACCTCATCTTCACCGGCCGCCACGTCGAGGCCGAGGAGGCGCTGGGCATGGGACTGGTCAACCGCATCGCCGATGACGCCTTGGAGGGCGCCAAGGAGCTGGCGCGCCTCACCATGCGCAAGGCGCCCATCGCCCTCGGCCTGGCCAAGGAGGCTGTGGTGCGCGGACTGGACGTGACGCTCAACCAGGGGCTGGAGATCGAGGCCGACCTCTTCGGCATGGCAACGACCACGGAGGACATGAAGGAGGGCACTTCCGCGTTCCTCGAGAAGCGCGATCCGGAGTTCAGCGGGCAGTAGGCGGTTCAGCCGGGATACCGGCGCTCGAGGTGCTCGAGTGCCAGCCGGTCGATGCGGTCTTCATGGGTGAGGCGCTCCTCGAGGTTCTCGACCCCCGCCAGCGCGCGCAGCGCGCGCTGCGCGTCGTCGCCCCAGCCGTCCCCTGCGCGGTGGCGGCCGGAGCGCTCGAGCACCCGTAGCAACCGCTCCAGCACGTCGCCCTCCAGCGGCAGTAGATCCCCCTCACGGGGACGCTCGAAGTAGAGGCGGTGGAGTTCCAACAGCTCGCGAAGCCGGCTCACGGGAGCGGCATGGTCGTCGACCCGGAGGTCGACGTAGCGGTCGTTGAAGCCGCCGTAGCCGGCCCCGGCACGGACCACCAGCAGCGCCGCGCCCTGCCGTCCGCGCCGGTCGCCGCCGGCCTCGTCGCCGGCACGCAACGCCGCGACGAGCCGCTCCGCCAGCGAGCCAGCCGTCGCCTCGAACGTGTCGGCCAGGGCATCGACCACCTCGGGACCGGCGAGCAGATTGCCCTGCGCCGCGAAGCCCGCGCGCGCCACGCCCCCCGCCCACGGGTGGCAGGCGTCGCCAGTGAAGCTCAGACTGCGCCCGGAGGCGTCCACCAGCCCGTACTGGCGCATGGCGTGCTGGTCGTCGGTAGCGGCGAAGGACTCGTGGATCAGGTCGATGGGAACACCTGCGCGCAGCGCGGCGATGGCGCGCGGGCCGTAGCTGGTGTTGGCGTAGCTCTGGGTCGCCACGGCGCCGACGTCCGCTTCGGCGAAGGGCACGACCGCTCCGACAGCAAGGAACTTCGACGCCACGGCGATGCCGAGGTCACCGCTCTGCGCATCGCGGGCCACGATGGAAAACGTGCTGACCGGTCGCATGCGCATCAGCCTACCACCCGGTTCGCGGCGCGGCGGACCCGGCCCGCGCGTGCAGACGGTAGACTCGCCGGCATGGAAATCCTCGAACGACTCACGGAGCTTGCCGGTGTCCCCGGCCGCGAGGAGCGCGTGCGCGGCTTCATCGAAGAGCGTATCCGCGAATATGTCGATGATCTCGAGACCGACGCGCTCGGCAACCTGCATGCGGTCAAGCGCAGCGGCGCCGAGGGCGCCCGCACGCTGATGGTTGCAGCCCACATGGACGAGATCGGCTTCGTGGTTCGCTTCATCGACGATCGCGGCTTCCTGCGCCTCCAGAGCGTGGGTGGCTTCGACCCGCGCAACCTGTTCGCCCGCCAGGTCACCGTGCACGGCTCCCTGACCGGCCGCGAGCTGGTCGGCGTCCTCAACCCGGCCGGCAAGCCCATCCACCTCTCCTCGCCGGAGGAACGCAGCAAGGTGCCGCAGCTCGACACCTTCTTCGTCGACCTCGGGCTCGACGCACAGCGGGTCCGGGAACTGGTGCGCGTCGGGGACATGGTCACACTGCGCCAGCCCTTCGCCGACCTGGGCGACGTCGTGACCGGCAAGGCGCTCGACGACCGGGCGGGCTGCTGGATCCTGATGGAGGCGCTGAAGCGCGTGAAGGACCCGGCCATGGAGATTCACGCGGTCTTCACGGTGCAGGAGGAGGTCGGTCTGCGCGGCGCCGGCACCGGGGCCTTCAAGGTCGCGCCCGACGTGGCGGTCGCGCTCGATACCACCCTGGCCGTCGACACGCCCGACAGCCGCGACGACCTGCGCGTCACCGAGCTCGGCAAGGGCACGGCGATCAAGGTGATGGACGGTGCAAGCATAAGCACGCGCTGGCTGGTCGACGCGTTCATCGCCCTGGCGGAGCGACGTGAGGTGCCGTATCAGCTCGAAGTGCTACCGCTGGGAGGGACGGACGCCGCCGCGATGCAGCGCTCGCGCGAGGGTGTCCCGTCGATCACTCTCTCCACGCCGTCGCGCTACGTGCACACCGTCACCGAGATGGTGTCCAAGGCCGACCTCGACGCCGCCGTCTCGCTTCTCACGGCTGCCATCGAAGAGGGCATCGACGCCGCCGCGTGAGCGCCTCCCGGGGCCGCTTCCGAAGCCGACCCCCGCTGAGGGCTGCATCAGCACGGTGCTAGACTGACGCCGTGATCGTTGGCATCATCAGCGACGTGCACGCCAACGTCATCGCGTTGGAAGCGGTGCTCGAGCAGCTCAAGCTGCGTGGCGCGGAGACGGTGGTGTGCCTCGGTGATCTGGTCGGTTACGGCCCGGCGCCCAACGAGACCATCGACCTGGTCCGGCGCGAGAGCGTGTTGTGCACGCTCGGCGCCGCGGACGAGCGCATCGCCTACGCGTTCGCGCGCCGCAAGACCCCCCGCCGCGGCGTCGCCGACGAGATCCTGGAGTGGACGCGTGAGGTCATCGAGCCACGCCACGTCCACTTCTTGCAGACGCTCCCCGTCCAGCAGCGCATCCATACGCCGGCCGGTCGCCTGCGGTTCTTCCACGGCAGCCCGGAAGACCCCGCAGAGAAGCTCAACTTGAACCAGGACCCCATCTCGCTTTCGAAGATGTTGCAGCGCCACCGCTGCTCCATCCTCGCCAGCGGGTCCACCCACGTGCCGTTCTACCGTCAGCTTCCCAACGGGCTGGTGATCAACCCCGGCTCCGTGGGGCTGTCGCTCAACGGGGAGCCCGGCGCAGACTACGCGCTGCTCACCATCACCGAGGAATCCATCGCGGTGCACATGGACAAGGTGGAGTACGACTTCGCCGCGGTCGCGTTCGACATCGTGGCGTGGGGGCTGCCATCGATGGTGGCGGAGGCGGTCCAGATGGGTCGTCTTCCGGAGCGCATGAACGCCGAGGGCGAGGGGGACGACGACAAGGCAGGCCCCTCCGGCGGCTGAGCGGGAGCCGGCTCAGCATGGTTCTGAACACTCCTTGGGGGCTCGGTGGGCCTTGAAATCGGCCCGCGGAACCCCCGAGGATCCGTCCCTATCGACCGCCGCAGCCCTCCGGTCAGGCGGTCTCGATTCCCATCGCCAGCGCCTCTCCACCGCCGATGCAGATCGACGCCATGCCGCGCCGGCCGCCGCGACGCTTCAACGCGCTCAGCAGGGTCACGAGGATGCGGGCGCCGGACGCGCCGATGGGATGGCCGAGCGCCACCGCTCCTCCGAGAACGTTGACGCGCTCCTCATCCAGACCGAACTCCTGCATGGCTGCCATCGGCACCACGCTGAAGGCCTCGTTGATCTCGTAGGCGTCGACGCTGTCCGGTGACCAGTCGAGGCGTGCGAAGAGCGTGTTCATCGCTTCGACCGGCGCCACGGTGAACCACTCCGGTGCGAGCGCGTGGCCGCTGTAGCCGCGGATGTGCGCCAGTACCGGCATGCCGCGCTCCTTGGCGACCTCCTCGCTGGTGATCACCAGCGCGGCGGCGCCGTCGTTGATGGTCGAGGCGTTCGCCGCCGTGACGGTGCCGTCCTTCTCGAAAGCGGGCCGCAGACCGGGCACCTTGTCGAAGTCGACCTTGGTCGGTCCCTCGTCCTCGCTCACGGTGGTGACGGCGCCGCGGCGACCGGGCACCTCGACGGGAACGATCTCGCCGGCGAAGGTGCCGTCCTGCATGGCCTGCTGTGCACGCCGGTAGGACCGCACGGCGTAGGCGTCCTGCTGCTCGCGGGTGAAGTGGTAGCGGCCGGCACAAAGCTCGGCGCACGCGCCCATGTGCTGATCGCTGTAGACGTCCCAGAGCCCATCGAACACCATCGAGTCGACCAGGGTCTGGTTCCCCATGCGCAGCCCACCGCGGGCGCCGGGGAGCAGGTAGGGAGCGTTGGTCATCGACTCCATCCCGCCTGCCACCACCACCTCTGCGTCCCCCACGGTCACGGCACGCGCGGCCTGGATGACGGCCTCCAGGCCGCTGCCGCACATCTTGTTGAGGGTGACGGCCGGAGTGCGTTGCCCCAGGTCGGCGTAGAGCGCGGCCTGTCGGGCGGGCGCCTGCCCCATCCCCGCCGGCAGCACGTTGCCCATCAGTACCAGGTCGACGGCGTCGGCTGCGACCCCCGCACGCTCCACCGCCGCCCGCACGGCCGCGGCCCCGAGTTGCGAAGCCTTGAGCGGCGACAGGGCGCCTTGGAAGGCGCCCACCGGCGTGCGCACGGCGGATGCGATGACGATTCCCATGGATGACCTCCAACGTCCGGCGCCGGCCGCCGCAGCGGGCCCGGCGCCGGGCTCGACCTTCAGTATAGGAAGGCCGGGGGGCGCGCCGCGCCTGTCGGCGCCACCCTCCCGACAACCGACGGCGAGTCCGGCCACCGCAGCGGCAGCGACCTCAGCGGCGGAAGGTGACGGTCGCCCGGACTCCCTGCCAGGTGACGGTGATGGGCCGGTAGAGGTCGAACCAGGGGGGAGGAGGAGGACCGCGGCCGCCGAGGCATCGGGGCCGACATGCGTGCTCGAGCCCCGCACCATGCGCATGCGGTAGGGATAGCGGATGGGCAGGCTACGGCCGTCCTGCTCCAGCACGAAGGTCGCGTCCCAGGCGCTCGGCGCTAGCGACGACACCAGCACGAGGAGGGGTTTGTCGCGCCCGATGCGCCCCAGAGCCCCGTCGATAACGTCCCGCTGCGAAGGCTGCACCAGCGGCAGCAGATCGAGGTCGGCAACCAGCACCGCGACCCCGTCGCCCCCCGTCGCGTCTGCCGCGAACAGGCGAAGCCCCGGGACGCCATGACCGAGATCGTCGACCTCACTGCGGCCGCCGCTCCCCGCCACCGCTGGCGACGGAACCGCCAGCGCCAGCGTGCGCCCGCCCGGGAGGACCAGGCGGTCTCTCTCCAGCCGGATGCCGAGCGTATCGAGCGCGTCCATGGGTAGGTACCAGGTCCCGTCGCGGAGCAGCGCCGGGGCGGACAGACTGAGGGTGCTGGAGCTCGTGGCGCCCGCGGCCTGCCACAGCGCGTCGGGCGACCCCGCGAAGACGGTGAGCGTGCCCGCCACGGCGCGCCACGTCAGGCTGCCCTCGCCGGCCGCCAGGATGTCACCGAGGGCTCGAGCCACAGGCGCCGCCGGCGTGTAGAGCGTCCCTCCCACGCGGACGGCAGCCACGGGGTCGGCCCGCGCGACGCCGAGCGCCGCGCCGGCCAGCAGCGCCAGCACGAGGAGAGCGAGCCGGTTCGGGCCCACGCCGCCGAGCCTAGCATGCGCCGGCGGCGGCTCCACGAGTGCAGCGCGAGGACCTCGTGCGCCGCCGGCGGGGTCGTGGGGAGGCCATGCTCGGGGGCGTGCTGCTCGGGGGCCATGCTCGGGGGCGTGTTGCTCGGGGGCCATGCTCGGGGGAAGGGCGCGGGGACCGATGCGCTAGAATGGACGCAGTGAGCACGGTACGAACCTCACCTGGCGCGGGCGGCGGTCTCCCCTGAGACCCGGCGCGGCCACCTTAGTTTTGGTCCCTCCTCGACAATCCTCGCCGGCCGGGCTCCGGCCCATCCTCGTCCGCCCCGGGCGGCGGCGAGCCGGTTCGTTCGCCGGATCGCGCCTCACGCCGCGCCACCGAAGGTCCTCGCACGAACGTCCTCTCGGAAAGGAGCAGCCGCTATCGACAAGGTCCACGGTAAGCTCTCCGGCCTGAAGGTCGGACAGATCAAGCGCCTGGGGAATCTGTACCGGCGTCGCGTCCCGCCCGACGCGGCCGTCACCAACGACCTGGCCCGCGCATTGACCGCCCTCAGCGCCGACATCGGCCGTCAGGTGAGCGTGTTGGTGGACCGGCGCGGGCGGGTGGTGACGGTGGCTGCAGGGGATGCGATCGACACCCCGCTGCCCCCGCCCTCGGGGGAGGTCACGTCGCGCCTGTACGGCCTTCGCCTCATCCACACCCACCTCAAGCCCGTCGGGCTCAGCGGCGACGACCTGACGACGCTCTTCTTGAACCGGCTGGACGCCGTCATGGCGATCGAGGTGAAGGGTGACGGCCTGCCGGGGATTGCCCACATGGCGCAGGTGGCGCCGCCGACCAGCGAGCAAGAGGACTGGATCCTGGATCCGCCCATGACCGTCCCCGAGCTCGAGCACATCGACTTCACCGAGCGCCTGCGCGCTCTCGAGGAGGAGATGGCGCGACAGGTGCGCGCCCGCGAGGTCGCACGAAGCAGTGCTGAGCGTGCCGTGCTGGTGGGCCTGGAATCCGGCGAGGGCCTCATCGAGGCCGAGTCGCGCCTGGAGGAGCTGGCGGAGCTGGTAGGCAGCGCGGGCGGAACGGTGGCATGGAGCAGCCTGCAACAACGGAGCCACGCCGACCAGAAGACGCTGATCGGCCGCGGCAAGCTCCACGAATTGGTCTCCAAGGCCTACCACGAGGACGCGGACCTGCTGGTCTTCGATCGCGAGCTCTCCCCCGCCCAGGCCCGTGAGATCGAGGGGCTCACCCACCTGAAGGTGCTGGACCGCACCCAGGTGATCCTCGATATCTTCGCGCAGAACGCGCGGGGCCGCGAGGCGCAGGTGCAGGTCGAGCTGGCGCAGCTCCAGTACCAGCTCCCACGGCTCGCCGGTCGCGGCCGCGCCATGAGCCGGCTCGGCGGCGGGATCGGCACGCGGGGCCCCGGCGAGACCAAGCTCGAGGTCGACCGGCGGCGCATCCGCGACCGCATCGCCAGCCTCGAGAGCGCCGTCGACGAGATCAGCCAGCGCCGCACCGAGACGCGCAAGAGCCGCACCGAGGCCAGCACCCCGGTCATAGCGCTGGTGGGCTACACCAACGCCGGCAAGTCGACGCTGTTCAACGCCCTGGCCAAGTCCGACGCCATCAGCCGCAACCGGCTGTTCGCCACCCTGCGGCCGACCACGCGCGAGGGCTGGCTCCCGGCACTCGGCGAGTGGGGCGGCAAGGTGCTCTACACCGACACGGTGGGGTTCATCCGCGATCTGCCCGAGGAACTGGTCAACGCCTTCCGGGCCACGCTGGAGGAGCTGCACGACGCCGATCTGTTGCTGCATGTGGTCGACGCCGCGTCGCCCGGAGCCCCGGAGCGAGTGGACGCGGTCCAGCGCATCCTCGACGAGCTCGGGCTGAAGCCCCCTCGCCGCGTGGTGCTGAACAAGACCGATGCCGCGGATGCGGAAGTGTTGGTGGGTCTGTTGCAACGCTTCGACGCGACCGGTGTCTCGGCCCGGACTGGCGACGGGCTCGACGAGCTGAAGGCGTCCCTGGCGCGCGCGCTCGAGGGCGCCCGCCACGTGCCGCTGCCCGACGACCCGGCGCAGGCCTACGGTTGGGCGTCGGCCCGCAACGGCGACTGACCGCCGGTTGCGGGCTGCGGCGGCTTGCGTGACGCGCCGCGCTGTGCGGCCGGCGGTACCATGGCCCCATGGATGACGGCGACCTCCACGACCTTCAGGGGCTGAAGGACCTGCGCGGCTTCCTGGCATTCCTGGAACGCCGCGGCGAGTTGGTGCGTGTCCGCGAGAGCGTGTCCGCCGCCTTCGAGATCACCGAGATCGCCGACCGCGTCGTGAAGCGCGGAGGACCGGCCCTGCTGTTCGAGAACGTCGAGGGCAAGGAGATGCCGGTCGCCATCAATCTCTTTGGCACCCGCCAGCGCACCGCCTGGGCGCTGGGGGTGGCGTCGCTCGACGCCATCGCCGACCGCATCCGCGGCCTGCTCGACGTGCGCCTGGGCGGCGGCCTGCTCGGGCTCATGTCCAACCTGCCGAAGCTGCGCGAGGTCGCGTCGCTCCCCGCCAAGCGGGTGCGCAACGCGCCCGTGCATCAGGTGGTGTGGGAAGGCGACGAGGTGGACCTGGCGCGTCTACCGGTCCTGACCTGCTGGCCCAACGACGGCGGCCCCTTCGTGACGCTCCCACTGGTGGTCACCCGCGACCCCCTGCGAGGCGACGTGAACGTGGGCATGTACCGGATGCAGGTCTTCGACCGGGCTACCACCGGCATGCACTGGCAGCGTCACAAGACCGGCGCGCGCCACCTCGAGAGCGCCCGCCAGGCGGGCGAGCGGCTCCAGGTGGCGGTGGCGCTGGGGGGAGATCCGGCGCTCATCTATGCCGCCACGGCCCCTCTCCCATCGCTTCCCGGGCTCAACGAGTACGCGCTCACCGGCTTCCTGCGGGGGCGGTCGCTCGAAGTGACGCCGGGCCTCACGGTCGATCTCGACGTCCCCGCCCACGCCGAGTTCGTGATCGAGGGCTACGTGGACCCCGAGGAGCCCTGGCGGCCCGAAGGTCCCTTCGGTGACCACACCGGCTTCTACACGCTGAGCGACCTCTACCCGGCGTTTCACGTCACCGCCATCACCATGCGCCGCGATCCCATCTATCCGGCCACCATCGTGGGTCGCCCGCCCATGGAGGACGCCTATCTGATCGAGGCCAGCGAACGCATCTTCCTGGTGCCCGCCCAGGTGGTGATGCCCGAGCTCGTCGACTACCACATGCCGCCGGCCGGCATCGCGCACAACCTGGTGAACGTCCGCATCGACAAGCGCTACCCGGGGCAGGCCTACAAGGTCGCGAACGGCCTGCTGGGCCTCGGGCAGATGATGTTCGCCAAGGTCCTGCTGGTTTCGGACGAGGACGTGCCCGTCACCGACACGCTGGCGTTCTGGCGCACGGTGCTGGCGAGGGCGCTGCCCGGCCGGGACGAACAGTTCGCGCGTGGCCCGATCGACGTGCTGGATCACTCCAGCCGCGCCTGGAGCTTCGGCTCCAAACTGGTCATCGACGGCACGCGCAAGCACCCGGAGGAAGGCGACGAGGTCGCCTGGACCCCGAACGCGGAGCGGCCGGGGAGCACACTGCCGCACCACGCCGAGATCGCGGGGCAGCACCAGCTCGCGGGGGGGTTCTGGTTCATCACCACCCGCAAGACCCGGGCCGGCCAGGGGCGGCACCTGGGCGAGTGGGCGGCGCGCCAGCCGGCCTGTCGCGGGGTGCGGTTGATCGCCGTGCTCGACGACGAGACCGATCCGGCCGACTTCGACGACTGCCTCTGGACGCTCCTGAACAACATCGATCCCGAACGCGACGTGCAGGTGGTGGACAGCTTCGAGGGTGCTCCGGTGTACGTCATGGACGGCACGCCCAAGCTCGCCGAGGAGGGCTTCACGCGGCCCTGGCCCCAGAAGATCCGCATGTCCGACGACGTCAAGCGGCGCGTGGACGCCCTTCTTGACCGGCTCGAGCTCCCCGCCGAACCCGCGCCGGGCGACGAGCGGCCCGCCGCGCTCGAGCGCGAGGCCTGAGCCCCCGGCGGGACGTCGCCCCGCCCGCGATCAGCGCCGCCGCGCCGCCACCGCGGCGACCACGAAGAGCGCAGCCTGCACGAGCACGATGGTAGACCCGCTGGGCACGTCGACCAGGTAGGAGAGGGCCAGCCCCACCACGGTGCTGAGCACCGCCAGCACAACGCTCAGGACGGTCATCTGCGCCAGCGACCGCGCCAGCAGCCGGGCGCTCGCCGCCGGGATCACCAGGTAGGCCGCCATCAGGATGATGCCGACCACCACGGAGCTGACCGCGATCACCAGGGCGGCGCATGCGAACAACAGGTACTCCAGCAGGCGGGTCGGCACCCCGTCGGTGCGCGCCAGCTCGTCGTCGAAGGTGGCGTACCCCAGACGCCCCCACAGCCCCAGCAGGAACGTCACCGCCAGCGCAGCCACGACCGCGATGGCGACCAGGTCGGGACCTGTGACGGCCAGGATGGAGCCGAACAGCAGGTCCATCAGGGACAGCCCGAGGTTGACGTCGGGCGGGATGATCGAGAAGAAGAGCACGCCTAGCGCCACCGACACGGCGAAGAACACACCGATGGCGGTGTCGCTGCTGAGCTCGGTGTGTTCCCGCACCCAGGCGATCCCCAGTGCGGCGAGCAGGCTGAACGGCGCCGCGATCCACAGCGGGTGTCGCAGCAGGCCCATGCCGCTCGCCAGGAGGCCGCTGGAGACGATGATGAAGGCGCCCAGGCCCATGCCCCCGAAGGCGGCGTGCGCGAGCCCCGCCCCGAGGAACGACAGTCGCCTCTGCACCACGAACACGCCGAGAAGTCCGGCCATCACGGCGATCAACACGCCCGCCGCCAGGGCCCGCTGCATGAAGGCGAGGTGCAGGGCGTCCGTGAGGCTCACGGCTCGCCCTCCCCGTCGCGCCGGGGATCGGAAGGCCCGGGATCAGAACGCCAGGGCATGGTGGTGTCCAAGGTGGCCGAAGGCGCGCTCCAGGCACGATTCGCAGAGCACTTCGTCGGGCGTGCCGAAGCCGTGGACCTGGCGATTGAGCACCAGCACCCGGTCGGCGTGGTATCGCGCGGCCGCCAGGTCGTGGGTCACCATCACGACGGTGGCGCCGGTGTCGCGCTGGTAGACCTCGAGTAGGTCGTAGAGGTCGTGCTCGGCCAGGAAGTCGACCCCCGTCGCGGGCTCGTCGAGCAACACCAGGTCGGGCCTGCGGGCAAGCGCCCGGGCCAGATAGACGCGCTGCAGCTCCCCGCCGGACAAGCGGGCGAGTTGCCGCCGCTCCAGGTGCTCCGCCCCCACCCGTGACAGGGCGGCGCGCGCCTGCTCGCGCTCGGCCGCGGCGACGCGGACGGGCCAGCGACGTCGCAGGCCGGTGGCCACCAGCTCCAGCGCGATGGCGGGGAAGGTGCGGTCGAAGGTCTTGAGCTGGGGTACGTACCCGATGCGCTCGGGGCCGGCGCCCGCGTCCACGCCGAAGAGGGCGGCGTGACCGCTCTGCGGCGCCACCAGCCCGAGGGCGACCTTCACCAGCGTCGACTTGCCGGCGCCGTTGGGACCCACCACCGCCAGGAAGCACCCGGGGGCCAGCTCGAAGCTGACGTCCTGCAGTACGGTCGCCTCCCCCATGCGGACGGTCACACGGTGCATGTGCAGCGCGGAGGGTGTCCGGTCCGTGCGCCCCGCCGGTCACCGCTCCCGCTCCCGGCGGCCCTCCGTCGGGCCCACACCTTCGAGCGAAGCCAAGCAACGAGAATGCATTCTCATTAGGGGTCCACTGTACCCGCGCGACCCCGCACTGCCAAGCCCCCGCGACACCGGACACCGCCCCAAGCCCCCAGCACGACGGCGGCCGCCCGGGAGGTACCTGGGCGGCCGCCGCTCGCGACGCCGTACGAGGCGTCGAAGGCTAAGGTCAGAGCTTGTTGGGGTTCACGAGCAGGGTGGGGTCGAGCTGCCGAAGGGCCTTGGCGCTGATCCACACCTTCTGAGGCTTGCCGTCGACCCACAGGGTCTTCTTCTGCAAGTTGGGCTTCACCTGGCGCTTGTGCACGCCCACCTGCTTCACGCCAACGCCGCCCCGCTTCTTGGGAGAGCCCTTGCGCTTGCTGGTGGTAGTGCTGTGCGTCTTCTTCCCGGTAATGGCACACACACGCGGCATGTTCACGTCCTCCGTCGCGTCGTTCTGGCGTTGACGTCGCGTTCATCTCCCGGGCCGCGCGCCGCTCCGTGGGATGCTCCTAGCATGCTCCTAGCATGCTCCCCGTGCGGTGCTCGCGCGAGCCCAAACACTCGATAGTAGCACACCCGTCGCCCACCCTTCCAGGTGCCGGCCCTCCGCGACCCCCCGCACCGCCCTCCGGGAGCGGGGCCGCTGGCTCCGCGCGGCGTGAGCCGAGGCAGGGCGGACCGCGCCGCGCGACGCCGCACGCGAACGCGCCAGCTCATAGAATGCCCGCATGACACGCGACGAACTGGCCGCCCACATCCACCGCCGCTCGCTGCTGCACGGCCACTTCGTGCTGCGCTCGGGCGCCACCAGTGACCGCTACTTCGACAAGTACCTCTTCGAGTCCGACCCTTCGCTGCTCCGGGCGATCGCCGAGGCGATGGCTCCGCTGGTGCCGAACGGCATCGACGCCATCGCCGGGCTCGAGCTCGGCGGCGTCCCGCTGGCGGCCATGCTCTCGCAACTCACCGGCCTGCCCACCCGGTTCGTGCGCAAGCGCGCCAAGGAATACGGCACGCGTCGCCTGGCCGAGGGGGGCGACATCGAGGGTCAACGCCTTCTGGTGGTCGAAGACGTCATCACGTCGGGCGGCCAGGTGGTGCTCTCCACCCGGGACCTCCGCGCCCTCGGCGCGAGCGTCGAGCATGCGCTGTGCGTCATCGACCGGGAGGCCGGCGGCATGGCCCACCTGGAGGAGGCCGGCGTCCGGCTCACCCCCCTGTTCACCATGAGCGCCCTGGAGAGCGCCGCGGGCAACGCCTGAGCGCGGGGATCCCCGCGGCCGGAGCGCTACCATCGGCCCATGGCAGACTCCGAGCGTTCCACCGACACCCTGTTCGAACGGATCGTGCGCCGCGAGGTCCCGGCCGACATCGTCTTCCAGGACGATCGCGTCACCGCCTTCCGCGACATCCGACCGCAGGCGCCCGTACACGTGCTGATCGTTCCCAACGAACGCATTCCCACCGCCGCCGACGTCACCGACGATGACGAAGCGGTGCTCGGGCATCTGCTGGTGGTGGCCGCGCAGGTGGCCGAGCAGGAGGGGCTGCAACAAGGGCTACCGCCTGCTGGTGAACTGCAAGGAGCACGGCCACCAGGAGGTCTACCACCTCCATGTCCACCTGCTCGGCGGGCGGCCGCTCGGCCCCATGCTGTGCCGGTGAGGGGGCGGCCCGCGACACGCGGAACGCCCGCCGGCGCGTGCTAGCTTCGAGGCATGCATGGCCTCGCACTCGTCGGACACGCGCTCACCCTCGACCGCCAGGCCTTCGTCCTGCTCGACCAGGGCGCGGCGGGGCTCCGGCTGTCGCTGGCGGTGGTGTTCGTGGCGGGTGTCTCCGCCGCTGCCGGCCAGAGCGTGGCGCTGTTCGTCAACCGCGTTGCGCCGCGCCGTTTCGTGCTCAGCCTGCTGCTCTCGGGCGCGGTGTACACGCTCACCTACCTGTTCTGGTCGACCTCGCTGTGGATCATCGCGGTGTACGTCTTCGGTCGCCCCCGGCCCTACCTCAACGCGCTACGCACCGTGGGGCTGGCGTACAGCCCGCAGCTCTTCGGCTTCCTGGTGCTGACCCCCTACTTCGGATCCTTCATCGCCGCCGCCCTGTCGGTGTGGAACCTGCTCGCCATCGTCGTGGCCACCCGCGCCGTGTTCCACCTCACGACGCTCGAGGGGGCGGCGAGCGCGGCGCTCGGCTGGATCCTGCTGCAGCTCCTGCAGCGCACGATCGGCCGGCCCGTGCTGGGCCTCGGGCGGCGCTTGCGTGTCGCCGTCGCCGGGCGGCGCCTCATCTCCTTCGACGAAGCGCTCGAGGAGGGCGAGGCCTAGCATGCGTCTGCTCGACGTCTGGATGCTCGTGGGCGTGGCGTTCCTGGCGCTGCTGCTGGCGGGCGCTCTGGCCCCGCTCGAGGCGCTCGGCTGGTGGGCGGGCTGGTACGGGCGCCGCTCCGAGGAGCAACCCGTGCACCCCGCAAGCACCGCGGCGACGCCGCGGCGCTTCATCGTCTTCCTCTCGGGGATCCACAGCGTCGCCGAGCACGCCTTCGCCCGGCGCGAAGTGGTCCTCTTGGAGCGACTGCAGGGGCGCCTTCCGGGCAGCAAGATCCTCGAGGTCTTCCCCTACTCGGTGACCAACAACGCCCTGACCGGGCAACGCGCCTTCGCGCGCTTCTGGCGCTGGGCGCTGCGCATGAAGCTCAGCCGTCGCTTGCTGGCCAACATGGCCGGCATGCTCATCAATCTGCGCAACCTGTGGCAGGTCGGGGTATCGGCCGACCGGCGCTACGGGCCGATCTACAACCACGGCAGCGCCGACCTCATCACCGAGGCGCTGTTGGCAGCGGGCTACATCCCCGCCAGCGGCACGCGCGTCACGCTCGTGGGTTACAGCGGCGGCGGGCAGATCGCGCTGGGCGCGGCGGGGCACCTGGACGACATCCTGGGTACCCCCGTCGACGTGATCGCGCTGGGCGGCGTGATGGCGTCGGACCCTGCCGTCCTGCAGGTGAGGCATCTCTACGACCTCCACGGCGATCGCGACGACATCCAGCGTGCCGGATTCGTGATGTTCGCCGGCCGCTGGCCGCTCCTGCGCTACTCCCCCTGGAACCAGGCCCGGGCGAAGGGACTGATCACGACCGTGCGCCTCGGCCCGATGAAGCACACCGGTCGCGACGGCTACCTCTCCACCACCGCTATGCTCCCCGACGGCCGGAGCTACCTCGACGCCACCGTAGACGCCATCGCGGGAATCGTCGAGCACGGCAACGACGGCGCGGAGGCGGCCGCCTGACGTTGGGTCGGGCGCCCGTCCCTTCGCCTCAGCGGTACTCCCCCCACGATCGCCGCAGCACCCCGGCGATCTCCCCGAGGGTGGCGCCCGCGCGGAAGGCGTCGAGCACCGGCCGGAACAGGTTGGCATCCGTCTTCGAAGCCGCCGCCACGGCGTCGAGCGCCGAGGAGGCGGCGACGCCGTCCCGCGCGTCGCGGAAGGCACGCACCTCCGCGGCGCGCCGCTGCTGCAGCTCGGGGTCGATGCGCTGCACCGGCACGGCCTCCTCGTCGCCCTCTCCGACGAAGCGATTGACCCCCACGACCACGCGCTCGCCCTCCTCGATCTCGCGCTGGTGCCGGTAGGCGGACTCCTCGATCTCGCGCTGCACGTATCCCGCCTCGATGGCCTTCACCGCGCCGCCCAGGTCCTCGACGCGCTGCATCAGCGCCGCAGCCTCCGCCTCGAGCGCGTCGGTGAGGCGCTCCACGTAGTAGCTGCCGCCGAGCGGGTCGATGGCCTCCGGCACCCCCGTCTCGTGCGCCAGGATCTGCTGCGTGCGCAGAGCCAGCCGCGCAGACGACGTCGTGGGCAACCCCAGCGCCTCGTCGAGCGCGTTGGTGTGCAGGCTCTGCGTGCCCCCGAGAACGGCCGCCAGCGCCTGGTAGGCGGTCCGCACCACGTTGTTGTCCGGTTGCTGCGCGGTCAGGGTGCTGCCGCCCGTCTGCGTGTGGAAACGCAACATGAGCGCCTTGGGCTCCGTGGCGCCGAACTCCTCGCGCATGATGCGCGCCCACATGCGGCGCGCGGCCCGGAACTTCGCCACCTCCTCGAACAGGTGGCTGTGGCAGGCGAAGAAGAACGACAGGCGCGGACCGAAGGCATCCACCTCCAAACCGGCGTCCAGTGCGGCCCGCACGTACGCCCGGGCGTTGGCGAGCGTGAAGGCGATCTCCTGGGCGGCGCTGGCCCCGGCCTCGCGGATGTGGTAGCCGGAGATGGAGATGGTGTTGAAGTTCGGCAGGTGCTCGGCGCAGTAGGCGAACACGTCGGTCACCAGCCGCATGCTGGGCTGGGCCGGGTAGATGTAGGTGCCGCGCGCCACGTACTCCTTGAGGATGTCGTTCTGCACGGTGCCGCCAAGCCGTTCGCCGGCGACCCCCTGCTCCTCGCCGACCAGCTGGTAGAGGGCGAGCAGCATCATCGCCGGGGCGTTGATCGTCATGGAGGTCGTCACTTGCTCGAGCGGGATGCCGTCGAACAGCCGCCGCATGTCCTCCACCGTGGCGATCGACACCCCCACGCGGCCCACCTCCCCCGCCGCCAGCGGATCGTCCGGGTCGAGGCCGAGTTGCGTAGGCAGGTCGAACGCCACCGACAGGCCGGCCACTCCCTGCTCGAGCAGGTAGCGGTAGCGTTGGTTGGACTCCTCGGCGGTTCCGAAGCCGGCGTACTGCCGCATGGTCCACAGCCGCCCCGCGCTGTACATCTGCGGGTAGACGCCGCGCGTGAAGGGATAGGCGCCGGGACGCCCGAGCCGCTCCGGGAGCCCGTCGGGAGGACCATCGTAGAGGGGCTTCATGCCGCGATGATAACGGAGGCGACGACTCGAGCCGCGCGGTGCGAGGTTCCCGAGCACGGCCGGGGCGGCGTTAGACTGATCCCATGAGGCTCTACAGCGCAGCGCAGATGCGCTCCGCCGACGCCGCTGCGGCGGAGGCCGGCATGCCGACGCAGCTGCTGATGGAGGCCGCCGGCCGCGGCGTGGCCGAAGCCATGCGCCAGCGTTTCCCGGCGGCGCGCCGCGTGCTGGTGCTCTGCGGCAAGGGCAACAACGGCGGGGACGGCTACGTTGCCGCCCGCTTCCTGCGGGGCGCCGGGTGCGACGTCGAGGTGCTGGAGATGGCGCCCGAGCCCTCCGGCGAGGACGCCGCCGCCGCGCGCCGCGCGCTCGTCGCCCACGGGGTCGCGGCGGCACCGCTCGACGCCCAGCGGCTCGCCGCAGCGCTCGAGCGCTGCGAGGTGGTGGTCGACGCGTTGCTCGGCAGCGGCCTGGACCGCCCCCTGCACGGGCCCTTGCAGGGGTGGGTCGAACAGGTGACGGCGAGCGCCCTCCCGGTGGTGGCGGTCGACGTGCCGACCGGCGTGTCCGCCGACGCGACGATGCCCCCCGGGCCGCACCTGAACGCCGCGTTGACCGTCCAGCTCGCCGGAGCCAAGCGCGCCAGCGCCTTCTACCCGGCGCGCAGTGCGTTCGGCGACACCGTGGTGGTCGATATCGGCATCCCGCGGCAGGTGCTCGAGCAGGCGTCGCCGGTGACGCTGCTCGACGCCGACAGCGTGGCGCGGTGGCTGCCGGCGCGCCCTCCCGACGCCCACAAGTACACCGCGGGCACGGTGCTGGTGGTGGCGGGTTCCGAACGCTACCTGGGCGCCGCCGAGCTGGCGTGCCGCGCCGCCTACCGCGGCGGCGCCGGCCTGGTGACGCTGGCCGCGGCGGACCGCGCGCCCGCCGGCTGGCCCGAGGTGGTGTTCGAACCGCTGCGCTGGGCGGACGCATCCCCGCTCGACGCCCTCGAGACCCTCGACCCTAAGCGGGCGCAGGTGGCGGTGGTCGGGCCCGGGCTCGATCCCGCGGCGCGGCCCTGGCTGCCCCTGCTGCTGGCGCGGTTGGAGGGCCCCGTGGTGCTCGACGCCGGCGCACTCGAGCCCGGCGCCGCGTTGCTGGACGCGGTGCGCGCCCACGGCCGAGCCGTCCTCACGCCGCACGTCGGCGAGGCCGCCCGGCTGCTGGCGAGCTCGACCGGCGCGGTGCTGGCCGACCCGCTGGCCGCGGCGGCGACCCTCGCCGAACGCTACGCCGCCGTCACCGTGTTGAAGGGGGCGAGTACGGTCGTGGCCGCGCCCGACGGGCGCCAGGCGGTGTCCACGAGGGGCCATCCGGGCATGGCAGTGGGCGGCACCGGCGACGTCCTGGCCGGACTCCTGGGCGCGCTGCTCACCCACGGCGACCCCTTCGAGCGGGCCTGTGCGGGGGTCTACCTGCACGGGCGCGCAGGGGAACGGGCGGCAGCCGAGCGCGGCCTGGGGTTGGTGGCCGACGACGTCGTGGAGGAGCTGACGAACGCCGCCGGCGAGTTGCCGTGCTAGATTGCGGCCTATGTTGCAAGTGCGCGTCCCCGCCACGAGTGCCAATCTCGGGCCCGGGTTCGACGCGCTGGGGATCGCCCTCGACCTCGACCTGACGGTCCGCGCGACCGAGAGCGACCGCGACCGCTTCACCTACCGCGGCGACGGCCACGTCCCCGATTCCCCCCACAACCTCGTGCACCAGGGCTTCCGAGCGGCCTACCATGCACTCGACCTCGAGCCTCCCCGGATGGCCTTCGACGCCGACAACCCGATCCCGCTCGCGCGGGGACTGGGATCGTCGTCCGCCGCCCTGGTGGCGGGCGCCGCCCTGGCCGACGCCATGCTCGGAGAGCGGCTCGGGCGCGAGGAGGTCTTCCGGCTGGTGGCCCGTCTCGAGGGCCACCCCGACAACGTGGCTCCCGCCATCTTCGGAGGCTTCACGGTCTCCGCGGCCGACGGGGCCGGCGCCTTCCTCAGCGCCAGCCTGCCGCTGCCGCCGAGCTGGCGACTGCTCTACGGCGTGCCGGACTTCGAGCTGCCGACGGCCAAGGCACGCGCGGTGCTGCCGTCGAGCTACGCCCGTTCGGATGCCGTGCGCACCTCCGGCCGGGCCGCGATGTGGGCGGTCGCGGTCGCGACCGATCGCCCCGAGCTCTTGCGCGTGGCGTCGCTCGACGTGCTCCACGAACCCTACCGCTCCCCCCTGGTGCCCGGTCTCGATGCCTGCCGGGCGGCCCTGCGCGCCGAGGGAGCCTTCGCCGCCTACCTCTCGGGCGCCGGCCCCACGCTCGGCGTGGTGGTCGACGAGCAGCACGTCGAAGCGTGCCGCGCGCTGCTGGAGGACTTCGCCGGTGACGGTGGCAGGGTGCTCGATCTGGGTGCCGGCCGCGGCTACGAGGTGGGACCCGCACCCGAGCTGGAGTAGCCCTGCGGGCCACGGCTACAGCCAGGCGCGCAGCACCTTGAATCCGGCATCGACGCGCAGCGTCTCGAAACCCTTCCAGGCAGAGAGCTCCCGCTCGTAGGGCAGCGCTTGGTTGGCAACGATCCACGCGCTCCCGCCGCGCCGCAACCGGACGCGCGCCGTCTCCAGGAAGGCGCGGCCCACCTCCAGGCGCACCTGCTTGCCGACGTGGAACGGTGGGTTGACGAGCAGCGCGTCGAAGCGCGCATCGGACGCCAGCGCGGCGTCCAGGTCCGAGTGCAGCACGCTTGCCTCCGCCGGCAGGTTGCGCCGGGCACTCCGCACGGCGGCGAGGTCGTCGTCGAGGGCGGCCACCTGAGCGGCGCCGGCACGAAACGCGACGTCGGCGAGGATGCCGGTGCCGCATCCCAGATCGGCGACGGCCGCCCCGCGAAGCGCCTCTCGGCCCTGCGCCTCGAGCGTCTCCAGCAGCACCGCCGTCCCCGGGTCGAGGGCGCGGGCGGCGTGCACGCCCGGGAGCGACCACCAGCCCCGGCCCAGCGCCTCGAACCGGCGCCAGGGACCCGACGCTGCTGGGAGCGCCGTCTCGCCGCCCGGCTCCCCGGCGCCGGCCGGCGCCAGCCCCGTCGCGGCATCCGGTCCCCTCGCTCCCTCGAGGCGGACGACCCGCCACCCGCGGCTCCGTCCCACCACGCTCACCCGGTCGAACCATGCCGCCGCGTCGCGTTCGTAGCGCTTGGCTCCCTGATCCTTGTGCATGGCCGCGTAGGCGACGCCGCCAGGCCCCAACGCCCGGCCCGCGGCCGCCAGCTCACAGCGCACCCGGTCGTTGCCGCGATCGGTGGGCGGCAGCAGCAGCACGGACGTGAAGCGGCCGGGCTCCAGATCCCACGCGAGGCCGGCGCCCACCTCGACCCGGGCATCGTCCTCGAAACGAGCCGCCGCCGCCCGCCATGCGGCGTAGGAGGGCTCGACCACCACGACCCGCCGTGCACGCGGCGCTCCCAGTGCACCCCCGCCGGCACTGCCGGTCGCGTCCACCACCGTCCCGGCGAGCTCAGCGCCCGTGTCCGGCAGGGCATCGAGGAGCTCGGTGAGACCGGGTGCGGGTCCCGGGAAGCCGCGCACGGCGGCCGAGACGAGCAGCTGCCCGTGCCCGCCGACGGCGACCGGCCGGTGATGGTGGTGCGGCGCCACGAGGCTCACGAGCCGCAGTCTACCCGCAGGGCGCGGGCGTGCCCTCGGTGGTAGCGTTGGGGCGTGCCGCTCGTGCTCGGGATCGACACCTCCTGTGATGACACCGGCGTCGGCCTGGTCGACGGCGGCCGCGTACTGGTCAACGAGGTGGAGTCCCAGACCGCCCTCCACGCTCGCTTCGGCGGCGTCGTGCCCGAGCAGGCCAGCCGCGAGCACCTCGGCATCCTCGACGCGGTCGTCGAACGTGCGCTGGCGCGAGCGGGCGCCGGCCTCTCCGACCTCGACGCGGTGGCGGCCACCCGCGGGCCGGGCCTGGTCGGCGCCCTGCTGGTGGGCCTGGGATACGGCAAGGCGCTCGCCTGGGGCCTGGGCGTGCCGTTCGTACCGATCCACCACTTGGAGGGCCACATCGCCGCCGCTGTCGCGGGGTCGGGCCTGGCACCCCCCTTCCTGTGCCTCATCGCCTCCGGAGGTCACACCGCGCTCTTCGCCGTGCACGCCTGGAGCGCCATCGAGCAGCTTGGACGAAGCCGCGACGATGCCGCAGGGGAAGCGTTCGACAAGGTGGCGCGGCTCCTCGGGCTCGGCTACCCCGGCGGGCCGGCGCTGGCGGCGCTGGCGGAGCGCGGCGATGATCGGGCAGTGACGTTGCCGCGCCCCATGCGCCACCAGCAGGGCTTCGACTTCAGCTTCAGTGGGCTCAAGACGGCGGTGGCGATCGCGCTCGAGCGCGAACCCGGGCTCGCGCCCGAGGACGTCGCCGCGAGCTTCGAGCGCACCGCCGTCGATGCTCTGGTCTCGGTCACGCTCCGGGCAGCGCGGCACACCGGGCTGGAGAGGCTGGTCGTCGCCGGCGGCGTGGCGGCCAACGCGCGGCTGCGCGCGGCGATGGCGAGCGCCGGCCTGCGCGCCACCTTCCCCCCGCCGTCGCTGGCGACCGACAACGGTGCCATGATCGCCCTCGCTGCGGAGCGCCGCCTCACCGATGCCCGGCAGCGCCAGGACGAGGCGCTCGGGGCCGACGCCGCGCCCTACCTGCCGCTGGCCGCTACCGGAGAGCCGAGCGCGTCGGCGTAGGCCCGCGCCACCAGCGGCACCACCGAATCCTCCGAGAAGTCGCGCAGCGCGCGTTCGCGCGCGGCCCTTGCGTAGCGGGCGTGGACGCCCTCGTCGGACAGCAACGCCACTGCGGCCCGGGCCATCCCATCGATGTCGCCGGGCTCCAACAGCCGCCCGCTCACGCCGTCCTCCACCACCTCCGGCAGCCCACCGATGCGGCTCGCCACCACCGGCACGCCGCTGGCCATCGCCTCGAGAGCCGACAGGCCGAACGACTCCTTGACGCTCGGCAGCAGGAACAGGTCGCTGACGGCGAGCACGTCCTCGATGCGCGGGAAGCTGCCGAGGAAGGAGACCCGTCCGGTCAGGCCGAGCTCGTCGGCGAGCGCCACGGCGGCGGGCCGGTCGGGGCCGTCCCCTACCATCAGCAATCGCGCGCCGAGGCGCTCCGACACCCGCCCGAAGATGCGGATGACGTCCTCCACCTTCTTCACGGCACGGAAGTTGGAGATGTGCACGAGCAGCTTCTCGTCCGGGTGCGCGAAGCGCTGGCGCGGGTCGGGGCCGTTCGCTGGCGGCACCGTCGCGGGGCGGAAGCGCTCGTGATCGACCGCGTTGGGGATCACGCGGATGGGAGCACGCACCCCCATCTCGCGGTTGGTGTAATCCGCCAGGTAGCGGCTCACCGCGGTCACCACGTCGGAACGCTCGATGCTGTACTGGGTGGTGCGAAGGTAGGCCCGGTTGAGGCCCACCAGCGTCACGTCGGTGCCGTGCAAGGTGGTGACCACCACGGGCCGTCGGGCGGCGCGCACCATGTCGCGCGCGAGGACGGCGGCCGTGGCGTGGGGGACCGCGTAGTGAGCGTGGATGACGTCGATGCCGACCTCCTCGATGACCTCGGCCAGTTTCGACGCCTCGGCCAGCGTCGTGAGCGGCGCGTCGAACAGCGGATAGGTCATCGCCTCCACCTGGTGGAAGAAGACGTTGGGCAGCGATGGTTCGGTGAGGCGGAACGGCACGCGGTCGGCCACGAAGTGCACCGCATCGCCGGAGCGCGCGAAGCTGAGCCCCAGCTCGGTGGCGGCTACGCCGCTGCCGCCGGCCCCGCTATGGAGCAACACGGCGATGTTCACGTCGGGATCCCCTCGAGCGCCGGGCAATCGAAGATGTCGAGCACGGTGCAGTCTATGGGGCGCGGCCGTCGGCGAGCCGTCTCCGAGGCTACCCGGTCCGCAGTCCGCACGTTGGCGGTCGGGAGATCAGCCGACGTTGCCCCACAGGCCCGCCAGGTACATCTCCTGCGTGATCACCCCGTGGACGGCCTCGCGCTCGCTGACCACGACCAGTTGTTCGTGGGCCAGCACCCTGCGCAGCTCGGTGACCGCCACGCCCGGAGGCACCTTGACGAGCTCCTCCCAGGAGGTGATGCTATCGCGCCGCAGGCCGGTGACACCCACCGGGACGCCCCCCTGCTTGACGATGACGACGCGGTTCTCGGCGAGGGTGTGGACGACCTCGCCGGCGTCCACCTGCGGTACGCGCCCGGCCGCCCGGCCGGCGGTCGGCGGAACCAGCAAACCGAACGTCAGGAGCGTGGGGCTGGGAAGGTGCAGCGCCGAGCGCGCGTACACCAGCGCGCCGCTGTAGGCCACCACGAACGCCACGCCCTCCAGCAGGCCGGCGGGGTTGAAGCTGGTGAAGCCGAGACGGCCGGACCGGCCCAGGAGCAGGAACACCACGAACGAGATCAGCAGCGCGAAGGCGAACGAGGTCACCGCGCCCCAGAAGGCGGCGCTGCGCAGTTGACCCGGCCGCCTCATGCGACCCTCCGGTGTCCGTGCGGAGCGCTCACGCATTCGCTCCCGGAAGGCCGGGACGCCGCTCATCGAGCACCCCCGGGAGATGTCCCGGACGGTCGACATCGGCTGCCAGGGTGGCATCGTCGGTCACCAACGCGCGCGCACGGATGCCGGACATCCGTTCCAGACGTCGCTCGAGCTGACCGATGCCCGCCGTCCCCAGCAGGAGCGCGAGCAGCACGTCCACCCCGAACAACCCGGCAAGGGCCAGCGGGTTCTTGCGGGCCTTGAAGGCGGCGTCGATCAGCGGCAGCAGCTTCGGCGCGGCCGCAGGAGCCATCAGCACGGCGTTCCCGCCCGTCAACCGGCCCTCCCGAAGGCGGGCGTAGGTGCGCCGGTGGTGCGGGAACTGCGCGCTCGACGCGGCTTCGGTCACGGCCGGATAGACCAGGTCGGCGTCGGGCACGGCGTCGATGAAGGCGGCCAGGCCGTCCGAGGTCACCCAGGGGATGTCGGCGGTGAGCACCAGCAAGCGCGCCTCGGGCGCCTGCGCCAGCGCGGCCCCCACACCGAACGCCAGCGAGTCGACCAGACGCCTCCCCGCGGGCACCGACACGTCGTAGAGGCCTCGCAGCCGGACGTTGACGGGCCCGACGTACACGATGCGGCCCACCGCGTCGCAGCCGCGCAGCGCCTCCAGCACGTAGGCGCCCATCGGCTTGCCGGCCAGCGGCACCAGCGCCTTGGCTTCGACGCCGGCGTCGGCGGCCATGCGATCGCCGCGCTCGCCGCCCGCAAGGACCACGGCCGTGGTGGCATTCCTGGACGCCCTCATGCGTCGATTGTAGCGCGCACCAGAGCGCGTCCGACGACCACGAAGCGTCGGCTGGGCGGGACCGGTCCGGTCCCGCCCAGCCGACGCGCGAAACGTGCGGGCTCTGCAAGGTCGGCGGCGGCCACCCCGCTCAGAGGTGTGCCTGGCTAGCCGAGAGCCGCGCCGTCTCCCCTGACTGGATGAAGAAGTTGCTGACGTAGGTCCGGAAACCGGGAGCCACCAGCGTGAGCTCGTGCTGTCCGGGATCCAGATCCGGCACCGAAAGCCTGCCGCTGCCGCTCGGGATCGTCCCGACCTGCCGGCCGTCGATGAAGGCCGTGGCACCACCCACGTTGGCCTGGATGATCAACGTGCCGGAAGCGCGCTGCAGGCTCGTGGACACCTGCCGCTCTTCGCCGCTCGCCAGATTGAAGCTGACGCTCGCGTCCTGATAGCCGGGCAGGCTGAAGCGCGCGGTGTGGTTGCCCGCGTCGACGTTCATGCGCCCGATGGGCGTGGAGCCGACATGGTTGCCGTCGAGGTAGACGTTCGCCCCGCGCGGGTTGCTGTCGAACGACACCGATCCGGTCCGGCGGATGGGCTGGAGCTGCGCCCTGACCGATTGCGTCTCGCCCGGGCGCAGATCGACACGGGTCTGGAACGTCTCGTAACCGTCCTTGGTGACCTTGACGTCGTGCCGTCCGGGGCGGGTGCCGAAGTTCGTCGGCGTGGTCCCGACGAAGTTGCCGTCGACGTACGCCTGCGCCTGCTGCGGGCTGGAGTCGATGCGCAGGTTCCCGAAGGCGGGCTGCTGAGGCTGGTTGCCAACGTAATACAGCGCGGTGCTGGTCACCCAGTCCTGCTGCGGGACCGGCTTGACGACGATGGCGAAGCCGTGGACGAAGCCGTCCTGGCCGCCGCTGCCGCTGGCGAAGTTGTCACCCGACTTGAACTGCGCGATGTCGCGGGTGTCGAGCTGCTGCTTGCTGGCCACCGCGATGACCTTCGAGAGCCCGCGAGGCGGAGCGATGCTGAAGCTGTAACGCGCGTTCGCAGGAGGGAAGCTGCGGGTCTCTCCGGCGCTCAGGCGGTTGTTCTGCCCCTGCTGGTCGTACCGGTTGGGGAGGATCTGGGTGATCTCGCCGTCGGGCTTGACGCTGAAGAGGTAGACGTAGGCCGGTCTGGCTCACGCGCACCGAGATCCGGACGTTCTCGCCCAGCTGGTAGACGGGACGCGAACCACCCTTGTCGAGCGACACGTCCACGTTGAAGTTGGGAGCCGGGTTGGGGTTGACGACGATCGCCTCGGGACTGATGACGATCTTCTGGGCAAAGGCCAGCGGGAGAGCGAATGCGAGCACGATCAGGAGTTTCCTCATGGCCGGCCTCCTTTCCTAATCGTGAGGCTAGCACGCGCCCTTCGAAGCACGTGATGACGGGCTTAAACCGCTCTTCATGGAGGTTCCTTCATGTACCATGGGCTGCAGGCGCACCGCGGCGCGGCGCTCTGGGACGCGGTCCGCGCCTTCGCCGGTCCTCCCTGTCGGGCCCGGGCAACGCTTCCGGCGGGCCGCGGCCTCCCCCTTCTCACGGTTCTAGGCCGACGCACTTCGATACTCCAGGAGATGAGCATGCCACGACCCCTCCTCCGCCCGCTGGCCGTCTTCGCCGCTCTCCTGGTCGCAGCGACGGCGAGCGCGCAGCAACCGGACGTCACCACCGTGCTCGACAACATCACGAACGCGGCGAACGCCATTCAGGACGCTACCTTCACCGTCACGGGCAAGCTGGTGGACTCCGACGGAACGGTGATCCCGCTCGACGTCGACATCCAGGCGATCCCCCCGCAGCACCTGGCCAGCGCCTACATCAACCAGCCCGACGCCCTGGCCGACAACCAGATCGTCCTCGACGGCAACGTGGTCAAGAACTACACCTTCCTGACCAACCAGATCACGCTCTTCGACGCCAACGACCCCGATGCGCTGGGAGGCCTGTTGCCGGCGGGCCCGAACGGCCAGAGCGCGCCGCAGATCTCTTTCGACCTGGGCAAGATCTTCGCCGGTTACGACGCCACCATCAAGAACGTGGCGGCCGACGGCGGCACGAAGACCTACGTGCTCGACTTCACCAACAAGGATCCCAAGGCCACCATCCTCAACGTCGAGGCCACGGTGCCCTCCAGCGACTGGCTCCCCCGCCGGCTCGTCTTCCTCCAGAAGGGCGACCGGGTCGTGGCCGACCTCAACGTCAAGAACCTGAAGCTCGACCAGGGCCTCGATCCGAAGAAGGTCGGCTACCTCCCGCAGGACGCCGAGGTCATCGACAACCGCAAGAACTGAATCTCGTCGTTCCCGCGCGTGTTGCGCGGGAACGACGAGCCGGCCTCATCCGGGCCGTTCCCCGACCATCCGTTCGGGTACGACCGCCTCGTCGAACTCCTCTTCGGTCAGGTAGCCGAGCCGCAGCGCAGCCTGCTTCAGGGTCAGCCCGTCGCGGTGCGCGGTCTGCGCGATCTCGGCCGCCTTGTAGTAACCGATCCTGGTGTTCAGCGCAGTCACCAGCATCAGGGAGTTGTCGAGGTGCTCGCGGATGCGCTCCCTGTTGGGCGTGATGCCGACCACGCAGTTGTCGGTGAAGGAGGCGCTGGCGTCGCCCAGCAAGCGCGCGCTCATCAGCAAGTTGAAGATCATCACGGGCTTGAACACATTGAGCTGGAACTGGCCGTGGGTCCCGGCCACGCTCACGGCGCTGTCGTTGCCGATGACCTGCGCGCAGACCATGGTCATGGCTTCGGCCTGGGTGGGGTTCACCTTGCCCGGCATGATCGACGAGCCCGGCTCGTTGGCGGGCAGGCTGATCTCGCCGATGCCGCAACGCGGGCCCGACGCCAGAAGCCGCACGTTGTTGGCCACGGCCAGCAGGCTCACCGCTACCCGCTTGAGGGCCCCCGACGCCTCGACGATGGCATCGTGCGCGCTGAGGCTCTCGAATTTGTTCTCCGCGCTGACGAAGGGGTGGCCGGTCAGCTCGGCGATCACCTGCGCCACCCGCACGGCGAACCCGGGAGGGGTGTTCAGCCCGGTGCCCACCGCCGTGCCGCCGAGGGCGAGCTCGCGAAGGTGCTCGAGGCTATGCTCGACGGTCTCGATCCCCTTCTTGACCTGCGCCGCGTAACCGCTGAACTCCTGCCCCAGCGTCAGCGGCGTCGCGTCCATCAGGTGGGTGCGCCCGATCTTGACGATGTCCATGAACTCCCGCGACTTGGCGTCCAGCGCCTGTTGGAGCCGGTGCAACTGCGGCAGGGTGTGCTCGACCAGCGCCACGTAGGCCGCCACGTGCATGGCGGTCGGGAAGGTGTCGTTGGAGGACTGCGACTTGTTGACGTCGTCGTTCGGATGGATGGGGGTCTTGCTGCCGAGCTCGCCGCCCAGCAAACGGATCGCCCGGTTGGAGACCACCTCGTTGACGTTCATGTTCGACTGCGTGCCGGACCCGGTCTGCCACACCACCAGCGGGAAGTGGTCGTCGAGCTCACCCGCCAGGATCTCGTCGCAGACGCGAGCGATGATGTCGGCCTTGTCCTCGGGGAAGTCGGTGAGCTCCGCATTGGTGATCGCCGCCGCCTTCTTCAGCACCGCGAAGGCGGCGATGACCTCGGAAGGCATGCGTTGCCCCCCGATCCTGAAGTTCTCCAGGGAGCGCTGCGTCTGCGCACCCCAGTAGCGGTCGGCGGCAACGCGAACCTCGCCCAGCGTGTCCTTCTCGATGCGGTACTCCATGGTTCCTCCAAGTTGACGGCACGGGCCGCCTGACGGGGCCATGCTAACGCCGGGCACCTCCCAGCCGGGTCTGTGTCAGGGTCGCAGGGCGAAGCGCAGGGCATCGGCCAGGGCGTCACGCCAGTTCGTCCAGTTGTGCCCTGCGCTGCGCTCGACATAGGCGTGCTCGACGTCATGCGCGTCCAGCGCCCGGGCTGTGCGTCGGTTCACGTCGGTGAGCCATTCCAGCGTTCCGCAGGCGGCGTACCAGCGCAGCCTGCCGGCCCCGCCTTCCTCGATCGTCCGCGCCACCCACGAGCGCTCGCTGCGGTAGAAATCCCGGTCGTCGGGATGCCCGAGGAACGCGCCGGAGAAGGTCACCACGCCGCTCACCAGGTCGGGACGCTCGAGCGCCAGCGTGGCGCTGAACAGGCCTCCGAGGCTGGCGCCCAGGGCCACGAGCTCCTCGGTGGACGGATAACGGTGCTTCAGCTCGCCGAGCAGCTCGCGCTCGACGAAGCGACGGTAGCCCGGGTGGAAGGCGTACTCGCGTGAGCGCTCCACCGGTTCCACGAACGCGACCCGCGCGGGGCGCGCCTCACCGCCGGCCACCAGTGCGGCCAGGACGTCGGCCAGCCGCGCCAGCCGGTAGAAGGCCACCCCGTCCTGCACCAGCAGCCACGGGAGCGCCGCCTCCTCGAAGCCGGCGGGGGTCGCGACGATCACGCGGCGCTGCTGGTGGAGCTCCTCGCTTGCCACGCGCAGCCGATCCACCGCCACCGGCTCGGCCGGCTCGGGCGGATCCGCCAGGGCGTCGGGGCGATAGGCCGGGCCGGTCAGCGCGCTGAGCTCCCGGTACCAGGGATTCTCGGCGCGGCGGGTGTTCGCCGGATCGGCGCGCAACCTTCCTTCGGCGTCGAGGAAGCCGTACTCGAAGTAGACGTCGTCGGGCAGCTCGAAGGTGAGCGCCGAGGAGCGCTCCGGATCGACCGGTCGCGGGGAGCGGTCCATGTCGGTGAGGTCGGAGGCGAAGCGTTTCGCCCATGGGGGAAGGTCGAGCGAGACCTGCATGCCGTCGAGTGTACCCGCGTCCCGAAGCCCGCGCAGGACTTCCCGGCAGCGCCTTCGGCGCCGACCTGGGCCCTGGTAGACTCGCCCTCATGGCCGCACACCCCTACGACACCCTCTCGCTGGAAACGCTCCGGCAACGTGCCAACGCCAAGTGGACGCGCTTCGGGCCCGACGTCCTGCCACTGTGGGTCGCGGAGATGGACTTCCCGATTGCCGACGCCGTCAGGGACGCGATCGCCGCCCAGGCCGTCGATAACGTCGGCTACGGTCTCGCGCAGGGCCTGCCCGGCCTCGTCGAGGCGATGCGGGACCGCTTCGACGAGCGCTACGGCATGCGGCCGGAGGCCGACGGCGTCCGGTTGCTCGGGAGCACCGTGCAGGGCCTCTACCTCGCCTCGCTGGCCTTCGCCGGGCCGGGCGACGAGGCGCTGCTGCTGACCCCCCTCTACCCCCCGTTCCGCGCCGCACTGGAGAACACCGGTCGAGTCCCGGTGGAAGTACCGATGATCGACGGGGCGGATGGCTACGCCATCGACTTCGACGCCCTGGAGGCCGCCGTCACACCTGCCACGCGCTTGCTGATGCTGTGCAACCCGCACAATCCGGTAGGCCGCATGTTCCGGCCCGAGGAGCTGGAGCGCCTCGCCGAGCTCGCCTTGAGGCACAACCTGTGGGTGATCTCCGACGAGCTGCACGCCGACCTCGCGTTCACGGGAACGCACCGCCCGATCGCGGGCCTCGGACCCGAGATCGCCCGGCGCACCCTCACGCTCTACGGGCCGACCAAGGCCTTCAACATCCCCGGCCTCAAGATCAGCTTCGCCTTCAGCGACAACCCCGCCATGCTGGAGCGCATCGCCCACCACGCGCGCGGCGTGGCGCCGGGTCCCAACGTGCTGGGGCAGGCCGCCGCCCTCGGGGCGTACAACAGCGGGGACGCCTGGTTCGACACCACCCTGGCGTACCTGCGGGCCAACCGCGATCACGTGGCCCGCCGCGTTGCCGCCGACCTCCCCGGCGTTCACATGCACGCCCCGGAGGGCACCTACCTGGCGTGGCTCGATTTCAGGGCCACGGGCCTGGGCGACGATCCGGCAGGCGTGCTGCGCGAGGAGGCCGGTGTCGGACTCAACAGCGGGCACTCCTTCGGCAAGGGCGGCGAGGGGTTCGCGCGCCTCAACTTCGCCACCAGCCGCGCCATCGTCGACGAGGGGCTGGACCGCATCGCCGCGCGCGTGGCATCCGGAGGCGGCGCCTGAGCCGCCGCGTGCCGGGTGGGCCGCCGGCCCACTTCTACCCGGCCGAGCTCGAGCGATGCCGCTCATGCCCACGCCTGGCCGACTGGCGGGAGGAGGTCGGTCGCGTCAAGCGCCGCGCCTACCTCGACCGGACCTACTGGGCCCGGCCCGTGCCGGGCTTCGGCGACCCCGATGCCACGCTCCTGCTGTTGGGGCTGGCGCCGGGCGCTCACGGCTCGAACAGGACCGGCCGCATGTTCACCGGCGACGCCAGCGGCGCCTTCCTCTTCCCCGCGCTGCACCGGGCGGGGCTCGCCTCGAGGGACGAGGGGAGCGAGGCCGACGACGGCATGACGCTGAGCGGGATGTGGATCACCGCCGCGCTACGCTGCGTGCCGCCGGGCAACAAACCTCGCCGCGACGAGCTAGCGAACTGCCGCCGCTGGTTGCAGCACGACCTGGCGCACCTGCCGCACCTTCGCGCGGTGGTAGCGCTGGGGCGGATCGCGCATGACAGCTACCTCGATCTGCTACGCGCCGCGGGCGCGTCCATCGTCAAGGCGCACCACCCCTTCGCCCACGGCGCCGAGCACCACCTCGAGGGCGGGCTGCCGCTGTTGGACGCCTATCACGTGAGCTTCCAGAACACCAACACCGGCCGGCTCACCCCCGCCATGTTCGACGCGGTGCTGGCGCGCGCCAAGGAGCTCGGCGGGTGGTGAGGGCGGTCAACGCAGCACCCCGCCCGCAGGCCCTGCGCGATAGAGTCGCGCCATGACGTTGACGACCATCAACCTGGGGCCCTCGCTGGAATCGGCCCTGGTGTCGGGCCACCCCTGGATCTACCGGAACCACCTTCCCAGGCACCGCCTGACGACCGGGGAGTGGGTACGCCTGGAGGCGGGCCGCGCCGTGGCACACGGCCTGTACGACGGCCACGGCGCGATCGCGGTACGGCTCTTCAGCCGCGACGCCGCGCCCGACGACGCCCTGCTCAAACGCCGCGTCCTGGAGGCCCTGGAGCTGCGCCATCGGCTCACGGAACGCGGCGATACCAACGCCTACCGCCTGCTGTACGGGGAGGGGGACTTCCTGCCGGCGATCGTGGCCGATCGCTACGGCCGCTTCGCGGTCGTCAAGGGATACGCGGCCAGCGTCACGGACTTGCTGCCGGGCGTGGCGCGCCATCTCGGCAGCGCTCTCGGCCTGAAGGGCGTGGTGCGCCGCGTGGGCGAGGACCTCGAGCCGCTGTGGGGTGAGGTCCCGCCGCCCGAGGAGAGCGTTCTCGAGAACGGCCTGCGCTTCCACGCCGACCTCCGCCGTGGCCAGAAGACGGGCCTGTTCCTGGATCAGCGCGACAACCGCGTGCTGGTGCGGGAGCTTGCGGCCGGTCGCAGGGTGCTCAACCTGTTCAGCTACACCGGTGCGTTCAGCGTCTACGCGTTGGCGGGCGGCGCGGAGCTGGCCGTCAGCGTGGACGTGGCCGAAGGGGCCGTGCAGGAGGCAACGCGCACCATCGAACGCAACGGATTGCCGGCCGACCGCCACCGCGCGGTCGCCGCCGATGTCTTCACCTTCCTGCCCGGGGCCAACCAACGCGGCGATCGCTACGACCTGGTGGTGCTCGACCCTCCGGCGCTGGCACGCAACGCCGAGCAGCGTCGGCGCGCGCAGCGCGCCTACCTCAAGCTGAACCGTGCGGCGTTCCGCGCCGTCGAACCGGGCGGCTTCCTGGCGACCTCCTCGTGCACCTCGCAGATCTCACCCGAGGCGTTCCAGCGGCTGGTGGCCGAGGCGGCACGAGCCGCCGGCGTTCGCGCGCAGCTCGTGGCCGAGCGCGGCCAGCCGCTCGACCACCCGGTGCCCGCCAGCTTCCCGGAGGGGCGTTACCTCAAGTTCCTGGTGTACCGGGTGCTGGCCGGCTGAGAGGGGCGCGCCCCGGGCCGTTCGCTCCGCGCTTCAGGCTCGCGTCTCGTCGCCGAGCGCGGCCAGGCGCTCGTTCAGCCAAGCCAGGAGGTCGCCCCGCACGGCGCCACGATCGAGATCGTTGAACAGCTCGTGGTAGCCCCCGGGGTAGGACCGCAGCGTCACGTCCTCGGACCCGATCATCGACGCCAGCTCGCGGCTGGCCGCGGGATCGGCGAGCCCGTCGGCCGCGCCGTGCACGATCAGCGTCGGAACCTGCAGCGCGGGCGCGCGCTCCAGCAGCGGCGGGCCGGAGCGGACGAGCTCGTGCCCCATGCGGGCCTTCAGCCAGCCCGTGTAGACCAGGGGATCGCTACGGTACGACTCCACTTCTTCGGGATCGCGCGAGAGCACGGCCGGGTCGAGGCGCTGCACGGGGAGTTGCGGCGCCAGGCGCGCCAACCCCGCGGCCAATCCGGACATCCAGGCCGGCGGCGGGACGGTGGGTCGCAGGAAGGGGGCGCTCAGGACCAGCAGGCTCACCCGGTCGGGGTGTTCCAGCGCGAAACGCAGCGCGATGGTACCCCCCATGCTGTGACCGAGCACCAGCCGCGGAAGGTCGGGGTGCTCGGCACGAACGCGCTCGCTGAGCCGCAGCACGTCCTCGATGTAGTCGGCGAAGAGGCGCACGTCGGCACGCCGGCCCGGGCTGCGACCGTGCCCACGCAGGTCGATGGCCCAGGGCTCGATGCCTTGCTCGGCCAGGGCGGCGGCGAGCGCCAGGTGGCGGCCCACATGCTCGGCGTACCCGTGCACCAGCAGGCAGGTGGCGCGGGGCGCCTCGACGCGCCAGCGGAAGAGCGCCAGCTCGAGGCCGTCGCGGGTACGGAGCGTGCCGGTCTCGGGGACCACCGGCCTCACGCCTCCTCGAGCGTGACCTCGACGTCCTCCATCACCGGGTTGGACAGGACCTTCTCGGCGATCTCACGGAGCTGCCGCTCCACCTCGCCGCGCTCGCCCTCGAGCACCAGTTCGATGCGCTTGCCGACGCGCACGGCCGAGACGTTCTCGTTGCCCAGGCGGCGCAGCGTCGCCTCCACCGCCCTGCCCTGGGGATCGAGGATGGAGCGCTTGAGCAGCACGTCCACGATGGCATGGTAGGCGGGCACGCTTACTCGCCGGATCCTTCGGGGACGATCGGCCGCGGTTCGCCGCCCTCCACCACGCGGTGGAAGACCTCCTGGTAGGCTTCCTCGACGGCGCCGAGATCGCGGCGGAAGCGATCCTTGTCGAGCTTCTCACCGCTCGCGAGGTCCCACAGGCGGCAGGTGTCCGGGCTGATCTCGTCGGCGAGGATCAGCTCCCCCTCGGCGGTGCGTCCGAACTCGAGCTTGAAGTCCACCAGCTCGAGCCCGCGCTCCTCGAAGTAGGGGACGAGTGCGTCGTTCACCGTCGACGCCATCTCGAACAGCGCTTCCAGGTCCTCGGGGGTGGCGAGCTCCAGCGCCACGGCGGTGGCGTCGTTGAGGGGCGGATCGCCCAGCTCGTCGTTCTTGTAGCACCACTCGATGACGATCGGGTCGAGGTCGAGTCCCTCCTCGACGCCGTAGCGTTTGGCGAAGGAGCCGGCCGCGCGGTTGCGCACGATCACCTCGATGGGGATGATCTCGACGGCCTTGACGAGCTGCTCGCGCTCCGAGAGGCGGGACACGTAGTGGGTCGGTACCCCGTGCTCCGCCAGGAGCTCGAACAGCACGCCTGACACGGCGTTGTTCACCACCCCCTTGCCGGAGATGGTGCCGCGCTTGAGCGCATTGAACGCCGTAGCATCGTCCTTGTACTCGACGATGAACAGGCGTTCGTCCTGGGTGTCGAACACCTTCTTGGCCTTGCCTTCGTAGCGCATCGCGCCTTTGACGGGAGCGGTCACGCCCGGATGATAGCAGGTCGGCAGGGGCCGCCGAACGGGCTGCAGGCAGTCGCTCTGCGCCCCGAAGGGGCGCTACAGGCCGAAGCGCAGGTAGATGGCGTCGATGTGCCTCAGGTACCAGCCGGGATCGAAGGCCTCGTCGAGCTCGCCTGCGTCGAGGCGGTTGTCCGGATCGTCGGCGAGCAGCGACCGGAGGTGCGTGCCCTCGTCCCAGCTTCGCAGGCTGTTGCGCTGCACCACCTCGTAGGCGGCCTCGCGACGCATCCCCTTGTCGATCAGCAGGTGGAGCACCCGTTGCGAGTACACCAGGCCGTGCAGCAGCTCCAGGTTGGCCTCCAGGCGGTCCTCGTTCACCACGAGGTTGTGCAGCACGCCGGTGAGCCGGCGCAAGGCGTAGCTGGCGAGCGTGGTGGAGTCGGGCAGGATGACGCGCTCGACGGCGCTGTGGCTGATGTCGCGCTCGTGCCACAGCGCCACGTTCTCCAGCGCGGCCTGCAGGTTCGCACGCAACAGGCGCGCCACCCCGGTGAGGTTCTCGCTGGCGATGGGGTTCTTCTTGTGCGGCATGCTCGAGCTGCCGGTCTGCCCCTTGCCGAAGCCCTCCTGGGCCTCGCGCACCTCGCTGCGCTGCAGGTGCCGGATCTCCAGGGCGACGCGCTCCACGGTGGTGCCCAGGATCGCCAGCGCGCTCATCAGCTCGGCATGACGGTCGCGGGCCACGGTCTGGTTGGTGATGGGATCGACGGCGAGCCCCAGCCGCTCGGCAACGCGCGCCTCGACCTCGGGGGGCACGTGGGCGTAGGTACCCACCGAGCCCGACAGCATGGCCACCGAGATGGCCTCCTGCGCCCGCCGCAGGCGCGCCTCGTCACGCTGCAGCGCGGCCAGGAAGTTCAGGAACTTCAAGCCGAACGTCATGGGCTCGGCGTGGATGCCGTGCGTGCGTCCCACGCTGGGAGTGTGCTTGTAGCGCACGGCCTTCTCGCGGAGCGCCTCGGACAGCGCCGAGACGTCGGCCAGCACGATGTCCAGCGCCTCGCGCAACAACAGGTTCTGGGCAGTGTCGACCACATCGGTGCTGGTGAGGCCCTGGTGCAGGAAGCGCGCCGGATCCCCCACGCGTTCGGCGACCGCGCGGGTGAACGCCACGATGTCGTGTCGCGTGACCGCCTCGATCTCCTCGACCCGGTCGGCGAAGGCGTCATCGAGAGGGTGCTCGGTCAGGGCCCGGTCGATGGCCTGCGCGGTGCCGGCCGGCACCGCGCCCAGCGCCTCCCAGGCCTCGGTCGCCGCGAGCTCGACTCGCAGCCACGCTCGGTACCGGGCGGCGCCGCCCCACAGGCGGCGCATCTCGGGCGTGGAATAGCGATCGATCATGACCCGAACGCTACCACGGCCTCCTGGCGTACCCGGACCCCGCGCCACCGGTATGCTTGGCTCATGAATCGACGTCCCTGGGCCCTGGTCGCCGGGCTCGCCGTGCTGATCGTGGTGGCGCTGGCGATGAGCAATCCCGACAAGAAGGCGTTCGCAGCGGCGTATGCCGATCGCCTGAACAACCAGGTGGTCAGCGCCTCGGACCCCATCGGCAAGCTGCTCGGGGGCCTCACCCAGAACGCCATCGAGGCCGCACTCGAGGCCCAGGCACGGCGCCAGAACTACCTGGTGGCGAGCGTCTACACCGTGCCCATGGCGGGCCCCGATCTGCGCGTGCTCGGCATCCTGGGACGCTTCATCGCCCTGCAAGCGCCATCCTCGAACTGACGGCCCGCGCACCGGCGCGCGCTCCGGGCGACACCACGACGCGGGCGCCTGGCCTGACGCGACAACGGAGCCTCGAATGCCGCGCTGGACGGCGCTCGAGCCCCTACGTGCGGTTTGCGCAGGGGGCGCGCCGGATGGTAGAGTCGTGCGTTGGCCCGATGCCGGTTGACGCCGCCCCTGAGCCGGTTTCTGGAGCGGTTCCTGGCGTACGGCCGCGTCCACGAGGAGGCAACCCTTGAACGAAGGCCAGGTCGTTCCGGTCCAGATCACGGACGAGATCAAGACGAGTTTCATCAACTACGCCATGTCCGTCATCGTCGACCGGGCCCTCCCGGAAGTGCGCGACGGATTGAAGCCGGTGCAAAGGCGCATCCTCTACGCCATGCAGCGCATGGGGCTCTCCTCGGACCGGAAGCACTCCAAGAGCGCGGGCGTCGTCGGCGAGGTCATCGGCAAGTACCACCCTCACGGCGACATGGCGGTCTACGACGCCATGGTGCGCATGGCGCAGCCCTGGAACCTGCGCTATCCCCTGGTCCACGGCCAGGGCAACTTCGGCTCCATCGACGGCGACCCGGCGGCCGCCTACCGGTACACCGAGGCCCGCCTCACCCAGATCGCCGAGGCCATGCTGGCCGACATCGACAAGGAGACGGTGGACTTCCGGGAGAACTACGACGGCACCACCGAGGAGCCCAACGTCCTCCCCGCCGCCGTGCCCAACCTGCTGATCAACGGCGCCTCGGGCATCGCCGTCGGCATGGCGACCAACCTGGCTCCGCACAACCTCGGCGAGATCGTCGACGGCCTGATCGCCATGATCGACGACCCGGCGGTCGCCAGCGAGGAGCTGATGCAGCACGTCAAGGGGCCCGACTTCCCCACCGGCGGCATCATGGGGCGTGACGGCATCCGCCAGGCGCTGGAGACGGGCCGCGGCAGCATCCGGGTGCGCGGGCGCGCGCGCATCGAGGAGCGCGGCAACCGGCACTCCATCGTGGTGACGGAGATCCCGTACCAGGTCAACAAGACCTCGCTCATCCAGACCGTGGCGAGCCTGGTGCGCTCCAAGAAGATCGAGGACATCGCGCAGCTCCGCGACGAGTCCGACCGCCAGGGCATGCGCATCGTGTTCGAGCTCAAGCGCGGTTCGGTGCCGGAGCTGGTGCTCAACCAGCTCTACAAGTTCACCCAGCTCCAGAGCACCTTCGCGGTCAACAACGTGGTCATCGTCGAAGGCTCGCCGCGACTGTTGCCGCTGCGCGAGATGCTGCGGCTCTACCTCCAGCACCGTGCCGGCGTGGTGCGCCGTCGCAGCGAGTTCGAATTGCGCAAGGCGCGGGAACGCGCCCACATCCTCGAGGGCTACCTCATCGCGCTCGACAACCTCGACGCCGTGATCGCGCTGATCCGGGCGTCGAAGGACGGGCCGGAGGCGCGCGCGGGCCTGATGCGCGAGTTCGGGCTCAGCGAGCCCCAGGCGCAAGCCGTGCTCGACATGCGCCTGCAGCGCTTGACCGGGCTCGAGCGCGACCGCATCCAGGAGGAGTACCGCGACCTGCTCGAGGACATCGCTCGCCTGGAGCTGATCCTCGCGGAGGAGGAGGAACTCTGGCGCGTCATCCGCGGCGAGCTCCTCGACGTCAAGGGGCGCTTCGGCGACGTGCGCCGCACCGCCATCGCCGATCTCTCCGACGACATCTCCAAGGAGGACCTGATCGCCGAGGAGAACGTCGTCGTCACCCTGACGCGGGGCGGGTACATCAAGCGCACCCCCATCACCAGCTACCGGGCGCAGGCGCGCGGCGGCCGCGGCGTGTCCGCGCAGCGCGCCAAGGAGGACGACGTCAACTCGCTCCTGCTGGTGGGCTCCACCCACGACTACCTGCTGTTCTTCACCGACCGCGGGCGCGTCTACCGGGAGAAGATCTACGACCTCCCCGAGGCCGAGCGCGGTGCGCGCGGCAACCACATCCGCAACATCCTGCCGCTGGAGGAGGGCGAGGTGGTGCAGACGGTGCTGGCGCTCAAGGCGTTCGACATCGCCGGCTACTTCGTCTTCGCTACCCGGCAGGGACTCATCAAGCGCACCGCCATCCGCGAGTACGGCAATATCAACAGCTCCGGCCTGATCGCGGTGAACCTGGTCGACGGCGACGCGCTGGTCGCCGTGCGCATCACCGACGGGCACGCCGACATCGTGCTCGGCACGCGCGGCGGGCAGTCGATCCGCTTCACCGAGGACGACGTGCGAGAGACCGGCCGCGCGACACAGGGCGTCATCGGCATCCGGCTGCGCCCGAAGGACCGGGTCGTGAGCCTGGCCGCCATCTCCGATGCCGACAAGGAGACCGCGGAGCTGCTCAGCGTCACGGAGCGCGGCTTCGGCAAGCGTACCGGCCTCTCGGAATACCCCCTGCAGGGGCGCGGCGGCCAGGGCGTCATCACCCACAAGCTCACGGATCGCACCGGCGCCCTCGTCAGCCTCAGCCACGTGCTGGGCGAGGAGGAGCTGTTCGTGCTGTCGCAGGGGGGCATCTTGATCCGCACCAAGGTCGAGCAGGTCAGTAGCTACGGCCGCTCGTCGCAGGGCGTCACCATCATGCGCATGGGCGCGGGCGACGTAGTGGTGGCGGCGCTGGTCATGCCCGACGAGGAGGACCTCGAGCGGGGGATGGACGAGCGCAAGGGCACCAAGGCGTGACCGCGCGAGTCCGCGGGGGCGCACCCCTGCCCTTGCGTCCGGACGAGCGCAAGGGCTCGGAACGTGCAGGGGCCGGCGCGAAGGCGTGAGCGAGGAAGCGCTCACGCCCGCGAGGCCGGCCGTGCTGCTCGACTGCGATCCCGGGCATGACGACGCGCTGGCGATCCTGCTGGCGGGCGCCACCACCGAGCTGGTCGGCGTCAGTGTGGTCAGCGGCAACGCGCCACTCGACAAGACGCTCCGCAACGCTCTGGCAGTGACGCAACTGGCGGGGCTCGAGGTGCCGGTGTACGCCGGCGCGACGCGACCGCTGGTGGCCGAGCCCCGCCACGCCGCCTTCATCCACGGGGAGAGCGGCCTCGATGGCCCGGAGTTGCCGCCCCTGACGCGTAGCGCGGCGCCCGGCACGGCGGTACGCTTCCTGCTGGAGAGCGCCGAGGCGCGCGACGACCTGTGGCTGGTGGCCACCGGCCCGCTGACCAACGTGGCGCTCGCGCTGCGCGAGGAGCCCGGGCTGGCCCGGCGGCTGCGGGGCATCAGCCTGATGGGCGGCAGCTACGGGCCCGGCAACGTGACTCCCACCGGTGAGTTCAACATCGTGGCCGACCCCGAGGCCGCCGCGGTGGTGTTCACCTCGGGAGCGCGACTGGTGATGGCGGGGCTCGACCTCACGCACCGCTTTCGCATGAACCCCTCCCGGGTAGCGGCCATCCGCGCGCTCGGCAACCGCCCCGCCACGTTCGCCGCCGAGCTCCTGGAGGCCTACGGCGCCGCCTACGCCCGCAGCTTCGGGCCGGAGGTGGGCGTCCCCCTCCACGACCCGTGCGCGGTGCTGGCCGTAACGCATCGCGAGTTGTTCGCGTCCGAGGAGCGCCACGTCGAGGTCGAGCTGGGGGGGAACCTGACGCGCGGCATGACGGTCGTCGATCGGCGCGACGGCGGCCGAGGCGCGGCGCCCAACACCGAGGTGCTCACCGATCTCGACGACGAGCGCGCCTTCGGGGCGCTGCACGCCGCGCTCGCTAGCTACCCCTAGCGTGCACGCCGCGGCGCGCCTTGTGTACAGTGACGGGAGAGGCCCGGTCGAGGACCCATGATCCAGTTCCACCACGTCACCAAGACCTACCCACGGACGCACACTCACGCCCTCTGGGACGTGGATTTCCAGGTTCGCAAGGGGGAGTTCGCCTACATCACGGGGCACTCCGGCGCCGGCAAGTCGACGCTGCTGGCGCTGCTGCTCCGTCGCATCGCGCCCACCGAGGGGCACGTCTACGTCGACGGCCAGGACGTCACGCGCCTGCGGGAGAGCCGTCTTCCCCACCTGCGCCGAAGCATCGGCATGGTCTTCCAGGACCACCGCCTGCTCGGACACCTGTCGGCCCTCGAGAACCTGGTGTTCGCCCTCCGCGCCACCGGCAACCGCGGCAACATGGAGCAGCGGGCCCTGCTGGTGCTGCGGCAAGTCGGGCTGGCCCACAAGCGCAAGGCCTTCCCCATCGAGTTGAGCCTGGGGGAGCAGCAGCGGGTGGCCATCGCGCGGGCCATGGTGACGAGCCCGCCGCTGCTTCTGGCCGACGAGCCCACCGGCAACCTCGACCCCGACACCGCCATGGAGGTGCTCGAGCTCCTCAACGACGTCAACATCAAGGGCACCACCGTCATCGTTGCCACGCACTCGCGGGACCTGGTCGACCGCTTCAAGCGCCGCACGCTGGTGTTGCGCAACGGCGAGCTGGTGCGCGACGACGATCGTGGCGGCTACTCTCTGTGAAGCCGCTCGCGCCGGTCCCGGGTCCCTCTACAAGGTGGTGACGGTGTAGTCGAGGCGTTCCTCGGAGAGGATCATCTCCAGGAACTGAAGCTGTCCGAGCGCGTCGATCATGGCGAAGCCGTGGTCCTTGTCGATGTAGATGCCGTCCTTCATGACGGTATGACCGTACACGCCGAAGCGGTGGCCCGCCTGCTGCAGCAGCTCCGGCTTGTTGAACCACCAGGTCTTGGTGTCCGGGTCGTGATAGAAGAAGTCGTCGAAGACCTGCATGCCGGGGAGCGGTCCGGCATGCGCGAAATGCACGCCGTAGAACACGCGCTCTCGCGCGAACGTCCGGAACCAGTCCGAGAGGTCGTCGGGCAGCTCGAGCCCTCCCCGCTCGGGATTGAACTCGTCGTGGCGCAACCCTCCGCGGGTGGTGAGCTCGTACTTGTGGTCGAGGGCCGCCTCGTCGTGGTTTCCCAGGATGATGGTGACGTTGCCCATCGCCTGGTCCACGAAGCGCTTGAAGCGGTACAGCTCGCGAATCTGCGCCTTCGCGGCCCGCCGCAGGTGGTCGGGATCGCCGGGATCGTACGGCTCGGCGCCGACCGCATTGGCGTAGGCGCGCTCGTCCTTGTAGTGCACGAGATCCCCAACGCACACGACCTGGTAGCGCCCCTCGATGACGGCCGGCGTAGGCTCGTAGGTCGGCGTGCAGGCGGCCGAGGCCTTGAGCACGCGCCACAGCTCCGGCCACTGGCCGTGCACGTCGCCCACGGCGATCGCCTTGATCACGAGGGCGCGCCCTTCTGCAGCAGAAGCGCGCGGAGCCTGCGGTAGAGCTCACGGGCCTCCTCGGCGGACCTTCCGTAGCCTCCGTGCTCGACGACCAGGGCCGCGGCCTCGCGGCCGAGGCCTTCGGCGCGCAGACGGTCGACCAGTCGCTCGATCGCCTGCTGGCCCTCGCTGCGGGCAGCACCGTCACCAGCACCGGCATCACCATTACCGGCATCACCAGCACCGGCGTCAGCCACCTCGCTCACGGCCCTCCGCGCGGAGGGACCGTCGTCCAGCGCGGGATCGTCCCACCCACCGGCCGCCCCCGCACCCGCATCGAGCGTCGCGTCGGTACCGAGCGCAGGTTCGATGCCCGGTTCGATGCCCGGTTCGATGCCCGATTCGATGCCCGATGCGATCGCAGGGTCCCTCCCAGGCTCGATCTCAGGGTCCATCTCGGGCCCGGCTTCGGGCAGGAACACGGGCTCGCCGGCCTCGAGATCGAAGTCGACCCAGGCCCCGCGTGTGGTGGTTGGGCGCAGCCCGCAAAGGCCGGCCGCTCGTCCCAGCGCCCACGCACACACCCGCTCCATGGCAAGCTCTCCAGAGAACGAGCCCGCCACGGCGCTCTTGTGCACGCCGAGCAGCGCCAGCTCGCACACCACTGCGTCCGGCCCGAGCGGGAGGAACCGCACCGACCAGCCATCGATGCCGAGCACAGAATCGAGACGCTCCACCACCGCCGCCTCGCTCACCAGCGGCTCGAGGCGCGCCGCGCTGCCCTCTCGATCGAGCTGGGCGACGCACCAATCGAGGGCGTGGGAGGGAAAGGGTGCCGCGAGTCGAGCCCATTCGTCGCGCCGCATCAGGGCAGTATACCAGCGCCATGGCCGCGCTCAGGATGAGGTTTTCCTCGTCCCGCAGGGCCCCGCGGCGCTCCGAAGCCGTGCCGCGCGCGAACGCCGCCGGGTCGCACGTGCTGTAAGGTGGTGGCATGCAGAAGCGCCTCGCTCGACGCGCATCCGACGTGCGGCCCCCCACGTTCGCAACGGTGGGGGGACCCGCGAGTGGTCCGGCGGCGGCGCGGGTCGCGCCGACCCGGGTCACCTTCACCGAGGCCAATCCCGACCGCCGCACTGCGGGCACTGCGGGCACTGCGGGTACTGCGGGCAGCGCGGCCGCCCGGCTCGCCCTGGCACTCGCGGCCCTGCTTGCGCTGGCGGTCGCTCCCGCCTTCGCGCGGGGCTCGGAGGTGGCGGGCGCCCCGTTCCAAGGGACCCCGTTCCAGGGCACCTGGATCCAAGGCACGCCGACCCCGAGCGCCCCCAATCCGAGCACGTCCGCCCAGAACACCCCCACGGTCACGTTGAGCGGCAACGTGCTCCACTCCGGCGGAACCGTGACCCTGGACGGCAGCGGGCTCGAGGCCGACACCGCCTACACGGTGACGGTGACTGCGCCCGACGGTTCCAGCGACCAGGCCACCGCGCGCTCGGACGGCTCGGGGGCGGTGCACTTCGAACGGGTCCTGCAGCAGCCCGGGAACTGGGCGCTGCGGTTGAGCGGGCCGGGCATCGACGCTCCCCTGTCCGTCGAGGTGTCGCAACAGCCCGACGGCGGGTCGGGCTCCGGGACGCCGCCTGGGTCCTCTGCGCCCTCCCCGCAGGCGCCCACACCACAAACGCCCACACCACAGGCGCCCACACCACAAACACCTGCACCACGAACACCCGCGCCCACGCCACAGACACCGACACAGACACCGACACCCGGTACGGGCGCCCTCGGCCTCGCCATCGAGCAGGGAACGCTGGTCGCCAGTCGCGGCGGCCAGGAGATCTGGCGTCTCGATTTCGCCGCCGACAGCGGTCGTACGGCGGGCGTGTTGCAGACGAACGGAAAGGTCTACCTCGGGCACGGCAACAGCGTGCTCGTGCTCGACCCCGCCAACGGCCAGGTGCAACAGCGCTTCGCCGTCCCGGCCCAGGTCGCCTCCCTGAGCGCGGCCGGCAGTGGGGTATCGGTGACGGTCACCTACCAGTCCGGCGCCCAGCAAAGGCTCGAGCTCGCACCGGGCGGCGTGAGCGGAACCGTCCGCTTCGACGCCGACCCGGCCATGTTCGCGTGGCTTCACAACGAAGCGGTCGTCGCCGACCCCGCCGCCCGCCTCGACCGGGACCCCACGAACCCCTGGCTGTACGTGGAGGTGGCCCAGCAGGCGAGCGAAACGCCAGGCCGCTACCGACTACCAACAGGCGCTGGCGCACGCCACCACCTTCTACGAGCGGGCGCAGCTGGCGCGCGTGTTCTACCGTGCCGGCCAGGCCGACCTGGCCAAGCAGGCGATGGACGCCGCCCTGCGCGACTACGTCGATCGGGGTTATGCCGCCGAGCTGCTGACCGATCCGCAACTGCGCGACGCGTACGGCTTCGCGTTGCCTGAGCTCACGGGTGCCGTCGAGCAGGGCGACCTGCAGGCCGCCTCGTTCTGGGCGCCGTGGGCCTACCGGCTGAGCACGCCGGCCGTGCCGGCGACCCAGGCTGCGCTCCTCGAGTACAGCCGCGCCCTCCGGGCCGATGGTCAACGCAGCGAAGCGTCCCTGTGGCGAGCACGGGCGCACGAGGGGAACAGGTTCCGCCTCGCGCGCGCGCTGCGCCGCGGCGCCCTCGACCTGGGGCATGCGGGCTGGTATGGCGTGGCCGCGCTACTCGTGGCGATGGTCTTCCTGCACTTCGCCCTGATCGCCAAGTACTGGAGGCCCCAGAGCCTGGCGCTCAAGCAACGCACGGAGGGCGGTCGCAGCGCCGGCCGGGTCCCGCGGCTCTTCGCCATCCGCTACTACAGCTTCACCGAGAAACTGGTACTGGTGCTGATGTTCGCGGCCGTGCTGGCGCTGGCCAGCCTCGCCGGGTGGGCGAACCGGGGCGACCGCCTACCCGCGTCCTGGCGTGCCGGCACGCTGGCCGGCGTACCCGCGCGCGATGCCATGGCGACCGCCCTGCAGTCGGGAACCGTCGCGGACTTCGTCCGCGGGTATGGCGCACAGGTCGCCGGAGACCAGGGAGCGGCCGCCGATGCCTACCGCTCGGCAGGCGACTACGCCCCGGCGCTGAACAACCTGGGTGCCTTGCAGGGAAGCGATGCGCTCTACCAGCAGGCGCTGGACGTGGCCGGCGACCTCCCCGAGGCGCTCTACAACCTGGGCCGCGCCACCGATCCTTCGCATCTGCACGCCGCGTACGCCGCCGACGCGCCGCTGCTGGCCGTGCCCAGCGAAACGGTGCTGCGGTCGGCCGTCGCCGGCCGCTTCCAGGACGCGCTCGGCGCCGCCTTCACCAACCCCTGGGCGGAGCTGACGGGCTTCAACCCGCTGGCGGTCCCGCTATGGCTGTGGGATGCGTTCGTGGTGTTGTTCCTCGCCTGGGTGGCGGTCACCGTGATCTACCTGCTGGTGCCGAGACCGCGGCTGGCGCGCAACGCACCGCGCACCGGGGTCTACCACCTGCTGGCCCTGCTCATCCCCGGGAGCGGCCTGGCCGATGAGCTGTGGGGCGTGCTGCTGCTGGTCCCGTGGGCCATCTTCGGGATCGACACGCTGCTCCACTACTTCGCGCTGGGCGCCCCTGCCGGCATCCCGCTTGCCACGGACTACACGGTGCTGGCCGTGCTCTACGCCCTGAACATCGCCTCCTTCGTGGTGGAGCTCACCTCCTACCGCCGCCGCATGGCGGCCTTGCGCCGGTCCCATCCGGAAACGGCCCGCGCCTACGGCATGCGCGTGCCCGACTCGCCTTCGGAGTGAGGGCCTGAGCGCCGACGACCCCCAGCCACCGCCCGACGACGCAGCGGGCGCCGCTACGGGCTACCTCCTGGTCCTCGTCGCGGCGGTGCTCTGGGGATTGCTCGGGGTGTTCGCCAAGGGCATCCTCGCCGACGGGCTGGGCCCGCTGGAGATCTCGTTCTGGCGCGCAACGCTCGCCGGCGGCGCGTTCCTGGTCCACGGCCTGGTGCGCGGCCGGGTGCGACTGCAGCGGCGCGCCGACCTTCTCCCCTTCGCGGGCTTCGCGCTGGTCGGCGTGACGCTGTTCTACGCCTCGCTCAACCTCTCCATCGCGGCGGGGGGCGTGAGCCTGGCCGTCATCCTGATGTACAGCGCACCCGCCTTCGTGGTGGTGCTCGCCGCGCTCCTGCTGGGCGAGCGCCTCTCGGCCACCAAGGCGACGCTGGTGGCGCTGGCCACGCTGGGCGTGGTGCTGGTGGCACGCGGCGGTGGGGCGGGGATCGACGTCAACGTCCGCTCGGTCGGCTGGGGTCTGGCGGCGGGGGTTTCCTACGCCAGCTACTACATCTTCGGCAAGTGGGTGCTGCAGCGCTACGCCCCGGTCACCATCTACGCCCTGGTCCTCCCGCTCGGCGCGCTGGGGCTGCTGCCCCTGGTCCACTTCCACACCAAGCGGCCCGAGACCTGGCTGCTCCTGCTGGCGCTCGCGCTGGTGAGCACCTATCTGGCCTACCTCGCCTACTACACCGGCTTGAAGCGGGTGGAAGCCTCGCGGGCGGTGTTGGTGGCGACGGTGGAGCCGGTCGTGGCGGCGACGCTCGCCGCGCTGCTGTTCGGCGAGCGCTTCGGCCCGTGGGGGTTGGTGGGTGCCGGCCTCATCCTGCTGTCGGCCCTGCTATCGGCGCTGCCCGCCCTGCGCCGCCGTCCGCTGGAACGCCGCGCTCTGGCGGCCCGCACGCGCGACCGGAGCCGGCACGCGAACGCCCGCGCGGATGGTCCCCGACGCGACACCGACGCGCGCTCCTCGGACGGTGCCGGCCCGCCTTGACCGTCCCCGGAGGCGGTGTTAGAGTTGCATCGTTATGGGCAGCGCTGCATAATGCTGCGCTCCCGCGACGGAACCCAATGCGCACCGCCCCGACCCACCCCCGCGCCCGACGCTGACCCGCTCCCCGGAGCGGAGCCAACGCGTGGCGGCCCATGGGGGTCGGGTCAGGGTCGTGTTTTGCAGGAGGCACGTATGCAGAGCCAATCCGACACCATCCAGAAGGTGGTCCTCGCTTACTCCGGCGGGCTCGACACCTCGGTGATCCTGCACTGGATCCGTGAGACCTACCACGCAGAGGTCATCGCCTTCACCGCCGACGTCGGACAGGGTGAGGAGGTCGCCGAGGCCAAGGAGAAGGCGCTCAAGACCGGCGCCAGCAAGGCCTTCGCCGTCGATCTCCGGGAGGAGTTCGTCCGCGACTTCGTCTTCCCCGTGTTGCGCGCGGCCGCGGTGTACGAGGGCTACTACCTGCTCGGCACCTCCTTCGCCCGCCCGCTCATCGCCAAGAAGATGGTGGAGATCGCAGAGGCCGAAGGCGCCGATGCCATCGCCCACGGCGCCACCGGCAAGGGCAACGATCAGGTGCGGTTCGAGCTGTCGGCATACGCGCTGAAGCCCGACATCAAGGTCATCGCGCCATGGCGCATCTGGGACCTGCGCGGGCGCGAGGACTGCATCGCCTACGCGGCCGACCATGGCATCGCCGTCCCCGTCACCAAGGAGAAGCCCTACTCGACGGACGCCAACGCCTATCACATCAGCTACGAGGGGGGCGTGCTCGAGGACCCGTGGGCGGAGCCGCCGAAGGGCATGTGGCGCCGCACCGCCGACCCGGAAGACGCACCCGCCTCGCCCGAGACCGTGACGATCGCCTTCCAACATGGCACGCCCGTCGCCATCGACGGCGAGCCGCTCTCCCCGGCCGCCTTGCTGGATCGCGCCAACGAGGTGGCCGGGCGTCACGGCGTGGGCCGGGTCGACATCGTCGAGAACCGCTTCGTGGGCATGAAGTCGCGCGGCTGCTACGAGACGCCCGGCGGCACGCTGCTGTTCCACGCCCACAAGGCCATCGAGTCGCTCACGCTCGACCGGCAGGTGCTCGAGCTCCGCGACGAGCTCGTCCCCCGCTACGCTGCGGCGGTCTACAACGGCTTCTGGTACGCACCCGAGCGCGAGGCGCTGCAGCGCCTGATGGACGACATCCAGCAGCCCGTGACGGGCGAAGTGCGCGTCAAGCTCTACAAGGGGTCGGTGACGATCCTCGGCCGCCGCTCCCCGAACAGCCTCTACCGCCGCGACGTCGTCACCTTCGAGGAGGATGACGTCTACCAGCAAGGCGACGCCGATGGCTTCATCAAGCTCAACGCGCTGCGCCTGCGGATCGCCCGCCAGCTCCAGGACGCGGGGCTGGAGACTCCGGCCGGCCGGTGACGGGGTCATGGTGAGCACGGTGGCAACGGTCCCCCTCGCCTCCGGCTCCGCACCCGCACCCGCCCCCGCCAAGGCGCGGCTACGGTGGGCGGGGCTGCGGGACCTGGAAGCGCTGTGTACGCTGTTCGGAGCCGCCCGGCCCGAGCAGGCGATCGACGAGACCGAGATGGCGGCGTGGCTCGAGCACGGCGGCGCGATCGTGCTGGAAGCGGAGGGAAGGGCGCTCGCCGCGCTGCGCTGGCGCGAGGAGGGTGCGGGCTGGCGCGTGGACCCGGTCGCCAGCCTCCCGGAGGAACGCGGCATGGGGTACGGGCGCTGGCTGATGACGAAGGTCGAAGCGTACGCCATCCGCTCCAACATCCCGACCCTCACACTCGAGTTGCCCTCCAGCGAGGCGTTGCCGTACTACCGCCGGATGGGCTACCGCAGGCCCGATCCGGAGGGCGATCCCAGCACGCTGGTCAAGCGCGTCGGCGGGACCTGGCAGGTCCAGGAGGGCGAGCGTTGAGCAAGGACGAGGAGCAGTCCCGGCCCGACGAAGCCAGCGCCGTCGGGACCATGTGGGGCGGCCGCTTCCGCGAGCCGACCGACGCTCTCGTGCAACGGGTGAACGCTTCGGTCGGCGTCGACCGCGCCCTGGCGGAGGAGGACATCGCTGGCTCGCTCGCGCACGCCGCCATGCTGGCACAGCAGGGCATCCTGGACGCGGTCGACGCCGAAGCCATCCGCGCCGGCCTCGAGGCCATCGCCGAAGAGATCCGCGCCGGCACCTTCGTTTGGCGCGAGGACCTCGAGGACGTCCACATGAACGTCGAGCGCGCCCTGACCGAGCGCATCGGACCGGCCGGCGGGCGCCTGCACACCGCGCGCAGCCGCAACGACCAGGTCGCCACCGACTTCCGGCTCTACCTGCGTCGCCGGCAACGGGACCTGGACGCGTTGCTGCACGCCCTGCGCGCCGCCCTGGCGGACCTGGCCGAGCGCCATATCGACGTGATCATGCCCGGCTACACCCACCTTCAGGTGGCGCAGCCGGTGCGGCTGGCGCATCACCTGCTGGCCTACGCCGAGATGTTCGGCCGCGACCAGGGCCGCCTGCACGACGCCGGCGCGCGTATGAACGAGAGTCCGCTGGGCGCCGGCGCGCTGGCCGGCACCGGCTTCCCCATCGACCGCGACCGTACGGCGCGCGAGCTGGGCTTCGCCGCGCCCAGCGCGAACTCGCTCGACGCCGTCTCCGACCGCGACTTCGCGCTGGAGACGCTGTCGGCGCTGGCCGTCCTGATGATGCATCTGTCGCGCCTGAGCGAGGAGCTGATCCTGTGGTCGAGCCAGGAGTTCGGTTTCGTGACGCTCCCGGACAGCCACACCACCGGCAGCTCGATCATGCCGCAGAAGAAGAATCCGGACGTGTGCGAGCTGGTGCGCGGCAAGACCGGGCGCGTCTACGGCGCGTTGATGGGACTGCTCACGGTGATGAAGGGGCTGCCACTGGCCTACAACAAGGACATGCAGGAGGACAAGGAGGGCGTGATCGACGCCGCCGACACGGCCGAGGACGCGCTACGCCTGTACCTCGACATGCTCCCGCGCGTCACCTTCCACGCCGAGCGCATGCGGGCGGCCGCGGCCCAGGCCTTCAGCAACGCCACCGATCTGGCAGACTACCTGGTGCGCAAGGGTCTCCCCTTCCGGGAGGCGCACCAGGTGGTCGGTGAGCTGGTCCGCCAGGCACTCGACGCCGGCGTCACGCTCGAGGCGTTGCCCCTCGAGACGCTGCAGGCTGCCAGCGCTCGCATCACTCCGGACGTGTACTCCGCCCTGGCCATCGAGAACGTTGTGGACGCACGCCGGAGCTATGGGGGGACGGCGCGCACGGAAGTCGAGCGCCAGATCGCGCGCCTGCGGCAGGTGCTGGGCGAGGAGCAGGGAGCGTGAGCGTGAAGCCACGCCCCGACGAAGCGGAGCCGACCGTCCTGACGGTGCGCCACGCCACCGCCGAGGACGTGCCGCTCATCTTCGAGAACATCCGCCACTGGGCGGGCGAGGGCCGCATGCTGGTGCGCCCCATGCAGAACATCTTCGAGAACCTGCGCGACTTCTTCGTGGCCGAGATCGACGAGGGCGACGGGCCGGCGTTCGCCGGCAACGGCGCCATCCACATCCTTTGGGGCGACATCGCGGAGGTCCGCGGCCTCGCAGTTGCGCCCGGAGTGCGCTCGCGCGGCGTCGGTCGGCGCCTGGTCGAGGCGTGCGAGGCGGAGGCCCGGCGCGTAGGCATCCCGGTGCTGTTCGCCTGGACCTACGAGGTGCGCTTCTTCGAGCGCTGCGGTTTCGACCTCATCGACAAGAGCCGCGACCTGCACCCCCGGGTCTGGTCGGAGTGCCTGCGCTGTCCGCTGTACGAGGGATGCAACGAGAACGGCGTTCTCAAGCGGCTCGACGGCGTGCCGATGCCGCGCAATCTGCCGGAGCCCCCGCCCGCGCACGTGCCCCCCGGCATCCGCTGACGCTGCCCGCGCAGCCCAACGCCCGGCGGCGGCACGCCGCCGGCGCACATACCGCTGCCGCGCTCCTTCGCCGGGTGGCCCAGGCCGATGTGCCTGCGCCGCGAGCCGGGCGCCCGGAACGCCGCAGACCGTACAATCCCGACGTGAGGCGTGAACGGCACGTGGCCCTCATCCACACCGGCGGAACGCTCGGCATGCGACGGGGCCCGCGCGGCTTCGAGCCCGCACCGGGTCACCTCGCGGCGCTGCTGGCGCGCATGCCGGAGTTGGACGACCCCGGGCTCCCGAGCTTCGAGCTCGTCGAGTTCGAGCCGCTCCTCGATTCCGCCGACATGGAGCCGAAGGACTGGGAGCGCATCGCGCGCGCCGTGCACGAGCGATACGCGGCGTTCGACGGGTTCGTGGTGCTGCACGGAACCGACACCATGGCCTACACGGCCTCGGCGCTCTCGTTCCTGCTCGACGGCCTGGCCAGGCCGGTGGTCCTCACCGGGGCGCAGATCCCGCTCGCCGAGGCGCGCAGCGACGCCCGGGAGAACCTCGTCACCTCGCTATTGCTGGCCGCCCGCAACGATCTGTCCGAGGTCTGCCTCTACCTGAATGGCGTCATCCTGCGCGGCAACCGCAGCACCAAGGTCTCGGCCAGTGGCTTCGACGCCTTCACGTCCCCCAACGAGCCTCCCCTCGGGACCGCCGGCGTGACGCTGGATCTCCGGCGCGAGGGCCTGCGGCCTCCCCAGGCGGGGCCGCTCACGGTGACTCCCCTCGGCGAGGTGCCGGTCGCCGCGCTGCGCCTGTTCCCCGGGATGCGGTCCGACCTGCTGCGCACGCTGCTGGCGGCCCCCGTGGCGGGGCTGGTGCTCGAGACCTACGGCTCGGGGAACGCGCCCCAACGCGACGAGGCGTTGTTCGAGGTGCTCGGCGACGCCACCGCGCGGGGCACCGTCATCGTCAACTGCACGCAGTGCCTGCGCGGGCGCGTCGACATGGGCGGTTACGTGGGCGGCGACCGCCTGCGCGAGGCCGGGGTCATCAGCGGCTCCGACATGACCGCCGAGGCCGCCCTGACCAAGCTCATCTGGCTGCTCAGCCTCGGGCTCGACGGGGCCGAGGTGAAGCGTCGCATGCAATCGGACCTCCGCGGGGAGCTCACGGCCTGAACCGGGCGACGGTCCGCGAGCGGCTGTATGCTTGCGCCATGGAAACCGTCACGCTCGCCCGGAAACGCGCCTTCGGCGACGCCTTGAAGAAGGTGCCGCTGTTCGACAGCGAGCGCCTGCTGTTCGACCTGTACTGCCTGCAGCCCGGGCAGAGCCAGAGGGTCCACAGCCACCAGGACGCCGACAAGGTGTACGTGGTGCTGGAGGGCGAAGCGCTCTTCGAGCTGGACGACGAGCAGGAGTTGCTTCCCGAAGGCACCGCCGTCATCGCCCGCGCAGGCGCGGCGCACGGGGTGCGCAACGATTCCACCAGCAGCGTGGTGCTGTTGGTGGCGATGGCGCCTCGGCCGGCATGAACGCCGCACCCCACTTGCCCGAACCGCTCGGCGACCTCGCGCTCGACCACGTAGCGATCGCGGTCGAAGCGCTGGACGAGGCCACCGACGCCTACCTCGCCCTCGGCCTGGACCCGGCGGGCGACGACGAGACGATCGCCGAGCAGGGCGTGCGCGTGCGTCCCCTGAAGCTGGGCGACACCCTGGTGGAGTTGATGGAGCCGATCGCCCCCGACGGTCCGGTGGGCCGCTTCCTGACCAAGCGGGGCCCGGGGTTGCACCACATCGCGCTCCGGGTGCCGGCGCTCGAGCCGCTCCTGGCACGCCTCCGCAGCCTCGACGCCCCTCTCCTCGACGACCGTCCCCGCGAGGGCCGCGCGGGGACGCGTATCGCGTTCGTGCACCCACGCTTCACCCACGGCGTGTTGATCGAGCTGGTCGAGGCGTGAGGGCGGGCCGTGCCCACGCGGACGCCCTGTGGCGTATCCCCGACGGCGCGCCCGACACCGACGGATAGAATGGCGCCGTGACGCAAGCGACCTGCCCCAACGTGCACCCGGTCGAGGCGGCGTCGGCGCCGTGAGCGCCATCCGACTCGCCATCGTGGGCGCCGGCAAGATGGGTGGCGCCGTGCTGCAGGGGGCCCTGCGGGCGGAAGTGCTGTCTGCCGAAGAGATCGGCATCTACCACCCCAACCCGCGGCGCCTGGCCGAGCTGTCCGAGCGCCACGGTGTGACTGCGCTGGACGACGACGCGCTGCACCACGCCGAGCGCGTGCTGCTCTCGGTGAAGCCGCAGTCGTTCGACAGCGTGGCGCCGCTGGTCGCCCAGCGCAACGCCTCCTTCCTGTCGATCATGGCGGGCGTCACCGCCCGCACCATCGCCCGTCGCGTGGGCTCGCAGCGTGTCATCCGCGCGATGCCCAATCTGGGAGCCAGCCTCGGCGTGAGCGCCACGGCACTGGCGCCCCTGCCCGAGGCCACCGCCGAGGACCTGGCGATGGCGCGCACCCTGTTCGGAGCGGTCGGCCGTGTCTACGACGTCCGCGAGGAGCTCTTCGACGCGTTCACCGGCCTCGCCGGCTCGGGTCCGGCGTTCGTGGCCGTGGTCGCGGAAGCGCTCGCCGACGGCGGCGTGCGCTCGGGCCTCGACCGCGACACCTCGCGCGACCTGGCGCGGCAGGTGCTGCTGGCGGCGGCTCGTCTGCTGGAGAGCAAGCGTCCCAGCGAGCTCAAGGACGAAGTGGCCAGCGCTGGCGGCACCGCCATCGCAGGCGTGCGGGCGCTCGAGCGCCACCGGCTGCGCTTCGCCCTTATCGACGCCGTCGAACAGGCCGCGGATCGCGCCTCGGCGCTGAGCCGCGAGGACGGCTGATGGCGGGGCCGCTCGGGCGCGTCGGCGGCGGACGCACCGCCCAAGGGCGTGACGGCGCCCGCCGTCGGTCCACGGCCGTCCTGGCCCTGGCGGTCGTGTGGCTGGCACTGCTCACCGCCGGTCTCGCGGCCGCGCCACCGGACTACTACCCGGCCCGTGCCGGTCTGAGCTGGACCTATTCCAGCGGTGAGACGCAGCAGCTCGCCGGGCCGCGGCAGGTCGACGGCCACCAGGTCATGGTCCTGACGCACTACTTCAACGGCGTGCCGGTCTCCGAGGACTACCTGCAGTTCGGACCGGAGGGCGTCCACACGCTCGGCACGGCTGCCGGCGGCAAGGTGACGCTCTACCCCACCCCTCTGACGGTCTACCCCGCCGGCCCCCTGCAACCGGGCATGCAATGGCAGAGCACCACCAAGCTTCCGGCGTTCGACATCACCCTTTCGTCCCAGGTCATCGGTGTGCGCGGTGTGAAGACGCAGGCCGGGCGCTTCAACGCCCTGCAGATCCGGCAGCGCACCCTCACCAGCAACGGCGCCAAGACGGTCATGGACCTGTTCTACGTGCCCAGCGTGGGCATCGTACGCTTCGTCACGCAGGACGGCACGACCATCGATCTGATCGACAAGAACTTCTGACGACGGCTCAGTCTTCCCCAAGCAGCGCCGCCTTGAACGCCGCGAACCGATCCTCCGCCAGACTGTCGCGGATGTCCTCCATGAGCCGCGCCATGAAGCGCAGGTTGTGCACGGTCACGAGCTGCTGCGCGAGCCGCTCGTTGGCCTTGAACAGGTGGCGCACGTAGCTGCGGCTGTAGCCCCGACAGGTCGCGCAGTCGCATCCTGCCTCCAGCGGCCGCAGGTCCTCGGCGAATCGCGCGTTGCGCAGGTTGAGACGGAAGGTGGCGAGGCGTTCGCCGTCGTCGCCTCGACGTACGAAGGCCGCGCCGTTGCGGGCGTTACGGGTCGGCGCCACGCAGTCGAAGGTGTCCACACCGCGCTCGACGGCCTCGAGGATGCTCGGCACGTCCCCGATGCCGAGCAGATGTCGCGGCTTCGCGTCCGGCAGCTCGGGAATCGTCCAGTCGAGCACGGCGTACATGTCCTGCAGAGTGCTGCCGAGGTTCCCGCCGATGGCCACGCCGTCGAACGGCATGGCCCCGATGGTGGCAGCACTCTCCCGGCGTAGGTCGCGGAACGCGCCCCCCTGCACCACTCCGAACAGGGCCTGCGGGTAGCCGTGCCTCGGAGCGGAGCGCTCGAAGGCGCGCAGGCTGCGCTCGGCCCAGCGGTGCGTGCGTTCCATCGAACGGCGGGTGTAGTCCTCATCGTGCAACGGGCTGGTGCACTCGTCGAAGGCGAGCACCATGTCGGCCCCGAGGGCACGCTGCACCTCGATGGACACCTCGGGCGAGAAGTCATGGAAACTGCCGTCGATGTGGCTCTTGAAGCGCACCCCTTCCTCGCGGATGCGCACCATCGAGTTGCCCCCAGGCAGGCGTGGCGGCGCCTCGCCGGGGAAGATCGAGGCCACCTTGCCGACCCCGTGCTCGATGGAGGCGCCCAGGGAGAACACCTGGAAGCCGCCCGAGTCCGTCAGGATCGGCCCGTGCCAGTTCATGAAGCGGTGGAGTCCGCCGTGCCGCTCGACGATCTCGGCGCCCGGGCGCAGGTACAGGTGGTAGGTGTTGGCGAACAGGAGCTGGGTTCCGGCAGCGGCTACCGTGTCCGGCGCCACGCCCTTGACCGCCGCCTGCGTTCCCACCACGACGAACGCCGGTGTGCGTACGGCGCCGTGCGACGTCTCCAGGGTGCCGAGCCGGGCCGCGCCGCGACGCTCGTGCAGGGTGAAGGTGGGGGCATTCGGGTCCATGGTGACGGCCCGCCATTGTACCCGCTGGCCTTTGACGGCGCCGTCCTGCAACGCGACCCCTGGGGTCCACACACGCCTCGGCGCACAGCGCGACAAGCGAGGGCCCACTTTGCCCGATTTCACGTCTTGTTGGGACGGCGCGCCCTATGATGCGTGCGTCGGGCAGAGCCCGACCTTGGAATGCGATGAAACCCGTCTCCTAACGTGGGCGCTTGAGACGGGTGGAGCGAGTAGCGCAACCGGCCAAGGTGAGTCAATCCTCATCCTCAGCCAACACGCGTCCACAACGGCTCCGTAAGGGGTCGTCGAGGGAGTTTCCGATCGTCGCGCGGGCACACGCTCGCGCACGCAAGCCGGGACCCCCCGGAAGCGATGAAGCCTGTCCTGCACTTGGGCGCTTGGGACAGGTGGAGCGAGTAGCGCAACCGGCCAGGTGGGTCCTTCATGGTCCAACGCAGCACCGTCGGTCAGGCGCCCCGAATCGTTCACGAGGCGAGGACCGATGGTGACCGACAGCACGACGGGCGACAGCACAGCAGGCCTGCACAGGGCCGGCCGCAACCGGATCGCCGGTTGGCTTCGCGGCCTCTACCTGGCCCTGGCGGTGATCGTCCTCCTTCTGGAAGCGGGCTGCTCCTCGGTCGGGATCGAGGCCCCAGCGAGCCTCAAGAACGCATCCGACGGATCGCGACCGATGTTCGGGGCCTTCACGTACGGGGGCGTGTGGCAGGGGATGCAGCCCGTCCTCCAACTCGAGGCGCTGCTCGGACGCAAGCTCGACATCGTGCAGTGGTTCATGAGCTGGGGCACGCCCTACGATGTGGCGCTCGTCGAATCCGCAAGTACGGACGGCCGGCGCCCGCTCATCACGTGGCAGCCCACGCACCAGCCCGTGAAGGCCATCGCGGCCGGTACGTACGACGATATCCTTCGAGCGTTCGCCGACGGCGTGAAGGTCACGCCTGGTCTGGTGTTCGTCCGGCCCTTCCCCGAGATGAACGGGAACTGGGAACCGTGGAGCGGTGACCCCACCGCCCTGGTGGCGGCGTGGCGTCACATGGTGAACGTGTTCCGCGCCGAGGGAGCGGACAACGTGCGATGGGTCTGGAGCCCCAACGTGACCGACCAGCCCAACACGCCTGCCAACGCCATGGAGCACTATTACCCGGGCGACGCCTACGTGGACGTGCTTGCCCTCGACGGCTACAACTGGGGTACGACGGCGAGTTGGAGCACGTGGCGGAGCTTCGACCAGATCTTCGCGCGACCCTACGCACGCATCACCGCGTTGGGCCCGCAGCCCGTGTGGATCACGGAGGTCGCGTCGAGCAGCCAGGGGGGAGACAAGGCCGCGTGGGTCGCGAACATGCTGGACACCTCGGCCTTCCCGCGCATCCAGGCCCTGGTCTGGTTCAACCAGAACAAGGAAGCGGACTGGCGGATCGACAACTCCACCGCCGTCGTCGAGGCGGCCCGCCTCAATCTGGGCCCTGGGTCCACCACCGTGGCGAGCCGATGAGCCCCGGGGGCGTGCCGACGTCGTCCGGCCAGCGCAGCCGGGTCCGTGGTGATGGCCCGCCATCGTACCCGCTGCATGCCAGATGCGCCGTCCTGAAGCGCAACGCTCGCCCCTCTCCTCCGGAGCTGCTGGATGAAGCACATGTTAAGCTCTCACTTGGCGGTTTTCACGCACTCTCACCGGGCACCGGCGTAGGATGCACCTGTCGGGCAGGGCCCGACTTTGGAAGCGATGAAGCCCGTCTCCCAACGTGGGCGCTTGAGACGGGTGGAGCGAGTAGCGCAACCGGCCAAGATGAGTCAACCCCTCATCCTCAGCCGAACAGCGCCCACGAGCGATCCCTCAGGGGGTCGGCCAGGGCAACCGTGGAATCCTAGCGAGGCGCCTGCGCGCCGAAGCGAGGGTTCCGAGCCCTCGGACGCGATGAAGCCTGTCCTGCATTTGGGCGCTTGGGGCGGGTGGAGCGAGTAGCGCAACCGGCCAGGCAGGTCCGCGGGAGTGCAGGCTGCCCATCGTCGGTCAAGGGCCCCGAGATCTTCGCGAGGCGACGATGGCGATGGTGGCTCAGTCGAACGAGAGGCGCGCACGGCGCAGCCGTACAGGCGGCCGGCGCCTCGCGACGGCGTTCACGGCCACGATCGCCGTGCTGCTGCTGGCAATCGGATGCTCGAGCAGGGCCAGCGAACCGCCCCAGTCCATCGCCCGCCCGTCGGACGCGCGACCGATGTTCGGCGCCTTCACCTACGGTGGCGTGTGGCAGGGCATGGAGCCTGTGCGCCAGCTCGAGGATCTGCTCGGACGCAAGCTCGACGTGGTCCACTGGTACATGAGCTGGGACACGCCCTACGACGTCGCTCTCGTGAAGTCGGCGATCGCCGGCGGACGCCTGCCCCTGATCACCTGGCAACCGCACGACCAGCCCGTCTCCGACATCGCTGCCGGAACCTACGACGGCATCCTCCGCCGCTTCGCCGACGGCGTGCGGCGTACGCCCGGCCTCGTGTACGTGCGCCCCTTCCCCGAGATGAACGGCGACTGGGAGCCCTGGAACGGGCAACCGGCTACGTTCGTGAAGGCGTGGCGCCACATGGTCGAGGTCTTCCGCACCGAAGGCGCCAACAACGTGCGCTGGGTCTGGTCGCCCAACATCACCGACCAGCCGAGGACCCCCGCCAACGCCATGGAGCGCTATTACCCGGGCAACGCCTACGTGGACGTCCTCGCTCTGGACGGCTACAACTGGGGAACGAGCCAGAGCTGGAGCGCATGGCGCAGCTTCAGCAGCATCTTCGCCCGGCCCTACGCCCGGATCACCGCCCTCGGACCTCAGCCCGTGTGGATCGCCGAGGTCGCTTCGACCGGCAAGGGCGGCGACAAGGCTGCATGGGTCGCGAACATGCTCGACACCAAGCAGTTCCCTCGCATCCGAGCGCTGATCTGGTTCAACCACAACAACGACATGGACTGGCGCCTGGACAACTCGCTCGCCGTCGTCCAGTCCGCCCGCGCGAACCTCGCACCCAGCGCCCAGACGGTCGCCAGCCGCTGAGCCGCCCCACGACCCTAGACCACCCAACGAAGCCCCTCCCACCTCGCCCGCCCCGTTCTGCCGCCGATCGCGCGCGGTAGGCTAGGGGCGTGCCCTTCTCGCGAGGCTTCGTCCTCACCGGCCTGAACACCCTCGTCACGCTGGCGCTCGTCACCCTGCTCGCTTCGGCCGCGGCGCAGCCGGCGCTGCAGGCGGTGCCCCCCGTGTCGCCGGCAAGCGTGCGGCTCGCCTTCGACACGGTGCTGGCGGGCCTTCACCTGCCCGTCTCGCTCGCCACCGACGGCAGCCGTGACGGACGGCTCTTCATCTCCGAGCTCAACGGCCTCGTGCGCGTCTACCAGGCCGGCCACCTGCTCGAGCGGCCCTTCCTGGACTTGAGCGGCGAGGTCACCGCGCTGCGCGGGGAGGACGGCTTCTACGGCATCGCCTTCCACCCCGGCTTCCCGCGCGATCGGCGCTTCTACGCCGCCTACACCGCGGTCGGCAGCGACGATCTCCAGATCGTCGAGTACCGTGCCCTGCCGTCGCTGGCGGCTGCCGACCCCGGCTACCGGCGCCTGGTGCTTCGGGTGCACGTCGACCAGCCCTACCACCACGGCGGGCAGCTGGCCTTCGGCCCCGACGGCTACCTCTACATCGGCACCGGCGACGGCCAGGAAGCCAACCATTGGCTGCACGAGCCGCCCTTCGTGGCGCAACGCCTCGACACCCTGCAGGGCAAGGTCCTGCGCATCGACGTCGACCATGGCACGCCCTACGCCATCCCGCCCGACAATCCCTTCGTGGGGCATCCCGGTGCGCGCGGCGAGATCTGGGCGCTCGGGTTCCGCAATCCCTGGAAGCTCGCCTTCGACCCGTCGACCGGCGGCCTCTTCGTGAGCGACGTCGGGAACGATCGTTGGGAGGAGATCGATCGGGTGGTCGCGGGCGGACAACTACGGTTGGCCCATCCGTGAGGGACCGGAGTGCCAGGCGTTCCCCGACACGCCGGGGCTGGTCGATCCGCGCTGCGCGGACCTGCCGTTTCAAGCACCGGCAGCGGCCTACGGGCATCCGTCGCTGGATCCGCAGGGAGGCGACGCGGTGGTGGGCGGGGTGGTCTACCGTGGCAAACGCTGGCCGCAACTCGACGGGCGGTACCTCTACGGCGACTTCGAGAACGGCAGGATCTGGTCGCTGTCGGTCGACGGGCCTGCGCGCATCGAGCTCCTCGCCGAGATCCACGAACAGATCACGTCGTTCGCCCAGACACCCGACGGCCAGCTCTACCTCACGACCATGAACGGCGCGCTGGTGCGCCTCAGCGCGCGCTAGCGCGCGCGTTCGACACCACGGAGGCGCGCGCGCCCGAGAAGAGCCGCTGCAGCACCGCGCTGTACATCCCTGCGTCCTCGATCCCGTTGGACGCCACGATCACCTGGCTCCGCTGGTAGGCAGCGGCCAGGCCGACCTTCCCGGCGGCGACGTCCGCGCTCACCGCCACGAGCCGTCGTTCGGGTGCCGCCAGTGACGTCGGATCCGCCCGATACGCAGCGTAGGCGCTACCCAGGGTGTCGGCGAGCGGCCCGAGGCGCATCATGGCCTCGACCGGTCCCCGCAGGTTCGCCACGATCTGGCCCGTCCGGGTCACGCCGTAGATCGGGTTGATGTACAGGGCGTAGGCGAAGGCATCGTCCTTGGCAGCCGGCTTCGCCAGCGCCCACGCCAGTTTCGCCGCGCCGGCGCAGATCGAGAAGTCGGGATCGAAAACGTTGAACGACCCACTCAGGAGGTGCGGGTTGTACAGAGGCTTGTTCACGTCCCCGGAGACTGCACGCAGCAGCGTCAGCGCATCGGACGTCATCTGCGAGAGCCCCTTGTCGCCGGTCTGGCCGACGGCAAGCGGATTGAGGTAGGACTCGTTGATGAGCACTTGGAGCAGGAGACGTGCCGGCACGCCGTAGGCGGTGGACGCTTCTTCGATGTAGGGTTCGATCGGCGCCAGCCGACCCAGCATGAGCAGCTCGAAGTGGTCCAGGGGCCGGTAGGCCTCGGCCGACCCAGGCAGGGTCCGCAGGGCCTCGCTGGCATGTCGCAGATAGGCGGGCCGGCAGTAGTCCGAGAGCGCTGGCCGAGGCTCGAGGGAAGGGGTGGCAGCGGCTGCCCCCTCGGCTCCTGCGCCGCCACCGCCGGCGGCGATCTGGGCGAAGGCCGCGGGCGCGGCCAAGGCGACCGCTCCCGTCACGGTAGCGTGAGCATGAGGAGCCTCCAGCGGGCGCACGGAGCGCGGTACGGGGTCGAGCGGCAACGCGATGGAAGCCTCGAACACGGGGATCGTCACGCTCCCGGCCGGGCCCAGCAACAGCACGGGGGCGACCTGCCCCACACGCAACGGCAACCACTCGTGCTGTGCCATGTCGAGGCGAGGCGTGCGTGCCAGCAGTCGCTGCGTCGCGAGCTGATCCGCTCCCGAGGCCGGCGCCAGCGCCAGGATGGCCACGAACACCGCCGTCAGGGACGTCAGAATCGTGGCGGCCGTGCGAAGCGTTCGTGTGTCGACTCCCCGCGCGGTCGGCCGCTCCCAGGCCACACCCTGGGTGCTCTTGACCGCCCTACGGCTCGCGGCGCGACGCTCCCGGAAGTACGCGGGGACCACGCTGGAGGCTGCCGCGACGAAGCTGACGGGATTCGCCACTTTCAGAACCATGTAGGGCAACCAGGTCTGGAGCGTCCTCCGGCCCGCGAAGCGCAACGCCGGAGCTCGCTCCCGGCGACCGTCGCGCGCCTGAGCGTAGAAGCCGGCAAAGGTCATGAGTCCCGTCGCGGCCAGATCGATTCCGACCCAGAGAGCCAGGTTCCGCGCCAACGCGCTCGACCCCATCGCCCCCATCACGCCCAGCGCCAGCATCACCGGCACCAGCAGCAACAGCAGCAACCCGAGAAGATTCTCGAGCTGCGCCCCGAAGAGCGCGAAGCGCACGTTGGGAGTCATGGAGCGATCGCCGGGCTTGCCCAGGACCCGCTTCAACGCGTTCTGGATGCCGCCGCCGTGCCACCGCTCGATCTGCCGCAGGTAGCCGCCGACGTGGGCGGGATCCTCGGTGTACATCCGCGCGTCCCCAACGAAACGCGCGTTCCCTCCCCGGCGGACCTCGATCACGTCATCACGGTCGAAAGCCTCCTCGAAGGGGATCTCTTCCCCGTCAACGACGATGCGGAAGCCGCGTGCGGAGAGCTCGGCGGGCGACAGGCGCGCGACAGTACGGGGCAACGCCTGCGCCGCGAGCGTCAGATCGTGGTCCTCGGTGAGTGTGTCGGGCGACATCGGAAGCACGTCCCGGCGCACCGCGAAGCCGCACCCGACCACCGTGAACAGGCGGCTGGCTCCCCACAAGCCGCCGTCGCCCCGCGTGCGGACCTGCCCCCGCCGCAACACCGAAGCGAAGGCGTACTCGGCCGAGCGGCCGGCCGCGATGAAGCGCTGCGTCCGCCGCGCCCCGGCGGGCACGAACGACGTCACCGAACCGGACTGCAGAGCGTAGTCTTCGAGCACCGGGCGACCGGCGATCCATCGCAGGCGGTAGAAGTTGTTCTCGAGCGCGGCGATGAACCCACGATCGAAAACGGTGTCGCCGTCGACCAGAAACACACGTTCCGCATTCAAGATGCGGCTCGCGACCAGGTTGTTGATGGCCTCGGACTTGGCCGTCCGCTGTGCGTACGCGAGCACCAGTGCCGCCATGGCGTGGCCGTCGTGCTCCCAGCGCTCCAGCGTCGCGCTCAGTCCCGGAGCCTCTTCCACCGAACGCCGTTCGAAGCCGAAGCGTTCGAGCGTGGCGGACACCACCTCGTGCGTGCGGTCGCTCGAGCCGTTGATGCTCACGGCGAGCTCGTCGGGGAGACAGCGCTGGGACAGCAGCGATGTCAGCGCCCGACGCGCGCCCGCCTCCTCGTTGTACATGGGCGAGACGACGGCCAGCCGATCGGGCCCCCGGACCGGCAGACTACGATCAGGGAGCGTGCTGAGCGCCGCATTGACAAGCGTTGTGGGCATCGCGGACAGGCCGAAGAAGTTGGGCATCACGAAGTCCTATCCGTCGTAGGGCTCTGGGTCGACTGCGGGGAGCACTGCAAGCGGACCAACGCGCGTTTCGCGTGCCCATCGAGCCGCAGCGGCCCAATGTGAATCATCTCGCTCTCTATGTAACATTGCGTTCCCTGCCCTGTCACCCAGCCGTCACAGCCCTGTGGCCTGGGTGGTTTACGATCATGTGATTTGGGAGGTGCGGATGGCACTTCACATTAGCGGAAAGCTCGTGGCCGTAGGCCTCGTCCTGGCCGCCCTGATCACCGCATTCAGCGCCCCCCGCAGCGCGCGGGACCCGGGCGTCGCCCTGGCCGTCACCCCCACCGCTACCGTCCGCTCCACGCCGGCTCCGCCGGATGCCGCCCGGGCCAGCTCGGTGGGCCCCGTGGCCAACCCCGTGTTCACGCTGCGGGCCACAGGCTACAACTCGATGGTCGATCAGACCGACGCCACACCGTTCATCACCTCGACGGGACAGCATACCCGTTTCGGGATCATCGCGGTGAGCCCCGACCTGTTGGGCCATGACCTGCCGTATGGCAGCCTGGTGCGGATCCGCGACCTCGGGAACTACTACACCGGGCGCGGATACGGCAGCTACCAGAGCCTGCTCGACAGCCAGGGACTGTTCATCGTCGAGGACACCATGCACTATCAGAAGCGCGACCAGATCGATATCTGGTTCAGCGACTACGCCAGCGCGGTGAACTGGGGCATGCGCAAGGTGCGTGTCGAGGTCATCCGCTACGGGCGCAACGGGCCCAAGCTCGAGCCCTCCCGCGCCAGCGACTTCAGCGGCACGCCCCGCCTGCTGGCCTCCCGCTGACCCTTTCGACCGGCCGCCCGCGCGGCCGCCGTTCCCTCCCCCTTCCCGACGTTCGACGCCGAGTCGCGCAGCCTCCCGGCCCCGGCCCAGGCCGGCCTAGGAGGCCCTCGAGCGCACGGTAGACTGGCGCGTGCGCAGCCTCGTACCGTACCTGGCCTGGCGGCACGTCCGCCGGCGCGGGCTGCAGTCGGGCCTCACCGTGGTCGGCGTGGCGGTCGGCGTGATGGTCCTGATCGTGGCGCTTTCGCTGACGAACGGCTTCGTAGACGAGCTGATCCGCAGCACGCTCAAGGCCACCCCGATGCTCACGCTCGAGAGCTACGTCTCCGGGCAGACTCTTGCCAACGACCCGAAGGTCCGGCGTGCGCTGGCGGAGCGCGCCTCGGTCACCGCCGTCGCCCCCTTCCTCAGCACCCAGGCGCTCATCGCCCGGCGTGCCAGCGCCAGCCTCGGCATCACCGCCCGCCAGGGCTACACCCAGATCGTGGGCATCGACCCAACGCTGGAGACCCAGGTCCTGGACCTCCCGATCCTGAAGAAGCAGGCGACCGCCCTCGCGCAGAAGGACGGCATCGTGCTCGGCGCCTCCCTGGCCCAGCAACTCGGCGTGCTCACCGGCGATAAGGTCGTGCTACGCGATATCACGGGGCACACCGCAGAGCTCACCGTGGCGGGCACCTTCCAGGTCGGCAACGAGCTCATCGACGGTGTCGCCTCCTACATGTCGCTGGCGAACCTCCAGCAGTACATGCACGTGGGCGACCAGATCAGCGGCTACCACCTGCGCCTGGCCGATCCGCAGGGCGCCGCCGGCGTCGGCGTGACGCTGGGGGACGCCTTCGGGTTGCGCCCGGTGTCGTGGGACAGCCTGTTCGCCAACCTCATCAGCCAGCTGCGGCTGCAGAAGGCGGTCATCGCGGTGGTGGTGTTCCTGATCGTGCTGGTCGCCGCCATGGGGATCGCCAACATCCTGGTGCTGACGGTCTCGGAGAAGACCGAGGAGATCGCCATCCTGCGTGCGCTGGGCGCGACGCGGCGGCAGATCCTGGCCGTCTTCACCGTCGAGGGCCTGCTGCTCGGAGCCACCGGCACCCTGCTCGGCGCCCTGCTGGGGCTGGGCGTGAGCGCCTACTTCCGGCTGCAGCCCTATCCCCTGCCCGGCAACCTCTACTTCATCACCCAGCTCCCGGTGCGCCTGCAGGCCACCGACGTGCTGTGGGTCTGCGGTCTCGCCATCGGGACCAGCGTCCTGGCGGGGCTCTTCCCGGCAAGGCGCGCAGCCGACCTCGACCCCGTCGACGTGCTCCGTTGATGGCGCGGCGCGCTCCGCTCGACCGGGAACGAGCCTGGACCTACCTCCTCGACCTGCTCACCCGTCGCGACTACACCGAAGCCGAGCTGCGCACCAAACTGAGGCGCCGGCAGGTCGAGGAGGGCGACGTGAACGCCCTGCTCGATCGCCTGCGCGAGCTCGGCCTGGCCAACGACGAGCGCTTCGCCGAGCACTACGTCGCGTCGCGTCGCCGCGCACGCGGCCGCCTGGCGCTCCGGACCGAGTTGCGCCGCAAGGGGGTCGACCCGGCACTCGTCGAACGCGAGCTCGAGCCGCTCACCGACGCGCAGCAGGTGCAGGCCGCCGGCGCACTCCTCCGCCGCTTCGCGTGGCGTTACCAGCCCGGCAGCGCCCGTTCCGGGTCCGGCGTGCGCTCCGGCACCGCGCCGGACCCGGGCGGGGACGGGGGGACGGGCGCGGATCCCGCAGCGGATCCCGCAGCGGAGGCCACAGCGGAGGCCCGGCGCACCGCCCTCAAGGAGCGGGCGCGCGCCTTCGCCTTCCTGGCGCGTCGCGGCTTCAACGCCGGAGTCGCCGGGGACGCCATCCGCGCCCTCGGCTGGTGGGAGGACGACGCCTGAACCGGCCACGGCGCACCGACCGGAGGCCGGACACGCGTCGCCTTGACCCCCCGGCCCGGGGCTAGTAGAGTTGTTAGTTGCGTCGGGGCGTAGCGCAGCCTGGTAGCGCACATCGTTCGGGACGATGGGGTCGGAGGTTCGAATCCTCTCGCCCCGACCACACGGCGGGGCCTCCGCATCGCGAGAGGTCCCGCGTTCTCATGCCGGGGGCGTTGGCGGCACGTCGATCAGCGCCAGCGTGCAACGCGACACGCACACCAGCCGTCCCCCTTCATCGCGGATCTCGACGCTCCATAACTGGGTGCTTCGCCCCAGGTGGAGCGGCGTTCCCACCGCCGTGAGGGTCCCCTCGCGCACCGACCGCACGTGGTTGGCGTTGATCTCCAGGCCCACGGCACGCCGGCGCACGGTGTCGATACTCACCGTGGAGCCGAAGCTGGCGACCGTCTCCGCCAGCGCCACCGACGCCCCGCCGTGCAGGATGCCGAACGGCTGGTGGTGCGCAGGCGTCACGGGCATGGTGGCGACGACGCGCTCCGGCGTCGCCTCCGTGATGACGATCCCCAGCGTCTCCATCAGGGTGTCGGGCTGGGTTCCGAGGATCTGGATGGGGCGCGCGTGCTCGGCCATGGCGTCAGGCTACACCTTGCTATACTGGCCGGCGTTGACCCGGGCGGGAGGTGACATACCGCCCCGGGCGCTCTCTCGAGGAGGCCCCCGTGTCCCGCGCCAACGGCTCCCCCAACATGAACACGAACGCCAGGATGGTGGTCGCCGCCGCGGCCATCGGTCTGGCCGCCGCGCTAGGCAACGGCCTGCTGTGGCGGCTGTCGCAGTTCGGGCAGCACCCCTACCCGGTGCTGCCCTTCACGCTGATCGCGCTGTTCGGCCTGCTGTTCACGGGCCTGCTGGTCGACCTGACCGCGGGCCGGGGCACGCGACAAGCCACACGAGTGTTGTCGGTAGCACTGGCGGCGGGCGCGCTGGCCGCGCTCGCGCTCCCCTTCGCCGAGCCGCGGTACGCCCTGGCGCCTCTCGCCGCCGTCGCCGCGGCCGCGCTGCTACGCTCCACGCTGCCCCGACGCGCCGTCATGCTCGGCGCCATGGCGGTGTACGTGAGCTGCACCCTGCTGGCGAACTACACCTTCGACAGCTTCCTACCCGTAGGCGGCTTCTTCCTGCTCAACGTCGGCACGCTGTTCTTCGGCGTCACCTTCACGCAGCGCGACCGTGTGCACGGCTTCGGGCGCCGGGCCGTCTACGCCATGATCCTCGCGGCCGCCGTCGCCAACGTGGCGCTGTCGTCGCACCTTGGAACGCCGCTTCGATACGTAGCCGTCAGCTTCCTGTCGATCGTGCTGTCCGAGACGACCGACACCGAGATCTACCAGCACCTCATCCACCGCCGTTGGATCACCCGGGTCGCGTCCTCCAACGCCGTCAGCGCCCCGATGGACACCCTCATCTTCACCTTCCTGGCCTTCCTGGGGCAGGACTTCGCCACGCCCCGCTGGTTCGTGCAGGTGATCGCCACGGACATCGTGGTGAAGTACGCGAGCAGCATGGTCGCCGCGATGCGCATGCTCGACCTGCCCAAGGTCCTGGCCCGGCGCACGGCATCGATCGACGCTCCCTGAGCGGCCCGCGCGCCCTGGAAGGCGCCCCTGGTAGGCTGGCCGGGAAGGGCCCACGACGCCGCTCGCTCGGCGCGCGGGCCCGGGAGGAGTTCCATGGCCGCCATGACCTTCGCCGACTACCGGGACGCCGCCGGGCGCGACCTCGGCGTCTCACCATGGGTTCGCATCGACCAGGCCCGCATCGACGCCTTCGCCGAGTGCACCGACGACCACCAGTGGATCCACGTCGAGCCCGAGCGCGCGGCCGCCGGCCCGTTCGGCACCACCATCGCGCACGGTTACCTGACGATGTCGCTCCTCGTGCCGATGCTGGAGGGCGTGGGCGCCTTCCCCGAGGACGGCACCACCATCGTCAACTACGGCATCGACCGCCTGCGCTTCCTTACGCCGGTGCCGTCAGGCTCGAGGGTGCGCCTCCACACGCGGGTCGCCGACGTGCGCCCCAAGGGCGACGAGCGCCTGCTGGTGAGCTTCGAATGCAACGTCGAGATCGAAGGCCAGGAGGGTCCGGCGCTCATCGCGCAGGTGCTGCACCTGCTGGTCGCCGCCGCCTGACCCCGAGCACCTGAAGCGACCGCCTGACCCCGACCACCTCGAGCCGAGCGACTGCCTTCGGGGCGCTCAGCGCCCGTCCACGCTCGCCTGCGCCCCCTGCCCCGCGACGGCCCGGGCGAGGCGGCGACCGATCCCCAGCGCGAGCGCTTCCTCCCCCGGTCGGGTCGCCACCATCAGGCCGACCGACAGCCCGTCGGGGGTGTCGCCCGCCGGCACGCTCACCGCCGGCGAGGCCAGCACGTTGAACACGGTGGTGTTGCGCAGCATCAGGGCGTTGGCGGTGAAGTACGCCGCGTCGTCGCCCAGCGCATCGATGCGTGGCGGCAGGATCGCCAGGGACGGCGCGATCACCGCGTCCACGCCGGCCAGCTCGGGCCAGAAGCGGCGGCGCAGGGCGGCGCGCGCGTAGCCCAGCCGGATGTAGTCCGCGGACGGCCGGCCCCCGACCTTCAGGATGCGCGCCACCACCCGCGGGTCCATGAGCGTCGCCCCGCTCTCTCAGGATGTCCTCGTAGAGGGCGAACGCCTCGTGGCTGGCGAAGCTGCCGAAGCGCCGGTAGAGCTCCGGGACCTCAGCCAGCAGCGGCAGCTCCTCCCGGCGCACCTCCATGCCCAGCGCCGCCAGCCGCTCCAGGGCGGCGTCGAAGACCCGCTCGACGGCCGGATCGAGCTCGGCCTGCAACACCGTGGTCGGCGCCAGCAACACCAACCTCTCGGGCGGCTCGGGCAGGTCGCGGTAGGGCTCGGCCGCCATCGCCTGGAACAGCGCCCAGGCATCGTCGGCATCGCGCGCCAGCGGGCCGAGGGTATCGAGCGTCGTGGAGAGCGGCACCGCACCCTCGGTGGGGATCCGGCCGTCGGTCGTCTTCAGGCCCACGATGCCGTTCACGGAAGCCGGGATGCGCACCGAGCCGCCGGTGTCCGAACCCAGCGCTGCGGCGGCCAGGCCCGAGGCCACGGCCACCCCGGAGCCCGACGAGGAGCCGCCGGGAACGCGAGCCGCGTCGCGAACGCAGGGGGGCGTTCCGAAGTGGGGGTTGATGCCGATGCCGGAGAAGGCCAGCTCCGTCATCGTGGTCCGGCCCAGGAATACCGCCCCGGCGGCGTCGAGGCGGGCCACGACCGGCGCGTCCTCCTCGGCTGGCGCCCGCTCGAGCAGCACCCTGGAGCCCGCGGCGCTGACCTCGCCCTCCATGTCCAGCAGGTCCTTGACGGCGATCGGGACGCCCTGCAGCGGTCCCGTGTCGACGCCGGCGCGCAGCAGCCGGCTGGCCTCGTGCGCCTGGCGCCGCGCCCGCTCGGCCGTGATGCGCCGGTAGACGAGCTTGCCGGCGGGGTGGGCGTCGATCGCGGACAGGTAGGCTTCGGTGACGTCGACGGGGTCGAGCTCACCCGCGCGGTAGGCTCGAGCCAGGGAGAGGACGGTCAGGGACGTCGGTTCGGCGGCCATGGGCCAGCATACCGCGCCGATCGGCGACGCCGGAGCACGCTGCGGGGCCTTGCGGGGCTGCGGCGTCCCGAGACCCCGACAGGCTAGAGTAGAGAGCATGCAGCGGACGCGCGCCGAACTCGAGGCCATGAGCCACGACGATCTCGTCAATCGCGTGCTGGAGTTCCAGGACATGCTGCGCGAGGGCCTGGCCGTGCGGGAATCGCTCCACTCGGTTCTGAACAGGATCCTCAACGCCAAGGAGGACGAGGTCGCGCGCTATGCCGACCTGCCGGCCTCCGAGCTCGCCAACGATCAGCTCGAGCTCAAACGCGCCTGGGAGGCCGCTCGACACGCGTGTCGGACCCGCTGGGGCTGACGCGCTGAGCGTCCCGTCGAGGCCATCCCGGGCCCATGACGAGCGGATCGTCGACGTCGGGTAGGTCGACGTCGTGAAGGACACGAGCATGAAGGGCACGAGCATGAAGGCCGTCGTCACGACGCGGTCACGGCGGCTACGAGGTCCTGCGCTACCGCGACGTGCCCCTCCCCGAGGTCGGGCCGGGCGAGGTGCTGATCGAGGTGCGGGCCGCCGGCGTGAACAACACCGACATCAACTTGCGGCTCGGCTGGTATGCGTCGTCGGTGACGGGTGCCACCGAGGCCGCGAGCGCCGCCGCCGCGGGCGCCGCCCGCGCGAACGACCAGGGCGGATGGAACCGTCCGCCGCCCTTCCCGCTGATCCAGGGCGCGGACGCCTGCGGCCGGGTCGTGGAAGTCGCCGCCGATGTCGACGCCGAACTCGTGGGCCGGCGCGTGCTGGTGCGACCCTGCGTCCGGGAGCACGGGTTCGATTCCCTCGGACACGCTGTGGATGGGCTCGGACTTCGACGGCGCCTTCGCGCAGTACGTGCGGGTCCGGGCCAGCGAGGCGTTCCCCGTCACGTGCGACTGGAGCGACGCCGAGCTCGGAAGCGTCCCCTGCGCCTTCGGGACGGCCGAGGCCATGCTGCACCGGGCGGGGGTGGCGGCCGGAGAGGTGGTGCTCGTCACGGGCGCGTCCGGGGGCGTGGGTTCGGCCACCGTCCAGCTGGCCCTGCGCCGCGGCGCCGAGGTGGTCGCCGTGACCAGCGCCCGCAAGCGCTCTCGCGTGGAGCGGCTCGGTGCCGCCAGGGTGCTCGAGCGCTCGGCCGACCTGCCGGCGACGCTGGGGGAGCGCTCGGTCGACGTGGTGGTGGACAACGTCGCGGGCGAGGGGTTCGGTTCCATGCTGAAGGTGCTGCGGCCCGGCGGCCGGCTGGTCAGCTCGGGCGCGATCGCAGGGCCGCGGGTGGAGCTCGACATGCGCGACCTCTACCTGAAGGACCTCACCCTGCTGGGCAGTACCGCCTGGGACGAGGCCGTCTTCCCTGATGTGATCGGCGCCATCGAGCGCGGCGAGATCCGACCGGTCCTCGAGCGGACCTACCCGCTGGCGTCGATCGTGGAGGCGCAAGAGGCGTTCCTGAGCAAGCGGCACGTCGGCAAGCTGGTATTGCTGCCCTGGGCGGACTGACGGCGCGTCGGGGTGAGAACGGCGCTCGGCGCCGCGGGCGAGCCGCGCAGCGCTGTACGCGCAACGGTGGTGCGGGGCGTGCGCCCGCACTCGAGCGCCGCGCTCGGTCGTCCAAGAAGAAGGCCCCGTCGTCGACGGGGCCCTTCGTTGGCTCGGCGGGTAGGATTCGAACCTACGACCAATCGGTTAACAGCCGACCGCTCTACCACTGAGCTACCGCCGACCGCGCGCCCGGGGGCACGGAGCCCCGCCGAAAGCGAAGCGTAGTCTACCAGAGGCCGCAGGCCGGTGCAAGGCGCTTGCGTCGTGCCCGGGGCCGCTTCGGGGCGGGTCCGGGGCGCGCCGAACCGGCCCCGGAAGCAGCCGGTAGGATGACGCCATGACCCTCGACGAGTACCAGGCCCAGGCCCGCAGCACCGCCATCTATCCGGAGGAAGCGCGCGTGCTCTACCCCACCCTCAAGCTGGCCGGCGAGGCGGGCGAGGTCGCCGAGAAGCTGGGCAAGCTGATGCGCGACGAAGGGCTTCTGCCAGGCGGCGAGCTCGACGACGGCCAGCGCGACGCGCTGGCCAAAGAGATCGGCGACGTGCTGTGGTACGTGGCGAACCTCGCCGCCGACCTGGGCCTGTCGCTGGAGGCGATCGGCCGCACCAACCTCGACAAGCTCGCCAGCCGCCGCGACCGCGGCGTGCTGGGCGGTTCGGGCGACGAGCGCTGAGCTAACCGTCCAGCATCTGCGCGAGCACCCGGGCGTTGTTGTGGCGCTCGTCCCTGGCGGCGTACACCAGCGTCACCGTGCCCTGACCGGCCAGCCGACGGAGTTCCGCCAGCGCCTCGGAGCCCCGCAGCTCGTCGCGGTAGCGCTCCGCGAAGGACTCGAAACGCGCCGGATCGTGGCCGAACCAGCGCCGCAGCTCGGCAGAAGGCGCAAGCTCGCGCGCCCACCACTCCACGGCGGCGGCCTCCTTCGACACGCCTCGCGGCCACATCCGGTCGACCAGCACGCGTGCGCCGTCCCCCTCCTCGGGCGCCTCGTAGACCCGCTTCAGCCGTACCATGCCCCACGCTACCCGAGGCTCCGGTAGGCTCGGGTCATGCGCATCGCTCCCTTCCGCATCGAGCAGTACTACGCCAGGTACGAGTTCAGCGCCGGCTTCATGCTGTCGAACTCCGACGCCGAGAGCCGCAGCGTCGGGGAGCTGCTGGCCCTCGAGGAGGGCGCCCTGGAGCGCTTCTCCGGGCAGCGCCTGGGCTACACCGAGGCGCCCGGCTCGCCCGCTCTGCGCCGCCAGGTCGCCCGCGTCTACGACACCCTCGAGCCCGAGGACGCGCTGGTGTGCTCGAGCGCGGAGGAAGGGATCTTCCTGCTCTACCACGCCCTGCTCGGACCGGGCGACCACGCCGTGGTGGAGACACCCTGCTACGAGTCCGCCCTGCAGCTCGCGCGCAGCACCGGCGCCGAGGTGAGCGTCTGGCGGCGCTACGCCGAGGACGGCTGGGAGCATGATCTCGACGTGCTCGAGGAGCTGCTGCGGCCCAACACCCGGGTCGTGTACATCAACACCCCGCACAACCCCACCGGTCTGCTCATGCCGCGCCCGGTCTACGAGCGCGTCCTGGCCCTGGGCCGCGAGCGCGGCTTCACGGTCTTCTGCGACGAGGTCTACCGCGAGCTCGAGCACGACCCCGCCGACCGCCTCCCGGCCGCCTGCGATCTCAGCGACAGCGCGGTGTCGCTCGGCTCGGTGTCGAAGACCTACGGCCTTCCCGGGCTGCGCCTCGGCTGGCTCGCCAGCAAGGACCGGGACCTGCTCCAGCGCGTGCTGGAGCTGAAGTACTACACCACCATCTGCAGCCCCGCTCCGAGCGAGTTCCTCACCGAGCTGGCGCTGCGGCACCGGGAGGCGTTGGCGGAGCGCAACCTGGCCATCGTGAAGCGCAACCTGCCGCTGCTCGAGGCCTTCCTGGCCCGGCACGCCGACCTCTTCGCCTGGGTGCATCCGAACGCCAGCCCCATCGGCTTCCTGCGGTACCTGGGGCCCGACGACGTGCAGACCTTCTGCGAGCGGGTGGTCCGGGACGCGGACGTGCTGCTGCTGCCGGGCACGGTCTACGACGAGCCGGGCCACCTCCGCGTGGGCTACGGTCGGGCCAACATGCCCGAGGCGCTGGAGCGCTTGGAGACGTTCCTGACAGGCCCTTCCTGACAGGCCTCTCCTGATGCGCTGGGCCCGATGAGCTGGGCCCGATGAGTCGTGCCTGCGGGACCGGCCCGAGCGCGACGCGGCCTGAGCGAGACGCGGCCGCCCGCACGCCGATGAGGCAGCGCCCACAGGGCGCAAGGCGCGCGGCGAGTAGCATCGCAGCATGGGACACCGTGTCTGCAAGGGAATTCGGATCGTGTTGCTGGCGGCGGCCTGGATCGCCGCCGCGTCACCGGGGGCGTTCGCGCAGGACGCCGGCGCGCCGCCCGACGCGGCTGCGCCGGCGCATCTGCCGGTGACGAGGGTGGTGCTGTTCACCACCGGGGTCGGCTACTTCGAGCACAGCGGCACCGTTACCGGAACGCAACAGCTCGACCTGCCGGTGGCGGCGGATCAGATGGACGATCTGCTGCAGAGCCTGGTGGTGCAGGACCTGGACGGAGGCACGGTGCGTCCGGTGCGCTACCCGTCGCAGGACCCGCTCGGCCGCGTGCTCGCCGGCTACGCGCTCGACCTGTCGAACGACCCCACGCTGGCGCAGCTCCTGGCGCAGGCACGCGGGGAGACCGTTCACCTGGAGACCGGCCAGCCGCTCGACGGCACCATCGTCAACGTCGAGCGCGTGCCGACGCAGGACGGGCCGCCCACCACCTTCCTCACTCTTCTGAGCGCGAGCGGGCTACAGCGCGTCGGCCTCGACGAGGTGCGCAGCGTGCGCTTCACCAACGCCTCGCTGCAGGCCGATCTGGAGGCGGCCCTCGGCACCATCGCCCGCTACCGCGGGCACGCCGCGGGCAGCGTGCGGATCCTGTTCTCCGGCGACGGCACGCGCCGCGTGCGCGTAGGCTACGTGCGCGAGATGCCGGTCTGGAAGACGAGCTACCGCCTGGTGCTCGGTGCCGACGGCACCGCCGACCTCCAGGGCTGGGCCATCGTCGACAACCCCACCGACGTCGATCTCACCGGCGTCCGGATGGCGTTCGTAGCCGGAAGGCCGATCTCCTTCGTGACCAACCTCTACGATCCGATCTACCTGCAGCGCCCGCACGTGTCGCTCGACCTCGCACAGAACCTCGTCCCGCAGGCCTACGCCGGCGACAGCGCGCCTGCGGCCAAGAGCGCGGATCGCGCCATGACACAGAGCGCCGCGCCCGGGATGGCCGAGAGCGCGGTGGGCGGGCTGGCCCCGGCGCCGTCGGCACCGCGGCTCAGCGGCGCCGGCGTGGCCGCCATGGCCCAGGGCACGGCCTCCGGCGCGACCTTCACGTACGAAGTGCGCCAGCCGGTGACGGTGGCCCGGCACGAGTCCGCCATGATCCCCATCGTGCTGAAGTCGGTGCCGGCGCGGCGCCTGTCGGTGTTCGACCCGTCGGTGCTGGCCTCGCACCCGCTGCGCGGCGTACGGCTCACCAACGATACCGGCCTCCACCTGGCCGCGGGACCGGTGACGGTGTTCGACAGCGCCGGCTTCACCGGCGACACCCGGTTCACCGACATCGTGCCGGGCGACGATCGGTTGCTGACCTACGCCGTCGACCTGGGCGTGGACGTGACCACCGAGGGATCGAGCGAACCGGAGCGCGTCACCGCGGTCGCGCTGGTCGACGGCGCCGTCGCGACGACCACCAAGCAGCGCGTTCGCACCACCTACACCCTCAGCGCTCGCGACGGCGAGGCGCGCTTCGTGGTAGTCGCCCATCCCAAGCGCCCGGGCTACGATCTCGTCGCGCCGGCCTCGGCGGCCGAGACCCCGGCGAGCTACCGCCTCGGCGTGGCCCTCGCCGCCGCCGACGGCACGACGCCGGAAGGCGACACCACCGTCCCCACCTCGGCACGTTGCGACGCGAAGGGACCGTGCTCCCTCGAGGTGGTCCTGGAGCGCACCGTGCACCGCTCGATGGCCGTCTCCAACGTGTCGAGCGGCGACATCGCGTACTACCTGAGCAACGTCGATCTCAGCAGCCAGGACCGCGCCACCTTGCGCCAGGTGCTCGACCTCAAGCGCCAGATCGCGGCCCTCGACAGCAACCTCGCCGAGCGCCGTTCGCACATCGACGCCATCTTCCAGGACCAGAGCCGCATCCGCCAGAACATGGCTGCCCTCGACCGGAACAGCTCCCTGTACAAGCGCTACGCATCGGACCTCGAGCAGCAGGAAAACCAGCTCCAGACGCTCCGCAGCGAACTGGACGACCTGCAGGCGCAGCGGAGCACCCGGCAGGGCCAGCTCGACGCCCTGCTGCGCTCGCTGGGAGGGGGCTCCTGACGGTCCCCGGCGTCCTACCTTGACGCAGGTCCGCCCACGGCGACTGCCGTGGGCGGACCCCCTTGTGGAGGGGCGCTAGTGGGGCATCACCCGCACTTGGAGTAGCCGCAACTCTCGCACTTCTGGCAGCCCTCCTCGAAGCGCAGCGGGGCGCCGCAGTCGGGGCATGCCTTGCCGCGATTGAGGACGTTCTCGGCACCCGCCGTCTCCAGCGCGACGGCCAGCAGGTCGGCCTTCGACGCCACGAGCCGACCGTGGTAGCTGCCGTACATGCCGCCGTTGATGCCGCGCAACGTCTTGATGAGGGCCTCGGCGGGCACGCCGTATTGCAGTGCGATCGACACCACCCGTCCCAGCGCCTCGCTGTCCGCGTTGGCTTCGTCCCCGGCCTTGCCCGAGACGATGAAGACCTCGGTGGCGAGCCCGTCCTGCTTGTTGACGGTCACGAAGAACCCCCGCTTCTCACCGTTGGGGAGCATCAGCTTGACGGCATCGGTGAATCCGGGGAGTCGCAGCGGTCGCTCGAACAGCGGCTCGCTCGGCAACCGGTCGACGCGCGGGTCGGCCGACAGGCTCGCGCCGTGCGCACCGCCGGCCGCACCCGGCGGCACGGTCGAGGCAACCATCGCCGCGGCCGTTGTGGCACCCGTGGCGGACCCGTCGCCGTCTTTCTTGCCGACGTGGGTGGAGAGCACCTGGAACTCGCGCGAGCCGTCCCGATAGACGGTGATGCCCTTGCAGCCCGTCTCGAAGGCCAGCGCGTAGGCCTCGAAGACGTCCTGCGCGGAGGCGTGCTTGGGCAAGTTGATGGTCTTGCTGATGGAGTTGGCGACCTGCTTGCCACCGTCGAACGCCTGCTGCACGACCCCCTGCATCCGCACGTGATCGGCCGGCGCGATGTCGTGCGCACACATCAGGACGGTCTTGACGGCATCGGGGACAAAGTCGAGCCCCTGCACGCTGCCGTGGTTGGCCTGCACGGCCTCGACCACCTTGTCCCAGTCCCAGCCGCCTTCGCGGGCGAAATCGGGGTGCGCAGCGTGCTCCTCCATCAACTCCCGGAACAGCGGATGGACCAGCGCGGCGTAGTCGCTTCCGATCTTGCGATAGATGAACGGCGCGAACACCGGCTCCACGCCCGAGGACACCCCCATCAACATGCTGGTGGTCCCGGTGGGTGCGACGGTCAGCACGGCGATGTTGCGGCGGGGTGTGTCCAGCCCGCTCTCGGGGAACAGCGGGAAGGGAGCGCGCTCGTCGGCCAGACCTTCACTGGCCTCGGTGGCCGCCTCACGCAACTCGGTGATCATGGCGTGCACGGCGTCGCGCCCCTCGTCCGTGTTGTAGGCGTAGCCCATGCGGATGAGCGCGTCGGCCAGCCCCATCACGCCGAGTCCCAGACGGCGCAGCTTCATGCTCATGGCGCGGTTGTCCTCGAGGGCGAAGCGGTTCACCTCGAGAACGTTGTCGAGGAAGCGCACGCAGGTGCCCACGTCCGCGCGGAAAGCCCGGCGGTCGAAGCCATCCATCCCGCGGCCGGGCTCGCGCACGTAGGCGGCGAGGTTCATGGCGCCCAGGTCACAGGGCTCGCCGGGGTACAGCGGGATCTCCCCGCAGTTGTGCGCCCGAAGCCCGTTGGCATCGAACTCGTGGACGTGCTCGACGATCACGTCGTACACCTGCTCCTCGCCGTCAGCCTCGATCGCGACGACCTCGTCGACGAAGCGTTCGCGGTTGAGGCGCCGCCGGTAGCCGGCGAGCAGGCTGTCGAGCCGCTCCTGCTTGGCGCCATCCGAGAAGCCCGCCCGGCTCGCGAAGACCTCGAGGTTGCTGCCGCTCACGACGAGCTCGTGCTGGGCCGTGGTGCGGTAGGCGCGCCGGCCGCCGCGACCGTCGGGCAGCACGCTCGTGCCCTCCGGACGGCGTTCCGTGTAGATGGTCGACACTACGCCCAGCCGGGCCAGCATGCGCTGCACACGCCGGAGCGTATCGAGGTTCGATTGCGCCAGACGCACGCTCACCCCTTTGCGCTGGCTGCCCTGCACCGACCCATCGGCGTCGAACAGGCCCCGAAGAACGCCGATCGTGAAGGCGCTGCTCGCGCCCTCCACGGCGTCCGTGATGCCCTTGGCCCCACGGGCCAGCCCGAAGCGCCGAGCGAGCTGCCCCAGCGTCCGGGAGGCGACGCGGGCCCGGCCCTCCCCGGTCGTGACCCAGACCTTGGCGAGCGGATGGCCGATGCCGCGGAGCAGGCCGGCGGCTGCCTCCGCGCGCTCGCCGGCGTCCTCGCCCCAGAAGTCGAGCGCCGCCATGCCCTCCTTGTCGGTCAGGAAGGTACCGTCCCCCACGAGCATGCCCAGTGCCCACCCCTCGGCTTCAGTACCGGGGCCGGACCACGGCGCTGCCGAACGCTGGTCGGCGAGAGCGATGCGGTCCCCCACCGCCAGCGATCCGGCCTCCTCCCACGTGCTCTCCAACGCATAACGCGTGAGCCGCGTGATCTTGCGCAGGGGATGGTCGGCGGTGAGCCGCAGCTGGAAGCCTCTGCGGGTGCGCACCCGCAGGATCGGCTTGACCCCCGTCGGGAAGAAGCCGCTGGACTCCAGGCCGTAGCGCTCGCCATCGACGACGGCACAGAAGTCGCGCCCCACTAGATCGCCCACGCGGCGCGCGCCCATGTGCGTGGTCACCCAGGTGTCGGCCGTGACGCAGGGGTTGGTGGCCTTGATGTCACCCATCGCCTCGCGCATCGGATTGAACTCGTTGATGCGGTCCACGTAGATCAGCCCGGGCTCACCGGTCTGCCAGGCGTGCCGCGCGATGTCCTCGAGGACGTCGCCGCCCTCGCGCGCGATGCTCTGCCGCATGAAGGCGTCACTCACGAGCACCGAGATGTTGAAGGTGCTGATATCCCCCTCGGCCTGCTCGCGCTCCAGGTCCTTGGCGGTGATGAAGTCGCGCACGTCGGGGTGCGTGATGGAGATGGTGGCCATGCCGGCGCCGCGGCGCGTGCCGCCCTGCCGGATCACGCGCAGCGTGGGCGCGAAGACGTAGCGCAGGGTCGCCACCGGCCCCGCGAAGTCGGCGCCGCCGAGGCCCGCCCAGATGGCGAAGTTGTCGAACACCTCGACCGCGAAGCTGGAGGGGCCGCTGGAGCTCCCGCCCGAGCCTTGCACCGGCGTGCCCTCGGGACGCAACGCACTCAGGTCGAGCACGACGTCGTCGCCGCGAAGCAACGCGGCGATCATGGCGGTGCCTCCCTGCCAGATGCTCTCCACCGAGTCGCCGACGGTCTCGAGCTGGCCGCCCGAGGGGGCGTCCTGGCGCTCCACGAAGGTGGCGGCCCGGTACCCGCGCGTGACGTACTCGCCGCGCACCAGATCGAAGAACGTGCCGCTGCGGACCTTCTCGTAGTCGTCGTGCGCAGGGTCGATGGTGAGGAAGAGCCGCCCGCAACGGCCGGTGAAGGCACGCTTGGGCCGGATCGGGTCGAGGTTCAGGCCGTTGCCGCCGCCCACCTTGGTGACCAGCGCGAGCTTGGTCGCGAGCCGCATGACCCAGGAGGTGGTCGCAGGGCGCTCCGGGCTGCCGTCCTGCACGAAGCAGTTCAGGACGTTGCCGTGACCGGTGGCAGCGCCGGCGAGCACGCGCCCGCCTGGACAGAAGCGCTTGCTCGCCATCAGGTCGTAGAAGCGCTCGGACATGTCCGCCCGCACGTTCTCGCCCTCGGGGCTGGCCACCCAGCCCGCGACGCGCGCGAACAGGTCCTCCAGCGTCCCGTCGCCCGGCTGGAAGTACTGCCGCTTGGCGATCGCCCGCGCATGATCGTCGAAGCCCGCGAGGGTGCCTGCTTCTTGGGGCGTACGTGCTCTGGCCACAATCGTCCTCCCTGTCCCGAGAGCGTCCGATGACACTCGAGAAGGCTGTCTCCCCTGTTTGGCGGCGCCCCAAGCGCCGCACCCTACCGATCAGCTAGATATTGTCTGTTGACGCTAGCAAGACACAACATGTTGTCACGGTAAGCGGTTTCACACCGCTCGGACGTTGCGCCGGCCGACCTGCGCCGACCCCCCGCTCACGCCCCTTCTCCCGAACCCCAACCTATCACCGCGAGCGGGACGCTTCAAGGGTTCACACCCATCATGTGGGGATGTGAACGCCCGTGCATACCACATCTTGTATGCACGGGCGTTGCGGCCCCGAGGGTTGGCCGCGAGGAGCACCGCCCAGGCGGGAACTCGTCGGTCCGGTCGGTTCCGGCGGTCGCCGCGGGGCTACCACATGTGGTACCCGCGACCATGGTCAGTGCCGGAAGTGCCGTTCCCCCGTGAGCACCATCGCCAGACCGCGCTCGTTGGCGGCCTCGATCACCTGCTCGTCGCGGATCGAACCTCCCGGCTGGACCACGACCGCCACCCCCGCATCGGCCGCGGCATCCAGCCCGTCACGGAAGGGGAAGAACGCGTCGCTCGCGCAGGCGCCGCCGCGCGCCCTGCCCGCCGCCTTCTTCGCGGCGATCTCGACGGCATCGACGCGGCTCTGCTGACCCGCCCCCACCGCCACCGCGCTGCCTCCGGCCGCGAAGACGATGGCGTTCGAGGACGTGAAGGCGCACACCCGGTACGCCAGCTCCAGATCGCGCCACTGCTCCTCGGTGGGCTGCGCCTCGGTCACCACCTTCCACGCACTGCGCTCGACGCGCACCGGATCGGGCTGCTGCACCAGGAAACCACCGTCGATGCGGCGCAGCTCCAGCCCCCGCTGGCCCGGCGGCTGCGCCTCCAGCACCCGCATGTTCTTGCGCTTGCGGGCGAACAGCTCGAGCGCCTCGGGAGCGTAGCCGCGAGCGATGAGGACGTCGGCCTTGGGATTGGCGACGATGGCCCGCGCGAGCGCCTCGTCCACCGAGCCCGGCAGCGCCACGATCCCTCCGAACGCGGACTTCGGATCCGCCTCGAACGCCGCTGCGTAGGCCGCGCTCACGTCGGCGGCCACGGCCGCGCCACAGGGATTGGCGTGCTTGGCGATCACGGCCGCGCGCCCCTCGCCGAGCTCGAACGCAAGCCGCCAGGCGGCGTCGGCATCGAAGAGGTTGAGGTAGGACAGCGCCATGCCCGAGTGCTGCACCACCGAATCCCACCATCCCCGCTGACCGACCTCGCGATAGCGAGCGCCGTCCTGGTGCGGGTTCTCGCCGTAGCGAAGGACCTCGGCCCGTTCCAACGCCAGGTTGAGATGCTGCGGCAACGCCTCGTCGCGCTCCATCCACGCCACGATGGCGGCGTCGTACGCCGCGCTGTGCGCGAAGGCCTTTCTGGCCAGGGAGCGCCTGAAGGCCTGGTCGGGGCCGGCACGGATCGCGTCGAGCACGCCCTCGTAATCGTCGGGATCGACCACCACCAGCACAGAGGGGTGGTTCTTGGCCGCAGCGCGCAACATGCTGGGGCCGCCGATATCGATGTTCTCCAGCGCCTCCGGCCAATCGACGCCGGGCCGCGCAACGGTCTCCCGGAAGGGGTAGAGGTTGACGGCCACGAGGTCGATCGGGACGATGTCATGCTCGCGCAGTTCGCTCAGATGCGCTTCGTCGCGCCTCGCAAGCAACCCGCCGTGGATGCGGGGATGCAGCGTCTTGACGCGGCCGTCGAGGATCTCTGGGAAGCCGGTGACGTCGGCCACGGCAACGGCGGGCACGTCCGCTTCCCGTAGCGCCTTCAGGGTGCCTCCGGTCGACACGATGTCGTAACCGAGGTCGTGCAGGCCGCGCGCGAAGCCTGCCAGCCCGCGCTTGTCCGAAACGCTCAGGAGAGCTCGGGGCATGACGGAACCACCTCCGGGTGGAAGATCGGCGGGCGCTCTCCCGAGCGCCCGCCGTAAGGAACTAGTTGCTGCCGCCGGTCTGGCCGGAACCGGAGCCCGACGAGCCGTTGGCCGGGCTGCCGCCGTTTGCCGGCGCACTCGAGGACCCGGAGGAGCTGTTCCCGGACGAGGTGCCGTTGCCCGAGGACCCCGTGCCCGAGGACCCAGTGCCCGAGGACCCCGTGCCGGACGTCCCACCGCTCGAAGACCCGGCCCCGGCGCTCGGCGCACCGCCGTTGGCGCCGGACGACTGTTGCTGCTGCTGTTGTTGCTGCTGCTGGATCTGCGCCAGGTTGTTCTCGACCTTGATCTGCTTCTTCATCTTGTCGAGCCAGTCGGTGCGCAGCTGCTGCTGCTGGTTCGAGAGCACGGCCGCCTGGACCTGATCCTTGACCTCGCTGAAGCTGCGGGTGCGCTGGGCCGTGCGGACCGCCAGCAACACCACGTAGGTGTCCTTCGTCTTAGGCTGCGACGCGCTGCTGCTCCCCGTCGCGCCGCCGCTGTTGCCCGACGCGCTGCTCGAGCCGCTCGACGACGAGCCGCTGCCGCTCGAGCTGTTGTTGTTCACCGGCTGCGACAGCACCAGCACGTCCGTGATGCTCTGCTTGCTGTTCGGCAGGGAGGTGAAGGCGTCGGTCTTGAACAGCGCGGTGTCGAGCTCGGTCACGAGGTCGCCCGGCTGCACCGTGCCGAGGTCCTTGACGGTGCCGTTGTCGGCCTTGGCGGTGGCGTCGAGCGCCTTGCCCTGCAGCAGGGCGCTGCGGAAGGCCTCGGCATCCGCCTTGGTGGTGAAGTCCACGCGCGTCGCCTCGGCCTCCGCCGGGATGGTGAAGTTCGAGGTGTTGCTGTCGTAGTACTTCTTCATGGCGTCCTGCGTGGCGTTGGCGTCACGGGACACGTAGTTGAGCGCCGCCTGCGCCACCATCTGACGGGTGCCGACCAGGTCGAGTTTCAGGGTCTGCGCACCCTGGTACGCCACGTAGGTGTCGATGAGCTGGCCAAGCACCGCCGGCTTGAAGAACTGGGTGACCAGGCTAGCGCTCTGCGGCGACAGGGCCCGCTGGATCTGGGGGTTGGTGTACGTGGCGCGGTCGAGATCCGCGGCGCTGATGGTGGCGTCACCGACCTTGGCCACCGCGGGGTTGTCGTAGCTGAGCGAGCTCCCCGCAGGGACGGTGACCTTGGCGTCGGCCTTGAGCTGCTCGATCTTCCGCTGCACCACGCCCGTCTGCTTGGCCTTGACAGCGTCGGCCTTGACCTGGTCCTTGACCTTGTCGAAGGCCTTGAGCTCGGCCGGCAGGTACGCCTCGACCTTGACGATGTAGTAACGGCCCGCGGCGTTGACGACGTCAGTGATGCCGGGACCCTGCAGCCCGAAGGCCTTGTTCGCCACAGCGGTGGGCAGGGCCGGCTTGCCGACCGGTTGCGGCACGCTCTCGCCCTTGGCCGCACCGAGCGCGCCACCGCGGTCGGCCAGCTCCTTGCTGTTGGCCTTGGCGAGCGCGGCGAAATCGGCGCCGCCGATCGCCTGCTTCTGGAGCTCGACCGCGAGGGCGGGATCGTCGACCACGATCTCCCGCGCCTTGATCTGCGGATCGGTCTGGTAGCTGCTGTGGTGGGTGTCGTACCAGGCCTTCACCTCGGCGTCGGTGGCCTTGACGTCCTTGGTGAGCTGGGTCTCCCACTTCTGCTGCCGCAACGACTCACGCACGTAGTCGCGGAAGGTGGCATCGGTGAAGCCGGCGTTGCCGAGGAGGTTGAGGTAGGCCTGATCGTTGCCGCGGCCGGCCACCCCCCGCGACTTCCGGAAGTCGTCGACCGACTTGTTGACCTCGCGGCCGGAGACGTGCTCCTTGGCCGAAGCCTGCGTCAGGACAGCGTTCTGGATCAGATTGTCGACGAGCAGGAGCTGAAGGTCGTTGGCGACCTCCCCCTGCGACACGGCGTTGTACAGCGGATTCTGCCGCGCGCGGGCGACCGCGTCCTGGTAGATGGGTTGCCCGTTGACCTGCAGCTCGACCGCGCCGTGACTGGCGCCGCCGCCACCCCCTCCGAGGCGACCCAGCGTCGGCGTGAAGGTGATGATCATGCCGAGTAGCAATCCGATGGAGATGATCCATAGGATGATCGTGTTGGTGCGACGGTTGAACTTCATTCCCTTGACTTCCTCCCAGAGCCTCTGATAGCTTTCTTAGTTGACTTCGCGCGCCCGTAGCTCAGCCGGATAGAGCGTTCGCCTCCGGAGCGAAAGGTCACAGGTTCGAATCCTGTCGGGCGCACCACACGTTCTTCCTCGTGCACAGCAAAATGTCGGCCTTGTGATGCGTTCGGGGCTCAAAGCAGAGGAAGTGTACCACGGGCTTTCCATGAGAGTTTCTAGTCCGGACACCGCCCGGGAAGTGGCCGCGCCGCCGTCCAGGAGGGGCGCGCATCCCGGTCCGTCCTCTAGCGTGGCCCGCGCGCCGCGACGGGCTCGATGGCGTCGCATGGCGCCTCAGAAGAGCCGGCCGGGGTCGAACGGGAGTCCGTGAAGCAGCGCCTGCGCGGCCGCCACCGGGGCGTCGTAACCGCGCGCCAGCTGCGCCAGACTGGAGCTGGCAGCGACCGTTGGGATGACGCCTCCGTCGAACGCGCGCCCGTCGATGCCCTCCAAGTTGGCGACCGCCACCATCACCACGCTGCCGTCGGGCAGGGTGAAGCCCTGCACGGCCTCGACGTTGCCGCGGGTGCGTTCACCCACCACCCGCGCGCGACCCAGGTCCTGCAACACCAACGGCCCCACCTCGCCGGCCGAGCTGTTCTCCCGATCGACCAGCACGATCAGCGGGCCGTCGAAGCGCACCGGCTGCGCGAGTCGGTCCTCCTCCACCACGGTCCCGTCGTCCGCTACCAGGGTCGACACGCCCTCACCGTCGACCACGGCATAGCGCCCCTGCCACACCACGCCACCGCGGCTCACGGCCAGCGCCCAGGCGCCCTCCGTGAAGGCGCCCAGCACCAGGCCGAGTTGACCCAGCCGACCGCCATAGTTGCCCCGCATGTCCAGGATGAGCGAGCCCGCACCCTGCCGCTCGAGCTCCCCCAGAAGCTGGTGGAAACGCGCGCCGGTGGTCTGCAGGTTGAGGCTGGGGAGATAGATGTAACCGGTGGTGGCATCCAGCATCCGACCGGTCGGCTGCTCGGATAGCGTACGGCGGGCCAGCAGCGCCGGGCGCAGGATGCGATCGAACGCCTGGCGTCCGCGCCGAATGCCGAGCGCCACGTCGCCGGCCTGCACCGCGCGGCGCAGCACCACGCCCGCGTCCCAGCGGGCGGTGCCGTCCAGCGTCTCGGCGCCCACCCGCGTGATGACGTCCCCGCGCCGCACGCCGGCACCGGCCGCCGGCGAGGCGGGCAGCACGCGGGTGACGACCAGACCTATGCCCTGCAGGTAGGCGGTCTCGACACCGATGGTGGGCGTCTCCTGCGGTGCGGTCGCGCCCCCTCCGTACGAGGCCAGCCCCAGCCAGCTCGAATGGTCGTCGTGGACCGCGTCGACCATCTGCCGCATGACGCTGTCGAAGGTGGCGCGTGAGCCCGCGTCGACCACCGCCGAGCGATAGCGCGCGGCCCACGCCTGCCAGTCCATCCAACCGGGGTCCCAGTAGCGGTCCCGGAAGACATCGACCAGCGCCTGGAACACGCGGTCCCGCCCCTGGCTCGACGCCCACAGCGGGCCGGCCGCGAGCGCGGGTGCCGCGAGCGCCAACGCGGTCACCAGCGCCGTGACGAGCCGGACGACACGACGGCCCCGCGACCGCCGGATCCCGGCCATCAACGCTCCCCCATCAGCCCCACCGAACCATGTCCCAGCGTAGGCGAGCGGCGCAGGCGGGTTGGTGAGCGGTTGCACGCTCACGCACCGTCGCGCCTCGACAACCGGACGCCGTCGGGGCTCGGCGCCCGAGCGCCGCCGCCCCGGACGCCTTCACCACACGGGCAGGTCCGGGTGGTCGGCGCGGCGCCACGGGCTGGGGATCTCGATCCCTTCGCCTGCGAACACCGTCACCCGCCGGCCTTCGATCTCGAGCACGACACCCTTCACCTCCTGGGGCCGGGTGAGGGTGTAGAAGAGCTGGTTGAGACGTCCGACCATCATGGCGCTGCCGCCTCCCCGCTCGAACGAGGCGCTCAGGTCGATGGTGAGTGTGCCGCCGGAGAGCTTCGCGCCCAGCAACTGCGTGTCCGCAGGTACCGCGCTGCTGAGCCCCCGGGCCGCCTCGTCCGGGCTCGGGCCTGCCGCCAGCGCGGCGACGGCGCGCGCGGCCCGCGACGCGGCGTCGCCGCGACCCGCCCGCCGGTAGGCCGGCGCCAGCCGGAAGCTCGTGCCGTCGGAGGTGATGAAGTAGACGACCGTGTCGGGCAAACGTTGCAGGGTGCGTACGGTGAGGACGGCGACCAGCGCCAGCAGGAGCAGCAGTGCCAACGCCACGACGCGCAGCACCACCGTACGCACGCGATCAGTGCCTTCGGATCGGGAGGTAGCGCGCCTCCCACATCGCGTCGTCGACGCGCGCGCCCAGGTCGTCGCCCAGATCGACGCGCGCCACGCCGGCGCTCACGGCTTCCTGCGCCACCGCGGTGGCCACGTAGCGGCTCACGCGACGCATGGCGCTCACCCGCGGATAGACCGCGCCCTGCTGGATGCGCCCCTGGTCGGTGTAGTCGGCGAGCGCTTCGGCTGCCGCGCTGAGCATCCCCGGGGTCACGGACTTCGCCCGTGCCACCTTCACGCCGAGCCCCAGGCCCGGGAAGATGAAGGCGTTGTTGCCCTGGCCCACGCTGTAGCGCACGCCCTTCCAGGTCACCTCGGGGAAGGGGCTGCCGGTGGCAACGATCGCGCGCCCGTCGGTCCAGCGGTACACGTCCTCGGGGATGGCCTCCGAGTAGTCGGTCGGGTTCGACAGCGGGAACACGATGGGAGACGGCGTGTTCGCCGCCACCGCCTCGACGATGGTCTGGTCGAAACCGCCACGCTGACCCGACAGACCGATGAGGGCGGTGACGCCCCCCTGCCGCACCGTCTCCAGCAGCGTGGGGATGGAGCCCGCCACAGCCCAGCCCGCCACGCGCGACGGGTCCTGCGCCAGGTCCGCCTTGTACGCGTCGAGACCGGGACGGTCGCTCAGCACCAGCCCGCGCGAGTCGACCACGAAGATGCGCTCCGCGGCCTGACGCCGGTCCAGGCCCTGGCGGATCAGGCCATCGCGGATCTGGCTGGCCACGCCCACGCCGCCGGCGCCGGCGCCGTAGACCAGGAACACCTCGTCGGTGAGGGGCCGGCGCGACTTGCGCGCGGCCGCCAGTAGGCCGGCCAGCACCACGGCGCCGGTGCCCTGGATGTCGTCGTTGAAACTCGGGAGAACGTCCTGGTAGCGCTCGAGCACACTGAAGGCCTTCTGCTTGGAGAAGTCCTCCCACTGCAGTACGGCCTCGGGGAAGCGCTTCCGGAAGGCGGTCACGAAGCGCTCCATGAAGTCGTCGTACGCCTGCCCGGTCAGGCGCTCGTGGCGCACGCCCAGGTACAGCGGGTCGTCGAGCAGGTCCTGGCGGTTGGTGCCCACGTCGAGCTCGACCGGCAACGTGGTGGCCGGGTCGATGCCCGCCGCCGCCGTGTAGATCGAGAGCTTGCCGATGCAGATGGCCATGCCGCCGTAACCCTGATCGCCGATGCCGAGGATGCCTTCGGAATCGGTTGCAACGACCAGCCGCACGTCCGGGATGGGGGTGTTCTCCAGAACCTCGTCGACGCGGTCGATGTTCTCGGTGCTGACGACCAGGCCGCGCGGCCAGCGATAGATGAGGCTGAACTTCTGGACCGCCTCCGCCACCGTCGGGGTGTAGATGATCGGCAGCATCTCCTCGAGGTGCCGCTGGATCAGGGCGTAGAACAGGACCTCGTTGCGGTCCTGGAGCACGCGCAGGTAGATGTGCTTGTCGAGGTTGGTGGTGAAGCGCCGGAAGTTGGCGTAGGTGCGCTGCACCTGCTCCTCGAGGCTGGAGATGTGGGGTGGGAAGAGCCCCTCCAGCCCGAGCTCTTCGCGCTCCTCGGGCGTGAACGCCGTGCTCTTGTTGAGCAGCGGGAGGCGCGTCAGGATCAGACCGGGGAGGTCGGTCGCGAGATAGGGGGCTCCGGATTCGTCGATGAGGCGTTCGTACTGCTTCATGCCCTGCTCCTGCCTTCTGCGCCGAACGGGGTCACTGCCCCGCCAGGCGCCTGGATTCCCGTTCGAAGTAGGCGTAGTTCTGGTCGTCGGGCTTCAGCTTCAGGGCGTGGGCGAAGGCGTCGGCCGCATCGGCGTAGCGCTGCTGCTGGAAGTAGAGGCGACCGAGCGTGCCCCAGGCCGCCGGGAAGCTGGGGTTGGCCTGGGTGGCGGCCACGAGATCCTTCTCGGCGGCGTCGAACTGCCCGGACTGGTACTCCTGCACGCCCGCGACGAACGCCTTTCCGGCGTCGGCACCGTAGTTGAGCTGCTGCTTGGCCTGCTCGAGGAAGTACTTGGCGCGGCTGTCGTCGGGGGAGCGCTGCAGCACCCCTTGCCAGTAGAGGACGGCATCGCCGTAGTTCCCGAGCTCCTGGCTGGTGCGCGCGGCCCACACCCAGGCTTCGAGGTAGGCGTCGTTGGCCCGCAACGCCTGGACGAAGGCGTCGTTGGCGGCCTGGACCTGCCCCTTCTGGTAGAGCGACTGCCCCTCGTAGAAGGCCTTGCCTGCGTCCACGCCCCAGGTTGCCTGGGCCTGCGCGAGCTGGAGGAAGTAGGCGGCTCCCTTGTCGTTGGGACGCGCCCTGGTGACCTGCTTCCAGTAGCCCACCGCGGTCTCCGGTCGCCCCAGGTCGAGGGCGGTCCGCCCGGCCCACACCGCAGCTTCGGTGAAGTCGGGGTTGGCGGAGAGCGCCTGCTCGAAGGCGCCCAGCGCCTGCTGCTTGTTGCCCTTGTCGTACAGGTCGAGACCGCGCTGGTAGGCGTCGCTGGCGTTCACGCCCATGCTCACCTGCTGCTGCGTGCGCTGCAGGTAGTAGCGGGCGGCCTGGTCATCGGGCTTCAGGTCCACCAGTGCCTGCCAGAAGGGAAGGGCCTGGTTGGGATCGCCCTGTTCGTAGTAGATCCTGCCCAGCCAACGCAGCGCCAGCGGATCGTCGGGGAGGACCTCGTGCACCTTGTGGTAGTACTGCAGCGCCGCCTTCTTGTCACCGGCCTGATAGCGCAGGAAGCCGAGTTGTGTTCCCGCCTCCTCGAACATCGCCGTGTTGCTCCGGGCGTCGGCCGCCAGCCCGCTCATGTCGCCGAGCGAACCGCCGTCGTTCAAGAAGGCGAGCCAACTGTTGTACGCACGCACGTACCAGTTGAGCATGCTGTAGGTGCGGGCCAGGAACCTCTCGATGCCGGTGTCGTGGGGCGAGGCCTGCAGCGCCTGCTCCCCCAACCTCCAGGCCTGGCTCCAGCGCGGCTGGTCGGGGTGCGGCGGCTCGTTCTGGGCTACCGCCTGCTGTCGCGCCTGCTGCGCCTGCGTGAAGAGCTGTTCGGCGTTGGGCGGCCGCTGAGCGACAGCGGCTGCCAGCAGGCCGAGCGCGAGGACGGCGGCGAGCAGCACGCCGACACGCGTACGCGCGCTCTGCGTCATTTCGATCGTGCGGTGAGCCATACGACCTCCTGTGACGTTCGAATCACGTACAGCAGGCGTTCTCCGTCGCTCCCCTGGAAGACGATATGGGTACGGGTCTCGGGACCGACCGTCTTCTCGGTGCGTCCCGACTGGAAGTAGCCATCGACAGCGAACGCCGTCTCGATGTTGTGGACGTAACCGGCCTGCAGGTTCTTGAGGAGACCGGTGGCCTCATAGACTTCCCAGTCCGTCCAGTGGTCCCGGTCGGCCACGCGCGCGATGACCGCTTCCGTGCCCTTCCCGACGGCCCGCAAGGTGCCGCGTGGCAGGCGCACGGACGAGTCGAACTGCGCGGAGATCGCCGTGCTCACCATGACATCGGCCAGCAGCTGGGCGTGCGCCAGCGGCGTCAGCGCGCCAGCCGCACACAGCACCGCGAGGGCGAGCATGCGCCCGAGAACACCGTGCGACGGACGGATGTGCCGGAGAACCATCACATGCCGAGTCTACCACCGGTGCTTGAAGGCGCCATGAAGCCGCTGGCAGGCCGGGAAACCACACAAGCACGCGTCGGCGGGTAGCGCTGCCGCCCCGGGCGCCCGCGGAAGGCACGGTAGAATACGGATCCATGTTCCAGAGTCTCGGCGATCGACTGCAAAGCGTGTTCGAAGGCCTGCGCGGCAGAGGCCGCCTGAGCGAGGCCGACGTCAAGGCGGCCCTGCGTGAGGTGCGCATCGCCCTGCTCGAGGCCGACGTGAACCTCGAGGTCGCCCGCGACTTCACCAGGCGGGTGCAGGAGAAGGCCATCGGCTCCGAAACGCTGATGTCGCTCAACCCCGATCAACGTGTGATCGCCATCGTCCAGGAGGAACTGGTGGAGGTGCTCGGCGGCAAGGCCGTGCAGCCCACCCTTGCCAACGATCGCAACGTCTGGATGCTCATGGGGCTGCAGGGGGCCGGCAAGACCACCACCGCCGGCAAGCTCGCTTACAAGTACAAAGGGCAGGGTCGCCGGCCCCTGCTGGTGGCCGCCGACACCCAGCGTCCCGCCGCGCGCGAGCAGCTCAGGGTGCTCGGCAAGCAGATCGGCGTGCCGGTCTTCGAGGTCCAGGACGACGAGTCCCCCGAGAGCATCGCGCGCCGTCTGGAGGCCCACCTGCGGCAGGACTACCGCGATCTCGTCATCGTCGACACGGCAGGCCGTCTGCAGATCGACGAGGCCCTGATGGAGCAGCTCGCGCAGCTCCGTGAGCACATCGGGCCGAGCGAGCGCATCCTGGTCGTCGATGCCATGACCGGGCAGCAGTCGCTGCCGGTGGCCAACACCTTCGACGAGCGTGTCGGCGTGACGGGCCTTGTGATGACCAAGCTCGACGGCGACGCCCGCGGCGGCGCCGCGCTGTCGGCGCGGCACGTGACCGGCAAGCCCATCTACTTCGCCGGCATGAGCGAGAAGATCGACGGCCTGGAGCCCTTCCACCCCGACCGCATCGCCGGCCGCATCCTGGGGATGGGGGACGTGCTCACCCTCATCGAGAAGGCCCGGGCTCTGGAGGGCGACGACGACGAGCTGGAGTCGAAGAACCTGTCCGACTTCAGCCTGCAGGACATGCTCACGCAGATGCGCCGGATCAAGCAGATGGGGTCGATCGGCGACGTGCTGAAGATGATCCCCGGGGCCTCGAAGATGCTTCCCGCGGAGGGGGTCGACGAGCGCGAGATCCTGCGGGTCGAAGCGATCATCTCCAGCATGACCGAGGAGGAGCGCCGCAAGCCGCGCCTGCTCAACGCCAGCCGCCGCAAGCGCATCGCGCGCGGCTCGGGAACGACGGTGCAGGACGTGAACCGCTTGATGCGCAACTACGAGGAGATGCGCAAGATGATGAAGCGGATGGGCCGCCGGCCGCCGGGCAAGCGCATGCCCCCGGGCTTCCGCGGCTGAGAGCGTTCGGCTCGAGCCGAACGCTTTGCGCCGGCGCCGGGGAACCGTGTACACTGGGCCACTGCGACGGCTGCGGCGAAGGGCCGCCGGCCCGACCGACGGAGGAAGCATGGTCAAGATCCGCCTGACGCGCATGGGCTCCAAGCGCAACCCCCACTACCGGATGGTGGTGGTGGACGCGCGCAAGAAGCGCAGCGCCGACTACATCGAACAGATTGGCTACTACGATCCGCGCGAGACGACCGACAACGCCTTGCGGATCGAAGCCGAACGGGCCACCTACTGGCTCGAGCAGGGCGCTCAGCCCACCGACACGGTGGTCCGCCTGCTGGAGAAGGCCGGCGTGAGCGTGCCGGGAGTGCAGGCCAAGAAGCGGGCCGACTACGTCCGCCGCACGGAGGCCCGGGCCTAGGCCGGGCCTGGGCGAGGCGCCCGTATGCCGCTGGAGCTCGTCACCTTCATCGTCCAGAACCTCGTCGCCGATACCGAGCAGCTCGGCATCACGGCGCAGCGCAGCGACAAGGGTCTGCGTATCGAGATCCGTTGCGCGCCCGACGATGCCGGCCGGGTGATCGGCCGTGGTGGCCGCATCATCAACGCCATCCGCACGCTGGCGCGAGCCGCCGCCGACGGCCGCCAGCGCGTCGAGGTCCAGCTGATCGACTAGGGCGCGAGGCTCGTTGCCGGCCCGGGAGAGGGCGCGTGCCCGGAGACCCCACTGCCACCATCCCACCCGAAGGCCACGTGAAGATCGGCCTGCTGGGGCGGGCATTCCAGCTCGAAGGCGGGATCCGCCTCCACTCGACGAGCCCGGCAGGGCCGCTCGCGCTCGACCTGGTCGAGCGCGTGTTCGTGGTCGGGTTCGGATCGGCGTCGCTTCGCAAGGTGCGGCACGTCGGCGGCGGCCCTGTACTCTACTTGCAGGGGGTGCGCGATCGCGAGGCGGCCCAGCGGCTCACGGGCGCCGAGGTGTTCGTGCTGTCCTCCGCCCTGCCCGAAGACGCCGCCGAGGACCCGGCCGTCGCGCTGGAGGGCGCCGAGGTCCATTGCGAAGGGCGCGTCGTAGGGCAGGTCCGCGAGGTCCGCTCCGGCAGCAACAACCCCCTGCTGGTGATCGCCACCCCCGCAGGCGAGGTGCTGGTGCCGCTGGCGGCCCCCTACGTGGTGGCACGGTCCGAAGGCATCGAGCTGGTGGACCCTCCCGAGGGACTGCTGGATCCCGCGTGAAGGCCACCGCATGAAGGTCACCGTCTACACCCTGTTCCCGCAACTCGTCACCCCCTACCTGGAAGAAGCGCTGCTTCATCGCGCCATCGAACGGGGGTTGCTCGAGGTCGAGACCCGCGACCTGCGGCGTTTCGCCGGCAACCGTACCGGTCGCGTCGACGACGCTCCCTATGGCGGAGGCGCCGGCATGGTCATCCGCGTCGACGTGGCGGCCGCCGCGGTGCGCGAGGCGCAGCAAGACGATCCACCTCCCGACGAGACGGTGCTGCTCTCCCCCGCCGGCCAGCCACTCGATCAGGCGCTCGTCGAGCACTTCGCCGGCCTGCGGCACCTGGCGCTGTTGAGCGGTCGCTACGAGGGCTTCGACGCGCGCGCCGAGGGGCTGGTGACGCGAGAGGTGTCCGTCGGCGACTTCGTGCTGATGGGCGGCGAGCTCCCAGCGCTGTGCATCCTGGAGGCCGTGGCACGGCTGCAACCCGGCGCCCTGGGCGACGCCGACAGCCATCTCCAGGACTCCTTCACCACCGGCCTTCTCGACTACCCGGAGTACACGCGTCCGCTTGCCTTCGAGGGCGCCGCCGTGCCCGAGGTGCTGCGCTCTGGCCACCACGCGCGCATCGACGCCTGGCGGCGGCGCGAGGCGCTGAAGCGCACCCTGATGCGGCGCCCCGACCTGTTGGAGCGCGCACCTCTGGACGACGAGGACCGCACCGTACTCGCCGACCTCCGCACCGAACACGACGACTGAAGGCGCCGGCAGCGCGGCACCCCAAGCCGGGCCCGACAGCGATCGGCCCCGCCGCGAAGCGCTTCGCGGCGGGGCCGTTGGAGTCGGGCTTGCGGGCGAGCCTACTGCCCGGACGAGCCTCCCGAGGAGTTCGAGCCTCCGGACCCCGACGAGCCCGCGGCCGGGATGGAGCCGTCCTTCTTCATCTGGTCGATGACCTGCGGCGTGATGTCGAGGTTCTGATCGGCGTAGACGACAAGCCCGCTGCCGCTGGTGCCCGCAGCCCGCGAGTCCAGCACGATCGTGTACCCGTCCTGCTGAGCGACCTCCTTGATCGCCGTGTTCACGGCGACCACCGCCGGCTGCGCGGCCTTCTGGATGTCGTTCTGGTACCGCTTCTGGACGGCGTTGAGGGTCGTGACCAGGGTCTGGTAGCGCTCGCTCTCCTGCGGCGTCAGCTGCTGCCCCTGCTGCTGCTTCTGGGCCAGCGTGTTGATCTTGCCACGGATGCCGTCGATCTCGGTCTGGGCCTGCTGCTTGAGCTGGTCGGCCTTCTTGCCGGCGGGGTGGGCGTTGATGGCGGCCTGCGAGTCGACGAAGGCGATGTGGGCGGGCTGGTTCTGTACGCTCGGGCTGGCCGCCACCAGGGCGACGAGCAGCACGGCGGCGAGTGCAACGAGGGTGAGTCTCTTCATAGCGGGAGTAGTCTACCACCAGCATGATGAGAAGCTAGGTTGCAAGAGGTTACGTCTGTGTGCCGATCTCTCCCCTCTCCCCGCCCCGGGCCCCGCGCCCTCGCCGGCCTCCGGCCCGTTCCGGCGGAACGTCGGTGAGCGCGGCTGTCGCGGCGCTGGCCGGCGTCCTCGGGGCGCTGGTCGGGAGCTTCGGCAATGTCGTCATCTACCGCTTGCCGCGGCGCGAGTCGATCGTCTTCCCGGGCAGCCACTGCCCCACGTGCAACCACCGCCTGGGGCCGCTCGAACTCGTTCCCGTCCTGTCGTTCCTTGCGCTTCGCGGCCGTTGCCGCTCCTGCGGGACAGCCATCAGCTGGCGCTACCCGGTGGTCGAGGCCGCCGTGGCAGCACTGTTCGTGGTCCTGGCGCTGCACTGGCCCCCGCTGGACGTCGGGCTCAGCGCGCTGCCCTTGATGGTGGTGCTCGCCATGCTGCTGATGGCCGCGGTCATCGACCTCGACCACTTCATCCTGCCCGACGCGCTGACGCTGCCGGCCCTGGCGCTGGCCGTGGCCGGCAGCCTGCTCTATGCCCCGGGCTCCGGCCTGCCCGGCCCGGGCGCCGCCCTCGCCGGAGCCGCCGCTGGCGCCGGCGTCCTGCTGCTGATCAACCGTCTGGGCGCCCTGGTGCTGCGACGCTTCGGGGACACGCGCGAGCGCCTGTGGCCCATCAGCCTGGACCAGGCCAACATCGCGGCCCTGGGTGGCGCGCTGGGAGGCTGGCAGATCGGGCTGGCGCTGGGCGCGGCCAGCCTGCTCGTCAACCTCGTCGCACGCCGTCCCGTACGCCTCCCCGAAGGACCGCTCTACGGTCTCTGGGCGGTCGCGCTGGTGCTGTCGACGACAAGCTTCACGGTCCCGGCGGCCGGCGCGCTCGGAGGCAGCGTGATGGCGGCCGGAACCTGGGCCATCGTCGGCGCCTTCTACTGGTGGTTGCGGGACACGCTGGCCGGTGAGGACGGCGAGACGGAAGCCGAAGCCGAGGACGACGCCGACGGTGAGCCGGTCGCGATGGGGTTCGGGGACGTCAAGCTGGCCGCGGTGCTTGGAGCCCTCCTCGGCTGGGAAGCGTTCCTGGTCGGGCTGCTGCTCTCCGTCACGCTGGGCGCGGTCGGGGGGATCATCGCCCGGATGTTCGGCGGAGAACGCGTCATCCCCTTCGGTCCAGCGCTCCTGGTCGGCGGTGTGCTGGCGTTGTTCGTCGGCCACGACATCGTCACCTGGTACCTGGGCCTGCTCGGCGTGGCCTGAGTAGACGCGCCGGACGCCGGACGGACGGCGCGGGAGGCCGCTCACCGCGCGAAGCCACGCGAGCACACCGTGGTAGAGTCGGAACCATTCGCCCGGGCCGTCTGGGCCGCGCATGAGGCGCGAGCCGGGTCCCGGAGATGGGGTGCGCATGGACGTCTTGCGAGTGCCGAGCCTGTCGGGGCGTGACCTGCTGTCGCTTGCCGAACTGAGCTCCGAGGAGTTCCATGGCCTGGTCGACAGCGGAGTGCAACTCAAGCGCGCCTGGAAGCAGGGCGATCGGCCCGAGCTCCTCAAGCACAAGACCATCGCCATGATCTTCGAGAAGCAGTCGCTGCGCACGCGCTCCACCTTCGACATCGCCATGGCCCAGCTCGGCGGACACTCCGTGCTGCTGAGCCAGAACTACATCGGATGGGGCGTTCGCGAGACCATCCGTGACGTCGCCCACAACCTCGAGCGCTGGGTGGAGGGCATCATGGCCCGCACCTACGGGCACGACACGCTCACCGCGCTGGCCCGGCATGCCGACGTTCCGGTCATCAACGCGCTGTCCGACCTGGCCCATCCCTGCCAGTTGCTTGCCGACTACATGACCCTGCGGGAGACCTTCGGCGAGCTGCGCGGACTCAAACTCACCTTCGTGGGCGACGGCAACAACGTCTGCAACTCGCACATCGAGGCGGCCGCCCACGCCGGTGTGGAGCTGACCATCGCGTGCCCGGAAGGCTTCGACCCCGACGCCGGCATCCTCGAACGCGCGCGCCAGCGCGGCGGCCACATCGACATCGTGCGCGACCCACGTGAGGCAGCCGAAGGAGCCGACGCCCTGTACACCGACGTCTGGATCTCCATGGGCATGGAGGAGGCGGCCGAGGCCCGGCGCCGGGCCTTCGCCGGCTACACCATCACGCCGTCCTGGTTCGAGCGCCTGTCGCCGCACGGCGTGTTCATGCACGACCTGCCCGCCCACTACGGCGAGGAGTGCACCGAAGAGGCCGTCTATCACGAGCGCAGCGTCGTCTTCGACCAGGCCGAGAACCGCCTCCACGCCCACAAGGCCGCGCTGGTCCAGCTCCTGGCGGATCCGGAGGAATAGGTGAGCGGCAAGCTGCGCGTCGGCGTTCTGGGCGCGAGCGGCTACGGCGGTGCCGGCCTGCTCGAGCGGCTGGCGCGCCACGGCGGCGTCGAGCTGGTAGCCGTCGGCTCGCGTCAGTACCGGGGCGAGCTGGTCGAGGTCTGCTGGCCGCAGTTCGCCGGGCTTCACCCGGGCCTGCGTTTCGAGAGCAACGACGCCGTGCTGGGAGCCTGCGAGGTGGTGTTCTGTGCCACCCCGCACGGCGCTACCGCGCCCCTGGTCGCGCAGGCGCTGGAGGCGGGCGTGTCCGTCGTCGATCTCTCAGCCGACTTCCGGCTCGACCCGGACACGTACGCGCGCTGGTACGGCCTCGAGCACCCGCACCCCGCGCTCTACCCGCAGGCGCGTTACGGCCTGGTGGAGCTTCACCGCGACGAGCTGCCCGGCGCGCGCCTCATCGCCAGCCCCGGCTGCAACGCCACCGCCGCCAGCCTGGCGCTGGCGCCGCTGGCCGCTTCCGGCCACCTCGGTGGAAGCGCCGTGTGCGACATCATGACCGGCGTGTCCGGCGCCGGCCGGGCGCCGAGTCAGGCCCTGCACTACACCGAGGTCAACGAGAGCGTCCGTCCCTACAAGGTGGCCGGAACGCACCGCCACACCGCCGAGATCGAGGCGACCGTGGGCCGGGCACGCGCCGGCGGCAAACGCCTGTCGACCCACGATCCCTTCACCCCCTACACCGTGAGCTTCAACCCGCACCTGGTGCCGATGTCGCGGGGCATCCTGGCGACCTGCACCACGCAGCCCGTCGACGGCGACGAGTTGTCGGACAGGCGCCTCCTCGAGGTGTTCGGCGACTACTATGCAGACGACCCGATGATCGTGGTGCAAGCCGACCTACCGCAGACCAAGGCGGCCGCCGGTAGCGACCGCGCGGTGCTCAGCGTGCGCTACGACGCCCGCGCGCGCACCGTGGCGGCGTTCTGCGCCATCGACAACCTCGGCAAGGGAGCGGCGGGACAGGCCGTGCAGGCGTTCAACGTGGCCTACGGATTCGACGAGATCGAAGGCCTCACGCAAGGGGGGATGTGGCCGTGAGATTGCCGATGGGATTCGAGATCGCCGGGGTAACGGCCGGATTGAAGGCGTCGGGCCGGCCGGACCTGGGCCTGGTGTACTCCCCCTACCCGCTGGCGTGGGCGCTGATGAGCACCGACAACGTGGTCAAGGCACCGTGCGTGTCGCGCAACCGCTCCCGCTTCACCAGCGGTGCGGCCGTCCGGGGCATCGTCGTGAACAGCGGCAACGCCAACTGCGCCACCGGCGAACGCGGCATCTGGGACAACGAGGACATGGCCGGCGCGGTGGCCTCGGCCCTGGCTCTGGCGCGCGTGCAGGACATGCTCACAGCCAGCACCGGCGTCATCGGGCAGCCCCTGCCCGTCGACAAGGTTCGCGACGCCATCCCGGCGCTGACCTCGGCCCTGGGCCCGGACTCGGGCCCCTTCGCCGAAGCCATCCTCACCACCGACACCGCGCCCAAGCAGGCGGGCGTCACACTGCGCGGCGGGAGCCGCATCGTGGGCATCGCCAAGGGCTCGGGGATGATCCACCCCTCCATGGCCACCTTGCTGGCGTTCGTCCTCACGGACGCCGACATCGGCCAGGATGATCTCCGCGCCCTGTGGCCCGGCATCGTCGAACGCACCTTCAACCAGGTCACGGTCGACGGCGACACCTCCACCAACGACATGGCGGTGGCGCTGTCCTCCCGGCAGATCGGCGCCGACCGGCGGGAGTTCGCCGCGGCGCTCGAGGAGGTGGCGACGAAACTGGCGCGAAAGATCGCCCGCGACGGCGAAGGGGCCACGAAGCTCGTCACGGTGCGCGTCTCCGGCGCGCGCTCCGGCGCGGAGGCCCGTGCCGCCGCCCGCACCGTCGCGGGCAGCACGCTCGTCAAGGCGGCCGTTCACGGAGCCGACCCCAACTGGGGCCGCATCCTGGCGGCCGTCGGCCGGTCCGGGGCCGTGTCGGACCTGGCCAACCTCCGCATCGGCTTGCAGGGGGAATCCGTCTACCGCGGCACGGTGCTGCCCTTCGAGGCCGCTGCCCTGTCCGACCAGATGCGGGCCGAGGAGGTCCTGATCGAGATCGACCTCGCAGCAGGCGAAGCGGTCGGCGAGGCCTGGGGCTGCGACCTGACGGCCGAGTACGTGCACATCAACGCCGACTACACCACCTGAGCACGAAGCGGGGCGCCGGTACGGCCGGCGCCCCCGGGTGTTCCTCCCGAGCCCTGCAGGCTCGTTCAGCGCCGCCGGTTGGCGATGTGGATGGCCTGGCCGTGCGCGTGCTCGGCAGCTTCCATGACGGCCTCAGCGAGGGTCGGGTGGGCGTGCTGGGTCAACGCGATGTCCTCCAGGGTGGCGCCCATCTCGATGGCGAGGGTGGCCTCGGAGACGATGTCTCCCGCCCCCGGCCCGACCATGTGGAAGCCCAGCAGCAGGTCGGTCTTCTCGTCCCCCACCAGCTTGACCATCCCGCCCTCCACGCCCAGCGTGGTGGCGCGGCCGGAGGCGGAAAGCGGGAACTTGCCGATGCGCACGGTGTAGCCGGCGTCCCGCGCCTCCTGCTCGGTCATACCGACGCTGGCGTGCTCGGGGCTGGTGTAGATCACCGCGGGTACGACGGTGTCGTAGCCGCTCGGCTTGCCTGCGGCGTGCTCGGCTGCCGCAAGTCCCTCCTTCATCGCCTTGTGGGCCAGCAGCGGCGCGCGCGCCACGTCGCCGATGGCGTAGATGTGGTCGACGGCGGTCTGCATGTGGTCGTTGACGACCTTGACGAAGCCACGGTCGTCGACCTCGACGCCGAGCGCCTCGAGCCCCAGCCCCTTACCGTTGGGGCTGCGCCCGACAGCCACCAGGATCTTGTCGACCACGATGGTGTCGCGCTTGCCGTCGGCACTCTCCAACACCACTTCGGTGCCCTTGGACGTCTTCTTCTGGCTCACCGCCTTGGTCGAGGTGCGGATCTTGATGCCCTTCTTCTCCAGCGCCTTGTGGAGCTCCTTGGAGGCGTCGACGTCGCCCAACGGCACGATGCGGTCCATCATCTCCACCACCGTCACCTCGGAGCCGAGCGCGCTGTAGACGTCGCTGAACTCCAGCCCGATGGCGCTGCCACCGATGGCGAGGAAGCGCTTCGGGATCTTGGTGACACTGAGCGCGCCGGTCGAGTCGATGACGCGCTCGCCATCGAACTCGAAGCCGGGGATCTGGATCGGGCGCGAGCCGGTCGCCACGATGAAGCGGTCGGCGGTGACCTTCTTGTCGCCGACGCTCAGGGTGTGAGCGTCGACGAAGGAGCCCTCACCCTCGAGCAGCGCGACCTTGTTGCCCTTGAACAGCATCTGCACGCCGCCCGTCATCTTCTTGACGACGCTGTCCTTCCAGCCGTTCATCTGTTCGAGGTCGAGCTCGGGCTCGCCGAAGCTCACACCGAAAGCCCCGGCGTGCTTCGCCCCTCGCAGCTCGGCCGCCACGTGCAGGAGCGCCTTGGTGGGGATGCAACCGGTATTGAGGCAGACACCGCCGACGGCCGCCTTCTCCACGCACGCCGTCTTCAGCCCGAGCTGCGCGGCGCGCAGAGCGGCGTGGTAGCCCCCCGGGCCGGAGCCGATCACGATCAGGTCATAGTCCATGGAAGCCTCCAAGGGTCGAGAGCTGCGGTGTATCCCGGGCGAACACTCGCCGGAACGACCGCGCGGCCGCCGCAGGGCCCCAGCCGTCCGTGCGGGGCACGGTCGACGGGCGCGCGGCTCGGTTGCCCACCCAGTCTACCCTCCCGACGACCGCGGCCAGGATGCCGGTGCGTCGCTGCGTCGCCCGCTCCGGCGCCCGAGCGCTTCGCCGACTCCTTGCCCGCTCGCGGCTTCGAACCCGGTCGACTCTGGCGGCGGCATCGCGCGCACGCGACGTCTCCGAGCGGCGGCCGGGCGCGTTGACAGCCTCATGGCGACGGACTATCCTGCCTGCATGGCGTTCCGCCGAACCACCTTCGCGCGCTCACAGACGCGGCTAGCCCGCGCAAGGCCGGCAGGTTGAGCCCCCGGACAGGGTGCGTTCACCGTCGGCCCCGATGCCAAGGCTCGGGGCCGTTCCCTTTGGCACGACGCACGAAGCACGTTCCTGAGCGCCTGGGTGCGCTCCGTATACTGGAGAGGTTATGACCGAGACCACGCAGGCCGACGCGGCCGGCTATCGCACCGACCGCTACAACCCGCAGGAGATCGAGCCCAAGTGGCAGGCGCGCTGGCGCGAGCAGGGTTTGTACGAGGTCGACCTCGCGGACGACAGCCGTCCCAAGTACTACTTCCTGACCATGTACCCCTACCCCTCGGGCGACCTGCACGCGGGTCACTGGTACGCCGAGGCGCCCGCCGACGCCGCCGCCCGTTACCGCCGCATGCGCGGCTACAACGTGCTGTTCCCGATGGGATTCGACGCCTTCGGCCTGCCGGCCGAGAACGCGGCGATCAAGGCGGCCCGGGAGGGGCGCGAGGGCGTACACCCGGCACGGCTGACCTACGAGCGCATCGCCCGCATGGAGGAGCAGTTCTCCCAGATGGGCGCGATGTTCGACTGGTCGAAGAAGGTCATCACCTGCGACCCCGAGTATTACCGCTGGAACCAGTGGTTCTTCCTGCGCATGGTCGAGCGTGGGCTCGCCTACCGCAAGGAGTCGTACGTCAACTGGGACCCGGTCGACCAGACGGTGCTCGCCAACGAGCAGGTGGTGAACGGTCGCGGCGACCGCTCGGGCGCTCTGGTCGAGCGCCGGCTCATGCCGCAGTGGCACTTCAAGATCACCGCCTACGCCGACGAGCTGCTGGACTTCTCGGGCCTCGACTGGCCGGAGCGGGTCAAGCTGATGCAGACCAACTGGATCGGGCGCTCCGAGGGCGCCGAGGTGCGTTTCCGAAGCGAGCAGGGCGACCCCATCGAGGTCTTCACGACCCGTCCGGATACGCTCTGGGGAGCCACCTTCATGGTGCTGGCGCCCGAGCATCCGCTGGTGGCGAAGCTCACCAGCGACGAGCGGCGCGCCGAGGTCCAGGCCTACGTCGAGCGAGCGTCGCGCATGTCGGAGCTCGACCGCCAGGCCGAGGGCAAGGACAAGACCGGCGCGTTCATCGGCGCTTACGCCGTGAATCCCGTCAACGACGTCCGCATCCCGATCTGGATCGCGGACTACGTGCTCATGGGTTACGGCACCGGCGCCATCATGGGCGTGCCCGCCCACGACGAGCGTGACTTCGACTTCGCTCGCCGCTTCGACCTGGACGTGACCCCCGTCATCCAGCCCGAGGACGCTCCGCTCGACGGCGCCACCATGACCGAGGCCTACACGGGGGACGGCGTCATGGCCAACTCCGGCCCCTTCGACGGTACGCCCAGCGGCAAGGAGGGGAACGCCGAAGGCATCCGGTCGGTCATCGCCTGGCTGGAGGAGCGGGGCATCGGCTCCGGCAAGGTCACCTACCGGCTTCGTGATTGGCTCATCTCGCGCCAGCGTTACTGGGGAACGCCGATCCCGATGCTCTACTGCGAACGCTGCGGCATCCAGCCCGAGAACGACGAGAACCTGCCGGTGGTGCTGCCGGACGACGTGGCGTTCATGCCGACCGGCGAGTCGCCGTTGAAGACGCACCCGAGCTTCCTGGAAGCCACCTGTCCGTCGTGCGGCGGCCCGGCCACCCGCGAGACAGACACCATGGACACGTTCATGGACTCCTCCTGGTACTGGTTCCGCTACCTGAGCCCGCACCGCGACGACGTGCCCTTCGACCGCTCGGTGGTGGAGCGCTGGACGCCGGTCGACACCTACACCGGCGGCATCGAGCACGCCATCTTGCACCTGCTCTACGCTCGCTTCTTCACCAAGGTCCTGCGCGACCTGGGTCTGCACGGTATCGATGAGCCGTTCCAGCGACTGCGCAACCAGGGGATGATCCTGGGCGAGGACAACGAGAAGATGTCGAAGTCGCGGGGCAACGTGGTCAACCCCGACGCGCTGGTAGCGGAGTACGGCGCCGACGCGGTGCGCACGTACCTGATGTTCATCGGGCCCTGGGACCAGGGAGCGCCCTGGAGCTACCAGGGCATCGAGGGCGTCACCCGCTTCCTGGGGCGCGTCTGGAGCCTCGTGCTCGACCCCGCCGAGGAGGGTGGGAGCGCCGACGATGCCAGCCTGCGCGAGCTGAGACGCGCCGTGCACGCCGCCACCCAGGCGGTCACCGAGGACTTCGAGTCCTTCCAGTTCAACACCGCAGTGGCTGAGCTGATGACCCTGCAGAACGCCATGGGCAAGGCCAAGAACGGCGCTCTGACCCACACCGATGCCTGGGACGAGGCCCGTCGCACGCTGCTGTTGCTGCTCGCCCCCATCGCCCCCCACGTGACCGAGGAGCTGTGGCAACGGCTGGGGTTGGAGGGCTCGGTGCATCTGCAGGCATGGCCCGCGTTCGATCCCGAGGCGCTGGTGCAGGACACCGTCACCATGGCGGTGCAGGTCAACGGCAAGGTCCGGGGACAGATCGAGGTGCCGTCCGACGCGGATCAGAACGTGGTGCTGGAGGCCGCGCGCAACGAGGCCAACGTAGCCCGCCACCTCGCATCCGGCACCGTGCAGCGGGAGATCGTCGTGCCCGGCAAACTCGTCAGCTTCGTGGTGCGCTGAGGCGGCGGCCGCTCTTCAGCGCTACTGGGGCGCCAGCAGGACGACCTCGCTGAGCGTCGACAGGTCGACCGCCGGCTGCACGATGAAGCTGCGCCGCAGCTCGTTGGGATTGGGGGGAAGCACCTGCTCGACGGTCCCGACCAGCACGCCGTTCGGGAAGAGCCCGCCGTAGCTGGAGGTCTCGACCCTGTCCCCCACCTCCACCGGCTTGTCGATGATGAAGTCGGTGACGCGGATGCGTCCGCCCACCTCGCCCACGGCGATGCCCTGCCCGCCGCGGCCGCGTACGGTGACGCCGACGCGCGACTGCGGGTCGAGCAGCGTGCGCACCACCGCGTTGTGCGTCGAGACGTCGGTCACGATCCCTACCAGGCCCTCCGGCACCGTCACCGGCATGTTCGGGAGCACGCCGTCCTGCGTTCCCTTGCTGAGGTTCAGGCGCGCGAAGGCCGGGCCGCTGCTGCCGCCGATGACCGAGGCGGTGGTCACGACGCCGGGCGACTGTTCCTGACGGACGGCGAGCACCTCGCGCAGCCGTTGAAGCTCGAGCTCGAGGTTGCGGTTGGTCTGCTGGAGCCCCGCCACCCGCTGCTGCAGGGCGGACACCTCGTGGCGCAGGTCGCTGCGGTCGGCCAGGCTGCGCGCCGTGGCGCGGACGTTCATGCCGGAGCGGTAGAGCAGGTTGTGCGGGAGCGCCACGGAGGCCGAGACGTCAGCGGGCACCCGGCCGACGAAGGCCGTGATGACGAAGGTCAGCAGCCCCAGCGCCAGGAGCACGTACCAGGCGCGGAGCAGGCTAGACAAGGCGGACCCCCAGGCGCGACGCGGCCTCGACCACCGTCGGCACGCTGAGGCCGACCACGTTGAAGTAGCACCCCACGAGGCTTCCGACCAGCGCGGAGCCGCGCCCCTGGATGGCGTAGCCGCCTGCCTTGTCGAGCCCCTCGCCGCTGGCCACGTAGCGTTCGATCTCACCCTCGTCGTACGCGCGCATCCGAACCTCGGTGTCGACGACGATGGTCTCGCGGCGCCCGCCCCTGAGCAGCGTGTGGCCGGTGAACACGTGATGGGCCCGGCCGGCGAGCCGGCGCAGGAACGCCCGGTTCTCCGCGGGCCCGTCGGGCTTCCCGAGAACCGCGCCGTCGACCACCACCACGGTGTCGGCTGCCACCACCAGGGCCCCGTCGTCGTCGCGCTGGGCGACCGCGGCGGCCGCCTTGCGCTGGCTGAGACGGCGCACCAGTGGCTCTGCCGCCTCACCCTCGTGTGGCGTCTCGTCGATGTCGACGGGAAGCACCTCGAAGCGCAGCCCCAGGGCGCGCAACAAGTCCCTGCGGCGTGGGGAGCCGCTGGCGAGCACGATCGTCGTCACCCCACCAGTGTACCTGGACACGGCCGCCCGTCCGCACCCCGGAGGGCGCCACGCCACCGCGACCGTCCTCGTCGGGGACGGTAGACTACCGCGGGAGGCCGGACATGGAACCCTTGGAACGGTGGAAGCGCGATGCCGCTGAGCGTGCGCTCGCCCTGGTGGAAAGCGGCATGCTGCTGGGCCTGGGATCGGGAAGCACCGCCCGGCACTTCATCGCCGGTCTCGGTGAGCGGCTGGCTTCGGGCGCATTGGAGCGCGTGCTGGCGGTGCCGTCTTCCCGCGAGAGCGGCGCGCAGGCGGCCGCACTGGGGATCCCGCTCACCGAGCTGCCCGCCACGGGACTCGACCTCGCCGTCGACGGGATGGACGAGATCACGCCCGCTCTCGACGTCATCAAGGGGTTGGGGGGCGCACTCACGCGCGAGAAGATCGTCGCCTCGAGCGCCCGACGGTTCGTGCTCATCGGCGACGACCGCAAGCGCGTGACACGCCTGGGCGAGCGCTCCCCCGTTCCCGTCGAGGTGGTCGCCTTCGGCCTGCGCCGCACGCGAGCGCTGCTGGAGGGGTTGGGCGCGCGCCCGACCCAGCGCGGCGGCGACGCCGACCCCTTCGTGACCGACAACGGCAACCGGATCTTCGACCTTTCGTTCCCCGCCGGATTCGCGCGCCGGGGAACTGGCGGCGGCGCTGGCGGAGCTGCCGGGCGTGGTCGAGCACGGGCTGTTCCTGGGGATGGCCGAGCGGGCGTTCGTCGCCGGCGCGAGCGGCGTCACGGAGATGACGCCGGAACGTCCGTGAGGGCGGCGTGATCGTCGCCGTCGGCATCGACATGATCGAGCTCGACCGCGTCCGGGCGGTGCTCGAGCGGCACCCCGACCGCTTCCTGGAGCGCCATTTCCACCCGGACGAGCGCGCCGAGCTTCGCAGCCGCGCCGATCCTGTAGCGGGACTGGCCGCCCGCTTCGCGGCCAAGGAGGCCTTCCAGAAGTGCTGGCCAGAGACCTTCGGCTGGCGCGACGTATGGGTCGTCAAGGAGGGGCGGCGGCCACGGCTGGCGTTCTCGCCTGCCCTGACCGCCGCCCTGCTCGAGCAGCGCCTCGAGGCCCATCTGTCGCTGACGCACACCCGCGAGCACGCCGCGGCGGTGGTGGTGTTGGAGCGGCGCGAGGCGCCGCCCCCCGGTTAGAAACCCTCGGCTAGAACCCCTCGGCCGCCTCGGCCAGGCCCTCATCGTCGAGCAGCACGATGCTGCGGTAGCCGGAACGGATGAGGCCTTCGCTTCGGAGCTCGGTGATGATCTTGGACACGCTCTCGCGGGTGCTGGCGGTGCCCTCCGCGACGAGCTCGTGGGTGGCGGCCACCACCACGTTCCCCTCCTCGTCGGACCGGGCCAACGGCGTCTGCGACAACACCAACAGGTAGCGGGCCACGCGGGCACGCAGGTCGCCCGTCTGCAGGTGGTACTCGTAGTCCATCAGGCGACGCATCTGGTCGGACAGCGAGCGCGTGATGTGCATCAGGTGCCCCGCCTCGATGCGCTCCGGATCGATGGCATCGATGCTCGCCAGGGTGAGCGCTTCGGCGATCTCGCCGCGCTCGCCTGCCATCAGGGCGTCCTCTCCGAAGAAGTCGCCGGGCATGACGTGGCGGACGGTCAGGGTGCGGCCCTCCGGCGTCATCCGGGTGATGCGGATGAGGCCGTCACGGACGCGGTAGACCGAGCGGGCCGGGTCGCCGCTGAGGTAGAGCGTCTGACGACGCTGGTAGTTGAGGGTCTGGCTCGGGGCGTCGAACGCCGTCAGCTCAGGGGTAGAGGAGTTCCGTCGAACGTGCATGTGCACCTCCGTGCGTTCTCCCGACCTTCGGGAGGCTGGATGCGGGTGGCGGAGCCGCCCCTAGGGGGTCGGCGGGGGACCGAGCACGAGGATCTCGGGATCGCGCTGGCAGGCGCGGAGCACGTCGGGGCCCGGCCGAGGCCCGTTCATGCGCCGGCCGCGCCGCTGCGGCCCAGGATCTCGTCAAAACGCTTCACGGCTTCGCCGACGTCGTCGGCGAGGTACACGCCTCCCAGGCGCTCGGCCCGGGAGGGATCGCGATCGAACGCGGCGCCACCGTAGACCACCAGCGGCGCGAGCTGCCTCAACAGCTCGACGTGCTGCTCGAGGGCGTCCAGCCCCTCGGGCGCTGAGGCCGACAGCATCACGGCGGAGGCGCCGAGGTGCCGCGACATGGCGTTCAGGTCCGCCACCGGCGTGTCGGCGCCGACGTAGTACACGGCGTAACCGGCGCGCCTGAGCAACACGGCGAGCATGAGGGCGCCGAGCTCGTGATGGTCGCCGGGCGCGCAGGCCACGATGACGGAGGGACCGTACGTGTGGCTGGCGGCCAGGCTCATCAGGTGGCGCAGCCAGCCCTGCACGAAGCTCGAGCTGAAGTGCTCGGTGGTGGTATCGATCTGTCCGTCGTGCCAGAGATCGCCGATATCGACCATGGCCCCCGCGATCACATCGGGTACCACCGACTCGACCGGGTGGAGGGCGTGCGCTTCACCGAGCACGCGTTCCGCGAGATCTTCGTCGAGGCCCAGGAAAGCGTCGACCAGGCGCCGGCGCAGCAAGTCGGTGGGCAGGGGGGTCGCGTCGGCGGGACCCGTGTGAGCCACCAGCTCGGCAGCGCGGGAAGCCGGCACGCCGTCGGCGATATGATGCTTCATCGCCTCGATGGCGCGGAGGTCCTCTTCGGAGTAAAGGCGATAGCCCGCCTCGGAGCGCTCGGGATGCGGCACGCCGTAGCGCCGCTCCCACTGCCGAAGCGTTCCCGCCGCGACGGCCGTGCGCTCGACGACTTCGTTGACGGTGTACTTTCCGATGTTGGTCGCAAGGTTGGTCATGGTGGGCTCCGAGGCGATTGTACAACCCCTGTGTAACGTTAGACGAATGGTAGTACATACCTTCAACGCTGTCAAGCCCCTCCGCCATCTCAGTTCCACAAGAGGCGCGCTTCTAGCGTTCCCGTCGACCCTTCTGGTTGTTGAATGTCTGTACACCTACACGCTCGGGCCGGCTCCGCCCGGCGCCCTGCCGGGTCGCCCCGCACTCGTGCGGTAGCATGCCTGCCATGCCCGAACCGCGCAAACAGGTCACCGCCTACACCGACGGCTCGTGCGAGACACGCAGCGGCGACGGGGGATGGGCCTACCTGCTGCTCTACAACGGCTCGCGGAAGCGCGCCAGCGGCTTCGAGGCGGCCACCACCAACAACCGCATGGAGCTCACCGCGGCGGTGCGCGCCCTCGAAGCACTGCGCGAACCCTGCGACGTCACCCTCGTCACCGACAGCCAGTACCTCAAGAAGGCGTTCACCGACGGCTGGCTCGAGGCCTGGCAGCGCAACGGCTGGCGCACCGCCGGCCGCACGGCGGTCAAGAACCAGGACCTCTGGCAGGAGCTGCTCCGCCTGACCGAGCGGCACACGGTGGCGTGGTCGTGGACACGCGGGCACGCCGGCCACAGCGAGAACGAGGAAGTCGACGGGCTGGCGCTGGCGGCCCGCAAGCAGCGCCGCGCAGAGCCCTAGAAAGTTCCGGTTAGGCCAGACAGGCCAGCAGGCGCTCGAAGGCGCGGTAACCCTCGACGAGCGAGGCGGGCTCGAGCCATTCGGACGTGCGGTGGGCGTCGCCGCCCCGGTACACGCCGAAGGCGATCGCCGGCATGCCGCGCGCCAGGGCCGCGTTGGCGTCCGTGCTGCTCGCCACCACCGCGGCGTGGAGCTCGCCGTCTCGCAGCGCCCGCAATGCGCACGTCACGAGCCCGGCGTTGTCGACCCGGGCCACCGGCCGGTCGCCGATCTGGGTGATCTCCACCGCGCAGCCCGCGCGTCGGGCCGCGCTCTCGATCGCGGCCCGGGCACGCCCTTCGAGGTCCTCGAGGACGCCCGGATCGAGGCTCCGCAGGTCGAGGTTGAAGCCCGCTTCCTGCGCGATGGCGTTGACCGAGGTGCCGCCCCACACCTGGCCGACATTGAGCGACGAGCGCGGCTCCTTGGGCACGCGAAGGGCGTTCAAGGCGTGGATGGCCTCACCCGCGGCGTGCACCGCGCTGGGCGTAGGGTAGTCGCCCCAGGAGTGCCCGCCGGCACCCCGGAAGCCGGTGCGCAAACGTCGCGAGCCCACCGCCTGCGCCACGATCGTGCCCAGGTGGCCGTCGAGCGCCACGAACAGGTCGTGCGACGCCCCCCGATCGGCCACGAGCTGTCGTGCGCCGCGAAGGTCGCCTTCACCCTCCTCCCCCACGGTCGCCGCGACCGTCAGGTGCGGCCGAAGGTCCTCCGAGCCCGTCCCGCTACGCTCCACGAACGCGCTCAGCACCGCCAGGCTGGCGCTGTTGTCGCCGATGCCGGGCGCGCGCAGGCGATCGCCGTCGCGCCGCACCCGAACGTCGGTGCCGGCACCGAACACGGTGTCCAGGTGCGCGGCCACCAGCACCCGTGGACCCCGTCCACCGGGCAACGTCGCCACCACGTTCCCCACGGCGTCACGTTCCACCGGCACGCCTGCCCGGCTCCACAGCCCGGCGATCAGATCCGCCCGCGCGGCCTCCCCGAAGGGGGGCGCCGGCGTCTCGGTGATGGTCTTCAGGTGCTGTTCGAGCGCGCGGCTCAGCGCGAGCCCTACCTCGGAGCGCGCCTCCGGGGGCACCTCAGCTGTTGTCCTGCAGCGTGGCGATGCCCTCGCGCAATGCGTACAACGCCGCCTGCGTGCGGTTGTTCAGACGCAGTTTGGAGAAGATCTCCGACAGGCGGTTGCGTACCGTCTTCTCGCTCACGCCGAGCGAATGGGCGATCTCCTGGTTGGACGCGCCCTGCGCGAGCAGCCTCAGGATGTCCTCCTCGCGCTCGGTGAGCTCGCTGATCTTGTGGTCGGGATGCTCGGGGAGCTCCCCCACCTTCCGGAACTCGTCGAGGATGGACGCCGCCATCTCGGCGTTCAACAGCGTCTCGCCTGCGGCGACCCGCCGGATGGCGTCGATCAGATCGTTGGCGTCGGCGTCCTTCAACAGGTAGCCTCGGGCGCCCACCTTGATCGCTTCGAAGACGTACTTGTCCTGCCGATACATGGTCAGGATGATGACCTTGGCGTCGGGCTGCTCGGCCAGCACGGCCTTGGTTGCAGCGACGCCGTCGAGCTCAGGCATCTGGATGTCCATCAGGACGACGTCCGGCCTGGTCTCGAGGGCGTAGCGGACCGCCTCCCGCCCCGTCGACGCTTCTCCGATGATGCGGAAGTCGTCCTCGGTCTCGAGGATGCTCCTCAGACCTTGGCGGAACATGGCGTGGTCGTCGCACAGGAGCAGCCGAATCATGATGGGGCCACTTTACCGCAGTCGGCGCCGTGATACCGTTGTGTTGCAGCTGCCGGGCTCGTGCCAGGCCGGATCGGTCGCACCCTCATGGCCCCACCAGGCTCGAGTGCGGTCGGCGGCCCGACGGGAGCCCGGCAGCTGCACGAAGGAATGCGCAACAAGCCTTCACGAGGAGGACGCATGGCACATCCCAAGGGCGTCCTGATCGAACGGCTGCAGAAGTCGGGGCAGAACCGTCCCGAGTTCCGCAGTGAACGTACCGGTCCGGACCATCAACCCACCTTCCTCAGCGATGTCCTGGTCGACGGGCACGTGCTCGGCACCGGTCAGGGTGGCAGCAAGCGTGAGTCGGAACGACGTGCCGCGGAGGAGGCGCTCGCCGCCCTCGATCGCGGCGGCGTCGTGCTGAACGGGAACGCTTCGGCTTCCGAGGAAGCGGACGAGGACTACCTCGACGACACGGCCCCGTTCGACGGCCCCTGGCCGGTCTTCGAGGCGGTCCTCGCGTCCAGCCTGCAGGTGGCCGATCGCCGGATCCCCGACCATCTGCGGGGCGACGAGGCCCGCACCGCGGTGCGCGACTTCGCGCTCTCGCTCTACAAGGACGTGCTGCAGGACCTGGGCGACGTCGTCGAGGAGGACGCCCTCGAGGACGCCCTGGAGAACGAGGGCGCCTGAGCCATCGGGAACCGGGCGCGGGGGCGGCGTGGCGTCACAGGGGAAGCTTCGGGAGCTCGCGGCGCCCCGGCAGGGGCGCCGCCTAACGCGCGGCGCTCACCCCTTGCCGTGCTCGCGGGCGTAGCGTTCGATGCGACGCAGGTCGGCAGTGGCCTTCTCGCGCACCAGCATCTCGCGCATGCGTGCACCGCCGGCGAACCCACCCATACCTTGCGCCTCGATGAGATCCACCATCTTGGCGGCGAACGCGCGCAGTGGCGTCGCCATCGGCAGCTCCCTGGCGGTCATGTCATCGGCCATCGCCAGCGACAGTAGACCCGCGTCGAGGCCGTCGGCGTCGTCGTTGACGGTGACGACGACGTCGCCGTCGTCGGTGGTGACGAGGAAGCGCCGGGGCTGCTCGGGCATCGCGGCACAGACTATCACGCGCCGCAGGGGCGCCGTGGCCGCGACGCGCGGGCCGGGGTGCTAGCATGGATGCCCACCCTGACGCATCCCCCGCGCCCCAGGCGCTACCCCTCGACCAGGAGGATCTCTTGCTCGTTCCGCCCCTGAACGGAGCGCCTCGGAGCGCCACACCCCCGATGGGATCGGCATGAGCCATCGCAGCCTCGAGCGCGACCTCGGCCTCTACGCCGTCATCACCATCAGTGTCGGCGCCATGATCGGGAGCGGCATCTTCGTGCTGCCGGGCCTGGCCTCCAAGATCGCGGGGCCCGGTATCATCCTGGCGTACCTCCTGGCGGGGCTGATCGTTCTGCCCGCCGCGCTGAGCCAGTCGGAGATGGCCACCGCCATGCCGGAGGCGGGCGGCACCTACCTCTACGTCGATCGCGCGCTCGGCCCCATGCTGGGCACCATCGCGGGCATCGGTGTGTGGTTCTCGCTGGTGCTCAAGAGCGCCTTCGCGCTGGTGGGGCTGGGCGCCTACCTGCTGTTGTTCGTCGATCTCCCGACCAAGCCTGTCGCGCTCGCTCTGGCGCTGCTGGTGCTCGCCGTGAACGTCCTAGGCGTGAAGCAGACCGGCCGCCTGCAGGCGGTGATCGTCACCGGCGTGCTCGGCGTGCTGCTGCTGTTCGTCCTGCGCGGCGCCGCGGTGGTCGACCCGGCCCGTTACCAGCCCTTCCTCCCGCACGGCGTGGGCGGACTGCTGGCCGCGACCGGCTTCGTGTTCGTGAGCTACGCAGGGGTCACCAAGATCGCCAGCGTGGCTGAGGAGGTGCGCGCTCCGGGCCGGAACATCCCGGCCGGCATCCTGCTCAGCATCGGCCTGATGATGATCGTGTACACGGGCCTCATCTACGTCATCGTGGGCACCAGCGCGGCCGCATCGCTGCACTCCACCCTCACCCCGATGGCGCTCGCCGCTCGTGACATCCTCGGGGTGGGCGGGGAGATCATCGTCGCCATAACCGCGGTGCTGGCCCTGACCAGCATGGCCAACGCCGGGGTGCTCTCCAGCTCGCGCTACCCCTTCGCGATGAGCCGCGGCGAGCTGGCACCGCCACTGTTCCAGCGCGTGCACCCCCGCTACGGCACGCCGGTGGCGTCGATCGCCCTGACCGGCACGGTATTGCTCGCCCTCATCGCCTTCGTCCCGGTGGTGGACCTCGCCAAGCTCGCCAGCGCCTTCCAGATCCTGGTGCTGTGCCTCGTGAACCTCGCGCTCATCGCCTTCCGCGAGGGTGAGGTCCCCAGCTACCGCCCCACCTTCCGCTCGCCCGGCTACCCGTGGGTGCAGCTCGGCGGCATCGCTGCCGGCCTGCTGTTGATCACCCAGATGGGCTGGCTGTCGGTCCTGGGCGCGGTCGGCATCGTGGCCGTGGGGCTGGTGTGGTTCCGCGCCTACGGGCGCCCGCGCACCGAGCGCGAGGGCGTGGCGCTGGCCGCCCTGCGACGCAGCACCGACAGCGCCGCGGTCGGTCACACCCGGCGCGCGCTGCACACGCCCGGTCCCCTCAACCTGCTGGTGCCCGTCCACCCGCACCTGGACGCGGCGCGCGAGCGCGACCTGCTGCGGCTGGCCGCCATGCTCGCCGACCCCCGTGACCGCCTGCGCGTCATCCGCTTCGACCAGGTACCCGAACAGGTCGAGCTGATCGCCGTGGCTCGTCAGCCCAGCGAGGAGGACCTCGCCTTCGAGACGCGCGTGAAGACAGCCCTCGGTGAGCTCGGCACCCGCCTCTACCTGGGCAGCGTCGTCGGGCACGATTGGAAGGAGGCGATCGTCCTCCACGTGCGTGAGCACCGGGTCGACCTGGTGCTCACCGACGAGATCCGCGCCCCGACCCCGCTGCGCCCGTTCAGCCGCGATACCGGCTGGCTGATGGACCGCAGCGGCGCGGACGTGGCGGTGCTGGGCCCCCGGCCCCTGGAAGCGATCTCCGAGGTGCTGGTCATGGGCACCGGTGGTCCCTTCGACGCGCTCAAGGTCGACCTGGCGAGCCGCGTCGCCCGCAGCCAGGGCGCCCGCATCCGCTTCATGCACGTCGTGCCCGAGAACGCGCTCCCGGCCCAGCTCGACACCCTGCGCAGCTACCACGACCAGCTCGCATCGCTGTGTGGCGTGCCTACGGTGAGCGACATCCGCCGCGCCGCGAGCCCCCGCGCGGCACTGGTCGAGGCCTCCAGCGGCGCCGACCTCGCCATCCTGGGCGCGACGGTCCACCGTTACGTCGGGACCCGCGGCGCCCGCGACCTGGCCCACCAGCTCGCCGCCGGCCTGGAGTGCCCGGCGCTCATCGTGCATGCGCAGCTCTCGCACCGGCGCACCCTGCTCGGCACATGGCTCGAGCGCATCGCGTACTAGGCTCGACGTTCCGAGATGCCCGAGCTCCTCGCCACCCACCCCGCCCTCGCCATCGCGGCCGTCATCGCCCTCGGTGCAGGGGCGCAGTGGCTGGCGTGGCGGCTCCACCTGCCCGCGATCCTGCCGCTGCTGACCATCGGCTTCATGGTGGGGCCGGTGCTCGGCTGGTTGCGTCCATCCCAGGTGTTCGGAGACGCCCTGCTCTACCCCGCCGTGTCGCTGGCGGTCGGCCTCGTGCTGTTCGAGGGGGGACTGACGCTACGCCTGTCCGAGCTCCACGAGACCCGACGCGTGATCTTCTACCTGGTCACGGTGGGGGCGCTGGTCACCTGGCTCGTCAGCGCCGCAGCCGCCTACTGGCTGGGCGCGCTCCCCGGACCGCTGGCCCTGCTGTTCGGCGCGCTCGTCATCGTCACCGGCCCCACCGTCATCGGGCCGCTGCTGCGCATCGTGCGGCCCACCGCCCGCGTGGCGAACGTCCTCAAGTGGGAGGGCATCATCATCGACGTGGTGGGGGCGATGGTGGCGGTGCTGGTCTTCGAGGCGCTGCTCCTGGGCACCGCGCAGCCGGCACCCGAGCGCATCGTGCTGCAGCTGGGCCGCTTCCTGCTGGTGGGCGCAGCGGCCGGGGCGGTGGCCGGTTACGCGCTGGCCTGGCTCCTGAAGCGCCGCGCCATGCCCGACTACCTGATCAACGTGATCTCGCTGGCCGCCCTGTTCGCCGCGTTCTCGCTGGCCAACGTCGTCGCCGACGAGTCCGGGCTGCTGGCAGCGGTGGTGATGGGGGTGGTGCTGGCGAACCTCCGGGTGCCCAACATCGGCGCGCTGCTGAGCTTCAAGGAGGACCTCAGTGTGCTGTTCGTCAGCATGCTGTTCGTGGTGCTGGCTGCCAACCTTCAGCTCGCCAATCTCGCCGCGGAGTTCACCTGGCGGGGGCTGGTGCTGCTGCTGGTGCTGGTGCTCGTCACCCGGCCGGCGGGCGTACTGCTCAGCAGCCTGCGCTCGCCGCTCACCTGGCGCGAGAAGCTGTTCCTGTCAGGCATCGCGCCGCGCGGCATCGTCGCGGCGGCCGTCAGCTCGCTGTTCGCCTCCAAGCTGACGGCCGCCGGCTTCGAACGGGCAGGCTCGCTGCCGCCGCTGGTGTTCCTGATGATCGTCGGGACGGTGCTGCTGGCGAGCCTGTCGGCCCGCCCGCTGGGGGTGCGGCTGGGCGTGGCCGACCCCGACCCGCAGGGCTTCCTGATCCTGGGTGCGGACCCCGTGGCCCGCACGGTGGCCCGCGCCCTGCACTCCCAGCGCATCGAGGTGCTGCTCGCCGACACCAACTGGTCGCACGTCGCAGCCGCCCGCGTCGAGGGGTTGCAGGCCTACTACGGCAGCCTGCTGTCCGATCACAGCGACGACGAGCTCCGCCTCTCCGGCATCGGCCGGCTGCTGGCGCTGACCTCCAACGACGAGGCCAACGCCCTGACGGCGCTCAAGTACGCGCGCGAGTTCGGCTCGTCCAACGTGTTCCAGCTCGCCCCGGGACGCAGCGGCAGCGATCGCGGTCGGCTCGGCGGCGATCGGCGCGGACGCTCGCTCTTCGGCGACGACGTCACCTTCCCTCGCATGCAGACGCTGGTGCGTGCCGGCGCCAGCGTCAAGCGCACGGAGCTGACCGAGCGCTTCGGCCTGGATGCGTACCTCGAGCGCTACGGCAGCGCCTGCGTACCCCTGTTCGTGCAGGAGGGAAAGCGTATCGACGTGGTGGCGGCCGACGACCCGCCGCCCGAGGCCGGATCGGCGCTGTTCGCGCTGGTACTCGAGCCCGAGGAGGAGGCGGGCGCCAGCGACGTGGTGGCGCAGCCCGCTAAGGGCTGAACCGCGGCCGGCGTCCGCTTACTCGCTGGCTTCGTCCAGGAACTGTTGTAGGCGCCCCACGTGGACCGTGATGGGCGCGCGCCGGCGACGCACCGCCCCGTACTCGAGCAACCGCGCCAGGCAGTGGCTGACGGTCTCGCGCGTGGCCCCGATCATCTTGGCGAGGTCCTGCTGGGTCAGGTTGAGGTCGATCACGGTGCCGCGGTCGCCGGTCACGCCGAAGTCGTTGGCGAGCCGCAGCAGCAGGTTGGCGAGGCGACCCGGGGCGTCGAAGGCGCCGACCTCGGCCTGCCACTGCTGCGCCTGCCACAGGCGCGTGCTCATGACCTGGATGAACTTCATGGCGATCTTCGGGTACTGCGCCAGCAGACGCTGGAAATCCTCTTCGGGCATGACGATGAGGGTGGTGTCGACCACCGCCTCGGCCTGGTTGGGCCGCCGCTCGCTCTCGAGCAGCAGCAGCTCCCCGAAGATGTCGTACTGCCCGAGCAGGCCAAGGATCATCTCCTTGCCGTTGGGGAAGTACATCGAGATCTTCACCATGCCGTCGCGGATGAAGTACAGCGCGTCGGCAGGGTCCTCCATGTGGTAGACGATCTCGCCTGCCGCGAACCGCTTGTAGGGCGTGATGCGCGACAGCTGCTCGAGCTCGTCCGCCGACAGATCCTCGAACAGCTGGGTGTTCTTCAGATGCCACACCAGGCTGGGATATTCATGCATCTACGGCAGTGTACACGACGCGCTGCACGCGGTAAAGCAGAACGCGATTCCATCGGCGTCGTGTGGGGCGGGCCTCTTGGCGGCGACGCCGCCCCGGGCGCGTGCCGGAGCAACAACTCCCGTCACGAGCCGACCGGCGCCAGCAGGTAGGCCTCCAGCAGCGCTGCGGTGCGTTCCAGCGCGCGCCGGTGGGTGCGCTCGTAGCTGTGCGAGGCGTCCACGCCGGGCCCGATCAGGGCGGCCCGGTGGTTGCCTCCGGCGCGCCAGGAGGCGGTCGCGTCCGAGGCGTAGTAGGGGTAGATGTCGACCTTGAGCGGGATGTCGTGCTCGCGCGCCAGCCTGCGCAGGCGGCGGTTCATGGCGTAATCGTAGGGTCCGCCGGAGTCCTTGACGCACAACGTCACGTCGTACTCGGTGCTGGTCTGCCCCTCGCCCACCGCAGCCATATCGATGCACAGCAGCTCCTCGACGCCCTCCGGGATGCCGGTGGCCGCGCCGTGCCCCACCTCTTCGTAGTTCGAAACGAAGAAGTGCGTGTCGCCATCGGGCTGCAGCCGGCCAGCCACGAACGAGCGCGTGACCGCCAGCGCCACCGCCACCGCCGCCTTGTTGTCGAGGTGACGCCCCTTCACGAAGCCCGTTTCGGTGGCGCGCGGTGCACTGTCGAACGACACCACGTCTCCGACCTCGATGCCGAGCGCCCGCGCCTCGGCGGCGCTGTCCGCCTCGACGTCGAGCCGGATCTCCATGGTCGCGACGTCGCGCTTGATGTCGCGCAGTTCCTGCCCGTGAACGTGCGACGACTGCTTGGTGTTGACCACCGTGCCGGAGATGGCGCTGCCGTCCTCGGTATGCACCTGGCACTCCGCACCCTCGATGGTCGCCCAGTCGTAGCCGCCGACGGGGCTGAGCTTGAGGCGACCGTTGGACTTGACCTCTTTGACCATCGCGCCGAGCGTGTCGATGTGGCTGGCCACGGCGCGCGGCGTGCCGCCTGTTCCCTCCAGCGTCCACAACAGCGCGCCCTTCGGCGTGCGCCGGGCGCGGACCCCCAGCACGTCGAGCTCGGCCTCCACCACCGCCAGGGCGCGGTCGGTGAAGCCGGTAGGCGACGGGGTCGCCAGGAGCTCGAGCAAGACGCGCAGGCCGTCGTCGATGTCCACCCCAGGAAGACTCATGCGCTCCATCCTAATCCCGCGCCGGCGAGCGTTGCAGCCGCCGGGCCTCAGCGCTCCTGGACAGAGACCTGCGCTTCGCTGCCCAGCGCACCCCAATCGTCCACGCTGCCCTCCTCCTGGAACCACGGCAGACCTCGCAGATAGGCCGAGCGCGCGATCATGTAGCCCGACAACGGGGCCGTGAGCAAGAAGAAGCCGGCGATGAGCAGCACCCGCGGCGTACCGTCCACCGGGTAGAAGGCGATGGCGGCGCCGGTGAAGATCCCCAGGCCGCCCAGCGTCACCAGCTTGGTCGCGGCGTGCAACCGCGTGTAGACGTCGGGGAAGCGCACCAGGCCCACCGCCGCGGCCAGCAGGAAGACGCAGCCGAGCAGGACCAGCACCTGGGCCAGCGGATGGCCCTCGAGCGTCGAGGTGGCGCGCGCCGGCGCCGCGGCTTGCGCGGCCGCGCCGGCCGCCGCCGCCAACGCGGGCAGCGTGAGGCGCGTCGTCCACGAGCCGGACATCAGCGCATCACCCGTCCCCTGAGCAGGTAGCGCGCCAGCGCCACCGTGCTCAGGAAGCCCAGGATCGAGATGATCAGCGCGGCGTCGAGCAGCGACGTGAAGCCGGTGCGAAGCGCCGCCACCACCACCATCACGGCGAGGTTGACGGTGAGGTAGTCGAAGGCGGTCACGCGGTCGCCCCAGGTAGGCCCGCGGACCACGCGGTAGGTGGCCAGCACACCGGAGATGGCAAGGCTGAAGACGGCGATGTCGATCACCACGGCGAGCATCCTCCAGAGCGGGGTCGGCGCGCGAGCGCGAGGGCGGCGTTCACGCCATGAACCCCAGGATCAGGCCTTCGATGCGCTCCACGCTGGCGCGCGAGCGCTCCGGGTCGGCCTGCAAGATGGCGTGGGCGTAGAGCAGCCCGCGGTCGTCGGACACCCCCATGGCGACGGTGCCCGGCAGCAGCGTGATGGCGGCGGACAGGAGCGAGATGGCAGCGTCGCTCCGCAGGCGCAACGGCACCGCGATGATGTGCGGATAGTAGCGCGGGCGCGGCCGGAAGGCCAGCAGCGCGACCATCACGTTGGCGGTGACCAGCTCGAGGCTGAAGCGCACGGCGAAGCGCACGAACGCCGCCAGGCGCCGCGGGAACGAGCGCTCCCGTTCGCGCTCGACCACCGAGAGCAGCAGGATCCCCAGCAGCGCACCCACCACCAGGTTCAGCGCGCTGAGCTGCCCCATCAGGAAGCTCCACATCAGGGCCATTCCCAGCACCGCCAGCAGCGATCCCATGGGCTAGTGTGCCCCCTCTCGCGGCGGCGCGTCCGGGACCAGCACGGCGGCGCGGTAGGCAGCGTTGCCGTCGAGCTGAGCGGCCGCCCTCCCACACAGGCCGTACAGCGGGCCCGCGAAGGCCGCCAACGACAGCAGCAGTGCCACCGCCACCACCGTCACGCCGCTCATCGTCCGCGGGATGGCGACCCGGTGGACGGCGTCGGCCTCGCCCCAGAAGAACTCGCGCCAGATGCGCGTGGCGGCGTAGAGCAGCAGCAGGCCGGTGAGCACGGCAGCCGTCGCCACCGCCACGTGCAGCATGCCGCCCGCCGCCAGCATCGAGCGCACCAGCGCGAACTTGCCGATGAAGCCGCTGGTCGGCGGCAACCCGGTCAGGGCCAGCACCGCCGCGAAGTAGCCCGCGCCGAGCCAGGGGTAGAGCCCCAGGTGACCGTGCCTGCGGTAGTTCGGCCCGGCCACGCGCTCGGCCAGCGCCGCCACCAGGAAGAGCACGAAGATCACCGCGATGGAGTTCATCAGGTAGTACAGCGCCGCGGTCATGCCCGCGCGCGTGCCGATGAACGCTCCCGCCACCAGGTACCCGACGCTGGCGACGTTGGCGAAGGCCATGGCGTGACGCCAGCGCCGTCGCGCCACCATCCCCAGCGCACCCACCAGCATGGTCAGTCCGGCCAGGACCAGCAGCGCCACCTCGATGGCATGCTGCCCCGGCAGCATCAGCGTGAACGTGCGCACCAGCGCGTACACCCCCACCTTGGTGAGCACCGCCGCGAAGAAGGCGCTGACGGCGGCGGGCGGCACCGGGTAGCTGTTGGGCAGCCAGAAGCCGAGCGGGAACACCGCGGCCTTGGTGGCGAACACCAGCGCCAGCAGCGCCGCCAGCAGGGTGATGCGCACGTCGCCGCCGTGCGCCTGGATGCGCCCGGCGATGTCGGCCATGTTGAGGCTGCCCACCAGGCCGTACACCATGCCGGCGGTGATCACGAACACCGAGGAGGCGACGAGGTTGATCACGACGTACTTGAAGCCCTCGCGGAGCTGCGGCAGCTCGCCGCCGAGCAGCAGCAGGCCGTAGGACGCCAGCAGCATCACCTCGAAGGCCACGAACAGGTTGAACAGGTCGCCGGTCAGCAAGCTCATGTTCACGCCCATGAACAGGAACTGCAGCAGCGCCTGCGCGCCGAAGGCCTCGCGGGCGCGGTTGAGCAGGGCGCTGTCGCCTCGCACCGGAGCGTGCTGCAGGCTCGAGCCGGCGAACACCACCGTCAACAGCGCCAGCACGTTGCTGGCCAGCAGCAGCAGACCGGCAAGAGCGTCGGCCACCAGCGTGATGCCGAAGGGCGCCGCCCACGACGCCATCTGCACCACCAGGACCTCGCCGTGGAAGGTGCGCACGGCGACGATGACCGACACCACCAGGGTTGCCGCCGAGACGGCGGTCGCCAGCCAGCGGCGCACCATACTGCGACGCACCAGCAGCAGCAGCGAGCCCCCGAACAGCGGGAGCAGCACCGGCAACGCCAGCACGTTCACGGGCGGCCGTCCTCGTCGACGTCGGCGGCGGTGCCGATCTCCGGCGACACCGACGGGTACTCGGGGTCCGCGTAGACGACCGGACTACGCACCGGGTCGGGCCGGTCGGCCAGCTCCTGCACGTGATCGGTGCCGGTGACCTGGTAGGCGCGCAACGCCAGCACCAGCAGCAGCGCGGTGGTCGCGAAACTGATGACGATGGCGGTGAGGATCAACGCCTGCGGCAGCGGGTCGTTGTAGGGCCCGGCGAGCTGCAGCAGCGGCGGTGCGTCGCGCCGTTCGCCCTCGCCTGCCAGCAGGATCGCGATGTTCACGCCGTAGGAGATGAACGACACCCCCAGGATCAACCGGATCAGCGCCCGCGACAGCACCAGGAACACCCCGGCGCCGATCAGGAGTGCGGCCAGCAGCGGCAGCAACAGCTCCATCAGCCGTCGCTCCGGTCCGGGGGGTTGCCACCCTCGGCCTCGCCCGGCGGGCCCGACTGCCCGCCGCGCTCCAGCAGCTCCGACAGGCCCCCCTCCTCGGCCAGCAGATCGATGATCGTGACGGTGGCGCCGACCACGACCAGGAACACGCCCAGGTCGAACAGCGCCGCGCTGGTCCAGTCGAAGGTCCCGATGCCCGGCAGCCGCAGGGTCCCGTGGTCGCTCGTCAGGAAGGCGCGGCCGGCCAGCATGGGGGCGACACCGGTGGCCAGTGCCACCAGCAGGCCCACCGGCATGAGCACATCGGTGCGGATACGCAGCAGCCCGCGCCTGCGCGCCATGCGCGCCAGCAGGCCGGCGGCCGCCACGATCAGCCCCGCGATGAAACCGCCCCCTGGGGCGTTGTGGCCGCGCAGGAAGAAGTGGAAGCCGAGCGCCAGCAACGCGAACACGATGGGCGTCACCAGCGTGCGGAAGAAGACGTCAGGGCCCTTGCTCACGGGTGCGCCTCCCCCGGGCCTTCGGCACCGGACGCGTCGGCAGGCTCGGATGTCGCCTCGGGATCGACCGGCTGCTCCGACTGCAGCCGGAGCAGGGCCAGCACGCTCAGCGCCGCGATCACCAGCACCGTGATCTCGCCCAGGGTGTCGTAACCGCGGAAGTCGACCAGGATCGTGTTGACGACGTTGGCACCGCCGGCCAGGGTCTTGCTGAAGCGCAGGAAGAACTCCGTGATGCGCGGCGCGATGGGTTGCTGGACCGACAGCAACAGGGTGAACACGGTCGCCGCCACACCGGTGGCGATGACCCCGTCGAGCGTACCCAGCGACGGCGGGCGGGTGTAGCGCCGCATCGCCGGCAGGAAGCGGAACACCGACAGGAACAGGATGACCGTGACGGTGTCGATCAGCAGTTGCGTGAGCGCCAGGTCGGGAGCGTGCAGCAGCACGAAGATGAGGGTCGATGCCACCCCCGCGAGGCCCAGGTAGATGAGCGCGGAGAGCCGCGAGCGGGTCAGCAGCGTGCCGCCGATACCGGCGATCACCAGGCCGGTGGCCAGCGCCATGTCGACGGGCACCGGCGACAGCGTCGGGAAGACCAGCCGGTAACCCCGCAGCGCGCCGACCACGGCGACCCCGACGAACAGCACGCGCAGGTGGGTGGCGAAGGAGGCGCCCTGGGTGGCGCGCGTGAAGCCGCCCGCGAAGCGTTCCAGCCCGGCGAGCACAGCGTAGTAGACGGTGTTGGCGTTCCACCTGGGCGTGATCGCCTCCTGCAGGCGCGCGAAGCGGTCGCGCAACAGGTGCAGTGCCACCCCCAGGAACCAGGTCAGCACCGACAGCGCCAGCGTCACCGAGAGCCCGTGCCACAGCGCCAGCGGCTCGGCGTGGAAGCCGAGGCCGGGCGCCGCCAGATCGGTGAGCGCGCTCGCCAGCGTGCCTTGCGGCGGTACCAGCCCGAAGGCCACCACCGCTGCTGTGAGCGGCAGCACCGGCAGCCAGAAGGCGGCGCGGGGGCGGTGCACGTGCGGCGATTCGGCCCGGTAGGGGCCGAAGAACACCGACAGGAAGCGCAGGCTGTAGGCGAAGGTCATGACGCTCCCCGTCACCGCGAGAGCGGCGGGGACCCAACCCTCGTGCTGCATCGCCTCGTAGAACAGCTCCTTGGACAGGAAGCCGCCGAACGGGGGCACCCCGGCCATCGACAGCGCCGCCGGCACCGCCAGCAGCGCCGTGACCGGCAACCGCCGTCCCAGGCCGGAAAGCGACCGGATGTCGCGGCTGCCGGTGACGTGGTCGATGATGCCCACCACCAGGAACAGCGCCGCCTTGAACGCGGCGTGGTTGACCAGGTGCGCGGTGGCGCCGAAGGGGTGGTGCGAGGCGTACATGGCCGTGAGGATGCCGAGCTGCGACACCGTGGAGTAGGCCAGCAACGCCTTGAGGTCGTTCTGCCGCAGCGCCAGGTAGGAACCCCAGAACATGGTCAGCAGCCCGGCATACATCGCCACCTGCGCTAGCGTGGTGCCGTCGAGCAGGAAACCGAACTTCGCCAGCAGGAACACGCCCGCCTTGACCATGGTGGCGGAGTGGAGGAACGCCGACACCGGCGTCGGCGCCTCCATCGCGGTGGGCAACCACAGGTGGAACGGGAGTTGCGCGGACTTCGTGAAGGCGGCCACCAGGACGAGCGCCAGCGCCGGCGGGAACAGCGGGCTGGCCTTCAAGGCCGCGACGTCGAGCCCGGAGAGCGTGGCGCTGTGACCGGCGATGCCGAGCAGGGCCACGGCCACCAGCAGCGCCAGGCCGCCGATGGCGGTGACGAGCAGCGCCTTCACTGCCCCGTCGCGAGCGGCCGCCCGGCTGTCCCAGAAGCCGACGAGCAGGAACGAGGCGATCGAGGTCAGCTCCCAGAAGGCGAACAGTGCGATCAGGTTGTCCGACAGCACCAGGCCGAGCATGGCGCCGCCGAACGCCAGCAGGTAGCCGTAGAAGCGCCCGTGGCGCTCGCCGGGGGCCAGGTAGGAGGCGGCGTAGAGGGTGACCAGCACCCCGATGACCGCCACCATCAGCGCGAAGAGCAGCGAGAAGCCGTCGGCGCGTAGCGTGAAGCCGAGCCCCAGGTCCGGGACCCACGCCAGGTCCGACGTGGCCGGCCGGCCGTGCAGCGCGGGCGGCACGAAGGCGAGCAGTGCCAGCGCAGGCGCGAACGCCAGCCACAGTACGTAGCCGCTGCGCGCCCGCAAGCGCGGGCCGAGCAACGGCGCGAGGCCGGCACCCAGGAAGGGCGCGAACACCGCCAGGGGAAGCAGGAGCGCCGCGCTCACGAGCCCGCCGCCCACTGTCCGAGGCGCGCCCCGTGCTCACGGCTCACGCCACGGGCAGCTCCGGGGACCGGGTCACGGGAGGCGCGCGCCGGGCGCGCGTCTCTCGCCATGGTCCGCTATTGTCCCGTGCCGCCGCCGGAAGGCGCCGCGGTCGCCGGAGCGTCGCTCGCATTGGAAGCGCCGGCCGCGCTGGCGCGCATCGCGTCCGACAGGGTGATGAGCCGCTGGTAACTCGAGAGCTTGGTGTAATCACCGACCTTGAGACCGTCCACGAAGAGCGTGGGCGTGCCCGTGAGATGGAGCTGCCCTCCCGCCTCCTGGTAGGCCTTCTCGATCTCGGCGTTGTAGGTGCCGTCCTTGACGCACTTCTGGACGCCATCGGTCTTCAGCCCGGCGTCCGAAGCGATCGTCACCAACGCCGACAACGGGTCGGACAGGCCGCTCCACTGCTTCTGGCTGGCGAAGAGGGCGTCATGGTAGGTCCAGAACGACGCCGGATCGTTCGCAGCGGTGACGCACTCGGCGGTCTCCGCCGCGATCATGGCGTTGGGGTGGATGGACTTGAGCGGGAAGTAGTGGAACTCGAAGCGCACGTTGCCGCCGGCCAGCAGCACGGCCTTGATCTGCGGGAACTCGTCGTTGGCGAAGCGCGCGCAGAACGGGCACTGGAAGTCGGAGAACTCCCGGATCACGTGCTTGGCGTCCGCCGGCCCGATGCTGTGCGCCGCGGGCGGGAAGGCCGAGGGGTCCACCGTCTGCGGCTTGATGGTGAAGTCGAGGTGGTAGGGAGCGTCGCCGGTGACCGTCAGGTGGAGCTCGTACTCCTCCACCCCGATGGCGGTCGGGCCCTTGCCCGCGAGGTCGCCGAGGCGGGTCTGGAAGAACTGCGCGACGGGCCCGGCGATGCCCTGGCCGTAGCCGGTCGCGGCGCCGATCAGGTCCGAGGCGAAGCGCACGTTGGCGTCGTTCATGCTGCCGCTTCCACTGACGGCCAGAGCGATGTTCGAGGCGCTGTCGACCTGGAATGTGAAGTCCGACGCGGCCGTGAAGCCGCCGTTCGAGGCGGCAGGCTGGTAGCTCTTGAGGGCGTCGACGATGCTGGAGGGCGCCTCGCCGATAGACGCCGCGGCGGTGGGCAGCAGCGCCACGAGCGCAACGAGGATCAGAGGCAGCAGGCGAGAACGGCGGAGTCGAGCGGTCATGGGGTCATCTCCTTCGCGCCCTCGCCCCGGCCAGGTGGCGGGTCGCCGGTGAGGGGCAGGCGGCGGGCCTGGGTCACGCTCAGCAGCGCGTCCATCGGCACGCGGAGCAGCACATCGTGCCCGCCTCCGCCGCCGTAGACCACGCCGTCCTCGGGCACGCTGACGCTGTCCACGAGGGTGGGCAGCGACGTGCGGTGCCCGAACGGCGGCATCGAGCCGACGGCGAAACCGGTCAGGGACAGCGTCTGCTCTGGTGAGGCGAGCCGCACCTTGCGGCGGTCGACACCGAGCGCGCGCGCCAGCGCACGCATGCGCACGCGTGCCTCGCCGGCGGCGATGACGAGCACGGGCTGCCGGCCGGCGGGGGGCAGGTCGGCCTCGAACACCAGGCTCTTGACGATCGCCTCCGGCGCCACCCCCAGCGCGCGGGCCGCATCCGGCACGGTCGGGGTCGGCGCGCCGGGACGCACCAGCTCCGCCGCCACGTGGTGCTCGCGCAGGTAGTCCGCCAGATCGCGTTCACTCATGGGCGTCGCCGTGGGCATGACGCTCAGTGTAGCCCCCTGCCGGGGGGCGCTCAAGGAAGGGCGTCCCGCACAGACGGGTGCCTGCACGGGGGCGGCGGGACGCCCGCCGTGGAGCGAGGCCGCCTTGCGGCGACCCCTTGGCGCCGCCGGCCTCCGCAACGGAGGCGGCGGCTAGCCCAGGCCGTAGAGGGCGCCGTACTTGCGCCGCAGGTACCCGAGGTAGGGCGCGGCGTCCAGCTCGGAGCCGGTGGCGCGCCTCAGGAGCTCGTCGGGCAGGTAGCGCGATCCGTGCCGGTGAACGTTCTCGCGCAGCCAGCCCAGGAGGGTCGCGAAGCGACCGGCGCGGATCTCGCGCGGCAGCTCCGGGTGGGCGGCGGTGGCGGCCTCGAAGAGCTGTACGCTCATCAGGTTGCCGAGGGCGTAAGTCGGGAAGTAGCCGAACAGACCGATCGACCAGTGCACGTCCTGCAAGACGCCGAGCGCGTCGTTGGGCGGCGTGAGGCCCAGCATGTCGGTCATGGCGTCGTTCCAGGCCGCCGGCAGGTCGCGCACGGCCAGGTCGCCACCGATGAGGCCGAGCTCCAGCTCGAAGCGCAGCATCACATGGAGGTTGTAGGTGACCTCGTCGGCCTCGACCCGGATGAAGCTGGGCTCCACCCGGTTGATGGCGGCGTAGAAGTCGTCCAGGGCCACGCCCCGGAGCTGCCCGGGGAAGGTGCGCTGCAACCGCGGGAAGGCGCCCTCCCAGAAGGCGTGGCTGCGCCCCACCAGGTTCTCCCACATGCGCGACTGCGACTCGTGCACGCCGAGGCTGACCGTGCTTTCCAGCGGCGTGCGGTAGTACTCGCCGGCGATCCCCTGCTCGTAGAGGGCGTGGCCGGCCTCGTGCATGGTGCCGAACAATGCGGCGTTCAGGAAGTGCCCCTGGTAGCGGGTGGTGATCCGTACGTCGTGCATGCCGAGCGCCGTGGCGAAGGGGTGCACGGTGCGGTCGAGCCGGCCGTGCTCCAGGTCGTAGCCGAAGGCAGTGACGGTGTCGAGCGCGAAGCGCTCCTGATCGGCCTCGTCGTAGGCCTGTCGGAGCACGGCGTCGTCGATCTCGCGGCCGGAGCCGCGGATGGCGCGCACCAGCTCCACCGTCTCCCGGCGGAGCGGCTCGAACACCGCGCGCAGACGCGCGGCCGTGGATCCCGGCTCGTGCAAGTCGTGCAGCGCGTCGTAGGGGTGCTCGTCGTAACCCAGGGCCTCGGCTTCCTGGCGCTTGAGCTCGACCATGCGTTCGAGCTCCGGCGCGAAGGTGGCGAAGTTCTGTTCCTGACGGGCGCGCGCCCACACGGCGCGGGAGCGCGACACGTGCTTGCCGAGCGCCTCGACCAGCTCGACCGGCAGCTTGGTGGCGCGGTCGACGTCGCGGCGGGCCTGCCGCACCATGGCAGCCTCCACCGAGCCCTCGGGCAACTCCGCGGCCTCCAGCGCCTCGACCAGCTCTCCCAGCGCGGGGTCGGTGAGGCGCTCGTGGATGACGGTCTCGAGCGTGGCCATCTGCTGCCCGCGCGCCTCGGCGGCGCCCGGCGGCATGTAGGTGTTCTCGTCCCAGGAGAGTACAGCGTGGGCCTGGGACAGGTCGCTGATGACGGCCGCTCCCTCGAGGAGGTCCTGGAGCAGCGTGTCGGTGTCGGTCATGCCTTCTCCCTTCGCCGCGCCAGTCTACCCTCAGGCGAAGGCCGCGCTCGCGTCGGGCGCTCGCATCGGGCGCTCGCATCGGCGGGCCACGGCGGTGCCGACGGGCCCCGGCCGGAAGCGGGCCCCGTGCTATCGTGAAGGCATGGATATCGCCGTCTCCGACGCCGCTCGTGACATCGTAGGGCGCGAGCGGGCGTTGCTCGCCGACCTCCAGGCGTTGCTGGCCAGGTTGGAGGCCAAGGACGAGCATCTCGACGACCTGCGCAACGCCATGCGCGACCTCGACGGCATCTTCATGCTGGTGGTGTGCGGCGAGTTCAACGCCGGCAAGTCGTCGCTCCTGAACGCGCTGGTGGGGGAGCGTGTCATGCCGGAGGGCGTCACCCCCACCACCGACCGCATCACCGTGGTGACCTACTCCGACAGCCCGAGCGAGAGCGAGGAGGCGCCGGCGCTGGTGCGCCGCAGCTACCCAGCTCCGCTGCTGCGCGACCTGGCGCTCGTCGATACGCCGGGCACCAACGCCATCATCCAGCGGCACCAGGAGCTCACCGAGCGCTTCGTGCCGCGCGCCGATCTGGTGCTGTTCGTCACCAGCGCCGACCGGCCGTACACCGAGAGCGAGCGCGCCTTCCTCGAGTTGATCGCCTCCTGGGGCAAGAAGGTGCTGATGGTGGTGAACAAGCTCGACATCCTGGAGGGTGACGCGGAGCGCGAGAAGGTGGTCGCCTACGTGCGCGATCACGCCAGCGAGACGCTGGGCACGACACCGGAGGTCTTCGGGGTGTCGGCCAAGGCGGCGTTCAAGGCACGCATGGCCGATGATCTGGCAGGCGTGCAGGCCAGCGGGCTGGGCGCGCTCGAGCGCGCCATCTCCTCACGGCTGGGCGAAGACCGGCTCAAGCTCAAGCTGTTGTCGCCGCTGGGGGTGGCGCGGCGCACCGCCGAGCACTACCGCTCGGTGCTGGACAACCGCCTCGAGCTGCTCTCGACCGACCGCCGCACCTTGGAGGAGATCGAGCGCCAGCGCGAGCAGTTCGAGAAGGATATGCGGCGCGAGTACGAGGGCTACCTGTTGCGCATCGAGAACGTGCTGCTGGAGGTCGAGAAGCGCGGCAACGAGTTCTTCGACGACACCGTGCAACTGCGCAAGGTCTTCATGCTCATGAACACCGAGCGGGTGCGCGAGGCCTTCCAGAACCGGGTGCTCAAGAACGTCGACAGCGATATCGACCGGGCCGTCAGCGACATGGTCGACTGGTTCATCCAGCGCAACCTGCAGCTCTGGGAGGACGTCATGACCTTCGTCAACGAGCGCCGCGCCGCCGAGCGCGAGCGCGTCATCGGCGAAGTGGGCGGTCGCTTCCAGTACGACCGGCAGGTGCTGGTGCGCTCCCTGCACGAGCGCTCCGAGACGGTGCTGGAGGGCTACGACCAGAAGGCCGAGTCGGCCCGGCTGGCGGACTCGCTGCAGAGCTCGGTGGTGCAGTCGGGTCTGCTCGAGGTCGGCGGACTGGGGCTCGGCGCGGCCGTGCTGGCCATCCTGACGACGACGGCTGTCGACGTCACCGGCATCGCGCTGGGGCTGGCACTGATGGGCGTGGGTCTGCTGGTGATGCCGCGGCAGCGCCGCAAGGCCAAGCGCGAGCTGGCGCGCAAGATGGAGGAGCTCCGTGCGGGCCTGCGCGAGAGCCTGGCGTCCCAGGTCGATACCGAGCTGGCGCGCTCGCAAGAGAAGCTCTCCGGCGCCATCAACCCCTACACCCGATTCGTGCGCGCCGAGCTGGACCGGCTGGGCGAGCTGCACGGGGAACTCGACGGCTTCGACGAGCGCATGTCGGCGGCCAAGCGCGAGGTCGAGGCGTTGGCGTAGGGAAACGGGCTCGCCCAGGGCGAGGCGCGGGGTGCTAGACTCTCCGCCATGGCTCGAACCGACCGTCCACGCATCGCCTACCAGGGCGTGGCCGGGGCGTTCAGCGAGGAGGCGGCGCTCAAGTTCGCACCCGATGCCGAAGCCGTGGGCTTCACCAACTTCGGGGACGCGTTCGCCGCCGCGGTCAGCGGCGACTGCCAGTTCGCCTGCCTGCCGGTCGAGAACAGCCTCGCCGGCTCCATCAACCAGACCTACGATTTGCTCACGGACTCCGTGCTGCACGTGGTCGGCGAACAGATCGTGCGCGTGCACCACAACCTCATGGTGAAACCCGGCGTGAAGCTCGAGGACGTGAAGCGCGTCTACAGCCACACCCAGGCCCTGCAGCAGTGCCAGAGCTACATCCGCAAGCACGGCTTCGAGGCGGTCACCGACTTCGACACCGCCGGCGCCGCCAAGCTACTTGCGGAGAACGGCGGCCAGGGCAAGGCGGCCATCGCCAGCAAGCGCGCGGCCGAGGCCTACGGGCTCGAGGTGCTCGCCGAGGACATCGAGGACCTGGACTTCAACTTCACGCGCTTCTTCGTGCTCGGCGCCGACGAGCGCTCCAAGGAGAGCGACGCGAGCAAGACCAGCCTGGTGCTCGCCACCCGCCACAAGCCGGGCTCGCTGGTCGACTGCCTGCAGGAGTTCCCCCGCAACGGCATCAACATGACCAAGCTCGAGTCGCGCCCGCGCCGCGACAAGCCCTGGAGCTACCTCTTCTACGTCGACATCGAGGGCCACATCGAGGACGAGAACGTGGCCACCGCCATCACCGCGCTGATGCGCAAGGCGGCGTTCGTGAAGTTCCTGGGGAGCTACCCGGCGGCGCCGAGTGTGGTGGAGATCGAGTAGGGCTCGCAACGTCTGGGGGCCGCGCACAGCGGCGGAACGCGCTCACCGACACCCGTTCCGCTGGGTACGATGGCGACAGCCTCGTCCCGGAGCCTCCTTGCCGATGAAGTTCGTCGCGAACCTCGCCTTCCTGCTAGCCGCGCTCCTCAGCGCGACCGCCTTCGCTCAGACCGCAACGATCGACGTCAATGCGCCACCGGATCGGTTGGCGCTGCCGGGGGCGTTCGTGACGCTGGTGTACGTGGTGACGAGCCCGGTCGCGGGCGAGGCGCAGGTCGAGGTGACGTCACAGCACGGCTATACCCTCCTGGCACCACCGCCCACGGCGAGCCTAAAGGCCGGCGTCGCCACACCCGTCGCGGCAACGGTGGAGATCCCGGCCGACGCCCCGGCGCTCACCGTCGACGCCGTCACCCTCACGGTGACGCTCGGGGGCGTTCGAGGCGAGGGAACGGTGCACGTCACCATAGGTGCGAAACGCGGGTTGGCGATCGAGGCGCCGTCGACGGTGCCGGTCTCGGCTGGCGAGGTGACGTTCACGCTGGTGAACCAGGGGAACGTCGAGGAGAAGGCGACCTTCCGGGTGACACTGAACGGCACCAAGGTGCATCGAGCGCCCCATAACGCTCGGACCGGGTGCGCGCCAACCTGTGACCGTGGAAGCGTCCGCGCCTGGATCGTACGAGGCCGACCTGGTGGTGGACGGCAAGACGCTTGCCCGGGCCTTCACTCGCGTCGTTCAGGAAGGGGTCCCATCCCCGCCGCCGATTCGCCTGCACGCCGACCTGAGCGGCTCGATCGACGCCAGCCCGACATGGGGCTTCTCGGTCAAGCTGCAGGGATCACTCTCGGACTACCTGACGACCACCGGCGCACTCTACGCCGATAGGCCGGCGTCGAGCTCGCTGACGCTCGATGCGCCCGGATGGGTGGCGTCCATCGGGGCATTGGGGCGCGCGCCTCTGGGACTTCCGCTGCCTTCCGACCTCGGGGTTCGCGGCGCCTACAAGATTGGGGCGTGGGCCGTAGGCGGAGGCGTGACCTGGCTCGCGTGCGGATCGCTTCGCCGGTTACGCGTTCGGAGGCCGCAAGGACGAGCACGCCACCTACGCTGGCGTCCGTGGGCATGCACGCCGGCCAGCCGATGGTGGTCGTGATGGCGAGTCGGAACCACGAGGCAAGCGGCTGGAAGATCGGCGCGACGCTGCTCGACGGTTCGATCTCCGGGTCGGGTAGTGCTCGACAGGTCGATCCCGGCACGCATGGCACGGCCAGTTTCGCGGTCGGAGCGTCTCAGCTGTTTACGGACTACGGGACACTTCAGATCACTGCAGGATACAGCGACACCCTCGCGAGCCTCTACGGGAGCTTCACCGCCCCGATCGGGTCACAGGCGGTGGGGAACGCCAAGGGCGGGACGATCCTCCGTCTTCCGATCTCGATCGCCGGTAGCCTCTATCTCCACCTTCAGGGCGGTACCGACGAGAGCTTCACCTCCCTGGGGTACGCCGCGGCATTGGACAACGGCTGGCAAACGGCAGACAACATCGCCATCACCGACGTCAACGGTCCCCTCGGCGTGCGAGCGTCGACGTCGTGGACCTACGTCGCGGGTCCCGGGAACTCTCTTGGAGCCGATGTCAACCTCGTCTACACACCGAGCGACGGCGGCCTGACGGGACGGGCCGCTGCGCGTTACGCCGCCGGCTTCGGGCCAGCCACCGTGAGCGTCAGCGGCGGCTGGGATTTGGGCCAGGGGACCGTCGGGATCGGCAGCGCGTTGTCATGGGACGGAGGGCCTTGGAGTCTGCAGGTCAACGGCGATGCAGGGCTGGACACCGTCACGGACGCGCTCAGCTTCGGGTTCGGCCTTACTGGGCATGTGGCCGTCGACGTCGACGTCCCGGAGGCAATCGTTGGTGCTACTGGTGGACGCAAGCTGGGCACCATCGAGGGCCTGGTACATGCCGGTTCGAAGGGCCTCCCAAACGTCACGGTCAGGGTCGGCCCGTACCGGGTCCGGACCGATCGCGATGGGCGCTTCCGGGTCCAGCTTCCGCCTGGGAAGGTCCACCTCCAGCTCCAACTCGTCTCCCTTCCCATCCAGTACCAGGTGGAGGACACGCTCGATCGCGACGTCACCCTGGTTGAGCGCCAGACGTCCCACATCGACTTCCCCGTGGTGGCGTCCTCCGGTCTCACCGGCAGCGTTCTCCTGGACAACGACGGGAACGGCACGGCCGACACGCCGCCTAGGTCCGGCGGTGGTACGGTCCTGCTCACGGCGGGGGCGGGCAGTCCTCGGGCCCTGCCGGTTGACGCGAGCGGGACCTTTGTGGCTCGTGGCCTGCTGCCGGGCACCGCGACGCTGCAGCTGTCGAACCTTCCGCTGGGATCGAAGGTGGAGGGCGCCGGCACCCAAACCATCACGTTACGGGCCGGTACGGTCAGCCACGCAACCTTCCTCGTCGAGCCTGCCGTCGTGAGTGCGCCGGTGTTCAGGGCGAGCAGCTTCCGGGTCAGGTCGATCGAGACGGAGATCGCCAAAGTGCCTCCCGGTGCCGCGCCGCTCGTTACCGTGAAGGTGCAGGGCCATGCCGATTCGGTGAACGTCGTGGTGAACGGCGCCGAACACCCCCTGACGGGCGACGGTGATACCTGGACGGGCCGCGTACCGGTACCGCTAGACGCCAAGAACGGAATGTTGCGCTACCAGGTGGTGGCTCGTGCGAGCGGCGGCACATCTCGGCGTGACGCTCAACTCCTGGTCGTTCCTTCCGCGGATGCGGCCTCAGCGAAGGCGATTGGACCCGGTCGGCCCGGCGGCGGCCAGAAGGTGATCGTGACGGTGTACCTGAAGGCGAACGGCGTCGAACTGGCATCCCCATTCGGTGATCAGGTGGAGGCTTCCGAGACGCAGCCCGGCCGCTGGACCGCCCTCCTCCCCATCCCCAGCGGCACAACACCGGACATCTACAGCGCTCGTTACGCGGTGACGACCCAGGACGGTCGCGACGCTCCATGGACAGGTGCGAGTTCCGAGTCGTCGCCCCCTGATCTGAAGCTCCGGGCTCAGCGATTGGGCTGCGCCACGTACGTTGCGGTGAAGTCGTAGGCTCCGGCCGCTTCGCTGCCATCCACCTGCAGCCCAAAGTCGGACGGCACCAACAACGTCACGTAGCCGTTCGTGGCCGATGAGCTACTGAAGATGTAGCCGTCTGCCTGCGGTCCGCCGAACAGTCGGATGTCGGGCACGCCCAGCGACGAGCCGGCCGGACCCGAGTTCTCGATCACCGTCACATCGACGCGGTAGCCGGTCGGGTTGTTGGTAGCGACCGCTAGTCGATCGAACGTCGCCGATGTCAGCGGAAGGAGCGTACCTGCTCGCACCGCCCGGAGGTAAGTGGCAAAGTTCGAAAGGGTGTAATCGAAGTCGACGCTCGCCGTCTGCCCTGCGGGCACGCCGTCGAGGAAGAGCGACACGTACGCTGGGATCGTCACCGTGATAGCCGTCGTGACGAAATCCCTCTCCTTGTTCCCGTGGTTCTCCGGACCGTTCGCATCCCAGGCCCGGAACGTCACCGTGGTGGTGTACGTGCCCGGCGGCTCGCTGCCGTCGATCCGCAGCCGATACTCCACCGAGACGTCGGTCTTGTTGACGTCGTGGGTGAAGAGCGTAGCCGGGATCGTCGAGACGGGGGCCCAGTCCAGCACGATCGGCGTCATCTGCGGCCCCGACAGGGTGATCCGCGCCTCCAACGTCATCGGTGTAGGCGGGGACCAAGGGGACCGCGAGACCTCGAGGCTGTAAGCGTTCTTCTTGTCGTGCAGCACCTTGAAAGCGATCGGCGCCGTCGGGCTGGTGGGGCTCAGCGTGCCACCGACTGCGGCCGCGTACGCAGCCTGGGTTGGCAGGAACTGGACCCCATTGCTGCAGTCCTTGGGCGGGACGCAGTGGATGGTCTGGGCCGCGGCGGCACCCGCGAGCCCAACGATCGCAGCGAGTAGTGGGCCGCGGAGCCAGCGCACTACTGGACCTCGTACGGTAGCTGTCCGGTCAATAGGCCCCCGCGGGAATCCTTGAGCAGAAGGAGGAGAACGTAGTAGCCCTTCGGCAGCTCAGGCACGGCAACCGAGATGTCGCGCTCGCTCTCTCTGAGGATGGCGCTGCTACCGAACGAAAGACTCTTGATCGTGTTGCCCGACGCATCTCGCACCTCGAGGGACCCGGAGTAGCGCATAACGGTGTTCCCCTGGTTCGCGACGATGGCGTGAACCGTAGAACCATCGCTGTACATGTCGGTGAGCTTCGACCCATTCTTCTCGGTGCCGGCGATGGTCACGTACACGACGACACCCACCCTCTGACGCATCAGTAGGTGCGTACCGGTCCCAGTTGCTGGCGCCGTAGGAGTCTCTACGAAGATCACCGCGTTGTAGGTACCTGCCAGAGCAGTGTTTGGTGGCACCTGAACCGCCAATCGGACGGCCTGCTGTCCCGCGCCCGGAAGGTCCACACCGTCACTCTGCAGGTTCAACCACGAAGCAGCGCTGTACGTGCCATCGCCCGCCACCATGTAGGTGAGTCCGCCATCCTGCCCCATGGTCCAGTCCGCTTTGGAGAGGTCGAGCCGGACAGCATCCTTGCCGGTCCAGATGACATTGAAGGTCGTACTAGCGGTGCCCCCTGCTGGCACGGTCAGGTCGATCCTAGGTGGCGAGACGCCAATGTCCGCCGCGTGGGCGGCGGACATTGGCAAGGTGGAGAGGATTAGGACGGCTATCCAGCGAGTCATGGTCAGATCATCATGGCACGGTTGCCGTGTAGGTCACCGTGTAGGAGTAGGTTCCAGGGGTCTCGGTACCGGACAGCTTGAGGTGGAAGTCGCTCAGACTCCACAGAGTGGTCCAGGCGGGCGTCGAGTTCGCCGCGATGTCCTTCGTGACACCGCCAGAAAGCGTGGAAGTGCCGAGCGTGAGGTTGTCTAGGATGGTCCCGTCGACAGCGGGGATCGAGCCCCCGCTGGGAGCGGTGGCGTCCGTAGTCACGTCTGCGTTGACGGTGACATTGGCGCCGCCGTTCGTGAAGCCGCGTACGTCTGAGAACGTGCTCGGGTTGGAAGAGGCAGACTGGGCGTTAGGATTGATAGAAAAGGTGGTGCTGTTCAGGGCATTGTAGATGTCGTCGGCCGTGGGGCTGAACTGGACGTCGGCGGCGCCGCTACCCTGGATTTGGAGCAGCACTACGGTGGGGATGTGAACCTTGACGTGGTGGTCGGCCGAGAGATCCGTGTTGCTGGTAGCAGAGCCAACAATTCCCACGCCATGGCCGGTAGTGGCCATCTGCGCGAACGACGCGCCGACCGTTCCCAGGAGGAGTGCAGCTGCTGCGATGAGGAGTGTCTTCTTCATGTTGTTCCCTCCGGATCAAACAGAATCGGCCGGTCGCGCTACTAGCTCCACCTGTCCCAAGCGCCCGAATACAGGATCAGGTTTCATCGCTTCCGAAGGGATCCCCGCCAGCTCGATTTGGTGGGGGGTTCGTAAGACTGACCGGAGCCTAGCCAGGGCAGACTTACAGAACTCTTAATCGGCGCGCTGTTTGTGGAGTCCTTTACGCGTCCTGGACGGGTTTGTTGGAAATCCCACAGAATGCGGCTCGCCGCGGCCTCTTCCGATGCGCTGCAGAGATGCCGTCCTGAACGAAGCTCCGCTGTCGCCGGCGCCGGCGCGACGAGAGCAGGCCGTCCGACGGGCACGTGGGTCCCCGAGGGCACGGCGCCGCACAGCCAGAGCACAGCCCGAGCACAGCCCGGCACGTCCACAGCGCCGTGATCCCGCACCCACCGTGCGCCAGCCCCCTGGCCACCCGCTAGCCCACCCCGCGCCTACACTGGAGGCATGAACGACGGGCCCGAAGCCACACCCGCACGCCGGCGACCGCCCTTCCATCCGCCTGGACAACGTCCTCAAGCTCGCCGGCATCGCCGAGACCGGCGGTCAGGCGAAGCGCATGATCCAGGGCGGGGAGGTGCGGGTGAACGGCACGGTCGAGACGCGCCGCAAGCACATGCTCCACGAGGGGGACGAGGTCGAGGTGCAGGGCGAGACCTTCGTCGTCGAGTTGACGAGCGAGGACGAGCTCGAGGACGACATGGACGATGCCCTGGACGATGCCCTGGCGATGGCGGCCTGGACGACGGCTCGCACGCCTGCAACGGACGACCCCACCCAGTGGCGCAGCGGAGGAGAACGGGCCCGACGGCGCGCCGGACCCCGACGCGCGCCCACCCCGCAGCTGATCCGGCCGAGCCCCCGGACCCGCCAGGCTCCGTCACACCGAAGCCAGCACCTCCACCCTGACGCCCTCCAGCGCCACCGGGCCCACCTTCTCGCCCGGGTACCAGAGCGTGCGCGATCGGAACCTTCCCGCCGCCGGCGCGCGATACACCTCGACCCAGCCGTTCTCCAGGTCGAGCAGCCAGACCTCCCCCACCTGTCCACGGGCGTACAGCGGAAGGCGCACGTCCTTGGAGGCCGGCGCGCGCACCACGTCGACCGCCAGGAGGGCTTCGCCGCCCGGGCGTGAAGCTGCCACGGCCGAAGCGTGGCGACAGCGTCGAGCAACGCCAGGTCAGGGCGCAGCAGGTCCTGGCGCGAGAGCCGCAGGGCGGGCAGGAACTCCAGCACCGCCCGCCCCAGCAGCAGCGGCTCGAGCCGCGAAGCCAGCCCCACCACCGCCGCCACCTCGGCCGCGCGCGGCAGCGGCGGCACCTCGACCCGCCCCTCGATCAGCTCGGCGCGCGGCCCCGCCGGCAACGCCCCCGCCCGTTGACGGGCCAGGAACTCCGCCACGCTGGTGCGCCCGCGCGTCGGAGGAGCCGAATCGGGATCCCCTGCGCCGACCGAACCCTGGGCCCGCCACCGGACCCAGACACCTTGCCCGAGCGCCGCGCCGCACCGTCACCGGAAGCCTGTTCCGACCCGCCGCGCGGGTCGCCTCCCGCTTCGGTCCCCGCGCCCTCGCCCACACCCTGCCCTGCACCCTCCCCCGCTCCCCGTCCCTCGTGCTCTCCCGGCCGCCTGCGTTGCCATGCCCCGAGCATGCGCACCCCCGGAAGTTCTTGCACGCGCCGCCGGGACCCGCGCCGACCGCTCCTGGGCCCGGGTCGCGCCCGAGCCAGGCGCTCCCAGCACCCGTGATACACTCCCGAGCGGGCGTCCGGAGGCCCTTGAATACCCATGCCCAGACGCGATGACATCCACAAGATCCTGATCCTCGGCTCCGGTCCGATCGTCATCGGGCAGGCGGCCGAGTTCGACTACTCCGGCACCCAGGCCTGCAAGGCCTTGCGCGGCGCCGGATACGAAGTCGTCCTCATCAACTCCAACCCGGCCACGATCATGACCGACCCCGAGGTGGCCGACCGCACCTACATCGAGCCCCTCACGCCGGACTTCATCGAGAAGGTCATCGAGGCCGAGAAGCCCGACGCCTTGCTCCCCACCCTCGGGGGCCAGACCGCGCTCAACCTGGCGATGGCGCTGTGGGAGGCGGGCACGCTCCAGAAGCACGGCGTCGAGCTCATCGGCGCCAACCACGAGGCCATCCAGAAGGGCGAGGACCGGCAGCGCTTCCAGCAGGCCATGGCAGACATCGGCATCAAGACGCCGGCCGGCAAGATGATCTCCAGCCTCGACGAGGCCCTGGCCTTCGTCGAGACCATCGGCTACCCGGCCATCATCCGGCCGAGCTACACGCTCGGCGGCACCGGCGGCGGCATCGCCCACGACGAGGCGGAGTTCCGCCAGGTGGTGCGCCAGGGGCTGCACGACTCGCCGGTCCACACCGTGCTGGTGGAGCAGTCGGTGCTGGGCTGGAAGGAGTACGAGCTCGAGGTGATGCGCGACCACAACGACACGGTCGTGATCATCTGCTCGATCGAGAACGTCGATCCGATGGGCGTGCACACCGGCGACTCCATCACCGTCGCGCCCGCCCAGACCCTGTCGGACAAGGAGTACCAGCGGCTGCGCGACTACTCCATCGCCATCATCCGCGAGATCGGCGTCGACACCGGCGGCTCCAACATCCAGTTCGCCGTCAACCCGGTCGACGGCGACGTCATCGTCATCGAGATGAACCCGCGGGTGTCGCGCTCTTCGGCGCTGGCCTCCAAGGCCACCGGCTACCCCATCGCCAAGATCGCGGCCCTGCTGGCCGTCGGCTACCATCTCGACGAGCTCCCCAACGACATCACCAAGGAGACCAAGGCCGCCTTCGAGCCCACCATCGACTACGTCGTCACCAAGATCCCGCGCTTCGCCTTCGAGAAGTTCCCGGGCGCCTCGACCGAGCTCGGCACCCAGATGCGCTCGGTGGGCGAGGTGATGGCCATCGGCCGCACCTTCAAGGAGTCGCTGCTGAAGGCGATGCGCTCGCTCGAGCTCGACGTCCGCGGCGAGACCAAGGACATGAGCCTGGCGCAGCTCGAGGCCCGCCTGACGCCCAACCCGTACCGCCTGCCGGCGGTGTTGGAGCTGCTGAGGCGCGGCAAGAGCCCGCAGGTGCTGTTCGAGAAGACGCGCATCGACCCCTGGTTCCTGGGGCAGCTCAAGGAGATCGTCGACGGCGAGAACGAGATCCGCACCATGGGCGACCTCGAGGGCTGGACCTGGGAGCAGTGGCGCGAGATCAAGCGCTTCGGCTACGCCGACGCCGACCTGGCGCGGCTTACGGGGCGCGACCCGCAGGCGGTTCGGAGTCTGCGGCTCGAGCACCGCGGGGCTCCCGTCTACAAGACGGTCGACACCTGCGCCGCCGAGTTCGAGGCCTACACCCCCTACCACTACTCCACCTACGAGTGGGAGGACGAGGTGGTGCCCTCGAACAGGGACAAGGTGCTCATCCTCGGCTCCGGCCCGAACCGCATCGGGCAGGGCGTCGAGTTCGACTACGCCACCGTGCACGCGGTGTGGGCGCTGCGCGAGGCGGGGTTCGAGACGATCATGGTCAACTCCAACCCGGAGACCGTCTCGACCGACTACGACACCGCGGATCGCCTGTACTTCGAGCCGCTGACCTTCGAGGACGTGCTCAACATCGTCGAGCACGAGAAGCCCAAGGGGGTCATCGTGCAGCTCGGCGGTCAGACGCCACTGAAGCTGGCGCGCCCGCTGCACGAGGCCGGCGTCCCCATCTGGGGCACCCCCGCCGAGGCCATCGATGCCGCCGAGGACCGCGATACCTTCCACGCGCTGTGCACGCGCCTGGGCATCCCTCAGCCCGCCGGCGGCGTGGCCACCGAGCCCGCCGAGGCGCGGCGCCTGGCCCGCGAGATCGGCTACCCCGTGATGGTGCGGCCCAGCTACGTGCTGGGCGGGCGCGCCATGAAGGTGGTGCGCCAGCGACGCCGAGCTCGACGCCTACCTGGACGAGGTCTACAGCGAGCTGCCCGACAACCCCAGCATCCTGGTCGACGACTTCATCGAGGGTGCCGTGGAGGTCGATGTCGACGCCGTCTCGGACGGCGAGACCACCGTGGTAGCGGGCATCATGGAGCACATCGAGGGCGCCGGCATCCACTCCGGTGACAGCGCCTGCATCACGCCGCCGGTGACGCTGTCTGCCGAGGTCGTCGCCACCATCCGCGACTACAGCGTCCGGCTCGCCGACGCCATCGGGGTGCGCGGGCTCATCAACATCCAGTACGTCATCAAGGACGGCGAGGTCTTCGTCATCGAGGCCAACCCCCGTGCCAGCCGCACCATCCCCTACCTCTCGAAGGCGATCGGCCACCCGCTGGCGAAGTACGCCGCCCTCATCGCGGCCGGCCGCACCCTGGCCGACCTCGGCTTCACCGAGACGCCCGACCCGCGGCTGTACAGCGTCAAGGAGGTCGTGCTCCCCTTCCTGAAGTTCCGCAACATCCTGCCGGTGCTGGGGCCCGAGATGCGCTCGACCGGCGAGAGCATGGGCATCTCCCACGACCCGGCGCTGGCCTACCTCAAGGCGGAGCTCGCCGCCGGGGTGGCGCTGCCGGCGAGCGGCCGGGTCCGCCTGATCGGCAACGGCCTGGAAGAGCTCGACCGGCGCCTGCGCGCGCTCGGTTTCGAGGTCGAGCGG
>CAWAPF010000006.1:0-43470 GCA_963783895.1 uncultured Trueperaceae bacterium
GGTCCCTGTCCTTTCCCAGCCGAAACGAGCCGGCCTGCTCATCGCAGGCGCGACTCGACTCGGCTTCGGGGTCGCGCTTTGGAGCTCGTGGACGGGATTGAACCGTCGACCTCTCCCTTACCAAGGGAGTGCTCTACCACTGAGCTACACGAGCCCGCCTTCGACCCCGTCGATCGCCCGGTCCCGGCGTGCCGACGCGTGCGACGTGCCTGCACGCGGGACCGTGCTTGGAGCGGGAGACGGGATTCGAACCCGCGACATTCAGCTTGGGAAGCTGACGCTCTACCAACTGAGCTACTCCCGCGAATCGCCCGAAACCGGGCGCGCCCTCTCGGGCGGCGCGACCGCGACGACCGCGCGCATGGTGGGCAGGGCTGGATTCGAACCAGCGTAGGCAAAAGCCAACGGATTTACAGTCCGTCCCCTTTAACCACTCGGGCACCTACCCGCACCTTGGACGCCGAGGCCCGCGTCGTGGAGCCACCCATCGGAGTCGAACCGACAACCTTCCGATTACAAGTCGGATGCTCTACCGGTTGAGCTAGGGTGGCGCGCCGCGTTTCGAGCGGCCTCACCGACGCGCTCCGTTCCCGATTACGACCGGTCCCGGGCTGACGTCCGAATGCCTAAGTTAGCATGCGCGATTTTCCCTTGTCAACGGTGGAAATCGCCGTTCGTGACGCTGCTAACGGCCCGCCCGGCCCACCCTCGCAGCCGACCCCGCCGCCACCGACCGCGTGTAGCGAGGCGGTGTCCGGGGACCCCGCGCGACCGTGAACGCGTGCGCCGAGCGTTGCGTCAAACCACCTTGTGCGAAGGCCGCCAATGCTACGCTAGCCGTGATGGAGGCAATCGCATGAGAATAGGGTCGCTGGGCGTTCCCGAGCTGTTGATCATCTTGTTGGTCGTTCTGCTGATCTTCGGGCCTCGCAGGCTGCCGGAGATGGCGAAGGGCCTCGGCCAGTCCGTCCGCGAGTTCCGAAAAGGCGTCAAGGACATGAAGGAGGACTTCGAGTCCGAGGCGAACGATCCGGAGCCGAAGACCAAGCCTTCGAAGGCGGCCGCCCAGGAAGGCGCTGCGCAGGCCGAGCCGGCCAACGCGACCGCGCCCGCGGCCCCTGCGCCCGAAGCCGCGGAGCCGGAGGCCGACCCCGTGACCGCCGCGTCCACCGAGGACGGCGACCGCCAAGCCGAAGGGCGCCTGAACCCGCACCCACCCGATGACGGCCGCGAGCGTGAAGCGCGCGGCCGCGGGTCTTTCTGGGTTCCGAACTTCCCGTGACGTTGATCGAGCACTTCGAGGAGCTCCGCACGCGGCTCCTGATCACGTTCGCCGCCTGGATCGTCGGTTCGGGCGTGGCGTTCGTGTTCCGCTTCCAGGTGCTGGCCTGGCTCAAGAACCCGCTGCCCGGCAACACCACGCTCAGTTACTTCGGCGTGCTCGAGCCGTTCACGGTATCGATGCAGATCGCCAGCTTCTTCGGGCTCGTGGTCGCCTTCCCCGTCATCCTGGGTCAGATCTGGGGCTTCATCGCCCCGGGCCTCTACCGGCAGGAGCGCCGCTACGCCGTCCCCTTCATCTTCTTCGCGGTGCTGGCGTTCCTGTGCGGCGTGGGCTTCGCCTACTACGTGGTGCTGCCCATCACCATCCCGATCCTGCTGGGCTTCCTGGGGTCGGTCGCCACCGGCCTGCTGTCGATCGGCCGCTACATCTCCACCATCCTGATGCTGATGGGGGTGTTCGGGCTCATGTTCGAGATGCCGGTGCTGGGCTACCTGCTGGCGCGTATCGGGGTGCTGCGTTCGCGGCCGCTGTCGAAGAACCGGCGCTACGCCATCGTGATCGGGCTGGTGTTCGCCGCCGTGATCACCCCTACCGGCGATCCCTTCAACCTCTCCCTGGTCGCGGTTCCGCTCATCGTGCTGTACGAGCTCACGATCTGGGTGGTGCACTTCTCGCAGCGTAGGATGGGGTATGGACGGGAAGATCCAGAGACTACGAGCCCGAATTGACGATCTCAACCTGAGGATCCTGGACCTTCTGTCGCAGCGTGCCTCGCTCGCCGAGGACATCGGTGAGCTGCAGAGCGCCATGGGGCTGTCGCACTACGATCCGGTGCGCGAGCAGGAGATGCTCGAAGCACTCACCGCGGCCAACGAAGGTCCGTTCTCCGACGCCGCCGTCAAGAGCCTGTTCAAGCAGATCTTCCAGGCGAGCATGCAGCTCGAGGAGACGCAGGAGAAACGGCACTACCTCACCTCGCGCCGCGCCCACGACGGCGACACGGTCGTGCGGGTCGGCGACGTACCGATCGGCGGCAAGCACTCTCCCGTGCTGATCGCCGGCCCGTGCGCGATCGAGTCGGCCGCGCAGGTGGAAGCGGTTGCGGCGCATGTTGCGGCGCAGGGTGTGAGCCTGTTCCGCGGCGGCGCCTTCAAGCCGCGTACCGACCCCTACAGCTTCCAGGGGCTGGGCGAGGAGGGGCTTCGCCTCGCGCGCCAGGCCTGCGACCGCCACGGCCTCGCGTTCGTGAGCGAGATCATGGACGCCGAGCATCTGCCGATGTTCGAGGACTACGTCGATATGCTGCAGATCGGCGCCCGCAACATGCAGAACTTCACGCTCCTGAAGGCCGCCGGGCGCAGCCGCAAGCCGGTGTTGCTCAAGCGCGGCCTCGCGGCCACGGTCGAGGAGTGGGTCATGGCCGCCGAGTACCTGCTCAACGAGGGCAATCCCAGCGTGGTTCTGTGCGAGCGCGGCATCCGCACCTTCGAGCGCTACACGCGCAACACGCTGGACGTATCGGCCGTCGCCCTGGCCAAGCTGGAGACCCACCTGCCGGTGCTGGTCGACGTCACGCACTCGGGCGGTCGGCGCGACCTGCTGGTGCCGCTGACCAAGGCGGGCCTGGCGATCGGGGCCGACGGCATCATGATCGAGGTGCACCCCAACCCGGCGGTGGCGCTGTCGGACCAGAAGCAGCAGGTGGACTTCGAGACCTTCGACCGCTACCTGGAGGACACGGGCTACCACAGCAAACTCTCCGAGAAGCGGCACGAAGTGTACGGATTCTAGGAGGCCTCTCGGATGCCGGGGTTCGACGACCTCCTCAATTTCGTGCTGAAGGCCACCAACGTGGCGCCCACCTACAGCGCGGACCGCTGCATCGCCGTCACGCAGTCGAGCACCGCCTGTCACGCGTGCGTCGCCGCGTGCCCGCACTACGCCGTGAAGCTGGGGCGCGAGGTGGAGATCGACCCCGTGGACTGCACGGGGTGCGGGCTGTGCGTGCAGGTATGCCCCTCGCAGGCGCTCGAGCCGCGCGTGAGCTACGAGCCGGGAACGTCGCTACGCTGTTCGCAGGTCGAGGGGAGCGCGCAGAGCGTGCTCTGCCTCGGTCGCCTGCAGGCGACCGACGTCGTGCGGCTCGCCGCCCGGCACGGCGACGTGACGCTGGCGCACGGCAACTGCGCCGACTGCCCGATCGGCGTCCCGAAGGTCCTGGAGGGGCTGGCCGCGGCGGTGGACGACGCCAAGGCGCTGGTCGCTCAGCACGACCGGACCATCACCGTGCGGGTGGAGCAGCGCGACAGCCTCGAGCAGGACCGGGCGCCCGCCGGCGTCAGCCGCCGCGCCCTGTTGACGGGCGGCCTGCGCAACGTGCGGCGCTCGGCGGCGGGGGCGCTGGCCCCGCTGGAGACTCTGCTTCGCGTGCCGGACGATCCCGACGAGCCCAAGCCGCTGCCACGCGAGCTCACGCGACGCTACCGGGTGCTCGAGCTCGCCCACCCGCAACCCGAGGACCGCGTACCCTGGCGCCTGCCACGGGTCGACGACGGCTGCATCATGTGCCCGGTGTGCACGCGCGTGTGCCCCACCGACGCCTTCTCTCGCGACTTCGAGCCCGACGACGGCGGCAGGCCGGTCCTTCGGCTCGAACCCGAGCGCTGCTTGGACTGCGACGCCTGCGTGCGCGCCTGCCCCGTCAAGGTCATCCACATGGACGACGACGTCGGGTGGGGCGAGGTCTCCGGCGGTACGGTGGAGGCCTATCGGAGCGCGGAGGGCGACGGGCCCCAGGGCAGCATCTACCGCTGAGAGAGCTGTATACGTACCTTCCGCCGGCATGCCCGGGAACAGGGCGCTGCAGCGGCGTACACTGACGCATGACGGTGGACGATTGGGTATTCGAGGCCGTGGAGTTGTCGGGCCCGAAGGGTGCGACGCTGCGCGAGGTGCAGCGCTCCATCGACGAGAGGCACTTCGAAGAGCTGGCCGTCGACACCATCGAGTCGTCCCTGACGTCCCTGGTCGAGCAGGGACGTCTCAGCTTCGAGGGCACTCGGTACGCTGTAGCGCAGCGCACCAGCAAAGCAGACGCCCTCAAGAAACTGTTCGGCGACGGCTGAGCGGCCACCGCCCGACACCCCGACCTGGAGGAACGATGACGACCCGCGCTACGCCGGCCTCGGCCGTGTCTCTGGAAGACTTCTACGATCTCGACGCGCTCTACAGCCCGGAAGAGCGCATGATCCGGGACAGCGTCCGGGACTTCATGCGAAGCGAGATCGTTCCCAACGTCGCCGACTGGTGGCGGGAGGACGCCTTCCCCGCCGATCTCCCCCGCCGCTTCGGAGAGCTCGGCATGCTGGGCGTCACCCTGCCCGAGAGCTACGGCGGCTCGGAGGCCTCCTACACCGCCTACGGCCTCATCAACCGTGAGCTCGAGTACGCCGATTCGGGCATGCGTTCGTTCGTGAGCGTGCAGTCGAGCCTGGTGATGTACCCGATCCACCGTTACGGCTCCGAGGCGCTGCGCAAGCGTTGGCTGCCGCGGCTCGCCAGCGGCGAGGCTGTCGGCTGCTTCGGGCTCACCGAGCCGGACGCGGGGAGCGATCCTGGCGCGATGCGCACGCGCGTGCGCAAGGTCGGCGACGAATACGTCCTGAACGGCGTGAAGCGCTGGATCACCAACGGCTCGCGCGCGCAGGTGGCTGTCGTATGGGCGCGTGACGAAGACTCCGGGGAGATCCTGGGGTTCGCCTTGGACACGACGGCCGAGGGCTTCCAGGCGCTCGATATCAAGACCAAGGCCTCGATGCGTGCCTCCGTGACCTCAGAGCTCTACTTCGACGACGTCGTCGTGCCGGCCGCCGACAAGCTCGAGGTGACCGGCCTCAAGGGCGCGCTGAGCTGCCTCAACCAGGCCCGCTTCGGGATCGCCTACGGTGTGCTCGGCGCGGCGCAGGCGTGCTTCGACGAGGCGACCGCTTACGTCGCCGACCGCCCCAGCTTCGGCGAGCCGCTCGCCGCCAAGCAGATCGTGCAGGAGCGGCTGGCCGACATGCTGGCGGGGATCACCAAGGGCAGTCTGCTGGCCTACCGGCTGGGGCGCCTCAAGGAGCAGGGGGGCGATCGTCCGTCGCGGGTCTCGCTCGCCAAGCGCGACAACGTCCGCACGGCGCTGGCCGTGGCGCGAGCAGCGCGCGACCTGCTGGGCGGCAACGGCATCACCACCGAGTACGCCAGCATCCGTCACATGCTGAACCTCGAGACCGTGGCCACCTACGAGGGAACGGACACGGTGCACACGCTGGTGCTGGGCCGGGAGATCACGGGCACCAGCGCGTTCTGAGGCGCGGCCGCGCGCGGGCCTTGCGCCCGCTCAACGCAAGACGGCGACGGCGAGGACCAGCAGGGCCGCCATCGCGACCGCCCGGAGGGCGTGGAAGCGCCACACCACCCGACCGAGCACCCAGCGCGCGTTGAGGTAGGACGTGAGCCAGGTCAGGGCGAGGCCGACGGCGAGGATCCAGGAGGCGAAGCGCAGTCCGTACCCCAGGGCCACCGCCGCCACCACCAGGACCACCGCGCTCAGCAGGAACAGCCGCGCCACGCGCGGTTTCCGACGGCTCACCGCCCACGCGCCGAAGGCGTTGACGGCGACCACACCGAGCACGACGACCATCAGGAGGACCGGCACGGATCAGTCTACCGGCGTCACCAACAGCGTGTCGACCGGATCGGCGTCCCCCAGGACATCCTGGAGATAGCGAACCTCGAGCGGCTTGCGGAGCAGCGCACGCAGCCGGTCCGCCAGCCAGGCATCGGCGCCCGACCCGCGGTCGGCCAGGAAGCGCACCTGACTGACGCCGCCACGCCGGTCGAACAACCGGGCTGCCCCCAGTACCTCGGCGTCGGTGGGCGCCAGCCTCTCCTCGAGGCGCGAGGCCTCCCCGCGGAGCTCGACCGGATCGAGGCGATGCTGGGCCACGACGTGGTCCCCTTCGTCCGCCGCCCGCTCGGCAAGCCCGTCGCTGAGGAGCCACGGCTGGCCGAGCAGGCCAACGGTCCGCCGCTCGCCGGGAACCAGCGTCCATCGAGGCGGCCGCGGCCGTGGCGGTCGGGCTTCTGCCCGACGCCGCGCCCAGATGCGACGCACAGCATGTGCGTCGTGAAGGAGGTTCTGCAGTGCGGTGACGACCGTCCCCTCGATGCCGGGGCCGAGCGAGGGGGGCACCGATACCAGCGGCGGCAGACCGGCGATGGCCGTCCTCAGCGCGTCCGGGAAGTCGGCGATCCAGGGGTCGGCGCCGGCACCACGCGCCAGATGTGCGGCAACGGCGTCGTCGCCGAGCGCACCGGCGTGCAGGTCCGGCACCAGCAGCACGTCGGCGTCTCCCAGCGCCACGGCCTGCGCCGCCGCCAGGCGGAAGACGATCGGCCCGACGGCCGCCAGTCGGGGATCGCGGAGCGCCTCCCGGACGGCGTCGGCATCGGCAACCCGACCCTCGGCACCGGCATCGCGCACCAGGCGCATCCAGAGCGCGCCGTAACGCGACCACAGCAGTTGAGTGACGAATCCGACCCGCACGGCTGCGAAGTCTAGCACGCGCCGCCGCGTCCCGGAGGCCAGCGGAGAGCGGGCCGCTCGATCAGGCCCGAGCCGGGACCTCCGCGGAGACCTGCAGGCGCGACAGCAGCGCATCGGCAAGCTTCCGTGCAGCGCCCTTGTCGAGGAACTGGTTGCCGTTCCCGCACTTCGGCGACAGCACGCAACGGGGACAGCCGCTCTCGCACGGGCAGTCCCGGAGCAGGTCGCGCGCGGCGGTCAGCCAGGCAACGAACTGGGAAGCGCCCGCCCGGGCGTAGCCCACGCCGCCGGGGTAACCGTCGTAGATGAAGACGGTGCTCTCCCCGGTCGGAGGGTAGAGCGGGTAGGACACGCCACCGACGTCGGCGCGCTCGCACAGCACGAATGCGGGCAGCAGCCCGATGAGGGTGTGCTCGAGCGCGTGCAACGCTCCCGGGAGCTCGTCGGGACGGACTGCGTCCTCGACCGCGCGGGCGCTGAACCACAGCGCCTGCGTCGGATAGCTCAACTCCGGGAGATCGAGCGCGCGTTCCTCGAGGACCTGCCCGGACAGATAGCGTTTGCGCACGAAACTCGTGATCGCGGTGCTGACGCGCACGCGGCCCACCCGGATCTCGCCGGGCGCCTCCCGGCGCTCAGCGTGATCCGCGATGTCCGGCAGCACCTCGATATCGGTCTCGGACCGGGGCTGCGTGTAGTAGTCCTCGATGTGCGGCAGCAGCTCCGCCACACCCCGGTCCAGGTCGAGCCGGACGACCAGGTAGGGCTCGCCCTGGTGCAGGTAGACCGCGCCCGGATGCAGCTCGCGCAACGCGGTCGCCAGGTCGGCGGTGCCCAGGGAGTGGCCGGCGGCGTCCTTGAGGCGGACCATGCGGTCGCCGCTGCCACGGATGCGCACCCGCCGATGCGGGTAGCGCCCCATGTGGCTCCAGCCACCCTCGATGCGGTGCAGCCCCGGCACGCTCGCCAGCTCCAGCGACGGATCCACCACGCCGCGCTCGTCGTCGCGCAGCGGGCGCTCGGCCGCCGCGCACGCAACGTGGAGCGGGTGGAGCTCGCTGTTGAACGGATCGGCGACGGCGTCCTCGATCCGTCCCTCGGTGAGCAGGTCGGGATGGTGGAGGTAGTACTCGTCGAGCGGATCGTTGCCCGGGATCAGCAGCGTCAGGGCACGGCGTCCCTCGCGTCCCGCGCGACCGGAGCGTTGCCACAGCGCCATCTTCGAACCCGGGTAGCCCACCAGCACCACGGCGTCCACGCCACCGATGTCCATGCCCAGCTCCAACGCGCTGGTGGCCGTCAGCACCCGTATGTCGCCGCGCTTGAAGCCCTGCTCGATCAGCCGGCGGTCCTCGGGGCTGTAGCCGGCCCGGTAGCTCTGGAGCAGCGGCACCTCTTCGCCGCGGAGGTGGCCGCTGGCGTAGCGCCGCAGCAACTCTGCGACCTTGCGGGAGTTGCAGAAGAAGATGCTCTTGACGTCACGCCGCACGAAGGCGGCCGCCAACTCCGCCGCTTCGGTGGTCGCGCTACGACGTCGCGTAGCCGCGCCGGGCCCGCCGCCGACCTGCGCCGGGCGCCACAGGATGAACTCGCGGGCGCCGCGCGGGGCGTCGTCCTCCTCGATGAGATCGAAGGGCTCGCCACTCAGCGCCGCCGCGTGGTCGAGCGGGTTGCCGATGGTGGCGCTGGCCGCGATCAGTCGCGGCGCAGCCCCGTAGTGCCGGGCGATCCTCAACAGGCGCCGAACGATGTTGGCGACGTGCGTTCCGAGCACGCCGCGATAGCTGTGCAGCTCGTCGAGCACGATGGTGTCGAGGCTCCCCAGGAAGCGCGCCCAGCGCGCGTGGTAGGGCAAGACACCGTAGTGCAGCATGTCGGGATTGGTCAGCGCGCAGCGCGCGTCGTCGCGTACCCCCGCCCGTATCGACGACGGCGTATCGCCGTCATAGGTGGCGATGCTGCGCCCGCCGAGGTCGAGCCCGAGACGCTCCGCCATGGTCCGGAGGCGGCCCAGCTGGTCGTGCGCCAGCGCCTTGGTCGGGTACAGATACAGGCTGGTGCCCCCCTCCGCGGCAGCGTCCAGCGTGGGGAGCTGGTACACCAGCGACTTCCCCGATGCCGTCGGCGTCGCCACCACCACGTTGTGCCGCGCCTCCACGAGGGCCAGGGCGCGCGCTTGATGCAGGTACGGCTTCAACCCGAGCGTCGCGAGCCGCGCCGCATAGCGTCCGCTGTCGTCGACCGCGGTGCGCCCTTCGCGCGGCGGATAGAAGGCGTACGAGGCGACCTGATCCTCGTAGCTCTCGAGCCCCGTCAACAGGGCATGGAAGCTCTCGTCCCGGTCCCGCGCCACGCCTGGAAGCGTACCGCGCCTGGGCGCGCGGAGCACTCCTCGCAGCCACGCTCGCCCGGAGCCGGGCGGGCGGAGCCCGGTGGTACACTCCCAGGGACTCGCAGGCGTCGCCCCCGGGGGCCCTCCGGCACGATCCACGGCCTGCTCTCGCGGGGTTCCGCACGAACCGCGGCCCCGGGCGATGTGGGGCCCCGGAACCAACTCGACGCTTCGCCGGGGCGACCTGCAGGCCGATGGCGGCCGAGCGTCCGTCCCGACGCCCGGAGGTACCCATGAAGGTTTTCGTTCTCGGCGGTGACGGCTTCTGCGGCTGGCCCACCAGCCTCCACCTCAGCAAGCTCGGCCACGACATCACCATCATCGACAACCTCAGCCGCCGCAACATCGACAACGAACTCGAAGCCGGCAGCCTCACCCCCATCCAACCCATGGGAGAGCGCCTCAAGGCCTGGAAACAAGTCAGCGGCCGCGACATCCACTACGAACGCCTCGACATCGCCGACAACTACCACCGGCTCCTCACCCTCATCCAAGACGAGCAGCCCGACGCCATCATCCACTTCGCCGAACAACGCGCCGCCCCCTACAGCATGAAAAGCAGCTGGCACAAGCGCTACACCGTCAACAACAACCTCAACGCCACCCACAACACCCTCGCCGCCATCGTCGAAGCCAACACCGACACCCACCTCATCCACCTCGGCACCATGGGCGTCTACGGCTACGGCACCGCCGGCATGAAGATCCCCGAAGGCTACCTCCCCATCGAAGTCACCACCGACGAAGGCACCAAAGTCCAACAAGAAATCCTCTACCCCCCCAACCCCGGCAGCATCTACCACCTCACCAAGACCCAGGACCAACTCTTCTTCGCCTACTACGCCAAGAACGACGGCCTACGCATCACCGACCTCCACCAAGGCATCGTCTGGGGAACCAACACCCCCGACACCCTCCAAGACGAACGCCTCATCAACCGCTTCGACTACGACGGCGACTACGGCACCGTCCTCAACCGCTTCCTCATGCAAGCCGCCGTCGACTACCCCCTCACCGTCCACGGCACCGGCGGACAGACCCGCGCCTTCATCCACATCCGCGACACCGTCAGATGCCTCCAACTCGCCCTCGAAAACCCCCCCGAGAGCGGCGAACGCGTCAAGATCCTCAACCAGATGACCGAAACCCACCGCGTCCGCGACCTCGCCCAACTCGTCGCACAACAGACCGGCGCCACCATCGAGAACGTCCCCAACCCCCGCAAGGAAGACCCCGAGAACGAACTCCACGTCAAGAACGACCTCTTCCTCGACCTCGGCCTCGAACCCACCACCCTCGAGCAAGGCCTCCTCGAAGAAGTCACCACCATCGCCAAGAAATACCGGCAGCGCGCCAACCTCGACAAGATCCCCTGCACCAGCACCTGGACCCGCGAACAGAAGGCCGGAACGCCCCACGCCGACAGGAAGAGCCCGGAAACGGCGTAACGCCCCGGTCGCCGCGCCCGCTTCACCCACCATGCGCATCGCCTTCTTCACGGAGACGTTCCTGCCCAAGATCGACGGGGTGGTCACCCGCCTCGTACGCACCCTCGAGCAACTCGGGCAGTTGGGGCACGAGGCGCTGATCTTCGCCCCCCATAACCCTCCGGAGGCGTACGCCGGCCACCGGGTCGTGCGCGTGCCCGGCGTTCCCTTCAAGCCCTGGTACCCGGAGCTCTTCCTGGGCCTCCCCCGCCCGCGGCTGGGCCGGGAGCTCGACCGCTTCCAGCCGGACATCGTCCACGTCATCAACCCGGTGGTGCTCGGCCTGTGGGGCACCGCCATCGCCAAGCAGCGCAACCTGCCGCTGCTCGCCAGCTACCACACCGACATCACCCGGTACGCCGAAGCGCTGCGTCTACGCTTCCTGTCCGAGCCGTCGCGCATCTTCCTACGCGACGTCCACAACCAGGCCCACGTCAACCTCTGTACGAGCGTGCCGATGGTCAACTCGGCGCGGGGACTGGGCATCCGTCGCGTGCGGCTGTGGCCGAAGGCCGTCGACACCGATCTGTACCACCCGGACAAGCGCTCGCACGCCATGCGCGTTCGCCTCACCGGCGGGCACCCCGACGCGCCTCTGATGGTGTACGTCGGCCGCCTGTCGTTCGAGAAGCGACTCGACTGGCTGTACGCCCCCGTCACCCAGCTTCCCAACGTGCGGTTGGCGCTGGTGGGCTCGGGCCCCGCCGAAGCGGTGCTGCGAGAGCGGTTCAAGGACACGCGCACCGTCTTCACCGGCTACATGTCCGGCTCCGAGCTGGCGGCGGCGTACGCCTCCGCCGACGTGTTCGCATTCCCCTCGGATACCGAAACCCTCGGCTTCGTCGCGATGGAGGCGATGGCGTCCGGGGTGCCGGCCGTGGGGGCCCGCGCCGGCGGCATCCCCGACGTGATCCGCGACGGCGAGACCGGCCTCATGTTCACCCCCGGCGACCTCGGCGACCTCACCGCGAAGCTCGGCACGTTGCTCACCGATGCCGCACTCCGCAAGCGCCTCGGCTCCGCCGCGCGGCAAGAGATGGAGCGGTTCGGCTGGCGCTCGGCCACCGAGGGCCTGATGGACTTCTACCGCCTCGCCGTCCGGGTCCGGGAGCGCTTCGACCCGCCCAGCGCCGCCTGAACCGGCGCGGAGGCGGCGGCGCTCACGACTCGGGCGGGCCCGGGCGCCGCGGCAGCCGCGGGAGGATCATCGGTCGGGAATCGACCACGTGCACGTCCACTTCCGTCCCATAGACGCGAGACACGAGTGTTTCGGTAAGAACCTGTTCGGGCGCGCCCTGGGCCACCACGCGGCCGTCCTGGAGCACGGCCAGCCGGTCGCAGAAACGGGCGGCCAGGTTGAGATCGTGGAGCACGACGAGGGCGCCGATACCCCGTTCGACCTCCCGCCTGGTGTAGGCGAGCATCTCGACCTGGTAGCGCAGGTCGAGATGGTTGGTCGGTTCGTCCAGCAGCAGGTAGCGCGGCTCCTGAGCGAGCGCCCGGGCCAGGACGACGCGCTGCCGTTCGCCGCCGGAGAGCCGGGTGGCGTCGCGACGGGCCAGGGCGGCCGTGTCGGTGGCCCGCAGGGCCCGGTCGACCGCCCGCCGGTCCTCCTCGCGTTCCGCACGAAGGAGTCCCAGGTGGGGCGTGCGCCCCATCGCGACCAGGTCGCGCACGGTGTAGCCGGCGGGCAGCTCCGGAACCTGCGGGACCACGGCCAGGGCACGGGCCAGGTCGAGCCGTCCGTACCGCTCAAGCGGGTGGCCATCGACCGACACGCGCCCGGCGCGCGGTGCCAGCCGGCGCGTCAGCACCCGCACCAGCGTCGACTTGCCGGCTCCGTTCGGCCCGATCACGCCGAGCACCTCACCCGGCTCGAGCCGCACGTCGCACGCCGAGAGCACGTCGCGCCCCCCATACCCGGCGTAGAGCTCACGGACGTCGATGCTCACGGCCGCCTCACGGGGTGCGTTGCTTCCTGAGCAGGAACAGGAAGAAGGGGCCGCCCACCAGGGCCGTGACGATGCCGACGGGGAGCTCGGCGGGCGCCAGCACGGTCCTTGCGCACAGGTCGGCGAGGACCAGGAAGGCCGCTCCCCACACGGCCGACAGGGGCAGCAGCCGAACGTGCCGGGGCCCGAACGCGAGCCGCACCGCGTGCGGCACCACCAGGCCCACGAACCCGATCACGCCGGCCACCGCGACCGCGGCGGCGGTCGCCAGCGTCGCCGCCGTCAGCAGGAGCAGTCGCACCCGTTCGACCGGCACCCCGAGTTGGGCCGCCGACTCCTCGCCGAGCTGCATCACGTCCAGAGCGCGGCCCGCCAGCAGGAGCAGCGCGGCTGCGGGCACGAGGAGCGGCACGACGGTGAGGACGCGCTCCCAGCTGGCGAAAGCGAAGCTGCCCAGGAGCCAGCTCAGGATCCCCGCGGCCCGGTCGCGGGCGGCCAGCATCAGGAAGGAGGTGGCGGCACTCAGGCTCGAGCCGAGCACCACGCCCGCCAGGATGAGCGATACCACCGGGAGGCCGCCTTCGCGCCGGGCCAGCAGCATGACCGCGGCCACCGTCGCCAGCGCGCATACGAAGGCCGCACCCGGCACGCCCAGCCAGGTCAGCCAGGGCACGCTGCCCGCCAGCACGAGCACGGCACTGGCACCGAATCCCGCTCCGCTGGCGGCCCCCAGCAGGTAGGGGTCGGCCAGCGGGTTGCGGAACACGCCCTGGAAAGCGGCGCCGGCCAGCGCAAGCGCCGCCCCTACCAGCGCCGCCAGCAGCACGCGAGGCAGGCGGAGCTGCCACACGATGGTGTCGACGGTGCCGTGCAACTGGCCGTGCATGCCGTCCGCCACCGCCGACAGCAGGGCACCCGGCTCGACCTTCACGCTGCCGACCGACGCCGCCGCGACCAGCACGACGCCGAGCGCGAGTAGCGAGAGGACCACGGGCGCCACGCCCCTGCCCGGGGACGCCGCAGTACGGGGCAGAACGCGTGCCACGGCTCAGAATCGATCCGGATGAAGGAGCCTGGCCAGCAGCAACACGGCGTCGCCCATGCGCGGCCCGGCGCGGCTGAGCAGGTCGACCTGTTGATGATCGAGCGCCACCACGCGCCCGTCCTTGACAGCGCGGAGCCCCGCCCAGCCCGGCCGCGCCTCCGCGGCGGCGAGGGTCTGGCCGTACGGCGCGTCCATCAGCAGCACCACCTGGGGGTCCTGCTGAATCACGTACTCGGGATCGACCTGCGGGTACTCCCCCATCGACGCGCCCACGATGGTGCGGCCCCCGGCCTTGGCGAGCAGCGTTCCGAGGTAGGACGTCGGTCCTACGCTGTAGGGGGTGCTGTCGAGTTCGACGAACACGCTCACCTGCGGCAGCCCGGCGACCCTCGACGCCACCGCTGCCACCTCGCCTTCGATCCGGCCGCGAAGGACACTGGCCGCCGTCTGGCGGTCGAGTAGCCGCCCCATCGTGTCCAGGAAGTCGAGGGCCTGCGGGAAGGTCTGCGGCGTACCGGCGTACACCGGGATCCCCAGCTTTCGCACGCGATCGGCGAGGCCGCTGTACTCGTCGGTGAGGACGAGATCGGGCTTCAGGGCCACCAGCCGTTCCATGTTGGGATCGTTGGCGTTGCCGATCCGGGGCAACGACGCAACCCGAGTGGGCCAGTTGCTGAGGGCGTCGATCCCGACGAGGCGATCGCACGCGCCCAGCGCGCACACGGTCTCGGTGTCGCTGGGGATCATCGACACGATCCGCTCGGGAGGGCCCGGCAGCGTCACTTCCGCCCCGAGCTCGTCGTGAACGGTGAGAGGGTAGGTCGTCGCCAGCGCCGTCTGGAGCGCCACGAGCAGGACCACGAGGAAAGCCGCGCGCTGAACCACAAACGCCTCCTCAGCTCCTGCGACTGGAGAAAAAGAGATCCATCCCGGAGGGGATGGACGCCGGAAAGCCGCGCGGGCGGCTTCTGGGCAGCCCTTCCTCGTCCTCGCAAGGGGGTGCTTCGTCGGATCGCGGTACTCGGGCTTCGGCCGCCGGGCGGCTCTTTACCGTTGCGGGACAGCGCCGGGATCACACCGGACTTCCCCGCGAACCGATCCTCAAAGCGTACGACGCCCCTCCCGGGGTGTCAAACCGTTCGCGCCTCGCCTGCCTCGGGTGCGCCGCACTCGGGCGCTCCGGACCCGGGCGCACCTGACCCGGGAATGGCGGCTCCGGGCGCGCCCGAACGGGCGTGGTAGGCTCCCCGCTGTGACGCAGCTACGCTCCCTTTCGGAGCTCGCCGCCCCACCGGCGGCGCGTGCCGACCGGCTCGTGCCTCCCCCACGCTTCGAGCGCGTGTCGTTCGAGGGCTACCGACCGCAACACCCGAGCCAGGCCGAGGCACGAGCGCGCGTCCAGGCGTTCGTCGAGGAAGCCGAGCGCGCGCTGGCGAAGCCTCCGACCCGGCGCTTCCCCTGGCCCGTGCGCCGCCGCCCGACTCCCGGCCGCGGGCTCTACCTCGACGGCGGCTTCGGCGTCGGCAAGACGCACCTGCTGGCGGCCGCCTTCTACCACGCCGACCTGGAGGCCAAGCACTACCTGAGCTTCCAGGAGCTCGTCTACCTCATCGGCGTGCTGGGCATGGAGCGAGCGGGCGAGATCCTCGGTGGGGAGCGCCTGCTGTGCATCGACGAGTTCGAGCTCGACGACCCCGGCAACACGCTGATCGTCAAGACCTTCCTGAACGCTCTCGCCGAGGCAGGCGGATATGTCCTCACCACCTCCAACACCGCGCCCGAAGCGCAGGGGCGGGGGCGTTTCAACGCCGAGGATTTCCGGCGTGAGATCCAGTCTCTGGCCGACCGCTTCGAGGCCGTCACCATGGACGGCCCCGACTACCGGCACCGCAACCGGTTGGGCGCCCTCACGTCTCAAGCCGACTTCGAACGGGCGTGCCTCGAGGAGACGACAGAGCCGCCCCGTGTGTTCGCCGAGTTCGACGCCCTTCTGACGCTCCTGAAGGGCCTCCACCCTTCGCGCTACGACGGACTGCTGCGGCAGGTGGGCACGTTCTACCTGGCCGGCGTACGACCCCTGGCGACGCAGAACGACGCCCTGCGTTTCGTGCACTTCGTCGACAAGCTCTACGATCTGGGGATCGGCCTGCGAGCCAGCGGCTCCACGCCCCTCAGCGAGCTGTTCGATCCCAGCTATCGCGACAGCGCCTACGCCAAGAAGCATCTGCGCTGCCAGTCGCGCCTGAGCGAGCTGCTGAGCGAGGCCCGCGTGCCCCGCCCGAGCACCGAACGCGTGGCCGTGTCGGCCGGCGCCTGAGCACCGCGAGCCGACGCCCACGGATCCCCCGACGGGTCACGCCCGGAACGAGGGCACGGCGCGGGTGACCCGCTCCAGCAGGTCGCGGGCGATCGCCCGGCTGCCGCCCGGAGCGCCCATGCGAAGCTGCCCCGCCTGCGAGGCGCGCTCCCATGCCACCTCGTCGGTGAGAAGCGCCTGGACGGCAGCGGCGATGTCCGCCGGATCTCCGCCGCTCAGCGTGAGCGCGTCGCCCAGCAGCCGCTTCTGGTTCTCCAGGAACGTCCGAGCGTGCAAGGGTTCCACCGGGAAGGACACCACCGGCACGCCACGGGCGGCCGCCTGCTCGTTGGCGGTACCGGCGGTGCCGACAGCGACGCGCGCGCTGGCGAGCACGTCGCCGAAACGTCCCTCCATCACCCACAGCCGGCTGGCGCCGTGACGCAGGGCTGCCACGCGACCCTGCAACGGCGGGGCGCCCCCCTCCTCCTCCCAGTCCGGCAGCAGGGGCACCGTCCCTCCTTGCCACGCCACCAGGCCCGTCACGTCCGGCAGGCGCTTCAGCGCCTGCGCCATGCGGGCGAGGGCAACCGGCGTGTGGGCCCGGGTTCCCGGGAGAAGGGCCACGGCGCGCCGCCCGTGCACGCCCTCCAAGGGGCGCCCCACGGCCAGATCCACCATCGGGTTGCCGAGCGACAGGGCGTGCCGGACGCCGTGCGCTCCCAACCAGGCGGCGGTGGCGTCATCGCGGGCGTACACGACCGAGGCGAGGTGGCGCATCAGCGCGCGCTCGGGATAGCTGATGCGCTCCATGAAGTAGCGGTTGGGCCGCGGCCGACCCGCGCCCGAGCGGTGGTAGGCGGAGACCAGCGGCTGTACCACGGCCCGGAACGACGAGCGCGTGAAGGCCGCTAGCGCCTGGGCATAGATGTCGCCCACCACCACCACGACGTCGCTGCGAAGCCGCGCCAACTCCGCGAGCTGGCCGAGCGTCATGCCGACGAAGCCGGCCCGGACGTCGGCAACGAAGCTCTCCGCCGAATGCATGGTGAGACCGCCGCTGGGCAACGCGCGGCAGGGACCGAGCCTGGGGATGGCGTGAGCACGGTACGCGCCGCCCTGGTCCACGAGGGGGAAGGCGCGGACCGTCACGCCGGGAGCGTAACCGAGGACGGCGCGCGCCAGCGAGGCTCCGATGACGTCCTCGCCATGTCCGTTGGAGACGATCGTGATGCTGGGCACCGCAGGGACGTCCGAGGCACCGCGCGCATGCGCGCGGGCTCAGCCCTCCCGCATGCGGGGGGGCGCGCCCCATCGGAGCTTGAACCGCAGGATGTCGAAGAAGCTGTGCCGACCCGAGGATACGAGCATCAGGTCGGTCGGCGCCGCCGCGATGGTGAAGCGGTCGCCCTGCCGAAGGTCGATGCGCTCCTGACCGTCGATCACCAGGGCCAGCTCGTGGGCGTCGCTCTCCACACGGAAGCTCACGAGCACGCCGCCCTCGACGACGATGGGGCGATTCGTGAGCGAGTGCGGGGCCAGCGGCGTGATCACGAACGCCCGCATCGATTGGCTCACGATCGGTCCGCCCAGCGACAGGGAGTAGGCGGTGGACCCCACCGGCGTCGACACCACCAATCCGTCGGCCCGGTACTGGATGGCGTGGGCGCCGTCCACCTCCATGGCGATGTTGACGAGGCGCGCCACCACCCCCTGCGAGACCACCACGTCGTTGAGCGCGAAGGTGGGCTCGCCGCCACCGTTCAACCACACCTGCAGCATGATGCGAGGATTGATGCGCCAGTCGTCCGGAGCACGTCCCTCGAGGTATTCGCGGACCTCATCGGCGCTGAACTCTGCCAGGAAGCCGAGCTTGCCCAGGTTCACGCCGACCACGGGCGCCGCGCTCCCCACCAGGCGCCGAGCAGCACCGAGCAGCGTGCCGTCCCCTCCGACCGAGAACACCACGTCGGCGTCGTGCGAACGCTCACCCAGCGGCATCGTGCCGTCGAGATCGAGCTCGACGGCGGCGCCGAGCTCCCGAAGCCGGTCGGCCAGCTCGCCGGCGAGCGCGTGGGCTTCAGGCTTGAAACGGGTGCTGGTCACGATCGCACGCTGCAACTCGGCGGCAGGCGTGGTGAACGGCCTTCCGGCAGTGGTGGACAACCCGGAGCTCAAGCTGCACCCACCCCGGAGAGCGCTCCCATGACTCGCTCCACCACCTGGTCCAGCGTGAGCTCGCCGGTCTCGACGTGGACGGCATCGTCGGCAGGCGCGGACTGGGCGGCGTCGAGCCGGTCGCGGCGGCGGATGGCGTCGGCGACCGACGCCAGGTCCGCCGCGCGCTCGCCGACCCGGCGCCGGGCACGCACCTCGGCGGGCGCCGTCAGAAAGAACTTGAAGCGGGCGTCGGGGAAAACGGCCGTGCCCATGTCACGTCCGTCGATGACGAAGGGTCCGGGGATCTCCCGCAGGCGCTCCGCGACCCAGCCCCGTACTCCGGGATGGCGAGCCACCACCGAAACCGCGGCGTCCACCGCGTCGGTGTGGAGCGCGGCGGTCACGTCGTGGCCGTCCACCAGGATGCGGTCGCCCGCCAGCGACGGCACGAGCCGTACGCGCCGCTCCTTGAGGCTCCGCAACACGGCGCCCTCGTCGTCGGGATCGCCGTCCAGCTCCTCGACCAGCCAGGTCGCGGCACGGTAGAGCAGGCCGCTGGAGACGAACGGGATGCCGAGGCGTCCCGCCACCAGGCGGGCCACGCTCGACTTGCCCGACGCGGCCGGGCCATCGAGCGTGATCACGCTGCGCCCGGACCTTCGGTCCCCGGTTGTGGCGTCCGCGCCGGCCTCCACCATGCTGGCGCCTCCCCTTCCGCTCCGCACGCTCATGATAGCCTTCCGGCGAGCAGCCCGAGGAACTCCTCGAAGAAGCGAGGGTAGGTCTTGCCCACGCAGCTCGGGTCCCGGATGGACACGCCCGGCAATCGCGCGCCGACGACGGCCAACGCCATGGCCATGCGGTGATCGCCGTAGGTCTCGAGCGCAACCTCGCCCGCGGGTGGGCGTTCGAGCGGGTGCACCGTGAGGCTGTCGTCCTCCTCCTCGACCTCGGCGCCCAGGCGACGGAGCTCGGTGGTCAACGCCGCCAGCCGATCGGTCTCCTTGATGCGCAAGTTCCACACGTTCCGGATATGGACCGGAGCGTCGGCGAAGAGCGCCGCCGCAGCCAGCGTCTGCGCCTGATCCGGCATGTCGTTGAGATCGAACGTCCCGCCGCGCAGCCGTCCCGGCCGCGGGCCGCGAACCTCGCAGCCGCCGTCGCCCCAGCGCACCTCACAACCCATGTCCTCCAGCACTCCGGCGAACCGTGCGTCCCCCTGCCGGGTGCCCTTGCCCAGGTTGGACACGCGCACGCGCCCGCCTGTGATCGCGGCGGCGGCCCAGAAATAGCCGGCGGCCATGGCATCGCCCTCGATATCCAGGTCGCGCGGCCGGTAGCGGCCAGGTGTCACGGTGAATCGGCGGTAACCCTCGCGCCGGACCTCCACTGCGAAATCGGCCATCAGCGCTACCGTCATGTCGACGAAGGGCTTGGACTGGAGCTCGCCGGCGACCTCCAGCGTGACGGGGGCGTCGGCGTACGGCGCGACCATCAGCAGCGCGGAGAGATACTGCGAGCTCCTGCCGCCCTCGACCGTGACGATGCCGCCGCGCAGTCCAGCGGCGCGAACCACCACCGGCGGACAGCCGTTCCCTGCCTCGCTGACGGCGTCGGCGCCGAGGCCCCTCAGCGCGCCCAACAGGTCCTGGATGGGCCGCTCGCGCATGCGGGCATTGCCGTCCAGCCGATAGCGCCCGCGACCCAGGGCCACCAGCGCGGTCAGGAAGCGCATGCTGGTCCCCGACAGGCGCACGTCGAGCTCCGCCGACCGCTCCGGCACGCGACCGCCCATGCCCTGGACGACGATGCGGGGTCCGCGCGCCTCGACCCGGAAGCCCAGGGCGCTGAGGGCGCGGAGGAGAACCTCCGAGTCCTCCGCAACCAGCGCTCCGTCGAGTCGGCTGGCACCGTCGGCGAGGGCGGCGATGACGAGTGCCCGGTTGGTCAGGCTCTTCGAGCCCGGGACGCGCACGGTGCCATCTACGGTCCCCTGCGGTCCTATGGTCACGATCGATGGCAGCGTCGACATCGTCGAGAAGGATACCACCGGCTGCATGTTCCCCGCGCCGTCGATCCCTCCCAGACGACGTCGGCAGGGCGTTCGCGAGGCTAGGCTGGTAGGCGTGAGCGTGCCCGCCCCCCTCCAGTCGATCGTCGATACCTTCCGGAAGGCGCCGAAGAGCCTCAAGTTGCCGCTGCTGCTGGAGTACGCCGGCAAGGTGCCGCCCCTGCCCGAGGGCATGAACGCGGAGCTCGAACGCGTCCACGAATGCCAGACGCCTCTGTTCCTCAAAGCGGAGGTCGCCGACGACGGCGTTCGGCTGTTCTTCGATGCCCCCGAAGAGGCCCCGACCACTCGCGGCTTCGCCGGGGTGATGCACGAGGGATTGTCGGGCGCGAGCGTCGAGGAGGTGCTGGCTACGCCGGACGACTTCTACGAGACGATGGGCCTGGCCGAGCTCATCTCGCCGTTGCGGTTGCGGGGGATGGGCGCCATCCTGGCGCGCGTGAAGCGCCAGCTCCGGGAGGCGAACGTCACGGGCCCGTCGGGCCCGGGCTAGCTAGGGAGCGCCCACGTCTGCTACAGTGGCTAGGCTTTGAAGCGAACCCGGGCGCCCCGAAGGGCCGGCGCCGGGCGGAGGACGAGCGATGAAAAAGGACATCCACCCCAAGATGGTGCCGTGCAAGGTGATCTGCGAAGGCAAAGTCGTGCTGGAGACCTACAGCACCAAGCCGGAGCTGCACGTCGACGTGTGGTCGGGCAACCATCCCTTCTACACGGGCCAGCAGCGCTTCATCGACACCGAAGGACGCGTCGAGAAGTTCCAGAAGCGCTTCGGCGACAGCTACCGCAAGAGCGGCAAGACGAAGTAACCCCCGTCGACGGAACGGGTGCAAGCGCGGCCGCCCTCGAGGGCGGCCGCGGTCGTTGTTGGTGGGGTTACTCGGGCACCGCCGCCAGCACGCGCGTCCCGCGGCCCGGCTCGCTCTCGATCTCGAAGCGGCCACCGCGCGCCTGCACGCGCTCGCGCATCTGACGCAGCCCGAGCCCCCCGGCGCTGGTCACGCGGTCGCCCACCTGCACGGGATCGAATCCCCTGCCATCGTCCTCGACGCTGATGAAGGCCATGCGTCCACCGTCGGCGCCGACCCGGACATCGACGGTGCGCGCTGCAGCGTGCTTGGCAACGTTGTTCATCGCCTCCTGGAAGATGCGGAACAGCACCGCCTCCGACTTGATGCCGAGTTCCGGCAGCTCGCCGAGCTCGAGCCGCACGTGGACGTCGTTCTGCTGCCCGAAGTCGATGGCATAGCGCCGCACGGTCTCCAAGAACCCGTGGCGCTCCAGGTCGACGGGCCGGAGCGCGAAGATGCTCCGACGCACCTCCTTGATCGTCTCTCGCACGGTGTCCTTGGCGGCATCGAGCTCGCCCACCGCCTTGGCCGGATCGCGCACCATGAGCCGCGCCACCAGGTCGAGCTTGAGCGCCGTGAAGGCGAGCGACTGCGCCACCCCGTCGTGGATCTCGCGGGCGATGCGCGCACGCTCCTCGGCGATCGCGAGCTCCTCGGAGTGGAGGTAGGCGTTGGCGTTGCGCACCGCCAGGCTCACCTGGTTCGCGAGCAAGCCCAGGAAGGGCAGGTTCGCGGCATCGAAGTGATCCGGATCGGAGTGGGTGAGCAGCACGACTCCCAACAGACCTTCCTCGGCGTAGAGGGGCAACGTCGCGGCGCTGCCGGCCCGGGAGAGCAACGGACCGCCCTCGGCGCGGTCGGCAACGGAGAGACGGCTGACGATGCGCGGCTCGCGCGACTGCGCGCTGCGCCCGACCAGGCCCTCGCCGAGACGCACCGGAAGGCTGACGCCCCCCTGGGGGGCGCCCGCGGCCGAACGCAACTGCAGCAGGTTGCCCTCGTCGAACAGGTAGACGCCGCCGGTACGCGCCTCCACACGCGACATCATCTGCGCGAGCAGCGTGTGCAGGAGACGTTCGAGGTTGCCCTCGGCGCGGATCGAGCGATCGACGTCGAACAGCGTCATCAGGTCGCGGGTGCGGCTGCGTGTCGCCTCGGCCGCGGCGGAGAACTCGGAGCCGAGGATCGAGAAGGCCTCGCGCTGTCGGTCGTCGGGGTCCTCGTCGTAGTAGGCGTGCAGCGACCCCTCGAGGTTGCCGCCCCAGGTGAGCGGCATCGTGAGCACCCAGCCGTCACGGTCGCCGACGCGTGTCCGCTCGCCGCGCCGTTGCCGCGCCCTGAGACCGCGATCGCGCTCCAACGCGTCGCGCTCGTGCTCGGACGTCAGGCCCACGCCGCTGGTGACGCCGAGCTCGGTGGGACCCACCAGCACCGCCACCGCCGACGCGCCGGTGACGTCGCGGATACCGCGCGACGCCGCCGCGAGCGCCGCCTCCAGGTCGGTCGCTGCTGCGAACTGCTCGGTGACCTGCTGGATGGCGGTGAGCAGCTCGTGGCTGCTGCGTAGCTGGTCGAACAGGCGGGCCAGCTCGTCCTGCGCTTGCTCGCGCAGGCGGACCTCGGTTGCGATCCAGTTGAGGGTCGCGAAGGTGGCGAGCGGACCGAGGATGCTGTAGAACAGCAACTGCGCCCAGAACTGATAGCGTTCGCCGCCCAGCGGCACGACCACCAGCTGGTGGAACAGCACCACACCGACGATGGTGAGCGGTAGCCACAGCCTCGCCAGCCGGACCTGATCGTAGAGGCTGCCTGGACGTTCGCTGCGCGGCGCGTGACCGGCGCTGCGGATCACGCCTCCTCCTCGGCGTCCCTTCGCTTCTTGGTCGGCCGGAACTCGCTCATCAGGATCGGGTAGACCAGCAAGTAGGCGCCGAATACCAGCAGCATCTGGACCCAGAAGCTGCCCAGCCCCGGCACGCCCAGCATCGTCAGGATCATCACGACAGCCGTGAGCAGGATGGCGAACACGAGAGACTTGAGCAACAGCCGCACCATCTTGCCCACGGTGATCTTGCGGGCATCTTCGACGCTACGGCGCTCGGCCTTGCGTCGTTGGTTCTTCTTCGACATGCCCCATTGTAGGACGGAGGCCGGCTGCCGGACCCTCAGGCGCCGGCGCCCGTCCGGGCGGGTCGCCCCTTGCCGGCTGGAGCGCCCGGGGGCGAGACTGACGAGCGTGGAGCCCCCGTTCCTCCCCCATCTGCGAGCTGCGTTCGAAGCGGCACACGGCCGCCCGTTGGCGCAGGCCGCCACCGTATCGGCCGCCGGGCGGCCCGAGGTTCGCACCGTGGTGCTACGCGACCTCGGAGCGGACGGCTCTCCCTCGTTCGCGAGCGACGCTCGCAGCGCCAAGATGGTGCCCCTGGGAAGCGGAGGCTGGCTCGAGCTCTGTCTGTGGCGCCCCGAGGTCGGTGTGCAGCTCCGGCTGCTCGGTCGAGCCCGCGTGCACGGCGCCGACGACCCCCACGCCCTCGCCGTGTGGACCGCGCTGCCGCTCGAGACCCGCGCGCTCTTCTTCTCCGAAGCGCCCGGCGTCCCCCTGCATACCGTCTCCGCGGCGGAACCGGCGACGCCCGCGATCGACCATCCGCCCCCGGCCGTCTTCGCGGTGGTGCGCCTGGCGCCGGAGCGCTGCGATCGTCTGGAGCTGGGCCCCCCGTTGCGCCGCCGGACCTGGACGCTCGAAGGAGGGGGCTGGCGGTCCGAAGACGTTGTGCCCTGAGCGTGCCCCGGCACAGCTTCGCGTGCGCCGGCCCCATCCGGCCTGCCATACTGGTCACGTGAGGCCGCCCGTCCTGCGCAATCGTCCCGTGCATCGCCTAGGCGGGCCGAGGTCCGCTCCCGTGTCGCCCTCGCTTCGTCGCCGTCGATGAAGCCGACCACGGTAGCAGGCACGGCCGACTGGTGGCGCTTCCTGGCGCGCGTCCGGACCCCGCTGGTGCTCTTCGCGGGAGTGGTGCTGCTCGGAACGGTCGCCTTCAAGATGACGTGGTGGCCCTTCCGGGCCACCTGGATGGACGCGCTGTACATGACGTTCATCACGGTCACGACGGTGGGCTACGCCGAGCTCTACCCGCTCGGCACCGTCGGGCGGGTGGTGGCCATCGTGGTCGCCGTTGCCGGCATCGGCAGCCTCTTCTACCTGTTGGCGGCCGTGATGGAGTTCCTGGTGGCACAGCAGGTGCGCGACCCGCTGGGGAGGAGAACGATGAGACAACGCATCGCGGCCATGAGCGACCACGTCGTGGTGGTCGGCTACGGGCGCATGGGCCGGCGCTCGGCCGAGGAACTGGCGCACGAACACGTGCCGTATGTGGTGGTCGACTCCGATCCCGCCGTCGGCGGCGCTCTGCAGGAAGCCGGCGTGCCCTTCGTCATCGGCGACGGCGACGAGGAGGAGGTGCTGCTCGAAGCCGGCCTGGCGCGCGCGCGCGGCCTGGTGGTGGCGACCAACAGCGACGCCACCAACGCCTTCGTGGTGATGACGGCGCGTTCGCTCAACGCCGGGCTGACCATCGTCGCGCGCGCCGACGACGCCGCCGCCGTCCGCAAGCTGGAACGGGCGGGCGCCGACCGCGCCATCGACCTCTACACGCTGGGGGGTCGGCGCCTCGCCAACACCGTGGTGCGTCCGGCCACCGTCGACTTCCTGCACGGCACGCTGCGCGAGCGCAGAGGCGAGCTCTCCATCGAGGAGGAACCGGTGGCCGAGGGCAGCGAGCTCGCCGGCCGCACGCTGCGGCAGCTCGACCTGCGCCAGCGCACCGGGGCCAGCGTGCTGGCCGTCTTCCGCGGCCACGACACGCATCCGAACCCGGAGTCGGAGTTCGTGCTCGAGGCCGGCGACCGGCTGCTGGTGATGGCGACGGTGGAGCAGATCAGTGCACTGCGGCGTTTGACGCGGCCGTGATGCGCGGGCACCGTCGGGGGTCGCTGTCCCGCCGGATGGCGCCGCAGGCGTCGCGGTTGGGTACACTCGCGCCATGACGCTTCGATCCGATGGCGGTCCCGACGCCGGCCCGCGCGATGCCGCACGCGAGGACGACGCCCCTGGAGACACGCCGGCCCGTGCCGCTCCCGACGGCGAGATCCACGGCGACCGCGCAGCGAGCGACGCGAACCCGCAGGACGCGAACGCGCAGGACGTGAACGCCAAGAACGTAGACGCGAACGATGCAGACGCGACCGACCCCGGTGCGTCGGACGGCCTCCGCGCCATCGTGGGGGATCAGCCGGTGCTGGAGGTGGACGCCCACGGCGTGCGCTTCACGTTGCTGGGAACTGCCCACGTGTCGCGCTCCAGCGCGGAGGTCGTCGCCGCTCTGGCGCGCAGCGGCCGCTTCGACGCCGTGGCGATCGAGCTCGACCCGGGCCGCTTCGCGGCCATGACCGATGCCGACCGCTGGGCCAAGATGGACCTGTTCCGCGTATTCCGTGAGGGCAAGGCCGGCATGGTCGCGGCCAACCTGGCGCTGGGCGCGTTCCAGCAACGGCTCGCCGACCAGCTCGGCATCGAGCCCGGCGCCGAGATGAAGGCGGCCATCGAAGGCGCGCGCGACGCCGGCGTTCCGTTGCAGCTGGTCGACCGCGATATCGGCGTGACGTTGCGCCGCGTCTACGCCAACATCCCCTGGTGGCAACGGCTGACGCTCCTGGCGGGGCTGGCCGCGAGCGTCCTCAGTCGCGAGGAGATCAGCGAGGAGGACATCGAGCGGCTCAAGGAAGGCGACATGCTCGAGGCGACGTTCACCGAGTTCGCCGAACGCAGCGAGCGCCTCTACCTACCGCTGATCACCGAACGCGACCACTACATCGCCGCCCGTCTCGAGATCGAGGCGGCCGCGCTCACAGCCGCCGAGCGCCGGCCGAACGTCCTCGTGGTGCTCGGCGCCGGCCACCTGCAGGGCGTGGCCGAAACGCTGCGCAAGCCCCCACAGGAGGGGGCGGACGAGCGCATCGCAAGGCTGGCCCAGGTCCCCCGCGGCCGCCGCTGGGGCAAGGTCGTTCCCTGGCTCATCGTGGCCGTGGTGCTGGTCGGGTTCGCGCTCGGCTTCGCGCGGAGCCCTTCGCTGGGCCTGTCGCTGCTCGCCGACTGGGTCGTGATCAACGGCGGGCTCGCCGCTGTCGGTGCCCTCATCGCGCTGGCGCACCCCATCACCATCGTGGCAACCGCGCTTGCGGCGCCGCTCACCTCGCTCAATCCCCTGGTGGGCGCGGGCTTCGTGGCGGCCGGGGTGGAGTTGTGGCTGCGCAAACCCAACGTCGGCGACTTCGCGACACTCCGTCAGGACGTCACCTCTGTCCGCGGCTGGTGGCGCAACCGTGTGGCCCGCACCTTCCTGGTGTTCCTCTTCGCCACGCTCGGCTCGGCGATCGGGACGTACCTGGCGGGTTTCCGCATCTTCGGGCGTCTGCTCGGCTGAGCGTCCGCGCGCCGGACCCGGCCGGCGTCGCACCATCGCGGGCAGCTTCCCCGGCCGGGAAGCTGCCCGTTCGCGTCGCGTCCGCGCGGCGGCAGGGACGCTACTGCGCCGCTACTGCGCCGCTACTGCGCACTCGGCTTGGGCTCGGACGGCGTGCCGTCCAGCACCCACTGGGCGTACGCATCCACGAAGGTGAACGAGGTGTCGTGGGCGCCCGATGCCAGCAGGTAGCGCAGGAAGTCGGTCACGTCCTGGGCCGTGCTCTTTTGGAAGACCTGGGATCCGGACAGTCCCTTGAACCGTCCGGCCGTCGCCTTCGGGAGCGCCTGCTCGGCCTCGTTGGTGGTCGCCCGCAGCTCCTGCACGAGGATGTCCGTCAACGCACCGGGGTGGGCCAGGTCGGCCTCCCCGTACAGCGCAGACCCGGTATCGAGCGACGTCATGCCGATGCCACGACCGACGAGCTGACGCAACACCACCGGACCGCCGGCTACCTCGACCTTGGACTCCCCCGTCACACTCCGACCGTCGGCCGACGTTGCCGCGATCTCCAGCCTGAAGGTCCCCGCGCTCAGGTCGCTCGGCAGCGTCAGCGCCAGGCCGTCGACCACGAATCCGACGGCGTTGCGCGGGATGCTGACCTGCTCGGCGGCCGTGGTCAGGACGGCGCCGTCCCCCCCGAGCAGCCGATAGCGCACGTTCACCTGACGGGGTAGAGCGTCGCCGGACGTGCTGAGCTCGAAGCTCGGATAGACCGGGTCACCGGGGTGGTAGGGCGACGCCTCGGAGCCCCGCAGGCCGAGCGTGAGCTTCACGGGCCCGTTCATCTCCATGGGCGGGGGCGGGGCACTGAGGACCGTCACCCGGTGCTCCGCTTCGGAGCGGAGCGGCGCACCCGCGGTCGTGGCGTCGAGGTACGCCTGGTAGGCCCGGCGTGCCTCCACTCGCTGGCCGTCCGCTTCGTAGAGGCGTGCCAGGGCGAAGTGGACATCGGGCTGGTCGGGGAACCGGGCGCGGGCGCGCTCGAGGTCGTGGATCGCCTCCTGGTCCACCTTCGGATCGACACGCAGGGCGGTCGTGTAGTCCGACAGGCCCGCTTCGAGGTGGCCCGTGGCGACCTCCACGAGCCCAAGGTTGTACGCCGCGATCGACTGGCTGGCGTCGAGGCCGAGCGCCTTCTGAGACGCCTGCCGGCTTCGGTCCATGAAGCCGAGAAGGTAGTACGACCAACCTAGGTTGGTCCAGTACAGCGCGTTCCCGGGCTCGAGATCGACCGCCACCCGGAGGGCCTCCGCCGCGGCCAGCGGCTGGTCCTGGTCGAACGCGATATACGACAGTCGCTCGAAACTGTAGGGGAGGTAGGGAGCCGCATGGCTCAAGGCCTGGAGCGCGTGCTTCTCGCGTTCGACCAGCTTCGCCTGCTGGGCGACCACGGACGCGGCCAGCAGCGAGGCGGGCTCCGCCCCGCCGTTCCGGGTTCTCGTCAGCACGGCGTCGATGTCGGACGCCGCCCCGTCGATCCCGCGATCGTTGCGGTAGGCCGCACGGGCTGCCTGGCCGAAGGGGTAGCGTTGCGCGGCCCGGTCGAACGCCGCCGTCGCGCCCTGCTTGTCGTTGACGTTGCTGTCGAGCGCGCCGATCCACACCTGGGCGACAGGCAGGCCGGTGGCGGCGAGCGCCTTCTGGAAGAGGTCCACGCTGCGCGTCTCGTCGAGCTGCGACACGCTCAGCGACGCGACCGCCATGCGAAGGGGGTCCTTGCCGGAGCCGTTTCCGAGCAGGGCATCGAGATCGTCGGCGAGGCGCTGCGCCCGTGCCGTCAGGGGTCCCTGCCGCGCCAGCTGCGAAAGCAGATTGCTGGCGTCCTGTGGCAGCCCCGCGGACACCAGCGTAAGCGCGCGCACGTACTGGCCGAAATCGCCGGAAAGGTCGAGGGTCGTGTCGACGTTCGGAACGTCGACGCCAAGCGTCAGCGCGACCGAGCCCGCAGCTTCCCGGGCGAGGAGACCGGGTGCGTCCTTGGGAGCGTCCATGCTGACCCGACGGGAGCCCGACGACGAGGCGATCTCGAGCGACAGCCGGTACCCCTTGTCCGTGATCGCGATGCTACCCGTGACAGCCACGTCGGCGCCGGTCGCCCCCCGGATCAGGGCCGCGCCGCTGGGACCGGTCATCGCGTTGGGACCGATGAGCGTGACCAGATTGACGAAGCCGCCTTGTGCGACCAACGGGGGCAGGAGTCCCGGCGCCACGTCGGGACCGACGACCGTGGCGCTGCCCTCGAAGGCGCCCGCCACGCGGTCTGCCACGGCGACGCCCAGCAGCGTGTCCTGGCTGTCGAAGGGGTAGACGACGATGCTCGACGCCATCGCGCCGGCGCTCGAGAACAGGATCAAGAGGACGAGCAACCACCTTCGCATGCGGGCCTCCTATGGGCGCTCAGGCTAGCACGCATGCGCCGGGCTCCGTGACGTTCGGAGGTCCGTCCGTTCGGCAGTCGCGGGACCGGGCCCGCACCGTTACTCCAGCAGGGCTTCGAACTCCTCGAGCAGATCGATGGCACGCTCGCTGCTGCGAGCGATCACCAGGATGGTGTTCTGCCCCGCGAGCGTCCCGACGATCTCGTCACGATCCAACTTGTCGATCACGAAGGCGATCCCCGAGGCATGACCCTCGTCGGTCGTGATCACCAGGATGTTCTCGCCCCGATCGAGGTCGCGCACGAAGAGCCGGAAGCGCTGGCTGAGCTCGCCCACCACGTCCTCCTGGGCGGTGAGCGGCGTCGAACGGTAGCGGTGTTGGCCGTTGCCCGCCGGCAGCCGCACCAGCCTCAGCTCGTTGACGTCACGGCTGATCGTGGCCTGCGTGACCTTGATCCCACGCTTGGCGAGATGCTCGGCGATCTCGGCCTGCGTCGAGATGAACTCGTTCTCGACCAGCTCCGCGATCAACCGTTGTCGGTACTCTTTACTCGGCATATTTATTCAGTATACATCGCGCGCTTGCCACTCGCGTGGTCTACCCCACGCGCTCGGTCAGGAGCGCTGCGGCGCGATCCAGCAAGGCGTCAGCCAGGTCGCGCTTCGACATGCGTTCCCAGACCTCCGAGGTGCCGTCGGGCCGCACCAGGGTGACCTCGTTCTCCTCGGCGCCGAAGCCGACGCCCTCGCGCGCGGGGTAGTTCAGCGCGATGAGCTCGAGCCCCTTGTCGCGCGCCTTCCGGGAGGCGCGATCGACCCCTTCGTGGGTCTCCATGGCGAACCCGATGACCACCTGGTACCGGCGGCGCTCGGCCAGCGACGCCAGGATGTCCGGCGTGCGCACCAGGCGGAGCGAGCGCTCTCCCTCGGTCTTGGGCTCCTTGCGGGCCGAGCGCTCGGCGGGACGCCAGTCGCCGACCGCGGCGCTCATGACCAGCAGGTCGCTGTCGTCGAAGCGATCGGTCAACGCTGCCAGCATGCCGTCGGCGTCCACCACATGCTCCACGCGCACGCCCAGCGGGTCGGGGAGGTTGGTGGGGCCGGTCACCAGCGTCACCTCCGCTCCGCGCGCCCGCGCGGCCTCGGCCACCGCGTAGCCCGTCTTCCCACTCGAGGGGTTGCTGAGGAAACGCACCGGATCCAGGAACTCCCGCGTCGGTCCCGCCGAAACCAGCACGCGGAACCCGCGCAGGTCGCGATCGAAAGGAAGCCCCAGCGCGGCGGCGACGATGGCTTCCGGTTCTGCCATGCGCCCCAGACCCTCGCCCTCCTCGACCCCCGCCAGGGGCCCCTCGACCGGACCCACGAAGGCGTGACCCAGTTCGGCGAGTGTCTCGACGTTGCGTTGCACGGGGGGGTGCCCCCACATAGCCGGATTCATGGCGGGCGCCCACAACACCCGCGGCACGCCCGCCGTGATGAGGCCCGAGATGACATCGTGCGCCCGCCCAGCGGCGGCGCTCGCGAGCGCATCGGCGGTGGCCGGCGCGACCACCAGACCGTCAGCCCAACGCGCCCACTCCAGGTGTCGCACACGCCCGTCGGCCGCGAACCAGCGTTCCCGATCCAGGACCTCGCCCCCCGCGGCGACCGCCAGGGATAGCGGCGTCACGAACGCATAGGCATCGGACGTGGCCGCCACCCGCACCTCGCAGCCCGCGCGGCGAAGGCGACGCACCAGCGTCGGCGTCTTGATGGCCGCCACGCCGCCGCTCGCGGCGACGATGAGGCGGGGCCTAGTCCTCGTCTGACGGCTCGGGGCGGACGACACCGAAGCTCGGTTCCTCCGGGCGTCGCTCCACCAGCCTCCGCAAGGTGTCGGCGCTGGGCAGCTCGTCGCCCCACACGATATCGCTGGTCGACTCGAGCTCCTTCATGGCGATGCTCACGGTGTTGCTGGTGTGTGGCGCAGCTTCGCCCACGAGCGTCGTCGGGATACCAGCCTTGAGTTGCGCCGCGCGGCGCGCGACGATCATCGACAGCCGGTACCGCGAGTCGGTCAGCGCCATCAGGGTGTCGTAGCCTTCCTGGGCCACCGGATCCTCCTTCGCGGGCCGCAGCCCGCTCGCGCCGCCCCGGCGGGGCGAACGTCCTCGAGACCGGGTCGCCTCACCCGGCGGGGGGGCGACCTTTGAACAGGTGATTCTACACGACGGGGGCGCTCCCGCGCGTGCTCTCCCGTGCGTCCGGAGGCCGCGCGAGGCGCTCGGAGGCGCCCTCGCTGATCGGTTCCGCCGTCAGCCGGAGCCCGCCGCGATCTCCCGCAGGAAGGCCTCGACCTCGCGTTCGGTCAGATGGGCGGCGCGGGCGCGCTCCGCCTCGATGATGTTGCCGAACAGCCGGACGGCGTCCTCGAGCTCGTCGTTGACGACGGCGTAATCGAACTCGCGCACGGCGCGGATCTCCTCGCGGGCACGCCGGAGGCGCTTCTGGATCTTCTCCTCGCTGTCGGTGCCGCGCCCGCGCAACCGGCGCTCGAGCTCGTACAGCGACGGCGGCGCGATGAACACCATCACCGCCTCCGGCACCTTGCGCTTGACCTTCCGGGCACCGACCAGCTCCAGCTCGAGCAGCACGTCGCGCCCGTCGGCCAGGGCCTGGCGCACCGGCCCGGCCGGCGTACCGTAGTAGTCGCCCACATAGTCGGCGTACTCCAGGAGGTCGTCCCGAGCGATCATGTCCTCGAAGGTGTCGCGGTCAAAGAAGAAATACTGCTCGCCGTGCACCTCGCCCTGGCGCCGCCCGCGCGTGGTGGCGGAGATCGAGTAGCGGAGGTTGGGGATCCTCGGCAACGCGGCCCGCCGGATGGTGTCCTTCCCCACGCCCGAGGCGCCCGTCATGACGAATAGGATGCCCTTCCTACGAGACTGCTCTTCCACCGTTCGTCGCGCTCCCTCGAGGTGTGCGGTGCTGCCGGGCACGGGCGGGTCCAACCGCACGACGCGGCGTGCCGGCACGGTCCTCCCTGGGACCCCCGCCGCGTACGGCTGGTCGCGACTCTACCACGACCCCCGCGGCCCGCGACTAGCCGTCGGGCGCGTCCGGCGTGGCGTGGTAGGCGTGCAGATGAAGCCGCTCCAGGGTCGCCAGGCGACCCCAGCGATCGAGTTGCGCGACCTCGTCGTCCACGAAGTGACGCAGCCGCTCCGGTTCGTCGACGAGCTCGACCACCATCGGTTGTCGCTCCGGCCGGTAGAGCTGCACCGACATCGGATGGTCGAGGCCGTGGCGCCCGAAACCGCCCCATCCGGGAAGCACCGTCGCGCCACGCAAGCCCCGCCGTCGAGCGGCGCGCACCAGTGCCTCGGCGAAACTCACCTTCCCCACCTTGTCGCCCGCCAGCGTGTAGACGCGCAGCAGGCAAGCGCCTTCCAGGCCCGCCCGGTGCAGCACCTTCATGCCGGCCGGCTCTCGTCGTGACCGCCCCCACGCAACACGGTCACGCGCTCGACCGTCACCAACCCCCCGCCGGTCAGCAAGCTTTCGAGGGAGGCCACGAACGCATCGACGCGCCCGCGGTCGTCGACGACCTCCAGCACCATCGGAAGGTCGCCCGACAACCGGAAGGGCTGGGGTTCGTGGACCACCGAGTTGGCGCCGAACCCCAGGCTGCCGCGGAACAGGGTGGCGCCCGCCAGGCCGCCATCGTGCGCCGCGGCGAGCAGCGCCTCCGAGGCCGGACGCCCGGACACGCGGTCGCTCTCACCGAAGTAGACGCGCAGCAGCGCGGCTTCGCCGCCCCCGCCACTCATGGCGCCCCCGCGAGGCGCAGGGCCGCCGCGCGGCCGGCGAGGATGGCGAGGTAGCCGACCGCCAGGTTGCCCAGCACGTAGGCACCCGCGCGCATGAGTTCCCCCTCGCGCACCAGCAACTGGCTCTCCAACTCGAAGGTCGAGAAGGTGGTGAGCGCGCCCAGGAAGCCGGTCCCGACCGCGACGCGCGCCGCCGGCGAGACCAGCCCGCGCAAGCCGAGCTCGGTCACGAAGGCGAGGAGGAAGGATCCGGCAACGTTGACCAGCAGCGTGGCCAGCGGGAAGCCGGCGTAGCCGCCGCCTTGCAGGGCCCCCTGCACGACGTTGGTGAACAGGTAGCGTGAGAGCGCACCGAGAGCGCCCCCCAACATGACTCCGAGGATGAGCATGACGACTCCTCGCGTTCCTGGAGTGGTGGATAGGCGTCATCAGCCGAACGCGGGGCGGTTCATAGGGTGAACGCCATCACCCGCGCGGAGTGTATCATCCGACGCGGCCGCCGCCCGGCGCCGACCCCGGTCGGCGGACAGGCGGGTGGTACCATGGAACCCCGGAAGGTGAGGCATGGAGCGCAAGTACATCTTCGTCACGGGTGGGGTGGTGTCGAGCCTCGGCAAGGGCATCGCCACCTCGAGCATCGGGGCCCTGCTGCGCGCGCGCGGCTACGCCGTCACCGCCGTCAAGATCGATCCCTACATCAACGTGGACGCCGGCACGATGCGCCCCTACGAGCACGGCGAGGTCTTCGTCACCGACGATGGCGCCGAGACCGATCTGGACATCGGCACCTACGAGCGGTTCCTGGACGTCGACCTGTCGCGCGGGAACAACATCACCACCGGGCAGGTCTACCAGACGGTGATCGAGAAGGAGCGCCGCGGCGCGTACCTGTCGCAGACCGTCCAGGTCATCCCGCACGTCACCGACGAGATCAAGCAGCGCATCATCGACGCCGGTGAGCGGGTGGGGGCCGAGCTCGTGCTCGTCGAGGTCGGTGGGACGGTCGGCGACATCGAGTCGTTGCCCTTCCTGGAAGCCATCCGTCAGCTCCGCTTCGAGATGGGACGCGAGAACACTCTCTATCTGCACGTCACGCTCCTTCCCTATCTCGGCACCAGCGAGGAGTACAAGACGAAGCCCACCCAGCACTCCGTGGCCACCCTGCGCGGCGTCGGGATCCAGCCGGACGGCATCATCCTGCGCTCCAAGACCCCGGTCCCGGAGGAGGCGCGGCGGAAGATCGCGCTGTTCACCAACGTCGAGGCCGATGCCGTCTTCAACGCCTTCGACGCGGACTTCGTCTACGCGGTGCCGGAGATGCTCGAGCAGCAGAACATCGGCCGCTTCGTCGAGCGCATGCTCGTCCTCGAGCGCGTCACCCCGGAGTTGCGAGTGTGGCAGGAGGCGGTGCGCGTGCTGCGCCAGCCGGCTCACGAGGTGGCGATCGCCGTGGTCGGCAAGTATGTGGCCATGCCCGACGCCTACCTGAGTCTGATGGAGGCGCTGAAGCACGCCGGCATCGCGAACGACGCCCGCGTCACCATCGAGTGGGTGAACGCCGAGGCGCTGGTCGATGCCGACCTCACACCGCTCAAGGAGTTCGACGGCATCCTCGTGCCAGGGGGCTTCGGGGTGCGCGGCATCGAGGGCAAGGTCCGTGCCGCGCAGGTGGCGCGCGAGCATGCCGTCCCCTATCTGGGAATCTGCCTCGGGATGCAAGTGGCTGTGATCGAGTACGCCCGGCACGTCGCCGGGCTCGAGGCCGCCAACTCCACCGAGTTCGACCCCTACACGCCGCACCCCGTCATCGACCTGATGCCCGAGCAACTCGAGGTGGCGGACATGGGCGGCACCATGCGGCTCGGCAGCTGGCCCATGCAGGTCGGCGCCGGCACGCTGCTGGCCGCGCTGTACGATCCCGCGCCGGCGAGTCACGGCGTCGTGTTCGAGCGCCACCGGCACCGCTTCGAGGTCAATCCCACCTACGTCGATCGTTTGAAGGGCGCCGGTCTGAGCGTGTCCGGCATCACCCCCGGCATGGCCGGGCGCGGCGAGGGGCTGGTGGAAGCGATCGAGATCGAGGGCCACCCCTTCTTCCTGGGTGTGCAGTCGCACCCCGAGTTCCGCTCCCGCCTCATGCGACCCAGCCCTCCCTTCAGCGGTTTCATCCATGCTGCAGCCGAGCGGGCCGAGCAACGCAGGGAGGCGTCGGTCGCCGTTCCCTCGCCGGTACCGGGCGAGGCCTCGCGATGAGCCGGAGGGCCGGCTGAGTGCAGCACACGAAGCCGCTCGTGATCGGACTGGCGGGCGGCACCGGGTCGGGCAAGACGACGGTCGCCGAGGCCATCGTCGATGCCGCCGGGGCCGGCAATGTGACCATCCTGCCGCAGGACGCCTACTACCTTGCGCAGGCCGACATCCCGCCCGCGGCGCGGGCCATGATCAACTACGACGAGCCCACCGCCTTCGACAACGACCTGCTGGTGGAACACGTGGACGCACTGGTGCAGGGACGGCCCGTCGAGCGCCCGGTGTACGACTTCGAGCGTGACGATCGCTCCCCCGAGACCGTGACGCTGCTGCCTACGCCGGTGCTCGTGGTCGAAGGGATCCTCGTGCTTCACGAGCCGACGCTGCGTGAACGCTTCACCCTCAAGGTCTTCGTCGACGCACCGCCGGACGAGCGCTTCATCCGGCGCCTCGAACGCGACGTGCGCGAACGGGGCCGTCGGGCCGAGAGCGTCATCGCCCAGTACCGTCGCACCGTCAAGCCCATGCACGACCTCTTCGTCGAACCGACCAAGCAGCACGCCGATCTGATCGTCCCCGAGGGCGGGCGCAACCGCGTCGCGCTCGATGTGCTGGCGAGCTATGTGAGCCGTTGCATCGCTATGCGGAACGGAGGCTGACCTCGTGCTCGATCCCCGCCTGCGCCGCCTGTTGTGGATCATCGTCGCCCTCAGCCTGATCCCGGCCGGGATCCTGGTCACCCGCCGCATCCAGGCCGAGGGGGTGAGCGAGCACGTCGCCCTGGTGATGGACGAGCAGGCGCTCGCCGACCAGGCCCATCTGCTGGGCAGGTCCCCGCTGGAGCTGGCGCAGCACTACCGGAAGCTGGGCCTCACCGGCATCGCCATCTACGAGGACACCATCGATAGCCTGGCCGCCAAGGGCAAGGCGGTCGCCCTGCTGGGGAGCGAGGCACGGGCGCAGGCCCTGGCGCGGAACGAGACGCCTCCCGACGTGCCGGGCGACGCCACCCTGGTGGCGCCCCTGCAACCGGGCGCCCTCGACGCGTTGGTGGCGAAGAACGTTCCGAAACCCCGGTCGCTCGACTGGAACGGACGGACCTGGTACGTCTACCCTGGCGACGTGCGCAGCAGCCTTCCCGCCGGGCCGGACCCCGCTGAGCTGCAGGCCTGGTCCGCCGCCGGCTTCGACATCGCCTACCGCCCGCGTAACGCCCCCTACCGCCTGCTGAACCCCGGCGCCGACTTCCCGAAGAGCGCGCACTACCTCGTCTATGCCGGCACGCAGGTGGCCGGCTATCCGGGGGATCTCGCGCCCGTGGTGGCAGCGTCCCAGCCCTATCTCACCGCCCTGATCGAGGGCACGCCGCAGGACGGCCTGGACAGCTTGCTCAACAAGGTGCCGACGGTACGGCTGCTGTCGTTCAACCAGGACTACATCGATCGCCGGCTGAGTCCACGCGATCTGATCGACAAGTACATGCTCGCCGTGAGCGAGCGCAACATCCGGCTGCTCTACCTGCGCCCCTACACCACGACCGACCAGGGCGACCTGCTGACGAACACCGACCGCATGGTGAGCGGCCTCACCTCGGCCCTGAAGAGTGCCGGTTACCAGGTTGGGCCGCTGCAGACGCAGACGTTCCACTATCACACCAGTTCCGTCCTCCGTGCGCTCGCCGGCGTCGGGGTGGCGGCTGGGGTGCTGCTCCTGGTCGGCCTGTTCCCCGGCGTCTGGGGGCTGCTCGTGGCCGCCCTCGTGGCCGCGCTCGGACTTGCGGCCGGCGGCCCGCGCTGGGACGCGCTCGCGCTCATGGCGGCGCTCACCTTCCCGGTGCTCGGCTACGGGCACCTGCGCAAGAACCCGTGGAGCGTCGTGCTGGCCACGCTCGTCAGCCTGGCAGGGGCGGCGCTGCTGGCCGCGGTGGGGAGCGAGCGCGACACCATGCTCGCCATCCGTCCCTTCGCGGGCGTCGGCGCCACGCTCGTCGTCCCCCCTGCGCTGTTCCTGTTCCACTACGCTCTGCGCTTCCGGCGCCCGGCCGCCTGGATCCGCGACTTCTGGCGTGCCGAGGTACGCATCGGCCACGTGGCGCTGGCCCTGCTCGCCGTCGCGGCGCTCGCCATCGCCTTCATGCGTCGCGGCAACACCCCCATCATCGGGGCCAGCCACGCCGAGCTCGCGCTCCGGCAGTGGCTGTCCGATCTCTTCGTCCGCCCGCGCTTCAAGGAACTCATCGGCCATCCGCTCGCATTGCTGGCCCTGGCCAACCCGCGATGGCCGTCGTGGTTCCGCGGCCTGCTCCTGACGGGAGGCGTGCTGGCACAGGCCAGCGTGCTCAACACGTTCAGCCATTACCACACCCCGTTGCTCGTCTCGGCGGAGCGCACCGGCATCGCGCTCGCCATCGGGCTCGTGCTGGGCTTCGTGCTGGTCCCGCTCCTTCGCGGCGTGGTGGCCCTCGGGCGCGCCTGGCTGGCGAACCCCGGCGACGGCCGCAGGGCCTGAGCGGCGTCGGCGCACGGTGCGCGTCCTCCTCAGCGGCTACTACGGCTACGGCAACCTCGGCGACGAGGCGCTGCTGGCAGGACTCGTTCGCGGCCTCAAGGCACGGGACATCGAGCCGGTCGCGCTCTCCGGCGACCCGGCGGCCACACGCGCACTGCACGGGATCGCGGCCGTCCACCGCTATCGCGGCCTGTTGCCGGCGCTGGCGCGCTGTGACGCCCTCGTCTCGGGAGGTGGAGGCCTGCTCCAGGACGGCAGCAGTCGACGCAGCTTGCGCTACTACCTGACGGTGATCGGCATCGCTCGGGGGCTCGGCAAACGTGTCGCGGTCTACGGTCAGTCGGTAGGCCCCCTCAGCCAGGCCGGTCGTCGGCGCGTCGGCCGTGCTCTGGACGGCCTGCCGCTGGCAGTGCGCGACGCTCCATCCGTCCTCCTGCTCGGAGATCTCGGGCTGCACGCCGAGCGCGTCGCGGACCCGGCCCTGCTCCTCCCTGCTCCGGCCCGGTCCGACGCGGTCGGGCCCGTGGTGCTGATACCCCGCGCTGGCCACGACGACCTCAACGACGCGCTGGCCGAGGCCGGCCGGCTGCTACGCGAGGACGGCCTCGAGGTCGCGACCCTGGCCCTCCACGAACGTGAGGACGCACCGGCGCGCGAACGCATCGCAGTCGCCGCGCAGGCGTTGCGGCTGGAGGCAGCCACGCCCCAGCAGGCGCTGCAGCGCATCGCTGCGGCACGATACGTGCTGTCGGCTCGTCTTCACGGCCTCATCCTGGCGGCGCGTGCGGGCGTCGGCTTCGCCGGCCTCGTCTACGATCCCAAGGTCGCGGGGTTCCTCGACGACGCACGCGCCCCGGCCTTCACCCGCCCGGTGGAGCCACGCCGGCTCGCCGACCTGGCCCGGGAGGCGCGACCGCCCGACGTGGACGCCGTGGCTGCGCTGGTGCGGCGCGCCGACGCAGGCCTCGACTGGCTGGCGCTCCACATTCGCAGTTAAGCATTCCTCATTCGCTCGCGCTATCGTAGGTGCGTGCTTCGGTTCGCACCCATTCTCGTCGTGCTGCTCGTGCCGCTGGCCTTCGCGCAAAGCGCGTTCAGCCAGATGCAGGATCTGCTCGACCGTGGGTACTACAACTCCGCGGCCCAGCTCAACGGGCCGGAGCTCGTCAAGACCTACCCGGATCAACCGAACGCCTATTACCTCTACGCGGAGGCGCTCTACCTGACCGGGAACGTGTCCGGCGCCCAAGCGCAGCTCGATGCGGCCACCAAGCTCGTCCGGGGAGAAACCGATCCCCGGTACCTGCACTTGAGCGGGCTGTTGAAGGCGGCCGAAGGCGACCCGGCGGCGGCCCTGGCGCCCTTACAGAGCGCGTTCAAGAGCACGCAGGACTACGCGTACGCGATGGACTGGGGGCGCGCCGCCTGGCAAGCGGGCTCGTTCGACGAGGCGTTGCAGGCATTCCAGGCGGCGGCCGGCACCGACGCCGGCAAGGCGACGATGTGGCCGCTGCTCGACCAGGGCAGGATCCTCATCTACCTGGGGCGCTACCAGGATGCGATCCGGAAGCTGAACGACGCCATCGACGTGTTCGAGGCGACCGACCCCGGCGGCGCGCGCCCCGGGTCGCCCGCCTACGTCGAAGCGTTCTACCGTCTCGGCCAGATCTACGAGAAGCTCGGAAACGTCAGTCAAGCCGAGACCAACTACCGGTCTGCGCGAACCGCCGACCCCAACTATGCGCCGGCCATCGACGCGCTCGACCGCCTGTCGCGCAGTTTCCCGTAGCGCGACCCTACGGTTCCAGCCGGCCAGCCCCCTCGGCACGCGAGGGATGCGCCCGCCGGCGAAGGGAGGCATCATGTCGACCCTCAAAGCCCAGACCCTCCACCCATCCGCCTGTGAACCGGCCGCACCCGTTCCCGAGACGCTGGCCCTGCCGACGCGTACGTTGGAGCCGGGTCAGGTGTTGTTCGAGGCGAATCGGGAGGCGAGCAGCCTGTACGTGGTGAACTTCGGTGTGCTGAAGGCGGTGGTGCCCACCAGCCTGGGGCGCGATCGCATCGCCGATCTGTACGGCGCCGGGGACGTGCTCGGCTTGAGCGCGTTGGACGGCGGCCTGCACGCCGAGACGGTGACCGCGGTGCACGACGCCTGCCTCACCCCCATCGACCCGCAGCAGGCGATGAACGACCGCAGCCTGCGCGATTACGTGCTGCGCAGCCTGGCGCGGCAGCTCAGGAGAAGCCGCGAGATGCTCGACGAAGCCGAGATGCCGGTCGGTGCGCGCGTCACCCGCGCGTTCCTGCGGCTGGCTCGGCAGTTCGGGCAGCCCAGCGACAGCGCCGGCGAGCACCTCGAGGGCGGCGGCATCGACGGCGGCGTGAAGCTGCCGCTGGCGCTGACGCACGAGGACCTGGCGGACCTCACCGGCTCCAGCCGCGTGACCATCACCCGCATCCTCGGCGAGCTGCGGGCCGAGGGCGCCCTGGAAGGCACCCGCGGCGTGTACGTCGCCAACCTCGACGGGCTGGAGCGCGCCACCGACCACTACGTCATGCAGGTGCTCTGACCCCGCATCCCCTTCGCGAATCGCTTCGCGAACCCCGCTCGCTCTCCGCCGCCCCGGCCACCACGGCCGGGGCGGTTCTTGGTGTGGCAAGTAGGCTACTGGATGGCGTACCGGACGGTGACGTGAGCCTCGACCGCCAACTGCCCGCTCTCGACCGGGGCACCCCCGCCGCCCACGCGCGCCGCCGCAAGAAGGGGCGCCGAGGGCGTCACGGGGGTCGAGGTCTCCTCGATGCTGACGGGCTTGCCCAGCGTCATACCGGCGAGGGAGGCGAGCTGCTCGGCCTGCGTGCGGGCATCATGCATGGCCGCGGCGCGCGCCCGGGCGCGGAGTGCGGCCGGATCCTGGATGCGGAACTGGATCCCCTGGACGTTGTTGGCGCCCGCATCGACGGCCGCCCCCAGCACGTCGCCAAGCTGGCTGAGGTCGCGCACCGTGACCTGATAGCTGTGCACCACGTGGTAGCGCTCGCCCGTCACGGCTCCACTGCGATCGCGGATATCCTCGCGCCACACGTTGAACGCCGCGGTACGGATATCCTCGCGGCGCACGCCAGCGGCGACGAAGACCTGGCGCACCGCTTGCATGACGCGGTCGGCGCTCGCCAGCGCGGCTTTCACGTCCGGTTCGGTGACGTCCACGCCGAGCGTCAACACGGCAACATCCGGCTCGCCGTAAACGGTACCGCTGCCATGGACGAGGAGCCCGGACGCTGGTCCCGCCTGTGCCGACGCGGTCGTCACGCCCGGCGCCGCGAGCAGGGCCACGCAGGCGAGGACCAGGCCGAGGCGTGCGATACCGGGCGGCCTCGAACGGGTAGATTCCATCATCGACCTCCTGGTGGCGGCCCGAAGTGGACGAGGCGCCGTGTAGGAGACTTGCGCGGCACATCTGTCGGGTCGCCGGTGCCGCCATCATGGCCCACCGGCATGACGCGCGGATGGGAGGACGCTCAGTTGACGGTCTTGGTGCGACGCTTCTGGAAGTCCTGCAAGACGTAGCGGCCGATGGTGTGCGGGGTCGTGAAGTAGGCCTTGCCGCGGGTCATCGCCGACACCCGCTGCACGAAGGCGATCAGCTCGGGATCGCGTGCCAGCATGAAGGTGTTGACCTGGATGCCCTGACGACGGCAGTTGCCGACTTCGCGCAGCGTCTCGCCCAGCACCATCGGGTCCAGTCCGTAGGCGTTCTTGTACACGCGGCCGCCGGGCAGGGTGATGGCCGACGGCTTGCCGTCGGTGATCATCACGATCTGCTTCATGTCCTTGTTCTGGCGCCGCAGGATCTTCCGGGCCAGGCGCAGGCCCTCGGCCGTGTTGGTGTGGTACGGACCCACTTGCGCGGAGGCTAGCTTCCCCAGCGGGATCTCTTCGGCGGAATTGTGGAACAGCACGAAGCGGATGGTGTCGCCCCGGTACTGCGTTCGGATCAGGTGGGCGAGCGCCAGCGCCACCTGCTTCGCGGGGGTGAAGCGATCCTCGCCGTAGAGGATCATCGAGTGCGAGCAATCGAGCATCACCACCGTCGCGGCCGACGAGGCGTACTCCGCCTGGACCACCTGCAGATCGTCGTACTCGAGATCGAACCGTCCGCCCTCGAAGCCGCGACGCGCGGCGTTCTTGAACGTCTCCGCCACGTCCAGGTTGAGGGTGTCACCGTACTCGTAGGGCTTCGACTCGCCACTCGTCTCTACGCCGGTCGTCTGGAAGTGCGTTTCGTGCGCCCCCACGCTCGAACGGCCGGCGCCACCCAGGACGTCGCGGAGGGTGTGGTAACCGAGGAAGTCGACCGCCTTGTTGGTCAGCTCGAATCGGGCCGACCCGGGGTCGTTGCCGGGGCCCGACCCCGGTCCGCCCTCGCGCGATTCGCCATCGCCGCCATCGGCAGGCTTCAGGTACCCCTCGCGCTCCAAGCGCTGCGCCAGCTCCTTGACCATGTCGCCGAGCTGGGACTCCATCCAGTCATCGGCGTTCATCGCCTTCTGAAGGGTCTCCTCGGACACCAGATCGTTGTTGATCAGCGCCTCGGCGATGGCGTCGTAGAGGTCCTGCATGGTCTGCTGGTAGTCGGGGTCGGGGTCCCAGGGATTACGGCCGAAGCCCGACTCGAGCAACCGGTCCTGCATCATCTTCATCAGGTCCGCCATGTCGAGATCGTCGAGCGTCGGCTCGTACTTGGAATAGCGCGTCGTCGCCACGTGGGCGCCTCCTCCGTCGTTCGCGCTCCCACCGGGAGGGAACGGACCCTCAGTTCCACCGCCTGCGGGGGCCGCCCTGAGCCACCTCCGCGGAATCGGGTTGCACGCCGGTGAACCCACGCTCCTCACTCCGAGCGACCAGCTTGCGGGCGTACAGACCCTCCAGCACGAACTCGGCCGCGACTGCGAGCTCCGCCGCCGATGTCCCCTCGGCGAGCTCACGCGCCGCATCGAGCAGACCGGGGACGGCCTCGAAGACCTGCACCAGATCGGCCGTGCCGACGTTGTCCGGCAGTCGCAGGGTGTTGTCGGTATCGAAGTATTCGACAACTTCGCCGGTCTCGAGGTGACCGGCGCGCCGAGCGAAGACCTGCCCGACAGCGCGGCGCACGACGTCACGCGCCACCGCTTCGCCCCCCTTGAGCTCGCCCTCGTATTCGAGCTCGAGCTTGCCCGTGACCGCCGCGAGACCCGCATACAGGTCGGACGCGCGCACGTAGGCGGTGCTCTCGCCGAGCTCCAGCGCACGACGCTCGGCGTTGCTCACCACCGCCTCCATGAGACTGATCGGCAGGCGCTGGGACACACCCGAGTGCTTGTCGACACGAGAGTCGTCACGCGCCTGGAACGCGACCTCCTCGATCATCTCCGACACGAAGCCGGGCATGCAGAGCTCGCTTCCGCGCTCCACCCAGGCCTCCTGACGAGTGATCGCCATGCCCTCCTCGACCGTATGCGGGTAGTGGGTTCGGATCTCGGAACCGATGCGGTCCTTGAGGGGCGTGATGATCTTGCCACGCGCCGTGTAGTCCTCCGGGTTGGCGCTGAACACCAGCATGATGTCGAGCGGAAGGCGGATCGGGTGCCCCTTGATCTGCACGTCCCCCTCCTGCATGACGTTGAACAGCGCAACCTGCACCTTGCCCGAAAGGTCGGGCAACTCGTTCATCGCGAACAGGCCGCGGTTGGCGCGGGGCAGCAAGCCGTAATGCACGCTTCTCTCGTCGCCGAGCCGCGTGCCCAGCTTGGCCGCCTTGATGGGGTCGATGTCGCCGACGATATCGGCCACGGTGACGTCGGGCGTCGCGAGCTTCTCGACGT
>CAWAPF010000007.1:0-62740 GCA_963783895.1 uncultured Trueperaceae bacterium
GGTGCGTGTGCCCCGCTACGGCATCGACGTGACGGTGACGCCGGTGATGAAGGACCAGGAGATGAACACCCGGTCGACCACCGGCATCGTCTACTGGGAGGGCGACGTGCGGATCGCTGGTTCGACGCCGGGCGTGGGATACATCGAGCTCACCAACTACGACCGCCACCCCTTCCAGGGCGGTTCGAGTTCGTCCTCGACCGCTGGACCTTGAGCCTTCGCGAGCCGGTGACCGGGCCGGGTCTCGCATCGAGGCCGAGCGGCGCTAGGGTGCACTTCTTGCTGGCGCTGCGTTACGGGCCGTCGGCCGGGCTCCCCGCCTTCGCATCAGCGCCAGGGCGGCTAGGACGAATGCGCTCGCCACCCAGAGCAGGCCGGCATAGCCGGTGAGAGCGGCGATGAACCCGCCCAGCAGCGAGCCGATGACTGCGGCAACGGCGCCCGAGGCGGCGTAGAGGCCCATCGCCTCGCCCTGGGGAAGGCTCGAGCTCTCCGCCGCGAGGTCGGAGCCGGACACCGCCAGCAGCGACCACGCCAGTACGACCAGCCCGAACCCCGCCACGGCCAGCCAGCCCCGCGCCGCGACGTGGGTCAGGCCGACCAGGGCGAGGAACACGAGGGCCGCCAGGCGTAGGACCAGGCCGGTCCGGTAGACCGTGCCGGCGCTCAGGCGCCTCGAGGCGCTCCCGGCCGGTCCGTAGAGCAGCAGGCCCACCGCGGCGGCGCCCGCGAACGCCCAGGACGCGGCTCCCGTCCGGAGGCCGAAGACGTGCCCCATCACCAGTGGGTAGAAGGAGAACAAGGCGGCGCCGCCGACGTTGCCGAGGAACCAGCTGCCAAGGAAGTCCAGGAAGGGGGAGCGGCCGCCCCGCACGAGCCTCGGCAGCTTCCTCAGCGCTCGCATGAGGTGCGGCAGGTGCGCGTGGCTCATCATCGTGCCGAGCACCAGGCCGCCATGGCGGGCGTGGTGGCGTCCGGCCACCGGCCGCTCCGTCGGCGTCGACATCGGCACGACCCGGAACATGGCCGCAGCCAGCACGGCCGCGAAGGCCGCGAAGCCGAGCGCCAGGGAAGCGCGAGACGCGCCGAAGGCGCCGGCCAGCACCAGGCCCGCAACCTGACCCGCTCCGTAGAAGGTCTGTAGCCAACCGAAGCGTGCCCCCCACGACGCCCGTGGATGCCGCTCCGTGATGAACAGATTGGCAACGGTCGCAGTCGCGGATGCCGCGAGCCCGATGACCAACGCCGTCATGACGAACCAGCCCAGCTCGTGCCTGAGCGGGAATGCGCCGATGCCCGCGGCCAGGACGGCCAATCCCAACGCGTACAGCGGGCGGTGCGATCCCGTCCTGTCGGCGAGCGAGCCCCATAGCGGCGCCGCCAGCATGCCGAGGTTGAAGGCCGCCATGACCAGGCCGGGTGCGGTTGGGCCACCCGTGCGTTCGGCCAGCAGCGGCAGCACGATGGGCGCCACGCCCGCGATGACGAGCCCCAGCAGGGCATAGGACAGGTACCAGCGCTGGATGGGTCCGGAAGTGTTGGTGACGGCGGCGTCGGGGTTCCTCGGCGGACGTTCCATGCGGTCGCTCCTTCGCCGCGAAGGGCAGGCCCGGGAGCCTTGCCCCGGCGACCCAACCAGGCATATCAGACCGGGGCACGATCGGTGGTAGCCGGCGGCGTGGGCGCCGAGGGCATCTGACCCTTCCCCCTCCGCACGACCGGCGCTAGCATGCCCTCGGCGCGGCGGCCCGCCGAGCCGCGGCACGCCCCGACGGGGCGTGTCCGCGCCCGCCGCCGACGACGTCGCCGAGGGGCTCCGGCCCAGCGGCGCCCGCCTGTGAGCGGACCGTCCACGCCGGGAAGAAGGCGTGTCGATGGATGCATCGCGCCCTCGTTCGCAGCGCCCCGAGTCTCCCCCTAGAAAGCAGCATCGCTCCGACAAGGACGTGGCGCCCTCCGGGCAGGACGCCCGAGAGTTGGCGGAGGTTCCTGTCGAGGAGCTTTTCCGACGTTTCGAGAGCAGTCCCGACGGCCTATCCGGCGACGAGGCCGCGGTGCGCCTGGAGCGTTACGGTCGCAATTCCGTGGAGGATCGTCACGAGAGCGCACTCCTGAAGCTGCTCGGCTTCTTCTGGGGGCCGATCGCCTGGATGATCGAGGTCGCGGCCGTGCTGTCGGCGGTGGTCGGTCACTGGACCGATCTCATCGTCATCGTCGTGATGCTGCTGTTCAATGCCGTGGTCGGATTCTGGCACGAGTTCCAGGCGTCGAACGCGGTGGAGGCCCTGAAGAAGCAGCTCGCGTTGCACGCGCGCGTCCGACGAGACGGTCGATGGGCCCAGATCGACGCGGCCGCGCTGGTTCCGGGCGACATCGTGCGGCTCCGGCTCGGTGACGTGGTGCCTGCCGACGTCAAGCTGGTCGACGGCGACTACCTGTCGATCGACCAGTCCGCCTTGACCGGCGAGTCGCTGCCGGTCGACAAGGCCGCGGGCGACCTCGGCTTCTCCGGGTCGGTGGTGCGCCAGGGGGAGATGTCGGGCCTGGTCGTGGCTACGGGTGGGAGCACCTTCTTCGGCCGCACCGCGCAGCTGGTCGCCGGCGCCAAGTCCGAGTCGCACTTCCAACGTGCCATCCTGTCGATCGGCGACTACCTGATCTACCTGAGCCTCGGTCTGGTGGCGGCGCTGGTGGTGGTCGAGCTCTTCCGCGGCACGCCGTTCCTGGAGCTGGCGCAGTTCGCGCTGATCCTGACGGTGGCGTCCATCCCGGTGGCCATGCCGGCCGTGCTCAGCGTCACCATGGCGATCGGCGCCACGGTGCTGGCCCGCATGAAGGCGATCGTGGCGCGCCTCGAGTCGATCGAGGAGATGGCCGGCATGGACGTGCTGTGCTCGGACAAGACCGGCACGCTCACGATGAACGAGCTGCAGCTCGGCGAGCCCGTGCTGTTCGGCGACGTCGACGAGGGGACCCTGCTGACGGCAGCGGCGCTCGCCTCCGACGAGGCCAATGCCGACGCCATCGACCAGGCGGTGCTGGCGGGCGCCGAGGAGGCGGGGGCGGCGGCGGGCGGCTTCCAGCGCGATAGCTACGTGCCCTTCGATCCGGTCAAGAAGCGCAGCGAGGCCCGTGCAACGTCCGCGGAGGGGGAATCCTGGCGTGTGACCAAGGGTGCGGCGCAGGCCGTGCTGGCGCTCGTCGACCTCGACGAGGACGCGCTGCACGCGGTGCACGCGAAGGTGGGTGAGCTCGCCCACCACGGCTACCGCACCCTCGCGGTGGCCCGCGCCGTGGGTGAGGAGCCGTGGCGGATCCTGGGGTTGCTGGCGCTGTCCGATCCCCCGCGGAGCGACTCGGCAGACACCATCCGGCAGGCGCGGGAGCACGGCATCGAGGTCAAGATGGTCACCGGCGACAACCTGGCGATCGGTAAGCAGATCGCCGGGGACCTGGACCTGGGGACCGACCTGTTGCCGGCCGGAAACCTGTTCGAGGAGGGGCACCCGGAGAAGGATACGAACGACTGGGTCGAGCGGGCCGACGGTTTCGCGGAGGTCTTCCCGGAGCACAAGTACCGCATCGTGAAGGCGCTGCAGGCGCGGGGGCACATCGTCGGCATGACCGGCGACGGTGTCAACGACGCACCCGCCCTGAAGCAGGCCGATGTCGGCATCGCCGTGAGCGGCGCCACGGATGCCGCGCGCAGCGCGGCCGATCTGGTGCTCACCGCTCCGGGGTTGTCGGTCATCGTGCGGGCCGTGGAGGAGGCCCGGCGCACCTTCGAGCGGATGAACTCCTACGCCATCTACCGCATCACCGAGACGATCCGCATCATCTTCTTCGTCACGCTGGCGATGATCGCCTTCCACACCTACCCGATCACCGCCATCATGGTCATCCTGCTCGCCCTGCTGAACGACCTTCCGATCCTCACGATCGCGTTCGACCGGACGGTGCTCGCCGACGAGCCGGTGCGCTGGGACATGCGGCGCGTGCTCACCATGGCGACCGCCCTCGGGCTGGTGGGGGTCGTGGAGACGTTCGCGCTGCTGGCACTGGCGCGTGCCTACCTGCCGCTGGACACGGGGCAGCTGCAGACCCTCATCTACCTCAAGCTCGCGGTCGCCGGCCACCTGACCCTGTTCGTGGCCCGCCAGCGCGGCTTCTTCCTGTCCCGGCCCTTCCCGGCCCCCGCACTGCTCGTCGCTATCCTCGGTACGCAGGGGGTCGCGGTGCTGATCGTCGGCTTCGGCATCTTCGTAGCGGCCATCCCCTGGTGGGCGGTCGCTGCGGTGTGGGCGTACTGTCTGGTGTTCGTGTTCATCGAGGACGCACTCAAGCTCGCCGTCTACCGGACCCTCGATCTCGGCGGGCGGGGACACCGGAGCTTCCTGCAGCGTCTGCAGCAGAGGCTGCACAGCCACGCGTAGCCGGACGATCGAGGCGGGACGTTTGACTAGCAATCCCGTTCGACGGAAAGGCTGTCTGGCGCAATTTCCCTGGCCCCATGTGGGAGTTTCTCCCACATGGGCGTCCCGGATGGCCCCGACCGTCCGAACACAGCGTGACCGCCATGCTGAAGCCAGGAAACGGCGCGGCCCGCGGCGCACGCGTGCATCCCATCGGCGGGTGCGCCGCCTGGCGGCGCCATCGCTCCCACGAGAGGCAGGGTGCGGGCATGGTCGGCATCAGTGGCAGACTCGGCACGTACGAGCGTCGCGGGCAGGTACCGGCAACGGCGCAGGTGCGCGTGTTGCTCGGCGCGCCCCAGCTCATGATGCGGCAGGCGTTGTCGGCCGTTCTCGGGGGTCACGCGCGGATGCGTGTCGTGGGCGATGTGGGCAGCGGGAAGGATGCACTGCGGTGGGCGCTCGAAGTGCGCCCCGACGTCACCCTCCTCGATTCCGGCCTCGGGCCGGTGGACGGCGTCCATGCCGCCTTCGCCATCCACGCCGAAGATCCCGGCCTCAGCCTCGTTGTCCTCGGTGACGGTTACATCGATCCGAAGGAAGGCGCCGCGCTGGAGGCGGTCACGGCCGCGCGTGTCTCGAAGCGCCTGAGCATGCAGGCGCTGGTCGACGTGCTCGTTCGCGTGTCTCAGGGAGAACGTCCCGGAGACGTGCCGGGGGGGCCCGTCGTGGCGCCGCCCCCGGTCCCGGAGGTGGCGGGGCCCGGCCTGAAGCCCTCCGAGCGCGTGCTGCTCGAACTGCTCGTCGATGGCAGCGACAACCGCGTGCTGGCCGAACGCCTCGGGTGCACCGAGAAGACGGTGCGCAACCGCTTGAGCGACCTCTACGCCAAACTGAATCTGCGCAACCGCACCCAGGCTGCGCTGTACGCCATCCGCATCGGTCTGGTCGACCCGTCGAAGGTCGAGGCCTGACACCGGGGTGGAGGGAGCCTAGGCACCGTTCGGCGGGTGTTCGGACCCTCGAACGGGGTTCGGCCGCTGCGCGGCGCGCTCTCCGCTGGTCCGCCTGGTAACCGGGGACGCGCGCACGCGGCGCTCGCCGGCGTACACGTTGAAGCGCCGGTCGCGCAGGAAGCCGATCAGCGTCACGTCGAAGCGCTGCGCGACCTCGACCGCCAGGCTGGAGGGCGCCGAGACCGCCGCGAAGAGGGGAACCCCCGCCGCCACCGCCTTCTGGAGCAGCTCGTAGCTGGCGCGCCCGCTCACGCACACCAGGTGGTCGGCGAGCGGCAGCCGGCCCTGCAGCAGTGCCCAGCCCAGCAGCTTGTCGAGGGCGTTGTGCCTGCCCACGTCCTCGCGCACAGCCAGCAACGTCCCGTCGGGGCGGAACAGGCCGGCGGCGTGCAGGCCGCCGGTGCGGCCGAAGACGGCCTGCGCCTCGCGAAGCCGCTCCGGCAGCGACTCGAGCACCCCTGCCGCAACGACCGGACCAGGCGCCAAAGGTGCCGGGCAGCGCACCTCGAGGGCGTCCAGGTGCGCCTTGCCGCACACGCCGCAGGCGCTGGTCATGGTGAAGTGCCGCTCGAGCCGTTCCAGTGCCGGCAGTTCGGCGGCGCGAAGACGTACGTTGACGACGTTGGCGCGCTCGGCCTCGGGGACGGCGGTGCAGTAGCGCAGGCTGCGGAGCTCCTCGCGCGTGTGCACGATGCCCTCGCCGTGGAGGAAGCCGGCCGCCAGCTCGAAGTCGTTCCCGGGCGTGCGCATCGTGACGGCGACGGAGACGCCCTGTGCCGGCGTGCCGCGCGTGTCGGCGCGGGCCTGCAACCGGATCTCGAGCGGTTCCTCCGCAGCGACGGCGTCGCGCTCCGGCGCTCGGCGCTCATCGCCCTGCACGCGCGTGACGGCCACGCGCCGGGTGGGCCGGGCGGATCCCCTCATACGCGGGGCACGGAGGCGGCCGCCGCCGACTCGCCGGCCACGGCGTGCGCGGTGCCTGCGCGTTCGATGCGGGCGGTGGCGTCCTTGTAGGCGGGGATCTGCGCTTTCGGGGAGCGCGCGCCGGGGTCCACCAGCACGTTCGCCTCGGGCCAGTGGAGCTGCACCGAGCCGGGGGCTACATCGGCGGTGAAGAGCCGGCCCCGGAAGGCGCCGTGCTCGTTCTCCACCACCACGGCCTCACCGCCGCCGATGCCGAGGCGCACGGCGTCGTCCGGGTGAACGATGACGGCGTCGCGCGGCAACCGGTTCATGGGATCGATGTCCTCGTGGACGATGCTGTTGAATTGCTTCCCGCGGCGGGTGATGACCACGAAGGCGCCGTCGTCGCGGCGCAGCTCGGGTGGGGCGGCTGCCAGGAAGCGCGCCCTGCCGCTCGGAGTCGGGAAGGTCCAGCCTTCGCACAGCCGCGGCCCGCCGTACTGGACCTGATCGCCCTTCTTCGCGAGGGTCTGGATGCCGTCGTACATCGGGATCACGCGCGCGATCTCGTTGCGGATGGCGGGCGTGCCCGAGAAGCGGACCTTCTCGGCCAGCCCCGGCCGGGCACGGGCCACGATCTCGGAGAGCACCTCCCATTCGGGACGGGCCTCGGCGATGCGCGGCCCCGGGATCTCGGGACTGAAGACGATGCGGCGCTCGGTGGAGGTCTCGGTCACCCCGCCGGGCATCTCGTAGCGGGTGGTGGCGGGGAGCAACAGAACGGTGTCGGCGGGGTCCTGCAGCATCTGGCTGCTCGGCACGATGTCGAGGTGCACGCGCAGGCCGATCCGGTCGAGCGCGTCATCGACACCGGTCGGTCCCGGCATGACCTCGCGGAAGTTGCCGCCGACCGCCATCAGCACGTCGATCTCGCCGCGTCGCGCCGCCTCCAGCATCTCGGGAGTGGTGAGCCCCTTGCCGGTCGGCACCTCGAAACCGTACAGCGCCGAGAGCTCGGCGGCGTGCTCGGCGTCGGCGGGGCGGCCGCCCGGCAGGACGGTGGCGTAGGCGCCCATCTCGGCGCCGCCCTGCACGCCGGAGTGGCCGCGGATCGGCATGAGGCCGCAGCCCTCGCGCCCGACGAAGCCCTTGGAGAGGGCCACGTCGATGATGGCGCGGACGTTCTCCTCGCCGAAGGCGTGCTGGGTGATGCCCATGCCCCACACGAACACCGCGCGGCGCGCCTGGCCGAGGAGCTCCGCGTAGCTCTCCATGGCGGCGCGCGAGACCCCGCTGGCGCTCTCCAGCGCTTCCCAGGAGAGGCCGTCGAGCACCGCGACCAGCGCCTCGAAGCCCTCGGTGTGCTCGTCGATGAAGGCGCGGTCGACGCTACCCGCCCGGATCATCGCCTTGAGCGTGCCGCGCAGGAAGGCCTGATCGCCGCCCGGAGCGATGCGGAAGAAGTGGTCGCTGACGCGGGTACCGAAGAGCGCGCTCTCGACGTCCGAAGGCACCCAGTAGCGGTCCATGCCCGGCTCGACGTAGGGGTTGACGGTCACGACCTTCGTACCCGCCCTCTTGGCGTGGTAGAGGTACTTCATCACCACGGGCTGGTTCTTGGAGACGTTGGAGCCGAGGAAGGTCACCACGTCGGTGCCGATCAGGTCGGTGTAGGAGACGGTCGTGGCGGCGACCCCCAGGCCCGCCTTGAGGCCCACCGTGCTGGGAGAGTGGCACACGCGGGCAGCGTTGTCGACGTTGTTGGTGCCGAGCGCGCGCATCGCCTTCTGTGCCACGTAGTAGGTCTCGTTGGGGATGCCGCGGCTGGTCAGGTAGAGGTAGGCCCGATCCGGCTCGGTGGCGCGCAGGCGCTCGGCGACGAGGTCGATCGCGTCGTGCCAGGCGATGCGCGTGAAGCCGGGCTCGCCGCGGCGGCGGATCATCGGGTGGGGGAGCCGCCCCAGCGCGCGCAGCTCCCGCGAACGCAGCCCCTTGAGCTTCGACACGTCGGCCAGGCGGGCCGGGTCGAGCGGACCCATGGTGTTGAGGCGAAGCAGGCGCAGCCGCACGTTGCACAGGTGCACCCCGTCGATGGTCCAGTCGCTCATGCCACTGGTGCCCAGGGCACACCCGTCGCACACGCCGTCTTGCAGGATGCGCCAGGCGTAGCCGGCGGCGTCGCGGTTCTCCCACGCGGCCCTGAACACCTCCTGGAAGTTCTCGGTGTGTGCCAGCGGCACGCTGGTGGCCCAGGTGGATGCGTCCCAACCCTTCTTCCTGGGCGGACGAACGGAACGCTTCGGTCGGCTGCTCATGAAAGGCATGGCTCGCGCTCCTCCCCTACGAGGCGGACGCGCGGCCCGATGCAGCCGGCACGACCCCCACGGACGTTTCGGTTGGCGCCACTATAGGCCCGCGTTCCATGCGAGCGATGAGTGCAGCGCGACGTCATGCCGCCTGCGGGCATTCGCGGGGCGGGCGAGCGCTAGGCTGAAGGCGGGAGGTCCCGTGAGCGTGAGCAGCTTCGCCTGGATGAAGGTGCTCGAGTCGGCGGCAAGGCGCTATGACCGCGGCATCCGGATGCTGTCGGGAGGCCGCATCGACGCCGTCTACCGTCGGATCGCCGAGATCGCGACGGCCGAGGCCGCGGGTGGAACGCGTTCCGGCCGAGGCCCGTCTCGGGTTGGCCCGAGGGTGCTGGACATCGGCTGCGGCACCGGCGGTGTGGCCCTGGCCTGCGCCGCTCTGAGCGCCGACGTCGTCGGTATCGATCGCAACGCAGGGATGTTGGAGGTGGCGCGGGGGAAGGCGCTACCCGCGACAACGGGGCGGGTCGCCTGGCTCGAGCTTGGGGCCATGGAGATGGAGGATCGCTTCGCACCGGCAAGCTTCGATGCCGTGGTGTCGTGTCTGGCCTTCAGCGAGATGGCGCCCGAGGAGCAGGTGTACGTGCTCGGGGCGGCCCGCACGCGTCTGGCACCGGGCGGCCGTCTGGTGGTAGCCGACGAGGTGGTGCCCCGGAGGGCATGGCGGCGCGTCTTGCACGCCGTGCGTCGCTGGCCGGTGGCGCTGCTCGCCTTCCTGCTCACGCAGGCCACGACCCGGCCGGTAGAGGGGTTGCGCGCTCGCGTGCGTTCGGCAGGCTTCGTGGACGTCGAGCAGGAGCGCCTGTGGGGTGACGCCTTCTGCATCCTGCGGGCGCGCGCCCCCGGCGGCTCGGAGCGTGAAGGCGCCGGAGGCGGGCTCCCGGGAGTGTCGGCATGAGCGGCCCCGCGGGCTTCGTGGCCGATGTGCGCGACACGCTGCTCCGCATGCTGCCGCATCGGACGGGAACGGGGCTGCGGGCGATCGGTCGGCCCGGGCGCGACGCTCCGGTGCTGGTGACCGGCAACTACAGCCTGACGGTGCGGCGTCTCGAGCGGGCGCTCGCCGGCCGCGACGTGTGGCTGCTGGTGGCCGACAGCCGCGGCATCAACGTGTGGTGTGCCGCCGGCGGCGGTCACTTCACGCACCACGACGTGATCGCGGCGGTGCGTGCGGCGGGCCTGGACGGGCGCGTGGATCATCGGGAGCTGGTGCTGCCGCAGCTCAGCGCCACCGGCGTGGAGCGCGAGCGCGTCGAGACCGCCACCGGTTTCCGGGCCCGCTGGGGGCCGGCGCGGCTCGAGGACCTCCCCGCCTTCCTGGAACGAGGCAATCGCGTTGTGGCGGCCGAGCGACGGATGCGCTTCCCGCTGCGCGAGCGCTTGGAGATGGCGGCGGCCTGGGGCTGGCCGCTGCTGGTGCTGTCAGCGGGGCTGGCGTGGTGGTTGGCGGGGCGGTCGGCGGCGATAGGCGTGGGGGTGGGGGTGGCGGTCGCGGTCGCGGCGTTGTACGCCGCGACGCCGTGGCTGCGACCGACGGGCGGCAATGGCGCTGGCCGTTGTTCGGCGCGTTCGGGGTGCTAGGCGCGGCGGTCGGGGCGAGCGCTGTGCTGCTCCACGGGAGCGATCGGCGGAGCCGAGCTGGCCTGGATCGCGGCGGTGCCGGTGGTGGCGGTCGGCTTGCTGGGGCTCGACTTCGAAGGCACGACCCCCTGGTACGCCAGCGCCCTGTCCGAGGTCGGTCACGCCGAGATCGAGTGTTGGAAGAGCGTTGCAGCGGCGCTGCAGCCTGCGTGCAGGTGTGCCCGCGCGGGGTGCTGGGTATGGACGGTCGACGCCGCAAGGTCGTCATCCGGGAACCCGAAGCCTGCATCCGCTGCGCGGCGTGCATCGTGCAGTGCCCCGAGGACGCGCTGCGCTTCCGCTTCCGGGACGGACGGGTGGCCGAGGCTTCGGTGCTGCGGCGCACCCGCTTGAACCTGCTCGGCAAGCGCACCGTCGAGCTGCGTGACCCGGAGGCGTAGACGCCCTTCCCGGACCGAGCTGGAGGACGTACGGGGTGGAGCGGTGGAGGTGCGGTAACGCTCCAGTAACGGTCGGTTGCCTACACTCCTTCGCGACGAAGGAGGTAGGGCCATGCGAACGAGGGCTCGAGCGATCGGTCTGGTCCTGGTGGGTCTCGTGGGACCGTTGCTGCTGGTGGCGTGCGGGGGCGGCACGTCCACGACGTCGACGACGCCTCCGACAAGCCCGCCCGCGGCGCCCGCGACGGCGAGCATCGGTCCCGCGGGCGGCACGCTCACGTCGGCCGACGGCGTGGTGACCTTGAAGGTGCCCAAGGGCGCGCTCACTCAGACCGTCACTCTTGGCATCGCGCCGGCGACGAAGGCCCCCTCCGGGGCGGTGCTGGCCTACGAGCTGACGCCGTCGGGTACGGTCTTCGCCGTGCCCGCCACGCTGACGGTCGACACCAGCGCGCTGAGCCTGCCCAAGGGCACGACGGAGGCGGACGTGCGGCTCGAGACGGCCTCGAGCGGCGCCTGGAAGGGCCTGTACACCACGCTCGACAGCACCAAGCACACTGCCAGCGCGTCGCTGGCGCACCTGAGCACATACGGGGTGCTGGCGCTGCCGCTGTCGAGCACGCTGGTGATGGGGTGGATGGCCGGTGCCCCGATCGTCTCCGTCTACGCCAACGACACGAGCTCGGGCGCCCATCAGCAGGCGATGGTCGCGCAGCCCGTCACGGGCGAGGTGGCGCCGGCCTCTGTCGCCGCGCCCAAGCCGCCAGCCTGCTTCATGTGGTCCTGGGTGAACGCGCTCGCGTACCACGACGTCAGCGGTCTTCACCAGTGGCACATCGCGGCCAACGCCCCGGCGGGCCCTCAGGCCGCCAGCGGCGGTGACGGCTTCGCGATCGCCGGCTCGGGAACGGACTTCACCGTGACGTCGAACGTGCAGGGCACAGCGGGCAGGGGTAGCTTTCAGGCTGGAATCTACAACGGCTGGCCGTCGATCTACCCCGACATTGTCGCGACGATCGACAACCCGAGCGAAGCGTCCCGCACGGTGACCTTGCGCTGGAAGTCGCATACCGCGTACAACGACACGGTTACGGGGACGACCTTCGGCGGCGGCGCCGGGATCGAGATCGACTACGTCGCCGCCGACGGCAGCTGCCTGGGCGGCGCCTACCCGTACGTGCTCCTGGCGAAGGTCAACACCACCACCACCAAGACCCTGAGTTTCGCCGTGCCCGCCGGCACCGCCAAGATCTGGATCGACGTCGAGAAGGCGGGCATCATCGACCTCCCCCTGGACATCTACCGGACGACCGCTCTGGTGGCAACGTTGGACGAGGAGCTGCATGTGCAGGTCGAGTGAGCACGTTGACCCGGTAGCGAGCCCCGGAACCGCGAAGGGCGATGCCGGGGCCATCACGAGTGCGTAACGTCGGCGCCCGGCGAGCGCGGCACGGTCGGCCGGGCCACGGTCGGCCGGGCCACCGCGGGCCGGGCCACCGCCGGCCGGGCTACGCCGGTTGCGCCGCCTCCGCCCGCGCCAGGGCCGCTCCCCGCTGCAGCGCCTTCATGTTCACGCTGAGCAGCTCGCGCCGGTGCTCCGGGATGACGTGCTCGAGCGTGGCCTGCACCTGTTTCAGGTCCAGCACCGGCAGCCGCGCCAGCAGCGCGCCAAGCAGCACCAGGTTGGTGACCCGCTTCTCGCCGAGCGCCTGCGCGGTGTCGTCGCCCGGTACCAGCAGCGCCGTGAGGTCGGTGCGGCCGGGCCGCTTGTCCACGATGGAGCTGTTCACCACCAGCACCCCGCCCGTCTTGACCAGGGGTTCGTAGCGCTCCAGCGACGGCAGGTTCAGCACGATGGCGGCGCGCGGGTTGCGCACCACCGGCGATCCGATAGGGGCGTCGGAAACGATGGTCGTGCAGTGCGCGGTGCCACCGCGCATCTCGGGGCCGTAGGAGGGGAACCAGGTGGTGTGCAGGCCCGCGTCGAGCGCGGCGTAGGCCAGGAGCTGGCCCGCGAACAGCGCGCCCTGTCCGCCGAAGCCGGAGATGACGATCTCGGTCTGCATCAGCGGCCTTCCTTCGCGGCCGGCTCGCCGTTGCCGCCCGGTCCGGCCTTGCCCGGTGCCCGGAACTCGCCCAGCGGGTAGACGGGCACCATGGAATCGCGGATGTAGTCGAGAGCCTCCTGGGCGCCGAGGCCCCAGTTGGTGGGGCAGCTCGAGAGCAGCTCGACCATGGTGAAGCCGAGGCCCTGCTGCTGCACCTCGAAGGCCTTGCGGATGGCCTTCTTGGCGCGCCGGATGTGCACCACGTCGTGGAGGCTCTGACGCGCCACGTAGGCAGCGCCGTCGACCTGCGCGAGCAGCTCGCTCATCTTCAGCGGGTAGCCCTGGGTGGCGACGTTGCGGCCCAGCGGCGAGGAGGTGGTGCGCTGGCCGGCCATCGTGGTGGGCGCCATCTGGCCGCCGGTCATGCCGTAGATGGCGTTGTTGATGAAGATCACGGTGATCTGCTCGCCGCGTGCGGCGGCGTGCAGGATCTCGGCCGCGCCGATGGAGGCGAGATCGCCGTCGCCCTGGTAGGTGAACACGGTCTTGCCCGGGCTGGTGCGCTTGATGCCCGTGGCCATCGCGGGCGCGCGGCCGTGAGGCGCCTGCGCGAAGTCGAGCGCGAAGTAGTTGTAGGCGAACACCGAGCAGCCGACCGACGCGACCCCGATGGTGGTCTCGCGCAGGCCCAGCTCGTCGATCACCTCGGCGACCAGGCGGTGGGCGATGCCGTGGGTGCAGCCCGGGCAGTAGTGGGTGGACGTCGGTGCCAGCGCTTCGGGGTAGCTCACCACCGGCGCCAGCGTGCGGCTGGGTGCCTGAACGCTCATGCCACCGCCTCCTCGGGTTGGAGCTCTCGCTGCAGGTCCCGGATGGCGCCCAGGACCTCCTCGGGCATCGGTACCACGCCGCCGGTGCGCCCGAAGAAGTGGATCGGCACGCGCTCGCGGGTGGCTCGCCGGACGTCGGTCAGCATCTGCCCGGCGTTCATCTCGACCACCAGGATGGCGTCGACCTCGTCGGCGAGGCGCCGCAGACGCTCCTCGGGGAAGGGGAAGAGCGTGATCGGCCGGAACAGACCGACCTTCACGCCTTCGGCGCGCGCCGCTTCGATGGCCGTGAGCGACAGCCGGCCGGCGGTGCCGAAGGCGACGACCGCGATGCGGGCGTCCTCGAGGCGCGTCTCGTCGAAGCGCACCTCGCTCCGCTCGATCTCGCGGTAGGAGGCCTGCAGCTCCTGGTTGTAGGCCTCTTCCTCTTCGGGGTCGAGGTAGATGGAGGTGAGGGCGTGGGGCTCCCGGCCCCTGGCGCCGGTCAACGCCCAGTCCGGGCGCTGCTCGATGGGGCGGGGCTCGGTCATCGGCGGCAGCTCGGCGGGCTCCATCATCTGGCCGAGGCTGCCGTCGGCCAGGACCACGGTGACGCAGCGATAGCGCTCGGCCAGGTCGAAGGCCAGGACCGTGAGGTCGATGAGTTCCTGTACCGTGGCAGGCGCCAGCACGATCATGTGCATGTCGCCGTGGGGGCCTCCCTTGACCATCTGGTTGTAGTCGCTCTGCGCCGGGGCGATGTTGCCGAGGCCGGGACCGCCGCGCATGATGTCGACGATGACCACCGGGACGCGCGACCCGGCGATGTAGGACAGACCCTCCATCATCAGGCTGATGCCTGGACTGGACGACGAGGTCATGACCCGCACGCCGGCGGTGGCGGCGCCGTAGACCATGTTGATGGCGGCCACCTCGCTCTCGGCCTGCACGAAGGTGCGGCCGAGCTCGGGCATGCGCCTGGCCATGTGCTCGAGCGCCTCGGTCTGCGGCGTGATGGGGTAGCCGAAGTAGGCCTCGCAGCCGGCGCGGATCGCCGCCTCGGCGAAGGCGACGTTGCCCTTGAGCAGCTCTAGGGCCATCAGGCGGCCGCCCGCTCGCGGTAGACCGTGAAGGCGGCTTCGGGGCAGATCACGGAGCACAGCTCACAGCCGGTGCACAGGCCGTCGGGGTCGGTCAGCTCCACCGGGTGGTAACCGCGCGCGCCGAAGCGCGTGGTGAGCGCGAGCAGACCCTTGGGGCACACCCCGGTACAGAGCCCGCAGCCCTTGCACAACGATTCGTCGACGGTAACGGTCCCCTTCATGGGTCCCTCCTTGCTTGTCCGTTGCTTCACGGTAGCTCTGGCGGAGTGGGCCTTTTGTCCCTCCCGGGTACAACACACCGCTCGCGTGCAGGCGTGAGCGCCCCCGCACGTGCGGGCTTCGCGAACGGGCCGCGCGAGGCGCCGATCGCGCGGGGGTGTCGCCCGCCTAGCCTTCGGTGGCCGCGCCGTCGCGCTCGGGCCGCGCCGAGCGCAGTCGCTGGGCGAGCGCCAAACGCAGCTCGCCCCACACCCCCACCGGCGAGTCGGCGATGGCCACTGCCTCCAGCGCCCGCAGGACGCCGAGACCGGCAGGGTGCGCCAGGTAGCGTGCTTCCCAGGAGGGATGGAACTTGCTCTTGAACACGTGCAGGCCCTTGAAGTTGTACAGCGCGTTGCCGCGCTCGAACACGGCGGCGAGAGCGCGTTCGGTGAGCGGAGCGCGAGCCGAGGCGTCGAGGCCGCTCAACGCCGACAGGCCCAGATCGGCACGCGCCAGCCCCCGGTCGCGCAAGCGCTCCAGGAGCCGCACGAAGAGGAACAGCATGGTCTCGGCGGGCGCGCCGTCCACGAAACGCATGAGGTCGACCGCCAGCCCGCCCCGGCCGTACTCGGGGATCAGGTTCACGAACGCCAGAACGCGCCCCTCGGCATCCTCGACGGTCGCGACAGGGCATGCCGCGACGTACGCCTCGTCGAAGCGCCCCAGCGAGAACTCCTTCTCCGCACTGCGCCGGCTCCGAAGCCACGCCGTGGAGACCGCGGCCAGGGCGTGCATGCGCTCGGGTGGTTGCGGCGGATCGTGCCACATCAGCCGGTAGCCTTCGCGCTCCATCCGGTTCACGCCGGCACGCAGGTTCTTGTTGCGACCGCCGGAAACGGTGAAGGCGTTCAGGTCGACGATGGCCTCCTGGCCGATGAGGGTGGTCTGGAGGCCGGCGTCCCGGTAGTGCCCCCGGGTGTCGGGCCGTGTCTGGTAGAACACCGGCTGCCAGGCACGTTCACGGCAGAAGCGGGTGAACGCCGCCACCGCCGCGGCGGTGTCGTCGTCCGGGCCGATGGGATCGCCCAGCGCCAGCCCGACGTTGCCGACCGGCTTGTAGGCGACGACCGAGCCACCGGGCGTGAACAGATACTGCTTCTCGCCGAGCAGAGCGATGTGGGCCAGGCTGGAACGCCCGTGCGCCTCCACCAGCGCCCTGCGCCGCCCGGCGCTCGGTCTCGTCGGCACGCCCACGCTCCACGACCGGCCTCAACGCCATCACCACGGCGGTGCCGAGGCTGGCCGCCGCCAGCAGGTAGATGCTGTCGAGGAAGAAGCGCGCCAGTCGCGTGTGGGGAAGGAGAGGGGCGCCGAAGGTGAACATCGAGACGGTGGCCGACAGGGCCTGCGGCAGGCTCAGGCGCAGGTGGAACTCGTGGTCGAGCGCGTCGTAGCCGAGCGTGCCGTAGAGCAGCGTCACGAACACGGCCAGCACGAGCACGCGCAGCGCCATGCGTGCGGTCGGGCGGTCGTGGCGCGCCACGAACTGGTGGCGGCCCAGCAGCAGCAGCGCCAGCATGGTCAGGCTGACGGCGGCGGCTTCGAGTTCGAGTCCCTTGAGTAGGTTCGCGAGCGTGCCCAGGCTCAGCACGGCCACGCTCAGCCGCCAGGCGTTGCGCTGGCGGCGTGCCAACCCGCGCGCCAGCACCAGCAGCGCGAAGCCCGACAGGCCGGCGGCGAGGCGACTGGCGGCGCGGTACTCGAACGGCACCACGCCGCGAAGCAGGTCGAGCCGCTCGGGTACCGTCGCCCTGGCGGCCGACCACACGTCCACCAGGCCGACCGCGAACACCAGGAGCACCGCCAGGCGCACCCACCAGCCCGCGTCGACGTGGGTGTCCCAGCGCCTCACCGGGCGCTCCCGCCGGTGTCGCGGCGGCGCCCGCGAACGCCGGCGAGCCATCCTGCGGTGCCGCCGTAGAGAACCGTCATCAGGTGCTCTGCGCCCGCGTTGACGTCGCGCCCCAGCACCTCGTGGGCGGCGGCCGTGTCCAGCCAGGTGGCCAGCGTGACGAGCGCGAAGGCGGGCACCAGCCAGCGCCAGCGCGGCGTCATCGCCAGCACGACCGCCAGCGTCCCGAAGTAGCCCGCCGAAGCGCCGATGTCGCGAGCGTTGCGAACCAGCCCGGCGGTGGGTAGCAGCACGTAGAGCAGCGCCAGCGTCAGGAACGACAGCACGTGCAGCCCAAGGAAGGCGAGGGCCGCCCACCAGCTGCCCGCTCGGCGCTCGAGCAGGCCCACCCCGAGACCGGTGAGGGCCAGCGCCTGCAGCAGGCTCCAGGGGCCGGTGGTGAACCAGGCAGCGCTGAGCAGGCGTCGCAGATCCAGGGCGAGCCCGTCGGTCGGCCGGAATCCGGCATCGTGGATCACGTAGCGCGGCACCGCGTGCCAGGCGCTGCCGGTCAGCAGGCCGACCACGACGAGCACGAGGAGCAGCGTCAGCGTGACGGGGTAGCCGCGCGGGCCGAAGGCCCTGGAGGAGGCTCTGGAGGGGGCGCGGGAGGAGGGTGGGCCCGAGGACGCCATCGGCGGCCAGGATAATCCCGACCCGCTCTCCGAATCGGGCCGGAGACGACCGTGAGGGCGAGTCTGGGGCGCGCCGGGCCGGCGATGAGCGTGGTATGTCGGTAGGCATGAGCGAGGCCGGCGCTAGGCAGTCCATGGTGGGGCGAGATGGAGCTGACGCCGGGGGAGCTTCGCCACTGGCACGTCGGTCCCTACCGGCTGTGGGTGCGGGCGATGGGGCTGGAGTGGCGGCTGTGGAGCCTGTCGAGCGTCGACGCCATGGCCGAGGAGATGGTTCTCGGCGCCGAGGCGCAGGACGGCGAGGTGCCGGCCGAGGCGGCGCTCACCCGGGTGGGGTTGACCTCGGCGCGTCCGGTCCTCGAACTGCGGCCGGCGCTGGCAGACCGCGACGTGGTGGTGCGCCCCGATACCCCGGTGGTGGTGCCGGGAGGGGTGCGGCTCGAGCTCTACGTCACCACGCCGGTGTGGATCGTCGCGCGTGCCGGCGGTGCCGTGCCGCTCCTCGATGAGCCCAGTCTCCGCCTCTCCGATACCTGGTTCGGCCCCAACACGCTGGAGGGCGAGCTGGCCTACGCCATCCGCACGGCGGCGAGGCTCGAGCTCGAGGAGCTGCCGCGCCGCCCGCACCGGGCCATCACCAAGGTGACCGTCGTCAATGGAGCGCGCGAGGCGCTGGTGCTCGAGAAGCTCAAGGTGCCGGTCGCCGGCCTGGTGCTCTACGCGTCCCGGCGCAGCGGTCTGTGGACCGACGAGGTCACGCTCGAGCGCAAGCAAGGGAGTGGGCTGGCCGAGGCGTCGGTGGGCGCCGGACCGAACGTACCGGGGGTGGACGCCGAGCGCATCGCCGATCCCCGCGTCGCGACGCCGTCACGCTTCTCGCTGAACGCCTTCGGGCGACTGCTGGGCGTGTGAGGAGGGAGGGAAGATGGGCTGGCTCACATCGACGCTACATCTCCAGGTATCCCCCGAGCAGGTGGCCGCTGCCGTCCGGGCCGGAGTCTACGTGGTGCTGGGGTTCGCCCTGGCGCGCCTGACCGCCGTCACCGTCACCCGCGCCACGCGCCACATGGGCGCCCAGGAGCGGGTGCTCCTCAGGCGGCTGACGAGCTACGTCGTCCTGGCGCTGTTCCTGGCGTCCGCGTTGAGAGAGGCGGGCTTCCGCTTCGACGTGCTGCTCGGTGCCGCCGGCATCCTCACGGTGGCGGTCGGGTTCGCCTCGCAGACGTCGGCCTCGAACATGATCTCGGGGCTGTTCCTGATGCTGGAGCGCTCTATCGCCATCGGTGACGTGATCAACGTCAGCGGCACGATCGGCGAGGTGCTGTCGGTCGACCTGCTGTCCACGCGCCTTCGTACCTTCGACAACCTGATGGTGCGCATCCCCAACCAGACCATGGTCACCACTCCGATCACCAACTACAACCGGTTGCCGATCCGACGTTTCGACATGCAGGTGGGGGTGGCGTACAAGGAGGACCTGGCCAAGGTCGAACAGGCACTGCTCGACATCGCCGATCGCGACCCGTTGTGCCTCGAGGACCCGGCACCGCTGCTGATCGCCATGGGCTTCGGAGCATCGTCGATCAACTACCAGCTCTCGGTCTGGGCCAAGCGCGAGAACTGGCTCGAGCTCCGCAACCGCATCACCCGTGAGGTCAAGGCCGGGTTCGACGAGCTCGGGATCGAGCTCCCGTTCCCGCACGTGTCTCTCTACGCCGGCAGCGTCACCGAGCCGTTCCCGGTGGTGGTGACGAACCCGGCGGCCGTGACGGGCGCATCCGCTCCGTCCGGCGCTGCCGCGGCGGCCCCGGAGGCCGAAGCATGAGCGCGCCCGCTCCGGGTCTTGGCGCCTTGCCGCGCGAGCCGCGGGTCCGGTACGTGACCTTCCCGACCCTCCACGCCGAGCCGTTGAGGGTGGCCGGACAGCTCCGCATCCCGCAGGACGTTCCCGGCCCGCTTCCGGCCGTGGTGATCGTGCACGGCTCGTTCGGCGTCGACGGCCGTGGCGCCGCCATGGCGGGGACCCTGAACGCCGCGGGGATCGCCACGCTCGAGATCGACATGTGGAGCCCGCGCAGCCTGGCGGGCGCGCTGTCACGTCCAGAGCACGCCGCCGAGACCTTGCCCGACGCCTTCGGTGCACTGCGCTACCTGGCGGGGCGCCCCGAGATCGACGGGGACCGGGTCGGCATCACCGGCTTCTCGTGGGGTGGCGGGGTGTCGATGCTGACCGCCACCCGCCGCTACGTGCGGGAGATCGTCGGCGAGGGGGGCGAGCGCTTCGCGGCGCACGCGCCCTTCTACCCGGTGTGCTGGGCCTACAACCACCGTCCGGGGTACGAGTTCTCGGGGCTCACGGGCGCACCGGTGCTGCTGCAGGCCGGGGCGGAGGATGCTTACGATCGCCCCTCCGGCTGCCCGGACCTGGTGGCGGCGCTGCCGGAGGAGGACCGGAGGCACGTGCGCGTGATCGTCTACGAGGGCGCCACCCACGCCTTCGACCGTCCGGGACCCGCCGTCACGGTGAACGATCCGCATGCTCACGAAGGGGAGGGCGGCGAGGTCACGTTCGCGCCGAACCCGGAGGTGACGGCGCGGGCGCACCACGAGACGGCGGCGTTCTTCAGGGACGCGCTCGCCGCCCGCGGCTGAGCATCCCGCAAGGCAGCCTGCCGTCACCGATCCGGCCGACACACATCATGACGTGCGACGACCCCACCGATCGAAGTGGCGGAGGCCGCCCCAGGATGGGCTCCGCCGCCGCACGATGGGGCATGGTCGATCCTCCCGGCGATGCGCCGCGAGCGGTGGGCCGCCTTCCTGCGCGGCATCAACGTCGGCGGCAAGCACAAGCTGCCGATGAGCGAGTTGCGCGCGTTCTTCGCCGAGCTGGGCGCGCGTGACGTGCGCACCTACATCCAGAGCGGCAACGTCGTCTTCCGGGCCGAGGAGGCGGTCGCCCGGGAGCTGGCCGCGGGCTTCGAGCGCCGGGCCGAGGCCCGCTTCGGCTTCCCGGTGCCGGCGGTGGTGCGCTCGGCACTCGAGCTCCGCGCGGTCCTCGCCGGCAACCCGTTCCTCGCCGACCGTGCGGCCGACGATGCGGACGAGAAGGCCCTGCACGTGCTGTTCCTGGCGAGCGAGCCCGATCCGGCCGCGGTCGCCGGCCTCGATCCCGAGCGTTCGGCGCCCGACGCCTTCGCCGTGCGGGGGCGCGAGGTCTACCTGCACCTCCCCAACGGGGTGGCCCGCACCCGGCTCACCAACGCCTACTTCGACCGTGCCCTGGGCACCACCAGCACGGGGCGCAACTGGCGGACGGTCAGGACGGTCGCGGCCATGGTCGAGGGGTGAACGGCAAGGGCTGATCGATGGGCCGCACCGGTTTCCACAGCGGAGCGCCGGGGAGCGCTGTGATGTCCGCCGCCGCCCTGTCGTGGCAGCCGCAGATCGCGCTGCCGCGCCAGGGGCGTGGGTGAGGAGAGCATAGGATGAACGGCATGAGCGCAGCCAACCCCACCCCTCACGCCGACGGGGCGGTCGGCGCCTTCCTGCGGCGCCACTACCGCCACTTCAACGCCGCGACGGTGATCGACGCGGCCGATGCCTACGTGCGCCACCTCGACGCCGGCGGCGCCATGATGGTCACGCTGGCCGGCGCCATGAGCACCGGCGAGCTGGGACTGTCGCTGGCCGAGATGATCCGTCAGGACAAGGTGCACGCCATCAGCACCACCGGGGCCAACCTCGAGGAGGACGTCTTCAACCTCATCGCTCACGACTACTACGAGCGCGTCCCGGACTACCGCGACCTGACACCGCAACAGGAGAAGGGCCTCCTCGACCGGCACATGAACCGCGTCACCGACACCTGCATCCCCGAGGAGGAGGCGATGCGCCGCTTGGAGGGAGCGCTGCTCGCCGAATGGGCGCGGGCGGACGCGGCGGGCGAGCGGTACTTCCCGCACCAGTTCCTCTATCGGCTGCTGTTGAGCGGTGAGCTGGAGGAGCACTACCAGATCGACCCGCGCGACTCCTGGCTGATGGCCGCGGCCGAGAAGGACCTGCCGATCGTGACGCCCGGCTGGGAGGACTCCACCACCGGGAACATGTTCGCCGCCCACGTCATCACCGGCGAGATCGGCAGCGCCCACACCGTCAAGGGCGGCATCGAGGCCATGACCTACCTGGCCGACTTCTACACGCGTACCGCCGAGCAGCGCAGCATCGGGTTCTTCCAGATCGGCGGCGGCATCGCCGGCGATTTCCCCATCTGCGTGGTGCCGATGCTGCACCAGGACCTGCAGCGCCAGGGCGTGCCGATGTGGGGCTACTTCTGCCAGATCAGCGACTCCACCACCAGCTACGGGTCCTACTCCGGCGCCGTGCCCAACGAGAAGATCACCTGGGGCAAGCTCTCGGTGGACACGCCGAAGTTCATCGTGGAGTCCGACGCCACCATCGTGGCGCCGCTGATGTTCGCGTTGATCCTGGGGCAGTAGGGCCGGGGCCCGCGCTCAGGCCGCAGGGACGCCGACCCCCACCAGCGGGTCGCCCGTGTTGATGGCGAGGCTGGTCACTGCGAACAGCACCGTGCCGTCGACGGTGCTGCGCGCCTCTTGCAGCGTCTCGCCCAGAAGGTCGGTGACGATCCCCAGCGCCTGGCCGGGATACACGCGCTCGCCGGCGGTGACGGCGGGGTACCAGCATCCGGCATGCTCGCTGCGCGACCAGGCGAAGGTGTCGATGACCCGGCTCGGCTCGCCGGCCGGAACGTCCCCCGCGCACATGCCGAGGTGCGCCAGGACGCGCCGTGCGCCCTCCTCGAGCATGCCCACGGCGCTATCGGGCCACAGCCCCTGCCCGCCGGCCTCCGCCAGCACGGCCGGGATCCCCAGGTCGTGGGCGGCGGCGAAGGTCATGCCGGCCCCGGTCTCCTCGATCCGGAAGGGGAGTCCGAACGCGTCGGCCATGGCGGCGCTGGCCCCGTCGTCGCGCCAGTGGATGGCGAACGGTGTGAGCGCCTCGATGAGGTCGCCGCCGTGCAGGTCCAGGTAGGCGTCGGCGCTCGTCATGAGCTCGTGGACGAGCCAGTGCGCCAGACGCTCGCTGGCGCTGCCATCGGCGCGGCCCGGGAACACGCGGTTGAGGTTCTTGCCGTCCAGGGGGTTCACGTAGATGCTGCGCGCGACGTACGCGCTGGTGTTGACGATCGGTACGATCACGAGCCGTCCCGTCAGCGCGGTGGGATCGAGGGCGGCCAGGCGCTGGGCCGCCGCGATCGAGGCGTACTCGGCGCCGTGGATGCCGGCGGTCACCAGCAAGGTGGGGCCGGCGGCTCGACCCTGGAGGACGTGGCACGGCACGAGGGGCGCCTCGTCGAGCGGCGCCAGTAGCCCGGACCAGCGCGAGCCGGGCGCGAGGTCGTCGGGAGGACGGAGCGAAGCCATGGTCCGCCTCCCGTTCAGCCCTGCTCGAGCGGCCGGATCAGCACCTCGTTGATGCTCACCCGCTTCGGCCGCGTCACCACGTAGCGGATGGCGTCGGCGATGTCCTCGCTCTGGAGCTGTTCCATGCCCGCGATGGCCGTCTCGTAGCGCTCCTTGGTGGCCGCGTGCGGGATGTGGTCGGTCAACTCGGTCGCGACCACGCCCGGCTCGATGAGGGTCACCTTGATGCCGTCGCCGTTGACCTCCCGGCGCAGGGCCTCACTGAAGCCGTTCACGCCCCACTTCGTGGCGTTGTAGCCGCCCTGGGTGGGTCCGGCGAAGCGCCCGGAGACCGACGAGATGTTGACGATATGGCCTCCTCCCCGCGAGCGCATCGGGGCGATCGCGGCGCGGCTCGCGACCATCAGGCCGAGCAGGTTGATGTCGATCATGCGTTTCCAGTCCGCAGGATCGGTCTCCTCGATCGGTCCCAGGAACATGACGCCGGCGTTGTTGACCAGCACGTCGAGGCCGCCGAGCGCCTCCACGGTGGCATCGACCGACTGCTGTGCCCCCTCAGGCGTGGCGAGGTCGCCGGCATGCACGAAGACCTCGGTGCCGTCTCCGCGCAGCTCGTTGGCCAGGGTCTCGAGCCGGTCCGCCCGGCGTGCGCTCAACGCCAGGCTGGCGCCCTCGCGGGCCAGCGCGCGGGCGGTGGCGGCTCCGATTCCGCTCGATGCTCCCGTTACCAGGGCGACCTTCCCATGAAGCGTGGCTGTCGTCGTCTCGCTCATTCATTCATCCTTTCGTTGCCCGACGCGCGCTCCGCGCGCAGCCAGGCGAGTGCCCGGGACTCCACTTCCTTCGTGCGTGCGGCGGCGACGATCACGACGCCGTCGGCGTCGGCGAGGATCAGGTCGCCTGGCGTCACCTGGACGCCTCCGACCTCCACCGCGACGTCCGCTGCTCCGTTCGAGGTCGGCTCGCCGCGGGCCGGCAGGGTGCCGCGCGCGCGCAGGGGCAGTCCGCTGGCCGTCACCGCACGGATGTCCCGGACGAAGCCGTCGATGACCACGCCGGCGGCGCCGCGCTCCTGTGCGATCGCTGTCAGACGGTCGCCCCACAGGGCGGCCTCGAGGCCGGCGGCGGCCACGACGAGGACCTCCCCCTGCCGCAGCGCTCCGACGCCGGCACGCACCGCGGCGAGGTCGCCATCGGGGGCGGACACGGTGCGAGCCGTCCCGACGAAGTCCCCACCGAGCCGGACGTGCCAGACGGGCGCGGTCGCTCGGGCCACGCCCCGGTCGCAGAGCATGCAGCTCACGCCGCCCTCCGAGAGGGCGGGCGCGAGCAGCCGGGCGGCTGCGGCACTCACGGGAGACGTCTCTCGCGTGCGCCCTTGCGATCCGGTTCCTGCGGTTCCCTGCTCATAGGTGGTACAGCTCCCGATACTTCCCGTCGAGGTAAGCGAGATAGGGCTCCGGGGTGAGCCCGCGGCCGGTGGCATGCTCGAGCAGTGCGTCCGCCGCGAAGCGCCGGCCGTGCCGGTAGACGTTCTCCTGAAGCCAGGCACGCAGGGGGCCGGTCTCCCCGCGCTCCAGCGCCGCTGCGATGCCCGGGTCACGGGTCCGCGCCGCGTCCAACCACTGCGCGCTCATGACGTTGCCGATGGTGTAGGTCGGGAAGCTGCCGAACAGCCCCGTCGACCAGTGGATGTCCTGGAGGCAGCCCTGCGCGTCGTCGGGTACGTCGAGGCCGAGCGTTGCCTCGACGGCGTCGTTCCAGGCGCCTGGGAGGTCCCGGACGCTCAACGATCCGTCGAGCAGGCCCATCTCGATCTCCACGCGCAGCATGATGTGCAGGTTGTACGTGACCTCGTCGGCCTCGACCCGGATGAGGCTGGGCTCGACGTGGTTGACGGCCCGGTAGAAGGCCTCGGCGTCCACGCCTTCGAGCTGCTCGGGGAAGAACGACTGCAGCGCGCCGAAGTGGGCGTGCCAGAAGGGGCGGCTGCGGCCCACCAGGTTCTCCCACAGGCGGGACTGGCTCTCGTGGGCGCCGTAGCTCGTCCCGGCCACGGCGTAGAGCCCGGGCACGTCGGTGGTGAAGGCGGTGCGCACGTAGGCGGGGTCGACGCCCTGCTCGTAGAGCGCGTGTCCGGCCTCGTGCAACGTGCCGAACAGGCTCATGGGCAGGTAATCGCGCCGGAAGCGCGTGGTGATGCGCACGTCGTCGCGGGTGAAGGAGATCTCGAAGGGGTGAGCCGACACGTCGAGCCGCCCGCGTTCCAGGTCGTATCCGATGAGCCGGGCGAAGTGCAGCGCCGCGTCGCGCTGCGCGCTCTCCGGGTAGTCCCGCTGGAGGAAGCGCCGGTCGGTGCCCGAATCGCTCGCCCGGATCCCTTCCAGCAGGGGCAAGATGCCGCCACGAAGGGCGCCGAACAACCCCTGCAGCCGGGCGGCGGTCATGCCCGGCTCGTAGAGGCCGACGAGGGCGTCGTAGGGGTGCTCCTCGTAGCCGATCGCCTCGGCCATGCGCTGCTGGAGCTCGAGCATCCGCTCCAGGGCAGGCGCGAAGGCGTCCATGTCGGCGTCGGCACGGGCGCGCTGCCACGCGGACTGCGCCACCGAGCGGTGTTCCGCGAGCGCCCCGACCAGGTCGTTCGGAAGGCGGTCGAGCAGCTCCAGCGCGGCCGTCGAGCTGATCGAGCTCGTCGGCCTCCTCCGGGCTCAGCGCTTCGGCGCGCGCCTCCTGCAGGGCGCCAACGAGCTCCCTGGACAGCAGGCGCTCGCGGGCCACCTTCGAGAGGGTGGCGAGTTGCTTGCCCCGCGCCGCGGCGCCGTGCGGCGGCATCTGCGTGCGGGCGTCCCAGGTGAGCAGGTTGACGGCGCACAGCAGGTCGTTGATCTCGGCGACGCGGCTGCGCAGCCGCTCGAGTGAGCTCATGCCTTGCTCCAGGTGTCCGGTAGGGCGCGCCACAGCCGCGCCCAGGCCTCGAGGCCGAGGCGGAAGCGCTCCGGCCGGTAGAACTCGTTGGGTGCGTGGATGTCCTCGTCCCCCGTGCTGAACGAGAAGAACACGGTGTCCGCAGCGAGCGCATCGCGGAAGGTCGCCGTGATCGGCACGCTGCCGCCCATGCCCACCAGCGCCGGCTTCGTGCCGAACACGCGCTCGAGCGTGTCGGCCGCCGCCCGCACCGCCCAGTGGTCGGGCGCCACGCGGTACGCGGGAGCGCCCGCGCCGGGCCCCTCGATCTCCAGCGTGACGCCGGGCGGGCAGTGTTCCTCGAGATGCCGGCGCACCGCGGCCCCGACGGCGTCCGGATCCTGCCCAGCCACCAGCCGGCAACTGATCTTGAGGGTCGCTTCGCTCGGGAGCACGGTCTTGCTGCCCGGTCCCTGGTAGCCGCCGTACAGCCCGTTGATCTCGAGCGTGGGGCGGTACCACTGGCGCGCCAGCGTGCCGTAACCGGGCTCGCCGAAGGGAGCGGGCGCTCCCACCTCGGCGAGGTAGGCGGCCTCGTCGAACGGCAGGCTCTCGAGAGTCGCGAGCGCCGCTTCGTCGGGCGGTTCGGCGCCGTCGTAGAAGCCAGCGACCGCCACCCGGCCCCCGTCGTGGAGGCTCGCAACCAGCTCGGCCGCGGCGTGCAGGGGGTTGGCCACCCCGCCGCCGTGGCGCCCCGAGTGCAGGTCCTTGGCGGGCCCGCGCACCGTCGCTTCCAGCGTGGTCATGCCGCGCGCGCCGGTCACCAGCGTGGGCACGTCGGGGCGCCACATCCCGCCGTCGGCCGACAGCACCACGTCGCACGCCAGGTCGGCGGCACGCTCGCGCACCAGCGGGCCCAGGCTGGGGCTGCCGATCTCCTCCTCGCTCTCGAACAGGAAGCGCAGGTTCACGGGTGGGCGCTCCCCGGCACGCGAGAACGCCTCCGCCACCAGGATGGGGATGAGCATCGACGCCTTGTCGTCGCTGACGCCGCGGCCGTAGAGCTTGCCGTCCCGTTCGGTGAGCTCGAAGGGGGGCGAGCGCCACGCTCCCAGCGGATCGGGCGGCTGCACGTCCATGTGGCCGTAGACGAGCACCGTCGGCGCGTCCTCGCCGGCGGCGTCCCAGCGCGCGTAGACGGCAGGGTGCCGGGGCGTGTCCCACACCTCGACCGCCAGCTCGGGGATCGCCTCGAGCCGCTCGGCCACCCAGCGGGACGCGCGCCGCACCTCGCCCGCGCGGTCCGGGTCGGTGCTCACCGATGGGATGGCCACGAAGGCGCGCAGCAGTTCCAAGGAGCGATCGTAGCCTTCGGCCAGCAGGGCGAGCACGGCGTCACCGCTGGGCGCCGTTGTGCCGCGGGTGCCCGGAGGGGTCCCGCGTTCCGGCGCCATTCAGCGCCCCCCGTCGACGGACAGCGTCTGCCCGGTGATCCAGCCGGCGTGGTCGCTGGCGAAGAAGAGCACGGCGTTCACGATGTCTTCGGGCGTTCCCAGGCGCTTCAGCGCGATGCCCTCCACCAGCCTGCTCTGGCCCTCCTCGCCGTACGACGCCCACTGCTTCTCGGTGGTCGGGTTGGAAAGCACGAAGCCGGGTGCGACGGAGTTCACCGTGATGCCCCACCGTCCGAGCTCATGGGCGAGCTGGCGGGTGAGACCGATCTGGCCGGCCTTGGCGGCGGCGTACGCCTGGATGCCGGTGAGGCTCACGCCCAGCCCCGCCCCGCTGGAGATGTTCACGATGCGCCCCGCGCGCGCGGCCTTCATCGCCGGCGCGACGGCGCGGCTGGTGTAGAAGGCGCCGTCCAGGTTGACCGCGACGATGTGCCGCCAGTCCTCGTCGGGGACCTCCTCGAGGGGCCTGCCGACCTGGCCCAGCACGCCGCCGGCATCGTTGACGAGGATGTCCAGGCGACCGCTGGCGTCGAGCGCGTGCCCGACCCAGGCGTCCACGGCCTTGCGTTCGGAGACGTCGACGGTCGCCGCCTGCAGCGGCCGGCCGGCGTCCTTCGCCAACCGTTCGGTCTCGGCGAGCTCCGGGGCGGCCACGTCGCTGGCGAAGACCGAAGCCCCGAGGCCGGCCAGGCCGAGCGCGATCGCACGCCCGAAGCCGTGGGCCGCACCGGTCACCAGCGCGGTCTTGCCGTCAAAGCGCAGCTGCATGGGGATCCCCTTCCGGCCGGTCCTCGCCGATGGCGGCGAGGTTCTCCCAGGAGCGCGCACGCCGGCCGCTCTCGACCTCGTGCATCAGGCCCACCAGCCTCCGCAGGCGCGGGACGGCGACCCCGTGCTCCTCGGCGATGCGCAGGATGGGCGTGAACTGGGCGTCGGTCTCGGTCTTGCGGTGATGGATGGCGAGGTCGCGCCAGACGCCGGAGTGCGTCTTGGCCGAGCGCCGATTGAAGGCCACCATGGCGTCGAACGAGGTGTGGGCCGCGGCCGGGTCTCCGCCCGGGCCGAAGGCCGCCGGGTCGAACCCGTTGAAGCCGACCGGGCGGGCACCGTGGGCGGCGGCCACCGCCATGACCTCGCGGGCCAGCGCCGCCAGCACCGGTCGCACCGAGGGGTCGTCCAGGGTATCGACGATGCTGGCGTCGGTCAGCGCCTCGGCGAAGAGCATCGCGCCGTAGCCCATCTTCCCCCACAGGTAGCCCCAGATGTTGTCGCTGGTCTCGGTGTCGGGCTCGAAGTCCCGCAGCACCGTCGCCAGCCGCTGCAGGCGTTCGCTGGAGCGGCCGTCGAGCTCTCCGAGCACCACCGCACCGCGCCCCGAGAACTGCACGATGCCGGGCTCGAGCACGTCCGCGCCGAAGTTGACGAACGCCCCCAGGGTTCTCGCCTCGCCGACGGCCTCCTCGAGGACGATCTCGTTCAGGCCGTTCTGCATCGACACCACGCAGCCGTCCCCGGACACGTGTGGTGCAAGCTGTGTGGCGGCGCGCTCGGTATCCAGCGCCTTGACCGCCAGCAGCACCCAGTCCCATGTCCCCGCGACGGCGTCGGGCGTGACGATGGGCGCGCGGATCGTGAAGGTGTCGATGGGGCCGACGATGCGCAGGCCGTCGCGCCGCACCGCCTCGACGTGAGCCGGGTTGGCGTCCACGAAGGTGATGTCGTGGTCGGCGCGCGCCAGGTGGGCGCCCACCACGCCGCCGATGGCGCCGGCGCCCCAGACGAGCGCCCGCAGGCGCGGGGCGGCCGCCCCGTCCGGGGTCACGCCCACGGCCCCTCCAGTGCGGCGCGCGTCTCCTCGACCCCGGCGCGCCACACGCGCTCCATCGCCTCATCGGGCTTCTGGTAGGCGCCGCCCATGTTGCCGTCGCCCAGCATCGTGCGGACCTCGGGCGCGGTGAGCAGACGCATGCGCGTCATGTCGGTCATGGGCTTGGCGCCTTCGGGCATGCTCACGCCTTCGAGTCGCGTCCAGGCGAAGTTCTCCATCCAGGAGGCGTGAGAGGCGGCCTCGTCGATGGCGTGGACGGCGGCGAAGGTGGCCGGTGCGTTCCACCAGTTGTGCCATTTCACGCGCACTCCCGGGTGCGCGTTCATCCACTCCTGCGCCACCGAACCGGCGGCGCTGTTGCCGCCGTGACCGTTGACGAACAGCACGCGCTTGAAGCCTGTGACGGCGAGGCTCTCCAGGATGTCCTCGACGATGCGCCGGTAGGTATCCAGGCGCAGGCTCACCGAGCCCGGATAGGAAAGGAAGTAGGGCGTCACGCCGTAGTTGAGGGTGGGGAAGACAGGTACGCCGAGCGGCGCCGCCGCCTCGCGCGCCACCCGTTCGGACAGGATGTTGTCGACCGCCAGGCTGAGGTAGCCGTGCTGCTCGGTGCTTCCCATCGGGACCACGGCCCGGTCGTCTTGCTCCAGTTGTTTCTCGACCTGCATCCAGTTCATCGCGTGGATCACACGCCTCACTCCTTTGCGGCGCTCACCTGCCGCACGCTGTCGAGCGTGGGGAGCAGGAGTCGCCCGATGGAACCGACCTCGGGTTCGTAACGGAACTCGAAGGCGTCGACGTTGGGGGGGACGAGCGCGAGCGCGTCCCGCGTGCCGGTGGCGTACACCATGACGGTGCAGCGGCGCAGGGCCAGGCTCAGGGCCTCGGGCTCGAGCGGCACCGCCTCGATCTTGCTCACGTGCGGACAGAAGCGGGTGACGTTGCGCCGCAGCGTGGGGAGGAACTCCGGGATGCTGGCGACGACCATCACGCTGGCGTCGGAGGGCACCGCCGCAAGGCGCGTGCGCGTCTCCCTCGAGGGAAGGAAGGTGAGGCTCAGGACGGGGACGTCCTCGCCCACCAGCGCGCGCAGCTCGGCCTCGCGGTTGGCCAGGGTGACGTAGACGTCGGGCGCCGCGTCGCTGGAACCCGGCACCGGGATCGTGCCCGCATCGAAGGTGGTCCACTCCAGCACGTCGCCCGGCGGGAGGTGGCGGCGGATCGCCTCCACGTAGGCCACCGTGGCGTCGGGGAAGATGCCCACGAACAGCACGCGCACGACACGCTCGCTGGGCGAAGGGCGTTGTGCGCGCACCGTGGCCGCCTCGGCGGCGGCGGCGCGCGAGAACCCGAGCGCCTCGGCCGATGCGAAGAAGGCGTCGACGGCGCGACCTAGCGCCACCATGGTCTCGGGGGCCTGCTGCGGTGGGAGGCGCTCGGGCACGAAGGTGCCGCGCCCCCGCTGGCTCTCCAGGAGGCCCTGCTCGCGCAGCTCGCGGTAGACCTGGGACACCGTTACCGGTGCCAGGCCCAGCTGGCGCGCCAGTTCCCGCACCGAGGGGAGCCTGCTGCCTCGCGGGATCTCGCCCGTGGCGATGCCGTACTCGATCTGTCCCCGGAGCTGGACGCCGACCGGCAGGGGCAGGTCGCGATCCAGCGCCAGCCGCCAGGGGGCTGCGGTGCCCGTGGCCCCGCCCGCAGGCTCCACGTCCCGGTCGCGTGTCCGGGCCGGGGCGTCGCCGCCGCGCTCCGTGTCCTGGTCGGCGCCGGCGTCGGCGTCCAGCGCCGACATGTCCGGGGGCTTGGAACGGGTCACGAGCGCGCTCCGGGGGGGTCTTCGAGGTCGTTCGCGGGCCCTTTCGGACCTGTCGGCCCATGCGGCGCGAACGCATCCGCCCCGGCCCGATCCGGCTCGAACAGGTGGCAGGCGCACTCGCGTCCTTCGCGGGCGGCCAGCTCAGGGACGTGCACGTCGCAGCCCTCGAAGGCCCGGGAGCAGCGGGGGTGGAAGGCGCACCCGCCGGGAACGTGCAGCGGGCTCGGCAGCTCGCCGCGCACCGCATCGGTGGTGGTCGTGTGCTCGGGATCGAGCGAGGGCGCGGCGGAGAGCAGCGCGCGCGTGTAGGGATGCCGCGGGTCCCGGAACAGTGCCTCGGTCTCGCCGACCTCGACCACCCTGCCCAGATACATCACTGCGACCCGGTGCGAGATGTGGCGCACCAGCCGCAGATCGTGCGCGACGAACAGCACCGTCAGGTGCAGGCGCTCCTGCAGCTCGAGCAGAAGGTTGATGACCTGCGCCTGGACGCTGACGTCGAGCGCGGATACCAGCTCGTCGGCGACGAGGGTCTCCGGCTCGAGTGCGAGCGCCCGCGCGATGCCGATGCGCTGCCGTTGCCCGCCCGAGAACTCGTGCGGCATGCGGTCGGCGGCGTCGACGGGCAGACCCACCATGTCGAGCAGCTCGCGCATGCGCTCGGGGATGGCCTTGGCCGGCCGCATGGCGTGCACGCCCAGCGCTTCCTGCAGGATCTGGCCCACGCTCATGCGCGGGTTGAGGCTGGAGTAGGGATCCTGGAAGATCATCTGGACCTTGCGATGGTAGCGCCGCAGGTGCTCGCCCTGCAGGGCGAGGACGTCGGTGCCGTGATAGCGGACCGACCCGGCGTCGGGCTCGTGGAGCCGCACCAGGCAGCGCGCAAGCGTCGACTTGCCGCAGCCGGACTCCCCCACGATGCCGAGCGTCTCGCCCGGCTCGACGCGCAGGGTGACGCCATCGAGCGCCCGCACGGCCAGTTGGGGGGTGCGCTTGATGCGGTCGAAGAGGGTGCGCTGCACCGGGAAGGTCTTGATCAGGCCGTCCACTTCGAATGCCATGGGGCGCTCTTCCACGGCCGCCGGCCAGGCCCGCCCTGAACCCTGACGCGCAGCCGCGGTCATGCCCTCACCTCCGACGGCGCCGGCAGCTCGGCATGGTGGATGCAGGCGCTGGTGTGGTCCTCGGCGACGCGCTGGCGTCGGGGCTCCTCGGCCCGGCAGGCATCGGTGACGAAGCCGCATCGGGGCGCGAAGGGACAGCCGGGGGGCAGCGCGGAGAGGTCGGGCGGGGCACCCGGGATGGGCTTGAGCGGCTGGCGGTTGGTGTCGCCGCTGGGGAGGGACAGCCGCAGACCCAGCGTATAGGCGTGCCTGGGGTGGGCGAACAGGGCGCGCACGGGTGCCGTCTCGACCAACCGGCCGGCGTACATCACGGCGACCCGGTCGCAGGTCTGCGCTACCACCCCGAGATCGTGCGTGACCAGGATGACGCTCATGCCGAGCTGTTCACGCAGGCGCAGCAGCAGCTTGAGGATCTGGTCCTGGATGGTGACGTCGAGGGCGGTGGTGGGCTCGTCGGCCAGCAGCAGCCGGGGCGAGGAGGCGAGCGCGATGGCGATCATGGCGCGCTGGCGCATGCCCCCGCTGAACTCGTGCGGGAACGCCTCGAGTCGTTCGCGTGGCGACGGGATGCCCACCAGGTCGAGCAGCTCCACGGCGCGCGCGCGCGCGCCGTTGCCCCGCAAGCCCTCGTGGGCACGGAGGCTCTCGAGGATCTGTTCGCCGACGGTCAGGACGGGGTTGAGGGCGGTCATCGGCTCCTGGAAGATCATGCTGATCTCTCCGCCGGTGACCTGGCGCATGCGTCGGGCGCTCACCTCGAGCAGGTTCTCGCCGTTCCAGCGCACCTCGCCCGAGACCCGGGTAGGCGGCCTGAGCAGGCGCAGGATGGAGCGCAGCGTGACGCTCTTGCCCGAGCCGGACTCACCGACGATGCCCAGGACCTCCCCCTCGCCGACGTCGAAGCTCACGTCCCGAACGGCGTTCAGGGCCCCGCGCGCGGTGTGGAAGGTGGTGTCGAGGTGGCGCACGCTGAGCAGCGACGTGCCGGACGACGTCTCAGCCGAGGGAGCGGCGAAGCTCATCGCGCCGGCCTCAGGACGTCGGCGAGTCCGTCGCCGACCAGGCTGAAGCCCACCCCAGTCAGCGTCAGCACCAGCCCCGGGAAGGTGGAGATCCAGGGCGCGGTCACCATGAAGTTCTTGCCGTCGGCGACCATCACGCCCCACTCCGCGGTGGGCGGCTGGGCTCCCAGCCCGAGGTACCCGAGCGACGCCCCCAGCAGGATCCCCAGGCTCATATCGGTCATCCAGTAGACGATGGCGGGGGTCACGGCGTTCGGGAAGATGTGGCGAAACACGATGCGGCCCGGGGAGTAGCCCATCACGCGGGCGGCCTGCACGTACTCGGTCTGCTTCTGGACAAGCGTTTCGCCGCGCACCAGCCGCGCGTAGTAGACCCAGCCGACCACGCTGACCGCCAGGTACATGTTGCGGAGGCCCGGTCCCAGGATGGCCACGATGGCGATGACCAGGATCAGGAACGGGAACACCATCACGACGTCTACCAGGCGTCCGAAGCCGGCGTCGAGCCAGCGCCCCACGTAGCCGGTGATCGCACCCGCAAGGGTCCCGAAGAGGAAGGGGAACAACGTCGTGAACAGCGCGATCTGCAGGTCGACGCGGGAGCCGAAGACCACCCGCGAGAAGACGTCGCGACCGAAGTTGTCGGTGCCGAACCAGTGCTGGGCGCTGGGCCCCTTGAGGATCGCGCCATAGTCGAACTGGGTGGGGTCGTAGCGTGCGATGAGGTGGGGGAAGAGTGCCATGAACAGCATGGCGGTGACGATGGTGAGCCCGATCAGGAGCGTCGGCTTGGGCCGGGCGCGCCAGATCCGTCGGCGGGTACGGGAGGCGGCGGGAGCTGCCGAGGGAGCTGCCATATCAGGCCACCTTCGTGCGAGGGTCGAGGAAGCTATAGGCGAGATCTGTCAACAGGAACACCAGCATGATCACCACGGCGAAGGCCAGGGTGAGTCCCTGCACGACCGCGTAGTCGCGACCGAAGATGGCGGTGACCATCAGCCGCCCCACGCCGGGGATCGCGAACACCGTCTCGGTGATGACGGCCCCACCCATGAGCTGCCCGACGGAAAGCCCGAAGAGGGTCACCGTGCTGATGAGGGCGTTACGCAAGATGTGCTTGAGCAGCACCAGCCGCGGCCGGATGCCCTTGGCGCGCGCGAAGTCGACGTACTCGGCGTCGACCACCTCGAGGATGGACGAGCGAAGGTTGCGCATCAGGATGGCTGCTAGATAGAAGCCGAGCGACAGCGCCGGCAGGAACAGGTAGTAGAGGTCCGATTGCAGCGTGGGGCCGATACCCCCGACGGGGAACCAGTGAAGCCTGGCACCGAACAGGCCCAGTAGTTGCAGCGAGAGATAGAAGACGGGGAGCGAAAGGCCGACCTGGAAGATCGCGCGGATCAGGTTGTCGACCCAGGTGCCGCGCCGGAGGGCCGAGAGCACGGCGGCAGGCACCGACAGCACGGCGGCCAGGATCCCGGCGTAGAGGGTCAGGAAGAGCGTGACCGGCAATCGGTTGGCGATGAGCTGGGTGACGGGGACCTTGAGGTTGACGCTGGTGCCGAGGTCGCCCCGCGCTACGCGCTCGAGGAAGTACCAGAACTGGACGGGGAGGGGCTTGTCGAGTCCGAGCTCCTTGTGCACGCGCGCGACGGCCTCGTCGGTGACGCGGTCGCCCAGGATGGCGGCGGCGGGGTCGCCCGGCAGCAGCCGGACCATGGCGAACACCAGGATCATGATCACCAGGAGCGTCGGGATCATCTGCAGGATCCTGGTGAGGACGTACTGCCAGCGGTTCACGTGTGCGACCTCCGAGGGCCGTGCACGGTGGCGTCGGGACGCTGCCGTGGAGGCCTGGACCGCTCGCGCGGAGCGAGCGGTCCAGGGAGCATCGGAATCAGTTCGTCTTGTAGGCGGTCTTGAAGATGTAGTTGCCGAGCGGGATCTGCGTCAGCCCCTGGGTGGTCTTGCGGATCGCCACCGGGTAGGGCGTCTCGTAAAGGAACACGATGGGCGCGGCGTCCATGTAGATCTGCTGGATCTCCTTGTACTCGGCCGCGCGCTTGGTGGTGTCGAGCTCCTCCTGCGACTGCGCGAACAGCTGGTCGATGCGGTCGTTCTGGAAGCCGGTGTGCAGCGACTGGATGTTCTTGTAGACCGCGAAGTAGCTGGTGATCTCGCTGGGGTCGTTGATGTCGTTGGTCCAGCCGGCGGTGCGCATCTGGAAGTTGTTGTTGCGGTAGCGGTCGGTCTTGGTGGCGGCGTCGAGCTGCTCGATCTTGAGCTTGATGCCGACGTCGCCCCACATGCTCTGCAGCGCCGTCAGCAGCGCCAGGTCGTTCTGGCTGCCGGCGGTCGCCAGCGCGGAGACCGTGAAGCCGTTGGGATAACCGGCCTGCGCAAGCAGCGACTTGGCCTTCTCGACGTCGTAGGCGTAGCCCCGGGTGGCCACATAGTACGGGGTGGTGGTCGACATGTACGACTGCATGGGGCTGCCGATGCCGAAGTTGACGACCTGGATCAGCGCCTTCTTGTTGGTCGCGTAGTTGATCGCCTGCCGCACCTGGAGGCTCGACAGCGGGTTGGGCGTACCGTCGGGCAGCTCGGGACGGTTGTTCATGAGAACGCTGTTGACCTGCGTGGAGGGGAACAGCTTCATGTCGATGTTGGGGTCGTTCTGGAGCTCACCGACGCGCGAGAGCGGGATGAACTCGGCGGCGTCGAGCTCGCGCGACTGCAGCTTGAGGATGCGCGTGGCGTCGTCGGGCACGATCTCGAAGCGGATGCTGTCGAGGTAGGGCAGCGCCTTGCCGTCGGCGCCCTTCTCCCAGTAGTAAGGGTTGGCCGTCAGCACCATGGAGGAGCCGCGCTTCCACTCGGAGAGCACGAACGGACCGGAGCCGATGGGGTGTTCGGCGAAGGCCTTGGCCTTCTCGGCGTCCGTCGTGCCCTTGGCCGCCTCGAACAGCTTCTCGGGCATGATGGCTGCGTTGAACATGGCCAGCGCCGGGATGATCGTCGGGTCGGGGTGCTTGAGGTGGATGATCACCTGATTGCCGCTGGTATCGATGGAATCGATGGCGGCGAGCGTGAAGTTCCAGATGCCGTTGTCGGGGTTGCGGGCGCGGTCGAGCGACCACTTGGCATCCTGGGCGGTGATGGGGCTACCGTCGGCGAACTTGGCGCCATCGCGCATGGTCAGCGTGAGTGTCATCCCGTCGCTCGAGAAGCTCCAGTCGGTGGCCAGGTCGGGCTTGACGTCCTTGCCATCGGCGGTGGGTTGCAGGAGCGGGTCGTAGAGGTTGGTGAGGACCCAGATATCGAGGTTGGCGTCGTTCAGGACGGGATCGAGGAAGAGCGAGTCCGCGTAGCGACCGAAGACGAGCTGTCCCCCGCGCTGCTGGGCGAAGGTGGTGCCGAGCACCAGGGTGGCCAGAAGGGCCAGGGCGAACGTGGTGAGCCGTTTCAATGCCTACCTCCCAAGGGTTCTCCAGCTACAGGTCGGCCGTCCCCGCTTCCGTTCACCGCCCTGCGAACTGTGATGGCGGACCATAACACGGTGATTTGTTGCCGTCAATTGCATGGGGATGCAGCCGTCGGCGACCTCGGCTAGCGGGTGGCCACGTCCGGCCCGAAGGGAGGAGGCGCCGACGCGTTTGCGGGCGCCAGGGCGGCAAGCGCGTCGGCGAGCCCGAGCAGCGCCGCGTCCTCGCCGCGTACCCCGACGAGTTGCAGGCCGACCGGCAGGCCGTCGGTGGCATTGAATGGAACCGCGATGGCGGGGGCGCCGACGACGTTGAAGGGACCGCTGAAGTGCATCTCCGTGGCGCCCTCCTCACCGCTCACGACCGGATCCTCCGCCGGAGCGACGGTGTTGACCGCCGGCATGAGCAGACCGTCGAGGTGCGCGAGAAGCCCGTCGAACTCGGCCATGAGCGAGCGTCGCGTGTCGAGCGCGCGCAGGTAGCGGACGGCTGGCACGGTGAACCCGAGGTCGAGCTGGGCCCGCGTAGCGGGGGCATAGCCCGACGGGTTGTCACGCATGTACTGTTCGTGTAGCACACTCGCCTCGGGGTAGAGGATGTCGAGCAGCGCGTCGTTGGCGTGTTCCAGCTCGCCCAGCGGCGCGTCGACCACGACGGCGCCGGCCCGGACCAGCGCCCGCTCGGCCGCGTCCAGGGCGGCACGCACGGGTGGCTCGAGCTCCACGGCGTCCACGTAGGCGCGGGGCACGCCGAGGCGGAGGCCGCGCAGGCGGTCCGGATCGCGGCTACCGGGCACGCCGGAGACGCGACGCGTCGCGCGTCCGGGAGCCATGCCCGGGCCGCCGGCCATCACGGCCAACAGATCGGCGACGTCGGCCGCCGATCGCGCCAGTGGACCGACGTGGTCGAGCGTCCAGGACAGGGGGAAGACGCCGTCCACGGGAACGCGGCCGTAGCTCGGCTTGTGGCCGAAGACGCCGCAGTACGAGGCCGGGATGCGGATCGACCCGCCGGTGTCGGTCCCGATCGCGAGCGGCGCGAGCCCCGCGGCGACGGCAGCCGCGCTGCCGCCCGAGGAGCCTCCGGCGGTGCGCTGCAGGTCGTGGGGGTTGCGGGTGGGGCCGACCTCGGGATGCACCGCGCCGTAGGCGTACTCCAGAAGGTTGGTCTTGCCGAGCAGCACGGCGCCGGCTTCCCGCAGGCGGGCGACGACCGCTGCGTCGCGCTCGGCGCGCTCGACGCGGCCGACGCGCGAGCCGAAGCCGGTCGGGGCGCCCTCCACCGCCATGAGATCCTTCACCAGCACCGGAACGCCGTGGAGCGGGCCGCGGTCCTCGCCGGCGGCAAGGGCCCGGGTGGCGCGGTCCGCCTGCGCGCGCGCGCCGTCGGCGAGCACCAGGGCGAAGGCGTTGAGGTCGGGCTCGAGCGCGGCGATCCGTTCGAGGAGCGCCTCCGTGACGGCGAGCGGCGTGGTCTCGCCGGAACGGTAGAGCGCCGCGAGCTCGCGGGCGGACGCGAAGAACGGGTTCACGGGCGCGCCGCCATCGCTCGCAGGGCGGGACCGAACGGGAGGACAGGTTCCGACATGGCCACCTCCTGAGAAGGTGGAGCCATCGTGACCCGCGCGCGGGGCCGTTGCCAAGCGCTGGCGCGGAGACGGCTCGGCGGTGGCCGTGAGAGGGCTCGGTGGGGTATGAGGAGGGGGACATGAGCACTCCCAGCGACCGCCGTGAAGTGGTGATCGTCAGCGCCGTGCGCACGCCCATCGGGCGCATCCGCGGCGCGCTCTCCGACGTGCGGCCCGACGACCTGGCCGCCATCGCGATCAAGGAGGCGGTGGCCCGGGCCGGCGTGCCGGCGGACGCCGTCGAGGAGGTCTACCTGGGCTGCGCCAACCAGGCCGGCGAAGACAACCGCAACGTGGCGCGCATGGCGCTGCTGCTGGCTGGTTTGCCCGACACGGTGGCTGGCGTGACCCTCAACCGTCTCTGCGCCAGCGGCCTCAACGCCGTCAACCAGGCGGCGCGCGCCATCGCGCTGGGCGAGGGCGACGTGTTCGTGGCCGGTGGGGTGGAGAGCATGACGCGCGCGCCCTACTCGCTGCCGAAGAACGCCCGCGCCTTCGGGCCGTCGGGGAACGTCACCGCCTGGGACACCACGCTCGGCTGGCGCTATCCCAACCCGGCGCTGGAGGCCCTGTACCCGCTGGAGGCGATGGGGGAGACGGCCGAGAACATCTACGAGCGAAGCCGCGAAGGCGTCGTGACGGGCGGCGAGATCACCCGCGAGGAGCAGGACGCTTTCGCGCTGCAGAGCCACCGGCGCGCGGTCGATGCCATCAACGGCGGCCGCTTCGACGACGAGATCGTGCCGGTCACCATCCCGCGCCGGCGCGGCGAGCCACGGATCGTCGACGTGGACGAGCATCCCCGCTATCGGCGGGAGGGCGACCGCTACGTCGTCGACACCGACCTGGAGGCGCTCGGCAAGCTGCGTCCCGCCTTCCGAGAGGGCGGGACCGTCACGGCGGGCAACGCCAGCGGCCTGAACGACGGCGCCGCAGCACTGGTGCTGATGGCGGCGGAGACCGCCGCGGAGCTGGGCGTGGAACCGATCGCGCGCTGGCTGGCCTCCGGCGCGGCCGGCATCGACCCCAGGGTGATGGGGCTGGGACCGGTCGGAGCGACCCGCAAGGCGCTGGAGCGCAGCGGCCTGAGCGTCGAGGACCTCGACCTGGTGGAGCTCAACGAGGCGTTCGCGGTGCAGGCGCTGGCCGTGATGCGCGAGCTGGGTCTGAGCGAGGCGATCACCAACGTCAACGGCGGCGCCATCGCGCTGGGCCACCCGTTGGGCTGCTCCGGCGCGCGCATCCTCACGACGTTGCTGCACGAGATGCGACGGCGACAGCGCGCCGGACACCCGATGCGCTACGGGCTGGCCGCACTATGCGTCGGGGTCGGGCAAGGTGAGGCGACGGTGGTGGAGCTCGCGGGATAGGGGGGAGGCGGCTGCGTTCACGCCGCCGTCGGGCGCCCTGGGGACCGCCACGCCGACGGGTATCCGTTCGACGGCGAGGGACTGATACGCCCGCCGGATCCGATCGGCACGAGTGTCCTGAAGGCTCGGTCCGGAGAGTGGCTTCGTGCCCGCGGGCTGCGGCCCCGGCCGGGAGCGTGGTGTGGGCCTGGACCCGCTAACGCAGCGGCAGGGTACCCGCCAGCGGCGACGGGTAGAAGGCGATCCCCATCGGATAGGTGAGGTCGGACGAGGTGAGCCAGCTCGCCTGGACGGCGCTCGACGCCAGGAGATAGCGGCCGAGCCGCCCCTGGTCTCCCGAGACCCACACGTTCCCGGCGGCGTCGATGGCGTCGGCGTCGGCGGCGGGGCCGCCGCCCATGGCCGAAGACGGAGATGGCGGTTCGCGGGACCGAGGTCTGTCGTGCCCGAACCGCCCAGAACGCCCTGGGCATAGCGGTAGGTGCCGCCGCCCACCACCCACAGGTTGCCGGTGGCGTCGAAGGCGAGCCCGGTGTAGCCGATGATCTCCGCGCCGCTCGTGCCGCGGATCCGGTAGCCGGGCGTGAGCGCCCCTCCGCTGCCGAGGCTCGTGGCGTCGTAGCGCACGAGCTGGACGTCGACGGGGTGCCACCGCCGCGTCGTCGACGACCACCCACAGGTTGCCGGACGTGATCGAAGGCCATCGCCACGGGGTCGACCAGCACGGTGCCCGTGTAGGTGTACGCCGGCGCCGTCGTCACCGTGCCGCCGTCGAGCAGGAGCTGCCGCACCTGCGCGGCGGTGTACTCGAGGATCTGGTCGGCGTTGCGGTTGAGGACGTAGAGGTTCGCCGGCGGAGTCGAAGGCGAGCTGGCCCGGGCCGTCGAAGGCAGCGGCCCGGACGATGAGGTCGGGCGTGGGTTTGCCGGAGCTCAGCCAGCCTGGCCTGGTCGAACACCAGGAGCTGGCCCGGCGACGTTCGGGTCCGCCCGATGGGATCGGATACCCACAGGTCCCCGTGCGGCCCGAAGGCGAGCTGGAAGCCGTAGGTGGTGTTGAGCGTCGAGCCCGTCAGGTCGACGACGGCGGCCGCCGGCTGCGTGCCGCCGGCCGACAGGGCCGTCGCCGCGAAGCCGACCACGGCCCCGCCGATCTCGTTGCCGGCCCACAGCCGCTCGGATCCCGACTGCTTGAGGTAGCTGCGGGTGATCGGTGGCGGTCTGGCCGTCACGGACGCAGGCACTCACGACGGGCTGGCTGTCGGCCCCGTAGGCGGCGCCCACGAGGGCGCCCGCTGCCGCCGGCTGCGCGACCCGCAGCGTCTCCACCAGGTACGTTCCCGCGGCCAGGTTGGGGAGCGTGCTGGCTGGCGTGGAGCGTCGACTGGTAGCTGCCCGGGCCGGTGATCCGTACGTCCGGCGTGACGCCGCCCGCCGCGCTGACGGTGACCTGCGAGCGTTCCCTGGCCGGTGGTGCTGCACACGGTCGCGCCACCCCCGCCTCCGCCCGTCGAGCAGGCCGAGAGGCCGATCAGGACCGCCGGGGCGGCGAGGATCCCCCACCAGCGGCGCGCGTGGCGTGCGTACGAGCGTCCGTGCATGCTTCCTCCCCTCCCGGGGCCCGATCGGCCCCGGTCCGGCGCGCCGGCACGCCCGGCACCGGCCGGGCGTCGCGGCGCGCCGGCGCTGTCAGCCTCCGGTCGCCGAGGACGACCGGCGGGGCATCGAACAGCGCAACGAACAGGAACACGTAGGAGCAGGAGTCCAGCGTCGCCACCCCCTTCGGTTGTGGATGGCCCACGGTAGCACCGGCGGGGCGTCCGCACGGCTCTGCGGTTCGCGGTGCCGGCGCACCGAGCTGCGCGTTCCGGGGCCGCGCCGAATACGGCGCGGCCCCGGAACGGAGACGTTGAACGGAGATGGAGGGGTTGGCTGCGGCCCTAGCTGGACGAGGGCAGCGACACGTGCTCGAGGGTCCAACCGCGGAGGGCGTCGAGCAACTCGGGCATGAGCTTCGGGTCGAGCTCCCCGTACTCCTGGACGCCGCCGGTCCTGGCCTTCAGGAACAGGTGGTTGGCGCCGGCGATGGTGGCGATGTCCACCTGCTCGAGCCCGGCCGAGGCTTTGAGGCCTTGCAGCGCGCCGCGGTGCTGGGCCAGGTCGACCTGCACGTCGTGATCGCCGAAGACGGCCAGTGCCGGCACCCGAACGGCGCGCCAGTAGGGCGCGGGATCGTGGGTCACGAACCAGTGCATCCAGGTTCGTTGCTGGGCCATGGCGGGGGCCACGAGCGCGTCCAGCGCAGCGTCGACGTCATCGCCGAAGGCGGCACGCCGCTGCGCGGGCATCGCTTCGAGCTGCGCCTTCGCGGTGGAGCGCAGCAACGCCTCGAGCGCCCCCCAATCCGATGCGACGTTGAGCTCGAGCATCCTGCGCGTCGTCGCGACGGTCCCGGCCACCTGCCCCGGAGGCGTGCCGGCTGCCTCCAGCATGCGCCGTTCCTGCATCACGAGCCCCTCGATGGGCTCGGCCACGGGCGGCGCCAGCGCCACGAAGAAGGCTACGCCGGGGTCGCGCGCGGCGAGCATGGGCGCGATCAGCGCGCCTTCGCTGTGCCCCACCAGGCCGACCTGCAGCGGGTCGATGTCGGGGCGGCGTTGCACGAAGCGCAGCGCGGCCTGTGCGTCGTCGGCGAGGTCGCCGGTGGTAGCCGTGAGGTTGACACCGGTGGAGGCGCCCGCGCCGCGGTCGTCGTAGCGCAGCACGGCGATGCCGGCGCCCGGGAGGGCGGAGGCGATCTCGGCGAACGGCCGGTAGCCGTCGATGCCGGGGATGGCGCTATCGCGCTCCTGCGGACCGCTGCCGCTGATGAGGATCACGGCCGGATGGGGGCCGGGTCCCGGCGGCAGCGTGAGGGTACCGGCGAGGGTGGCGCCGGCGCTGGCGAAGCGCACCTCCACGTCGCGCGGGGACTGCGCCAGGACCGAGCTCGTCAGCAGGGCGAGGCCCACCAGGATGAGGGACGGGCGTAGGGGTCGCGTCACGTCGGGCTCCTTCGCCGCGCAGCTGTGGCGCGGAATCGCCGGGCGCCTCGACGCGAGCGCTCCAGCGCCGTCGACGCTCGCTCTCGACCGTAGCCTCGCGGCCGGGCGCGCGCACAGGGACGGGCGTCCCCTGCGCGGCTCGAAGCCGGGCGAGCAGCCGAATGTCCCTTGGTGATGACGGTCGTCCGGGTCTATCACTGGGGCGAGTGCACGAACGGTCGTCGATGCGCGTGCTGCCTCGGCAGGCATCGCCTTCGTCCCGCGAGCGAGCCCGTGTGGGCCGTGACCGCGCGACCGGTTGGGGGCGTGCACGCGTCGTACGCCCGTTCCGGCCGGAGGCGTGATCCTGGGCCGGGCGTGTAGAGCGTCGTCGAGGGGTGTGAAGGAGGTGATCGGCGAGGCGGAGTGTTCGCACGCGGCGGGGGCCGGAGGCCCGCGCCACGCGGGGCGAAAGCGGGCTGTCAGCATTGGGGTCGAGCACGGAGGGCGGCCGGTGGGCCCGAACCGTTCGACCGCAGCCACGCGACATGCGCAGCGGAGGCGTTCGCGCCACGGATGCGCACCGCGGAATCACCGAAGGAGAAGGTATGCCACGTATCCGTATCGTGCTGGCGCTACTGCTCGCCGGTCTCATCGGGATGGCCGTCGCTCAGGACGTCACGCTGCGGGCGCTGTTCATGCAGCAGGCGGCCTACAGCGACTCCGACGTCCGCAGCATGACCGCCGACTTCGAGCAGCAACACCCCGGCGTCAAGGTCGACATCGAGTTCGTCTCCTACGAGGCGCTGCACAACAAGATCATCACCGCGGCCGCGGCCGGCGGCGGTGGCTACGACGTGGTGCTCTTCGACGTCATCTGGCCCGCCGAGTTCGCGAAGAACAACGTCCTGGTGGACATCACGGATCGTCTGTCGCAGTCGATGATCGACCAGGTCGTTCCGGGTGCCTGGACGACCGTCACCTACGACAACCACTACTACGGCATCCCGTGGATCCTCGACACCAAGTACCTGTTCTACAACAAGGACATGCTCCAGAAGGCGGGCATCATGGCGCCGCCGACCACCTGGCAGGAGTTGCTCGATCAGTCCAAGAAGATCAAGGACGCGGGCATCGTGCAGTACCCGATCGTGTGGAGCTGGGGCCAGGCCGAGGCCATCATCTGCGACTACACCACCCTCCTGTCGGCCTACGGCGGCAGCTTCTTCGACATGGGCCAGCCGGTGTTCAATTCCGACGGCGGCCTGCAGGCGCTGCAGTTCATGAAGCAGTCCCTCGATCAGGGGCTCTCCAACCCGGCCTCCACCGAGTCGTTGGAAGAGGACGTGCGCCGCATCTTCTCGTCGGGCCAGGCGGCCTTCGCGCTGAACTGGACCTACATGTACAACCTCGCCAACGACCCCAAGGAGTCGCAGGTGGCGGGCCAGGTGGACGTCGTCCCGGCACCCGGCGACGGCACCCACTCGCAGGTCTCGGCCGTCAACGGCTCCATGGGGCTGGGCATCACCACGGGCTCGATGCACCCCAACGAGGCCTACCAGTACATCGAGTACCTGACCAGCCAGCCGGTGCAGGAGAAGTACGCCAAGCTGTCGCTGCCGATCTGGAAGGCGTCGTACGACAACCCGGCCGTGGCCCAGGGGCAGGAGTCGCTGATCGCGGCCGCCAAGCAGTCGCTGGCCGCCATGTACCCGCGCCCGCTGCTCATCCAGTACCCTCAGTTCAGCACCTGGTTGCAGACCGACATCCACCGCGCACTCCTGAACCAGGCGTCGCCGCAGGAGGCTCTCGACAACACCGCCAAGCAGGTCACGCAGAACAACCTCGATTGAGGCCGCGCGTCGAACGGACGCACGCCTCCAGGACTCGGAAAGTACGAACTCGTGGCCGATCTTCCTGAAGTCCCGGCTCGCCCCCGGCGCACTCCCGCTCGTAGGAGCTGGGGGTTGCGTCGGGCGGCGTTGCCGTGGATGTTGCTGCTCCCCGCCCTGGTGGTGGTTGGCGGCGTCGTCGGCTATCCGTTCTTCCGCACCTTCTACCTGGGGTTCTTCAACGCACCGCTTCTCGGCAAGACCCGTACCTTCCTGGGTCTTGCCAACTATCTTCATGCCTTCCAGACGCAGGAATTTCGCGCCGCTATCGGGCACACGCTGCACTTCACGGTCGGCTCGATCGGGTTGGAGCTGGTCCTGGGAGTGGCCGTGGCGCTGTTCCTCAACCGCGCCTTCCTGGGTCAGCGCTTCCTGCGCGCTCTGCTGATCCTGCCGCTGGCGCTGCCGACGGTGGTCAACGCGGTGATGTGGCGCTGGATCTACAATCCCGAGTACGGCGCGCTCAACGCGCTGCTCACGCAGCTCCACGTGCTGCCCGGCTACCGCACCTGGCTCGGCACCCCCGGCCTGGCCATGAACATGATCATCGTGGCCGACGTGTGGAAGAACTTCACGCTGGTCGCGCTGCTGGTGCTGGCGGCGCTGCAGACCATCCCGGTCGAGCTTCACGACGCTGCGCGCGTCGACGGCGCCAGTGGCTTCCAGCGCATGCGCTTCATCACCCTGCCAGGCATCCGTCCGGCGCTTCTGGTGGCGCTGGTGTTGCGCACGGTGGAGGCGCTGAAGGTGTTCGACATCATCTATGTCATGACAGGCGGCGGGCCGGCCAGCTCCACCAAGACGCTGTCGTTCATGGTCTACCAGGAGGCGTTCAGCTTCCTGAAGCTCGGCACGGCCGCAGCCGACGCGTTCCTGACCGTGGCGTTGATCATGGTCTTCGTGGGGATCTACATCCGGCTGCTGCAGTCGCGCGGGGTGGCGGGATGAGCCGGGCGAGCATGAGCGCCGCCGGCCGTGCCCGCGGCGCCCGCAGGCGCCGCGCCGGGCTCGAAGCGGTACTGACCTACCTCGGGGCCGTCTTGCTGGCGGCGTTCATCCTGGCGCCGTTCGTGTGGTTGCTCATCTCCAGCATCGCGCCGCTCGCCGACCTCTTGCAGCGGCCGCTGCGACTGGATCCCGCCACACGCGACCTGGGAGCGCTACCAGACGATCTTCTTCGGCGCGGACGGGCGCGAGTTCCGCTTCGCGCTGCGCAACAGCGCGTTCGTCGCCGGCATCGCCACGTCCATCAGCCTGGTCGCCGGGATGCTCGGTGCCTACGCGCTGTCGCGCTTTCCGAGCCGTAGCCGCACGGGGCTGCTCTACCTCATGCTGGCGACCTACATGACACCGCCCGTGGCGATCCTGCTGCCCATCTACCTGATCCTCAGCCGCCTCGGGATGCTCAACACGGTGATCGGCCTGGCGCTCGTCTACACCTCGTTCCTGACGCCCTTCCTGACGTGGATCCTGAAGGGCTTCTTCGACTCGATCCCGGTGGAGCTGGAGGAGTCCGCGATGATCGACGGCGCGACCCGGGTGGGGGCGCTTCGGCGCGTGACGCTGCCGCTGTCGCTTCCGGGCGTCATCACCGCCGTGCTGTTCGGGGTGATCCTCGCCTGGGACGAGTTCCTCTACGCGCTGATCTTCACGTCGTCGGTGGCGGCCAAGACGCTGCCGGTGGCCATCAGCGAGTTCACCTCACGCCATGCCGTCGATTACGGTCTGATGGCTGCCGGGGGGATCGTCGCGGCGCTTCCGCCGCTCATCCTGGCGTTCGCGTTGCAGCGCTACCTCATCGCCGGCCTCACGGCCGGTAGCGTGAAGGGGTGACCGTGGATCGACGAGCCCGGGAGATGGAGCTGAGCGCCGCGTTGCGGCGCGAGATCGCCGGCCAACAGGAGGCCGTCGCCATGACGCTGCGCGACGGCGCCCTGGCCTGGCAGCTCGACGCGCTGGCGGCGGACGTGCGTGCGTCGGGGGAGCTGCTGGTGACGGGCATGGGCGCGTCGCTCCATGCCGGCATGATCCTGGCGGAGCTGCTCCGGGAGAAGGGTCTTCGCGCCTGGGCGCTGCCGACCTCGGAGCTGCTGCACTACGGCGAGGCGCTGGCGGTGCGGCCGCTGCTCCTGATCAGCCAGTCGGGCGCGTCGGTCGAGATCGAGAGGATGCTGGCGCGCGACCGGGACGGCGTGCACGCCCTGACCCTGGACGCGGCCAGCCCGCTCGGGCGCTTCGGCGCCGCCATCATCCCGGGCGGTCCGGAGCGTGCCTACGCCGCCACCCGGTCGTTCACGACCACCCTGGCGGCGCTCTACGGGCTTGCCGGACGCCTGGGCGTGAAGGTGGACGTGCGCGGCCTGTCGGACACGCTGGCCCCGGCGCTGGCGCCGCTGGAGGCGCTGGACGCGGCACGCGCGGCGCTGCAGGGGGTCGACGCCGTGTTCGTCACGGGCCGCGGCCCTCTGCACGGCCTGGCCGAGTACGTGGCGCTGCTGTTGATGGAGCTCACGCGCGTGCCGTGCGCGGCCCTCGAAGCCGCGCAGTTCCGCCACGGCCCCAAGGAGGCGGCGGGCAGGCGCCTGGGCGTGGTGGCGCTGGCCGCCCAGGGGGGACCGGGCGAGCTGGTCCGGAACTTCGCGTCGGAGCTGTCGGAGGCGGGCAGCCCCACGGTGCTGCTCGATGCCGGCGGAGCGCCGGCGAAGGCGGCTGCGGTCGTGTCCGTAGCGCTGCCGGCGTCAGACGAGCTCGCCGCCGTGCTGCCGATGGCGGTGACCGCGCAGCGGCTGGCCGTGGCGCTGGCCGAGGCGCGGGGGATCACGCCGGGGGTGCCGCTGCGTTCGGAGAAGGTGACGCGGGAGGAGTGAGCGACCGTGGCGACGTCGACGGTGGCGCCATGGGCCATGGCGCCGCGGCGCCTGCGGCGGCTTCCCGTCCACCTGATCGGCAACGTCAATCTCGACATCGTGATGGGTCCGGTGGAGCCCTGGCCCCAGGCCGGTACCGAGCGCATCGTGGAGCGTCAGGAGGTGCGGGTCGGCGGGGCAGCCGGGGTTGCGGCGATGGCGCTGCAGGCGCTGGGCGCGCCCTTCCGGTTGCACGCCCGCATCGGCGACGACGCCTTCGGCGCGCGCCTGCGCGCCGAGCTGGGGCCGGCCGGCGCGCAGCTCGAGATCGTGCCTGCCGCCACGGCGTACTCGGTGGGCGTGACCCACCCCGACGGCGAACGCACCTTCTTCACCTACCTGGGGCACCTGGCGGAGCTGGACCTCGAAGGCGTCGCCCGGGAACTGGAGAGCTCGGAGCCGGGGATGGTGCTGGTATGCGGCTACTTCCTGCTGCCGCCGCTGCGGCACGGGGGGGCGATGGCGCTGATGCGGCGCGCGCGGGAGGCCGGGCACCGGGTGCTGTTCGACAGCGGCTGGCCCAGCGGAGGGTTCACGGACGCCGTGCGGCAGGAGCTCGACGCGCTGTTGCCGTCGATCGACCGCGTGCTGCCCAACGAGGCCGAAGCCCTGGGCTGGTCGGCGGCGGCACGTCTCGAGGACGCCGTCGACCGCCTGCAGCGCTACGGCGCGCGCGTGATCGTCAAGCGCGGAGCCGAGGGCGCGAGCTGGCTGGAGCATGGTGAGATCACGACCCGGACGCCGCCACGCGTGCTCGTCGCCGACAGCGTCGGGGCGGGCGACTGCTTCAACGCGGCGTACGTTGCGGCTCTGGCGCGCGGGGCCACGAACGCGGACGCCGTTGGTCCGGCCCTTCGCTACGCCACCGCTGTGGTGCAGCGCAGCCCGCGGGACTACGGGTGGCGCCCTGACAGTACGCTCCCGCCCCCGCGTGAAGGACGCGCTGCCTATCCAACTGCAGTGGGAGGCGCTTCCCCTGCGAAGTGCGCCGCAGGTTTTCCAGGACCAGTTTCCCCATGGCGTCGCGCGTCTCCACGGTCATGCTGGCGACGTGAGGCGTGAGGGTGACGGTGTCGAGCTGCAGGAGCGGCTGCTGGCACGTGCGGTTCGTCGTCGAACACGTCGAGCGCGGCGTCGCCGAGCGTGCCGGACGTTAGCGCTGCGATGAGAGTCGGCTTCGTCGACGATGGAGCCGCGGGCGACGTTGACGAGCACGCCGGAGCGCCCGAGCGCTTCGAGCACCTGGCGTCGATGGCCCCGCGTGTCTGTTGGTTGGCTGCGGCGCACACCACCAGGTAGTCGCTTGTCTCGGCCAGCGCGAGCAGGGACCCGCCCGAGGCACTCAGTGCCTTCGACGGGCCGTGGCTGGATAGTAGCGGAGATTCGACGCCGAAGGGCGCCAGGCGCTCGCGCTACTGCACGACCGATGCGCCCGAAGCCGTAGATGCCCACGCTCTTGCCTCGCAGGCTGTGCGGTGCCACGAGGTCCTTTGCCTTCTCCCAGGCGCCGGCGCGCACGAAGCGGTCGAGCGCGCACACCCGGCGGATGGCAGCCAGCAGCAGCGCCATCGCCAGATCGGCGACGTCGTCGGTGAGCACGTCGGGGGTGTTGGTGACGCGCACGCCTCGCTGCGCGCGCGGTCTCCAGGTCGACGGCGTCGACGCCCACACCGAAGACGGTTACGATCTCCAGTGCTGGCAAGGCGCCGCATGAGCGCCCCGCCATGCCGACGACGCCGTTGGTCACGGCGCCGCGCACACGCGGTGCGACGCGGGCGAGGAAGGCGTCGTGCTCGGCTTGGTCCACCTGCCACAGGTGGTGGCAGGTGTAGTCGCCGTTCGAGCGCCTCCATGCTGGCTTCCGACGACAGGCGGGTGAGGAGGAGGAGCTCAGGCTTGCTCGGTCGCTCGGATCCATCGGTGGCAAACCCTTTCAGCTTGGCGCCGCAACTGTCGCGGACGATCAGTCGCGTGGGGACGTAGCGGGTTCGGGCGGGTCGTCGGGTTGCTGCAGGCGGGCGATCAAGGAGTCTGCGCCGCCTCCTGACCGACGGTTTGCGGCTGTGTGGCGATCGGTGGTGAGCGCGGGTCGAGAGAGAACCGCCTGCTCGAGATCGTCGAAGCCGACCAGAGCGAAGTCGCGGCCGACGGTAAGGCCGTCGTCGGTGAGGCCGGCGATGATGCCCAGAGCGACACGGTCGTTGTAGGCCACCGCTGCGGTGGGCGGCTCGGGTTCGCGATAGAAGATCGCGGATGGCCTGGTAGCCGGCACCGCGCGTGACCGGGCAGGGGACGATGCGCTCGGCGTCTAGCCCGTGGCGCTCCATGGTGCGCTTGAAGCCGGCGTGGCGCTGTCGGTGGCGGAGTGCGGGCAGGTCGCCGCCGATGAAGGCGATCGCCGGTGGCCGAGATCGATGAGGTGCTCCGTGGCCGTGCACGGCGGCGCCGTCGAAGTCGATGCCGACGAAGTCGCTATCGCTGCCCGCGACGTGTCGAAGCACTTCGACGATGGGCGTTCCGGCCTGCCGCACGGTGTCGAGGAAGACGGCATCGGTGCCGGCGGCGGCGCTCAGGATGAGCCCGTCGACACCGTGCTCGCGAAGGCGAGAGAGGTAGCGCTGCTGCGCTTCGAGGGACTCGCCCGTGTTGACCAGCAGAAGCACGCGATCGGCTTCGTCCAGCACGCGCTGGGCGCCGGCAACCATATCGGCGAAGAAGGGGTTGGTGATGTCGCCGATCACGACGCCGACGAGCAGCGTCTGGTTGAGGCGCAGCGAGGCGCACCCCGGTTGTAGACGTAACCGAGCGCTGCACGGCTTCGAGCACCGCTCGCGAGTGGCGGGGGCCGGCAGAGAGCTGCCGCGCAGGACGAGCGAGACGGTGGAGCGGGACACGCCGGCGTGGCGCGCCAGATCGTCGAGGGTGACCCGTTTGCGGTGCACGCTCACTCTCGCAGCTCACCGGCTTCAGGAACTGCTGCAGCTCCGGTGTCTCGGGCGCGCTGAAAAGGTGCTCGGGCGGACCCGACTCCCAGATCTCGCCCTTGTGCATGAACAGCACTTCGTTGGCGACGTTCTTCGCGAACCCCATCTCGTGCGTCACCAACACCATGGTCATGCCCTCGCGGGCCAGAGAGCCAATGACGCGCAGCACCTCGCCCGTCAGCTCGGGGTCGAGCGCGGAGGTGACCTCGTCGAAGAGCATGAGCCGTGGCTGCATCGCCAGCGAGCGCGCGATCGCAACGCGCTGCTGCTGACCGCCGGAGAGCTGCTCGGGCATGGCGTTGCGCTTGTCGCCCAGACCGACCTGGTCGAGCACGTGGTGGGCGGTTGGCGGGCTCGGCGCGTTGGAGCTCTTGACGATGCGCGGTGCATCATGACGTTCTCCTCACGTGTGAGGGAACAGGTTGTAACTCTGGAACCTGCACTCGACCGCATGCGCGCAGCTCCTTCGGTTCAGCGGCATGGCGTCTGAGCCCTCGAGCTTGCGCTGTTGATCTCCTCCAGGCCATTGATGCAGCGAAGCTCGTGCTCTTGCCGACTCGCTTCGGCCGAGACACACACGGCTCTTGGGCACGTCGAAGGTAACGTCTGAGAGGACGGTGAGCTCGCCGAAGCGCTTGGAGACTTTTTGAGCTTTGACGACCGACTGGAGCTTTCTTTCCAGATTCTGGCTGAACTTGGAGAGCGGGAAGCAGAGCCGGAGAGATCAGGCGACTGCATGAACGTCGACAGCGGACGATAGGTCGCGTTGGCGATGAGCTGGCTCTCCGGGTCAGCTCGACATGCTGATCAGCGAGGCGACGAGGTGTTCTTGATGAGTTGAACAAGTAGCCGACGTGGGCGGCAGCGAGATGCGGAAGGCTTGGGGCGGATGATGTGCGAAGTTGCTGCCAACGGGTCATCGCAGTGACTCGGAGGCTCCCTGGGCGGCGGATGGAGTCGATGCCCGGCGCCGATCTCGCAAGATAGGAGCGAAGATGGTCAGGCGATGGAGCGGCGAAGCGGAGGCCGTCGATACCAATGAGCGCGACCCGAAGTAGGCACGAACGCGGATCAGACCGGGGTGCCCGTTGACTCGATGTACGCTGCCGTGACGCCGCGGAGGACGGGCGAGCGGTCGGTGCGTGGAGCGCACGCGAACCCGCGACCTCCGACGCGAACGCCAGCGCGGACAGCAGAACTGTCAGCGGGCAGCGAGCGCACAGCGTAGGGCGTGGATGTGAGGTGGTTGGGGGGTGGGGGGGGGTGTGGGTGGAGGGGAGGTGTGGGGCGCGCTGTGCGCCGGAGCGAGCGTATTGGCTGCGGGTGAGTGAGTGGGTGCTGCGCCGCGGGTCTCGAATTGCAGCGTGGGGTGTTTGATGATGGTGTAGTGAGGGTGATAGGGGGGGGTGGTGAGTTGCTGGGAGGCGGGAGTGGGTGATGGGCTGGGGTCTGGGGTGTGAGAGGAGGTGGGGGTGGGGGATGATGAGAGGGAGTGAGATGGGGGTGGCGGGGCGTGCGCGCGCGATGCGAGCGCGCGATGATGAGAGGTGAGAGGGCGGCGGGTGCGGGTTGCTGCCGTTGCCCGTGGCGCTGCGCCGAGGGTGTGGGCGCCGAGAGCGCGCGGTGCGCCATGGTGGGGCGGGTGCTTGTGGTGTTGAGTTGCTGTGTGTTGTGGTTTTGTTTGTGCCTGGGCTGCTGCGCCTGCGATCGAGTTTGCGTGAGAGCGATTTGATTGTTTGTGCTTGTTGCGCTTGTGGTTGTGTTGGCGTGTGTTGGGTTGCGATGCGTGCCGTGGAGTGTTGTGTGTGTGGTGTGTTGGAGGGTGTGGAGGTGAGGGTTGGTGGGTGCGGCGGGCGTGCTGCTGTGGGGCGCGCGTGGGGTGTGCTGGGCGCTGTCGGTTGTGTGCGCTCGGCGCGCTCGGGTGTGTGTGCGAGGCGTGTGATTGCGAGATGGGGGGTGCGCGCGGGGGGGTGAGCGGGATGGCGAGCGAGTGGGGGTGGCGAGTGGTGTGCCGGTGTTGCGGGTGAGGCGGGCCTCTCGCCTGTGTCGCTCTTCTCCCTTGACACTGAGCGCTGGCGGTGTTGTGCTTTGCTGCTTCTTGGTGCTAGTTCGCCAGGATTGCTGCGATTGGGTTGTGGTGTGTTTGGGTGCTGTTTGGCGCTGCTGCGCTTGTGGGGGCGTGTTAGATGTATGAGCCGATAGGGCGCGGGCGGTAGGCTGGCATCGTAAGCAGTCGGCGGGGCCGTCGGCCGATCAAGAGCGGAGGGGCGCGCGCGCTGCCGGCGCGCCGCCTCAATGGCAGCTCGCGCTGCCGCTGTCGGTGTAGGTCTTGCCGGGCTCGGGCACGAAGCGCCAGTCGTAGCCCGTCGGCCTCAGCGTCAAGCTCAGCACGCCGAAGGTGTCGTCGTTGTGCACCTCGCTGTTGGCGATGGATCGGCGCCGGATCGGGTAGTGCGTTCTTGCCGCCGGTCCCGACCACGAACTGCACGGATGCCGTGGGCGGCGTCGAGCGTCGCCGTGCGGCGTCCTGCGGCGCGAAGCGCTCGTAGTCGTGGTCGTGCCCCGACAGCACGATCTCGGCGCCGCCGTCGCTGCAGCGCCTGCCACAGTGCCGCTCATCGACGCTGTGCTGCCGTGCTCGCCGGAGCTGAAGCGCGGGTGGTGCCAGTAGGCCAGCGTGCAGGCCGTCGGGTGGGCCGCCAGGTCCGCGCGCAGCCACGTCCTCCTGCGGCGAGCCCGCGCCGCAGCCGCCGGCCTCGCGAGCAGTTGGAGTTGAGCGAGATCAGGTGCCAGGCGCCGAGGTCGAAGCTGTAGTAGCCCTTGGACGGGTCGCCGGCCGCCGCAGCCGAAGTAGCCGAAGTAGCCGGCTGGCGCCGCTGGTGAGGTACTCGTGGTTGCCGGGCGACGGGCTTGGTGATGCTCTTGAGGCGTCCCCAGGTCGGATCGTAGGAGGCCTGGTACGGCGGAGGGCGCCGTTCTCGTACTGGTTGTCGCCCAGCGTCAGCACCGCGTCGGGCGCGATGGCCAGCAGCAGGTCGGAGGTGGCCTCCATGTGGCAGGACGTGCTCGTGCCGGCGCCGCCGTTGAAGCTGCCCGAGGCGGGGTCGCAGGCGATGTCGCCGGCCGCCGCGATGGTGACGGTGCTGCCGGGGGCGGAGGGCGCGCTCACGTCACGCGTGGCGGTCGCGCCTGGAGCTTCGGCAACGCTGGTCGCGGTGAGGTGATAGCTGCCGGCGCTCCCGGTGCGGTGTAGGTGACGGTGGTCCCGCTGCCGCTCACGCTGCCGCCGTCGGCGCCAGGTCACGAGGTGTCCGAGGCGTTGGTGACCGTGGCGCTGAAGCTGGTGCTGCCGCCGGTCGTGCAGCGGCGCTGCTGGGGTCGATCGTCACGCTCACCGAGGGCGGGGGTGGCGGAGCCTGGCCGAGGAAGACGTTCACCCAGTGCGGGTGCGGTCGAGGTAGGCCATGGGGGCGTTGGTGGGGGTGGTGCTGTAGGCGCCGATGTAGTCGCTGTAGGTGTAGCCGGGGATGGTTTTGGGGATTGCGGGTTCGATCTGGGTGCCTTCGTGCCATTCGTTGAACGAGGTGATGGTGATCCAGGGGGCGCCGGAGTCGATGGCGTTTTGCCAGAAGCGTGTCGTAGCGGTGGCCGCTGTCGCGCGAGACGTAGCGGGTGCTGCCGGCGATGGCGCGGCGCTCGTCGTAGCCGGGGCCGACGCTGGGCGCGAAGATGCCGCCGCTGGCGGCGATGACCGGCGCGTAGGTGAGGAAGGAGGTGGGGTCGACCGCGTAGGCGTCGTAGGTGTAGACGCCGTCGAAGTGGGCGTCGTCGATGGGGTTGGTGCGAGACGCGCTGGCCGAGCACGAGGGCGTCGTGGGGGCTGCTGTGGAGCCCGTCCATGGCGCTCTTCCATCGCGCGAGCGTGCCCGACGCTAGCACGTCGAAGAGGTAGAACACGCCGCGCGGCGCGGTGCTGGGGCCGTAGGTGGTGGGGCGCGACACGCGGAGGAACGCCGGGTGACGAGCCGTAGTGGTCGTCGAGGTAGGCGATGTCGGCGGCGACCGAGGTGGGGGTGCGGCCGGTGTAGGGCTCGATGTGGAAGGCGATCTTGACGCCGTGGGCGCGGCGGCGTTCAGGATGGCGGGGAGGTGGTGGTCCTCCCACGATCCTTGGCCCCACCAGCTCATGATGGCGACGCCGATGCCGGCGTCGCGCCATCCACTGCATGTGCTGGTCGAGGGTGGTCGCGCTGGTGCTGCTGTAGGGTCCGAGCTCCGGGTAGAAGTTGGTGCCGAGGTCGTCGGGCGGGGTGTGGTTGTTCTGTTGCCAGTGGCGCCAGCCGGCGGCGTTGGTGCCGGGCGTGCCTGGGTCGTTGGCGGGGTTGCCGTACCAGGGGTAGTAGAAGGCCTGCACCGCCGTGGTGGTCGGCCGCTCGAGGCGCTGCCGGCAGGGCCGGGCGCGGTGGTGCAGCCGCCCAGCAGCGAGAGCACGAGAGCGGCGATCAGAGCCACGAGGGCGCTCCGCCTCGAGCGCGTTTCATGCCTGGAGGTCCTGCCCTGTGCTTGCATCCGCCACGCTCCCATCGTCCACCACACCGACCGGCCAGGTGCGCGAAGGTCACGTTCGTCCTTGGATCGGGGTCACGACGGATGGGAAGGGAAGGGTCGCCCCGGCCGTTTGCGCCACTCGCTCCACCCGCTCCAGGCGCCCGAGATATTCGGAACGGGTCTCATCGCTTCCGGGGACGAGATCGCTCTCGTCGATACGAAGCTAGGCCCGCGTCGGACGTGAACGATGAGAAATCTAAACGGAGGGGGTCGACGGGCGGTACGACATCGGGTGCAGGACGCGATGACGACGGCTGCCCCGCGTGCCGACGATGAGGGTGTGGCAAGCTTCACAAGGCGCTTGCCGTCGGCGGTCAGCCGAGCTGCTGGTCGCCGCCGAGCGGCCCCGACTTGAGCTTCGTGATGGGCAAGGCGTCGGGTTCACCGCCGTGCTCGGCGACCTGTGGGGGTGGTCGTGCTCGTTCGGGAGCTTCTAGGCGAACTCGGGCCGCGTGTGCGTGTCGGGGGAACCGTAGAGGCGCTGCCGAGCGGTCCTCAGGGCTTCGGCCGCCTGCTCGAGGCCGCGCGCGTGCTCCAGCGCCAGCCGTTCGAGCTCGTGCTCGATGGCGGACTCCAGCTCTCGAGCGCGACGCTGGTAGTGCTCGCTGGAGGCGAAGTGCTGTGTCGCCTTCAACGCATCACCGACCGAGAGGGCGTCTTCGCCGACGTGGGTCTCGGCCAGGGCCCTGTCCCGGAGCTTGGACAGCCGCACATAGCGGGTCACGAGGCGCTCGAAATCAAGCGGCGCATCGGGCGCCTGGCCTGCGTCCAGCTTGCCGGTGTCCGCACGCTGCGCGGGGTCCTGGCCGGATGCCGGAGGCCGCCGGAACCACGGCCTGGGGCCGGGGCGGAGAACACGCCGTAGACTGGCGGGATCCGGATTGTGCTTGGAAGGTTGTTTCATGGGAACCTCGGTTCCGAACGCGCGGATGCGCGGGAGACTCGTGTCGGTGTGGGGAGCGGGCGCAACGATGCGGACCCGGTCCCGACAGCCGGAGCATAGGGGAGGGGTTGGGGGGTGTCAAGCGCAAGCTGGACAGCTGTCAAACTTCATGATGACAGCCGTTTCGATATCGTCGTGGACGGGGTTCGATGTGAGGATGAGGGGTGCATGGGCTTCATGCTCGTCTAACATCGAGCGCTGCCTGCATGGCGAGGTGCTCGTCGCTTGCCCGCCGGAACACCCCGAAGGCGCTGGCGGCGCTGGCCGCTCGGTCAGGCCTTGGCGTCGCCGTCCTCGAGCAGCTCGACGTAACCCTCGTCGCCGTGCACGCGCACCCGCTGGCCGGTGACGATGCGCGTTGTGGCCCCCTCCACGCCGACGACGGCGGGCAGGCCATACTCGCGCGCCACGACCGAACCGTGGGTCATGAGGCCGCCCACCTCCATCACCAGGCCGCCGGCCTGGGTGAACAGCGGCGTCCAGCCCGGGTCGGTGAAGGGTGCCACCAGGATCTCGCCCGGTTGCAGGCCGGCGTGGGCGGGGTCGAGCACCACGCGCGCGCGTCCCTCCACCACGCCCGGCGACACCGCGCTTCCCGGCAGGGCGCCCGGCGGCAGGTCGCCGGAGTGGCGGCTCAACGTGGGCACGAGCCCGTCGCTGGTCACGAGGCGCGGCGGGACCAGGCGGGCGTAGCGCTCCTGGTCGCGTTTGCGTCGCTCGACCGTGGATCGAAGGTCGCCGGCGGCTGGCTCGGGATCATGGGCCGACGCCGAGCCGGTGCCCGGGGGATCTCCTGCCAGGGCGGCCTCGAGCTCCGGGAACGTCAGCCACCACACGTCGTCGGCGTGTTCCAGCCTGCCGGCCCGCACGAGCGACGCCCCTGCCGCGAGCAGGATCGGGCGCACGCGTTCGAGCGTCTGCACCAGCAGGAACTTGGGGTGCTCGCGTAGCGCTGGCAGGATGCGCGCCGCACGCGCCAGGCGCGCCACCACCGGCCCACGCAGCCAGCCCCAGGGTCCGCGGCGGGCGGCGCGCGCCAGCCGGGTGACGGCCTCGTCCCCGGTCCGGGCGAGGGCGGCGTGATGCGCGCGGTGGCTGCCGCCCTGCTCGTGCACGAGGTTCGCGCTCACCATGCCCAGCAAGGAGGTGGCATCGTCGCGCCAGCGCGGCCGGGCGATGTCGATCTCGGCGGGCCCGCGCATGCCGTAGTCGTCCAGGAAGGCGGCGAACGCCGAGCGGAAGGCGTCGGCGCCCGGGAGGCCGGCGGCGCGTTCGAGCCGCTCGTCGGCGTTCGCATCCGAGCGGGTGAGCGCCGCCACCAGCTCGGGGTGGCCGCGGGCGACGTCCGCCAGGTCGCCGACCCGCAGGTCCATCTCGGTGGTGACGTTGTGCGCGCAGGCCGCGCGCTACCGCCGCCACGTCCTCCGCGTGTCCGGCCGGCGCCCAGCGCTTCAGCAGGTGGTGGCCGACGATGCCGCCGGCGATGAAGGGCGGCAGCTTCCAGGCACCCTCCATGAACACCGTGGTGAGCACGTGCCGCGCGGACCGGAGGCGATCTGAGCCCTTCGGGAGCGGCCTCGAGCCGGGCATCGGCGCGCTCCAGGAAGGCCTCGACGCTCCGCCTGGCCGTCTTCGGCGCCGCGTCGAGCGGCCGCCACGTCAACCACGCCAGCGCTCCGTACGCCACAGGCGCGAAGGTCCGGCGCATCGCGCCCCAGCTCGTGCGCTCGCCGTGCCGTTGGAACGACGGTTGTGACGCGAGGATGCGCAGGGCGTCGGGGGCGAGCGGGTCGGCGTTGGCCAGCACCGTGGGGATCGCGCGCCGGCCCAGCGGGTTGCGCAGCGTCGGTGACAGGTCGAGATACATGCGGCCGCCGGCGATCGCCAGGTAGGGGTTCTCCCCGTCGCCCGGCCTGTCCGAAGGGCAGCATCAGCCGCCAGAGCGACAGGCCCATCGGCGACATCGGCTCGAGCAGGCCCTGCGCGTGGGCGAAGCTGAAGTAGACGTGCAGGCCGCCGTCGGTCGGGCGCGGATCGGGCAGCGGGTAGAGCGAGGTGATGGGCCTGGCCTGCAAGGCGTAGAGCGCGCCGTCCGCGTAGGCCCACTCGACGTCCTGGGGCGTTCCGAAGTGCGCCTCGATGCGCTCGCCGAGTTCCGCCAGCTCCAGGACCCGGGCATCGTCGAGCGACGGGGCTCCGCGCTCTCCGTCCTGCAGGGCGCGCCGCTCGATCCCGCCCCCGGCTGCCGGCACGATCTCGAGGACCTTGTCGGCGATGTGCCGCTCCACGATGGTGCCGCTGCGGCGGTCGACGCGGAAGCGGTCGGCCGAGACGACGCCCGACACCAGCGCTTCGCCCAGCCCGAAGCCGGCGTCGATGACGGTGGTGCGCCGGTCGCCGGAGACCGGATCGGCGGTGAACAGGATGCCGGCGACGTCGGCGTCGACCATCCGCTGCACGATCACGGCCAGCGCCACCTCGCGATGATCGAAGCCGTTGCGCGCGCGGTAGAGGATGGCCCGCTCGGTGAACAGCGACGCCCAGCAGCGACGCACTGCGTCGAGCAGGGCGTCCTCCCCGCCGACATTGAGGTAGGTGTCCTGTTGCCCGGCGAACGACGCGCCCGGCAGGTCCTCGGCCGTGGCGCTCGAGCGCACGGCGTAGGCGTGCTCGGTGCCCGCGCGCCGCCAGGCGGCCTCGATCTCGCGCGCGAGATCGTCGGGCACCGGCGCCGCCTCCATGGCCTCGCGTAGTCGCTCGCCCGCGGCGCGGGCCCCGTCGGCATCGTCCGGCGCGAGGGCGGCCAGCGCGTCCAGGCGCGCTCCGGCTTCCGGGGCCGAAGCCAGGAAGGCGCGGTAGGCGGCCGTCGTCACGCAGAATCCGGGTGGCACCGGCAGGCCGGCGCGGGTCAGCTCGCCCAGATTGGCGCCCTTGCCCCCGGCGCGGGCCAGGTCGTCGGCCGCGAGATCGCCGAGGCCGACGACGCACGGCGCCGTGCTCGGTGGGCGAGGAGATCGCGCGGTCCTCGGCCATGCTAGGTCGCCGCCCCGTCGAGGAACAGGCGCACGGCGAGGGCAGCCAGCGCGTCCGGTTCGTCCGCGGCGATGCCGTAGTGCTCGGGGCCGATGACGGCGAAGGCGAGCAGCATCCCCGCGAAGGCGAGCGCGAGCCGGCGCGGTGGGGTCGATGGCGTCAGCCGCCCGCCCCCGGCCTCGCGCTCGAACAGCGCGGCGAGGCGGTCCAGGGTGCGGTCGGAGGAACCCTTGAGGACGCGCAACACGTCGAGCTCCTCGGCCGTGCCGCCGAGGAGGACCCGCATCAGGTCGCGGTTGTCGGCGAACAACGTGAGCGCACCCCGTGCGATCGCGGTCAGGTCGGTGCGCAGGTCGCCGTCAGCGTGCTCGACGAGCTGGCGCACGCGAGCTCGCCCGGCCGTGGCCCGCATGAACGCCTCGAGAAGCTTCTCCCGCCCTCCGAAGTGCCGGTACACGGTGGCGACGCCCACCCCTGCCTCCTCGGCCACGCGCTCCATGGTGGCACCGGCGACGCCACGCTCGGCCACCACTCGGCGCGCTGCGGCGAGGATGCGCGTTCGCGCGCTCTTCGCGCTCTGGTGCCGGCACCTCACCCTTCGCGGCGAGCCGCTCCAGTACCGCCCGCTTGCTGCCCACGCGGCGGTAGAGCGTGGCCCGCGACAGGCCCGTGGAGTGCTCGAGCTGCTCCATGGTGAAGGCGTCGCCGTGCTCGCGGGCCAGGTCGGCGGCGGCGCGGAGGATGGCGTCGGTGCCGTGACGGCCGCTCGCCTTCTCGCGGGCCGGCGCGGGCGCCGAGGTGGTTGACATGAACGATAGAGTAGACTATCAGACCTGTCTCGGTCAAGGGATTGGGAGCGCAGGCCGCGCACCGAGGCAGCCCGACGGCGGACGTCGACGGCGGACGTCGGCGGCACTCCCCGCATGGTGGCCGGCACGCCGCGCGAGGTGCTGCGCTCCTGGCTCGACGAGCTAGAGCCGCAGCCGCGTGCGCCGGGCGAGTGCGTGGCTCGAGTGCGCCGGTCGAGTTCGGTGCCCATTCTCCGGTGGCTCCCGGGTCGCGGTACGCGTAGAGTGCGGCCATGAGCCAGAGCGTGCTGGACTTGCCCGTCCCCGCCTTCCCGGGGCGCCGGGCGGCCGAGCTCCCCCCGCGCGACGCGATGGTGCGGGCCATGCTGGACCGCGACGCCTCCCTCGATGGCGTGTTCTTCACGGCCGTGCGCACCACCGGTATCTTCTGCCGGCCCTCCTGCCCGGCCCGCAAGCCCAAGCCCGAGAACGTCGAGTTCTTCGGTACCGCCCGCGAAGCGCTCTCCAGCGGCTACCGCCCCTGTCAGCGCTGCCACCCGTTGGAGCCCGCAGGCGCCACGCCCGACGCGATCCAGCGCCTGCTCGAAGAACTGGAGGCCGACCCCGGCCGCCGGCTGCGCGACGGCGACCTGCGCCAGCGCGGGCTCGACCCCGGCTGGGTCCGGCGCTGGTTCAAGAAGCATCACGGCATGACCTTCCACGCCTACCAGCGCGGCCGCCGGCTGGCCAAGGCCATCCACGAGCTCGCCGACGGGGCGCCGGTCGTCCACGCCGCCTTCGACAACGGCTTCGACTCGCTCAGCGGCTTCCAGGAGGCGCTCCGTGCCGTCACCGGCCGCACCGCCAGCGCGAGTCGCGACGCGCAGCTCGTGCACGTCTCGCGGGTGGCGACGCCGCTCGGCCCCATGCTGCTCGGCACCACCGACGACGCCGTGTGCCTGCTCGAGTTCACCGACCGTCCGATGCTTCAGACGCAGCTCAAGCGCCTCGCGAAGCGGCTCGACGGCGCCTTCGTGCCGGGTCCGAACGACGTCGGCCGGGCGCTCGAGCGGGAGCTCGAGGCGTACTTCCAGGGCGAGCTGCGCACCTTCGAGACGCCGCTGCTCACGCTCGGCACGGAGTTCCAGGAGCGCGTCTGGCAGGAGCTCCGCACCGTGCCCTACGGCTCCACCCGGAGCTACGGCGAGCAGGCCCGCTCGTATCGGCGCGCCCAAGGCGGTGCGTGCCGTGGCCCGGGCCAACGGCGACAACCGGCTGGCCATCGTCGTCCCCTGCCACCGCGTCATCGGCAGCGACGGGAAGCTGGTGGGCTACGGCGGCGGTCTGTGGCGCAAGCGCTACCTGCTGGAGCTGGAACGACGGGCGCTCGGCACGCCGGCGACGGACCCCTCTGGTCGAGCCCGGCCATCGACGCGGGCACCCAGCACGCTCAACGGCAGATAGCACGACACGATCCAGTTGGGGGCGTCGACCACCTCGCTGATCTTCAGGTCGGCCGCAACGCTGCACAGCACGTACGCCTTCTCGCGCGTCAGACCGTGGTTGCCCGCCAGCCAGGCCACCATGTCGCGGACCGCCGTGCGGGCGTTCTCATAGAGGTCGGGGCCGTGTGCGGTGGTGGCGAAGTAGCCGGCGCTGTCGGCGCGGGTGAGGGGGCTGGGCGTGGTGAACTGCAGCTCGCGCACGGCCAGGTCCTTGCGTACGTGGAAGCGCAGGGTCACCGTCATCGGCGCTTCGATGCCCGTCCCGCATACCTCGCCGTCGCCCTGCGCGGCGTGGCAGTCGCCGGTGGAGAAGAGCGCGCCCGGCGCCAGCACCGGGAAGTAGCCGGTGGCGCCCACGGTCAGCCCGCGGATGTCGATGTTGCCGGCGTTGGCGCGTGGAGGTGCGGTGATCAGCCGGCCGGCTTCGGCCGGCGCCACGCCCATCACCCCGCAGAAAGGCTCGAAGGGCACGGCCACCTCCTCGGAGTCGCGGAAGCGGCAGGTGTCGCCGTCCAGCGTCCAGTGCTGCAGGTAGGGGGCGTCGAACTCGTCGGGGATGAGTCCGATGCCGCGGGGCTTGAACGCGGTCCAGCCCCAGCCGTGATGCTCCAGCTCGAGGATCTCGACCTCGAGCGTGTCGCCGGGCTCCGCGCCGGCCACGAAGACCGGCCCGGTCAGGGCGTGCGCCCGTGAGGCGTCGAAGGTCGCGTAGGCGTCCGCGTTCGACGCCGGCGTCACCTGGGCGTCGCTGGCGTCCTTGCATATGAAGGTGACGGTGTCCCCCGAGGCGATCTCCAGCCGCGCGGGATGGTCGCGATCCCAGAAGGCGTGGACGACGCTGTCGTCGAGGTGGTGCTCGGCCACGGTGAGGCTCCTCTGTGCCCGGAGGCATCTTCGGCCGCTCCGGAAAGTGCGCCCGGGGGGCGGCACGGCCCAGCATAGCGGCGCTGCGCCCTCAGCGTAGCGGGTGGCCCATCCACACCACGCGTGCCTCGCGCTCCTCGAGGAGCGGCCTGAATCCGAGGTGTTCGTAGAAGCCGATCGCGCGCACGTTGGCCGCGGCCACGCCCAGGTGCACGCCGCGGGAGCCGTCGCGGCGCAGTACCGCCAGCAGGCGTTCCATCAGCGCCCGACCGAGGCCGCGGCCCTGGGCGGGCGGGAGGAGGTCGACGTGCAGATGCGACGGGAAGGGGCGCAGCGCCTCGGGCAAACCGGCGGGGAAGGCCTTGTCGGGATGGTGCAGCAGGTGCATCAGGCGCTGATCGGGCGTCCAGCGCTGCGGGTCGCCGCCCGGATCGGGGTAGCGGCGTTGCAGGGGCGGCAACCACTGCGCCCGGACGCGGGCGTGGAAGGCGAGCGTGTCGAGCGCGCCGACGGCGTAGCCGGCCACGCTGGCAGCCACGCTGCGCGGCCACGACGCTGCCGGCCACGGCGCTCCCGGCCACGACGCCCCCGGCCCCGGCGCCCCCGGCCCCGGCGCCCCCGTCCGCCATCGGTCCACCCACCTCCTCGAGAAC